>NZ_PYMJ01000023.1 GCF_003025615.1 Photobacterium frigidiphilum | reverse complement strand
TACACTGATGTTGCGATGGCCGTTGGCCACGGTTAAGTGGAGAGCCGCATGCGCTGAAAGGTGCACGTGCGGTTCGGTGAGGAGAGGCAGAGAAATAGTTCGACTACGCTCTGTCTCTTACTCTACTACCAAAATTTTATTAGTGGTTATATCTATAGATGAAAGGAATCAAGAATGTATCAACAGGGACAAGTCCTAAAAATTCAATATACAGGTTTTAAGCACTACGGAATTTATGTTGGTAACAACATGGTGATTCACAATTCAAAAAAAATTCACAGTGTTGAAGAGATCGCCCTTGAAGCATTCTCAGATAATCGCAATGTACAATTAAGCTCGATCAAAGCTGAAAACCCCGAATTAGCCATACAAACAGCAAGAAAGTATCTAGGTTTACCTTATAATCTTTTTGCTGAAAACTGCGAACATTTTGTAAGGACTTCATGTGGTTTAGTTAAAGAAAGCACGCAAGTTCAAAAATATCTAATTTCCGCTATTGGTGTTGGAGCACTATTAAAGTCTGATAATGCAGTTGTTCAATCCGCCGGTGGTGCAGCAGCTTTAGCTGCAATGTTAACTCCCACCGAGCAAAGTCCAGTGAAAAATGTAGCGATAGCAACTTGCTTAGCTGCAGGAATAGCATTTCTAGCAAGCAAATAGGGCTAGAAATGGACACGATTACTCAGCAGTTTTGTTTAAAATTGATTCTGTGATTACGCTTATCAGTTTAAGTGTGCAGTAAAATACTGCCACTTATTTGCAAACGTAGGGCATTTAAGGAAAAACATATGAAAACTATGAATAGTGAAATAGCTGGAGATTTAGCTGAAGATTCCTTTAACAATGGCTTATTGTGTGCAGAAAGCGTTGTTATAGCACTCGCAAATATCCAAGATATTGAAAGTGAGTACCTTCCCAAAGTAGCGACAGCATTTTGTAGCGGTATGGCTCGTACGTGTGGTACTTGTGGTGCATTAACTGGTGCGATAATGGGGTTAAGTCTTGGTCTTGGTCGTTCGAATAATCGAGAACAAGTACAACTAATCTACAGTGCAACTCAACGCCTGATTTCTGAATTCGAGAAAGAGTTTGGTGCTATGGATTGTCATGTACTTTTGGGATGCGATATTGGAACATCGGAAGGACAAAGTATGTTTAAAGAACGGCACCTCCGTAAGCAATGCACTCAATATACTCGTAAAGCCGCAGAAATTGCTGCAACGATCTTAGACGGAAGAAATGCCTAATCGGGTAGCTGGCAGTTTCTAACCACCAGCCCACACAACACCCGGCATGCGGCTCCGCACAGGGCGTTTCCTGAATATGCACAGCGCTGTGGCACATAGTAAATTTAAAGGCATTGTCAACTTCTAGTGAATTTGGTGTAGAATTATAATGATCGCGAACTGCACAAAAGTTAGGTATGAATGAACAATAACCGAGAGATAATCGCGCTTCTACGCGAGCGTATTCCGTCGTTCGAATGTGTGCCAGGTTGCCACGATTGTTGCGGACCGGTAACGACTTCTTCGGAAGAAATGTCGCGCCTGCCAGTGAAAACGGATGCAGAACATGAAGCCGCATTAAATGAGTTTGATTGTGTACACCTAGGTCCTAAGGGTTGCACAGTGTACGGGGAACGACCATTGATCTGCCGATTGTTTGGCACAACACCGCGTATGCCTTGCCCAAATGGTTGTCGCCCAAAAGAGATGATTGACTTAAAAACCGAGCGTCAGATCCATCATTACATCAGGAACACACGACAAGTGTTGGTGTAGAACAGATAAGGATATGTGTCGCGAGGCCGGCACCTATCCGAAATCTTGAACAAACTCGAACTCGCTTATATAGAGAAATATTACGAAGAAGTAATAACTGAACCACTATTATTATATAGCCGATCTTATCTTACTCGAAATACACGGTGTAGTTACAACAAATGTCGCTGAAAGCATAAGGTGCCCAGTAAAAAACCAATAAATCGATGAGTTACAAAAACAGGTAAAAGTTTTCATCTTTATTGTCTTTCGATATCTATATCAGATTGGCATATTCTTTATGTGGGGAATCGCCGTGTTCAGTATCTGCTTATTCTCATTCATCTCGGCTATGGTGTATTAGGGCATGGCTAACCATTGACCTAGATGAATGGGTCAGAGGGCTGATTATGGCGAAACGCTGGCTCTCTCAAGTCTGGACTAAGTTCTCTTTGGTTAACGAAAAAAAAGAAGTGCAGCATACGATTTAAGTTGCAATTCTGCCCCCTCTAAGTTTAGTTAATACACACTTTAATACTCAGTCTTGAACCAAGGTGGTTGCAAAGGCTTGTATAAATCAGTTGATTGGGATGATTTTTCCGGCGGAACGTATGGCTTATATTCTGGGAACTCTTCTGCATAGAGGTGGAAAGCAGAGCCAGATGAATCGCTATTACTGCCGCTGTTACTATAGATATCAAACCCAAAAGGCTCATCGTTTGCTTGTGTTGTTGCCACTTTTTGAGAGTTGCGCCTTGCCTCAGACTTGAATTTATCCCACTCCGCTGCCCGTTGAGCTTCATGCTTTCTCCAGGCATTCTCGCTTGCAAGCTTAGCTTCCTCTGATTTTCGCTGCAGCTCTGCCGCTGATGGGGTGTTCTTTATAACATCCTGCGTATGAGCAAATATATGCTCTTTTTGCGCTGAACTTAGTCGGTCTGTTTGTTTGTAGTAGTTCAAGAGAAAGTTATAGGCCTTCTCGTTATTTTGGCAGACTGAATACGCCAGTGCTGAACTGCCTGCATATTTATAACAACGGGTCATTCTAAAATCGGTGACTTTCTCAACATCATTCCCGTTATCAAGCAGCGCAGCAAACATTTTACTTTTTTCGGGGCTGCCATCATAGTGATTCATTGCCATCTCAAGCAGACCAGAATCGTATTGCCAACTACTAACGTTCTGCTTCTCGAGAGCTTCTATCGGAAATTTACAGCTGGTAGGTGAAGCTAAGTCTGCTTTACCTTCAGGGGTTATTTTGTGATCGGCTAAAAGTAGAGCAAATGTTTTAGGGTAATTATTAATATAAGCGGTTGCTATTGGTGAGTAATTCCCATAACCACAAACATCGGATTCTATTCGGTGCTGCTTCATAAGCCGAATGAATTTCTCAGTATCATCGTCGCTTAACCCAAACCGCATCGGTGAGTTGATGGTATATCTAATCTTGTAATACTCGCCATCATAATACGTTCTTTCTCGCACTATCATGTGCATGAGCATTTCTTCTTCCCACCGGGTAAATAACCATTCGGCTAACTCAATATCCTTGGTATAAACAGCACATTCTAACAAGGTATTACAAGGCCCACTTGCGTCATACCCATCTGATGGGACATTTTCTTTTAGATGGTTGATCTTCTGCTTTGCTGGCAAATCTGCATTTGTTACAAGGTAATCTTGCACGTCACCTTGAGTTGAGACACATCCAGACAGCAAAAAAAATGACAGTACGGTAAGAGGTTTTTTCATGAGGACAACCAATCATTAATATTTTTCTCAATACTATTACTTACTTGAATCATATTGTGTTGATCACTATCAACTAATACGTTATTGAAAAGTGGTTCCAACTTTACGCCTAAGTTTTAGTATGGCAAATTTATTTTATTGCGATGAAGCAGGAAGGGGGGGGGGCGTAACGCTACTTATTCTGAACGTAATATTGATCCATTGCGCAAAATTCTCTGTTTGTAATATTTAAAAGTCATACAAATAATTCTACATTTCACAAGGATATGAACTCGAGGTCATATTGACGTGACAACTTGCTAATTACCGTTACCTTATTAAATGAATCTTCCGAAAAAGGACTAATTATAATGAAATAAATAGGAAATAATCAGATAAGACAGATCTACCCTGTGATGGGCTTAATGATGGCCTGTCAATTGAACTTAGCGAAGGTATATCACAGATTCAGGGACGTATAGTATTATCGAGATACTGCCTATCGTACTGATTTAAACGTAATAATTAGCGACTCTACTTTGAAACAAAAACAACACATCAAATTACAGACAAAAAAATGCTCTGATATCGGTACATATCAGAGCATTCGATCGATAGTGATGGTACTGGAGTTGTTTAGCGACGCCTCTGTTTTTGGGTTAATTCAACGGCACGTAATTGCGCCATTGCTTTCGCCAAATCCATCTGCGCTTGCGCAAAGTTGATATCGTGACCCTGCTTATTAATATTCTCTTCTGCTGCTCGTCGTGCTTCATTCGCACGAGCTTCATCAATATCTTTACCGTGCATGGCTGTATCAGCCAATACCGTCACTAATGAAGGTTGAACCTCAAGAATACCGCCTGAAATGTAGAGGATTTCGTCATCCCCTTTCAAATCAGTTTGAAAATAAGCAACGCCAGGTTTAATACGACTCAGCAAAGGAGAGTGACCAGGGCGAATACCAAGTTCACCATCAAGACCCGAAATAGCCAAAGCATGTGCTTTACCACTAAATAACGGACCTTCTGCACTCACAATGTTGAGTTGGAATGTATTCTGAGTAACGCCGATAGCCATAAATCCTCCTCAAACTTACATAGTTTTCGCTTTTTCGATAACGTCTTCAATCGCGCCACAGTACAAGAATGCTTGTTCTGGAACATCATCGTATTCGCCACTCAATAAGCCTTTAAAGCCACTCAATGTATCTTTTAGTGATACAAAAATACCCGGTTGACCCGTGAATACTTCAGCAACATGATAAGGTTGAGTTAGGAAACGCTCGACTTTACGTGCTCGGGCTACGGTCAATTTGTCATCTTCAGACAATTCATCCATACCTAAGATCGCAATAATATCTTTCAGTTCTTTATAACGTTGCAGTACAGTTTGTACGCCACGAGCAACTTCATAGTGCTCAGTACCAACAACTAAAGGATCAAGCTGACGCGACGTTGAATCTAATGGGTCAATCGCTGGGTAAAGACCTAATGCGGCGATATTTCGCGACAGTACAACGGTTGCATCAAGGTGAGCAAACGTTGTGGCTGGTGATGGATCCGTTAAGTCATCCGCAGGTACATAAACCGCTTGAATCGAGGTGATCGATCCCTTGTGCGTAGATGTAATACGCTCTTGCAGCACACCCATTTCTTCAGCCAATGTTGGTTGGTAACCTACCGCAGAAGGCATACGACCAAGCAGGGCTGACACTTCTGTTCCCGCAAGGGTATAACGGTAGATATTATCGATGAACAAGAGTACATCACGGCCTTCATCACGGAAGCGTTCTGCGATGGTTAACCCTGTAAGTGCTACACGTAAGCGGTTACCTGGGGGCTCGTTCATCTGGCCATACACCATGGCAACTTTATCAAGTACACCGGCTTCTTTCATTTCGTAGTAGAAGTCGTTACCTTCACGAGTTCGTTCACCCACACCTGTAAATACCGATAGACCTGAGTGAGCTTTGGCGATGTTGTTGATTAACTCCATCATGTTGACGGTTTTACCCACACCCGCACCACCGAACAAACCAATTTTACCGCCTTTAGCAAACGGACAAATCAAGTCGATAACTTTTACACCAGTTTCTAATAGTTCAGTGCTGTTCGCTTGTTCTTCATATGATGGTGGCTCGCGGTGAATTGGGTAAGAGGTTTTCTGACCAATTTCACCACACTCATCAATCGGTTGGCCTAATACGTTCATAATACGGCCAAGGGTTTCTTCACCCACAGGTACAGTAATCGGTTCACCAGTATTCATCGCGGTTAAACCACGACGCATACCATCTGACGAACCCATTGCGATACAACGAACGATTCCGCTACCAATTTGTTGCTGTACTTCAAGTACAAGAGAGCTGTTGTCGCCATCAATGATGTTCAAAGCATCATAAACACGTGGCACACTATCTTGGTCAAATTCCACATCAACGACAGCGCCGATGACTTTGACAATTTTACCAGTACTCATTTGATATCCTCTGAATTCTGTTTAAACGGCTTGTGCACCGGCTACGATTTCACTTAACTCTTGGGTAATAGCGCTTTGACGGGCTTTGTTATAAACCAGCTGCAAATCGTTAATAATGTCGCCTGCATTATCTGTCGCCGATTTCATCGCGACCATTCTTGCGGCTTGCTCACAAGCGATACTTTCAACGGTGCCTTGATACACCTGTGATTCGATGTAACGCAGCATTAAAGCGTTGAGTATGTCTTTTGGATCGGGTTCGTAGATGTAATCCCAACGGCTAGTTGCGTCATTGGGTTTACTGTCTTGTGACTCATCTTTATCTGGATGTGGCAATAATTGCGTTATACGTGGATTCTGTACCATCGTATTAACGAACTCGTTGTATACCAAATACAAGCGATCAATTTTGCCGTCATCAAAGTGCTCAAGCATGGCTGTAACAGCACCTAACAGATCTTCCAATTTAGGCTTATCACCTAAGCCTGATGTTTGTGCAATGACGTTGCCAAAACGGTGGAAAAACGAAATAGCTTTTGAACCGATTAACGTCAGATCTACTTCAACGTTTTTCTCTTGCCATTGGCGCATGTCCGTTAATGCACGCTTAAACAGGTTGCTATTTAAGCCACCACATAAGCCTCGATCTGAAGATATGATGATGTACGCCACACGTTTTGCTTCACGTTCTTCAAGATAGGGGTGCTTATACTCTAATGAGCCCGATGCAACATGGCTGATTACCTTACGCATATTTTCAGCGTAAGGACGGGTTGCCGCCATGTTGTCTTGCACCTTCCGCATCTTACTTGCGGCAACCATTTCCATTGCACTGGTGATCTTTTGCGTATTTTGTACGCTCGCTATCTTGGTGCGAATTTCTTTTGCGTTTGCCATATTTAGCTCCTATCAACATTCACGATGGGTTGATGTCAGCGAGAGTTACCACGCTGTATTTACCCTGTTTCGATTTACCACGACTGTGTCGCGGTGAATGTTTTCAGTAACTTGTGTAGGCTTTGTTCAATATCGTCGTCGTATTGACCCGTCTTATTGATAGTATCTAGCAATGCCGAGTGTTCGCTTTTCGCATACGCCATTAATGCAGATTCAAACGCACCAATACTGGCTAGAGGAACATCACCTAGATACCCTTTTTCAGCAGAGAAAATAGCGATCGCTTGTTCTGCAACAGACATTGGTGCGTACTGCTTCTGCTTCATCAACTCTGTCACTTTTTCGCCGTGATCAAGTTGCTTACGTGTTGCATCATCAAGATCAGATGAGAACTGAGCAAAAGCCGCAAGTTCACGATACTGTGCAAGTGCAGTGCGAATACCACCCGACAGTTTCTTCACAATTTTCGTTTGCGCCGCACCACCTACACGAGATACCGAAATACCAGGGTCAACCGCTGGACGTAAACCCGAGTTAAATAAATGCGTTTGTAGGAAGATCTGTCCATCAGTAATCGAGATCACATTCGTCGGTACGAAAGCTGATACATCACCCGCTTGGGTTTCGATAATTGGCAGTGCTGTTAACGATCCCGTTTTGCCTTTTACTTTACCTTTAGTAAAACGTTCAACATACGATACATTTACACGAGATGCGCGTTCTAACAGACGAGAGTGGAGGTAGAACACATCGCCAGGGAAAGCTTCACGACCCGGTGGACGCTTAAGCAGTAGTGAAATTTGACGGTAAGCAACCGCTTGTTTAGACAGATCATCATAAACAATCAGTGCATCTTCACCACGGTCACGGAAGTATTCACCCATGGTACAACCAGAATAAGGCGCTAGGTATTGAAGTGCTGCCGCATCAGATGCTGTTGCAACCACCACAATGGTATTTTTTAATGCGTCGTGTTCTTCCAGTTTACGTACTACGTTAGCAATGGTTGAAGCTTTCTGACCAATCGCGACGTAAACACATTTAATACCAGAATCTTTTTGGTTAATGATGGCGTCAATCGCCATCGCCGTTTTACCCGTTTGACGGTCACCAATAATCAGTTCACGTTGTCCACGACCAATTGGCACCATGGAATCAACCGCTTTATAACCCGTTTGAATAGGCTGATCGACTGATTGACGTTCAATAACACCAGGGGCAATAATTTCGACAGGCGAATAACCATCGTTTTCAATTGCGCCTTTACCATCAATAGCTTGACCAAGCGTATTAACAACACGACCCAGTAAGCCACGACCAACTGGTACTTCAAGAATACGTCCCGTGCCTTTTACTTTAAGACCTTCAGCAAGATCCGAATACGGACCCATTACCACAGCACCTACGGAATGACGCTCTAGGTTAAGCGCCAATGCGTAGCGATTACCTGGTAGTTCAATCATCTCGCCTTGCATAACATCAGCAAGACCATTAATACTAATAATACCGTCACTTACCGAGACAATTGTGCCTTCGTTACGAGCTTGGCTCGTCACATTAAAGGTTGCGATACGTTGTCTAATTAGATCGCTGATTTCATTTGAATTTAATTGCATATCTATTACCCGTTACGCTTGTAGACTACTTGCTAGTCGGTTCATCGAACTCTTGAGAGTGCCATCAATAACCAGTTCTCCAGCTTTGATAAGCATGCCGCCAACAAGCGATTCATCTATCTGACAATCCAACTCAACACTGCGAGAAAGACGCTTTTCCAATGCTTTAACCAAATTAACTTTTTGTTCTTCTGTTAATGGTTCAACAGATAACACTGTCGCTTCTATAGTGCGTTCAAAGTCCGCTTTCATTTCCATGAAAAGATTTAGAACGTCAGGAAGAACAATTAATCGGCCATTTTCAGCCATCACTCGAACAAAGTTCTGACCATGTTCATCAAGTAAGCCTTCACAGATATCTAAAAACATCAGCGTAAAAGCCTCGGCGTTTTTCGCGCCTTTGAAATCAATCTCTTTGATTTCCTGAAGAATCACGGGCTGGTGAGCAACATCTGCAGCTACCATTAACATGTGTGCCCACTGGTCGAGCGACTTATTGGCTAAAGCAAAATCAAACGCGGCTTTGGCATAAGGTTGAGCTATCGTTTTTAGATCTGACATGGTGATCTCCCCGATTACATTTCCGTAATTAGCTTATTAACAAATTCACGGTTTGCAGCATTATCAAGGTTGCGTTTAATCAATTTTTCCGCGCTTTCGATAACCAAATCTGACATTTCTTGACGAAGTTCTTGCCTTAGGCGATTACGCTCACTTTCAAGCTCTGATTGACCTTGAGCAATGATTCGAGCTTTCTCGGTATCACCTTCTAGCTTGGCATCTTCAATAATTTGGCTACGGCGTTTATTGCCTTGTTCAACCAAATCACTAGCACTTTGTTTCGCTTCAACCATCAGTTGATCACCGTTGGCTTTTGCTAATTCAAGTTCTTTTGCCGCTAGATCCATCTGGCTAAGCCCTTCGGCTATTTCACGCTGACGTTCATCAATCAATGCGGTCAATGGTGGCCATACGTATTTCATACATAACCATACAAAAATCACGAAGGATATTGCTTGGCCAAGCATGGTTGCATTTAAATTCATACATCCTCACTCTTTAATTAATGCTTGGTAACAACAGCGCTAAACATCAAGTACTTCGCGCTGTATCACCGCAATAGTCATTTATTAAGCAACAGCGAAAATGATATATAGACCAATACCAACACCGATCATTGGAACCGCATCGACAAGACCCATCATGATGAAGAACTGAGTTCGAAGCATTGGAGTAAGATCCGGTTGACGCGCAACACCTTCAAGGTATTTACCCGCCAAGTTACCAATACCACTTGCAGCACCTGCCGCACCTAAACCAATTAATAGTGCGCCAGCAACGTAAAGAACTGCACTTACGATATCCATGAATGACTCCAAATTTTTATAAATTAACGATAAATAAGATAAATAGTGGCTAGAGATTGTTAATAGCTAAGACGCTAAATAACTAGTGCTCTTCTGTTGCCATAGCTAAGTAAACAATGGTTAGTACCATGAAGATGAAAGCTTGTAAGAACACAATTAGTATGTGGAACAAGGCCCAAGGTACACTCAATGCCCACTGCATCCACCAAGGCATTAATGCAATCAAGATGAATATCATTTCACCTGCGTACATGTTGCCGAATAGTCGTAAGCCGAGTGAAATTGGCTTTGAAATTAATGTAATTAATTCCAAAATGAAGTTCACTGGGTATAACAATGGATGTTCAAATGGCTGTGTTGTTAGCTCTTTAATAAACCCGACAATACCTTTGTTTTTCAAGGTATAACCAATAATTAATATAAAGACACCTAACGCCATTGATACAGGAACATTCACATCAGCTGATGGTAAATCTCTGAAATGCTCGACACCAAATAATCGGGTTAATGCAGGAACAAAATCGACAGGTAATAAATCGATACTGTTCATTAAAAATACCCAGACAAAAATAGTAAGAGCTAATGGACCAATGAGTTTATCTTCAGTTTTAAATATTTCTTTAACTAGGTTATTTACAAAATCAAAGGTTATTTCAATAAAACATTGCAGACGACCAGGAACACCTTTAGTCCCTCGGGTTGCAACATATCTAAATACACCAATGAAAAGTAAACCTACCATCCAAACCATGATCATGGAGTCAATATTAATACTCCAAAAACCTTTTCCTAATGTAAGGAAGGTTAGATGGTGCTCAATATATTCGTGAGCGGAACTGACATTATCCACCTTACGCCATCCTAAATTGAGGTTTATTAAGTATCGGGGTTAAAAAGCATCCTAAAAATGTCATGCCATAAGCAGATAACATTATTACATTACTCAATGCCATGAACCGGAAGGCTAAAATGAACATAACAACGGTGTACACAAGCTTGACCGTTCTAGTAACTCTTATTAACTCACTGATACTGCTATCTTTCTTCAGCTTTACTTTAAACGTTGCTGTTATCATTCCCATCATCGATGGAATAACAGCGATAGCCATACCTATCAACGCAGATTCGATACCTAATAGATCAGAAGACATTACGACATAGGGCAAATAAATTGCACCACATATAATTTGACTAATTAATATCTGTTTTGCAGCTAATAATATATCACTACGACTGGAAGAAACTTCCATAGATTATCCCTCTTACATTAAACAGTATTTATATTTCCCTACTCCTTAAACAATACTTATCCAATCAAAAATAACGTCCACCCTTTATCACCATTACAATATATGTAATTATTTAAAACACTAAGGGCACATTTGAATTAAAAGGAAAGTCCCTTTAAATAAACATCCAACCTTTTACTTAATTACAAAAACTGCAATGTGGGTTACCTACACTTATAAAAAGTTTTGGAATCATTAATATTGACGTGTTCTTCATTAGAAACTTGATGATTGAAATTTACATCATACAAACTGTGACCGCTATCATAAAAAATGCAACAATGATTTTCATTTTTGAGTGTTGCTTGTTTTTCAATAAAAGAGAAACATATAAAACAAGAGCATACGGTTATTAAGAACTCACTTCTATTCACAATAACATTTATTAATAAATATATTTATACACCCTTACGAGTAAATAACTGCTCTTTTAGTCGTATACCAACCATGTAATGAAACAGTATTCGTTAAAGTGATAATCATTGGTAGTTCAATTAAATGAAAAAAACAACCGAAATATTTATTCAAGAAGCGCATCATATTCATAGCCAACTATACCGCTATGAAAACTTCATTTACCTGAATGCTAAAACAAAAAGCCTCATAACCTGCACACTACATGGTGATTTTGAACAACGCCCTGATGCTCACCTTGCCGGTAGAGGGTGCCCAAAATGTGCAGGCAAAGAAAAGAAAACAAAAGAGCAATTTGTTTTATCCGCCCAAAAGCTGCATGGTAAAAAATATAATTATAGCCAATTTGAATACCTTGGAGCACTGACTAAGGGTCTAATTTCGTGCCCAGTACATGGTGATTTTGAACAGCGCCCCAATGCTCACCTTTCAGGTAAAGGGTGTCCAAAATGCTCGAAATCGTATCCAAAAAACCGCGAAGTGATCGTAAATGAAGCGATAAAGGTACATGCGGGTAAATACGATTATTCGAAGTTTATTTATACAGGTGCGCTCTCTAAAGCCATTATTACCTGCCCCGAACATGGGGATTTTGAGCAACGCCCCGATGCCCATTTACGTGGTGTGGGTTGCCCGCTTTGCGCAAAAAAAGGCAAAAAAAAAACCAATGAACAGTTTACGCTGCAGGCTCAATTTATTCACGGTGAACGCTATGACTACAGCTTATTTGGCTATGTAAATGTACGGACAAAGGGCACAATTATTTGCTCACTACATGGTGCGTTTGAGCAGCTTCCATCGAATCATCTCGCGGGTAATGGCTGCCCTAGATGTGCTGCATTAAGTAAGAAAAACCAGCAAATATCAACAAAAAAAGAGCCAGTAAAACAGCAATATTTGATGTGTTAAAAATCAATTACCACGAACAAAAACAGCCTCCTATTTCCATTTTAGTGAAAATAGGGGGCTGTTTTTAGTTAAGTACTTATATAGCTAACTAATTCAAGACACTAAACTCAGAGTGACTTCTGCGTGAAAGCTGATTATTTAAATAGCTTACCTGTAATGGTATACCAGCCTCGATAAAGCAGTAATGCAAAAAGGATTAATGAGCAGCCTATTACCTTCTCTGCTGGCATCTTCTCGCCATACCACATAATACTCAAGAACACCGTCCAGACAGGCTCTAAAACCATAATAATGGCGGCATTAGCCACACTCGTGTGTTTCTGCCCTGCTGTTTGTAATACATAGCGAATGCTTGTTGCAATCAAGACACTAGAAGCAAACCAGCCCCAAATTTCTATATCAACCGTTTGTGGCCATTGTTCAAACATGAGTGAAGCAATAAGCCCCATTACACCAGTTACAAATAATTGAACACACGTCAGTAATAGCGTGGGAATGCGCTGCGCGTATCGACTATTAAAATTAAACTGCAATGCCAATAATGCAGCAGCCAATAAAAACCACACTTGGCTTACTGATTGATGCCAACCACCACCAGATAACGACAATAAAACCAAACCAACAATAGCAAAGGGTAACGAAATCCAAAAAGGCCGACTTGGCTTTTGTTTAAATAACGGCCATGCCACTAACGGAACTAATAGCATAGACAGGCTCATAATAAACGCCCCTTCACCAAGGGTATCGCTGACTGAAATCGCATAGATCCAGGTCAGTAATGCCGCCCCCAACAACATGCCGACAAGTGACGATTGCGCGATGTCTTTCAGGCTCACTTGCTTAAATAAACGGTAACAAAAAGGAAATATAAGCAATGAGGCCAGTACAAACCGTAAACCAATAAACCCAAAAGGCGGGAGCCCTTGAATAGTTTGCTTAGAGAAAATCCAACCCGCCGAAGCCAGTAATGTTGCACAAACTATCAATAAGTCTGCGCGTCTGTGTTGTGTCATAACATACCTAAATAACAAAAAAGAGGATAAAAGAATGGTTGGATGGGAATACCATTCCTACATATGTTTCCCTTGAATTAAACACACTGAGGCCACTCTGAATCCTGCACCTTGAGGTGACTTGGGTATATAAACTGATATACTTGCGTTAGATTCTTTCATTGGCAATAAACATGACTCAAACAAACAACCCTCTTCACGGCATCACTCTCGAAAAGCTATTAACTGAACTTGTCGAGCATTATGGTTGGGAAGAACTAGGCTATCGCATCAATATTCGCTGCTTTAACCAAGATCCAAGCATCAAATCTAGCCTAAAGTTTTTACGTAAAACGGAATGGGCAAGAACAAAAGTTGAAGAACTATACATGCGCACGAAAAAATAAACATCGTTCGTAACTAGGGCGTGTTGACGTTTCAAGGTGCGAGTATGCTTTCCAAAGAGCCCTCTTTAGAATGATACTCGCATCTTAGGTGCGAACGACTATCAACCCGGTAGTACAACAACCCCTAATGGTTCAAGTAATTGCTCTTGCTGCCAATCACAAATAGTCACCTTTGCAACACTCACTCGACGAATATCAAGCCCGGTAAGATCAACATGACACAAGTTACATTCCGTCATATCAAATTGTCCCCACGCTTCTGGCGAAAACTCACCACGACTTAAATCAGAGCCTTTGAATGTAGCACCTAATAGGTTGGCACCATTCCATTTATTTTCGAATAACTCACACTTTTCTAAACGTTGATTTTCAAAATTAGCATACGATAAATTACAACGGGAAATGTAGGCAGAGCAAAAGAAGGTATTGTGGGTGATGTAATTCGCAAAGCTGGCCAACACAAAATCAGCCCCTTTTAACTGGCTATCTCTTAATTCAATACCAAAGCACTGAGCACCTCTAAATTGCGCCATACTCAAATCACAATGTTTAAAGCTAGCATCTTTTAATTTTGTATATTCAAACTGACAACCATCCACATCGCCGCGCTCAATGAATTGGCATTCAATAAACGATGCATCAGATAAATTTGCACGGTTAAAATTACAACGATAAAACTGACAATTTTCAAAACGAGCATCTTGAAGATCTTGCTCGCTAAAATCGTGTTCAGTAAATGTTTTATTCGTAATATGCATGAATTGCCTTTTGCTTAAATGAGTAATGCCATACTTAACAAGTAGATGGTCAAATATTTGTGCAGGAAAAATAGTGAATAACAAAACAATAATTGAAGTAACTAGGATCTGTTTACAAAATGTCTAACGTTGTTAGATGATTTAAAATCGCGAAGATGATCTGCTACTTATCGACACCTAATATACCTCACTAACATACGTAGTGAATCGCAAAAATGCAATATTCCCATCGATCAATGCAATGAGAAATAATTGTGTTAACTCACTTACTTAATAGCAAAAAAATACGACTATTTGATAAAAACAGCCGTATTAATGATATACCCAAGTTACTGAGCCACTAGTTTCTCGTATCTCGGCAAATTTCAGCAATCATACGCAACCGACGTTCAGGTTGAGCAACAAATGGATTGGTCGTATCCCATGCGTATCCCGCCAAAATAGAACAAATCATCTGCTTGATTTTATGATCGGGATTTTCATGAAAAATCACATCTTGCAGCTCACCAGAATACCAACCTTCAACATAAGCCCTAAAGGTATTAACCCCTTTCATTAATGTATCGGCATACTCTTTCTGCCAATCCACCGATTCGCCATTAAATTGCCGAATCAATAAATCTGTCGCAATTTCAGATGATTTCATCGCAATGGTGACACCAGAAGAAAACACAGGATCTAAAAATTCACCAGCATTGCCTAACAGCGCAAATTTATCGCTGCATAAGGTTTTTACATTTGCAGAATAACCGCCAATTTCACCCGCAGGGTTAGGGTACTCAGCCTTGGTTAATAATTGACATAATCTTGGTTCTTCGCTCGTAAGTTGTTTAATTGCCGCTATATTATCTTCTGAATAATCAGCAAAAAATGCAGGCTCTGCGACGATGCCAAACGAACACGTTCCATTACTAAATGGAATTAACCAATACCAAACATCCGGATTAGCTGGATGAACCGATATTAAAATTTTATTGCGATCATAATCGGGGTTTTCTGGTGCTGATGTATCGATATTGTCGACTATATGCGTAAATAGCGCTCTTCGTGTCGGTAAACATGATGGTTCTTCTAATGCTAATAAACGTGGAAGCACCCGCCCAAAACCACTCGCATCCAATACGAAATCGGCCTCTAATTCATAACTCTTATCGTGTTCATCATTTACAGTTAGTACTGAGTACTCACCCGCAATATCAATATTCATTAATGTATGTTGATAACGAATTTCAACACCTTGCTCAACTGCTTCATCGGCAAGCACTTTATCAAAGTTTGCCCGCTGTACTTGAAACGTAGTGCCTGCACCTTCGGTAAATTTGTCCGTAAAATTAAAACAGGTATATTTGCCATTACGGTGAAAAGCCGCACCATCTTTAAATTGAAAATTGGCACGTTCTACCGCTGATAACATATTCGCTTTTTCTATCACTTCCATACAGGCAGGTAGCAGGCTTTCACCAATTGAAAAACGTGGAAAAAGGCTTTTTTCAAGCACCACCACATCAATCCCTTTTTGGTGAAGTAATGCTGCGGCAACCGAGCCAGAAGGGCCTGCACCAATAATTGCAACTTGCGTACGCTGTTTTGAACTCAAACGGTAAACCCTCAAAAAAGGCAGTGAGCTATAAATAAGGCTATTTTGTTATAACAGCCCGTCTTTTCTTTTGCTCATAGATCATTGTAATTTCTATTATGAGAATTATACCAAAGTATCTGCATTCTCTTCATGATGATTCCCCTTCAGTACTAACATTTAATGAATGAATACTATTTTGAATCATCACTCAAGATCATAAAAATAATGAGATGAGATTGGTATGATCCATTTTCTACTTTCTTCCGTACAAATAACAAAATCGGGGAGGTGGTAATGAAAAACATTATGGGTTTGATAGTTATCTTATTTTTTACTCAAGGATGTGCAAACACTGCCTTTTTCGCGCCATCTAAAGCACAAAACCTTAATCCAGATATTCGCTGGATAGAGTCAGAGTCTGGTAATCGTATTGCCCATTTATGGATACCAGCAGAAGAGGGTATTCAGCATCGAGGTTTTGTTGTGCACTTCCATGGCAATAGCGGACACATGGAGCAAACACAAGAAAAAGTCGATTGGCTCGCGAAACACGGATACGATGTGATGGTGTTTGACTATTCCGGCTTTGGTCATTCAACAGGCAGTGTTGGCGACAAATCTGCTTATTTAGACGCGATAAGTATTTTGAAACACATAGAAGAATTACAAACAAATACTCAGCTACCCACCTTCACTGTTGCTACGTCTACTGGCGGAAATATATTTTTGCGGGCACTAGCCGATAATCCAATTGACCTTGATGGCATCATTATTGATTCATCGTTTACAAGTTATGTTGATGAAGCCAAATTTGTATTAGATAAAGGGATGTTTGGCGAATTGTATTCATGGGTGGCACATATTGTAATGCGTGACAATTACGCAGCTAAAGAAATCGTAGCGACCTTACCTGAAATGCAATCACTCGTTATTCACTGTGAATCAGACAATATTGTACCCATCGCGTCAGGTGAAGAAATTTTTCAACAGCTATCTGGTAACAAAGATTTCTGGCGATTAGATTCTTGTAATCATGCCCAAGCAATGACAAACGCATTCCCTGATAATCAAAAGCGCATTGTAAATTGGTTAGAACAAGCGACGCCATTATTTGAAGCCGCAAATTCAAGTACTGTTTCATTCCAAGTGGCAAATACCAACTTGCCAAATTTGAGTAAGTAATACCAATCTGGATAAATGGTAATAACTTATTTAGGTTGGTATAAGGTCTGGCTGAAAAAAGATCTGCCGATAGCAATGGCATTAACTTTTCACAGCCCCTAGAATTAACCCGCTTTTAATTCTAATAAAGTATGACCAAGACCAATATCGTCGGTACGTGTCGCGACCACAAAGCCCGCCTCTTTAACAATTTCTAGAAAATCATCACTTCGATAGAAACGGCTGTTACCATTCGCAAGGCATGTGAAATACAACGAGGTGGCATTCAAACTGTATGCAGCGGCATCATAGCGTTGCGAATCCCAGAATAACTCAAGAATATAGACAGTCGCATCATCAGACATTGCAGCACGTACACGACGTAGAATACTGAGTATTTCCATCGGTGAAAAGCAGTCTAAGAACTGGCTCATCCACCACACATCAGCGCCCGTTGGCAATGAATTAGAAGCATCCAACATGTTAGTTGGATAACCTTTAATGCGCTCAGCAAAACCATTTTCATCGGCATTTTTTAATGCCATTTCAATCTGCTGAGGCAAATCAATAATAGTCACTTCAACATCAGGATTATGATTACAGCATTGCAATGCCCACTTTCCCGTATTGCCGCCAATATCAAATAATCGCTTGGGTTTATCGGCAAATACACGTTCGAGTAACACAGGGAAAGAACGGTCAGAATAAAAGTGGTCGAAATTAAACCAGCTTTCTTTCGCTTTTTCTGGCAACTGAGACAAACCTTCGTAGATGGTTGTCCAATCACCCAGCTCTTTCAGACCAGCTGGTGTGCCCTCTTCTATCGCTTCCGTCAAATGCATCATTGCGGCGTAACAAACATCCGCCGTGAAATCCATATTGGCGCGAGTCATTCCATCATTAGCCAAGAAATAGCCTAGATTCGCCAAAACATAGTTAGGTTTATCCCAAGTAACAATATGCGCACTTAATGCCATATCAAGTAAGACCTTTACGCCATACTCACTCACATTTGTTTTTGCTGCAATATCTACCGCATTGAGCCCTTGCTTACCCGCTTGATCTAATGCAGTAAGAATACCTAAATCACGTAATGTTCTTGCGGTATGAAAAACGATAGGAGCAAAAGCCAATTTTTGAGCTTCTGTTTTTGCATCAAGTGCATTAAATGGGTCGTTTTGATATAAAGTCACAGATAAATCCAATATGAAAGCGAAAGGTAAAATGCGTAGTTTGAGTAAATTATCATAATAATATGTTGTTCAAGGACAAAAAAATGACGCTTTTTTGAATTCCACAATCAACATGTCATATCATAATCAATCAAATGAATATAATGTGACGTAGCTATTACGATATAAGCCCTTAAATGATTTTAATAATTAAAGCGCTAGCATAGCCAGCTTTTTCTTAATATCTACATCTAAGTTATTTACCCAACGGTTATAGTTACGGTGTATTTCACCGTCGTTATAATTAAGGTTTTTTGAACTAACATAGTTAATTGAGTAGGTTTTATTGCTGTATTCCACATCAATGACTGCATCATGAGATCGCGTAGAATATTCACCACGCATAGTTCCGGGTTTAGTTTCAGTCATTATCCAACCACGGTTCGTTCCAGATTCGATAATCGCTTGTTTTACCTGAGAAATTTGAAGGTTATAAGCAACTGGAGTATTCTCTACATTATGGATTGGCTGTACTCGTCCACAACCTGAAACCACCAATAATATTACGGCAATGGTCAGACCTTTGAATAGTTTCATCGTTTCTCCTTTTTTTTAATAATAAATGGGCACTTATTGGTGTTTTTGTATTGTAAATGAGTAAATAATCACAATAATGGATTCACACAAAGAACCACTAATGATGAAATCATAAATATTTCTGATAGAACTAACAAGCCAACGAGTATACAATACCAAAAATGAACAGTGTACATTTCAGTATAATTAATTTTATCGCGCTATCTCCGGGGTTGTCGGATCTTAATGCGTGGCAAGAATGGGCTAGCAATCAAAAGCAGTGGCCAGAGCCACTAACGCCTGTACCTCATCATTTGATACCGCCGATGATGCGTCGCCGAATGAGTACTTTAAGTAAACTGGCAATGCAAACAGCACTTGCACTAACGGAAGGTCATAACGTTGACTATATCGTTTTTGCCAGCCGCCACGGCGAACTAACAAGAACAGTAAAGTTGATGCAAGATATCTTAGTTGGCGAAGATGCCTCGCCGATTGCGTTCTCTCAATCAGTACATAATACGGCTGCTGGTTTATACACGATCGCGACAAAACAGGCGATTCCGGTTACCTCAATAGGTGCTTGCGAGAATACACTTCATGCCGCTTTAATTGAAAGTGCGGCTTACTTAAGCGATAACCCTGAACATAAAGTGTTGGTGGTTGATTTCGATGAGCCTCTCCCCGTCCCCTATCAAGAATTCGATTCACCTGAACTGAATACACCCAAATATCACGGCTATGCCTTGGGGATGATCCTTTCGAGTGGAGATGGCTATCAGTTAGCCTGGGAAGCTGGACTCAAGAATAAAGACGTGCACGAATCGAAACAGCAATACCCGCAAACACTGAATGTAATCGCTAATTTAATAAGTGATAGACAAGAATGGACGATTGCTGCACCTCGCACTCTATGGCATTGGAAGCGTTAAAACGATGGAATCTCGACCTCTCACAGTCAAACAAAAAATCAACAAATTGTGGCGAGTATTTGCTACTGGTCTGTGTTTTTCTATTTTTGGTTTAGGGGCACTTTGCCTTACCTTCATCGCTTTTCCGATCATAACAATATCGACTAACAATCAGCATCAACGCGAAATGCGTGTACAGTCGATTATTCAGCAGTCCTTTGCTTTTTTTTGTCGAACAATGCGTTTTTTCGGCGCTATAGATTACAAATTTACTGGCGTAGAAACACTGCAGCAAGATCGTAATTGCTTAATTGTTGCCAATCACCCAAGTCTGATCGATTACGTTCTTATTGCCTCGTGCATACCACAATGCGATTGTTTAGTTAAAGCCAGTATTTGGCATAACCCGTTTATAAAAGGCATTGTAAAAGCTGCGGGATATATACCCAATCGAGATCCTGAAAGCTTAATTGAAGACTGCAATCAGCGCTTAGAAAGTGGGAACGTATTACTCGTGTTTCCTGAAGGTACACGTACGACACCAAACAAAACATCTAAACTTCAACGTGGAGCAGCACAAATTGCAGTCAGAACAGAAACCGACTTACGCGTCATTCATATCACGGTTACGCCCAGTTTTTTGACAAAACAGAAGAAATGGTACCAAGTACCCAATACTAAACCCTTTTTTCGTATTGAAGTGAAAGGTAAGATAGCAGTTACACCTTTTATCTGTGAGGCGGATTCAGCAACATCGGCAGCAAGGCATGTTAACCGCCACCTTGCTACGATGCTTTTTCCACCTTCAGAGCAATAATAAGCACTCTAATAGAATAAGTAGGCCCCAGTGGAACAATTACAAACCGAATTAAAAGAACTCATCATTGAAGCGCTTAACCTTGAAGACATCACGGTTGATGATATCGAAACGGATGCACCTCTTTTTGGTGACGGTTTAGGGCTCGATTCAATTGATGCATTAGAACTTGGCTTAGCCATTAAGAAAAAATACAACATTGTTATCGATGCAGATGATACTAATACACGCGATCATTTTTCATCAGTTGCTAACCTTGCGGGTTATATTTCAAAGAATAAAGCGTAACTAAACATCATACCTAGCCATAAGTAATGCCAATATTTATAGGCACAGAAAAAGCGTATACATTATGACAGAAGTAAACCGTAACGAAGTTTTCAACCAAGTGCGCGATGCATTGGTTGAACTATTTGAACTTGATGCTGATGACATCAAACCTGAAGCTCAACTTTATCAAGAGCTTGATTTAGACAGCATTGATGCCGTTGACCTTGTTGTTCATCTACAAAATTTAACGGGTAAAAAAATCAAACCTGACGAATTTAAAGCAGTTCGCACCGTTGACGACATCGTAGATGCTGTCGTTGAACTACTAAAAGCAGAATAATGCGCTGGCTGACAATACTGTCAGCAATTGCACTGTTAGCCTATCCATTAGCCGTTTACTACGGGCTTAGTCGTTGGGGGCTCGGTGTCGTTGCTGGATTGCTAGTGGTGCTATTTTTGCTGCGGATCATTGCAGGAAATCAAACTCGCTTACCCGAACTAAAATACATTGCTTGGCTTAGTGGTGGCGCTGGTATCGTGCTGGCTTTACTTGGCAGCCTGTTTAAGCAGGAAGGATGGTTTACCTTCTATCCCGTTATCGTTAATAGCTTAATGCTAGGTTTGTTCAGTGCCAGTTTATGGCAAAAGCAAACACTGATTGAACGGTTTGCTCGCTTACAAGAACCAGAGTTACCCGAGAGTGGTATACGTTATACCCGTACAGTAACCAAAGTATGGTGTGTTTTTTTTATCATCAACGGTTCAATCGCATTAACGACGTGCTTTATGACGCTAGAAATCTGGACCTTGTATAACGGACTCATCAGCTACTTATTTGCTGGTAGCTTGTTTATTGGTGAGTGGTTTGTTCGTCAGTGGGTTAAAAGAAAGCAGGAACAATAAGCACCATGAAAGAAACAGAAGTCGTTATGACCTTAAAATCACTGACTAACTTGATGGTTCAACCTTGGCCCGATACGCAACCAGTAGTTATCGCTCCATTAAATTGCACTGATTCTGAAAACACGGCATCTAACCGTACGGCCTCCTGTAACGTATTATGGTCACAATTCCGCTCAGATGTAAATGCATTAACCCAGCAACTTACCGCCAGTAAACACCAACGTTGGGCTATTTGCTTTGACGATAGCTATTTTTTTGCGGTCGCCTTTATGGCTGCCGCACACGCTAATCGCCACATCATCTTACCGGGTAACTACCAGCCAGCCGCTTTAGCTGAACTAGCACCACACTTTGATGCCGTCTTACATGATGGCGTGGTCGATCACCTTACTGCCACAGACATTGAGCTATTCATCGTAGATGCAGCATCGCTCAGTGCGATGAGTGACTCTCAAACAACAAATAGCCCCACATTTATACCATTACTTCTTAATACTATTTGTTTAACGTTATTTACTTCAGGCTCGAGTGGCACACCCAAAGCAATTAACAAAACGCTTGCGTTACTCGATGCTGAAATTGAACAACTTGACGCGGTTTGGGGTGAAAAACTTTCAAACTCAATCATTACAAGCACCGTTTCACACCAGCATATCTACGGCTTATTATTTCGTGTTTTATGGCCATTATGTGCGGGACGTGCATTTGAGCGTTTAAATGTTATTTACCCAGAACAAGTCATTGCACACGCAAACCAAGACACCACGCTAATTAGTAGCCCAGCGTTGTTAAAACGATTAACTGAAGAGCATGAATCTAAACCTTATCGTGCCATTTTCTCGTCCGGTGGGCCTTTGTCATTGGATGCTGCACAACACAGCCAGAACTTGTTTAAACAACTCCCCTTTGAAGTCTTTGGCAGCACTGAAACCGGTGGAATTGGTTATCGACAACAGCAAGATACCACGACGCCTTGGTTACTATTCCCTGCTATCAATATGATTCTAAACGCTGAAGGCTGCTTACGCTTATTATCACCTTTTATCGACCCTAACAATTGGTATCAAACCAGCGATCAGTGCGCATGCTTAAGTGAGCGTACCTTTATGCTAAAAGGGCGAGCCGATCGCATTGTGAAAATAGAAGAAAAGCGTATTTCATTAACCGAAGTTGAACGGCGCTTATGCGAATTAGATTGGATTGATGAAGCGGCTGTATTGCCATTAGAAGAAACCAACCGATTAATTCTAGCTGCAGTGATTACATTGTCTGAAAATGGTAAGAAAACCATTGATGACTTAGGCAAAGGAAAGTTCTGGCTAACATTACGGCAAGCCTTGCGACAATCAGTCGAACCCGTTGGTGTGCCCCGTCGCTACCGAGCCGTTGATGAAATACCGCTAAATAGCCAAGGCAAACGCTTAGTACGAGACTTAGAACAATTGTTCATCGATTAAATCAACACGGTAGATAAGATCATAATGATAAAACGTAAGCCAACCATTATTGCACAACACATATCAGACAATAGCGTTGTACTCACGCTAAAAGTTGATGCTGATATATTGGACTTTCAAGGTCACTTTTCATCTCACCCTTTACTGCCAGGTGTTACGCAAATCGACTGGGCTATGCATTATGGTCACACATTACTTCATGCCAACCCTCTTTTTGGTGGGATGGAAGTAGTGAAGTTTCAAGAACCTATTTTACCCGATAGTATTCTCAAACTATCGTTAACATGGTCAGATGAAAAACAGAAATTACACTTTATTTATACATCAGACAAAGGCACGCACTCTTCTGGTCGTATTAAATTAGGTAATAAGTAATGACGACCTTCCATCCTTGTTTTCTTATTCCTTGTTATAACCACGGTGAAACCGTACCTGCTGTTATTGACTCACTTGCACCTTATGGCTTCCCTATTATCGTAGTTGATGATGGTAGCAAAGCAAGCACACAAAGAATCTTGAGCGAGCAATCTAAGCGTGACAACGTCACGATTATCACGCTATCAAAGAATCTAGGAAAAGGCGGCGCTGTTACCGCAGGAATCTATCAAGCGTATAAACAATGTTTCAGCCATGCGATTCAAATAGATGCAGACGGGCAGCATAATTTAGACGCGTTACCCAAACTGATTACGGAATCGCAAACACACCTGACAGCGCTAATTTCTGGTCAGCCGGTATATGACGAATCGGTACCTAAATCGCGCTTATACGGCCGTTATGCCACACATATATGGGTATGGATTGAAACACTTTCATTCACCATTAAAGACAGTATGTGCGGTTTTCGCTCTTATCCCATTGGTCGTACTATCAATATTTTAGAACGAAATCGCCTTGGTAAACGCATGGCTTTCGATACCGAAATTATGGTTCGCATGTATTGGGATGATTGTGATATTCGCTTTATCGATACCAAAGTGATTTATCCAGAAGGCGGAATATCTCACTTCGATGCATTGTGGGATAACGTGAAAATCAGCGCCATGCATACCCGTTTATTCTTTGGCATGTTGCCACGAATTCCTAAGCTATTAAAACGCAAACCCAGCCAACAACAACATTGGTCATCGCACACTGAGCGCGGCACGATCATTGGTATTAAAGCATTGCTAGCGGTATATGCATTATTAGGACGTACAGCCTTTAATTTATTATTAAAAGCAGTAATAGCGTATTACTACCTGACGGGCAAAAAAGCACGCAAGGCATCAGAAGAATACCTTAACCAGCTAAGTAAGTACGCCCAGCAGCAAAATATAACATTGCCCGCCAAGATCAGTAGTTATAACCATTTATTGTCTTTTGGCCATACCATGCTGGATAAACTTGCAGCATGGCGCGGCGACGTTTCTGAAAAAAACCTAACCATATATGGTCAAGAGCATTTTGACGGCATTGTTGAACAGCAGCGTGGCGTGGTAATTATCGGATCCCATTTAGGCAATCTAGAACTTTGCCGTGCATTAAGCCGTCGCCATACGCATATAAAGATTAACGCATTAGTTTTCACCGAACATGCTGAACGCTTTAATGCCGTAATGAAGGCTGTTAATCCAAAGTCTGATCTCAACCTTATTCAAGTGAGTACGCTTGGGCCAGATACCGCCATTTTACTGCAGCAAAAAATTGAACAAGGAGAGTGGATTGTCATTGTTGGCGATCGCACCTCTGTTACCAAAGAGCAACGTGTTGTTTGGGCTAATTTTCTTGGTCAACCAGCGCCATTCCCTCAAGGTCCTTTCATGTTGGCTGCCGTGCTAAAAGCACCGGTTTACCTCTTATTTGGACTTAGGGATGATAATCAAAAGACACCGCACTTTGATGTCTACTTTGAACCTTTTAGCGAACAAATCAAATTGCCCAGAGGTCAACGTGAAGAAGCCCTTACCCAAGTGGTCAATCAATATGCAAATCGTTTAGAACATTACACGATGAAAGCACCACTACAATGGTACAACTTCTTTAATTTCTGGCAGTTAAGTGGAAAAGATAATGACAAATAATACTCAGCAACCTATTACATTTGGCGCAGAACGTCTCACCATCGAAGATGTTATGTCTATCGCCAATGGCGCACCAGCCTCCATGAACAGTACGCCTGAATACACCGCGAAAATCGATCGTAGTGTTGCCTTTCTAGAGCGCCTTTTGAAAGAAGAAGGGGTTATTTATGGTGTAACAACAGGCTATGGTGATTCATGCACTGTCGCGATTCCACCCAACCTTGTTGATGAGTTACCACTCCACTTAACCCGTTTTCACGGCTGTGGCTTAGGCGAGAACCTTGACCACCAGCAAGCCCGTGCAGTATTAGCGACGCGTTTATGTTCTTTGTCTCAAGGCTTTTCTGGCGTGAGTCATGATCTGCTTAATCAGCTTGTAACGTTAATTAACCACGATATTTCGCCTCGTATTCCTCAAGAAGGTTCTGTCGGTGCAAGTGGCGATTTAACGCCGCTATCATATGTTGCTGCGGTATTAATTGGCGAGCGAGAGGTTATCTACAAAGGTGAGATTCGACCAACCGCAGACGTATTTGCCGAATTAGGTATTACACCTATCAAGCTAAAGCCTAAAGAAGGCCTAGCCTTGATGAACGGCACCTCAGTAATGACAGCATTAGCTTGTATTGCATACAAACGTGCCGAATACCTTGCTCAGTTAGCAACCCGTATTACAGCGATGGTATCTTTGGGCATGCATGGTAATGACTTCCATTTCGATGAAGCATTATTTGCGGTAAAACCGCACCCAGGTCAGCAAGAAATTGCGAGCTGGTTACGTTCAGATCTTCAAGCAGATACACCACCCCGCAACAGTGATCGTCTACAAGATCGTTATTCGCTGCGTTGTGCACCACACGTAATCGGGGTATTGCAAGACACCCTACCGTGGTTACGCCAGATGATCGAAAATGAGCTGAATAGCGCCAATGATAATCCAATCATCGATGGTGAAAACGAGCGAGTTCTACATGGCGGTCACTTCTATGGCGGTCATATCGCGATGGCAATGGACACCTTAAAAACCGCCGTTGCCAATATTGCCGATCTATTGGATCGTCAAATGGCGCAGTTGATGGATTACAAATTCAATAATGGATTACCGTTTAATCTAACCGGTGCAGAAGGCGAGCGTAAGCCGATTAATCACGGCTTCAAAGCGGTGCAAATTGGTATTTCGGCATGGACAGCCGAAGCATTGAAAAACACCATGCCTGCCAGTGTGTTCTCACGTTCTACTGAATGTCATAACCAAGATAAAGTCAGCATGGGCACTATTTCTTCTCGTGACTGTTTACGTGTATTGCAATTAACCGAACAAGTGACGGCGGCTTCGCTGTTAGCAGCAACGCAAGCATTAGAAATCCGCAAGCGCCATAATGAACTCGACGAGAATCACTTCAGTCCCGCACTGAAATCCATGACAAAAGCTGTGCTTAATGATTTCGACTTTGTCATTGAAGATCGTCCGCTAGAAGGGGATCTGCGTCATTTCATCGAGATGATCCAACAACAGCGTTGGGATCTTTACTGATTTCCACCATCATTGATGCATGATCAAACACGGAGCTTTTTTAAATGACAGAACAACACCGTATTCTAGATGCCGACGTCATTATGGTGACATCTTTCCAGGATGCTGATCCTATGGGCGTGGTTTATCACGGTAACTACTTCCGATACTTTGAAGAAGCTCGTCGTATTTTGATGGAAAAAATTGCATACAGTTACCATGACATGATGGCCTCTGGTTACATGTGGCCAATCATTGATACACGGGTTAAGTACGTTAAACCTATCCCGTTTAATCATCAAATCCGCATTACTGCAACGTTAACTGAATGGGAAAATCGCCTTCGGGTTGATTACGTTATTTACGATGCAGAATCAGGGGTACGCATGACTAAAGCACATACCATGCAAGTTGCTGTTGGTATTGAAGATGGTGAAATGTGTTTTGTTTCGCCTAAAGCATTCACCGATAAAGTGGAGACATGGCATGCTGGCACAAAATAATATCGTTAGTGGCGACATTCACCCCCCACGAACAACAGCCAAGCGTTTATTACGCAACGTCACTCTTGGGTTAAGCCTATGTGCAGGGCTTATCAGCTTTTCATCAAACGCGATTACATTGCCTGATCTGCAAGAGAAATTATCGAATCACCCGATTGTTCGTGGCGACTTTGAACAAATTCGAAAAATGGAAATGTTCAATGCACCATTAACCTCGCAAGGGCAATTTCTATTAGCAGAAAAGCAAGGATTACTGTGGCAGCAAACCACCCCTTTTCCCGTTGCCTTAGTGCTAACCAAAGACAAGTTAAGCCAGCAATTTGGCGATCAAGACGCACAAGTGGTTTCTGCCAGCGAGAACCCGATGGTGTTCTATTTTAGCCACGTATTCCTGTCATTATTTAAAGGGGATACGAGCCAATTAACCGAACAATTCGAGCTCGCACTAAGCCAACAGCCAGATAACGAAGAACAATGGCAGTTAATGCTTACGCCTAAAGCTGCTCCTTTGAATGCTGTCTTTAAGACAATCACGATCAATGGCGATACGTTCATTAACCATTTAACGTTAACCGAAATTCGTGGCGATGTGACTGACATTACATTTTCCAACCAACGTACAGCCCCTGCTGAACTGACTGTAGAAGAACAACGTGCCTTCCAATTCTAAACTTGCCTTTGCTTGGTTATTCATCACTCTGGTTTTTATTGGTGCCTTAGGGTATCAATTGACCGTGCGTAACCAGTCACCAATAGAAACCAACATTCTGGCATTGCTACCGGAAAATCGGCAAGATCCTATCGCACAAGAGGCCTTTGATCAGGTCGCGAATAGCATGAGCGATAAAGTTATCTTTCTGATCGGAGGCCAAGATAAACAAGTGTTATTAGCGGCTTCTGAGCAATTATCAACAGAACTAGCAACGGTGGGGCTATTCAGCAAAGTCACAGGTAGAATCAGTCAGAACGTACAACAAGCTTGGGGTGAGTTATATTTCCCTAAACGCTTTCAACTACTGACGCCAGAACAACAAGCACGCTTACAACATACCCCTGAGCTGCAAAATCAGCAGGTTCTTCAAGCTCTGTATAACCCATTTTCAGGGGTAACAGGCAATGAACTGCGCAGTGATCCGTTTCTGCTCTTTCGTGATTTTCTTTCTCAGCTAACGAAGCAATCAGGCAACTTTCAATTAACCGATGGCTTTTTAACAACAGATTATCAAGGCAAAGATTACATATTAATTACTGCCGATTTATCAGATTCAGCCTATAGCTTAAGCCTACAACGCCAGCTGCCAGCACTCACCACGTTAGAAAATAGTATTCGCCAACAATATAATGTGGACGTACTGCACACAGGGGTAATCTTCTATGCGGCACACGGCACTGAAAGCGCTAAAAGTGAAATAAGTACTATAGGGCTAGGTTCACTACTTGGCGTTATCGTCTTGCTATTAGCGGTATATCGCAGTCCTTTACCGATTGCTCTCGCCTTGCTGTCTATTAGCTGTGGGTTACTGTCGGCATTTGTATTAACCGTCGCTATTTTCGGTAAAGTCCATTTGTTCAGCTTGGTATTCGGTGCCAGCTTAATTGGGGTGTCTATCGATTATGCCTTTCATTTTCTTACAGACCGTTTAGCTGCAGGCAAAACGTGGAATGCACAACAAGGCTTACAGCATATTTTTGCAGCTATCACTCTAGGACTTATTACCAGTTTGATTGGCTACCTTGGGATGCTTATCGCACCTTTCCCTGGCTTGCAGCAATTATCTTTATTCTCTGCCATTGGCTTAACCGCGGCTTATGCGACAGTCGTATGCTGGTATCCAATTTTAGCGCGTAAACCCAGCCAACAACGCAACGCCTTACCGTTCATGCATACAATGACAGCATGGCTAAATTTATGGCAAAAACCGGTTATTCGTGTTGCTTTCCCTTCCATCATATTCATCGTAGCTCTGATGGGCATGTATCATGCCGATTACAACGATGATATTCGCCAACTACAAGCATTGCCGTCTGATTTGAAACAACAAGAAGCAACGATTAAATCAATCACAGGCGTAAGCAGTAGCCAGCAAATGTTGTTAGTAAAAGCAGCCGACGAACAAGATCTGCTAAATCAGTTACAACAAGTGACTCAGCAGCTTGATACGTACCAACAGCAAGGTGCATTGGGTGGATACCAAAGCATTAGCCAGTACCTGCCGTCTGAAAAGACTCAACGCGATAATTTCGCCTTAGTAAAACAGCTTTATCAGCAGCAAGGCGATGCATTAACACAGCAGTTAAAACTCAATGCACCTGTAGCATTTGAACAAACATTTACCCCCCTAACTATTGATGACTTTCTGGCGTCCCCCGTTGCTGACCCATTGCGCTTTATGTGGCTGGGTAAGTTACAAGGCATGCAATCTGCCATCATTATGTTGAGCGATGTGCATCAACCTAAAATCATTCAACAGTTTGCAACTCAGCACCTTAATATCAGTTACCTTAATAAAGCGGATGAGGTCTCGTTACTCTTTGGTGAATACCGAGTACGAGTGACAGAATTACTGATTGGTGCAACATTGGCAATTTGGGCATTGCTTACGTGGCGCTATGGCATGAAAAAGGGGATTTTACTTATTTTACCGCCTGTTATTGCTGGCTGTGTAGGCATAGCCGTCACAACAATTACTGGCGTACCGTTAAACTTATTTAACTTGCTCGCGCTAATATTAATTTTGGGGATAGGCATAGATTACACCCTATTCTTTGCTGAGCAGGATCATGCTATTGATGATAACGCTGAAGGCAACTCGGAATCGGTTTCGACCCAAAGTACATTTCTGGCAATCAGCCTATCAGCAGCCACGACACTATTGTCATTTGGCTTATTGGCCTTGAGTGCGACCCAAGCGATACACAGTTTTGGCATTACAGTACTTACCGGCATTATCGTGGCATGGTTACTTGCCCCTTTATCTATGTCGGTTCAATCCATGTCGGTTCACGATAAGCAGACTAATAATACTCGACACAATGAGGCGAATGAATGATGTTCCCCATAATCCAGCGACCAATAATGCAGAAAATGCCACTCAAACCATTAGCGTTAGCCATATTGGTATTCACCTTCAGCGGTTGTGCGATGAAGCCAGAACAACAAGCCAATCAAGTTACTATTGCACCCGATACCTTGGTCACATTACCGACAGCAGCCCAATTAGGGTATTCATTAACCGCAAGCCAATTGATCACCGCACAGTGGGCAGAACAAACCCACCAGCTACCCGTGCAACTGCAAGTCGATAGTCAGAAGCTGGCACTGGCTGGCTTTTCATCGTGGGGATCTCGTATTCTGAGCTTAACCTATGAAAACCAGACGATTGAAGCCAGTGTCTTATCAGGGTTAGGGGATACGCTGCCCAAGCCTGAGCAAGTATTGTTTAACTTAATGCTGACTCTATGGCCGTTAGATGCATGGCATAAGCCATTAAACGATGTGGGATGGCAACTAATAGAAACAGCACAGCACCGCCAGCTCATTGATAATAAGGGTATTGTTGTCGCTGATATAAACTATCAGTCATCACAACACCTTGATGGTGATATTACCTTTATCAACCATCAACTTGGCTACACAATCACCATTAAAACGTTAGATTACAACCAAGAATAATAAGAAAGGCGATGACGATTAATATGTCGAACACCACGAAAAAAGACAGTAAAAGTACGCCCGTGTATATTCATGGCTGTGGGTTTCATTCTGCGCTAGGCAAAAATGCAGAAGAAATACATTCACGCCTGCAGCAAGGGGCTTCACCCGATATGCTGCCCGTAACAGGCTTGTTGAATGATGGCTCTGACACGGTTGTCGGTAAAATACACGACCCGTTATCCGCTGTACCAGCACGTTGCCAACAACAAGACACATTTAATAATCGCCTTGCACTATCAGCCTTACAGCAAATCACAGCCCCGATTGAACATGCGATTAGCCAATATGGTAAAGAACGTCTAGCCGTCATCATTGGCACCAGCACTTCTGGCATTTCAGATGGCGAGCAAGCCCTAAGCCAGCAAATGAATAACGGTACTTTTCCTGCTGATTATCATTACTACCAACAAGAAATTGGCAACCCAGCTGAGTTTGTTGCTGATTATTTCGGGCTAGAAGGGCCAACCTATACCATTTCAACGGCTTGTTCTTCAAGCGGTAGGGTTTTTCTGACAGCGAAACGATTATTAAAAATGGGTATTGTTGATGCTGTTATCGTCGGTGGAGTCGATTCTCTTTGTCAGCTAACCTTAAATGGTTTCCACGGTTTAGACGCACTTTCAAACACCTTATGTAACCCTTTTAGCAAAAACCGTAATGGCATTAATATTGGTGAAGCGGCCGCATTCATGCTGTTAGCATTAGCACCAAAACCTGCTGCATTGCATCCAAATCAAGCTGATTCAAGTAGATCTAACGCCAAACAGCAGATCGCTTTGTTAGGTGTTGGGGATAGCTCTGACGCCCACCACATCTCGGCGCCACACCCAGAAGGGAATGGGGCAGAAGAAGCAATGCGCAAAGCACTGGATGATGCAGGGCTAGCCCCAGAAGACATTGGCTACATCAATGCCCACGGTACAGCAACCCCGTTAAATGACGAGATGGAAGCGAAGGCGATTCATCGTGTCTTTGGTGCAAAAACGCCAGTGAGCTCAACGAAACCTTTTACCGGTCATACTTTAGGGGCAGCCAGTGCTGTAGAAGCGGCTATTTGTTGGCACATATTGCATTACGGCATTGATCTTCCTGCACAAATAAATGATGGTAAAATAGCAGACAGCCTTGCACCTATTACGTTAGTTGAACTGAATACGAAGCTTGTTCAGCCCGCGATTTTAAGTAATTCATTTGCCTTTGGTGGCAATAACATCAGCCTGATATTTGGGTACACACATGACTAATATTCCACATCTACATCAACTTATTCCTCATGACACACCTATGGTGCTGGTTGATGAGCTCATCGACGTGGGTGAAGAACATGTTCATTGCAGGGTGAATATCAACGAAAGTTGTATTTTTTTCGACTCTGAAACCCGAAGCATTCCTGGGCATGTCGGCATTGAGTTTATGGCTCAATCTGTGGCTGGTTGGTCGGGTTATCACGCTTGGAAACAAGGCAAACCTTCACCCATTGGTTTTTTACTCGGTTGTCGCCGCTACCAAGCAGAATGCAGTGCCTTTAATGAGGGCGACGTACTCGATATTCATGCCGAGCGCCTAATGGAAAATAATGGGATGGCAGTTTTCATCTGCCGCATTGAACACCAAGGGGCCGTTTTAGCCACGAGTCAATTAAATGCATTTGTACCATCACCAGAAAAATTAGATCAAATGATCGGTAACTCTCAAGAAAATAGGAATCCTTCATGACCCGACAGGTATTAGTAACAGGCGCGAGCAAAGGTATTGGACGTGCTGTTGCTACACAGCTTGCCAAAGACGGCTTTACTGTCGTAGTACATTACATGAGCGACAAGTCTGGCGCAGAATCAACATTAAGTGATATTCAGCACGCTGGCGGTTCGGGTCGTATCATTCAATTTGATATCAGTGATCGCGCTCAATGCCGTGAACAACTTGAAGCCGACATTGCTGAGTATGGCGCTTACTATGGCGTCGTCAGTAACGCCGGCATTACCCGTGATACCGCATTCCCAGCGATGACAGAAGAAGAATGGGATGGCGTTATTCATACTAATCTCGACAGCTTTTATAACGTACTTCACCCTTGCGTTATGCCAATGGTACAGAAACGCAAAGGTGGCCGCATTATTACATTAGCCTCTGTTTCTGGCATTATAGGTAACCGTGGTCAAACCAACTATAGCGCAGCAAAAGCAGGCGTAATTGGTGCAACCAAATCATTAGCACTAGAGCTTGCTAAGCGAAAAATCACAGTGAACTGTGTCGCACCCGGCTTAATCGATACTGGCATGGTTGATGAACATGTTAAAGAACATGCGTTGCCACAAGTACCATTACGTCGCATGGGCGAACCTGAAGAAGTAGCGGGCCTTGTTAGCTACTTAATGTCTGATATCGCGGCGTATGTGACTCGCCAAGTAATTTCGGTAAATGGAGGATTAATATGATCCGTCGCGTTGTTGTAACCGGCATGTCTGGCGTAACCGCTTTAGGAAATGACTGGCAGGCCATCGAGCCTAAATTGCGAGCTTGTGAGAATGCGACCCAATATATGGTCGATTATGAACAATATGATGGCTTAAATACAAAGCTAGCCGCGCCTATTCACGGCTTTTCACTGCCGAAGCATTACACCCGTAAGAAAATCCGTTCGATGGGTCGAGTATCCAAACTCTCAACCTTAGCGACAGAGAATGCACTAATACAAAGTGGGTTACTCGATAACGATGTGCTAACCAACGGTGAAACCGGTATTGCTTACGGTTCTTCGACAGGCAGCACCCCAGCAATTGGTGCCTTTGGTGTCATGCTAAATGAAAAGAGCACCAGAGCCATCACCGCAACAACGTATGTACAAATGATGCCCCATACAACCGCGGTTAACGTCGGTTTATTCTTTGGCTTTCGTGGTCGTGTTATTCCAACCAGTAGCGCATGTACATCAGGCAGCCAAGCGATCGGTTATGCCTATGAAGCGATTAAACACGGTTACCAAACTGTCATGATTGCTGGCGGCGCTGAAGAGTTATGCCCAACAGAGTCGGCGGTTTTTGATACTTTGTTCGCGACTAGCCTTAAGAATGATGCCCCTAAAACGACCCCTCGCCCCTATGATACCGATCGCGATGGTTTAGTGATTGGTGAAGGTGCTGGTACGTTGGTACTAGAAGAATATGAACACGCTATTGCACGTGGTGCCAAAATTTATGCAGAACTGGTTGGCTTCGCCAGTAACTGCGATGCGGCTCATGTTACTCAGCCACAACAAGAAACCATGCAACTTTGTATGGAAATGGCGTTAAAAAATGCGAATTTGTCGCCAGAATCTATCGACTACGTTTCTGCACACGGTACCGCGACAGAAAAAGGTGATATTGCAGAAAGTAATGCAACAGCCAACATCTTCGGCGATAAAGCACCGATTAGCTCATTAAAAAGCTATTTTGGTCATACTCTTGGTGCCTGTGGTGCCATTGAAGCATGGTTAAGTTTAGAAATGATGAACACGGGCTGGTTTAGCCCAACATTGAACCTTGATAACGTCGATGAACGTTGTGGCGCATTGGATTATATTCGCGGCGAAGGGCGTAATATTGATTGCCAATATATTATGAGCAACAACTTTGCGTTCGGTGGTATCAATACATCATTGATCTTCAAACGCTGGCAAGAATAGAATTAAAAAGAGAACGTCGTGCTAGAAATTGAAGAGCGGGTCTTAGGGCACGCTCTTCAACTAATAGCAGGAGTTCAATCTTGATCAAATCTGCCAATCACACGTATCAGAGTCCAGCTGTCTAGGTCACTTTCTAAGTCGCATCCCCTCACTGTGGGCCCAAACCTCTGCATCAAAACACTTAGGCTAGCAATTCGGGTTACTTTGATAATCATATTTCAACTATTAACTTTAGAGTTAAAACTCTATTTACTATCAAATATTGGACCAATATCACAAACCCCACTGACGGAATATGAAACCATACAAGTTATCTTCTACACGTTATTTTCTATAAATTCTTTTATAGAAATATTTTCCCTATTCTGCTTGTCAGATTAGGGCTTTTTTTTGCTAATTTTACGCAATAGCCATACCCCGCACTATTATCGTTTATCTATTGCGAGACAACATTGAATCCTGGGAACGACATCACAAAATTATTAACGAACACACCCATAATGGATTAGTTACCATTTAATTATACTTTAGCTGTATGAGTTATTCTTTTATTCGTGAGTCGGTAGGATCTATGCAAATCATTGAAAAATGCCCTTTTTGTCATGAGAGTTCCGTTTTTAATCAAATACACAAAACACTCAAAGAAAAAACGGTTAAGAATAAATATCTTAAATATAAATGCTTAAATTGCTCTACTGAAATTTACTCCCACAAAACTCATCGAGATGTAAAAATGTGCCACGATCGATAGCTAATTAATGAGTAGGGACTCATCTCGATTAACTAGCTAGAAGCTGTAAGTTGGGGTTGTCATAAGATAACGGCGATGAACGTTGTGGCGCATTAGATTATATTTGCGGTGAAGGACGTAATATTAATTGCCAATATATTATGAGCAATAACTTTGCTTTCGGCGGTATCAATACATCTTTGATCTTCAAACGCTGGCAAGATTAGTTCGACGATAGCTATTATCGTTAAATTGCTTAGTATCGTTTAGTTAAGGATCAGTTAATGATTCCGGATTTTTTATGCAACAAAGCCATCTAGATGCGACAGAACCAAAACTGAAAAGTCATAATGATAAAAGTAAAGAGTGCTGGCTAATATCATAACTCAGCACTCCGGTTTGCGACAAAACCCGAAGGTTTTACTGTTATTTACTGAATGTCATATTGATTGTATTCCATTCATATACTTTGCGAGGCTCGCTTTGTTCATCGATTCCAATTGACTTAAAATATGCGTCTTTGTCTTCTCGCATTTTATCTTCATCAAGGTAAGCACCACCCGTCGGTGTGTCGATAAAGTCAATTTTTCCTGAACGAGTAATTACAATCGGATCAACCAGCTCCCAATTGCCTGATGTTAAGAGTGAATCGTCAAGTAAGGTGATCTTCGTAAAGTAATTAGCACTTTCACCTGATATCTTACAATCTAACTGTCCATCCGTATCGTAATTGATAGCCATGTTTGGTATTAATGATGCGCTGTCAGTGTAGTTGGATTCACAACCATCGAAGCGACTGACTAAGACCTTTACCGCCTTTCTCGCGAAAAGGTCATCGTTATCAATAGGCTTAACACTCAAAATTGTAAAATATCCTTGGCCATACTTGGTGATATTGCTCGAAGTTGCAAGATAGCGGCTTTTATATCCTTTTAAAGAGAAAGAGCTTTGCTGCAGCTTCTGAAAGCGATCACTATTTAATCGACTGTCAATAATATGTGATTGAGTATTGCTTGAAAATGCTAATTGGTAGTCTTTATCAGAGTCACCTGATTTTGGTGAATGAACTCTGATTGTCCCTTTGCCAAGCTGCTCTGCTGTTGATTTTTCATACTTTGTACTCTCACTTTCTACGACAGAAAAACTGCTACTAGAAGGGTAATCCTTGATATTAGAAACTTCTCCTGAGAGTGTATTGAAATCATAGCCAAATCGAGACTGTGGCGAGCTTGTTAGTATAAATGTTCTTGTACCAAAGCGCTCAGATGTGACGTTGATATTCGCTTTTTCAAATGGAGAGTAGTAAATATCAAGGCTTTCAGCAGTGATTCCTGGGTGAGGTTCTTTTTCTACCGTAATATAGATTCGCCCACGGACCTGTTGGTAATTTCTCGTATTACCAGTATAAGAAACTGTAAAACCACCGCTCCTCTTCAGTTTAATATAGCCTGTTTTGTTGTTTACCACTTCAGCGACATTAATGTTGTCGATAGTGAAGTTAAGGTCCCAAAGTGAGCGCGATAGAGTTGGTTTATAGTAGACATCGGCTCCTAAAGCAACGGTGGCTGGGTACTTAACGGTTAGTTCTTCAACCGCTTTATGCACCATAACGGTGAATATTGATTTTGATTGGGCAAAGTTTTCGTTGCCACTATCTGTTATTTCAATCGTTGTTGTTCCGGCATAATTGACGGATAGCAGACCTGTTTTGGCATCGACAGTGACGACATCTGTTTGGCTTCCATCTTTTATTTTGTAGCTTAATTCACCTTTCTTACCGCTTACATTGGGAGAGTTAATTGTTTTTGTATCAATTTGATACGTCGTCTCAACATAGTTACTATCAAGCGTTAAACGATTCTCGGCTGGTGTGATATTAATATCGACAATTTTTCTTTGTGATTCTTTATATTGATTATCTTGCGGCCAAAAAATTTCCAATGATGCAGATCCTGCTTTATTCACAGTTAATGCTTCATTACTTTGATCTAACGAAATAGTATTATTTGGGTTGGCCTTTATTGTCACAGTTGGCGTAGCCGTTTCGTTAGCATTTGTATATAAAGTAGAGAATGGAATAGAATCCCCATCCGCAAACTTTTGATTCACCGGTTTAACACTAAAATCATTTCGATCTGCATGGGCAATGTTGACGGTTAGTGTTGTAATGCCTGGCTGATACAGTTCAGATATATCGGTCACTTCAACGATGGTTGTTCCAGCTTTTAATGTTTTTATTTTGTTTGATTCAACTTCAACAATCGTTGGGTCTATGGCTTTAAGTTGTAACGTTCCGATTTGACCAGAAATCGTTAGAGCGTATGGGATGCTAGAGTAGATATAGCTAGCGGATTCATTCGCTAGTGTAGGGTGTAGCGCTTTTACAATATTGAAATCGACTAAAGTAGTGGCATCAACATACTTAGCACTCGTATCTGTAACCTCAACTTTAATATTCCCTAACCTATATGCTGAGAAGGTACCATTTTTTTCATTAAAGCTTGATACGTTGTCACCTGAAATAAGTTTGTATGTTAGCTTGCCTTGTTGATTTTGTGTATTAATAGCAAGTGGTTGAAGGCTATCAGAATACGGGATTTCTTTAGGGAAATTAGCATCGAATTTTTCTGTTCGTTCACCTTTTTCAACGGTGATGTAGTAGGTTTGTCTAACAGGTATTTGAGGTGAGTCTTTAAAAGTGACGAATACAGAAACAAGGGTATGTCCTGTATTGAGAGGTTGGATCTCACCTGTTTCATCATCAATGCTAACAACTTTACTATCACTAACAGTAAAACTATATTCAGCACCACTACTCAGTAACTGTGGCTGGGCTAGCATACTGTATTTAAGTTGTATGTCTTTAAAATCGACAGCGATTGTTTCTTTTATATCTATTTTAAATGGGATTTTATAACTAGAGTAATTACGATTACCTGAATCAATAATAAATCCGCTAACAACACCTGAGTTTTTTGGTGAAATAGCAAAGCTAAAACCACCAACATCACTAAGGCTGAGTAATGACGAAGATGCTGGTTCCATTTCAATATTTAAATCTCCCCGCGGTTTACTAACAGTAAGTAAGCGAGTGAAATCTTTTTGATCTATCACTACGCTTTTAATCGGCGGGGTTGGTGAAATCGCTTTATTTACTTTAAGAGTAAACGTCGATGTCGATGTTTGGTAGTTATCACTTGTATCCGTGACTTTATATGTTAATTCACCGGCATTAAGTATTGTTAGCTTATTCGTAGCAAGATCTAAATCAGCAATATCATTGTAATGTGTACTTAATAATTCAAACCTGAGTGAACCCATTTGATTATTTATATCAGGATAGAGTTCTAAATCGGTGCTGTACGTTGCTGTGATGTCGTTTACTTCCAGCGCAACTCTCGACTGTTTGGTTAGTATTGTACTTGGTGTAGGCACCGTAATGGTTGGCTTTATTGGTGTTGGTGAACCAGAGTCACCACTGCCACCGCCGCCACATCCTACGAGTAAAAGGCTAGTTGATATTATGAAGGCTAACGTTATGTTTTTCATTTTCGTAATAGTCTGTTGTGAAATAATTATAATTATCACTGCAATATTTGAACAGTGTTCGAATGGGAGGGGGTGCAATTTATTACAAAATGTAAACAGTTACAAGAGATATATTAAAGAGCATTAGTATTCACGGGGATCATATTAAAAAGTATGAATAGAATCGATCGCTGAGTTATACCAATCGGTAAAACTGTCTCAACAATATCGTCATAATTTTTAAAATATTGATTAGCTAAGTTCAGTTTTAAGTTGAACTGCAAGGCCCTTTTATTCGAATGCCTGATAACTACCGAGTAGCTTTACCATCTCAAAAGATCACGTCGCGGCCAACAGTGAAGTCAGAATCTACTATGAAATTAGCCTCTGAATCGATATCCACTCAAGCCTTGAAGCATGGATTCTCAGAGAGATAAAAAGTGATACTTTATACTGGCATCATATTAAGGGATAAGAAACTTTCCGTTTCCTACCCATGGACGTTATGGGCTAGGATGGTTCATTATGCCCATGGCTTTTATATCTGTTAATAAAGATTAGAAGTAGTAGTTAGCTTGTAGCCACGCAACTGTGTCATCTTTATCCATATTCAGCTTAGTATTTTTAGCTGTATATTCCACTTTCGCACCCACACTCACTTTATCTGCAACCATAAAACCGCCACCAGCTTCAACTTGGGCAAGATTCGTATTGGCTTTACTCATGTGAGTTACTTTAGGGTTCACATATAACCAATGACCATCATCAAAGCTATACATTGCATATAGACCACCTTGAAATAAGGTGTCCGTTTCTTTTGTATCAATACCCAGAGTATCGGCATCAATACGGGTATAACCAAGGCTTGCCATTGGGAACACACTGATATTATTCGTGACCTGAAATTTATAGATTAAACCTGCCAAGACGGCATTAGAGGTAGATTTATCTCCGCTTTCATAGTGTGTTGCACCTCCTAACACGTCAACAGAATAACCAAGGTCATCAGTAACATGGAAGTAGCGACCACGGTAGTTCACATCACCGCCTTTACCCTTGTCATCCGTTTTATTTTTCACACCAAGATCCAGTGAAAAAATATTTGAGTCAACACCATACATGCCGTTTAACTGAGTGTGGTCTTTAGACGCACTAACACCTAAAGTTGAAAAAGATGCGGTAGGATCCCCGTAATTAATATCTTCTTTAACTTGATCTTGGGCAGCTACATTAGCAGCAGAAACATTGAAAGAAAGTACAGCAACGGTTGCGATAGCTAATATTGACTGTTTCATGATGGTTAATCCTTTTAATTCAGATGAAGACACTTAAACGAAGGTATTAGCGCTGTAAATTAAGAAACATTGTTAATGTCTTCAAAATGTAGAATTGCTTCAACAAAGCCTAAGCAGCCGGATTGCTTATCCTAATTTACTTAAAACAAACCTTGGAATACCCAGAGAAGTTAGGATTATCACCTGACACATAAGCACAGCCTTCGACGGTATCGAAGATCATTGCTTCAACAGTGACAAAGTCTTTACCTTTGTATTTGGTCATGTTGATAGGTCGCTGGCTAAATAACCACTGCATAGACTCAACGGTTAGTTCTGGCGAATAATCAAGGAAATTTTCTGCGGCAACTTCACGAGCAAAGGTACTAAAAAATGCAGTATTGGCATCTATTGCTGAATGTTCAGCAAGAAAACCCTGTTTAAATTCAGCACTGTGATTAGCATGAACAGATCCACGCTCAGAATATTGAATCGCTTTTACACCATTTTCGACCGTAACTTCTATCGCCGCATGATTCCCTTTATCATCCGCAACGGTGAAATTGAATGGGATGATAGTACGTACATCTTTGATAGTATTAAGGAAGATATCTACACTCTTAGCTTGTGTTGCCGCTGCAAAAATAGCGTCCACCGTGACTAAATTTTTGTGGTCAATACCATCGATTCCTGCGGGGGCACCCATAAAATTAATAACAATGCCGACATGTTTACCCATGCCTTGAAAATGTGCTCCATCAGCAACAACGAAAATGGAGTCATCCGTTTTTACGACCGTAGTGTGATCGGTCAAGCTAGTGGCTAGGCTTAAGTCATTGGTTTGACCAACAATGCCGTTATTAAAGGCAATAGAAGTACACCCCTTAATGGTTTCTACTTCTTGTTTTTCCTGCATGCTGCTTTTAACTGCCTGATTCACGCTATAATCAACTTGCGATACCGAAGCAAAAAGCTCAGCCACATCAATACCTCTTATCTTGGCTGAAGCCTCCATCATCGCAACATAATCAGGTGCAATTTTCCGATTGTTCTCAACGGCATGTTTAGCTGCTTTTAAAACATCTTCAGAAAATTCACCTAAAGGTTGTTTAGCCATGAATTGTGCTAATGAAGCCTGAGCTTGGCCGCTCATATCTTTGATGATGGCGCCATTTTGTACGGCTTCTCGTTCAGCATTAAAAAAAGGTAAGTCATCACCTGCGACAGGTATATTTGCGAATACTGAAAATGATGCGGTTAAAGTCAGTGCAATAATGGTCTTTTTCATAATAACCTCGAATAGCTTGCTGTTAATATTGAGAACGAATGTATTATTGACCATATTTTCAATATCATTTAAGAGGTTTCCTATGGTAATAGCAGAGGATTTATGATTAAGCTTGAGTTACTGAAAAGCTTTATCGCTGCAGCAGACACTGGATCTTTTAGTGCAGCAGCGAGGGGGCTCGGCAAACACCTTTCGACTGTCAGTGGCAACATTGCGCGCTTGGAGGATGAACTGGGTGTTGTGCTATTTGATAGAAAAGGAAAGTATCCAGAAATTACAGCTGAAGGGTTGAATCTTTACGATAGCGCAAAGGTTGTCGTAGATAGTGCAGAGCGTTTTAGTAATAATGCATTACAGCTTTCAATGGGTGTGCCAGCTAAGCTGACACTTGCGTTAGATCAAGATATTAACGTTGACCATGTGCTCGCTTCTTTGCCAGAATTTCAAAAAAAATGGCCTCACCTTCGATTAACGGTGGTTAATTTAAGCTCGCAGGATATTTTTAAAGGTGTTAAACAAGGAACCATTGATCTCGCCTTATCCCAAACTCTTGAAGGACAAAGTAGCTTTTATGAATTCATGGCTATTGGTCATAGCAATGCCAAAATAGTTGTGGGGAAGGGACATCCGCTAGCACGAAAACGTCATATTTCGAATGATCAATTAGCAATGGTAACCCAAATATTATCAAGCTCGCTGCAAAACCAACCGAATATGATGGAGATATCGAGGATGTCTCCTTATGTATGGTTTGCGCAGGGCTATCATGGTGTGGTTGATATGGTGAGAAATAATTTAGGCTGGTCGCTATTAATGTGTGGCAATATGCCTCTTCCTGAAGGGGTTACAGAGCTAGATGCAGAGTTCGCAAAAACAGAATTTTTTATTCAATACGATGCGATTTGGCCTAAAAACAGATCACTAAGAGATGTGGACCTTTATTTTATTGAAGCGTTTAAGACACTGTTGAGATCGACAGTGTGAGATTTTAATGTCAACCGATAATGCCAAGGATAAAGCAACCTCAGCATTTCAACAAAACCCTAGAGTATGGAAGTGCTCAAAATAGATATCTCACTAGAAAAAACAATGCCGCTCACGTTAAGTGAGCGACATTAAGCCAAGAGTTCTCTTTTTTATGAAAAAAGTATCCGTTAAAAACGGATTTACTAAGAGGCTACATCCAATTTAAATGCCGTCACTTCATGCACTAATTCAGCCATACGTTGTTGAACAACCTCCATTTCAGCATGAATGCTAACAATCGTTTGATTCGTGCTTTGCGCCATTTCTAATAAATTATCAACATCGGCATCGACAGTGTTTGTTGTTTGCGATTGTTGCTCAGACGCGGTAGCAATACTGGTATTAAACTCAGCAATGTCATTTACGGTACCAATCAACGCTTCCATTAATGTTTTCGTTTCTGATACAACGTTTTGAGTTTCGTAACTCGCTTCACGGCTTTGCTGCATATTCACAAATGATACTTTAGCATTCTCACTGATACCATCTAGCAAGTGTCGTATATCTTCTGTTGATTGCTTACTACGCTGCGCCAATGTTCGCACCTCGTCAGCGACTACAGCAAAACCTCGACCTTGCTCACCTGCACGGGCAGCTTCAATTGCTGCATTCAACGCGAGTAAGTTCGTCTGCTCAGAAATTGCATTAATCGTATCAAGGATCTGCGATACATTGACCATCTGCTTTTCTAGCCCTTCAATGCACTCATAAGTTTGATTAACACTATCAAGCAAGCGTGTGCTGGTAACAAAAGATTGTTCACCATGATCATAACAAGCCATCGCGTTGGTTTTCACCAAATCAGTGCTCGTTTGTGCTTCACCCGTAATGCCTGCAACTTGATCACTCGTTTGCGCCATTTCAGTCATCGCAGCGGCAATACTGTCACAACGTTGATGGGTCTGCTCACTCACCGTGCGCGCTTTATCAACCAAGGCGACCATGGCCACCATTTCCTGTTGAGTCTGACTCGCAACACGTAGTGACTTTACTAAAGTGCCACTCAAACTAAGAGTAAGACCATCAAAATGACGAGCAATTTCCCCTAATTCATCAGATTGGTCATCAGATAAACGTACGGTGAGATCTTTGTTTCTAGCCATCATATCCAGCTTTTGCGTAAAGCCAGATACACGACGACGCAGCTTTATAACAGACTGCATAGTTAGCAAGATCAAAGGCAAGATCACCAAAACACTTAAGCAGATATACAGTAATCGAACAAAACTCGCATTCTCTCGGTTAGCTTGAGCTTTTAATAAAATATCAGCAGTCAAACTATCGCGTAATCCTTTGACTAAACCAATTCGTTGAGTGGCCAAACCAAACCATACAGAAGCTGTCGGGCCTTGAATGGATGACAACGTATTTTTCTGAGATAAATACTGTTGTTGAATTGTCATCACTTGCTGCCAAGTATTGGTTTGCGCTGTTTCGCTAATACGACGTTTAGCATCACCTTCCAATAACATGTTAGCTTGACGTAAAGCGTAACGCTCGGCATCAATATAACTACTGACTTGAGCATGTTGGTCTAACGAAGAACGCTTACCCGCAAAAGCACCGTTTAATGCACCCCGAGCTTTACCTGCTTGCTCTTTAACGACAAGCAAAGACAGCAACCCTTGCAGTTCTTGTTTTAAATCACGGTTGCTAATTTGTGTCAGCAACATAGATAGGTTATCGAGCGATAAAGTATTCACATTTGAATAATAAGCAAAGGGGGAATCAACAATGGTTAAACGATCCACTTGCGTACGAATATTTTGACGATTATCCAATTCATTCTGTACAGCACGCAACAAATCACGCACTAAAACTATATCAAGGCTTTCTGGTTTAAATTCAACTAAATTACGGTAAGCCTGATCAGCAACGTTACGTTGATTATTCAATTTATCACGCTGCGTACCTTGCCCTTTAGCTGCGATAACGCCCGCAGTTAAACCACGCTCAACCGCAAATTGATGAGCAACTTCATCGTAAAGGTTAAACAGTTCAATAGTTTCACTTGATACATCTGCATTAGCAAGTTGCCTATTTGCAGCATCAATTTGCATTCCAATAAAGAATAATAAAAAAGAAGTTGGAATGATAAAAACTAATAATATTGTCGTTCGAATTGTAATCGAGCGAAATGGCTTAGGCATGATTAACCTTAGTGATAATGTATATTACAACTGCATAATTTATCAAATGACGCCGCATAAAAATACAATACCCCACAGGTATTTAAGGCAATCGTGACCCAGCGCAATAAGGGTCAATTTCTTGACTTTTAACGTCATCATTCAGTCTTAACATTACCGTTATCACCACAATTAAACACTCCATAAGTGGTATTTACAGAAGCAAGGCGAATCATTCCTGGGTAAATATTCATAATGGAAATATGACATACAAAGACAGGCCCGAGATTATTAACCGCCTCTTGCGATAGTCTGATTAAGATAAATTTACTATTAAAGGTTATAGTTATACTTGGCAAATGATAACAATAAAGCGAGTAATATACTCAAGCCATAGTTACCCACTGTTTTTGTGGATAAGAACTTTTAAGCCTTTTAAAACATATAGATAACTATTTCAATGATAATAACTATAATATTTATCAATATTAAATTGAAATAATGCAAAACGCTTACTGAATTGTAGCCGATGTAGCTGTAGCCGATTGTAGCCGCCCGCGAGGTGTGGCAAATGAAACCGCTAGAAATGACAAATGCCTATTTTGCCATTCTGGGCGGTTTCAGTGTGAGAGGTGTTTAATAAATGGAGTTCTTAAACTCTTTAAACGCTGTTTAAACGGTTTGAAGGGGGTGTTGAACCGTAAACACCTGTGAGTAACTCTGCATCGCCTCATTACCCTCTCGGGTAGTGGTAAGGGTGATGGTTAATCGCTGGTTTTCTACAGGTATCAATGTTTCACCCAATAATAATTCTGTATCTAGTGCGTCACCATCTAAGGCTGCTATTACTATCATTGCCGCGTGTTCGGCGGGTATCGTATCAAGTACACCTCGCTCAACCTCTGCCATATCATCAACAAGGGAGTGTTGCAAATAATCAGATAAGGCAGATCTAGCCAGTCATTGGCTTAAAATTACGAGTAAATCATCTCAACATTGAATAAACGATTCATAAGGCGGATCTCTCCAGCACAATGGTTTCACGTTCATCATGACGTAACCAAAAATCAAATCGCCCCTTGTTTAACATCCGTAATGATTCAAATTCCTGGATGGTTGACCAGGCGCGTTTTCATATTTTGAAACCGCCGGTGGCGGCAACGAGCTTCTTGATGGGGGCGTGATCGGACTCGATACCATTATTGAGATACTTCACTTACCGCTGCTCGACATCCGCTCGCAGTCGTCCCTCCTTCTTCAAGCGGGCTATCGCATTGGCGTAAGAGGAATGTTTGTCGTGTTTAACGTTTTAGGCTGATTATCTAAGTCGTAATATCTCAGGCTGCGCCTAAGAAACTGATTCGCGGCTTCTTTATTACGTTTGTGAGAGAAATTGAAATTCAGCGTTTCGCCTTGTTTATTGATGGCACGGTAAAGATAGTGCCATTTTCCCTTCACTTTGACGTAGGTTTCATCGAGCTGCCACGAAGAGTCTGTCCTGATGAATTGATGGCGACGTAACTTCTTGCGTAATGTCAGGGCATACTCAATAAACCAACGATAAATGGTCGAACGATTAACCGAAATCCCTCGCTCTGCCAGCATGTCGCTGAGGTTTGCGTAGCTCATTGGGGTCGAACCATACCAGCGCAGGCACCAGAGAATGATTTCAGGAGCAAAGAGTTTCCATTTGAATTCGGGGTTGGTCATTGAGCCGTTGTTTTGTTTACTGTTCCAGCTAGTGGTGTGATTGCTTAAGCTTTGCAGTAAACACGTGCTTCACGTGGCGTGTAGATACCAAATGTCACAGCGGCTAGTAAGCCGTTTACAAATGTTTCTTGTACTTCTACTTTTGCTACCTTGTCGATACCGTCACATACTTTTGCAGCATCAATTTCTTTCTTCTGTGCTAGACCGCTGATAAAGAAGTGATGAGACTGTTCAGTCGTTGGTTCACTTTCTTGTGGTGTCATTACGAAAGTTTGTTGTGCACAGCCAGTTGCTACTAATGATAGGGCTGTGATAAGAATTAGCTTTTTCATGTTGTCTCCAAAATATTATTCAATAATTTGGTCGGAGGCTGTAAAGGTGTTTAAAAACACATATTTCATAAGCTAATATTTAAGAAAAGCCTGTTTAATAAATATTTGTTTAAAAGTGGTTTTAAAGCATCCCCGACCGATGTTGAGTATTATTCCAGAGTCCCGCTTTGCTTACTGTATGGGTTTGTCAGTCAATTTATTACATACTGGAAATGTCATTATAAACAATGCACCTTGTAGAGTTTGACTTCGCTCAATCTCGATAGTTGCGTCATGTTGTTCACAGATCTTTTTAACAATAGATAGCCCCAAACCATGTCCACTCTTCGCTTTATTACGTGCTTTGTTCCCTACATAGAATGGTTCAAATAAATGCGCTTTATGTTCTTCTCCCACACCTGGACCGTCATCATGGATTGCAATTCGAAGCTTATTATTATCAGCGGCAACTTCTATTAACACTTGAGTTCGCGCATATTTGAAAGCGTTGCGGACCAAGTTATCTAAAGCGCGGTTGATTAACCGTCGGTCAGCCTCAATATATAAGGCTGAATTATCAATGACTTGAGGTTGAGACAGGTGGATATTGAGATCGGTTTCTTTCATCCAACGATTCATCGTGTTATTAAGAATGTCGGCAGGCAATAATGATTCGCGCACTAATTCAAGACGACTATTATCTAGCTTGGCGTAGTACAAGAGCTCATCGACCATTTGTTCCATTTCTTCAGTATCTTCCACGATACTCTCAACGGTGGCACGCTGTTCATTACTGAGTGACGTGTCTTTCAATAACTCAGCTTGCCATTGAATACGAAATACTGGGGTTCGCAATTCATGAGCTACGGCGTTAGTGAGGGAACGATTACTTTCAATGAGGTGGAAAATTCTGTCTGCCATGATATTGAATGACTTGTTCAATGTACCAATGGAGCTGCCACCGGATGTCTCCGCTCGAGAAGATAAATCACCCTCAGCAAAGCGAAGTGTTGCTTGCTCCAGCTTGTTTACGCGGCGAAAGATAATCAATAGGTGACCTAAGCCATAAACGACAAAGCTAGATATAAAGAATACCCAAAGCAAATCGTCTTCGAACTCAATTTTTTCTCGGACTAGAGTCTGCTCGTTAGGGAAGTAATGGTAGGTGTTATTGCTTCCAGAAAGACGAAACCACAGATCTCTTTCTTCATCGTAGAAGACTGGAATAGTAGGGTTGACGGTGAAAAAATCAGTGACCAACTTGGGTATATCATCTCCTGATTCATGAACTCTCAGAATGTTTCTTGTTGTCTCAACAAATTGGTTAATTGCTTGGTGGGCTACATCAATACCCTGGTTTTTAGCGATATTGTCTAACAATTGTTGGTGAGCAACCGCTTCATAATCTTGAAGTACAAACTCATAGTCGGTATTGAGTTGATAAACGGAGATTTCATAAGTTATCAACCCTGTTAAAAAGCAAGCCATTAAGCCCACCATGGATTCCAGATAGATACGTCGCATTAGCGTCCTCTTCACTCGCGCTCGACCTGAGCGCTGTTAATTCCAAGCGGTTGAAACAAACAGGTAGCCTTTCCCTCTGATTGTTTGAACCTTCTCTGCTGCAGCGTTGCCATCTCCGAGCAGTTTTCTTAACCTGACCACTTTGTTATCGATAGTTCGGTCGATACCATCGTACTCAATACCTCGTAGTGTTTGAGTTAGGTGGTCGCGAGACAAAGGTGCATCAGGGTTACTTGCTAACAGCCAAAGCAGATCAAACTCGCTATCTGTCAGTGGTAATACTGCACCAGCGAATTCACACTTCTTGTACTTGTTTTTAAGGACGAGTTTGCCAAAGTTAAGCAGATCAGGGTTATCGATTGAAGCTGTAGCGTTATCTTGACGGCGAAGCAGGGAGCGAACTCTCGCAAGTAATACTCGGGGCTTGATTGGCTTGGTAACATAGTCATCAGCACCAATTTCTAGCCCGGCAACATGGTCAAAGTCATCGTCGCTAGCGGTTAGTATCAAAATCTTACCCCGATAGAGTGTACGAGTCTGTCGGCAGATTGTAAGCCCGTCAGTTACAGGCAGCATAAGATCAAGCAAAACAATATCTGGCTGCTCATCAAGGATTATTTGTGCAGCGTCACTGCCGTCGTTTAATGCCATTACATCGAAGTTTTGTGTAATAAAGTAATCTTTTAGCATTTGTTGAAGTTTTAAGTCGTCTTCAACGATGATCATCTTCGGTTGTGTCATTCAGTCTCTGCCTTGTAGTCCTTGAGTTACGATCGTCATTCTAACTATGTTGGGTACAATTCCATACATGGTCGCGACAGTAAATTACATTTTTCCTCAATAAAATAGCCCCAGAATCAAAACTGGGAACAATCAAATGAATCATTACCGCACTATTTTACTCGCTGCCTCTCTTATTCTTTTAGCTGGGTGCAACTCTGGCTCTCACGGTGGTACCTCGAAAACTAAGCCAACCGCAACGGCTAAACCGCTAGCCAATTACAAATTCACGAATGAAGCATTAACCGAACTAGTAGAAGAGCGCCAAGAAATTCTTGAGTCTATGCGTTTGTCTTACGACGGAACTATGTATTCAAAAATGGAGTTTGCTGAATCATTTGGTGACGAAGTCACACTAGTAAAGTTAGCTGATAACAATGGTAATAGTTTAGATCTTTACTTGCGTGGTGCCGATGAAGGAAAACCGTGCATTATTTATAAAGATTCGAGCACGATCGATACTTTCGATTGCAGCCGTTCAGCACGCTCCATATCTAACGATACGACATTAATTAAAACAACGACAGGTAACAAACGTTCAGTTGAGCTTGAATACTACTCAGAGGCAGAAGAGGTTTTGGGCAGTATTGGTTCGACAATTTTGACTTCAACAGTGACTGCTGACCAAGTCAATATCACGACTTCATTTGCTTTCAATGGATTCTTTAAAGATATCTTGGGTGAAGACGGAACGGGTGAGCGAATTAACTCCACACTTGGCTTCACAACTTTCTTACAGCTTGGAGATATTGTACAAGCTAACGAAGGAAGCAACATGGTGATGACATTCAATACTCATATTGGTGGTAGTGGTGACGACGATATCAACATGTACACTGGGAAAATGATCAAAAACCATAATATGAACACTGTCGTAACAGCTACAGGCTCGGTTTTCTCTGGCGGTACGGATTTATTCGCAGCAGGTAAGCAACGTATATTACAACGTTCAAATGTGAATAACGCTATTGAGTTAAACAAGCAAGTTGGTGTACACAGCTGGGGTGACGGTGATAAAACAGCCAAAGAATTCCCATACACTGATGAAAGCCACCGTAAACAGGCGACTTATTTTAAAACTGTGATGGGTGACAAAGGCATCGACTTTTACTTGTTTACTTTAGATTCAGCCCCAGCAAACGGAGCTCATTGGATGACTAAAGCTGACTCTGATAAATATGGTTTTATTACTCAAATAGACTAGGTTGAGAGTTCAATAATAAAACAGCAGCTTAATGAAGCGGCTGTTTTATTTTAGTGCTTTTTCAGCTCGTCTAATATGTAACTACCCTCAGGATATACGTAGAGCCATCTACACCACCAATGTTATCGAGTCCTTGAACAGTGTTATCAGGAAAGCGATAAGAAACATGAGCATAGGCTGCCTACGGCAGCAACTAACAACCTGTTAGTTTTACTGTTCATAACAGGCATAGACAGGTATCTTCCTGTCTATGCACCCAGACAAACCACTCAAAGCCCTTTTCAATCGACAGCAGGAATGGCTGACGTTCCTCAACAAACACATCGGTCACGTTCGTGAAGCAGTCATTGAGAATGTCAGAAAGGAAAGAGACTGGCGTCACTTTCTCGATAGCCAGTACCAACGGTACTGGAAAGTGCACTTTGCGAAGAAGACAGACAATATCTTGCAGACGGTCAGTTACCTTGGCCGTTACCTAAAACGCCCTCCGGTGTCGGCCTCACGTCTGCGCCATTACAGCAAAGGGGCATGTTGACGTTTGATTATCTGAATCACCGTACAGGTCAAATTGAAAGCTTAACGCTGCCGCTGGCCGCGTTAATAGAAAGGCTGGTTGAACATATCCCCGACAAAGGCTTCAAAATGATCCGTTACTACGGTTTTTTTCCAATCGTCATCGGGGTGAGATGTTGCCCAAAGTGTATGACGCCTTAGACATGGAAGAGAAAAAGAAACCCACCTTGCCCGGTTATGCCGCGATGCTGAAAGGGTATGTCAATGTTGACCCATATGAATGTGTGCTGTGCCAAAGTCGGTTGGTTTTCAATGGGTATCGAGCCGGAACGCCGCTCTCAGATTTGACGGCTTCGACGTTGGTGCCGGCCTGATGGCCGGTACGGGATAGGTGTATTCAAATGACGGTAAAAAGGCAATATCTGTTTAATAATGCGGCGTTGAATGGCGACGAAAGAAACGTAGGCAATAACAGAGGTGAAAAAGAGTCAGTTTGCGCCTGCCTCTGTTCATGGTAAGGAATATTGAAATTCCTTACCATAAATACAAGGCCCGCCCACGAGATCCTGCACAATCCCACCTACTCTCATATTTGTCATTCTTTATGGTCGGTTACAGAAAACGCTAGAAATGAGTCTAACCTTACTTTAGCCCACAGCTTCCATTAACATTGGGAACAATACCTGCCAGCTAAAGACTACGATTGCCACTATCACAACTGTCCACACTAAACGTTCGATCCAACTCTTGCGGCTATAGTAGTTAAATGGGTCTGGCTCACCGCACTGTGGGCAGTTATGGGCTCGTTTTGAAATTAGTTTTTCGCAAGTTGGACAGGCAAAAAGTGGCATATGACTTTACTCCTTCCGTTACAGTGACAATCTAAAGGTAGTGCAAAAATAATACGTTATTAGCAACAATTAATAAGTATATTCAATAATATCAAGATCTACCTGCTTTGCTTTATGCTACTCATGAACTGTCTTAATACGTACAACACATTTCGGGGCAAAGATGAGTCAACCAAGAGTTTAACATCAGTACGGTTCACAGTTTAACGATGATACCCGACAAACAGCAGTCACTTTTGATTGAAATTTAAGCAGATTATTTTTGGTTTTTCTTGGTTTTCTGAATTAGAGTGAACCTCTCCGGTGCTAGACTTAAGGTCAGCATATAATAACTAATTGGAAGAAAGTAATGAGCTATAAGCACATATTAGTGGCTGTTGATTTATCTCAATCCAGCCAGATAGTGATTGATAAAGCGATCTCATTAGCTAAAGGCGCTAATTGCAAACTTTCATTTGTTTTTGTGGATGTTGATAAGGTGGTTTTGGCACAAAAAGAAAAACTGACATTACAGAAAGAGTTACAAACACTGGTGGATCAGAGTGATTATCCGATTACAGACACCTTAGTAGTCATAGGCGATCTCCATATAAAACTCTCAGGGATAGTTAAAGAAATGGATATCGATTTAGTTGTTTGCGGCCACCATCATACATTTTTGAGTCGTCTATTCTCATCTGTGCCCAAATTGGCAAATGCCGTTGAGACCGACTTATTAGTTGTTTATCTTGACCAATGATGGCGATGATTTACGGATACCCATAAAAACTGTGAGTTGACTCAACCATTTAGATAGAGATACAGGCGCTTTAGTCTACAATCAGGAAATCATCCAGAATCTGATAAATCTGCTTTATATCGTCATCGAAACACCTAGCCATGAATGGCGGCATTTTGCGGGCGCATATCGGACGAACCACCAAAATGATGGAAGCATCGTATTCGTAAGGCGTACCGAACGTCATACCCGTTTGCGTGCCATTAAATCAGCCCTTCTTCTCGGGCCTGATCTAGTACAGCCTCATCTGCATCTGCCATCACCACTTCCCAGAGTTCACCGATCTGATCGGCCTCTTCGCCACTGGTCAGCTTCTCCAACTTATCTAGATGGCGCAGTGATTCAATGGTTAAATGCTCTTTAAACAGGGCTTGGGCTTGGTTTAAATGGGTCATCATCTGTCCTTTTTGGTTAACTCGCAGTAGTAACCGCTTCGGTAATGAATGCAAAAGCATCCGGTAAAGTGCTTTCTAATATCTGGGGCGCTAACAACCAAGCGGCAAATCATTCACTGTCATTGATGTCACCGTATTTCGTTAATGATGGTCGTACTTTCACCTGCGGCGAAATAGAAAGCTTACCCACTCAATAGTAGACCTGATGGCCCATTTCGTGCGCCCAAGTCGTCACAATTCTGACTGATAAATTAAGTTAATTCTCTGCCGCCGCTGAAAATGACCAATATCGCGGGAGGCAAGATGCGGTAAGTGTCATCATCAAGGGCTAACTCACGCTTGCCTTCATGGGTATACCTAGGAAATTCAGATACATTTTTGAGCCAGTCACCATCACGGTAATGGCTTCAACGCAGAGGGCTAATAATGGACAGTTTATCGAAACCAAAAGATAAGCCGCACCATTGCAGTGCGGCTTTGTTCGATTTACTTACCTTCGTCTACCTACTCAGCACACGCAAGGTTTTTTCTGTATATCGTCTTTCTGTCTTCGCCACTCATTACGATGAGTATGCCGTATTCGATGCTATAAGTAGCTTTATCGAACTAGTCTGTATTGGCGAAGTAAAACAAATTTTCGGTGTATCTACCAAATTGTTAACACTGAAGTTGTCGACTTAGTGCTTTTCGCATTACACATTTACTTACGTTTTTACTTGTTACTTTGCTTCTTTTACTTATTACTTCTTTTACTTGTTGCTTTGTTGCTTTGTTGCTTTGTTGCTTTGTTGCTTTGTTGCTTTGTATCGTAAGGTACCTGATGTAATCACCAAGCACACCCTGAAACCTGCATTCTGAGTAAGACGAGTACCGCTCATATCCTCCGAGAAGCTAAACCATTTAAACACTCAATACAGGTTACAACTTAAATATGGTCAAGGATTGCGAATTAAGCAAATTATTTTTCTATATCTATAGAGACAACTGCAAAATTTCATTTATCCAAAGATTTACACTGACTTTCACCGCTAAAACGACGATAAAATGTTGATTAGAAATGCCACTTTTAAGCATCGATTAAACAATAGAATGTTATTTTAGTGTAACATTTGTAACGGGTTCTCTAGCGCCAGATTTGAGTGCATTCTTAACCCCACGAAAATGAATCGAAATCAGAAGGATTGTGATATAGATGTCACCGATAGGCGTTGCTTTACAACAAGTTCCTACAGCCCAAGCCGCATTAGCATTGGCTTTTACAGGGTTAGGATTAGCATGGTCACTCTTTTTACCCAGTAGTGGCGATATTATTCGCGGAATATGTGCTCTTATTGGCGCCTGTCTATTAATACCAGTAGTACTCAAATATATCTTCAATCCGCAATTATTTATTGTCGATTTAAAACACCCGCTTTATGGCAGTTTAATGGCACCGATGTCGATGACTATGCTGGTTTTATCAGATTATTGGTCTTCTATGCATGTCGTGAGTGCCCGCTTACTTTGGTACCCAGCCTTACTGCTTCACTTTACTATGATGATACTTTTTTTTAGTTTTCAGCTACGTAAATTCCGCTTAATCCATCTCTACCCTAGTTGGTTTTTATACCCTGTAGGTGCTATCAGTGGCACGTTAGCAGGCGCTCAACTAGGACACTCTGATTTAGCCGTTACCATGACGCATTTCTGTATCGCTGTATATTTTATCATGCTACCTGTTGTGCTATATCGTTTGTGCTTTGCAGGTAGAATGCCTCGTCCAGCAAGGCCGACATTGGCCATTATGGCCGCCCCCGTTAACCTTTCTTTAACCGCCTATTTACTAAATGTTGCTGAACCCGACCCTGTTTTAGTGGGCGCATTAGCAGGTATTGGTATCACCATGACTATTCTGGTGTATTTGTGTTATTTCGATCTTTTAAAACACCGGTTTCAACCATCATTAGCGGCTGTTACTTTTCCTTCGGTAATCAGTGCGGTATCGATCGACCGTTTAACCGACTGGCTAGTAATTGATCATCCACACTGGGCTTGGTTAGAACGATTAGGCATATTTGAAATTACCGTCGCAACTGGGTTAGTCTTGTGGGTAGGGTGGCATTATATTTTTTATTACTGGCCAAAAAAAAAGCCCGTAATTAGCTTATCAACTAAGTAACGGCTATCAATCAGCATTCTCTTTATAACTTAGCAATATTGGTCAGGAACTTCATTCTCACAATACGGATACTTACTGCCATTCAAAAGCAGATTTACAGATACATTGTGAATAAAACACTTTCAGCAGGTCGATGTTCTGTTATTCGGCATCAGAGCCGTTTTCTTTAAACTGTCAGTGAAGGCATCCACATTTCCCCTCTTTAATAATACTTTCATGTGTATAGATTACCTTTCTTAAATATAAAATTGATTAAATGTATATTTAAAATACCTCTTTATAGGGTTAGTATCGTAGTCACAACTAACAAAAATGAAAATGATAATGGCTATTTCTCGTCGTACCTTATTAAAAACCTCTATTGCCACAGCTGTTGCCGCAGCGGGTGGTTTAGCGATCTTTCCAGCATCGAAAATTTTTGCTGACGATGATGTTGATGTGATTCCGCACGCAAGTCACTGGGGGCCTTTTAACGCGATAGTTAAAGACGGTATTTTAATTGGTGTTCAGCCCCGTAAAGAACTGGATGCGATGCCAACTGAAATGTTGACCGAAGGCCTTCTGAGCCGTGTCTATGATAAAACTCGGGTTAAATATCCCATGGTAAGACAGTCTTACCTTGCCGATCCGAAAGGTGACAATAAGCCCCATTTACGCGGGAAAGAACCTTTTGTACGAGTCAGCTGGGAAACGGCTTTATCCCTTGTGGCCGATAGCATTCAAACCACAGCCAAAGAGTTTGGAAATGACGCTATTTTTAGTAGCTCTTATGGGGGTTGGTCTCATGCAGGTTTAATGCGACCTCAAGTATTGCAGGGGCGTTTCTTTAATTTAATCGGTGGGCAAAGTACAACAACGGGCGATTACTCTGGCGGCGCATCTCAAGTTATCTTGCCTCATGTTATTGGTGATATGGAAGTCTACTCACCACAAACCGCATGGCCTGTTATTGAAAAGCATACCGAAGTATTTGTACTCATCGGTTGTGACCCTTGGAAAAATAACCGCATTGAATTTCGCGTCGCAGATCATCAAATGTACCCTCGCTGGAAACAGTTTGCAGAGAAAGGCATTAAATTTATTTCGATCAACCCACAGCGTACCCGTACCGATGATGAACTGGATGCTGACTGGGTAAAAATAGTACCTAATACCGATACCGCCCTATTTCTTGCCATGGCGCAATATGCCTATGAAAAAGAACTGTATGACCCAACGTATTTAGCACGCTATACCGTGGGTGCCGATAAATATATTGACCATCTGATGGGCAAAAATGATGGGGTTGTGAAGTCACCACAATGGGCAGAGAAAATCACTGGTATTTCTGCTGAAAAGATCAAAGAAATGGCAGAGCTATTCGCAAACAAAAAAACACAGTTTGCCGCAGGTTGGTCACTTCAACGGGCTGATCATGGGGAAATGGTTCATTGGGCGATCATTAATTTTGCAGCTATGCTGGGAAAAATAGGCAAACCTGGTGAGGGGGTTGGTTTTAGCTGGCACTATGGTAACGGCGGTATGCCTCAATCAGGTAAAGCATTGCCTGTTGGTTTATCACAGGGCAAAAATCCGGTAGGTAAAGTTTGCCCTGCATCGCGTATCTCTGAAATGTTAAATAACCCAGGTAAACGCTTTACCCGTGACGGCATCGAATATACCTACCCTGACATTAAAGTCATCTATAACGCAGGCAATAATCTCTTATCACATCAACAAAATACCAATGAGTTGATTGCTGCATTAAACCAAAAGGTCGATACCTTTATTTGCCAAGATCCATGGTGGTGTGCTTCTTCCCGCTATGCTGACATCGTACTGCCTGCAACGAGTTCACTAGAACGTGATGACCTCTCTTCTGGCGGCACATACAGTAACGATAAAATCTATGCGATGCGCCAAGTAATCCAACCTTACGGTGAAAGCTTGGATGACTTTGAGATTTTCCGCCGTCTCTCAAAAATGTTTGGTGTCGAAGAACAATTTACCGATGGTTTAGCCTTCAATGATATTTTAAAACGTGCTTATAAAGCCTCATCAGCAACCTTGCCATTTGAAGACTTTTGGCAACAAGGTGTCGCGCACCTCCCTATCGCTGAATCTGCCAATGACTGGGTAAGGCATGGGGATTTCTATCAAGATCCTGAACAATTTCCACTTCATACCACATCAGGAAAAATTGAGCTGTTCTGCCAAGACATTGCTGATTTTGAAGTGAAAGATTGCCCACCCATGCCAACCTTCATTGAACCGTTTGAATACCTTGGTAATGCAAAAACCAATGCCGTGCATGTTGTTAGCCCTCATCCATATATGCGTTTACACTCGCAAATGGCCAATGCAGATGTACGTAAACGTGAAGATGTACAAGGAAGACAGTACGTACTGATCAATGATCAAGATGCAGAAAAACATGGGATCCGTTCTGGTCAGCTAGTAGAGATCTTTAATGATCGGGGACGACTTATTGCAGGCGCAAAAGTGTCTAAAAAGATCATGCCAGGGGTGATCAGCCTAGAAGAAGGCGCGTGGTTACAATTTGACAGTCAGGGACGTTGTAACAGCGGGGCGATTAATGTTTTAACCTCTAGCAATGCTTCCAGTGAGTTGAGCCAAGCCAACAGTGCAAATACCTGTTTAGCGTATATTCAACGCTGTCGAGACTCAGAATCATCTAACTTAGCGTTTGAACCGCCACAAATATTAGCTTTAGACAGCGGCACTGAGATTGCCAAGCTTGATATCACTCTTGCTGTCGATCAAATAAAGCTAAATGATGTTAAGCAAAGTGCTGGGGAGCAGCTTTTTTATCAACGTTGCACCATGTGTCATTCAGCAAAAGATCCCCGTCAATACACCAAAGTACAATGGCAAGGCATTACCAAAAGTATGTTCCCTCGGGCAGGGTTAAACCCCGCAGAGAGAAAGCAAGTAATGGACTTTCTTGAGGAAAACGCAAAAGACAGCAAAGATGGATCTAAAGTAAGCAGCCTCTAACTTCTAATACCAAGAGAAAGAAAGAAAGAAAGAAAGGCTCTGAACATACCCTCAGAGCCGTTTTTTCAAAATCAGACAACGAGTCATCTTGGGCGATATAATATCGGGTTAAAAGAACACGTAATTACATGCTTATATTTTTTGACATATTGTAGCCCGAGATTGTAAACCCAACGGCTTGATACAGCGCGAGTGCTCGTTGGTTATGGTAAGCAATGAAATAGCCGCAGTAAGCGGGATACTCATCCACACGCATTTCTCGAAGGTTAACCACGTAAAATCCTTTTGGGTTGTCAATAAATGCATAGACATAACGATGACTTGCGTAATATTGATTATCGTACTCCATTAAGCCAATTTATACCCAGTTTGCTTGAAGTAACTGCAGGATAGAGCAATTTCGTTCAATACTCACAATACAGCCCCATTTAGGCTGATAACCATCAGGTTAAATTCGGAGTCATCATGCAGTCAGTTTTACTCTCTATGTCGGTATTTGCTTTTGTGGGTGCGGTATCACCAGGGCCCGTCAATATCATCGCAGCCAGTGCTGGGGCACAATTTGGGTATAAAAAAGCCGTATTTCATGTTCTTGGTGCTACATTCGCTTATACCTTTATCGTATTTCTTTGTGGGCTAGGGCTAGAACAAGCATTAAAAATGCTACCTGAAATGACAGGATGGCTTACGGCATTTGGCAGTGTGTTTTTGCTTTATATGGCTTTTAAAATTGCGACTTCCGTTGGTATTGAAAATTCCGAACACTTAAAAAGTGCGGCTCATCCTACTTTTTTTGAAGGGGTCTTATCTCAAGGGCTAAACCCAAAAGCATGGCTGGTCGCGATGTCTGGCGTAAGCTTATTTGTATTGAAGCACTCACCCACTATGCTGTACTTAGTCATCTTTTGCGCCATCTCCTTTGTGGTATGCTTTTTAGGTGTTTCTGCATGGGCAGCAGCAGGGAATTACATTGGGCGTTATTTATCCACCACAAAACGACAAGTCACTTTTAATATTGCGATGGGATTACTTTTAGGTGGGACAGTGGTGCACATGTTTTGGGGATATTAAGGAAGTAGCAATGAAGCAAGACGACACCGTTTTTCTAATACAATGCGAAACCTTACCTTTTGTGGAGATCCGCAAAGCCTCAAAGTCAGCCGCTTGTTACCAAGCGCATTCTCATGATGAATTTTCGCTTGGTGTCATCGACCGTGGCTCTGCCAATTATAAGAACTTAAATAAAAGAAACCGTATCGAGGCGACAAACACAGTCACCATAAACCCAGGTGATATTCATTGCTGTAATCCCGACGCTGATGATTGGTCTTATCGAATGTTATTTATTGATACACATTGGATCGGGACTCTTCAATCTGAAATGCTCAATAATTATAATATCGATTATCTCCCCTTTTCAAACCGCTATGAAATAGATCCTAACCTATACCGCGAATTTAATGTCCTGTTCGATACTTTAATGAATGAACCGAACCCTCTACTATCAGAAAGTATCTTCATTCAGTATTTAGCCCGATATTTTGGGCAAAATAAGATCGCTTTCCCAAAGACTGAAAAACAGGCCTCACCCGATATAAAGCGAGTTCATGAGAAATTACTTGACCAACTAGAGAGTAATCACACGTTAAGTGATTTAGCAAAAGAAGCAGGTCTAAGCCGTTACCATCTCATTCGACAGTTTAATACGATTTATGGCATGCCACCCCATGCGTTGCAATTGGATGAGCGAATAAAACAAGCAAAGGTCCTGCTCAAAGCAGGCAACACCTTAACAGATGCATCAGGACAACTAGGTTTTGCCGACCAAGCACACTTTCAACGTCATTTTAAAAAACGTACAGCCATTACACCCAAGCAGTATCAGTCGTTTTTTGTTTAAGGTATAAGAAATGAGAGCAGAGGAGATCATAACTCAGCACTCCAGTTTGCGACAAAACCTCATAGCCTCGCGGTATGTTATGGAGTGAAATTGTTCATTACATTAGAGCCATGGTAATCAGATTCTATTTTGTGATTAATGTAGGTGTTTCATGTATTACAAATCATCGCTTAATCTAATTAATAGCCAAATTGTTATTTTTTACTTTATGAAAGACTGCCTCTTTCTGTTGGTTTTTGAGTTTGCTTTTGTTGGGTTAGCTATATTTTGGTTAATAAATGGTGAGCCAATAGTGTGCATTTAGTTACCAGCCATGATCGTGCAAAATATTCTGTGATCAAATATAGATTATGATGATGCTGTTTCCGCATAACAGAATTGATTTAGGCATTTCAAACACAATGGAAAGCTAAGTAGAGTCTTTATAAATTCACAGGCCGAATGATTATTGTGAATAATAAAGTTGGTTTTCTTATGATGGTTTAACTTATTAACCTATCTAAATTATATGGTATGGGGACCATGGAAATACCCATTAATAACAATTAGATATTAAAACTCCGCCATAAGGAAAAACAAGAAAGACTAGAACTGTTTGTGGGTTTTGACTGCTTGGAATTTAATAAATATTCAACTTGTTAGAGTGTTTTCTTATTTGTGAACAAGATGCGGAGGTCAGTAATTCAACTGCTCGTTGAGTTTTCATAAAGAAATACTTTCTAAAAAAGGCTGAACCGAACAATTTTTATCAGTGTTAACAAACTAGCAGACGTGGTTTGTTATCTGAGGCCTGTCTACCCGTAATTAATTTGCAATTCAGTTCAACACTGATGTCGCAATATAAATATAAAAAATTGAGGGATTTATTATGCTGTTACTGGAAATTATTTTATTGTTGGGATGTATCATACTTGCCGCTCGTTTGGGTGGTATAGGTGTCGGATTGGCTGGTGGTGTAGGGATGGTAATTGCCGTCTATATAATGGGCCTATCTCCCGGAGATATACCTGTTTCTGTTATTTTGATCATCATGTCGGTCATTCTTGCTTTATCTGTAATGCAGCAAGCTGGCGGTATGGGGTACATGGTTAAATGCGCAGAGAAAATGTTGCGCAATAACCCTAAGTATATCAATATTCTCGCGCCTGCTACGACCTTTATATTAACAACCCTTGCAGGCACTGGCTATACCGCCATGTCTGTTTTAAACGTCATTCAACAGGTTGCCAAAGAGAATGGGGTTCGCCCAAGCCAACCGTTAAGCTCGGCTGTTGTCGCGTCACAAATCGCGATTACTGCCTCGCCTATATCTGGTGCAACAGCTGCTATGTATGTTGTGGTAGAGCAGATGGGCGTAAACTTTTTTGATGCCCTCTGTGTGATCTTTCCTGCGGCACTAGTTGGCTCTGCGGTTGCGGCCTTTGTTGCCAGCAAGCAAGGTGTGGAGCTGGCTGAAGACCCTATCTATCAAGAGCGCGTGAAAAAAGGCCTAGTTAACTTTAGTTCCGATGAAGAAAAAGATGCAGAGCCGACCCCAGAAGCCAAACGTTCGGTGATGTTATTCCTAGCCGGTGTTATCTTCATTGTCTGCATGCTGATGTTTAAATCAGTGATTGGCCACACATTAGGATCTAAAGATATTATTGTCATTACAATGCTATTTATTTCATTCTTGATGGCGATGACATGTAAGGTGCAATTATCAGAAATTAAGCATGCCCCAATCTTTAGGGATGGTGCTGAATCTTTGATTGTTATTCTCGGTATTGTGTGGCTAAGTTCTACCATCATTGGTGCCCATATTGGTGAAATTAAAGATGTTGCGGGCAGTGTGTTAAACGAGTATCCGGCATTACTTGCAGTCGTCTTTTTCGCTACGAGTGCCCTGCTGTTTAGTCAGGGGGCTACCAGCGCATTATTAGTACCAATTGCGGCTACCTTAGGTGTAGATGCTGGTACTATCTTGGCTAGCTTTGTTGCTGTTAGTGCGTTGTATATGACTAACATCTACCCAACCACGGCTTTTGCTATTGCGACTGATGACACTGGATCATTCTTAAGTAAGAGGTGGAATGGCTCGCTGATCATCAACCACCCATTCTTCCTACCGGGTTCGTTGGGAATTGTGAGCGCTGTACCTGTTGGCTTCTTCCTTTCAAGTATCTTTATTTAATCACTACCCCTGCTGTGGTATGAGAAAAGGTCAGGTGAGTGCTTCCCTGACCTTTTTTTGTATTCAGGGCGTATACCGAGTTAGAAAAAATCGTGCCTATTTAAAATGATAACTTCGCGCGCATAAAAAAACGGCCCTGAGCATACACTCAGAGCCGTTTTCCCGTTCCGTAATCCCTGCGTTCCAAACAGGGTATTGCCAAGTTCATAGGCAACTTGGCAAGAGCAGTAAACTTCCTATGGCTTCCTTCAGCCCCCACCGTTAGCCAGTGACGCCCTTGCCATTCGGATTGTCTTCCCGTTAGTCGGGGTGACTGCACTATCTTTCAAGTGAACGGGTTTGCCAGCTTTGCTGGGCAAACAATGAAACGGCCCTGAATGGTTCAGGGCCGTTACTGATTTATTTGACCTGCATTAATGTTCCTTGCAAAGCCCATAACTCAAACACCAGAAAATCATACCTCAACCGCATTCTTCTTTCGTAAATCACAAACAAAGATGCAACCTATTTTATACGTGCATATTCTCATCCCGGGATATTGCCCACAGGCAACCCGAGCGTGTACAACATTTTCAAGTCACGCAATCTTTGTGTTAACGCCACATAGTTTCAACACCATGTTGTAAGGACACAAAACCGATACCTATTGTTAATATTATAAATTGCCAGGAGGCAAACATGATAAAGGAACTTAGAATCACAATTGCTCTATTGTTTATTTCTCTTAGCACCACAGTCCTTGCGACACAAACAGAACTTCCTGCACTGAATGCTCTTCCAAACGAAACCTCCATATCTGGGTTATCCTCCGGTGCTTTTATGGCGGCTCAATTCCATGTCGCCTACTCTAAAGATCTGGTTGGTGCAGGTATAGTCGCAGGTGGCCCATGGAACTGTGCCGGTAACAATCCATTCAGCAACCCGTTTATTACGCCAATTCTGAACGCAACAACGACCTGCATGAATCCCTGTAAAAACAGCATTGTCGGCTGCCCGTCAATAATGTACCCAGACAGTGATTTTTTGGTCGACCTTGCGAAAGACACAGCTGATTCCGATGAAATTGATGCCGTAGACAATCTGAAGGATGACAAAGTATATATCTTCTCTGGAGCAAGTGATAAAACCGTCGTGACAGGCGTTGTAGACACCACCGCCGAGTTTTACCAGAAACTAGGAGTGAGTGACGATCATATACTGTACAACAACCGAATTAACGCAGGCCATGCCTTTATCACCACCGATAAAAACGACACCCAGTGCGACAAAACTCAAGAACCGTTTATCAATAATTGCGATATTCCGCAGGCTCAGCGTATTCTCGAACACATATACGGTGCCCAGAACCCTGCAGCCAAGAAATTAAGCGGCGAACTCATTGAGTTTAATCAGAGTGCCTTTTTTGACAGCCCACTCACAAGCATGGACGAAACCGCGTTTGTGTATATACCCGAAAATTGCCGTGCAGAGCAATGTAAAGTTCATGTCGCCGTACATGGCTGTGAACAAGGCGCCTCCGAAATAGGGACAAAATATGTAAAGGAAACGGGTTATTTAGAAGTCGCAGATACCAACAGCATGGTTGTGCTCTTCCCTCAAGTTAATAAATCAATGCTAAGCCCTATGAATCCCAATGGGTGTTGGGATTTCTGGGGTTATAGTACCAACAATCTTCCACCGTATAATTACTACAGTAAAGATGCGCCGCAGATGGTCGCGATTAATAAAATGATTGCTCGCCTGATCAGTAAACCTCAGCATCTAGCACAAAAATAAGCGTCTAGTTTCACCATATTCAGAAATTAAAAAAACGGCCCTGAGCATACACTCAGAGCCGTTTTCCCGTTCCGTAATCCCTGCGTTCCAAACAGGGCTTTGCCAAGTTCATAGGCAACTTGGCAAAACCAGCCTTATACAGGCTAGTTTGAATCTATTAAGCGTGTAAAAGCGCCATAGATTCTTTAGCAATTATACCAATTCCATTAATTATCTGACCATTCAGAATACCACTGGGAGTCGAGTTCAAGGATAGTGTTTGATAAAAGAGTGGTTCTCTTTTGAAATCGCTAGACACAGAAGTTGGCTTCCAGTGGTGTTCCCTTTGGGCGAGTTTAAAAGACTTTTATACTGCGTTAATAAATTTCAATTTAGAGCCACTAGATCCTCAATTTATCTCCTTGCCTAAAAGCATTTTAACTCTCGCTGAACTGATCAGATAATTAATGGATTTGGTATTACCCACTCTTCATTGGTTGGGTGATCAATATGATTGCACTGACAAAATTTGGGCACACTGTTACAGTCTCAGATGTTTTATGTCAGGGGAGAGCCTCCAGCCAACGTCATCGTCCCCCGGCAACATCTGTCCTATATCTTCTCCCACTTCCTGCTCTATGAGTAAGTTAAGTTTATTGTTCATCGTTAAGATGAGATCACCGTATTTCTGATAATCAAGAGAGAGATTTTTCATTTCAAGTGGATCGTTTTTCAGGTCGAACAGCTCAACATCGTTATATGCAAATAATTGCTCAATAGAGCGTGGTATATGATGCTCAAGAGGAGAAAAATAACGGTTAAACTTGTACTGCCCATCGCAGATGCTGCGAATAGCACCGCGTTTTTTTAAATTTGGTCGAAAACCTTGATTGGCAATCTCCTCTGGCTTCCCGCCTTCAGCAAAGAATTTATTAATGTTGGTAAAAAATGCTGCGTCCAAATAAGCCAACATATTGTAGTTATACAATGCCCCGACGCGAAGGGCATCGATTGCCGCCGCCTCAGGATTACCGAGTAAGGTCGTTATATCTTTGCCTGGGAGATCTTTAACTGAGACCGTTTTTCCCCGAGCGATACTCAGCAAGGTGGTTGCTATATCCACATGTGAGGTCACAGCTTTACAGCGCTTATTTCCTTCAAAGGCAGGGTGTGAAATTGTAAAAGGCACATTGTTTTGTTCACGGTAAGCCGTGGCCCCCTTTCCTGATAACCCGTGGGCCCCAGCCAGCTCTCCATGATCTGCGGTAAAAATAACAATTGTGTTGTCAGCAATACCAAGGTTATCAAGCTCATCCAATATTTCGACTATCCTGTTGTCCACATCCCTAACACAGTTAAGGTAATAGTTATTCAGGCGCTGCCAACGCTCGTCAACATTGGGGACGACCCCAACCATCGCACCGCGAGATAGCATATAGTCCAGATGTGCGGTCGGTCTCCCTTTTTCTTGAATCAGTTGGCTGCGAGATTCAGGCAGGCTGACGTTCCACTCTTTCTGGTAAAGGGGATTATTCGGCTCTCGATTCATACGCATCATCACCCCCCCCGAGTGCTGTGCCTGACCGGGAAGATCGGTATTGTAATACATTACATCGTGGGGATTAATTAGGTTGACGGCCAGAAACCATGGCTTATTCTCCTGACGGAGCTGATCTGCCTTGCCTCGTAGCCAGCTTCGGCTCATCGCGGAGATGACTTCATCATGCAAATACCCCCCCTCGGTATGAGCAATAATATCTCCGATCCCAAAATAATCAGAGAAGCCATACTGCTCCATTTCTTCAACGAGGATCTTTTGGGGGAAATGCAGTTCATTGGCGGTTTCAAATTCTTCGGTGAGGTGCCATTTGCCCTTATAGGCGGTGTAATACCCCTCCTTTCGTAACAAGTCACCAATAGTATCGATATCTGTCGACATGCTGCCAGACCAGGGAAAATTGGTATTGTCGAACATGCCATTATTCTGGATATGCTGCCCTGTATATATCACTGAGCGTGACGGGGTGCATACGCACGATCCAACTTGGTGGTTATCAAATACAACACCGTGCTTGGCTAGGCGTTGGTGTCCCGGCAATTGATACCCTTCCGGCAGTTCCTCTGGTGTCATATGGCGTTCCTGATCCGTAACAATCATTAAGATATTATAAGGACCAGCACTGGGCTGCTTGGGCATCCCCTTGCTTTCAGCATGCTCTGCTTGAGCATTGACAGACTGGGGACCAATCAAACTCCCTCCAACACCTGTCGCCAGAGCAGCTAAACCTGCATTTTTTAAAAAATCTCGGCGGGATAATTTACTTTCATTATCATTTCCCATAACTCACCTTACTTTGAGATGTATGTTATTTGCTCTATGACATCGATTGTAGGTAGCCAGCCCACTTTCATAATTTTTATTGCCTATTCCTCTCACAGCATTCAACACACGGATTCAAAGCGATGAACTAAAAGCCGCCAAAGCAAACGATACAAAAAGTCTTTTAAAGTGAAATAGGGGGCTGAGTCGTAAGTTTAGCAGCTAACTCATTAATGGGAGTGAAAGCATATTAACGATATGAGGCGTCGTTTCAAAGAGTTCACGCGCTTTTTTGTCCCCCCTAGAATTACACTATCACCATGATTGAAAATCGGTGAAAACTGCTAATAGAAGCGCTGCTCACGCAGGGTAGTATCAAGCAGCGCCTAACGGTGAAGTAGTAGTGAAAAAGTTTGCTAACAGCCTCCATAAAACCAGCTTCGAAACCACATCATAAAATGTATCTCTCTTGATGGATTGCTGTACTACCGTTGATAAAAAAACGGCCCTGAGCATACACTCAGAGCCGTTTTCCCGTTCCGTAATCCCTGCGTTCCAAACAGGGTATTGCCAAGTTCATAGGCAACTTGGCAATACCAGCCTTATACAGGCTGATTTGAATCTATTAAGCGTGTAAAAGCGCCATAGATTCTTTTGCAATTACCCACTCTTCATTGGTTGGAATAACCATTGCGAGAGGTGTATTTGCCTGCGTGATAACACCGTCTTTCCCAAAACGTGCATCAGCATTTGCTGCTTCATCTTCACGGTAACCAAAGATCTTAAGAGACTTAAGAATTTGGCGACGGATAGGTAATGAATTCTCACCAATTCCACCCGTAAAGATGATGCCATCTAATTCATCTAATGCCACCATGTAAGAGGCAATGTATTTTGCTACACGGTAAGTGAAGATTTCAAATGCCAGTGTTGCACCAACATGACCTTCTTCCATCGCTTCGATAACACCACGACAGTCACTTGTTAAGCCAGATACACCTAAGAAGCCAGAGTTAGAATTTAGCTCTTTAAATACTTGCTCTGTAGACCAACCTTTTTTCAGCAAGAATTCAATAATGCCTGGATCCAAATCACCACAACGTGTGCCCATCATTAAGCCAGATAACGGTGTAAAGCCCATGCTTGTATCAACACTTTGACCGTCTTTAATTGCACAAACTGATGCGCCATTGCCAAGGTGTACTGAAATAAAGCTGCTTTTTTCAATCGGTTTATTAATTACTTTAGCTGCTTCGCGGCTCACAAAATAGTGGCTTGTACCATGGAAGCCGTAACGACGAATGCCGTAGTCATCATATAGCTTGCTTGAAATTGCACCAGTAAATGCTTTTGCAGGCATTGTTTGGTGGAATGCAGTATCAAACACTGCATATTGAGATAAAGCAGGGAAAGCAGCGATTGCAGCTCGCATACCAACAACGTGTGCAGGATTATGCAGCGGTGCTAGATCGCTAAGATTCTCAATTTCTTGTAAGACAGTTTCATCAATCTTGACAGTTTGAGTAAACTTCTCGCCACCATGTACAACACGGTGACCGACAGCAACGATATCTTGTTTAATACCTTGCTCTTCAAGTAAAGCAACAATACGGTCAATTGCCTGCTTATGGTGGTTGCCGTTATCGCTTAGTTGAAACTTATGTTTCTTACCGTCGATTTTCCAGCTAACGTTTGCGTCAGCAAGACCAAAACACTCACCAAGACCATTTAAGGTTGCTTCGCCACTAACCGTATCGATTAGTGCAAATTTAAGTGAAGAACTACCAGAATTGATTACAAGAACTAAAGAATTGCTCATGGTTATCTCATCAGAAAAAAGGTAAACAGGACAAAATGCTGTCCAAACACACGTCAATCAGACTTTGCAACGAAAAATGTGTCGATCAGCATTTTCTTCGTTTTTATCTATATGATCACATCATACTCAATTTTTTTTGAAAGTCTCAACTTTTGTTTTAATTCGAGGCTAAAAATTTAAGCGAAACTGGTTTAGATCAATTTTTATCGGGTAAAAGACAATTATCCGAACAAAATGCCAGCAAATATTCAACTTTAGTTGAGTAAAAGAAGCGGGGGATCTTCCTTACCTCAATTATTTTTAAGGTTAAGAGGATAAATACTCATTTTCCATGCAAGAAAAAGGTGATTTCACGCATTGCTCACTCAGGTTGTTCAAAAATGAAGGAACTCTAAGTCTTATTTGAACGTAGTATATAAAACGAGGTAAGACGACAGGGTGGCATGGGCATGGCAACCATCACTTTAGGTAAGTAATATAATAGGTATATTTCTCTATAATTTCTCATCTTGTTTTTGAAACCACTCTCTTAAAAAAACCATTAAATGATGAATTCGGGGGTTCACCTGCACATCTCGATGACAAACTAGCCACCATGTAATATTAGGCAATGGGATATCTTTGAATATTTCAATCAAGCCAGCCGTTTTCTTAGCAACTTCTGCAATCGTAACAGCAACACCGGCCTGTGCTTGAATCAAATTAAGTTGCATTTGGTAACTATCAGTACGAAAGATAAATTGCTTTTTGGATAAATTACGCCCCGATTTTTCAGCCTCGTTAATATACATATTGCTGTTATCAAATCCTATAACGCTATGCGGTGCACGATAAATGTCATCTGGTGTTTTAGGATAACCAACATCATCGATATAGGATTCATGAGCAAAAAAACCCAATGATCTGCTCATTAAATACGTAACGACAAGATCGGGCTGTTCCGGTTTTTGCTGGCATATCGAAATATCTGCGTCGCGTTTATTTAAATTCACTTTGTCATTCGACACAATCAACTCAACATTAATTAAAGGATGCACTCGGTGAAATGCAGCTAAAGCATCAGGTAAAAAATGAAAACCAAATAACTCACTTACAGCTAAACGTACATTGCCCGATTCTTCAATTGAACTACCGTTAACCTGACGAGAAAAGCGCTCTGCACCTAATGCTGTATCTTTAGCTGACTCTAACAATTGGCGGCCGACTGGTGTCAGCTTTAAACCGCTTGTTGAACGTTCAAATAAATGTAATCCAGTTCGCTCTTCAAGCGCCAGAATTTGACGACTTACCGTCGGTTGAGACATTCCCACTACTTGCGCAGCAGCAGACATACTTCCCTGTTCTGCCACTGCTAGAAATATCCGAATACTGTCCCATTCCATGCTATTCATATTCGTATATCCATCATACTTTATTGTAGGTTTACTATATCGTTAATCCACGACAGGCTGCTTAATTAAATAGATGAGGTAACTCGCATAGATGAGGATATTGAATGAAAAATGCATTAGTCGAACTCACTCATACTGATTTAGACTTTATGATCTCGTCGAAGATGGTGATGCTATTTTTATTCATCAACCAGAGACCGATACGAATCAACGCGACAACCTTACCTTTCTGTTAGAACAAATCATTCAAGCCAAGCTGGTGTAAGGTATTACTCGCGGTCGCACGCTGCCTAGCGTTAAACAGTAGAAAGCGGGAATATTCTGAATAAATACTTTAATTTTAGAAAGGGCACTAGATATGATTAACAATCGACTTCTTATTCACATTGTGAAATAATTGCTTACATTTTTAATTTCATTTTTCCATGTGACATTAATTATTTAAAATAAATGTATAAAAATTAGTGAGTATAAATTTTGTGGCATTTTAACCCCACAGCTTACCATCAGTTAGTCAATGTGGTAACAGGAAAAGTAAAACGAATAAAATCTACGGAGTCAGACACTCTGTATTTACTGATAAGTAATGAGGGTCACTATGTCACAAAAAAATCAATCATGCATGAGATATGGGGAGGGCGGCCCGTATCGGAAAATAACATTACTCAATCAATCTCCCAACTTCGATTTTTATTGGGAGATAGTGGAAAAGAGCAAAAAATAATAAAAACCAAACCTCGTGAAGGATACATGCTACTGCCTGGTAATATTGTTTTAAATCAACCCATTACCTCAACGTTTAATGTTGAAGAAAAAAACGACCATACCATTATTAACATAGAAAAAAACACCAACATGCTCTTACTTAATGAGAGCATTGAAAGCATTAAATTTTTCTACAGAAAATATGTAAACAATAAAATTAAAAATTTATTTTTCATTGTTTTTTTATTTATTGCCACGGTTAATTTTTACAACATATACAACCTTTTTTATCAGAAGAAAGGTCTGGTTAATTTGCCAATTATAATAAAAAATGAATATAATACTCATTTTCATTTAGATGGTGAAAATGCAAGTGAGAAATTATACCTTTATTTGAAAGATAATATCCCCGACACTATTAGTCATATACTTATCTTTAAGAATCCTGATAGATTTTATCTTTCGTGTATTTACTATAACAAGACTTACAAACAAGATAATGCATATAATATCTCGTTTACTGATGATTATCCGTTTGAATTAATACTAGGAAAGATACGTGAAACATGTAACTAAAATAATCCTATATATTTATATTTTTCTTTCTCTTTTCTGTTTTCTAACTCTAGTGATAGTAAATTTTTCAAACCGTCCTGAAGTAATAAAACAGTATGGTTCTCCCGCTTTTTATTCAGAAAAAGAACTCTTTCTTAATGGTGATAGTAGTGCATACAAAGAGCTTAATTCAATCATTACGGATTTGTGGGGATTTTCCACAGTACAAGCCTCAATTAGCACTAAGGGAGAAGTGAAGCTTTACAACAATACCTATTCGATTAAATTTTTAGGTAATGACGTAATGTCCTCTCTGACTCTCACTAATAATAATTACGATTCGATGATAGAGAAGGATATTTTTCTGGTTAATCAACGATCTTTTCCACGTTATGAATTTTTCAAAATTGCCTATGAAGACGAACATTTCATTTGTACAACAAGTTTGAATTTACATACAGTCTCATGTCGAACAATAGTACGGTGATAGTGTTTTCATCATAAAATTCAGGAATCACTTTACAAACTGTACACAATCTACAGCTGATGTACTCAAGCTTGAGTAACATATAAGTGCCGACGTTTTCTTTACGATCTGAAAAACCTCGTCTCGTGGGTACTCATTTAAATGGGCTTCTGAGAGATCTGACCCCGAACTAGACCGTTTCTTTTGATTGCCTGCACTCATCGATACTGAAAACAAGTTACTGCTTAAAAAATGGATCGAATACGATTGGTTATATGCTTTATCATCAGAGTTTGAAGATAAAACTGTCGATTTCATGCTGTGTATTCCCCAGAATAAACGAAGGATAGAGTGCACTTCACGATAGCGGTTGACACTATTTTTACCATAGGCAACTCCTTCACTAAAAACTATCGGGTTCGTACGGTTATTAATTACTTTACTCACAAATAACTCATTTGAACCTAACAAGTACACCGCTCCACACAATGCTCCTAAGCAGTACAATACCAGTGTGTATTTAGCGACATTGTTCATTAATGATGTTCCGCATATCAAGGAAAGAATAATCCATAGAAAAAGAGAGATTTTTAACGGATTGTTCGTTGAGTTTTACGCAACGGTAAACACACGATACATAGAACTGACCAGGGTTCTTTGAAATAAATAGATCGGTAATATGCTGGTTTAACTTGCTAACAACCTGTTTATACAATATTTCACTACCACCATGGTTATCGTAATAATACGTTGTACCACCGACGTCTGTCATATTCCACGTATTTGGCTCTAGTGACCATCGCTGAATCATAACATTCCCTAAACGGTAATAGAAAAAAGAAGCAAACAGTAAAATAATGAAGATAAAAAAAACATTCATTCTACGCCACCAATTTAATTGGCACAAAAAATGAATTTTTTGGATTATTTTTGCCTCAGTTTTATTATCATCTTCTGTTTTAACGTGAACTTTCACCTCATTCTGACTTAATGAAGTGCTCGTTGTCGACTTTGTTATTTTTTCATAATCATCAGAAAAAACAACATGCCCCTCAATTAGCATGTAGCCCTTCCGAGGTAGTGTTTTTATTATTTTTTGCTCTTTCCCACTATCCCCGAGTGTTAATCGTAGTTGTGCTATTGCTTGCGTTAAACTTGCATCTGAAACGATCCTATCTTCCCAAGCATTATTATTTAGTACGTCTTTACTGACTAATTGACCTTGATGCTTAACCAATAGTTTTAAAATTTGACAATCTGTCGATTTAATACGTTTATAAACATTAAGCTTTGAGTTATGGAGCTGTTCACGTTGATGAGGATGAAATATCCACATAATTTTCTCTATATGTTATGGCTTTTCATTATATGTAACTATTTGAAAGAATCATACATAAACCAACAATAAAACACTAATCAATAATCAATAATTACAATTAATATGCAATCAGGCGCACATAAGTTGCTGCTTTAACAGGCAAACTTGAGCATTTATGCCTATAAATAATGACATTTATCATATGAAAATTTAATTCACGCTATGAAAAAAAGCGTATTTTTATGATGTCAGTCACAAAAATACACACTTTAGAGTCATAACTCCTCTCTATATTAATGATTTTATTGGCATTTTAAATTTATGAAAAGTTAATTATTAAAAGCGATGACATTTCAATATATTAGCTCCAAAGCAAATAACACATGTTGGTTTATTACTAGCGTAACACTAAGTATTTAAATGAATTATATTTCTTATAAAAATGCATCAATAGCAATAACAGGTGTACCTGTTAATGTTGGCGAACAGGCTCGACAGTTTTCATTAACAAGCGTTCACTTTTCACCGGTTACACTTGAGCACTTTAAAGGAAATAAACTGATTATTTATACGTTTCCTAGCGTGGACTCAATTCTTTGTGCCAACAGCATTCGAGAGTTCAACTTATGGGCAATGAGGTTTAAATATATAACAGACATTACCGTACTGTGTGTATCAATCGATACTCCTTTTGCACTTATTAGATTTATTGAATCCGAAGGGTTAGATTATATTAAATTTGCATCATGCTACCATTCACCAATCTTTATGCATGATTACAACACCTTAATTTCCGACTCTATTTTCGCTGGTTTTTCAGCACGTGCTGTTATTTGTATTAATGAAAAAAGTAAGATTCAACATCATGAACTTATTAGTCACCTATTTGATGAGCCTGATTATAGTGCTGCGTTCAAATCATTAATAAAGTAATACATTAATTAAATTCGAAAGCAGGATTTCTTATTCTGCTAACAACAATAAGAGTTATAATCAATGAAAAAAACAACCTTATCTGCTTTAATAGCTTGCTTTTTATCAACAGCAACGCTTGCAGCCAATCAATTCAGTACTGTCACCGATTCTGCACCATTAGGCATCGGTAATACCGTCACACTAGAAACTGCCCCATTACAACTGACTGGTCACGCGGTTAAACTTGGCGATATGATGCCGAGCATTATGCTTAAACAAAATGATCTTAGTGATTTCGATACAACAGTACCATCAAAGAACATACGCATTTACAACATCATTGCTTCTGTCGATACCCCTGTATGTGATGAGCAACTGCACGAACTAAGCGACTACCTGAATGCTAACAATACTTCAGGTATTGATTTCTTAGCTGTCAGTGCTGACACACCATTTGCACAATCTCGCTTTGCCAAAGCCGCCGAGATCAACAAGCAAATTACTTTCTTATCAGATGCCGTATCGCATAGCTTCGGTCAAAAAACAGGAACACAAATTGCTGGTATCGGCTTATTGACCCGCACCATCATTGTTGTAGATAAGAATAACATCATCCGTCATATCCAACGTGTACCTGAGTTGACTACAACACCTGATTTAACAAAAGCGATTACAATTGCAAAACAATACATCTAATCACCCATTATTATAAAAAAGAGATCATAAAATGACTACAGTCACTTTCACAGGAAATTCCGTGCCGCTCACAGGTCAATTACCAGAAATCAAAGAGAATGCACCATCATTCTCTCTGTGTGGTAACGACTTAACAGATATTACACTCAACCAATTTTTGGGCAAAAAAGTTATTTTAAATATATTCCCAAGTATTGATACACCAGTTTGTGCAAACAGTGTCATTAAATTTAATGAATTAGCAACAGAGCATACCGATATTGTAATTCTTGGCATTTCTGCAGACTTACCATTCGCAACCAGTCGATTCAATGAGCAGAATAATATTGAACACGTAATGATGGCAAGCTGCTTTCGCTCAAACGGATTTGCGAAAGATTATGGCGTATGTATTGGTGAAGGGCCGTTGTCTGGTTTAACCGCACGTGCCGTGATTGTTATCAATGAAATAGGGCAAGTGCTATACACCGAACTTGTCAGTGAGATCACTGATGCACCCAATTACGACGCAGCATTAAGCGTGCTGTAATAACGAAAAGAGTGCTGCCATCCCTAGATGGCAGCATCACTGCCCCTCACTGAAACCAAGATCTCAAATGAGTAATTACATCTCTTGCTACCACTGTTTTCGATATCAAAAAAGTACTCAAATGCCACTAAGTATGATTGAACAGTTACTAATACAACGTCATCAAATGAAATTTATATCTCAACATTATCATTTAAGGTCTTACTAAGAATGAAACAGAAAATTATCACCATGACCCTACTTCTCATTTTAGTTCTATCTCTTTTTTTCAGCCTTATTTGGTTAACAAAAACGATAAGTAACAACTTTGAGAGTAATAATGCCGACATCATGTTATTTGATAAAAAAGTTTTTTTTAAGTGTCATATTATCTGTTAGCAACACCATTTTAAACAGTTATCATCCTTCATGCAGTTAATCGTTACAGCACTTATACTAAGGTTAATCTTCGCACGAACTGGACTGAAATAAATACGCTACAAACCTATTACACTGCACTCGCTTCCGCCTTGAATGCTATATTTTCTCATTTAGAGTATTGAACGATGTGACTGATGGTGTGACCTTACTTGTTGATGTTCACAATATTGGTACTGATTTCTACAATCAATCGAGAGTAAAGCTCGACACAAATTCAACACACAGTACGCAGTACCAAAACACATTGAAATATAAATAAAGAAGCTAAATATATGGCAAGAACGTAGCGGCTAAATCAGGGCTTAACGAATCTGTTCTTGATCAAGGTTTGGGGGAATTAACGCCGCTAGCTTGAGTCTGAAATGGAAAATCGGTCTTTATAGTGAGGTTAACCCGCTTAATACTAGCCGTGAGTACGCTTACTGTGATCAGATAGAAAAAGATAACCGCAAAACTCAAGTAGAGTTTGTCTTGCGGTCATTCCACAATGTCGACAAGAATCATTTAAAATCACTATTGGAGTACGTTAGAGAACCCAAAAGCGGCATAACTCATTAATCAGGTTCGGGCAGAGCCGGAGCGTCTGTGAAGTGAACCGCATTAGCGGTCAAACTTGGTGATAAAGTTATATTTTAAGACTCAACCACCATCGCATCTCCTATTAATGTTACCTTTAGAGTGCTGCCATCCAACAGTGTAAGAACATACTGACGCTCATACTCCACACTCATACCATTAACTTCGAAATCATCATTAACAACATCAAAACCGACAACTTTGCAAAGTTTCTTACCATCATTATAAAATATTGCTGCTTTTTCGATATTGTTAACAGTTAATAACATCGAACAAATAAAATCCACTGAATCAAATGTAAATACAACCACTTTTCTTTCTCATAAAAAAAGACAGCATATAATGTATAATGACAATATGATGTCTAGCTTAAAGTTTACACTATGCGCCAAGAATATTACGCACAATGATATTATTTATATCTGTAATTATATCAATGCCATCATGATTAAATGTTAATTCACAAAAATTAAATTCACACTGCAATATTTTTAAAATCCCTTGAGATAACATCGCCTTATCTTGGTCGTTAAAGAATTTACTTTTTATAAAATAGCATTTCACATATAATTTTAATTTATCAATATGCTCGCCTTCTTGCCCCGTGATTTCTTGATACTCTTCTATTTTATCGAACACAACTTTCATATTAATTTCACTGATTACTATTAATTATATTTAAAAGGAAAACGTGACATTGCTCTTTCTGCTTGTTCGTCACAGAGACACTAGCTGTCATTAACCAAGCAGTATCATGATGTTCACCATAACAAACCATTTGTACACGAGTTTCATCGTCTGCTTGAATTTCACTGCTGATAATGACACCAACGTTTCCTTTCTCAGCCGATCGCAATGCCCCCAAGCGCCACCCAATCTAGAGCCAATAATAACGCAATCATATTCATGCCTAGTAATATCTCCTAGTCACGACATAATTCTATAACTTATTCAATTTCGCGATTTAGGGCTTCGAGGCAACAACAAAATTCCTTTGTTTTGCGAAGAGCTCCAATAAACACTGTCGGCTGAGATCGGTAAGCTTCCATTAAGGTAAAATCTAGGTGTTCATCATTAAAATCTTCATACATATACACTGCAATCAAACACGCTTTAATATTGTCATCATGTAAATTGAGTTCATAAAACTTTGCTGATGAAATTAGTTTTGTTAATCGTTCTTTATTCATAATAAGAGGCATAGTGATTACTTGTAATATTTTGTTCGGTCAACTGCTTCACCTAATGTGAACAGTATTTCTTTAAAAATGTTTGTTGTTTTCAAAGTTGCGATAACCAACGGTGTTTGTTCTTGATACACCTGGTTTAACACCTTTTTTCGGCAACCATCTATATCCGAAAAATTACTGACAACAACAGACACACTAGATTTGGTTTTATCTTTCGTAATATCCAAACCTAATTCTTCAGCAAGGCTAAGTACTTCTCTGATTTTGCCTTTTAATTCGTAATGAACAAGGCAAGATTTAACATTTTCTTCATCAAATTTAATACCAATGTTCTTGAGATCTTCTACTTTTGAAATAATATGTTTCATTTTACTCTACCGTCAAAAAGCCTTGGGAGATTCCCAGAGCAAAAAAATCATGTCTGTTTATTTCAGATGTTTTTTAAAATAAGCCTAATGGGTTAATGTCATAACTCACTAAAGAGCCATCACAACCTGGTTTGGTATAAATCATACAGCCTCTTCCATTACGTTTAATATATAAAACTATAAATGTTTATATGCTTGCCATTTATTCTTCATCAATTAAAACAGATAAACACTTTAGTTTTTAATCATTTTTTATGAACTATAAATCCCGATGAAAAACAACAAGATAAAAAAGAGTAATAACTCTACTTTTAACTGACTCATGATATATTTCACGCTTAGAAATTAAAACTAGAATGACCTCTATCGCTTGATTCCAAGATCCTACTGCAATTCGTCTTTTATTCTTTCTCTACAATCAGAATTACCGCAAAATTTAAAATATTTCGCATCACTGTTGCCAACTAAATCTTGACATTTTTTGAGCATAAAACACACAAACGAAAGACGTTTATGATTTTAAATAATGAATGAAACTAAGAGTAATTAAAGCGCCAAAATTTGACGACTCACCGTCGGTTGAAACATTCCTACAACTTGTGCAGCAGCAGACATGCTTCCCTGTTCTGCCACGGCTAAAAATATCCGAATACAGTCCCATTCCATGCTATTCATATTCGTATATCCACCATACTTTATTGTAGGTTTACTATATCGTTAATCCACGACAGACTGCTTAATTAAATAGATAAGGTAACTCGCATAGATGAGGATATTGAATGAAAAATGCATTAGTCTTTGGTGTCTGTGAGGAAATGGGTAAACATCTGTGCCAAGCATTAATAGAACAAAATTGGGAGGTGATGGGGGTAATCAAAGAAGGTGAAATAGATGCTCCTCTTTTGGGTAATCTAACCTTGGTCGAACTCACTCATACTGATTTAGACTTTCTTTATGATCTCGTCGAAGATGTTGATGCTATTTTTATTCACCAGCCAGAAACCGATACGCATCAACGCAACAACCTTATCTTTCCGTTAGAACAAATCATTCAATTAGCTGAATTTTTTAACCTCCAATTAATCATCACAACAAACAAATACGACATTAAACAAAATCAACTTCCCTCGTTTGCTTTTTGGCATCAAAAGAAACCCATTAAAATTGCACTGCCACATAAACTGCATAACAGGCTATACCATGCTAGCCAAACTGGTGTAAGAGTATTAGTAATAGGCTGCGGACATACACTCGGTTTTACGCATAGAAAGTGTTATTTAGGCATGCTCGTAAAGGAAACTGAGCACCAACTTCTTTTGCAATCACCTAGCGAAAAAGCCATGAAGCATCATTGGACCTATTTGCCCGACCTTGCTAAAAATTTGGTCCACATCGTTACTCATCAACAGCATGAGTTTAACACTTTCGATACACTCTATTATTCAGGGCATACCGCGAGCATTAATGATATCGCACGCTGCCTAGCGTTAAGCAGTGGAAAGCCAGTAATCGTTACTCCTTTGCATTGGACAATAATGGAATTTATCGCCTTATTTTCACCCTTATTTAGGAGTTTTTTAAAGGCACGGACATTATGGCAACAAGGGGGGATGTGTTCTCATAACACCTTCCCGCGAATCAATAATAGTGAAATAACACACACTCCATTGGAATTAGCACTTCAAAAATGTTGGGAACAACGGCACTAGCCGCCATTATAAACGTAAAGAAGAATCTGAATCCCTACAGACGCAATGACGCCAAGCGCTATGATTTCAGCATCTTAGTTTGCAGTTTTAATGTGTGGGTTAGAGTGACTGACATTGGGTAAACTGTCTACAATGTCAGGTTGTAACAAGCGTAATCCATATAGTTCGAGCCAAGCTAGATGCAACAAAATATAAGCTTAAACGAATAGATGAACGCCATATTCATTCCGTCAGATCCTGCTAATAAACGTCTCATGTAGAAGAAGGCAAAGTTGTGGTCGCCTCTCAATCATAAAGCGTTGTTATGTCAAAAGAAAAAGTAAAAATCAGAGATCACCAATCCGAAATGGCGCTGTTTACTCGCCGCGCCATTACCGCTTTCCTATTTATGCTTGTAGGCGTAGGTGTGTTGCTTACCAACCTCTACCATTTACAAGTTAAAAACCACAGCCAATATCAAGCGCGCTCCAATAATAACCGCATCAAAGTCATTCCTGTCGAGCCAAACCGTGGGCGTATCTACGATCGTAATGGGGTGTTATTGGCGCAGAATACGCCGGTCTATTCCCTCGAATTAGTGCCAGAAAAAGTGCACGACATGGATGCGACCTTAGCGTCGTTAAAAAGCTTATTAGGCTTGAACGAGAGCGACATTGCTCAATTCAAAAAAGCCATGCACCGAACGTTGCGCACCCGCCCGGTTACTTTAATTGAACAGATGAGTGAAGTACAAGTTGCCGAGTTTTCGGTGAATCAATTTCACTATAACGGAGTCGATGTCGATGCTTACCTTGAACGCTATTACCCGTACAGTGCGAACCTAACACATGTATTGGGGTACGTCGGTAAAATTAATGACCGTGATATTCGCCGTCTAAAAGAAGAAGAGAAGTACACCAATTACAAAGCAACACGCACCATCGGTAAGTTAGGAATTGAACGCTATTACGAAGACACGTTACACGGTCAATCGGGTTACGAAAAAGTCGAAATTGATAGCCGCGGCCGCGTGGTACGAACACTCGATTATGTCGCGCCTATTTCGGGCCAAGATATCAAATTAAATATAGATGTAGGCTTGCAGTTGTATGCGAACAAGCAACTAACCATCAAAAAAGAAAACCCGATCACGCACAAAATGGAAGATTATCACCGTCGTGGCTCGATCGTAGTGTTAGACCCACGTGATAATTCGGTATTAGCAATGGTGTCTAGCCCAAGTTACGATCCGAATTTGTTTGTGCATGGCATATCATCGAAACGCTACAATGCATTACTGAGTGACCCTGATCACCCGTTATTGAACCGAACGACTTTGGGCGTGTATCCTCCGGGATCGACAGTAAAACCACAGATTGCCGTAGCTGCGTTAAGTGAAGGGGTAATTTCGCCAAACACCACACGCAATTTTCCTGGTTGGTGGCGTATTCCTCATTCGAAAAGCCGTAAGTTCCGCGATGATGTACGCTGGGGGCACGGTAAAGTGAATGTCGTAAAAGCGATCGAACAATCTGTAGATACCTTCTTCTACCAAGTAGCGTACGACATGGGGATCGACCGTTTATCGGTATGGATGAACAAGTTCGGTTATGGTAAACCGTCTGGCATTGATATCAACGAAGAAAGTACCGCCAATATGCCAACCCGAGAATGGAAGCATAATCATTACCATCAAGCATGGTACCAAGGGGATACGATTCCGGTTGGTATTGGTCAAGGCTATTGGACAGCGTCACCGATGCAGATTGCAAAAGCGACTGCTGTGGTCGCAGATGAAGGCGTGGTGCATCGCCCACACTTGTTGAAAGCGGTGATGGAAGATGGGCAGTTTGAGCCCGTGCTGTTCAAAGATTTCCTCCGTATCAGTGAAGCTAAAAAGCAAAATTGGGATTTAGCAAAAGAAGGTATGCACCGCGTAATAGTATCGGGGACAGCACGTAAGTTATTTCAAAACTTGGCATATGAGGCGGGTGGTAAAACCGGTACCAGTCAGGTCTTTGGGTTGGCAAAAGGCCAAAAATACAACTCGAAAGAGGTGGCTGAACACCTTCGTGACCATGCTTTGTTTACAGGTTTCGCACCATTGAACCACCCGAAGGTATTGGTAGCTATTGTGCTAGAAAATGCTGGTTGGGGTAAATATGCGGCACCACTTGCGCGTAATATCATGGATTATGCTCTAGTGAAGCCGACCATTAATTTAGATGCGGATCCGTCAAATTTACCGCCGGATCAATTAATGACACACAGTGGGAGGCATGTGAATGTACACAAAAATACACAAACGGCATTACCCAAGAAAGAGCTAGCACATCACAAAGTAAAAATTCTCGACAGTGAACAAGTGAAGCACAGTTAATATGCGCTGATTGCAATACGTGAAATAAACAGTAGACAATTCAAAATAGGGCCATGGTATTGTTCCAATCAACCGTACCATGCCCTATACCCAAGTTACCTCAAGATACTCGTTTCAGCGAGAATTGAGGTAGGTTGGGTACATTATTTCCACACCTATTCGTCAGTACTTTTTAATATATCCTGAAACTGAAGAAATCGTTGATATAAACCATCAATATCAGAGCTACACATTAAATCCATATTGGCTTGTAATACTTCAATTGGCCAATTCCACCACTTCATTTCAAGCAGCATTTTAATTTGTGGCTCAGTAAAACGAGATTTCACTGCATTACCGGGATTACCAACAACGACGGTGTAAGGTTCAACATCTTTCGTCACCACAGCCCGTGCACCAATAACGGCACCATCACCAATAGTGACACCAGGCATGATGACACATTCACTGCCTATCCAGACATCATTGCCAATAATGGTATCACCAGCCAATTCAAAACCAGACTTTACTTTATCGCCAAAGACCTCGTAATCGAAAGGGAAAGAGGATATCCATTCGTGCCGATGCCCTTGATTACCCGCTAACATAAATGTCGCACCAGATGCAACCGAGCAATATTTACCAATAATCAACTTATCGACGTCACCAAACACCCCAGATTCCCACACACTGTGGCTGGAGCTATCCCCAAGTAAGTAACGCACACATTGATCTTCAAAGTGCTTATCATGGTAATAACCAGAATAATACGTGAAATCACCCACTTCGATATTGGGATTAGTAACATGCTTATTTATTTCGTAGCCACCAATCCATGTTGAAAAAATGGTGGAAGATGATTTTGAAGACATAGAAACACCCTAATTGTACGCTGAACCCTTATTGTCTTTTGACTAGAACCTTATCGATGCACTTTTTGATTGGCACTTCCTGATAAGAACCACTCTATCTTCATAATGCAATAAGTGGGCAGCTTTGCCGTTATCTGCTTTTGTTAAAAAGTATAGTCTGTTACTCACAACGACAATATCTCACTTTGACGTATATCGTCGATATTTCTTTATATTGAAACCATTATTTTAAGCTAACAACGCCTCTTCCCACCCTTTCCTTTAATCACAGAACTAAACGAATGTTTGAATGGCTCAATATCGCAAACTTTTCGTTCAAAATGGTGATTTACCGTTTAAAGATAACAAAACATCAATATGCACCTTGTGGAAATAATTTTGCTGTATTAACTGTGTAGAAGGAGACGAAATTAGGAGCCGTTAGCATGAAAAAAGAAAGACCTATTCAATGTGTTATTTTTGATTGCGATGGCACATTAGTTGATAGTGAAAAGCTATGTAATCAAGCATTAGTCAATATTTTTGCCAAGTTTGGTGTAATACTCAACCTTGACGATTGTATGCGTCATTTCCAAGGTGGAAAGATGGCTGATATTCTAACTGAAACCTGCAAACGAGCTGGATTAACGATTTCTCTCGATGTACTTGAACCGATATATCGTCAAGAATGTAATCAGCTATTTGAGAAGGGCTTACAACCCATACAAGGTGTACCTGAGTTATTAGCCACCCTGACGAACAATAATTATGAAATGTGTATCGCGTCGAATGCTCCTGTTCATAAAATTGAGCACATATTGGGTTTAACAGGCTTACTGCCATATTTTGATGGGAAGCTATTTAGTGCCTTCGAAGCAAACAGTTGGAAACCTGAACCTGATTTACTTCATCTTGCGGCAATGAATATGGGCATCCCGCTGCATCAATGTATTTTCGTTGACGATACGATAACCGGCGTAATGGCTGGCATTAACGCAGATATTCGCACTTTCCATTTTCTCGCGACCCCAGAATCAGAACAAATTGAACATCCCAATGTTACACAGCTCAACGCGATGCCACAGTTATTAGAATACATTTAAGCGTAGCGTTCATCAGGGGAAAAGCTGAATAACTAAACCAAAAGGCTCGAAGAATGAGCCTCTTGACCATATGAAATTTATTCTAATAGCACACGTTTTATAACCGTACCTTGCTACTTAGAAGCTGCTTTCTCTTCAGTTTCATTCGCTAACGAATCCCAAGATGATGCCCAACTTTGCTGCTGGTATTGGCTCGTCGCTGTCTCATTTTTTTCCGCTACTTGCCCACTCGTTGTTACCTCAGCACTCTTTGTTACCACAGCATTTGTTGTTACATTAGCACTCTTTGTTACCACAGCATTTGTTGTTACATTAGCACTCTTTGTTACCACAGAACTTGGTTTTACTGATTCAGCTGCAAACATGGGAATAATCGGAATATCAGTAACAATCTCTTTCGTTGGTTCAGTTTCCGGTAACATATTACCTTGCTGGGTACAGTCCAATATTATTTGGTTCAGTTCTTCATCTGTTGGTTGATAGCCAGCTCGCCCGTAAACCTGATCAAGAAGGTGAATCAAAGAATGTGATACAACAGGTTGTACGCGTAAAGCTTTATACATTGACTTAGCAACGTTCTGGATATTCAAAATCGATTCAATACCAATGTGTTGTACCACTTCATCACGACTTTTTTTAGCGTCTTTATAACCCGACGCATAAGCAATCGAAAACCATATATAGGCTACCGCAGCATCATTCGCGTTTGACCCTAAATGCATTTGAGCAGCTAGATATTGCGCTTCACTATTGCCTTGTTCAGCTGCTCGCTCTAACCAATAAATTGCATAGATCCGATTCTTTTCGATCCCAATGCCACTCTGGTAACAGTAAGCCGTTTTAATAAACCCTTTAATATCATTGTTTTTTGCCGCTCGTAGCCGCCAAGCAAAAGCACAGTGTGGTTCTTTAAGTGAATTAGACTCAGCAACGTACCAATCCCCCAAAAATAGCTGCGCTGGAACGTATTCCATCTCGGCAGATGCAATAATATTTTCAATACCCACGTCAATATCGGGCTCGACACCACTTCCTTGAATGAAAAATTTTCCCAATGTAAACAAAGCCGCTTCATCTTTACGTTTTGCTTTTACCACCGCCTCCCAGTACAAAGATTTAGCTTCACCATCCGGATCATCAATATCAGCACGGCTCAATCGTGCCATTGCATTTTGGCCAATATCATTATCTAAAACAGCGGCTTTGTTATACCAATTAAGCGCTTCACGAATATTGGTCAATTCATATTCTTTTCCTAGCGAAAGCTGACTGAGTACATGGCCCGTTTGGGCTTTGAAAATTTTCTCTTCTCGCTCTGCGATCTTCGCTTTTTCTAAAACTAATCGGTATCTTTCATCTTTAAATGCTTGTTGCTTTGCTTGCTCTTCGTTCTTTTTCACCACAAAGGAATATCTGACCACTCCCCAAATCAGTGGTACTCCAAGTAATCCTAACCACATACTAAAATCTGGCATACATCCTCAAGCAAAAAAATTAACTCACCTCTTATAGCGGCATTGCTTTCTAATTCTGAAGCACAAAATACCGAATTAAATGCATAATTCTTCTGCTATAAAAAACATGTTAAATAAATCCAACAAATAATCTTATATTTCGCTTATAACAATCAAGAATTGTGCTGATATCAAATATTATAAGACAATAACTTATCTACTTTTTTTCAGTAAAAAACGTCATTTAAAACTACAATCAATGCATCTGTAGTGTTAATGTTAATTTGTTAACAAATTGCGTTAATAATCAAAGTTCAACACCGTCTACAACTTATGGCTTACCTGCATTACACAGCTTACCTTACGTCCCGGTATGAGGGCAGTGCCTGTACCATTACGCCCTGTAATTACTATTCAACAGCGCATAAAAAAGCCCATCAACTCGTTGTCACAAGTTGATGGGCTTTCTTTATATGCTGATTTAAAGTCTAAAGCCAACACCAAGAACAACGGCGTTATTTTCAACTTCACCCATATCTCGATACTCATAACCAATGGTTAAATCGATTAATGGGATTAATGTTAAAACAAAACCTGCTCCGCCAGTAAATCCCCAGCCATCATCTTTAAAACTCGCATTTGAAATATCAACATCGTAATAACTCGTACCAGCTTTAGCGTAAAGGCTACCAATCAATAACGGTAAATCACCACGAAGCGTGATTGGTACAGCGGTATAATCAATGTCATTTTTAAATGATGAAATATCATCATCCACATCAGCACTACCCTGAACGATACCGACATTCACACTAAAAATATCATTAATATGGTAAGTACCATTAATACCATATTCATACCCAGTATCACTGTTACCTTTATAGTCAACGCGTGATGCACCCGCACTTGCACCAACAGAAATCCCTAGTATATCGGCACTAGCAGGTAGGCAAGTCAATGCGAGCGTAGCAGCAAGCAATAATTTCTTCATTACAACGTTCCTTCGTTTAGCTATCAATATGAAATAAAAGAGGCTTTTTCCTATCTATTACTTTTAGCCTATATTGATTAACTAAGCCAACTTACACCCTGTGTTTCGTGCTCAACCTTTGATTATTTTACCAATCTCAGCAGTAAGAATTTATCGTCTAAGATCTAATAAAATATTGCGAAGGTGATGTAGATGTATAACCCATTAAATGTACGTCTGAGGCTAAACAGATTATTTATTGTTTTTGCTATTATCGCCATAATACTGATTACTGTAAGTTGTGATGATAAACACCAGCATGCCGACAATATTTCCTCAGCCGATACTATCTATTTGAATGGTAATATTTTAACCATGGCAATCCCTGAAACAGCAGAAGCACTTGCGATTACAGATGGGAGAATCATTGCTATAGGTAATGTAGAGACAATCAATTTTTACCGTAATGCTAACACTACCGTCATCGATTTAAAGGGGAAAACCCTGCTACCTGGCTTTATTGATGCTCACAGCCACTTTACAACCGTCCTTAAAATTAATAATTGGGCGAATATTTCAGCTCCCCCTGTTGGCATAATCGAAAACTTTATAGATTTGCTCGCAGCATTGCTTAAACACAAAGAACAACACGCGATCAAAAAAGGGGAATGGATCATCGCTTATGGTTACGATCCCACCGCATTAGAAGAATTATACGACATAACGATCAATGAACTTGATCCTGTCTTTCCCGATAATCCAGTCATAATCATGCATGTATCAAACCATGGTGCAGTGCTGAACTCACTCGCGCTTGAAGCTTTCAACATTAATGAACAAACACCCACTCCTTATGGCGGTATTATTAACCGGATCAAAGGCACAAACGAACCCGCTGGTTTAGTGATGGAGGCTGCTTTTCTCCCTATTTATCGAACGCTGTCTAAACCTGATGAACAAGCCTTATTGAGTTCTCTATTTCGAGCCCAAATGGAATACGCAAAATATGGCTATACAACGATTGTTGATAGCTCAACGTTACAAAAAGAGTTTGAATTACTACAACAAGCAGCGGTGAATAAACAACTCTTCCTCGATGTTATTTCACTGCCTTTATTCACCGATATAAAAAGCATTCTAGACAAAAATAGCGTTGAACCCGCGCAATACTCCGATCATTTAAAGCTCGGGGGAATGAAACTTATCATGGATGGCTCGCCACAAAGCAAAGGTGCCTGGTTTACCCAACCGTATTTAACCGGAAATGCTGACCCAGATAATCTGGATAACACTAATTCCGCTTGGCGTAGTGAGCCAATCATGCCTTACAGTAAATTCAAACAATTTTATCAATATAGTGTTGAACAGGGTTTACCCGTATACACCTCAGCGAATGGTGACGCTGCAATCGACACTGTCATTCAAGTCAACTATGAACTCAAAATCAATCACGAACAAAACCAACGTCATGTTGTGGTCAATTCACAATTCATGCGCCCTTCTCACTTTGATCAGTTTAAAAAGCTTGGGCTTATCCCTAGTTTTTTTAGCAACAATGCTTTTTTCTGGGGTGATGCACAGGTAAATAGTTTAGGTAAAGAACGGGCTTTTACGTCCAATCCTATGCAGTCAGCTTTAAAACAAGAATTACGGTTCACTAACCATACCGATTTCTCAGTGACCCCTTTAAACCCTTTATTCATGGTATGGACGGCAGTCAACCGACTATCTCGGGGCGGCACTATTATTGGTACCGATGAACGAATATCACCAGTTCAAGCTTTGAAAGCGATCACCATCAATGCGGCTTACCAATTTTTTGAGGAATCAGAAAAAGGGTCATTAGAAGCAGGCAAAGTCGCAGACCTTGTCATACTCGATAAAAATCCACTCACTGTCGCTGCTGGCGAGATAGATACCATTCAGGTTATCGAAACAATCAAGGCGGGTAAAACAATTTACCCTCAAGCTCAACTTTTACCAGAGCAATCAAAATAGTCATTTTTATTCCTCATTTATCTATCCATACACAAGACAGATAATGATCTGCTGCAAATATCCAATGAAAACCATTACAAGATCACATTATTAATATTTTGTATTCATATTGTTCACCACACATAATATCAAAACAAAAACCATTTAAATTCAATAGTTAACAATAGATACTAACATCATTAATAATTTATTCAGCACCAATAAATCGAGCTTTAGCAAACGATTCCCCTCTCATTTTCAACAGGTTTGGTTATCAAGGTGCTATTTTTGTTAGGGAAGAAAGGAAAATGTGATCATGATCTCGAGACAAGAAAGAGCAGTTCCATAAACTAGCCACACAACAAACGGTAAGCTTTACCAATTTAAATTGGCATTGATTAAAGGCGCCTTCCGATAAAAATCGGACCAATAGAGCAGCCTATTTACCGTTACTTTTTTATGTAGATATGTAACACACAGAGGGTAAACACATGAGCGAGATCATGCTTGCTATTTTTGCTGGCTTTATTGTCGGCGCATTCTTTACTGCGGTTAAACTGCCGTTACCGGCACCACCCGTATTGTCTGGCATTATGGGAATCGTAGGTGTTTACCTTGGTGGTGTTGCCTACCAAACAGTTATTGAACGCTTTTTCTCGTAAGTATTAACTTACAGACTCATCTATTCTAATCAAATTTCTAGGACCTAATTATGGCTACTCCACATATTAATGCTGAACTTGGTGATTTTGCAGAAACAGTCTTAATGCCAGGTGATCCGCTTCGCGCAAAATTCATCGCTGAGAATTTCTTGGAAGATGTAAAACAAGTATGTGACGTACGTAGCATGCTAGGTTTTACTGGCACTTACAAAGGTAAGCGCGTTTCAGTAATGGGTCACGGTATGGGTATCCCTTCATGTTCTATTTACGTTCATGAACTTATCAAAGATTTTGGTGTGAAAAACATCATTCGTGTTGGTAGCTGTGGCGCCGTACACGACGACGTTAAATTAATGGACATTATCATCGGTATGGGTGCATCAACTGACTCTAAAGTGAACCGTATTCGTTTTAATGACCACGATTTCGCTGCAATCGCTGATTTCCACTTACTAGAAACATCTGTACAGCAAGCACGCCTACAGAACGTGAATGTACGTGTAGGTAACATTTTCTCTGCCGATTTATTCTACAGCCCAGAAGAAGGCCTTTTCGATAAGATGGAAAAGCTAGGCATGCTAGGTATAGATATGGAAGCGGCTGGTATTTATGGTGTTGCCGCTGAACTAGGTGCTAAAGCACTGACTATTCTAACCGTATCTGATCACATTAAGCGTGGTGAGAAACTAAGTTCTGAAGATCGCCAAAAGTCGTTTGGTGAAATGATGAATGTGGCACTAGAAACAGCAGTAAACATCTAGGCTACGTAACTTCAGACGTCAAAATAAAATATTGCGGTTAGGGTTTTCCCCGATTCTCTGGCCGCCCTTCTGCCAACGCAGAATTAATATCAATGACATTGATTACAATCGCAATGTCATCGCTATTAACAAAAAAAAACAGAAATACGAAAAAGGGAAAAGTTAGTGTCACAAGGAGGTTGTTATTGAGCATTATCGCAGCTCAACTTTTTGTAAAATGTGGCGTCTTACACAATTTGAATTGGGAAAACAATCATGTCGATTCTTTCTCAGCGATTAATACAAAATAACAACTAACTTGCACAACGCTAATGCCGTACTGGACAGAAGGTTTACTGCCTTTTGTCCAGTGCCCTTCTCCCCCAATCTTATTGCTCCAGCACAAGGATAGGGTTAGGCTGTCATGATGAAAACACTTCACTCAAACATAGACAATACCTTGCTACCTCCAGCATATGAATCTTTACAGCTAAATCATTGCAAAACTGTCAGTTGCAAAAACTTTGGTTCCAAAGATGAACACCACTATGTTATGCAACGTACTAACCCTAATCGTCCTACATTAATATGTCGTGAGTGTGGTGCTTTTCCACCAGTATTAAATAATCATGATGTAGTCGCTGAAGTCACTCGCCTAAAAGTCGCGCAAAGTAGTGGATTACCCGCCTGCTGCAATCCCGACTGCGATAACCTTGGTTTACCCGTTCTGACGCATCGTCACCTTTATCATGCTTTTGGTTACAGTGGTGATCGACAGCGTTACCGCTGTAAATGTTGTCAAACAACCTTCGTTGATCGCTGGTCTGGCTTTAATGGCAAACACCTTGTGCAACAGAAGTTACTCGCAATGCTTTTCACTGGCTATTCGGTCCGTGATATTTGCCGCCGTTTGAGCATGAATCCAAAATCGTTCTACGATCAGCTTTCACACATTGCCAGCCGTTGCCGTCGTCAGCTCTCGATGTTTGATGCTCGCTTGTTTAAACATGCACAAACACTCAGCTTAGCGACAGACATGAAACCATTACAGCCTACGAGTGATAATGGTGTGTTATGGATTGCAACCGGTGAAGCCACATCAGGCTATATCGTCGGGCAGCATGTTAATTATCACCAAAGTGATATCCAAAATCCGAGCGAAAGTCACGACCCATATAAAAATGATACCCGCTTTATGGCAGCTCCTGCGCCTAAATTGGTAGAAGTACCATCATCACACCCTCAAGGTATTTTAGCGCGCGTTGATGCGATGTATCGTGAAGTATTAGATCGCACCAATATGGAAGATCCACTCAGTAATATTGCACGGTTTAATTACCCTTCAAAAGGGTGCTTAATCCGCCCACAATATACGGTCTATGCGCATTATCTGCACTTATCGCAAATGCTTGAATATAATGAATCCTTGGCAATATTTATGCCTCAAGAAACCTTATTGCGCTCTGCATGTGTCTCTGTTTTTATTGATCGAATTAAGAATAAAACCATTAACCCACTTTACGTCGTAGAAGATACAGGCTGGCAACGCGGTCAAGTGGCTGGACGTGTTGATATCGTATTAATGGGATGGTGGCGTGATCGCTGGGCATTTACTCGTCATGGTGAAATAAACAAAGGGATAAGTCATTTAGGCGGTGACAAAGGTAACGAAGCTAAATGGCTAGAGTTGGCATCACACCGCAGTATTAGCGAATACCAAACACGATTCCATGATCAATTTTCGCAATTAGTGAATGAACCTCGTCGTAAGCTTCGCCCTGCAGGTTTGCTACCTTTACTGGATATTTATCGAGCATGGCATAACCTTTGCCGTCAAGATCGATCAGGACTAACGCCAGCTCAACAAGTTGGACTCACGCCTGCCCCATTAACACTGGAACAGTTGCTTAATTAATTCTTTTAACCACACGTAACCTTACAACCTCTGTCAGCAAGGCGGGCATATACCTAAAGTCTGCCTTGCAATCCGCTTTTCTTTCCCCTCTTGGCATACAATAATAATCAACAGATAAGCATCGGTATCATCACATATTATTGAGATATAGATAAAGTTGTTAGTAAGCAAGTCGATACTAAATGTATAAATATTGTTAATATCGTTATTGCTACAGTGAATCGCGTCGTTATGGTTAGCTTGTACTCACTACGTGCCTTCGTTCGATATCGAAATGGATTTCATAAAAAGAGATGTTATGCGGTTAATTCCAAACAAAATTAAACCTATTTTATTAGCCAGCATGTTAGCTGTTGGTATTATTCCAGCCTTCTTATACAGCTGGATCAGCAGTGAGAAACTGTCTACTGTGGCATTGGGACAAATAGCAAAAGGGATCAGTAGCCGCACCAACATTGCAGCCAAAAACATCGATGATATTATCGCTAATCGATTATTAAGCTTAAAGGTATTATCAAGTTCACCAATATTCGAACAAGATGCACCTATCGCGTCATATCCTGCATCAGACAGCCAAGGGTTTATCAGTCACTACCTGACAAAGCTCACTGAGGTTGATCAAGCTTTTAATGCCATTCACCTTGTTGAGAAAAAAGGAGATGACTTTTTTATTAGCCGTTCCTCCCGCTCGTTAGAAACCGTTACTCTTCATAATGAACTACGCAAATTCGGCCTAATAAACATTGAATCTGCCATTAAACAAATGGCAGCGACAGGCGATAATGTCTTCATTTCGGTGCCACAAGATCTCATTTCTGTACCTTGCTTGCTACTCATTACGAAAGTGAACAATGATTCAGATACAGCCGCGAGCGAAGACCGTTACCTCGTCGTTGAATATCTTTTAAGTGAGATTAATGAAAGTTTAACCTACTTTACCGATAACATCGCCAGTGCTGAATATGTTTTTATCATCAACAATGAAGGCAATACGATTCTTTCTGGTAAAAATCAAGGACGGTCACTACAAGTATTCAACGACTTTAAACAGAATTATAGTACGGGTGCATTTAGTGAGAACAATATGCAATATGGTGTTTCTCATTACACCAATCGTTATGGCGACGATTTACTTACGACAGTCTCCCCTCTCAATACACTCAACAATAAATCACAGTGGTCATTAGTAACGATTACTCCGCAGCATGTCGCAACCCAAGCGATCGATTATCTTTACCGATATTTCATGTTGGCATTATTGTTTACCGCTTGTGTTGTCATGGTTTTGTCGATAGTGCTGACAAAGCGAATCACCGTACCGCTGGCAAAACTTGCGCGTTTTGCGGCACAATTTAAGCTTGGTAACTACACCAGTCAGCAGACCCTTAAAGGTCCACATGAATTTCAAGTGCTGCAAGAAGCTCTGAATCAAGGTGCGACAAAAATTGCGTATGATACACAACGGTTGAATCAAGCATTAGAAAAAGCAGAAGCCGCTGATCGTGCAAAGTCGACCTTCTTAGCCAACCTCTCGCATGAAATTCGCACTCCAATGAATGGAATGCTAGGGCTCTCGCAGTTACTGTTAAAAACAGACCTAACACAAGAACAAAGACACCACCTGCTGACGTTGCTCGATTCAGGTAAGCACATGATGTCGATACTCAACGACATTTTGGATTTCTCTAAAATTGAACAAGGGCAATTCAAACTCAATAAAGCCAATTTCTGTATTACAGATTTAGTCGGCACAATTGAAAGCACTTACTATTCACTGGCAAAAGAGAAAGGTCTCGATTTTTCCATTCAATGCTACTTTGACTCTAACAGTTGGTTTTTTGCCGATAAATCTCGTATTCGCCAAATCCTGTTTAATGTGATTAACAATGCCATCAAGTTTACCGATAAAGGTGAAGTAAGGGTGTCGTTAAACCAAGGGCAATGCGACAACCCTAAAGAAAGAAAACTCATTATCACCGCTCAAGATACAGGAATTGGTATTGCTGAAGATCGTATGCAGCAAATTTTTGACCCATTTTCACAAGCAGAAATATCAACCAGTCGCCGGTTTGGTGGTACAGGGTTAGGTTTAAGCATTGTTAGGCAGCTAGCAAACCTAATGAATGGTGATATTCAGTTAGAAAGTGCATATGGCAAAGGCTCAACGTTTACCATTACTTTAGTGGTCGAACAAGGCTACTATAAGCAAGAAAAACAACAAGAAATTGAATTTGATCGCAGTACTTTTATTGATTTGAAAGTGCTTATTGTTGAAGATAATAATTTGAATGTACTCATCATCGAATCATTCCTTAAACAATATGGTTTTAATACACACGCCGTAGAAAATGGCGTAGAAGCACTCAAAATACTCGAACATGAATGTTTTGATGTGATCTTAATGGATAATCACATGCCAGTAATGGATGGCATTGAAGCCACTAAACGTATTCGTGCTCTTAATTCCGCTATTTGCCAAATACCCATCTTTGCATGTACTGCCGATGTATTTGAAGAAACCCAAAGAAACATGCTCCGTGCGGGAGCAGATTGCGTTATCACCAAACCACTTGATGAACGTAAATTACAGGATGCATTACAACGATTCAAAAGCAAGATTACGGCCATGGCCTCACTAAGAACTGAACCAGAAGAGATTACGCCGACAATGCCCGCGAAAGCATCTAGTTCGCTATTGATGAATAACAATATTGAAGAGGCTGAGATCCTTACAACCGAACGCGATATTGAGCCAGTCAGTGAGCAAAGCGACACCGATCATTCATTCGATATATTCGATATAACCCTCGACCCAACGCAATTTAAGCACATCGAGTTAAGTACTTTGTTAGACATGATGGACGACGACCATAACATCGTTGTTCAATTTTTAATGATGTTTGCACAAGAGCACGCTAATGATGTCAGTAAATTTGAACAAGCCCTGAAACAGTCTGACTTTGATGCAGCGGTGTTAATTAGCCACTCATTAAAAGGGGCATCAGGCAGCATAGGTGCATTTAAGGTTAGTCAAGCCGCTCAAAACGTCGAAAAGCACGTCAAAAGAAAAGCATTGCCGACAGAAAACGAAATCGCATTACTCGCGAAGGAACTGCAGTGCGTAATCAAAGAAATTCACCAACAGCTCACTGTTACAGCAATATAAACCTGCAGTAGAAAAACATCATAATCGCGTATGGATCGACTTATCATTTGGTCCATACGCTTTATAACTTATCTACCATCACTCCTATGACATCTCATAATCAACAGTAATCACTCACCAATACTGAACATTTGATCACAGTTGTGATCACTTGCTCATTCATTTACTGCGCTGAACAAACAGTGAATCCGTCCATTCAAACAGCGAATTAAGTGAAAAACAGGACGTATCTGATAAAAAATGAGATCTAAACACGCTTTGATGCAGTTGATAATTGACAAATTCCTGCAAAAAGACAATTATCGACACATCAATTGTTCTTGGCCAATCCATTTGCTCACCAAGTATGTTTTTGGTTTGCAGGAATTACGTTAAGAACTCGTGAATATACTTTTGCTGGCTCCAATTTAAGCTAGCATTGAGACAAGCCCAAATACGTTGAAGGTCGAGACATATGAGCACTAAACTGGAACAATTGCGCGCACTAACCACTGTTGTTGCTGACACTGGCGATATCGAAGCAATCAGTAAATATCAGCCTGAAGATGCTACGACAAACCCATCGTTGATTCTTAAAGCAGCTCAGATTGCTGAATATGCTCCTCTTATCGACGCTTCTATTGCTTACGCTAAAGCACAAAGCAATGATAAAACTCAGCAAGTTGCAGACACCTGCGACATGCTTGCCGTTAACATCGGTAAAGAAATCCTGAAAGTTGTACCTGGTCGTATCTCAACAGAAGTTGATGCACGCCTTTCTTACGATACAGAAAGCAGCATAATCAAAGCACGTCAGCTTATTAAAATGTATAACGATGCTGGCATCACTAACGACCGTATCCTTATTAAGTTAGCGTCTACTTGGGAAGGCATTCGCGCCGCTGAAGTCCTAGAGAAAGAAGGCATTAACTGTAACCTAACACTGCTATTCTCATTCGCACAAGCACGTGCTTGTGCTGAAGCGGGTGTATTCTTAATTTCTCCTTTCGTTGGTCGCATCATGGACTGGTATAAAGCGAAAGAAGGTCGTGACTTTGAACCATCTGAAGATCCAGGCGTGGTTTCGGTAACGGGTATTTACGACTACTACAAATCGTATGGCTACAACACAGTTGTTATGGGTGCTAGCTTCCGTAACATCGGCGAAATTCTTGAACTTGCGGGTTGTGATCGTCTAACTATCAGCCCTAACTTACTTCAAGAACTTGAAGACGCAACGGGTGAAGTGGTTGAAAAGCTGATTGACACGAATGGCACTAAAGAACGCCCTGCAGCAATGACGCACGCTGAATTCCTATGGGAACATAACCAAGACCCAATGGCTGTTGAAAAACTGGCTGACGGTATCCGTAACTTTGCGGTTGACCAAGGTAAGCTTGAAGTCATGATCGCAGAGCGTCTATAAGACTTTATTGAATTTCAGAAAGCGGCCTTCCAGCCGCTTTCTTACTTCTGAATCGATTGAATTTTTTGGTGAAATAAATATGGAACATAACGGTCTTTCTCGCAAAGTGCTGGCAAATGCAATCCGTGCCCTAAGCATGGACGGTGTACAACAAGCTAACTCTGGTCACCCTGGTGCACCAATGGGTATGGCTGATATCGCTGAAGTACTGTGGCGCAGCCACATGAACCACAACCCACAAAACCCACTATGGGCTGATCGCGATCGCTTCGTACTTTCTAATGGTCACGGTTCAATGTTGATTTACTCACTATTGCACCTAACAGGCTACGATCTATCGATTAGCGACCTGAAAAACTTCCGTCAACTTCATTCTAAAACACCGGGTCACCCTGAATACGGTTACGCACCAGGTATTGAAACAACAACCGGCCCACTAGGCCAAGGTATTACTAACGCGGTAGGTATGGCGATTGCTGAAAAAGCAATGGCAGACCAATTCAACCGTGACGGTCACGATGTTGTTGATCACCATACTTACACCTTCTTAGGTGATGGCTGCATGATGGAAGGTATTTCTCATGAAGCATGTTCTTTAGCGGGTACGCTGGGTCTGGGTAAGCTGGTTGCTTTCTGGGATGACAACGGTATCTCTATCGATGGTGAAGTAGAAGGTTGGTTCACTGACGATACACCTAAGCGTTTTGAAGCGTACGGCTGGCATGTTATTCCTGCGGTTGATGGTCACGATGCTGACGCAATCAACGCGGCAATCGAAGCAGCAAAAGCTGAAACAGGTAAGCCAACGCTTATTTGTGCTAAGACTATTATCGGTTTTGGTTCTCCAAACAAAGCGGGCACACACGATTGTCACGGTGCTCCTCTAGGCGCTGAAGAAATCGCAGCTGCACGTGAATTCCTTGGTTGGAACCACGGTCCTTTCGAAATCCCTACTGACATTGCGGCAGAATGGGATGCGAAAGAAGCTGGCTCTACTAAAGAATCAGCATGGGATGAGAAGTTTGCAGCATACGCAGCGGCTCACCCTGAATTAGCGGCTGAATTTAAGCGTCGTACGGTGGGTGATCTTCCTGCTAACTGGGAAGCTGAAACAAGCAAAATCATCGCTGATCTTCAAGCTAACCCAGCAAACATTGCGTCACGTAAAGCGTCTCAAAACACACTGGAAGCATTCGGTAAGCTTGTTCCTGAATTCATGGGCGGCTCTGCTGACCTTGCACCGTCTAACTTGACGATGTGGTCGGGTTCGA
>NZ_PYMJ01000022.1 GCF_003025615.1 Photobacterium frigidiphilum | reverse complement strand
AGTCGATCGCTCAATAACATTTTTAACCAAAGTGATCGGCATCGATGTTATTAGGTGATCGCCATGAATGGTATTGGCTGATCGGCATCAGTGTTATTGAGCGATCGGGATGGATGAAAATATGCAAGATGTACGTGACATGCCAAAAGCCATTTTTCTTGCCGCAATAATTACAGCCTTTCTTTATGTATTTGGTACTGTTGGTATTTTGATGGCATTGCCCGTTCAAGATATTGGCCTAGTTGCTGGTATTATCGATACGTTACGTAAATTGTTTGGTGAAGGTGATTTTGGTCAGATGATGGTCTATATTATCGGCACAATGGCACTGCTGACCTTCATTGGTAATATGGTGACATGGACAATGGGTGCAAGCCGTGCAGCAGCAGAAGCCGCAAGTGAAGGCGAACTGCCTGATGTCGTCGGTAAGATGTCTAAAAAGCATGATACCCCTATCGGTGCTAATAATATTACCGGTGCACTCTCGACTGCAGTTATCTTAGCGTATGCCATCTTTGCCCAAAGCAGTGATGAATTATTCTGGTCAGTGTTTGCATTTTCGAGCTGTATTTTCCTACTTCCTTATTTATTCATGTTCCCGTCGTATTTGAAGTTACGTATTAGTGATAGCCAATGTGAGCGTCCTTTCCGTGTACCTGGTGGCATGGGCGTGCAGTGGTTATTAAGCATTGTGTGTTTCCTTACTATTGCACAGGCTGTCGTGTTGTTCATTTTCCCTGATTTAATTTCATTCACTGTTAATTGGACATATAGCGCACCCGTATTAATTGGTGTGTTGCTGACTATTGCGATTGGCGAATATTTATTGAAGTTGGCTATAGCTAAGAAAAAACAAGCCAATAAATCAGAAGATTACCAAGAACATACTGCATAGCGATGGTATATATAAATTATAAAGGTGAATATCATGACTAAACAATTAAGCACAAGCCCAAAGCAAGATGGATTTAGAATGCCAGCAGAGCACGAGCCTCAATCTGCTATATGGATGGCATGGCCAGAGCGTACCGATAATTGGCGTTATGGTGCAAAACCCGCGCAAGCGACATTTGTAGAAGTCGCCAAAGCCATTGCGAAAACAACACCGGTCACTATGGTGGTAAGTGCCGAGCAGTTTGAAAATGCCCGCGTAGTATTACCGAGTTATATTCAGGTACTAGAAATGAGTACCGATGATTCTTGGATGCGTGATATCGGCCCTTCGTATGTGGTGAATGATCATGGTGAACGACGCGGTGTTGATTGGCACTTTAATGCGTGGGGCGGATTGGTTGATGGGCTCTATTTCCCATGGGATAAAGACGACGCTGTCGCACGAAAAGTGTGTGAAACGTTAGGCGATGATAGCTATCGTGCTCCTATCGTACTAGAAGGTGGCTCTATTCATGTGGATGGTGAAGGAACGTTATACACCACTGAAGAATGCTTGCTTCACCCAAGCCGTAATCCTGATTTAACTCGTGAAGAGATTGAAGATGTACTGAAATCAAATCTCTCTATTGAGAAGGTAATATGGATACCCCAAGGTTTGTATAACGATGAGACTAACGGTCACGTTGATAACTTGATTCACGTTGTACGCCCAGGTGAAATTGCACTGACATGGTGTGATGATGAAACGGATCCTCAGTATCTTATTTCACGAAAAGCGATGGACGTATTATTGACCGAGACTGATGCCAAAGGTCGCCAGATTAAAATCCATAAACTGCCGATGCCGGGCCCACTGTATATTTCAGAAGATGAAGCGAATGGTGTCGATGTATCAGAAGGGATGGAGCGAGTACCTGGCGAGCGTTTAGCGGGATCTTATGCAAACTACCTGATTTCAAATAATCATGTTATTTATCCGTTATTGGATGAAGTACATGATAAAGACGTCGCGCTGTTGTTAGCTGATTTATATCCAAACTATGAAGTAACGGGGGTGAATGCGCGTGAAATATTATTGGGTGGCGGAAATATTCACTGTATTACCCAACAAATTCCTAAGGTTTAATGAAGTAATCTATTCGTCATTGAGAAGATAGGGTGGAAAAAAAGAGAGAGCAATTGGCTCTCTCTTTTGATTTTTTGTGGTGAAGGGTTAAGCCATAATTGGTTGGTCAGGAAGATTATCTTGCTGTGAACCAGGAAGCTTGATAGTGAGCGCAATGATGAGCGAGATCACTAATAGCGCCAACATAAGGTAGAAGGTTGCTACGAATCCACCGAAGAGTGAGGCGACAATAGAGCCAACAATACTGCCGATACCAAAGCCAAGGTAAATTAAGCCGTAGTTTTTCGTTAGGTTGTTTAAGCCGAAGAAATCACTGATCAATGATGGGAACACGGTAATCGTGCCACCAAAACTAAATGCAATACATGCGACTGCAAAATAGAAACTAACTGTACTTTGGTGAGCAAAAAGTAGCGCACACACACCGATTAAGCAGATGAAGAGTGCAATAGCGATCACTTTAATACGGCTAATGTTGTCTGAAAGAATTCCCAGCACTAAACGGCCACTTAAGTTCGCGACGGCAATAATAGCGACTGATGTTGCAGCGATTGCCATAGGAAGATGCTCATAACTCTCACCGATATCTTTCGCGACACCAATAACATACAAGCCACTCATACAAACAGTTAGAAATACCAACGCTAGCATCCAGAACTGTGAGCATTTCACTGCCTCTGCTAGGGTGTAATCACGAACAGGCGTTTCTGCAGTATTTTGTTGTTCTTGTTTAGGGGCATCTTTCATCATTAGGCCACCAATAATGACCATGACCATGGCAATCACTCCCCAAGTGTTAAAAGTATTTTCTAATCCGGTATTCGTTAGGAAATACATATTGATGTATTTAAACCCAAGGCTACCTAAACCGTAAGCACCAATGGCACAAGCAGAGACCAAACCTTTACGCTCGGGAAAGAGCTTCACACAGTTCGATAAGGTCATCAGGTAACCGGTGCCGTCGGCAAAGCCCACTAACAAACCCGCGAAGACATACAATAAAATAAGGTTAGATGCATGGGCTGTCAGCAATAAGCTTGCACCCAATAATAGGCCAGAACAAATAGTGACTTTACGTACACCAAAGCGTTCTTGTAATTTACCAGATAGCGATGATGCAACGGCTAACGCTAAACTTAAAATACCAAAAGAAAAAGCCACACGGCTAACAGGCTCTGATAGCTTGTCTGCCAGCTGTGAGTTAAATAGACTCCACGTATACACCGACCCTAAAGCAAATTGGGTGATGATAGTGCCAAGCAACGTAAAGAGTCGATCTCGGTTTGATATCTGAGTCGCCATAACGTTAATCTCCAACGAATTTAAAAGCGTTAAGGTGACGTGTTTGTCACCTTGTTAAGCCACTAAAATACGGTGTACGTTGGAGATAACAATAGGGCGAAAAGAATAAAAAATGAAATGCAATAAGTGCGGAATGAAGTGCAATATAGCGGCATGAATTACAATTTCATTAATTCACGAAATGCTTTTATATTGCTACGACTCACTGGTATTTCACTACCGATATCGTGCACTTTAAGTTGGTAGGTGCAGTTTATCCAAGGAATGATTTCTTGAATCTTTTCTATGTTCACACAGTAAGAACGATGGGTGCGGAAAAAACTGTTTTCAGGTAAGCGATTAATTAATTCACTCATGGTGAAAGGGACAATGAAAGCACCTTCCTTGGTAAATACATTAGTTACTTTTTCATTGGCCATAGCATAATAAATATCGTCGACAGCGGTAACGAAAATGCGGTTGTCTTTAACCAAGTTAATGGTTTTAGCCCTGACTTTTTCGGGGGAGGTTACTTGGCATTGATGGGTTGCTTCTAGTTTGGCTAATAACCCGATGATGCGTTTTTCGTTCAGTGGCTTTAGTATGTAATCAAAGGCTTCAAGTTCAAAAGCATCGACCGCAAATTCTTTATAGGCTGTAGTAAATACAATATGCGGCTTTTCAGAAAATTGATGAATGTTACGTGCTAGCAACATGCCATCGATCGACGGCACATTAATGTCTAAAAAAGCAATATCGACCTTATGGGTTTGGAGATACTTAAAGGCCTCTAAACCATCCTCAAAGGTAGCAATAATCTGGATGTTACTATGGCGCTCAATTAAATACGTCAGCTCTTCCCTTGCTAAATATTCATCTTCTACGATTAGGGCTTTCAACATGGTGCGACCTTTATTTCAATTCGTTGACGTAAAATACGACTTCTGTGCCTTGCTCAAGACGTTTGATGTATAAACCTTCGCCATACAATAATGAGATCCGCTGATGTACATTCATTAAACCAATATGGTGGCTTTCCATCGTGCCGTTATAGAGCTTATCAATGGCATTTTGGCTAATCCCTATTCCTGTGTTTTGAATAGTTATTTTGAATCGTTCAGCATCCCGCTTTACCGAAATATTCACTTTACCGGGCTGACGAGAAGGCTGAATACCATGCTGAATCGCATTTTCTACCAGCGGTTGAATTAATAAACAGGGAATAGTGGGATGCACATCATCGACATCAAACGTTACTTCTAGCTTGTCACCAAAGCGAGCTTGCTCAATGGCGACATAATCTCTTACTTGTTGTAACTCTTCTTGGATATCGATCAAGTCATTATTACGTTCGAGGTTATATCGCAGAAAATCCGCTAAATTAGCAATCAATTGACGGGCTTTATCAGGATGAATACGCACTAACGTTGAAATCGCATTCAATGCGTTGAATAAAAAATGCGGATTAATTTTGCTTTGTAGTGCAGAAAGCTCTGCTTTGCTGGTCATGGCTTTTAACTGTTCAAGACGTGAGACTTCCATCTGAGTGGAAATCAATTGCGATAAGCCTATGGTCATTTCACGTAATGACGGCCGAATGCGGTGTGGCTGGTGGTAGAATATTTTTAACGTACCGCTAACGGCACCGTTTTCCCACAGTGGAATAATTAACAGTGAATGAAAGCCGTGCACATTAAGATTATTACTAATGATTTGCTCGCCAGTATTGACGGCTTGTTGGGTCATCAAACTGATTTTATGGTAGGCATCCAAGTAGTTTTCTTGCCCTATACCGACGTAAGCTAATACGTCTTTAACATCGGTAATAGCGACGGCATCTGCCTGGGTTTCCTCACGAATAATACCGCATACTTTCGTTAGCGAATCTCGATGATTATTTCGAAAATAAGGCAGGGTTTTGTTGGCGATATCGAGGGCAAGCTTTGCTTGTTTGGCTGCGATTAAATCTTTCTCTTCATCTAAATCTTGAACCAATTTGATAATAAGCCCAATGCACACCGCCCCTGCGATCATGGGTACGCTAATATGTTCCACAATGGTATAAGCCAACTGCTTATCTTCAGACAAGCTCACAATTAAAATCATGGTTAAGATTTCACAGAACATACCTGCAAGAATCCCCCATTTTGCGTACGATTTTTTGTGGCATCGAAAATGAATCCATGTTGCCAATAGGCCCGCAATCGTACTGGAAATTAAACAAGCTACCGAGGTGGGGCCGTCCATGTCGATAAGGTAACGGTGTAAGCCTGAAATAATGCCAGCAGGAATACCCACCCAAGGACCAAAAATGATCCCACCAGACAAGACCGCAATAATACGAACATTAATGAGTGAACCATCAACATTGACGCCCGTGTAGGTACTAAAAACAGCAAATAGAATGAACAGTGCAGAGATGAGTGCTGTTTCAACGGGGTGTCGTTGGGTTTTGATAACAATATGTTGGAATAGGTTGGTACGCGTTAAGAAAAATAATGCCATTAGCATCAGTGCTGCGCGTTCAAATACCGCCAGCAGCATCATAAATTGTTCGGTGTACACAGAGAAAAGCCTTAGTGTGGGGTGGATAGAAGAGATGTTTAGTTTTGATTGTACATGGGGCGTGTCTTTAACCCCACAAGTTGTGGGGCTTGAAAAGATAGTTTGCTGAAATGGTGTGTCCGTGATTTTTTAGGTAAGAGTTAATGTTAATTAACCCACTTTTATTGCGACCTTCTTGGTTGTAATTATCTCACTGGCTGAAATAGCCCCTAGAACTATCAGCATCATCGCCAAAATGGTATTCATATTCAGTGACTCAGTAAACATAGGCACGGCAATTAAAGCGGCTAACACAGGGGTAAATGATCCTAGTGCGGCACTCATTTCAGCGCCTAAACGTGAAATAGCATAGCCAAAAGTGAAGTTCGCAATAAGCCCGGCGGCAATACCTTGGATCATAAAATGAAAAGCAATCTCACTGCTAGGTGCATTCAGTAAGTTAAAATCAACGAAACCCAATAAGTACAAAACAGGTAAACAGATACATGCCGAGAGTGATAATACCGCCCCGCCTTCAATAGGGGTTAAGCCCGATACTCGCATCGCAATAGTAAACCACGCCCAACTGAAGCTCGCCATTAATAGCAATGCATGCCCCGTGGCGATTTGACCGCTTCCACTTAATAGAGAGGTTGCTAGAAACAGGCAAATACCAAGAAATATCAGCATAATGCCGGCTTTTCGCATTGAAGAAATACGTTCCCGATAGCAAATAGCCGCAATAGACGTTACGAACAAGGGCAAGATACCAGGAATCAAAGATGCACCATCAGCAACGGGTGCTAGGCGTAGTCCATTGGCAGCTAATAATAAGAAGGGTAAGCCAGCACCCAATGCGATAGCAAGCAGATAGCGTTTCGGGGTTTGTTTGATTTTTATTGCTTTAGGTAAAGCAAGCCAGCCAAAAACTAATGCGGCAGGTAAGAAGCGTAACAGTGCTATATCCCCAATAGTGAGTGCTGATTGGCTTGATGCGCGTAGTGAGATGAAAAAACTTGCCCAAATCAGCAATGTCACCCCCATCGCCATTAAACCTAAGCCGAATTCTTTTCTTTTTTGGATTTCCATGTCTCACCATTCTCATATCGATAATTGATAGCACAGCTTGTGCAGTACTTTATTATCGGTAACAACGGTAGGGTAATGTTGGCAAAGTAGTGTTGGTTGTTACTCAATATTGGTGATAGTTTCTAATATAGAATGATAAATTGGCTATTTTTATCAAAACTAGAAAAGGGATAAGCTGGTGGATAAAAAAGATAAGCAAATATTGACTGAACTTCAGAGCGATGTTCGCAAAACAACGGCTGATATTGCCGAGAGTGTCGGGCTATCGACGTCTCCTTGTGCTCGTCGAATTAAAAAGTTGGAATCAGACGGGATTATTTCGGGTTACCAAGTAAAACTGGATCGGCAAAAGCTGGGTTTGATGATGACATTTTTTGTCAATGTAAGCCTAAGTAACCACCGCGACCAAGCCATTAGTGAATTTGAAAATGCGGTGAATTGCATGTCAGAAGTGATCAGTTGCCATGTGATTTCGGGGTCATACGACTATTTACTGGAAGTGGTGAGTAAAGATTTGACCCATTACGAATCGTTTATGCGAAAGCTACAAACGTTAAGTATGGTAAAAGACATTAATACTAATTTAGCGATTAGACCGGTTAAATCGGGAACACCATTACCGTTATAAAGATGAGTCGTAGGTATCATTTGCGATGCGATGCGATGCGATGCGATGCGATGCGAATGTAGAGAAGGGGAATTAGTTATATGTCGTTCTACTTTATGTAAGTCCAACCTCGTGTGAGATCGAACTTACAACCATTTATTAATCAATCTGTGAGTGATTAAACTAGTTTCATCTCTTGGATGATATCTGAAGCAATTTCAGGTTTTGTGCTAGTTGGCTTTGCGTGTAGGTCTGCTTTTAATTGACCTTTTCGGTTATGTAAGCCTGTTTCTAGCTTTTTCAATGCTGCAGCAATTGCTGGGTACATTACGCTTTCTGTTGCTTTTGCTGAAACTCGTACACCCTCATAATTAGTAAATACTTCTACGCGGTGTTGGTTATGTTCTTTCGTGATAATAATGTCTGAGCTTACTAGATCTGGGAAATGAGAGACGATTTTGCTGAATTTACTTTCAATGTCTATTCTTGTCTCGTCACCTAGTGACACATGGTGATTTTGAATGTTTATTTTCATAAAGTCACTTCTCTCTTACTTGTTAGCCTGTAATTAAGTTATAGCAAAATGAATGTTATTTACGAACACAAACGGTCAAAAATGACGAGTTGATCGAGATTGCTGGCAAAATGACCACAGTAATCAAGGTGAACTTTTCACGTCTAACACGTTGATAACGTGCACGATTTATCTATGGCACGTTGTTCAGATTACATTTAACTTATTGATTAACAAAAGATTAAATTATCACTGTCTTTTGTATGAATACTTTGGTTAGACAGGTGATTGCTATAATAGGTTCGATTTTTATGAGAATGAATCGCATTATTTTTTTGAGCTTCTTTGTTCAAAGATGAATTATTGTAAAAATAGTGTTCAAGCGGGTTCAATTGTTGATAGGAGCCAAGATGAATTCTTTCGGTATGGTGTGGATGATTGTGCTTTTATCTAATTTATAGTTAACAACACCTATGCACATGGTTGTTTATTTGACTGGTACAGTGATTGTCATTTTGGTTGTAAAAGCCGCGAAAATTCGTTTGAGCGATTATTTGCTTTAAAAAAACACTGTCTAAGTCAAAGTTTCTATCAGTTTGCAGTGATTTCCCTTTAACATTGATTAACACTATCAATTCTGTGTTAATCAACCGTGTAATGTTGCTAGGTTAGAAGGAATTCCATAATGATTGCGAACAAAAAGGTGCTCGTCGTTGATGACGATCAGGAGATTCGCGAGCTCTTAGACGAGTATTTGACCAAGTCTGGTTTTACTGTCACCACCGCAGCTGAAGGTGAAGAAATGAAGCGCCGTTTAGCGGGTGGATACCCTGACTTAATTTTAATGGATGTGATGATGCCGGGTGACGATGGGTTCACTTTGTGCCAATACATTCGTAAAACGTCGGATGTGCCAATTATTATGCTGACAGCCGTGTCGGATGAAATGGATCAGATCATTGGGTTAGAGCTCGGTGCAGATGATTATATTGCGAAACCTTTTAGTCCTAGGCAGTTAATGGCACGTATTAAAGCATTATTGCGTCGTGTTAAACCAACCGTCACGCAGAAAATGCCTGAAACACCCAAGTCTATTTTGTTCTCTCATTGGCGTTTAGAGACGGCTTCTCATCGTTTATATGATTTAGAAAAGGGCAAAGATTACGAGTTAACTGGCAGTGATTTTTCGTTGTTAATGTTGTTTTTGTCGCGCCCTAATGAAATTTTAGATCGCGATACGATTTCTTGTGCCACACGTGGTCGAGAAGCCTTACCATCAGAGCGTGGTATTGATGTGCAATTAAGCCGATTACGTCAACGTTTAGGCGATAAAGGCAAAACGCAGCGTATTATCAAAACAAGCCGTGGTAATGGCTATATCTTCATCCCTGAAGTGAAATACGAAAGCTAGACTTCATTTTTCTATAATGCCAGCCGAAAGACAATCACGCTTAGGTTGGCTCCCATCTTCTTTTTTTCGATAAACAATCCAGACGTGTTTTGATACTTTTGGTATTTCAGGTATGAGTGGTTTATTGCAAAAGGCGACTATTCAAATGACATTGAAATCTCTTTGGCCGAAGTCTTTATTGGCTCGCACGCTGTGGTTTACACTTCTGGCTGTCTTTCTTGCTCAAATGATTGCGACCATGATTTGGTATGGTCAATCAAAACAACGTGATCTTGAAGGCTTAGAATCTACCTCGGCCAGTATGGCTAACATGTTTGCCTCTACGGTTAATTTCTTTCAATCCTTGCCATTAGAATATCGTCATATTGTTTTAGACCAATTACGGAATATGGGTGGCACACGTTTTTTTGTCTCCTTTAATACCGAAGAAATTCTCATTACACCCATTCCTAACTCTGTGATGAAAAATACGGCTGTTACAGTCTTTGAAAATGTATTGAGTGAAAAGTTACCAAGACTTGATGAAATCAAAGTGGAATTTTCACGACCTGAAACATTACATGTCTTAAAAAATGATATTTTACTGAGTGATTTACCACCGTCTTGGGCACACTACACATTGAGCTTAGAGCCATTGAATCCGCCCATCTTAGTGGTGCAAATTGAGCTTGCTGAAAATGAGTGGTTATATATTGCAGCGTTATTGCCAGCCCCTTACGTGACACTCGAAGATGAAATTATTACTAAGCAGCAAGTTATCTTCTTGGTTTTCATTACCGCATTATTGCTTTTCTTCACTTACTTAATGATCCGTCGTCAAACCAAGCCATTAAAGCGGTTAGCGAATGCTGCCAATGCATTGAGTTTAGATATTTATCAGCCACCTCTAAAAGAAGAAGGGGCGAGTGAACTTGTAACGGCAACTCAAGCATTCAACCGGATGCAGCAGAGGTTACGACGTTATATAGACGACCGTGAACACCTGTTTTCATCGATTTCTCATGATTTAAAAACACCGATAACGCGGTTGCGTTTACGGGTGGAATTGATGGATGATGACACCAAAATTGAGAAGTTTAACCGCGATCTTGATGAATTAGAGATGATGGTAAAAGGGGCGCTGCAAACTGTGCGAGATACCGATTTACATGAAAACCTCGTTAAAGTGGATCTGTCTGAAATGCTGCACAGTATTGCGGAACGTCATAACACAGGACAAATTCGAGTGGTGATTCCTGATACCAAGGTGTCGCCTCTAATGGGTAAGCCCCTCGCCTTGAAGCGGTGTCTAAGTAATCTTATTGATAATGGTGTGAAATACGGAAAGCACGTTGAGCTAATTATTTCAGATGAGCCTGAAGACGTCGTATTAATCATAAAAGATCAAGGCGATGGTATTCCAGAAGCATTATTAGAAGATGTGTTTGAACCTTATTTTCGTGTAGCGAAAGATGATGAAGGGCACGGCTTAGGCATGGGGATTGCTCGGAATATCTTGCATGCCCACGGAGGCGATCTCACTATCCATAATTCAGATCAAGGTGGATTAGAGGTCAAAGTCTTTATTCCGCGATTAATTAAAACTGTTTAGGGTCTCTATTTAAAGAGAAGTCATTTCAAGTACACATTCCACATAAGAACGTCTTATTGTGGTTATAGCATATAGAGCAAGACATGAAATTATCCCGAACATTGCTGAGTATTACATTTGCTCTCACGCTTTCAGGTATGGCAACCAATAGCCATGCTGGTGAGGTGGAAGTACTTCACTGGTGGACATCTGGCGGTGAAGCGAAATCTGTTGATGTACTCAAGCGAAAGATAGAAAAGCAAGGTAACAGTTGGAAAGACTTTGCCGTCGCGGGTGGTGGTGGTGAAAGTGCCATGACGGTACTGAAAACGCGTGCAGTATCAGGCAACCCGCCTTCTGCTGCGCAAATTAAAGGACATGACATTCAAGAGTGGGGACGGTTAGGCTTTCTTACTAGCCTTAATGATGTAGCGCAAGTTGAACAATGGGATCAGGTTATTCCCGCTGTTGTTGCGAATATCATGAAATACGATGGCACCTATGTGGCCGTGCCTTTTAATGTTCACCGGGTGAATTGGTTATGGGCGAATCCTGCTGTATTTAAGAAAGTGGGGGTGACGGTTCCTACCACACTTGATGAGTTTTTTGACGTCGCAGATAAGATTAAAGCGGCTGGCATTATTCCACTGGCTCATGGTAGGCAAGCTTGGCAAGACGCCACATTATTTGAAACAGTTGCTTTAGCCGTTCTGGGTTCTGAAGATTACAATAAGGCCTTTGTTGAGCTAGATATGGATGTATTGTCTGGCGAAAAAATGGTGGATGTATTTACACAGTTTCAAAGAATGAAAAACTATATCGATCCCAGATCGGGGGGGCGTCGTTGGAACTCAGCAACCGAGATGGTTATTAAAGGCGAAGCGGCCATGCAAATCATGGGTGACTGGGCCAAAGGTGAATTTGCAGAAGCAGGAAAAGTGCAGGGGAAAGATTATATTTGTGCCCCTGCCCCAGGTACAACAAATCAATTCACCTTTAATATCGATAGCTTTGCTTTTTTCAAACTCAGCGGTGCAGAAGAAGATAAGCAAGCACAGAAAGACCTTGCGAAAACAATCATGACCAAAGATTTTCAGCAAATATTTAATTTAAATAAAGGGTCGATACCAGTTCGAACCGATATGAACATGGCAAAGTTTGATCAGTGTGCACTTGACTCGATGGCAGCCTTTAAAGCAACCGCACAAAGTGGTGACTTAGTGCCAAGTATGTCGCAAGGGTTATCGACGACCAGTTATGTACAAAGCGCCATCTTTGACGTGGTCAGCACTTTCTTCAACCAGAAAAATGCAGATCCTAAAGAAGCCGCGCATAAGCTTTCACGGGCTGTTAAAGCGGCAATGTAATGTGATTTTATGGTAGTTCTATAGATTACGAGATACATAACGAAAGCGCACATCAACTGCGCTTGAATAGTGGAATTGTTGCAAATAATCAGATAAGGCAGATCTACCCAGTGATGAGCTCAATGATTACGGGTAAACAACCTCAACATTGAAGAGGCGATTCATAAAGGTGGATCTCTCCTTACAAAAAGCTTATTGGGCTCAAAATCAGCGACATCCCTAACGGCGCATCACTTTGATACCCTCGCAAAACCTGCGCCATGTACGCTTCGTTAGCGGCTTGGCATGCATTTGCCTAACATCTTCTAGCACCACTTTCGCAAAAATATAATTCACCACTAAAGAGGTATTGATCTGTATCAATAGATTAAAGAGTGAACATAGTAAGATGAATGCAAACTATAATAGTTATCATTTAGTCAGTGTTTTTATGACGTTAGTCAGAACAGAGAGATACGCGAAGGCTAAAAATGCTATATCTGGATAAGTAATTATGAACAGTACAATATTTAATGACGCAATGACATTATCATCAGAAGACTTAGAAACTACACACCAAACAGCTCAAAACTTATCTCAGGCAAAAGTGAATCAAGAATACCTTATTAAAGGTGTGGTTGCAGGCGATGCCGACATTGAAAACTTCCTATTTACACTGGGGTGTTTTAAAGGTGAAACCATCACATTGATTTCGATACTGTCAGAGAGTTACGTCATCAGCATTAAAGATGCGAGATACAGTATCGGAAGTGACTTAGCACAAGCTGTGCTCGTCTAACGTTCATATATAAAAATACAAGCGATTAACGCTTGGCAATCTTAAGGTGACAATCAATCCAGCGGAGGATTGTCATGCCTACCTATAGTAATGATTATCATCATCATTGTTATTATCATTACTGTATATTATAAGGAAATTTGTTTTGAAAATAGCATTAGCAGGTAACCCTAATAGTGGAAAAACCACTTTATTCAATGCGTTAACGGGGAAGACCGCCCATGTTGGCAACTGGGCGGGAGTTACCGTAGATAAAAAAGAAGGACTAGTAAAGAAAGCGTTTAATAAAACGGATGCTGAAATTACTGTCGTTGATTTACCCGGCGCTTATTCAATGTCACCTTTTTCTTCAGAAGAAGCGATTACGCGAGATTTTGTGAAGAATGAAAAGCCAGATGTGATCCTTAATATTGTCGATGCCACAAATTTAAGTCGTAGTTTATTTTTCACTACTCAACTTTTAGAGCTTAATATTCCGGTTGTAGTGGCACTGAATAAAAGTGATTTAACCAAAAGCAAAAAAACAATCATTGATATTCAAACATTAAGTAAATTGCTGGGATGCCCTGTCGTTGAAACGACCTCTACAAAAAGCGCTAAAAATGGTTTAGATAATGTTGTATCTACAGCCATTGAGCTTACAGGCAAACACCAAACTGTGCCTTTCGTTAGTGATGATGTTGATTTAAGCAATGCTAAATTAGTCGAAGCTTCAGATATTAAACGCTTTAAATTTGTAAAAAACATCGTAGAAAAAGTAGAACAAAGAGAAGTCAAAAATAATAGACAAACAGTACAAGATACTGTCGATAGGGTTGTCGCTAATAAATGGTTAGGACTGCCTATTTTTGCAGTGATCATGTGGAGTGTATTTTCTATTTCACAAACCCATTTAGGGCCGATTTTAGCAGATCTTTTGGTGGGTTGGATTGATGCATTTTACGGTTTAGTAGAAGGATTATTAGGTAGCGACGTTTCACCTGTATTAGGCGCGTTACTGTTAGACGGTATAATCGGTGGTGTTGGCGCTGTAGTCGGGTTCTTACCCTTGATCATGGTGCTATTTTTCTTGCTCGCATTACTTGAAGATTGTGGTTATATGGCACGTGTTGCGGTCATTATGGATCGCTTTTTCAAACATCTTGGTTTATCTGGTAAATCAATTATCCCAATGGTTATTGGTACTGGATGTGCAATTCCAGGCATCATGGCAACAAGAACAATACAAAACGAAAGACAAAGAAGAACAACTGCGATGTTAACCCCATTCATGCCTTGCGGTGCGAAACTTCCAGTCATTGCATTATTTGCAGGTGTCTTTTTCAATGATGCAGCATGGGTTGGAACATCTATGTACTTTCTAGGCATTGCTATCATCACCTTTGGTGCATTGGTTGTTGTGCGTATCACGGGCGAAAAAAATGCGCGCTCATTCTTCATCATGGAATTACCTGAATATCGATTCCCAAGTGTAAAACGAGCCGTTATTTCTACTCTCTCAAGAGCGAAGGCATTTATTATTAAAGCGGGTACCATTATTCTGCTATGTAACGCCGTTGTACAAGTAATGCAAACATTTAATTGGCAGTTTGAGGTGGTTGCTGAAGGTGCCGCTGGAACAAGTATCTTGGCAAGCATTGCATCACCATTTGCATTAGTGTTAATACCACTCGGATTTGGTGTATGGCAATTGGCGGCAGCTGCAATCACAGGGTTTATTGCAAAAGAGAATGTGGTTGGCACATTAGCGGTTGTTTATGGCATTACTAACTTTATTGATACAGAAGAACTTGCATTGATTTCTGGCGGTTCAGATGTTGCAAGCATTATGGGCTTATCTTCAGTAGCTGCATTATCGTACTTGATCTTCAATCTATTTACGCCACCATGTTTTGCTGCTTTAGGTGCAATGAACGCAGAAATGGAAGATAAAAAATGGCTATGGGCAGGTATCGGATTCCAATTTGGTATGGGTTATGTCGTTGCCTTTATTACTTATCAGATCGGTACTTTAATCACAACAGGAGTATTAGGCCAAGGGTTTATATACGGCCTAGCGGTTACTTTGATACTTGTAGGGACTTTGCTTTACTTTATATATAAAGGTGAAGGCTTGGCTCAAAAAAAGTTAAATATGCATACAGCATAGGGAACTCGTTATGACAAATATAATTGTATCTCTCGTAATAACTGTGATTATTGTGCTCGCTATTTTAAAAATAGTCAGTGAAAAGCGTAAAGGTTCAACCTGTATCGGATGCGCTGAGAGTGGCCAATGTAGCTCTGCTAAAGCAGTGAAAAAAGCCCCTTTTATAGGCCAAAAAATAGAACTCAAGCAAGTGATATAAAAATTTCATCATTAAATAATAAATAAGCCGAAAAAAGTTTATACACTCTTTTCGGCTTATTAGTATCAAATACTCGAAGTGTTATCGTCTTGTTCTTTGGAAGTAGACTGGTTCTTCAGGTGCAGTAGGTGCTACAGGTTCAGAATAAGTAGGTGCTTCAGGTTCTGTAGGTGCGACAGGTTCAGAATAGATAGGAGCTTCAGCTGCTGCTTCTTCATCTTCCTCAGCTAACAATAAAATATGATTTTCAACATAGGCAACGAGTGCTTGCTTGTAAGTTGGAGAAAGTTGCTTGAATAGTGAACGCGAGGTTGCAGCTTCTCCACCGTGATTCATGACGGCATCGGTGATCGTTGGTGAGCGACCATCATGCATGTAAGGTGCGGTTGATCCAGCTCCCCATAGTGGTTGGGTTATAAACACAGATGCACCAGTGCCTTCCTCATCGACTGATTCTGCAACTTCATACCCAAGATCATGACGCTTTAGGTCTGAATATATATCAACACTGGTACGCCCATAATTGTCTTTTTTAAAGTTACCAAGGTGTACAACATTGCCATTTGGCAAGGTAATAATATTATCTGGCATGTCAGCAGCTAAATCGAAGGTGATAGCATTCGCCGGTGTTAAGCCGTGGCTAGCAGGTGAATCCCCGTTAGGGAATAGGACGTCTCGGTGCGTGGCACTTTGGCTTGGCTCACTAAATATTGAGTCATCAAGGTAAAGGGTTGGTACGTGACAAGAAGCGCACTGCACTTGGTTAAAGAGATCTTTACCCTTTAGAATATCCGCTTTTTCTTGGTAGCTTAATTCCATTAAACCAAGATCAGCTAACTCTGTTTTAGTGACTGGACGAGGTTGGCCTGCTTGGTAAATAGCAAGCGCGGTAATGTCTCCGACACTAATTTCATTGATTATACCATCATAGTCTCCATCATAATTACCCACAAGTTCTGTTGCTTGTAACCCTATCTCGTTATTTTCTGCTCCTCTAACAAAGCTTCGAATACTAAGTTCAACCCCTTTCCATTGTAAGGGTTTAACGATCAAGTCTTCATCGACACCTTCTACCATCGAAGTGTCTACGCTGCCGTTTGGGTTCGCTTTTATTTTTCCGAAAGAGATATTTTTTGCAATTAAATCTTTAGTCACCATAATGTTATAACTGGTTGCTTTTGCGATAGCCGCAGCTTTTATTGCAAGTAGTTCTGCGGTCATCTCTTCTGCTAGTTTTTGTTTCGCACCAATACCAAAAATATGCGGAGGCTGGCGAGTAATGAAGTCTCTTATCATTCCGGTACGCTTCGGATCGCGAACATTATTGGCTGAAATAGGGCCTGAACCATCACTAACCGCTTGGAAGTGGCACTCAATACAAGCCTGAGAGTTTGGACCTGTTACTCGGGCTGGAGTGTGGTTTGCCCATTCCCCGTAACCGTCTAAATCCATTCGGGGAAACTTCGCATAACGTTGACCGCCTCCAACATTTGCCCCTGCACCATCTAGCTCATTTGCAGGTACTTCAAATAATTCGTCACCGACTTCAAAGGCGGTAATAAATGCTGCGGCAGGATCATTACTAACAAGTGTATTAAGGTCAGATTGTTCTATGTGCTCTAATTGAGGTTCATTCGTTTGGCTACTCTGATTTAAATCACTCGAACCAGACGCGTTGGCCTGCGAAATAGCAAATAGCACAAGTAAAGAAGTCAAAGTTCTTGTTGGACGTCGTTGTCTTTTATTTTTAATGTGTATCATAACTGCCCCTATTTGATTTTATTAAATAATCTGAGGTGTTCTTCTTGATAGCGTTATATTGTCGCCACCTTTTTGTGTGAATTATTACGGTTATTAATAAGGATAACCAGTGTAGTGATTATAACAATGTGGATTAAGCTGATTGTTGGTTTTATATTAATGTTAAGAATGATGTTATTGATGGTGAGATTGGTTTTAATATAATTAATAATTAAATCACAATGATAATAAGTATGTTTATTTTAAGAAGGGTGTTAATTGTAAGAATTTACTAATTATCATCCAATGGTCTGATTATTGGATGGATTGTTTACTTTTTAGTTATCCCGCACTTATTGTGCGGGTATATTTTTATCGTAGACTAGTTTTCTATGAGTCGAACTTTTATTTTCCTTACAATTAAGGGAAGGAAAGTATTAAGTAAGGTGGCAATAATAATTAAGCTTATGCCCGTTACTTTATTCCATTCTAAAGGTTGGTTGAAAAACATGATTTGCCAAACGGATGAAAATATCAAGTTAGTGAAAATTAAAGGTGCGAGTTGTGAACTTGAATTGGCTAATTGATAAGCCTTAACTCGGAATATTTGGGTATTTACGATACACACAGCCAGTAAGATCAACATAGATAATAATGTTTGTATATCAGCTATATCACTTGCTGTTTGTTGAAGTGTTGATTTGTTGGTTTGAAAGAGAACTAAAGGGAGTGTAATAACCGCAGCAAGTAGAAAGCCCCAAGCGTTAAGTGCAATAGGCGATAACGAACCTTTACTCACTCGGTACAAACTTATTTGAGAGCCTGCATTAAATACCCCAGCCCCTAAACCCACGAGAAGTTCAGGTTTTAATTCTACTCCTGATGTATTACCTGCCATTAAAAGCACACCTGTAAATGTGATTGCTAAATTGATCAAGGTGGCGCTTTGTATTTGTGTTTTGAATAATAGTTTTTCTAACAAAGGAATAAAAAGAGGACCGGTGCTAAATAAGACAACCGTTTCGACTAAGCTAAGGCGATTGATTGCAAATAAAAAGCATAGTTGGCTTGCTGCGATACAAAAAGCGCGTAAACCTAATGCTTGCCACATTTTTCTATCGGGAACAGCCCATTTGGTTAGTGCCATTAACCATAACAACAGTACAGCTGGAAATAAAAAACGTAGAAAGCTGAGCATTTCAATACTTAAACTATCACTCAAAAACTTAGCCAGTAAGCTATTGAGAGATAAGCTAAACGTTGATATCAGCATGAAAATTACAGGGCGTAAGTCAGTTGTCATTTTACCACTCCTTAGAGACTAAAAAGTGTAGAACGGTTGCACTCATCAAAAAAGCGAATAATATTAACTTAAACTGTTAGGAAAACTTACAGATGAGAAAGTTAATTCCTCTTAAATCTATTTATGCTTTTGTGGCTGTTGCAGAAACGGGTAGCATGACTGAAGCTGCAGCGGTACTCAGTGTGAGTCACTCGGCAGTAAGTCAGGCAATAAAGGCACTAGAAACTCAGCTAAGTTTACCTTTATTTCGTCGGGTTGGTCGTCGGGTTGAATTAAACCAGAATGGTCAAAAATATTATCGAAAAGTCGCTCCTGCGTTAGAACAAATTGTGGATGCCAGTGAAGAGCTAATGCATCACAATAACATCAATCATAATCGTTTAATGGTTAACATGGTGCACTCGCTAGCTTTGCATTGGTGGATCCCTCGTGTACCTGAATTTCAAGATATTGCTCCGCATATTGATGTCCGTATTTCGAACTTAACGCAGACGTTTGATCTGAATCGAGAAGGTATCGATGTCGCACTGATTCACGGTAAAGCAGATGAATGGAAAGTGTATTACTGTGAAAAGTTAGGGAGTGATGAGCTAATTATGGTCTGTAGCCCGCATTTACTTGAAGGGTTAGATGATAAATCCCCTGCAGCCCTGTTAGATAAATACCCAGCTATCTTTGTGACGAACCTGCGCCGAAAATACGATTGGTTAGTATGGTGTGAAGCTAATGGTTTTATTGTGCCTAAGAAGCAGAAGAATTTAACCTTTACTGCTTCTATACAAGCGGTACAAGCCATTACTCGACGTTTGGGGGTATTGATTACACATGAGCTATTTGTGCGTGATGATATTCGTCATGGTGTATTAACCAAGGTGGGTGAAGCTGTGCCCAATCCACATCAAGATTTTTATTTTGTATGCCCGCCTGAAAAATTAACCCAAGAAAGTGTACTTACATTGCGCTCTTGGTTGCGTAAAGAATTTATAGGATCGGTACAAACACGTAACGGTAATAAATAGGCGCTCACCGTATTGTTATTCAAATGAGTAGGACGGGATGTCATGTCACAAAGTCACCTGTTATTTAACGCGTAGGTATGCTTCTTAAAATGATGGCGTTTAGTGTCATTGTGTCTGTAAGGCATATGTTAAACAGCTAACCAGTATAAAGAGGTTGGTCATGATAACTGAACTCAGAATTAATGGAATAATTGAGCCTTATCTGAGCTATTCAACAAAGCCTTACATTAAAGTCCTTCGAGGGTGAAAGAAGAATGACTAAACGCGGTTGATATCTGTTTCTGGGAAGAAGTTAGCCCAGATGATCCAGTACGCGGCAGCCTTAACGGTTTCTACTCGTGGTAGCTTCCCGTATGGGGTCTGACCGTAAAAGTCAATTTCAGTGAGCGTTTCACCTGTTGTGTTGTAGAAAATACCTAGGCTTTCAAACTTGTAGTCGTAGCTGACAACAATCTCTTTTCCGCCAACTGTTGCATTGATTGGCTTGTCGTGAGACTTAACGAAATCCACTGTGTACGCTACATAGTCGTCGCCGATATTCAGACCATAAACTAGCTCTTTGTTAGGCAGACGCGTGTCAATATGTTTGATGGTCGGGAAGGTTGGGTCGACGCTGGTTGCTTGATCGACAATCGCATGGTCGAAAATCAATTCCATAATAGGGTCATAGATTGCTAGGAATGGGTTTTCCCAGAATGATGCCTTCATATCCTCAACTAGGTAGTCGTTAACAAAAACCTCACCCTCTGGGAAAGCCTTGGCAAATTTTTCAAATGGCATACGGTAGGTTGGCCATTCGCGCATTTTAGCGTCAACACTGTTGTTGCGATCGGCTTCTGTTTGTCCCCATAGCTGTTGAATGGGTTCGCCGCTATTTTTGTCATACATGACCAGGTTGTTTTCCAATTGGTTCATTGGCGCAAGATCGAGTTTCTGACCGTTGATTTCCGGGGTGTAAGCCATACCTAGGTTGGTTAGGCCGCAGTAGGTCATAACGACGTTTTCACCGCCTAGCTCGCCGTTACCGACAACGTGAGGTCGAAGCAGCTGCTTGTCTGAGTGTGCACGGGCCTTACCGTTGATTTCCAGAACAATCACGCTTTCGTTAGGCGCATAGTATTTGGTTGCCTGTTCAACAGACACGAATACGCCGTTATCCATACGCGCACGCATCATGATATGCGGGTTGATCATACCGCTGTAAAAATTGAAGCAGAATAGCAAGGTAAGGAAAATCAGTGGCTTATTGTTGATGATGTCGCGTTGTTTGTATTTGAGATAAAGGACGGCAAAAAATGCGACCAAGCCGATAAACGCAAGTAGATAGCGGTTATACCAAACCAACATAGTGCTTTCTCGGGGAGACTGGATAAACCACTGGCTGATATCGGCCAAGTCTTTAAACAGGAAACCAACACAAATCTGGGCGAGGATCATACAGGCCCAGAAAATGCCCTTGGAGTGTTTTTTGATAATGTCTTTCATTGTTATATTCACTCTGGTAGTACTGATGGAGTGAGTCTAAAGCGGGCAAATTGGAAGATAAACCGTCTGTGCTGGAATGAACTGTGCCAAAGTATGGCACAATAAGAATGGTGTTACTCGATGCTCCCCTCGATCGAGTCGATCCTAGCCTGTAAAAGAGCTTCAACCTCATCAAGAAGCAGCTTTACTTTATTGGGAACATAACGACGAGAATGGTAGACACCGTAAAGCACTTGCTGAAATGCGTATTGGCCGCCAAATAGTCTGACAAGTTTGTTTTCCTTAACCTCGTTGCTGACCATGATGGTTGGCAAACAGCAAATTCCCTGATTTGCCACAGCCAAGGCTCTTAGCACATAAGGTGAGTCGACAGTACATTTGTGGGTTAGTGGTAATTCTTGTTGGTTAAAGTACCACTCCATCGCTTTTTGATTGTTCTGGTTCAGGGTTAGGGTAGAAAATTGGTGAAGATCGGCGGGAGTCTTGGGCTCGCCATCAATTGCTAGATAATCAGGGCTAGCGAAGTAATCATAACTTAATGTTGCCAGTGGGCGCGCGATAAACGAAGAGTCCGATTGGGTGCCAATATTGAGCAGTAAGTCAAAGCGCTTTTCAGCCATTAAGTGCTGAGGCTGGGAGTCCGAATGAAGGTTTAAAGAGATGTCTGGGTAGTCCTGACAGAATTGTGCAACATGATCAACACAGAGTTCAAGAATGCAGTCCGGCGCGTAGAGCGTAAGCTTACCGGAGTAATCCCCCTGCTTCTGGGCGATCTCTTTTTCAGTGGTCTCGACTTCCTTTAAAATCTGCTGGGCTTTGTGGTAGAAGGCTTCACCGACTTCGGTGAGGTGTAGGCGACGGGTTGTTCTTTCTAATAGTCGGGTTTTCAGGCTTTGCTCAAGATCCCGAATACGGCGGCTGACCGTTGATTTAGGGATCTCGCAATAGTCGGCTGCTTTTGTAAAACTACCTTGTTCAACTACCTTAACAAATAGTTCCATATCATCCAGTTTCACACGATTAACCCCCTGGTTCTGAAACAATAAAGTCTATCACAGTCCCTCTGTTGCAGAATAGTTATCACTGTTAAAAATTAACCAATTAGAGGGGCGGTAGCAGAGGATATATGTCCCGTTATTGGCTTTGTTGAATCGCTCAGGTACTGCTCAATTATTCCATTAACGCCAAACGCCATCATTACATTAAAGCCGTATTGTAAATGATATGTGCGCTAAATTAGCCCAGATCAACAAAAGCGCAGTTATCGCGGCGTTTCAAAAGACTTCCATTTACAGCCATTACGTCATGATGTAAAAATCACATCACTCTCGATGTTAAGGCTTCTGCATGCAAACGACTCTCGACCAAGCAATGTTACAAATTGCACTCGATCTCAATTTAAACTTGCCTTCAGGGCACCATTACCAACGTTTAATGCAGTCACTGCAATCAGTACTACCTTGTGATGCTAGTGCTTTGTTTATTCTGGATGATTCTGGTTTATTGTCTGCAGCTGCCGTCAATGGTTTATCAGATGAAGTACTCGGTCAGAAGTTTGATCCGCAGCAACACCCTCGTCTTCACGCTATTTTAACCAGTCGTGAGCCGGTACGATTTCCTGCAACGTCAACTTTACCCGACCCATTTGATGGATTATTAAAAAATGATCCAAACCGCTCGATAAACGTGCATGACTGTATGGGTTGTAGTTTATATGTTGAAGATCATTTAGTCGGGCTTATCACTCTTGACGCTATGCAGGTCGGGGCTTTTAACAGCATTGATGATATTACCGTTGCGACCTTTGCAGCGTTAGCCGCGGCGACAATTAGAAATGTAAATCAAGTTGAAGCCCTACGAAAAAGCCATCGCCAACAGAAAAACATGAATCAAGTCTTGATCCAAGAAGCGCGCAAAAAAGGTGGCGAGTTAGTGGGTGTAAGCCCCGAGATCCAAAGCCTGCGTGATAATATCAGTATGGTTGCCTACTCTGATTATGCGGTACTCATCAGTGGTGAAACAGGCACAGGTAAAGAGCTCGTCGCTCATGCTGTACATTCAAATTCGTCACGCGCCACACAGCCGATGATTTACGTAAACTGCGCCGCACTACCAGAGTCACTGGCTGAAAGTGAATTGTTTGGTCATGTTAAAGGTGCCTTTACTGGCGCAAACAGCCATCGTGCAGGTAAATTTGAGCTGGCTGATGGCGGTACGATATTCTTAGATGAAATTGGTGAGTTACCTTTATTAATGCAAGCAAAATTGCTACGCGTTATCCAACAAGGTGAAGTGCAACGTGTCGGTGCAGATAAGAACTTAATGGTTAATGTCCGCATTATCGCTGCCACTAACCGTGAGTTAACCGAAGAAGTCGCTGCAGGTCGTTTTCGAAGTGACCTATTTCACCGCTTAAATGTATTCCCAATAAACGTACCCCCGCTGCGTCATCGACAAGGTGATATAGCGGTATTATCTGGGCATATACTTGACCGAGTTCGTACCCAATTCAATGTGGCTAAATTACAATTACACCCAAAAGCCTTAACTGCACTAACGGGTTACAGTTGGCCTGGTAACGTCCGAGAATTAGAACATACCTTAATGCGTGCAGGCCTACGGGCTATTCAGGCACAGCAAAGCTTGATCTTACAGGAACACCTGTCTGATGAAGTGAGTCATACTTACTCCTACTCGGCAGAATCAGAAGCAAATGATCTGCCCACGACATCGTTTGAACTACGCGGTGCCGTTGAAACTTATCAAACCAAGCTTATTTCCCATGCCTTACAGCAATCAAACTTTGTGTGGGCGCAAGCAGCGGATTTTTTACAGATGGATCGCGGTAATTTATACAAAATGGGGAAGAAGCTTGGCATTGAACCCAAAGAATTACGTACTGCAGAGCTAGTATAAAATTAATATAAACGCACTTGATGTAATTATTACATCGGGTGCGTTGTAATAACCACATCAAGTGTTATACCGACAAAAAACAAAAGCATTAAAAATCAATAAGATAAAAGTTGGCACGTTAAGTGCTATTAGTTCTCCAAATCATCGTTAATTCGATATTAATAATATAATTATAACGGAGTCCTAAATGTTCTGTATTCAATGTGAGCAAACTGTCCAAACCCCTACGGCTAAAGGTTGTTCTTATACTCAAGGTATGTGTGGTAAAACGGCTGATGTGTCTGACCTACAAGACGTATTAGTATTTAACTTGCAAGGCGTATCTTTCTGGGCAGAACTAGCGCGTAAATACAACATTATCGATGCTGAAATTGATGCTTGGGCACCACGTGCTTTCTTCTCTACATTAACTAACGTGAACTTTGTGCCAGAGCGTATTACTGAATACACTGAAATTGCCGAGCGTTATAAGATTCAATTAAGCACCCAAGTAATGGCAGCAGCAGCAGCAGCTGGTGAAGTATTACCTGAATTATCACCAGCAGCGCAGTTTGTGTTACCAGCAACCGCTGAAGAGATCATGAACTTTGCACCTGAAGCGGCTGTAAACCGTGGTCACGAAGAACTGCATGAAGACATCATTGGTCTACGTTTATTATGTTTGTACGGCCTTAAAGGTGCTGCAGCATACATGGAACATGCAAATGTACTTGGTCAAAGTGAAGAATCAATCTGCGCTGAATACCACCAAATCATGGCGTTCTTAGGTACTGATCCAACAGATGCAAATGCTCTGCTTGAAACATCAATGCAAATTGGTCTACTTAACTACCGCATTATGGAAATACTTGACCGAGGCGAAACAAATACCTTTGGTCACCCACAACCAACACAAGTAAACGTAAAACCTGTTGCTGGTAAGTGTATTCTTGTTTCTGGTCATGACTTACATGATTTAGAAAAAATTCTACAACAGACTGAAGGCAAAGGCATCAACGTTTACACCAATGGTGAAATGTTACCTGCACACGGTTACCCAGAATTAAACAAGTACCCACACTTAGTGGGTAACTTCGGTAGCGCTTGGCAGAATCAACAAAAAGAATTTGCTAACTTCCCTGGCGCAATTGTGATGACATCTAACTGTCTAATCAATCCAAACGTAGGTCAATACGCAGATCGTCTATTTACGCGTAGCATTGTTGGCTGGCCTGGTGTTGTTCATATTGAAGGTGATGATTTCTCGCAAGTTATCGAATGTGCATTAGCACAAGAAGGTATTGCGCATACTGAAATCGAACACATGATTACTGTTGGCTTTGGTCGCAATGCATTAATGGCTGCTGCACCTGCAGTTATCAATGAAGTTAAAGCGGGTAACATCAAACACTTCTTCCTAATCGGCGGTTGTGACGGTGATAAAGAAGAACGTAGTTACTTCACTGACATTGCTGTTAATACACCTGAAGATTCAGTTGTACTTACTCTGGCTTGTGGTAAATACCGTTTCAACAAGAAAGAATTTGGCGACATCAATGGTATTCCTCGTCTATTAGATGTGGGTCAATGTAACGATACTTACTCTGCAATTCAGTTAGTGTTAGCATTGGCAGAAGAGTTTGATTGTGGTGTGAACGAGCTACCATTAAGCATCGTTTTATCTTGGTTCGAGCAAAAAGCGATTGTTGTATTATTAACGCTATTCGCTTTAGGCATCAAAGGTATTTATACCGGCCCAACAGCACCTGCATTCTTAACTGACAACTTAATCAAAGCATTACAAGATAACTTTGATATGCGCAGTGTTGGCGATGTTGAAACTGACTTAGCGACTATGTTAGCGGGTAAATAGTATTGGCTAATAAATAGTGATCGTTAGCAAATCGAGCTCGCTAATAAATAGTACTCGTTAATAAATAGCGATCATATGCTGCATTGGTTAAAGGCGTTCGACAGTTATCAAACATCGATCGACTTTAATCAATGCTCATTCCCCTTCTTACACACATTCAACCTTTAATTATTACAGCCATGGGTGCAAATAATGTCTTCTTCGAAAACGCCTTCATCTACACTATCAGCACCGGCTCTTAAGCCACTTAAACTAAATAGTTCAGGTCTTGGTCAATCAACAAAACCTTCATCACCAAAGCTATCTACACCTAAGCTGAGTTTTTCACTCGGTGGTGATTCACAGAATACCGCTAAATCAGACACCACAAAAACATTTGCAAAGCCGCTATTTGCTAAACCAAAGTTGGCTGCACTCTCTCTTGGCGAATCAACCGCAAATGCTATTAAAAAACCAGCGCCATGGTCACCATCAACAACAGCATTAATCTTAGTCAAACGTGAAGTAGAAACACATGACTCGATGAGCTTTACCTTTGCAGCCGCCAATGAAACATTGTTTGATTTTAAGCCCGGTCAGTTCGTGACATTAGCCGTCAAAATAGATAACAAAACACATTATCGTGCTTATTCAATTAGTTCTGTACCGCAACAAAAACAATTACGCTTAACGATTAAACGCGTACCGGATGGTTTAGTGTCTAACTGGCTTGCAGACAATCTAAATATCGGTGATAGCTTGTCAGCATTAAACATTGCGGGTCAATTCAATAGCAGTGATTGCAAGCACAAGTCTAAACTACTGCTTATCAGTGCGGGTTGTGGTATCACCCCCGTCATGTCGATAGCCAAAACATTGTTAACGCATGATAGCGATACTGATATTGAATTCTTACACTGTGCCCGAGACAAAGACAACGTTATCTTCCATGATGAAATGAAGACGTTACTTTCTCAGCATAAACACTTTAACGTGCAATTACTGTTAGAAAACAGTGAAGGTTTTGCAAGTTTTAGTGCTGATGACAGTGCTAATAAAAAGACGGATAGCAGTGCTTTGTCACATCAAACTGGCATGGTGAGTTCAGACGTTATTCAACAGTTATATCCTGATCTGAAAGAACGCACTATCTTCCTGTGCGGCCCTGTTGGCTTTATGAAAGCGGTAGAGAATATTGCTCAAGAAAGTGATTTCGATATGGCAAACTTCTTCCAAGAAAGCTTTACCCCTGCAGCAAATAACGAGCAACAAGATCAGATCTCATCAGACGCTTCAACAGCCAGTGTCATGTTGCACGTTCCTGATTTTTCTGTAGAGAAAGAGGTAGTACAAGGTTCATCACTATTAGAAGTATTAGAAAATAATGGTGTACCTATTATTGGCGCTTGTCGCGCTGGTGTTTGTGGTTCATGTAAATGTAAAGTCACCAAAGGCTCAGTAAAGTCGACCAGTACTGAAACGCTTACCGCTGAAGAAATAGCACTAGGGTTTGTATTAGCCTGTTCAAGTACCGTTGAGGAAGATGTTGCTGTAGCACTCAACTAATACTCATTATTGCTTCATCATTTAATATAGTCTTCATGGCCAATCTATTTAGATTGGCTTTTTTATATGTCACTTACGCCAAATAGTATTATTTTACGAAGCATACCTACGCGTTAAATAACGACCGTGAGTACAACCTGATTCTCTAGCAAAGAGGATAGTGTCGGTTTTAGTGGGATATTTTACGTTGCTCTAAACAGAATAGAACAAAAAGGAAAGTTGTCGTTAATTACAGGGTTAGTGATTGATTTAATCGGGTGGTTCTACGTTATTTATAAGCGTGGAGGCTGTGTGAGATTACATGGTGAATGTAATCTCATACAAAAAGCAGTTCATTTAACATAGCTTCATGTCTCCAATACTTTGTAGGGCTGTCTTTTATTGGCAGGGCTACATTTCTACATGTTGCGGTTATGAACGTATAGCAGGGTTGTTGTTTATGCTTTTAACAGTTCCGAAGCGATGATTGTGCTTACCGGAATCAGTAAGAGCATGAACGAGACTTCTATATCGGAAAACCAATTATGGTTAAGAGCATGAGTACCTAACGCGACAGCAGCGAATGCGACGAGTGGATACATGATTGATTTTTTCATTTTTCACCTTGCTGAGTATTGCCTCTAAAAAGAGAGGAGGGCGAACTTTCGAGGCGTAATAATCAATCTGAATCGATGAAATAGATAGTTTTTTGAGTGAAAGCTCAATTTTCAAGAATGAAACGACGATCAATATTTCTATAAATATCAGCGAGGTATTACTCGAAATTAGGTTTTGTTCACAAGGTAGTCAGTCGTTTTATATCTTTATTATGAAGGGATATTCGTCACTAATAAATAAACAGCCCGCATATCGGGCTGTTTTTGCATTTGATCACTCTTTATTCAATACCGCAGCTTTACGGTTTTATTGCCAGTTCAGGCAGTACTGATGGGAATCCCCAACCATTTTCACCAACAACGACGTTTTCGCGTGTGATGTATTGATAAATTGTGGGAGCGAGTGAGCCATTAGCCACCGACTTTAATTGTTCGCCATTACCAACTGGCGCGCCCCAGAATCCAATAAATGCATCTTTTTCAAGGTAGTGTTCACCAGCATGTCGCCCTGGCACTATGGTGTTATAACCAATGCCTTCTTTGGGAAATAGATTAACGGTGCCTGCGCGATCTTCATCATAAAGATGGGCGAGCTGATTCACCGAATCAGGCCGTGGCGTCATACTGGTTAGCTGTCGCCATTGCTTTTGATTACACCAGGTATCAGTATCATTTTCTTGTGCGTCTGTGATACACATCTTAATGAGTTTTTGTTTTTCGTAATGTTCTTGCGGGGTTAATGCTCGGCTATAAGGATTGGTAGACTCAATGTCGAGTAATTGCGGTATGTTACTCGTTGCGAGTGAGGAATAAAAAGCCCGTTCTCCCTCTCGCTGAATACTTTCGTCAATACGTTTACCATCGCGATGAGCGACAAGACGAATAGTACAACGGGTGAGGTTACAGTTACTTTCACGCACAACCAGATAGTCGAGAGTTTCACTTAAGCGGTTACTGATCTCACTGATCATATCGATGGATTTATCTTTAACTGTGCTATCTAGCGGTCGCCATTGCGTTAATTCGTTGTAATGAGGTTGGAATGACCACCCCTGTGCCGAGTTAAAGAAATCCATCATGAAATTACCTCCAGCTGTCGAGGCAACCACAACATCGATACCTTTATTCGTTGGATAGTTCAGTGCATTGGTTATCTTTGGCCCTTCGCCCTCATCGGATGATATTTTTTCTATTTTTAAGGTAATGCTATAGTCTTTTTCGAGTTGCTCTAGTACTTGTTTTTCAGGGTTTAACGCATAGAAAACGGGCGTTAATCCATGATCACCTGCCATTCCCCACAATGTTTGATCATAAATTTCCGCATCTTTATAGGCTTGAGTAAATTGTGTTAACCAGTAATCGAGGCGGTTTAATTCCCCTGTGGGCGCAATGACCTCGTCACTGAAAGGGCCAGTGAAGTGGGCAAAGTGATCCGGCCATGGATTATAGATCAGTGTGTAATCGGGCATACCCTGTTCATCACGTTGTGCCAATTGAACAATCTGTTCATGGATGTGCTTTTTCTTGGTAATACGAGTGAGCGGTGTCCATAGGCTAATGTCTTGGTAATTATTGATCTGCTTGATCAAGGCCGATCTTGCTGCTTTTAGTTCTTTCTCAACTTCTGCGCGGTTAGTGAGTTCACGTAAACAGCGTTGCTCACCAAAATCACGTATTGCTTCACCGACGCCGAGGTTGATTAATCCGTCATAACTGACCTGTGCGTTCCAATCGTATTGTGCATTACAGTTCAAGGTTTTTAGGTAATTAAGACGATCAAACATTGTTTGTACATGGTTATCTTCTATCAGGCGATCGAGTTGCAAAGCATCGTTACCGAAGAAGTAATAGGCGCGATCTATTTCACGGTCAACAAAGTGAAAATTAGGAATGCCTGTGCCGTCATTACCCGCTACATTTGCCCCTGTCATTATGATAGGAAGGTTTCGTACGCTAATCGTGGGTGTCGATGAAATACCGGATTTCGCAATACTACGAGAATAGTTTTGATAAAGAGATTTGAAGAACGGTAAGTAATGCGCATCGTTTGTTGATGATGGGTTATTTGTTGCTAACGATGTTAAATAATCCAACTGTTGCTGGTGTTCAGGCTGGATTGTCTCTTCGTGTTTTGGTTGGTATTTAATCGCGTTAAGATGCGTAGCGTAGGCATGATCAATAAATGGATTATACGATTGAGTCGGTGAGTTGTTTCCTGCCAGCGCATTGATCATGCCTTGCTGTAAACCATCAACCGTTATTTGTACGCCATAACGTTTATTATTTTGGCTTTGTAGAAATTGAATCAGCTCAGACGGATTCTGATTGAATGTATTTTCCATCCAACGGCTGAATGCATCGATACGGTGTTGTTCTAATGAGTATTGGCGGTAGCCTTTTAAAACATTTAAGCGAACGAAATCGACCAAGGTTATTGTGATTGCTTGAGCTTTATTATTTGGCTTATGGGCATTTTCAGGCTTGGCATCATCAATAATTGCCATGATTGCCGCTTTAATTTCACCGTCTTCTATCGATTGGCTATATTGGGCCATTAGCTCAATAACTAACGCTTGAATTGTATTAATGGCAGTCAGATCATCAGGGCTTTTCGTTAGGTATGTGTAGCGTTCAGGCAGATTATTACCCAATAACCATTCATCGTTATTAAAAAGGGTATCGTAAATAGTGACCATTGAGGCGATGAACTGATTATTAAATGATAACCCTGTATTTTTAGCCGTATTATCGGCTGTTGCTGTCGAATTTATATCGGGTTCATCGTAGTTCAATAATGAGTGCTCGTACTGCTTTAGAGCTTGTTTTGTGTATACCGTTTGCAGATATTCTTTGAATATATCGGTGTTTTCTAACCCGGTATAGCGGTCGTAAAACATATACAAGAAGTGCCCAAGTTGTATTGAATACAAAGGGTTAGTTAAGCGGCTGATAACTCGAGCTTTCACTTTAGCATCAAGTGGAAGTGTTAGTATGTATGCGTCTAAAGTGACACCACCAATCGTAAATAAGGTCGCATCACGGGTGGTGACTGCTGTCTTATTGATACCCGAATATATTTTTTCTTTAATGATCTGAGTGGAATTATAGAAAGCACCGACAATAGGCGTACTACCAATATCAGCTTGTGCTGAAGGGTTGAGCATACAGCTGCTTATTAAAGCAGCAGAAAGCATGAGTCGATACGGCTTTCGTGGATTTTTTGAGGCGTATGTTAATTCTACGCAGTGGCGATAATCGAACTTCACCATTTCTAGTGCTCCATTCATGATGATTAATATACCCAAGAAAACTCGCCCATAAAGGAGGGATGTCGGCTATACAATGGCAAATTCCGTTTGCTTGATTCTAAACCATGAACCATAAATACGTAGAAAAAATATGTGGTAAATAGAGCGGTAACAAATTTTAACGATCACATTGGATTTGTTACCACCTGCTATTTAGTGTGAATTAAAAGCTGTAGCGATAACCGACTTGGTAATTGGTCTCATCTAGGTTATCCCAATGACGGTAACCTGCATTTAACTCTAACGCAGAGTGTTGTGTGAATTCGATCAAGTTGGTGAGGCGCAGTTCATGTTGCCCTTTGTTACCAAAATCGGCATAGCGGTATGACGGTTCCATTTGTAGCCAACTTAGTGGTTTGAAACGCAGCCCTAACTCTGCAGATAATCCGCTACCATCTTGGCTGAATGAACGTTTTTTACATTCTTTATTGTTGTCTAAAAGACCACAGCCAGTATTGATATCCCGTTCCGCTCTGTAGCCTGAATAGCCCATAGATGCATATACGCTAGTGTTTGTCGCTAGCGGAATGTAGTAGCCCAGTGCGAGGTAGTCTTGGCCTAATGTTGACGAAGAGCGGGTAGTGGCGCCAGTGCGGTATTCTGCAAAGAAGTGGTCGTAAAAATTCCAGCTGCCGCGAAAGTAAAGCCCATGTAAGTATTTGCTGTCGTCACTATTGTTGTATTTGTCAGCAAAATATTGCCCCATGCCGTTTTCTGCAACACGGGTGAATTGATAACCACCAGAAAGGAAAGAGTAAGACTGAGTGGCATTGGCGGTAAGGCTAGTGAGTGCTATTGCTGCTAAAAGTAATCGTTTCATTGTCATTATTGTTATTTATTTAAAAGGTAGAGGTATGATAAATATCAATAGAACAATATTCAATAAATAATTGCACATTGTTTTATAGGTGTATTCGCCTCTGTGTTTATAGCCGTTTTTATTGCGATAAAAGTATCTTTTTCAACAGAAATGGGTATTTGAAGTAATTTAATTTATTTTAATGTGAATTTGCTGGTGAGCTCTCAATATATTAAAGGTAAAAAAGAATATTATTTTCAGTACAAGGAATGACCGCAAGCGTTTGCGCGGTAAAACAATATTGGCTATAGTGCCTGCGCCTCGCTGCTGCGGGGCATTTTTGTATATAAATCTTATCAAACCGATTAAAAAGGAAAGTGAATGACGTTTTTCAAGCCACTTACAGCATTATCTGTTGCCTTGATTCTTGCTGGCTGCTCACAAAGCTCTCAACCTGACGCTGTATTTAATTTAACAGTGGCACATATTAACGATACTCACTCTAACTTTGATCCTGTTAAGTCGAGCTTTGAAGCGAACGGCAATAAAGTCTACAACGAGTTCGGTGGATACCCACGCTTATTGACGATGGCTGATGAATACCAACAAGATGCAAAGCAAAGAAATGACAGCTTTTTGTTCTTACATGGTGGTGATGCGTGGCAGGGTAGCGCTTACTTCAAACTGAACCAAGGTGCGATGAATGCTGAATTGCTAAGTAAAATGAACATTGATGCAATGGCATTGGGCAACCATGAATTTGATTTGAATAACAAAAAATTAAATAAATTCATTGGTAGTATTAATTTTCCTGTTTTAGCGGCAAACATTGATGCTAGCGAAGATGCCGATCTAAAAGATCAAACTAACCTACGTCCATTTATGGTTTACGCATTTGATGGCAATCAGAAAGCCGTTGTTGATGATCTAGATAAATTACCAACCGATAAAGATCTGGTAGCGGTATTCGGTATCGTACTAGATGATATGGCAAATATTTCACCCAACACGGGTGATGTGCAGTTTTTTAATATGGTTGAATCTGCGCAGACTACCGTTGATATGTTAAAAGCCAAAGGTATTAATAATATCGTTGCAGTGACACATATTGGTAATTCAGTTGATGTGGATATCGCGTCAAAAGTGAATGGTATCGATCTGATTGTTGGTGGCCACTCACATACATTATTGGGCGATTTTACTAATTTAGGTATGAACAATGACGGCATCTACGCACAATTGGTGAGAAATCCAAATGGTGTAGGTCAGACGTGTGTTGTTCAGGCGGGTCAATATGCTCAAGCGATTGGTCGTCTGCAAGTCGGTTTTAATCAGCAAGGTGATGTCGTTAACTGTAATGGTAGAAACACATTATTAAGCAATGATGAATTTTATACTCAGCCCGCACGCCAAAAAAATGAAAAGTTTGACGCAGCAGCCACACAACGTGTTGTTGAGTTTATTGAGCAAGAAGATAACATCGAAATTACGGATGAAGATGCAAACATGCGTAATTTAATCAATGTTAAATATAAGCCAGCGGTTGATAAAGCATACGGAAAAACAATCGCACAAGTACCTGTTGAGATTATTCATGAGCGTCGTCCGGGCGATCGTGGTACCGACAAACACGGTTCAGATGTTGCACCTTTAATTGCTGAAGGTCAGTACTATTGGGCGAATACAGCAGCGGTACAGAAAGTGACTGGCATGAAGGTGGATTTTGCACTGATTGGTGCTGGTGGCATTAGAACAAACATTGAAGCGGGCGAATACCGTGAAGGTAATGTGTCGTTAGAAATGCTGCCATTTTCTAACTTTATGTCGGTACTGCCCGTTAAAGGTAGTGCGATTAAAGCATTAATCGACAGTACAGTAACCGCGACCTTACCTGAAGGGTCACATGCGGGTAAGTTCCCTTATGGCGGTCATATTCGTTACAGCTTTACTGAAACAAAAGCGCAAGAAGCAGGCAAACTTGATGCTGTTGAGATAATGACAGGCACAGAAGCAAACCCAGTGTGGACGAAAATTGATAACAACAAGGTGTACAACATTGCGCTGAATAATTACAACGCAACGGGTAACGATGGTTGGACACCACTGTATGAAGCACAGAAGAACAGCTCGGGTCGTGTCGATTTAGCTTACGTTGATGGTAAGTTAACAGGCTATGATGTGAAAAATATCGCGAAAGTCGGCAATAAATACAAAGTAAATTACCAAGGTGCAGCGCCTAATTGTAAAGCGGCAAACACTGTGTGTAATACAGATGCTCAAGCGATGATTGATTACATTGCGGCAGAACGTCAAACAGTTATGCCATTAAACTACGAAGTGGTGACGTTTAATCGCGCACAATAAACAGTTTTACATGTTGTTTTAGTATTGTTTAATACAGACAGTGTAACGCTATTTAAGGCCATCAAAAATGATGGCCTTTTTTGATCGTATCAGTTAATCGTGTTAGTTAATGTTATCTGTTGGGATCATTTGCGATAACTGCTGTTGAAGCCAGCTAATGAATGCGGTGTGTTGTGAATCATCGGTATGGCGTTCTTTGTATACCACGTAATCGTGGTGGGAAGAAATGAAGCCGAAAGGAGCAATAAGTGCCCCACGCGCTAAATCATCTTTCACCAAGGGATATGATCCGATGGCAATACCTAACCCGTCGATAGCGGCTTGTAAGCAGAAATAAAAATGATCAAAATGACGATGTTGTCCATCTAACAATACTGTTTGTTTCGCGTCTGTTGCCCATGTTTGCCAAGCTGTTGCACGAGTATGTGTGTGCAATAATCGCAAGGCTGCTGTGTGCAAAGAGGTATTCTCGTTTGCTTCGTTAGGGCAAATTGTTTGCCAATATTCTGGTGAACAAACAGGACCGACCCACTCCTCTACTAAGTGTACTTTGTCATAATCTTGATCTAGAGCGAAATCATCACGGCGAATTGCGAGTGAAAAACCAGCCCGTTGTAAGTTTACTGATCCGCCTGCGGTTGATAGACGCACATCAATATCGGGATGTTGATCTTGGAAATTGACTAAACGCGGCATTAGCCAGCGCATGGTCAGTGTTGGTTCACAAGAGACATCAATGGCTGTATGTGACGACATTATGACTTTATCTATTCCCACTTGTAGCGTGCTAAAGGCATCTTGGGTGTAGTGTGCCAAGGTTTCACCATCTGATGTAAGGCTGACATGCCGTCCATGACGAACGAACAGTGGCTTACCTACATAGTCTTCCAATACTTTAATTTGTTTACTGATGGCACCGTGTGTCAGGCACAACTTTGTTGCAGCCTCTGTAAAGTTTTTAGAGGTGGCGGCAGTATGAAAAATTTGAAACGCTTTTAAATGCCTCATGTGAATTAAGCTCACAGTTAAAGTGACTTTTATTCGATTTTAGCGAGTGATGAAGTTACCTACAATAGCTACATGTTGTTATGAAGGAGTGAGCAATGGAAATTGTAGGTTTATTGTTATTGGGTATCTTAATCGTTATAAGTCCTGGGGCTGATTTTGTTTTGGTGGTAAAAAACAGTTTAGCCAATGGTCGTCGTGCTGGCTTATTAACAGCGTGTGGCATTAGCACTGCGATTGGTATACATGTCGGTTATTCAATGCTAGGCGTTGGTTACTTAATTTCACAGAATGCGGTGTTATTTTCACTGGTTAAATATGCAGGCGCAGGGTATCTGTTCTATTTGGGAATTACTGCATTGTTTGCCCGCACGTCTGTGATGTTAGAGAAAGGACATACGACGGATCTGTCTGGTGCTGCGTATTGGCGACAAGGCTTTTTCTGTAATTTGTTTAACCCAAAAACGATGTTGTTCTTCATAAGCTTATTCAGTCAAATTATCACAGCTGAAGGCAGTAGCCCTGTGTTGGCAGTATTGTATGGTGGATATCTTGCACTACTTCACTGTTTATGGTTTGGTCTTGTGGCTTATGCTTTATCTGCACCTGCATTTGAAGGTTATGTGAATCAGTGGAAGCAACGAATTCAACAACTATGTGGTGTGGGGCTAATGGGATTAAGCGTGGCATTGGTATTAAAAAGTTAGGGTTATTTAAATATGATGCAATGGGCTGCCGCACGATTTGTAGGCTGAAAAACAGCGGTTAGCTCACAATTTTCGGTTGTTCGCTTATCTATATGAAAAAACATGCTTAATTACAAAAGGGGTGTATTTGTGCCCCTTTTTTCTGCGGTACCTCTCATCTTCCCTCTTTAGTTGCAAAATTGTTATTTTTTGTGTCAATTAGCCCTGTTCATTTTATCAATATTGCGACCATAATTTAACGTGAGCTTAACATTTAGTTTTGATCACATGATGAATTAGTCAATTCGACAAGGTGAATGTAATACCACTTATCGTTTGTCTAAGCATTTTTCAGGACATCCCACTTTCATAACAATAAAAAGTAGTGGGTTTATTTAAGGATAAGAGGACATTGAAATGAAACATCTGAAGACGACACTTACAGCGTTAACACTTGCGTTTGGCGTAGCGGGATTTGCACATGCTGCACCTATCGAAATCAAGTTCTCGCACGTTGTGGCAGAAAACACACCTAAAGGACAAATGGCGATTAAGTTTCAGCAATTAATTGCCGAGCGTATGCCAGATAAAGTCGAAGTGAAGGTGTATCCAAATTCACAGCTTTTTGGTGATAATAAAGTGCTAGAAGCTATGATTTTGGGTGACGTTGAAATGGCTGCACCATCGGTATCAAAGTTTAATAAATACACCAAGAAATTACAGATTTTTGATTTACCTTTCTTGTTTAAAGATATGGATGCGGTCGATCGTTTCCAGCAAAGTGATTCAGGACAAGAACTACTGAATTCATTAAAGAAAAAAGGCTATGTTGGTTTAGGTTATTTACATAATGGCATGAAACAAATTTCGGCAAGTATCCCGCTACAACTACCCGCTGATGCGAAAGGTAAGAAGTTCCGTATTATGAGTTCAGATGTATTAGCAGCTCAGTTTGAAGCGCTTGATGCAGTTCCTTTGAAAAAACCATTTTCTGAAGTCTTTACGCTACTGCAAACCAGAGCCATTGATGGGCAAGAGAATACATGGTCTAACATTTATTCGAAAAAATTCTTCGAAGTTCAGCCTTATATTACTCAGTCAGATCATGGGGTATTGGATTACTTAGTGGTGACTTCAACGGAATTCTGGATGGGATTGCCTGATGATGTACGTGCTGATGTGAAAACTGCACTTGATGAAGCCATTGTTTACGGTAACAAAGTCGCTAACGATAAAGCCATGGCAGATAAGCAGGCAATCATTGATTCAGGGCGAAGCAAAGTCATTGTACTGTCTGATGACGATCGCCAGCAATGGGTCGAATCAATGAAACCCGTATGGAAGCAGTTTGAGAAAGAGATTGGTCCTGAGCTGATTCAAGCGGCCGTTGCCTCAAACCAGTAATACCATTGTGAAAGATGCCAGAGCTTGCTTTGGCATCTTTGCATTAGGAGCAAGGGAATGATTAAGTTTCTTCATAAGTTCGAAGAATCAGCAATTGGATTATTATTAGTCGCGACAACATTGTTGGTATTTATCGAAGTTGTTTTACGGTTTGTCTTTAATACGGGTTTGTTGTGGGCACAAGAGTTAACCCTTTATATGTCGGCGTGGATGGTATTAATGGGAGCCTCTTGGGGTATTCGAGAAGGAGCACACATTGGTGTCGATGCTTTTGTAAAAAAACTGCCTAAATCAAGTCAAAAAGTCGTTACGTTAATTGCATTGGCAATGTGTCTCGCGTATTGCGGCATGTTTCTTTATGGCAGCTGGATTTACCTGAGTAAGATGCATTTGATTGGCATCGAAATGGAAGATTTTGCCATTGAAAAATGGAAAGCAATGAGTTGCTTATTGTTTGGCTTTTTATTACTGACATTACGTATTGTTGTTTTGGCGATTCAAGTAATTAAAGGTGAGCGGCTTGGTTTTGGCTTTGCTGATGAAGCCAAAGAAAGTATGCATCTCGCTGAAGGTAATGATCAAACGGAATTACCCCCTAGCAACAAGGAAGGGCAGTAGTTATGACTATTTTTGCATTATTCGGCTTACTGTTTTTCTGTATGTTTATTGGTATGCCCATCGCGATTGCGCTCGGGTTATCAAGTGTCGCAACTATCTTGCTATTCTCGAATGATTCACTGGCTTCTATTGCCCTAAAGTTATTTGAAGCAACCAGTGAACATTACACATTATTAGCCATTCCATTTTTCATTTTATCTTCTGCTTTTCTATCAACAGGAGGAGTTGCCAAACGATTAATAAATTTTGCCATTGATGCTGTCGGTCATATTCGTGGTGGTCTTGCAATGGCATCGGTGATGGCGTGTATGTTGTTTGCGGCAGTGTCGGGGTCTTCCCCTGCGACGGTTGCGGCAATAGGCTCTATTGTTATCGTTGGTATGGTGAAGGCGGGTTACCCGAAAAGCTTTGCGGCTGGTGTAATTGCGAATGCGGGTACATTGGGCATTTTGATCCCTCCTTCTATTGTGATGCTGGTTTATGCGGCAGCAACCGAAGTATCGGCATCCCGTATGTTCATGGCGGGTTTTATTCCAGGCCTGATGATGGGCGGTATTTTGATGGTTGCCATTTACATTGTTGCCCGTATTAAAGGTCTGCCATCACAACCGTTTCCAGGTTTTACGTCATTACTTATTTCGGGGCTGAAAGCGCTTGGCGGTTTAATGCTCATCGTCATTGTACTGGGGTCTATTTATGGTGGTATTGCAAGCCCGACAGAAGCGGCATCTGTCGCGGCGGTGTATGCATGGTTTGTCAGTGTTTGGGGCTACCGCGATATTGGTCCGTTGAAAGGCGTACCTTGGCGATATAAGAACGAACATATTATAAAAGCGGTAGTACGTAATACGGTTAGCTTTCCATTGGTATTAATCCGTTCATTTACCGATAAAGAAGTTAGCCATGTTGTGAAAGATGCGGCGAAAGTCAGTATTATGCTGTTGTTCATTATTGCTAATGCAATGCTGTTTGCACATGTACTTACAACGGAACGTATTCCACATATGATCGCCGAAACCATTGTGAGTATGGGGTTACCCGCCTGGGGATTCTTAATTGTCGTGAATATCTTGCTGTTAATTGCAGGTAACTTCATGGAACCCTCAGCAATACTACTGATAATGGCGCCAATCTTGTTTCCTATTGCAGTTCAACTTGGTATTGATCCTATTCATTTAGGTATCATTATGGTGGTCAATATGGAAATAGGCATGTTAACCCCGCCTGTAGGGCTTAATTTATTCGTAACGGCAGGAATAACAGGTGAGAGCATGGGGTGGGCAATTCGTGCGGCATTGCCATGGCTGGGCTTATTATTAATCTTCTTAATGTTGATTACTTATATTCCTCAGATATCGTTATTCTTACCTGAATATATTGATAGCCTACGAGTGCCAATACAGTAGTTGGATTTAAACTGTTGAAAATATATTTATGGTTTTTAAGGGGCGGCTGCATATTGTTGCTGCCCCTTTTGGTTATATATCTAGGTTATTCCTCTTCTAGGTGCTCACCTATAAACCTCAATCAATTTTGGATTCAAGAGGCTCCAATTTGCTCTACTTGCAACCATTAAACCGTTATTTTTGTCATATTGAATGTGATTTCTATTTAAGCTCACTTCTATATGCACCGCTGTTATGGTCTCAACTTGGATATATGTTGAAAGGTTATAATGAACAGATTGCCGTATGATTTAAAAAGGGAAATGACGACCTGTGAATTTAATGGTTGGAAGTTGTGGGTGTTGATAATGATCATAACCCACGACTCTGGTTTGCGACAAAACCTAGAAAAGGTTTCATCATTCTATTTACAACTTGAGACTATCCATTACGGGATACATTAACGGCTAGCAACCTCTTCCTGGCGCTCTTGTAGAGCTTATTTAAAACCTTCTTGGGGTTTGATAGGTTCCACTTCAACGATGCTATGATTATCACTCTCTTTCTTGATTTTGTATTCTTACCAGTAGGGTTTCTTTTCATATATGAGTAATATCGTTCAGTAGATTTTCTTCCCCTCATCGCACGATAAAACTCTTCATCAACTATGCGATTGCCAATGAAGTCCCTAATTAGAGGTGACAAATATCCACATGCTGATACTGATTCTATTCCCCTATGCCCAACGCCATATGTGTGAAGCTTGCTTGATGGCTGCAATGACAATGCTTGCTTCCTGTCATTTGCGCAGAATGGGTCATAAACAACCGTTATATGCATGTTATGCTCTGGCAGTGTCACGCTGTAAAGGGTAGGGGAGAATAGTAGCGCCCTATCTATCATCAAATGGCGAGACAGAAGCAATGCACCACAGGCCCCCATACTCACGGCATAAGCTAACCGCTCTTTATGGTGTTGAAAAAGAAAAGAGTTAGACTTTGCCCACTCAAAGAGCTCTATTTCTTCGTATTTGTGATCCGTAGAGATTGTGTTGAACGAAACAACATTAACTCCTCGTGATGATAAGTATTTAAACCCCCAAGGAAGCTCGCCGTTATCCACCTCATGGGGCGTTAGCGATGTACCTGCTGGAGCAAATGCAAATACAATGGGACCATCGTCAATTATGGCGCCTTGTATTAAAGTGTTTTTTACTGTGACCCTAAATTCGCGATTCTTCTCCACCTGTGATCTATTAGAAACCTCTTGAGATAATTGCTTTTGTTTTGCTCTATTTTTTTGATTCATCTATCTAAATCCAGTGTTTGTTACGGGCGTTATGGTAAATAGGTCTTACTTGTTCATTGAAACAACAATCTTAATAATATGGCTGAAAGGTCATGTTGAATATCATTCTTAGCCGCAGTTCAGGACTGAAGGCTAACGAAATAGACCTTTGACCCGTATCCAGACTTTCAGTCCTTAATGCTAATTCACCAATGCTAGTCGGTGGTTGTTTGTTTGGAGTCACAATACATTCTATAGATAGTGAATATGTTCACGATAATAAATGTTGTCTACATCATTGTACCGCCAATCGACTTCAGGAATAAATTTTTGTTAGCCAATAAAATGAAATGTTGAGCGCGCATGATTACCTTGGGCTTTGAATAGTCTCTAGGTTGTTACTGATGCCCCAAAGATGGTCAAAACTTCATAGCTATGCCCAACACTGGGTAACTAAATGATAATTAGATAAAAAACACATTACGTGACTAGATTGCGTTCTGATTGTTTGTACATGTACTGACAATCGAACGTATGGTACATATGACCGCCGAAACAGACTACCTGCATGGGGGGGCAATTCGTGCGGCATTACCATGGCTTGGCTTATTATTGATTTTCTTAATGTTGATTACTTATATTCCTCAGATCTCATTATTTTTACCGGAATATATTGATAGCCTTCGGGTACCAATAAAGTTGCTAGACTGAAGCTGTTGAAAAAAATAAAAAGAGCGCTGATAGAGCGTTCTTTTTTATTGTGTATTATGCCAACCTAGACAAGTACCTGAACACTTCCCAAAATTGGTCTACCAATGCCACGTGAGTGCTAATTCTTCTGTGACCTATTTAACAAAATACGTATTGTTATAAAATGTAAGCATATTTTTGTGAGTAATAAATGCAAGTCATTAAAATTGGTTGATCTAACTGGCATATTCTGCATTTTTGGTTAACCAATTTGGTTTGCTACCTATATTATTGAAACTGTTCGGATAGCAGTGGCACATAATAATAAGGATTCTTATGAACCGTAAACTCTTTACCCTCGCCCCAATTGCCGCAGTACTTATTCTTGCTGGTTGTAATTCATCAAGTTCAAGTGACGGCAAAGATGATCTTCTCCAACCAATTGTTCAATCGAAAGTTCACGACATTCTTAACGTTGATGGTTACCAATTCCGTGATGCTAATGGTGATGGCAAGCTTGCACCTTATGAGGATTGGCGTTTAACGTCGGCAGAACGTGCTGCTGACCTAGTCAGCCGTATGACTCTCGAAGAAAAAGTCGGCATGATGCTGATCGACACTTTGAATGCTGAAGCTTATGGATATGTTGGTAGCGAACACCAAAATTTGGTCAATCGTCAGATGATGAATCGTTTTATCTTCCGTAATACGATTCTGACTCAAGACGAGATTAATGCACTTACTGATGAAGAGCGACAAGATGGTGGTGCAGGCGGGCCAATGGGGGCTAACTATAAAATCAGCCCGATGGAAGCTGCTCAGTATATGAATAGCATGCAGGAGTTGACCGAACGTACTCGTTTGGGTATCCCTGCGTTATTTAAATCGAATGCGCGTAACCATATCGACCCTAATGCTAAAGCGGGTATCAATGTTGATTCAGGTGCTTTCTCGTCATGGCCGAAAGAAGGTGGGCTTGCCGCTACGGGTGATATGGCGTTGATCGGTGAATTCGGTAATATTATGCGTGCTGAGTGGAATGCTATTGGTCTGCGTGGTATGTACGGTTATATGGCAGATCTCGCGACTGAACCGCGTTGGTATCGTGTGCATGAAACTTTTACAGAAGATGCAGATCTGGCTTCAGAAATTATGACATCTTTGGTTGGCAACCTACAAGGTAAAGACGTTTCCTCCGACAGTATCGTACTAACCATGAAGCACTTCCCTGGTGGCGGCCCGCAGTTCCTTGGGGCAGATCCACATTATATTGCAGGTCAACATCAGAGCTATCCGGCGGGTAATTTTGATTACCACGTCAAACCATTTATTGCAGCGATTGATGCAGGTGTTGCTGCAATGATGCCTTACTACGGAATAGTTGGTGGTGGTGAGTGGTCAATCAACAATCCTGATAGGACGGACTTGGATGCAGGTGGTATACCTCTAGGCGATCTTCTACATGAACGCGTGAAAGATACCGTCCGTGTACCGAACAATGATTACTCTACTAGCGTCGGTACGCCTGCGGGTAATGTTGGTGTTGCTTTCTCGAAAGGCATCTTAGATGGCCTTCTGCGTAAAGAACTGGGCTTTAAAGGGGTTATTAATTCCGATACGGGTATCATCAATGATCAAAATGAAGTGCATACTGATTATGAGATGATGCACAATAATCGTGCTTGGGGTCTACAGGATAAAGACAAGACAGAGCAATTTGTTATCGCCATTGAGGCAGGTACAGATGTATTTTCTGGGTTCAAGAGTAATGCAGAAATTCGTACTGTGGTTGAGCAAGGTTTAGTTTCTGAAGCACGTATTGACGAGTCAGTTAAACGTCTTCTGGAAGTTCAATTTGACTTAGGGCTGTTTGAAAATGCTTATGTCGATGCCGACAAAGCGAACGCTATTGTTGGTAATGCAAATTTTCAAGAAAAAGCTCAGCTAGCACAGCGTAAAGCCGTTGTATTACTTGAAAATACAGATGCAACTTTGCCATTACCTACGACATCGAGCCTGTATACCATGGGTATGGATGGCGAAATCGCTAAAGAGTACGGTTACGATGTAACTATCGGTGATGACGCTGAAGGTAATAAAGTAGAAGTTGCGACAGGTAATGATTACGCATTAATTCGAGTGCGTGTTGATAATATTCCGGCAGTTATTACGGGTGATACTCCCACTAACCGTGCATTAGTATTTGGTGGTTCTGATTTCGATGAACTATCAGTGCTTGATTTCACTGGCATGGCTAAATCTGAGTCTTGGGTAATTACTCCGTCTCTAGAAGATATCCAAGCTGTGATGGGGGAGGTTGGTGCTGAAAATACCGTGCTTTCTGTGTACTTCCGTCAGCCATATGTGCTGGATGATATCAGTGGCTTGAAGGGTGCTGGCGCGATACTAGCAACATTTGGTTCGGATGATCGTGCTGTGATGGATGTTATCAGCGGTGAGTTTAAACCTACCGGTAAACTACCATTTGCCTTGGCTAACAGTGCTCAGGCGATTCTTGATCAACATTCTGATGCTCCGGGTTACAAAGAAGGTGATGAGCTATATCCATTCGGTCACGGATTAAACTACAAGTAAATAAATGAGTTTAGTGATTTAAGCGAGATAAAATGCCAGATAATTATCTGGCATTTTTTATATATGAATACGGATCAAGATCAATAAACCAACACTAACTGGTCAACCAATTGCTTGTGGTGGTATATAATGTTTACACCCTGTCAGTAAAGATACCTTTTGGTAATACTTTGCTTTTTAAACCATTAAAATTAATAGAGGTTATTTTGTTTAAAGGTAATTTAAGCCAGTTACATTTAGTTTCAGATTTACCTGAAAAAATAATGGAATGTATAAATAGCGTAAAGAACATTTTAGAGCATAATGTTGAAGTAGGTACTTATCCACTATTAGAAGATAAAGCATTTTTCTTTATTGTTAATGACCATACAGAGCAATTAGAAAAAAGGCGTTCTGAATGTCACCAAAAATATATTGATGTGCAAATAGTATTAGAAGGTGAAGAAACATTCGGTTATAGCGAACATCCATTTTTATCGTTAGATGAAGAGTTATTTGAAGAAAAAGACATTGCCTTTAGTGAAGATATTATTAATGAACAATTTGTAACGCTACAGTCTGGCGATTTTATTATTTTTACTGCTGAACAGCCACATCGCCCATTAATCGCGGTTAATGCGCCTGCTCCAGTTAAAAAAGTAGTTATTAAAATCGATAGAACGTTAGTTAATTAGGTGAAAACATGAATCAATATATTAATGTACTTACTTGGGACGACAGTAATATTCCGCATCGATTATGGGTTGAAAAGTGTGATAATGGCGGTGCTCGTTTATGTTTGAAAGTGATTAAAGATGTAGAACCTGAAATCTTGTACTTAGATTTACCCGTTAGTCAGCAGCAAGTAATGGGGGCTTGGCAGGGGAAAGCATCACCAATATCGGATGAATTCAATGATGGAAAACTGTATTCTCAAGTAAGAAGCTTACTTAACTTACCGCAAGGTTGCGTTGTTTGGACTGTTAATCATATTCAGATGCCGAGTGGATTAAAAATGTCGGCAGACAAATTGGCATTTATACCAGAAATGAAACAAGAACATGGTTTGTTAGTTGCTATATAGTCAGTGTGATACAGTTTTTAATAAAACATCCCCATCAATGATGGTGTTATATTATGGGGATGATTATTTTAGGTAATTTACGATTGTTATAACTCACTAGACAGTGAGTTGTTTGGAATTACGATACATTTTATAGATAGTCACTGCGTTCACGATAATAAACGTTGCTTCCATCATTGTGCCGCCAATCGAACCTAATAATAAATTATTCGTTAGCCAACAAAATGAATTAAATAGAATTAATAAGCGCATATGAATACCTTGAGCTTTAAATAAGCTCCAGGTGGCCACTGATGCCCCAAAGATGGTCAAAATTTCATAGCTATACTCAACATTGGGTAATCCCATTACCCATAATAATCCAATAAAAAACCACATTACGGGGCTAGATTGCGTTCTGGTAGAGGCATAACTGCGTAGCGCGCTGATTCCACAGCCTACGGCGGCAGTAACCGCACCCATTAAAATGAAGTGAGAGCAAAGAACAATTTGAAATACGGTTAGATGAAGCCGAAACTTATGTCCATCTTGATGCAAAAATGCTGTCGCGCCGATTAAAAAAGCAACAATACCAATAGTTTGTGGGAAATCTAATTCAGGCATGTAGCTTTACTGCCTCTGCAAGGTAACGAAGGCATAGCTCAGGGCTCGTTAATATTTCAAAGCTGCTCTTATTACAATACAGTGTTGCAGGTGCCATAGATGCTTGCGCTAATACAACAATATCTGGTTTGGTCTTTACCGCATTAATATGTGCTGCGATTGTTCTAGCATACATTTCTGTATTACCAGCAAAATAATAAGGCCAGGCTTTAGGTACTAACTCCGTTTGGATGAATGGCTGCTTTTTTCGTTGAGCTGTTGATTGCTCTAGATGCTTGCTCGTTTTCCCTTTGGTATTAACGGAATGCAATAACGCAACGGTAGGCTTTAATGTGCTAGAAAGGGCTGCAAGTACCAATATATTGTTATGTTGAATAGCTGCTTCTGCCATTGGGCGATCAACGCGAATAACCTTCGCCGAAATATAGGGTGTTTTTTCAGCTAAATCACCAATAGTAGAGCAGGTGCAAATAATGATATCAGCATTACTTGCTGCAATTTCGGTGATGGTTTTCTGTACGTCACTGGCGACTTGTTCGGTTAAACCGTCTTCCATGGCCTTTTGTAATAAACGTTCATTGGTATGGTGTGAAACCGTAACAGGCAGGTCTTTCAGATATTTATCAATATATGGCTTAAAGAGCACTTCGTTGGCTTGAAGGGTGTAAAGAAAGCTAATGTTCATTGTGACGTTCCCTCGTTCAGTAATCTATTGTTATCGCGTATTCTCAGTAAAAGAAAGGCCTCCAGATGGAAGCCTTAATATTGTTTAGCTGCTATATATATCAATTATTTCACTAAGTCGGCAGCTTCACGCGCTAAACGACCAATTTCATCCCAACGGCCTTCGTTGATCATCGTCTTATCGACCATCCAAGTACCACCACATGCGTAAACTCGGTCAATAGCGAGGTAGTCTTTTACATTGTTAATGTTAATGCCACCTGTAGGCATTAGCTGGATTTGTGTATACGGCGCAAGCAGAGATTTCAGCATATTAATGCCGCCAGATGCTTCAGCAGGGAAGAACTTTAATGTGGTTAGGCCAAGTTCTAACGCGGCTTCAACCGCACTTGGGTTGTTAACACCAGGAACGATATCGATGCCAATTTCCTGACATGCTTTAACGGTTGTCGGGTTTAAGCCAGGAGAGACAACAAACGTTGCTCCTGCTTCTTTCGCCGCCAGTGCTTGTTCGCGGTTAAGTACCGTACCAGCACCGATTAGCATATCTGGTTGGGCTTCGCGAAGTAGACGAATTGCCTCTACTGCTGCATCTGAACGAAAAGTGATCTCAGCGGCAGGTAGACCATTTTCAGCCAATGCTTTACCCAGAGGAATAATGTCTTCAGCGCGGTCGATAGCGATAACTGGAATAACTTTAATTTCGGCTAGTTGTTGTGCAATGGTGCTCATTGTCTGACTTCCTTTATAATTTTGTTGTTGTGGTTGAAGCGGTCGAGTGGATATTAAAATCCATCGCTTCGGTGGCATAACATGGGATAATCGCCCCTTTGTGCTGGATCACCGTACCAGCTAACTGATGGCCCTGAAGCGCCGCTTCTCGTGGTGTTTTATCGGTAAGGTAACCCGATAAAAAACCGGCATTAAATGAATCGCCAGCCGATGTTGTATCAATAACCGTTTCTACTGGCGTTGTACCAATAAGTTCTGGAGTATCAGCGTTGAAATCAGTATATAAGCAACCTTTCGGCCCCATTTTAAGTACAACTTTTTTTACGCCAGCGGTCTGTAAACGCTCCAATGTTGCTTGTGATGATGTATCTCCCCACAAGGTTTCTTCGTCGTCGTCAGTCACTAATGCAAGGTTGGTAAACGACAATATTTGCTTGTAGCACTTACGTGCTTCATCGGCACTTTCCCACAACGCAGGGCGATAGTTGGAATCAAAGGCAATTTCAACGCCATTGCTAGACAGTTGTCCAAGCAATGTGACTAATTGTTGACGATCTTCCGCGGGTAAAATCGCTAAGCTAATACCACTGACATAGACCATATCAACGGTCTGCAAATGAAGTTCTATCTGTGCAAAGTCAGGGTGACGAACAAGATAGCGTGCCGCCGATTGGTTACGCCAATACAGGAATGTACGTTCACCTTGCTCATCAAGTTGGATCAAATATAAACCCGGCTGACGTGTTTTATCACGTAACACGTGTTCGGTATTGATACCTTCTTGCTGCCAACGTGAAATCATACCGTTACTGATAATATCTGTACCGAGCGCACTGATGTAATCAATTTCGACAGATTGCCCTGCAGTACGTGCCATATATACCGCAGTATTCAGTGAATCGCCGCCATAGGCTTGCTGCATGGTGCCAAAAGAGGCGCCATTAAGCTCTATCATGCATTCGCCGATAATTGCGATGCGTTTCATGCATACTCTCCAGGTAGTTTGAAGTAAGTTTTCGCATTATTAAAGCAAATATCTTTAATCATCTGACTTAATAGATTCATATCATTTGGTGCTTCGCCATTCTCAACCCACTGACCAATCATGTTGCACAGAATACGACGGAAATACTCATGTCGAGTGTATGACAAGAAGCTACGAGAATCGGTAAGCATACCCACAAACTGGCTTAACAGGCCCAGTTGAGATAACTGTTCCATCTGGCGTTGCATGCCGTCTTTTTGATCGTTGAACCACCAACCTGAACCGAACTGTACTTTGCCTGCAATGCCGTCACCTTGGAAGTTACCGATCATCGTTGCCATCATCTCGTTATCACGTGGATTTAGGCAATAAAGAATGGTTTTTGGTAGTTCATTAGTGATGTCCATCGCATTGAGTAACGAAGCTAACTCAAGGGCAAATGGGCGATCAGACATTGAATCAAAGCCTGTATCCGCACCCAGTAGCTTGAACATGCGGGTGCTGTTATTACGCTGTGCGCCTAAGTGGAGTTGCATTACCCAGCCACGTTTTGCGTACTGCTGACCAAGCCAAACTTGAACGGCAGTGGTAAATTGATCGACTTGTTTTTCTTCAAGTGATTCGCCATTTAAACGACGAGTCAGCATGCCATCAAGATCGGCTTCTGATGGAATGGCAGCATAACGTAGTATTTCAATACCGTGATCAGCTGCGCGACAACCATGAGCGGCAAAGTGATCAAGACGACGATCAAGCGCAGTCAGTAAATCAGAAAAACGGCGGATTTCAATATCAGCGACTTGACCTAACTGCTGCATATAATCAGCAAAGCCTTCGAGTTCTACTTTAAATGCACGATCAGGACGCCAGCTTGGTGCAACTTCAATGTCACAAGTATCATCTTCAGCAATGGTTTTGTGATGTTCTAGTGTATGGATGGGATCATCCGTTGTGCCCGCCATAACCACGTTCATTTGTTTCATGATACCGCGCGCAGAAAATTCTGGGCTCGCGAGCATTTCGTTACATTCGTGCCAGATATCTTCAGCGGTTTCAGGGCTGAATAGTTTGCCAGTGATACCAAATGGACGACGTAATTCTAGGTGAGTCCAGTGGTACAGTGGATTGCCCAGTGTCTGTGGTACTGTTTTAGCCCATGCCATGTATTTTTCAAAATCAGAGGTTTCTTTACCCGTGATGAGCGACTCACTAATACCTGCAGCGCGCATACCGCGCCATTTGTAGTGATCGCCTTCTAGCCACATTTGACCCAGATTATCGAATCGACGGTTATCTGCGACTTCTTGTGCATTGAGATGACAATGGTAATCATAGATCGGCATGTCTTTCGCGAAGTCATGATATAAACGGCGTGCAATGTCATTGGTTAGAAGAAAATCTTCACATAGAAAAGCTTTCATAGATGACTCCAGAAAAGTATCCCCTCGAAAGGTGTATCAGTCGAAGGGATAGAATTAATTAAAGAGATGCAACCGCAGCACGAGCGCCGTCAGTGATTATTAGCTGATAAGCGTCGGTTACAGCTGTAACCAATTCTTCGTTCTTAATCAGATCGGTGCCGAAGATTGCTTCAATGCCCAGAAGTGCTTTAACCACAGAAGCATTAATACCGTGTTGCTGGTAGATCTCTTTAAATAGGTCGACCATAGGGTCGCGAACATCTATCGGGTTCGCTTTTTCGTCAGAACCGCTGACGTATGTCATCCAACCTGCAATGCCCATTGCCAGCCATTTGTAGTCAGAACCAGCGTCAAGGTGGAAACGTAATGAGCCACCCATACGTTGAGGGATCTTTTGGCTACCATCCATCGCGATCTGCCATGTTTGGTGCTTCAGGCTTGGGTTGGTGAAGCGGTTGATAAGCAGGTTTGCGTAACCTTCTAAATCGGTGCCTTCAGGCATGTTTAGGGTCGGTGCTTGTGCTTTCATCATCATGTCGAAAGCTGCTTTACGGTAGCTTTCATTGGTCATGGTGTCAGAGATGTGCGCGTAGCCCCCCAAATAGCCAAGGTAGGCTAAGAAAGAGTGGCTACCATTGAGCATACGCAGCTTCATTTCTTCGAAAGGCACAACATCAGTAACGAATTCAGCGCCCACGATGTTCCATTCAGGACGACCATTGACGAAGTTATCTTCAATAACCCATTGTCTGAATGGTTCACAAGCGATACCACATGGGTCTTCAACACCGACTAAGGTTGTGATTTCAGCTAATGTTTCAGCAGTTGCCGCTGGCACAATACGATCGACCATAGTGCATGGGAAAGTTACGTTAGCTTCAATCCAACCAGCAAGCTCTTTATCTACTAGCATTGCAAAATCTAACACTGCTGCGCGGGCAACATGACCATTTTCTTGCACGTTGTCGCAAGACATGACTGTGAAGGGGTTGATGTTTAGTTCACGACGAATGCGCAAAGCTTCAACAATGTAACCAATGGCAGATTTTGGCTCGCTTGGGTTAGCTAAATCCGCTTTAATTAGACTATTGTTTTTATCTAAACGACCTGTGGCAGGGTCGGCACAATACCCTTTTTCTGTAATCGTCATTGATACAATAGCAACCTGTTCTTCTGCCATTTTTTCAAGTACGGCACGTTGTCCGTCAAGTACAGGATGCAGAGATTCAGTCACAGAACCGACCATTTTCACTGTAGTCGCGTCGGCACCTTTTTCTGCCACCGTGTATAAGTGGTCTTGCTCGCGCAGTTGCTTGATAAGAACTTCACCACCGAACAGGTTAATTTCACAAATCCCCCAATCACTACCGTTTTTTTCTAACATTTCACTTGTGAATAACGCTTGGTGAGCACGGTGGAATGCCCCAAAACCTAAATGAACGATACGGCTCTTAAGGGCAGTTCTATCGTAATTAGAACGGATAACTTGCGCATTGATTTCAGTATTAGCAATATTTGACATGTTGTATTTCCTTTATTTTCTCACCGGTTTATTACCGATGAGAAATATATTAATTGAGACGTTCTAGTGAATTGATAATTGCTTAGTAACCTAAAACTAAACCAGGTAGGAATAGGCTCAATTGAGGAATAAAGGTTACAGCCATTAGCGCAATAACCAGTGCCGCATAGAAAGGTAATAATGGTTTGATGATCTTATCAATCGATACATTTGCAACTGAACAACCAATGAATAACGCACTGCCTACAGGCGGAGTACAAATACCAATAGCAAGGTTAAACGTCATCATGATACCGAAGTGCACAGGATCAATGCCTAAATCTAATACGATAGGTAAGAAGATAGGAGTGAAGATCAGTACTGCTGGTGTCATGTCCATGAAGATACCAACAATTAATAAAATAAGGTTGATAATTAATAAGACAACGAGTGGATTATCAGAAACAGCCAGTAATGCGTCGGCAATCATGTAAGGGATATCGGCGTTAGCCATTGCCCACGACATGCCCATTGATGCACCCACTAACAGTAGAACAATTGAGGTTGTCACTGCTGATTCTAAGATGATGGCTGGAAGCTGCTTTATTTTAACTTCACGGTAAACAATTACGGCAAGTATAAAGGTATATACCACTGCAATAGCCGATGCTTCGGTTGCGGTGAAGATACCGCCAATAATACCGCCCATAATAATGACGATAAGCATTAAAGAAGGTAACGCTCTTAATAATGTATCCCACACTTCTGCCAGACTTGGCTTAGGCGCAATAGGGTAGCCACGGCGCTTGGCAATAAAGCCTGCAACACACATCAAGCTCAAGCCCATGATCAGGCCCGGAATGTAACCCGCTAGAAATAGTGCCGCAATCGATGTACCACCAGAAACAAGTGAGAATACTATTAAGGTATTACTCGGTGGAATCAATAAACCAGTAGGGCAAGATGTAATATTGACCGCTGCAGAGAAATGCTCATCATAGCCATCTTTCTTTTGTAAAGGAGACATCGTACCGCCAACGGCTGCCGCAGAGGCTACCGCTGAACCTGAAATTGATCCAAACATCATATTTGCCATGATGTTTACATGCGCTAGAGAACCAGGAAGACGACCACCTAATACTTTTGCAAAATTAATAAGGCGAATCGCAATACCGCCTTGGTTCATAATATTACCCGCCAAAATAAAGAACGGGATTGCAAGCAGTGCAAAGTTATCAAGACCTGCCGCCATACGCTGTGCTACTACGGCTATTGCAGGTTCAAGTGGCAGGCTCAGCATAATGGTTGCTAAAGAAGACAGCCCAATAGCAAATGAAACTGGGATCCCTAACGTTAAGAGAACCGCAAAGCTACCAAATAGAGTAAGAATGACTTGCCATTCCATGATGGAATTCCTTTTTTAATTAGTTTTATTGAGGATCTGCGGTTACTTGGGCTTCACCAGATATCAGTTGTTTTGCTTTTTCTAAGCCGAAAACAAAAGAGTAAAAAATCATTAATGCCCCGCTCAAGGGTAAGCAGAAATAGATGTAGCCCATTTCCCAACCCAGCGCTGGTGTAACCTGCCCAGTAGCTAATGTTTTAAGTGCGAGGTTAGTGCCACCGTAGATCAATACAATAAAGGCAAAAACAGCAATGGCGGCTTGAATAAAGATTTCGTTAATTAGTTTTCGTTTGCCTGTTAATTTCATTGTTAACAAATCGATAGCAAGATGACGTTTTTGACCTGTTGTATAAGCTGCACCAACAAGCGCAACCCACATAAATAGATAGCGTGCTAATTCATCCGTGATGGTGCTTGGTTTGCCAATAACATACCGCGAGATCACCTGCCAGATGACACAGAAAACGAGGAAGGTAGAGAGAGATACAGTAAATGTGGCTAACCCTCTATTTATATAACCAACCAATTTATTCATCTTTAATTCCTTAGTGTGTGGGAGTCTGTAAATTAATTTTTGGTTAACCAATGTAAGGAAGTATTAATCAATATTATTTTTACACACTCGTTTCTAGTGGGGATTATAGGTAATGGTTAATAAATGTCATGTGAGCTGCCTCACAATTCAATTGGTTGACCAATTCAGGGGTTGTTATTGTGATATAGGTCAACCAATTGGTATTTTTGTTTTGACGACATACGTGTTTAACGCCAATATTGGTCCCGTATTCCAATATACCCTACGAAATGGACAACCAATCTCACGGAGATATAATAATGATGATACGTAAAAGTGTACTAACAGCTCTAATCGGTACTGCGCTAACAATTGGTGCTTCAGCTTCTGCTTTTGCTGCAACTACATTTAAGCTGAGCCATAACCACCCACGTGACCATGCCGTTCACCAAGCTATGGATTCAATGGCAAAAGAAGTACGTGAGCTGACTAATGGTGAAGTGCGTATTCGTATCTACCCTGATGCACAATTAGGTACGCAACGTGAGTCAATGGAGCTAATGCAAAATGGCGCGCTTGATATGGTTAAAACAAATGCGGCTGAATTAGAAGCATTTGCACCAGCTTATGCGGCATTTAACTTACCGTACTTATTCCGTGATAAAGCACACTACTACAATGTACAAGAAGGTGCGGTTGGTGAAGAAATTTTAGCGTCTTCTCATGATAGTGGTTTCATTGGCGTAACGTATTACGATGCTGGTGCACGTAGCTTCTATACGTCTAAGCCTATTAACACACCGGAAGACCTTAAAGGCTTAAAAATCCGTGTACAACCAAGCCCTTCTGCAATCAGTATGGTTCAAGCGTTGGGTGGTAATGCGACACCTTTAGCTTACGGTGAGTTGTATACCGCTCTACAACAAGGTGTGGTTGATGCTGCAGAAAATAATATTCCTTCATTTAGCTTAAGTCGTCATGGTGAAGTCTCTAAATACTTCAGCTTGGATGAACACACAATGGTACCGGATGTATTGGTTATCTCTAACAAAGCGTACGACGGCTTGTCTGAAGAAAACCGTGCTGCACTTAAAACGGCAGCTAATCATTCTATGGAGCTAATGAAAAAGCTCTGGGCTGAATCAGAAGCGAAAGAACGTGCGAATGCTGAAAAGTTAGGTGTGAAATTTATTACGCCAAACAAAACTGCTTTCGTTGAGGCCGTTCAACCAATGTATGACGCTTTAGATGAAACAAACCCAGATCTAGCTGAAATTGTTGAGCGTATTAGAGCTGTTCAATAATTGACAGATTAGTTATTAGTGAAAAATAACAAGGTGTTGCTACTCTTTACCATAAAGAGGTTGACCAATTTGTTCAGGTCTTTATCATGGCGTAGAGTGCAATGGAATATAGTGACAATATCAATATGATGCCTTTTGAAGCAAAAAGACCTTATCAAGAATTAGGGTTGGTACTGAGACAAGAATTAATGAGCGGTCAGTATAGTGTGGGTGACCGCCTGCCACCTGAACGTGACATCGCCGAAAGGTTAGATGTGAGTCGTACAGTGGTGCGCGAAGCCATCATTATGCTTGAACTTGAAAATTTAGTTGAAGTTAAAAAGGGGTCGGGGGTATATGTTCTTAATATTCCGAGTGAAACGAGTAGCCACGAAAATGTGATTAGTGATGAAGCCGGCCCATTTGAAATGTTGCAAGCCAGACAGTTACTAGAAAGTAACATTGCTGAGTTTGCCGCGATTCAAGTAACACCGAGCGATATTGTGAAAATGCGAGTCGCACTTGAGCTTGAGCGTAATGAAATCGCCAGTGAATCTGAAAATTGTAACGGTGATGAACAATTCCACCTTTGCATTGCTGAAGCAACTCAGAATTCTGTGCTGGTGGATATGCTTAAACATTCTTGGGCGCGACGTGAGCAAAGCCCAATGTGGAAAAAGCTTCATTCTCGCATTAATGATCAGGCTTATCGCGAAGAGTGGCTAGGCGATCACGCAAAGATTCTTTCTGCAATGCAGCGGAAAGATCCTATTGCAGCCAAAAATGCCATGTGGCAACACCTTGAAAATGTAAAACAACGATTACTTGAGTTATCTGATATCGACGATCCTAATTTTGATGGGTATTTATTTAGCTCAAACCCTGTTGTCCTTCTTGGGGACGATAAATAAAATCGAGTCCTTAATATAAGGCATCGACAAATAAGACCAATGTCCTTGTTGGTCTTTATTTAGAACTGCTACTTCTAAGTGACAGTTAATTAGAATTCTTAAATACTTTACTCGTCAATAATTATCGAGCGGGTTAAGTGTGTCTGTAAAAGGTGATTGTCATGGAACAAACTTGGCGCTGGTATGGTCCTAATGACCCAGTTTCTCTAAACGATATTCGTCAGGCGGGAGCGACGGGCATTGTGAACGCGTTACACCATATTCCCAACGGAGAAGTGTGGACGAAAGAAGAAATTCTTATTCGTAAGGCTTTAATCGAAGATAAAGGCCTTACATGGTCAGTGGTTGAGAGTGTTCCGGTACACGAAGAGATCAAAACTCAAACGGGTAATTACCAGTTGTGGATTGATAACTATAAACAAACATTACGCAACTTAGCTGAATGCGGCATTGATACTATCTGTTATAACTTTATGCCTGTTCTAGATTGGACACGTACTGATCTTGAATTTGAAATGGAAGATGGCTCTAAAGCATTACGGTTTGACCAAATTGCATTTGCCGCTTTTGAATTACATATTTTAAAACGCCCAAATTCCGAAGATGCTTATTCTGATGAAGAACAAGCACAAGCTAAAATCTATTTTGATAATATGTCTGATGCCGAAATTGCTAAACTGACGGGTAATATTATTGCAGGGTTACCTGGCGCAGAAGAAGGCTATACATTACAAGAATTCCAAGCCCAACTAGATCGTTACGATGGTATAACGAAAGATAAACTTCGTGATCATATGGTGTACTTTCTAAAAGAATTAATGCCAATCTGTGATGCTAACGGTTTAAAAATGGCAGTACATCCAGATGATCCACCACGCCCAATTTTAGGCCTACCTCGTGTCGTTTCAACGATTGAAGATATTGATTGGCTAACAACTGAAGTACCAAGCCAAATGAATGGTATTACAATGTGCACTGGTTCGTATGGTGTACGTGGTGATAATGATTTAGTGAATATGATTAGACAACACGGTGATCGTATTTATTTCACTCATTTGCGTTCGACTCAACGTGAAGACAATCAGCTTAGTTTCCATGAAGCTGCACACCTTGATGGTGATGTTGATATGTATAACGTAGTGATGGAAATTCTGAAAGAAGAACAGCGCCGTGATGAAGCTGGTGATGTACGGTTAATACCAATGCGACCAGATCACGGTCATCAGATGTTAGATGATTTGAACAAAAAAACGAACCCTGGTTACTCGGCTATAGGTCGCTTAAAAGGCCTTGCTGAAGTGCGAGGTTTGGAAATGGCATTAAAGCGCGCATTCTTTACAAAGTGAAAATAAAATAAATTTTAGAAAAGGTCCGATTATCGGGCCTTTTTTGTTTGTTGTGAGAATAGACTTCGGTCTACTGATGTAGTAAAAACCCCCAAGTTTGTATTCAGTAAACCTCTTTATTTTATCATGATGAAGAGGCTTGCTGATTACCTTTAAACACCATACTAAAGTGGCGTCAAAATTCATTTTTTAATTCATTTTTTAATTCATTTTAAATACTTTACATGTGCTTCCATTTCTTCCCCGATTTCTTTACGCATATTCATTAATTTAATGGCTGAATCACGTAATTCAATATCTTCAGGGGTCTGTGGAATCCATTCTGGAATAGGCGTTGATTTACCGTCTTCATCAACAGCAACCATAATGACAATACAATGCGTAGTTAGACGGCGTTCTAATAGTTTAGGATCGCTTGCTTGTACATCTATCGCAATATGCATTGAAGATCGCCCTGTATAAATAACCTTGGCACTGACTTCGACAAGGTTACCTACTTGAATAGGGGCGACAAAACGAATCCCACCAGCATAAGCAGTAATACAGTATTTAGCACTCCATCCGGCAGAGCAGGCATAAGCAGCTAAATCGATCCATTTCATTACCGCCCCGCCATGGACTTTACCACCAAAGTTAACGTCACTCGGTTCTGCTAAAAAACGGAGTGTTACATCACGCTGTCCACCTTTCATACAACTATTCCTCAGAGCTTAAAGAGATACGATTTAATTTTATGTAAAAACAGATGTATTAGTAGTGTTAATTATTTGTTTTGCTATTACACCTTTACAAATCTGATAGATCAAGCGCTTAGTGGCTATTTTCTGGAATAAATAGCCACGGTAGCCTTTACTTTACTTGGATTGTAACTTCAATGTAACAAGGTGCGGTTCCACTGGGGGGGAGGGATAAATTCATGATTTATTAGTGAAAGTGGTTACGTTTACAATGTTTATATAAAAGGTTTTCAAAGGGTTGTATCTACTGGGTGTTACAGCATTGATAGTTGTGTCACAAATTTTACATTTTGTCATATGTGCTTTTTTAATAAGAAGAAGGGAAATTAAATTTATTAATATTCAATAAAATCATGGGTTTTAAAGGTGATTTTTTCTTTATGATAGAGTAATCAATTAAATTGTTTGTAATGCTTATTTTTTGTAAAGTAGCCACGTTTTTTTATGAAAAACAGCGGTGTTATTTGTGGTGTGAATGCATTTTGTCTATATGAATTATAAGTCTATCATTATGATTACTGGGAATAAATTTATTAATTCTATTCTAATTGGCAATTTATAGGTGTATGAATATTAATCGGTTACAAAGTTGGTAAAACTAACCAACATTACGCAGTTGTAACTATTGTTACACTGGGGAAACGTTTACATTAACACCGTATCGATCACGTTAAACCTAATTCCAATCAATGTAGACTTCGCTTAGAAAGGTCAATCGAGCAGAGGATATTGCTCGAACCTCTCCCTACAAAAGCAGTATAACTATAATAATTGACAGGATTAGTTCGATGAAAAAACTGACTATACTCGCTACTCTATGTGCTGGAATGTCTTTCGGTACTAGCGCACTTGCTGAAACGACGCTTGGTTTTACGGTTTACAAATATGATGACAACTTTATGGCCGTTGTTCGTCAAGCTATCGTGAAAGTTGCAGATGAAGACAAAGATGTTCGTTTGTTAATGAATGACTCGCAAAATAGCCAATCAATGCAAAATGATCAGATCGACATTATGCTTGCGCGTGGTGTACAAGCCCTTGCAATAAACTTGGTAGATCCTGCGGCGGCGCCCGTGATTATTAAAAAAGCAAAAATGGATGATGTGCCAATTGTTTTTTATAACAAAGAACCATCAGCGGCTGCATTAGCAAGTTACGACAAAGCATATTATGTCGGAACAGATTCAAAAGAGTCAGGCATTATTCAAGGCGAACTGATTGCTAAGCAGTGGTCAGAAAATGCCAATTGGGATTTAAATAACGATGGTGTTATTCAGTATGTTTTACTTAAAGGTGAACCTGGACACCCAGATGCTGAAGCACGTTCTAGTTATGTAATCAAAACATTGAACGAAAAAGGGTATAAAACAGAACAATTACATCTTGATACTGCCATGTGGGATACCGCAATGGCCAAAGATAAGATGGACGCATGGGTTTCAGGACCTAACGGTAATAAGATTGAAGTTGTAATTGCTAACAACGATGGTATGGCAATGGGTGCTGTAGAATCATTGAAAGCGGCAGGTAAAACCGAGCTCCCTGTATTTGGTGTTGATGCATTGAGTGAAGCATTAGCGATGGTACGTTCTGGCCAAATGGCAGGCACAGTATTGAATGATGCAAGTAATCAAGCAAAAGCAACATTTGAATTAACCCGTAACCTTGCAAATGGTCTTCCTGCGGGTGAAGGAACAAATTGGAAAATAGAGAATAAAGTTGTACGTGTACCGTACGTTGGCGTTGATAAAAGTAACCTAAACTAATTTTCTGCCAACTAGAAGCGGGAGACGTTCTTTTCCCGCTTTTATAACCTTCTGGTTAATGCCGTTATGACTACAATAAATAAAAATGAATTTCTGTTAGAAATGACAGGAATAAGTAAAGAGTTCCCTGGGGTTAAAGCTCTCGATAAAGTGAACTTGAAGGTACGCCCGCATTCTATTCATGCATTAATGGGTGAGAATGGAGCAGGGAAATCGACGTTATTAAAATGCTTATTTGGGATCTATGAGAAAAACGAAGGGGATATCGTTTTCTTAGGTAAAAGCATTAATTTTTCATCATCAAAAGAAGCGCTAGAAGCTGGTGTTTCTATGGTACACCAAGAACTAAATCAGGTTCTGCAGCGTACCGTTATGGATAATATTTGGCTTGGCCGTTATCCGACAAAAGGTTTCTTTGTTGATCAAAAAAAAATGTATGAAGAAACTAAAAAAGTATTTGAAGAACTCGATATTGATATCGACCCTAATGTAAAAGTCGCGACCTTATCTGTATCTCAAATGCAGATGTTAGAAATTGCAAAAGCATTTTCTTATGACGCAAAAATTGTGATTATGGATGAGCCAACATCGTCATTAACTGAAAAAGAAGTTAATCACCTATTCAAGATCATTAAAAAGCTAAAAGAGAAAGGCTGTGGCATTGTTTATATTTCTCACAAGATGGAAGAAATATTTGAAATCTGCGATGAAATTACCATTTTACGCGATGGTGTTTGGGTTGATACACGCCCGTTAGAAGGTTTAACCATGGATCAAATCATCGGTATGATGGTTGGACGTGAATTAACGCAGCGATTTCCTGAAAAAACAAATACGCCGAAAGAAACCATTTTAGCTGTGAAGAATTTAACGGCGTTGAATCAACCCTCTGTTCAAGATGTTAGCTTTGAACTCCGCAAAGGTGAAATTCTAGGTATTGCTGGATTGGTGGGCGCGAAACGAACCGATATTGTAGAAACATTATTTGGTATTCGTGAACGTAGCAGCGGCGATATTATTTTGCATGGTAAACACCTAAAGAATAAAGACGCCCACGAAGCCATTAATAATGGTTTTGCGTTAGTGACAGAAGAGCGACGCTCTACTGGGATTTATAGCAACCTCGATATTACATTTAATTCTTTGGTAGCGAATGTTGAACAATATAAAGAAGGCTTTGGGCTACTTAGTAACCGAAAAATGAAAAGCGATACTCAGTGGGTAATCGATGCCATGAGTGTGAAAACACCGTCGCATAAAACCATGATCGGCTCGTTATCTGGTGGGAACCAGCAAAAAATCATTATTGGGCGCTGGTTATTAACTGGCCCTGAAATATTAATGTTAGATGAGCCAACGCGGGGTATTGATGTTGGTGCGAAATTTGAAATCTATCAACTGATATTAGAATTGGCCAATAAAAATAAAGGGATAATTATTATCTCTTCTGAAATGCCTGAACTTTTAGGTATTACTGATCGCATACTCGTGATGAGCAATGGTCGTGCTGCTGGCATCGTAGAAACAAAAAATACCACACAGAATGAAATTCTCGGTTTGGCCTCTCGTTATCTTTAAGGATTAGAGTTAATGGAAACTTTAAAAAAACTCAGCATGATGCGCTACCTCAAAGAAGGGGGCATTTATGCGGTACTATTTATTTTATTGGCAATTATAGTTATTCAAGAACCAAGCTTTTTAAGCTTAAGAAACCTGAGTAATATTCTTACCCAATCATCTGTACGTATTATTATTGCATTGGGTGTTGCAGGGCTTATTGTTACCCAAGGTACTGATTTATCAGCAGGTCGTCAGGTAGGTTTGGCTGCGGTATTATCGGCTACCTTGCTTCAAGCGGCAGATAACGTTAATAAGGTTTTTCCCAATGTTGGTGAAATCCCAATTGTTGGCGTCATTATCGTTGTGTGTGCCGTGGGGGCGCTAATCGGTTTGATTAACGGCATTATCGTTGCGTATTTACATGTGACCCCGTTTATCGCCACACTGGGTTCAATGATCATGGTATACGGTGTTAACTCACTATACTTTGATTCCGTAGGGGCATCACCGGTTGCTGGTTTTGATGAGCGTTTTTCTGAATTTGCTCAAGGCTTTATTCGCTTTGGTGATTTTAGATTATCGTACCTTACGTTTTACGCCATTATTGCCATCATATTTGTCTGGATTATATGGAATAAAACTGTTTTTGGTAAGAACATCTTTGCGATTGGGGGGAATCCAGAAGCGGCAAAAGTATCGGGTGTTAACGTGCCGATCACACTGCTTAAAATCTATGCCTTATCGGGTGTGTTCTACGCATTTGGCGGCATGTTAGAAGCGGGGCGAATTGGTAGTGCGACTAACAACCTTGGTTTCATGTACGAACTTGATGCCATTGCTGCCTGTGTAGTGGGTGGTGTGTCATTTGCGGGTGGTGTAGGAAGTGTTGCAGGTGTTGTAACAGGGGTATTAATCTTTACCGTTATTAACTACGGAATGACGTATATTGGTGTTAGCCCTTACTGGCAGTACATTATTAAAGGCGGCATTATTATTTTCGCAGTAGCGCTTGATTCAATGAAGTATGCAAACAAAAAATAATAATAAGTAACGACAAAGGCAAAGAGCTAATCGCTCTTTGCCTTTTTTCGTTTAATTGAAATAGGAATTCAACGTATGTCTTTTAAAGGTAAAATATACGCATTATTTGGGTTTATTATTGCTCTTGCAGTATCAACGTCATATTTAAGCGTGAATTATTATATTAGTCAGTATATTAACGATAACAGCATTAACAATATAAACCATCAGCTTAATTTGGTGCGTGATAAGCTTTCTGGTGATATTAAAAATAAAGTCTTACTCGCTGAAAATATAGATACAAGTTCATCAGGGTTAGCAGAGTTACAGGAACAGTCTGGCTTCTATCGCATCAATAAAATCATTCAAGGGATGGTTTTTACTGATACTGGCACGGTGACTGATCCCACGATTACTGAACCATTAGTGTCTATGGTGAAGGCTGCGGGTGATAAGGTAACCGTTAGTGATATCTTTACTGATCAAGGCAAGACTGTGATTACAGTGACCAAGCCGGGAGCCAATGGACGAGGTGATATTTTCTTTATTGATCTGGGTGATATTCAAACCTTGCTAGAAAATTCGACATCTAAAGGTAGCTATCTTGAGTTAACCGATCAGACTGGTACATCATTATTCAGTAATAAAGTGTCAGGTGATTTAATTAAAGCGGAATACCCCGTGGCGGTGGGTGATAAGACTTGGTTGTTAACGGGTTATATTGATAAAGCCTTTATCGAGCAGGATACGAGTGTGCTTAACAATGCGATTACTTTGGCATTGGTTATCGCTGGCGTGGTGATCATTATCATTAGTATTGTGTTGGTGAATATAGCTTATCGCCCTATAACTGGGCTTCGTGACGTTGTCACTGATTTGGCGGGGGGAGAAGGGGATCTTACCAACCGATTAGATGTGTATAGCAAAGATGAACTTGGTCAGATAGCAGGGGCGATAAATCAATTTACGGCAAGCTTACAGAAGCTCATGCTAGGTGTATCAGATTCGACCAAAATATTGGGTGATGGAGTAGGGCAAATTTCTGCACATGCAGAACATAACCAATCTTTAATGGCGACGCATGTCGCTGAGACCGAACAAGCCGTCGCGGCGATTACAGAAATGAGTGCAACGGCCGATTCTGTCGCTCAAAGTGCTTTATCAGCAGCACAGTTAACAGAACAATCAACGCAGCAGGCTGAACAATGCAAAACGTTAGTTGGGCAGTCAGTACAGAGTGTCGAAGCTTTAGTGAATGAAGTTGAGCATATGTCTGGCTCTATCCATACCTTAAATCTAGATATTGGTAAAATTAGCAGTGTGTTAGGGGTAATAGGTAGCATCGCTGAACAGACCAATTTACTGGCGTTAAATGCTGCGATTGAAGCCGCGAGGGCGGGTGAGCAAGGCAGAGGTTTTGCGGTTGTTGCCGATGAAGTGCGAGCATTAGCCGATCAAACCCAAAAAAGCACTAAAGAAATTAATGAGATGCTAACGAAGCTGCAGTCAGGCACGAGTTCTGTTGTATCGGCAATGGAAAAAACGAAGCAAGGTTGCCAAGCCTCTGCCGCCGCGACAGCACAAAGCACTGTATCGTTAGATGCCATGACCGTATCGATTGCTGATATCAACTCGCTTAATACCCAAATAGCTACTGCTGCTGAAGAGCAAAGTGTCGTGACAAACGAGATTTCTCGTAATATGGAAGCGATTCAAACCATGATTGCAGAACTAGATGAAAGCGGTAAAGCAACACGCTTGAGTACAGCTCAACTAGCGGAAACGAAAGCGCAATTAGTCGAGGTTGTTGAGCACTTTAAGCTGGCGTAATGTGTGAATTCTCGCTGAAACGAGCAGCTTGAGGTAACTTGGGTATAAGTATTAGAACATCCACTTATTTATTAAACATAGAAAGAAACCAGCTCACTCTTACTGAATTGTAGGAGTAGGGCTGGTTTTTATTTGTTTTGTAACTCGATATTAAGCCGATTTACACCGTAAATTTTGCCATTTCGTTATTTAAATCGACCACTTTATGTTTGATTTCTTGTGATGTGGTATTTGCGTCGTCACAATTATTGGAGACGTCATTAGCAGAATCTGATAGCTGATGAACGATATCTGCCAATGATTGTGAAACCGAAGATTGTTGTTCGGTAGCCACAGCAACATCACTGACTTTTTGCGAAACATCCTGCATTTGATTAATGGTTTCAAGCAGCATATTACTGGCTGTGGACGTTTGCTGCGCGCCTGTTTGTACTAACCTTTGACTCTCGCCAATAACCTTAACTACTTGTACGGTTGAGCTTTGAATTGCTTCAACAATGCTATTAATTTCTGTGGTCGAGTCTGTTGTACGTTGTGCCAATAATCGAACCTCATCGGCAACAACGGCAAAACCTCTGCCTTGCTCGCCAGCTCTTGCGGCTTCGATTGCTGCATTTAATGCTAACAGATTCGTTTGCTGTGCAAGGCTTTCTATTACCTCGGTCACTCGCTCTATACGGTTACTTTCTTCACTTAAACTGTGCACCATGCCACTGGCACTTTCAATTAATTGATGAAGTTCTTCGGCGGTTAGCTTATTTTGAGTGAGTGCTTGCTCACCACTGGTTAAGTATTTTGTCGACGTCTGCACGCTTGCAGAGACATCTTGTGTGTTTTGAGCCGTTTCATTTGTTGTGACAGAAAGCTCTTCAATGGCTGTTGCCATAGATCCCACTTTATTTGCTTGATTCTGTGTTTCATTGGCTGTTTTAGCATTAATATTAAGTAAACTCGCCATGCTTGAATCAACGTCATCGGCTTTGTTTGAAACGCCTTGGACTAAAGAAGAGAGCGACTCTGTCATACGGTTTACTGTAACCATTAATGTTGCCAGTTCATCTGAACCACTATTTTTCAGTGGGCGGCCTGAAAAGTCACCGAGGGAAATATCTTCTGCACGTTTAGCAATAATACTTAGCCGTAAGCCAATATTACGGCCTAACCATGTCGCAATAATAAAGGCGCTCAAGCTTGCAATAATGGCGGTAACCACAAGCATCCATATAACATTGGCAACACTCGTATTGATGGCGAAGCCGCTTGCCTGTGCGATTGTTTGTTGGTTTTGTACTATTTTCTCGAGTGATAATTCAAGTTGGGTGGCGATTGGAATGACGTTATTGGTCATCATGAAGTTCGCTTTGTTCCAATCTGGTGCTTGGCGCAATGCGATAACTTGATCTGCTAATGGGAGGTACATTTTCTGCATCTCTTCAAATAGTCGCCACAAATTCACATCACTTTCACTTAAGCGGTCGATTTTAGCGTTTATTTCAGCGACTGATTTTTTATGACTGATAATTAAATCATTGTATTTGTCTGAGTACTCTTGCTCGCCATACAATAAAAAATCACGCAGTACACTAAGGCTGTTCGCTAGCGAATTATAGCTATCGGCATAGACTTTAATTAAGCGCTTTCTATCACCGCCAAAAGGATTATTTTCTTCTTCATTTAACAAGCCTTGAAGTTGGTCAAGCGCGACTTCTGCAATAGGTGCCGCTTCATTTAATAACAAGGTGTGAGCGGGGAGATTATCTTCAGTATGACTGATGCGCATTATCTCGCTTTGTGCATTGACTAGGCTTTTCCACTGTAGGTCTATTTGGTCATAATTTTCTGAGGTTAAATGTGCTTGTAGTGTTGGTAATAATACGTCAACCGAAGCAATTGTTTTTGCGAGTTCGCTTTGTAATTCAGCCGCGGTATTTTTATTTGCGCCAAGTAACATATAAGCCCGAACCGATGACATCGAAGCTTGTACCGATTGCTGTAGAGAGCGACTAGCATCGACTGTGGGCAAGTCAACGTTTAGCAAGGAGTTGGCATTGGTTTCTACTTGGGATACCAACTTATACAGTGCGACAGAAGAGAATAAAAAGAGGGTTGTAACCAACAAAAAGCTCAGTCTGAGTTTTCGTGCAATCGATAATTTCATAACATCGTAAATCCATTTACAGTAAAGTCATGGTTAATATAATGTTAAATTAGTCAATTAGGAATGACCGTTTTATCAAATACGATCTAAATGGCATATAGTTCTAAACGAGTGCGTATAAAAAGTTTTTGCTGCTTTATAGACCAAATCAGTTGATTGGATGGCCCGGTTAAGTGAATCATGACAACTATAGATGCGGTTATTTATTGCTCACATTTAGGTCTGCGGACGTAGAATGCTTGGCTCATATGTATGATTTATATTGCGTGATTGGTAAAAGGCACAATTCAGGACTAGCCTCATCTTTATTAAACAATCACAGGTATGCTTGTGATGCTTAACTAACGATATGAGCCAACATAGGATATGTGATGAGTGAGAAAGTATACCGATTTAATACTCCGCAACGACTCTTCGTGGGTTATACACTGGCTGTTTTGGTCGATCTGACTGTCCTTAATTTCTATGATGAGTACTGGGAGTTCGTCAATATAGACTCTTTTACTATTTCGTTTGCCGCAGCATTATTATTGCAGTTGTTACTTAAGTTATCGCTTGCCGCCGAACATAAGCTAGCAAATTATTTCAAACAAAAACCAGGAACAGCCGCAAAGTTTTATCGTGGTATCAGCACATATATCATCCTAGTGGGTTCAAAGTTCATCATGCTTGAAGCCATTAATATTTTGTTTGGCGATAAAGTGCAATTTACGGGGCCACTGCATGGTGTCGTGGCGTTTTTTGCGGTTGTGTTCACCATCTTAATCAGTGAAATCGTTGTCTCTAAAATCTATTTCGCGCTGGATAATGGTAAAGAGTAATGGTCACCTTTGTTTCCAACCTTTGTCCCCAATAAAAAAGCAGCGAGATTAGCCGCTGCTTTTATTTTATATACTTGTTAGTGTTGTTGTGACAGCTGGTATTAATGGCTTAATTAAACTTTAAGCCCTTTCATTAATCCCTCAAGAACATCTGCTTGATGATTCAGACGCTGTATTTCGCTGGTTGATTGAGTAACCATATCAGCCACGCGTTGCGACTGTTCACGTACTTGTTCAACGTCTGATGCGATATTATCTGCAACTGCACCTTGCTCTTCTGCTGCGGCTGCAATTTCAATACTACGATCTGCAATATATTGGTTTTGCTCAGAGATATGACTAATATCTTTACTGACTGACCCCATCATTTTTTCGCTTGATTCAGCATTATTAACGGTAAGTTGCATTACTTTCATCAAGCCCTGACTATTGGTTTGTAGTGCCTCGATCATTGTCTTGATTTCAACCGTTGCGGTTTGAGTTCTACCTGCAAGGGTACGTACTTCATCAGCAACAACAGCAAATCCACGGCCTTGTTCGCCGGCACGTGCAGCTTCGATGGCAGCATTCAATGCAAGTAGGTTTGTTTGCTCTGAAATAGCATTAATTGTTGTTACAACGTCATCAATTTTGGCGGCGTTACTATCGAGTTCGGCAACGGCTTCTGCGGCAGAATTTATCTCTGTCCCTAATTGATTTATAGATTTAAGCGTTTGATTTACCTGAGCCAAGCCCTTGGTTGTTGTTTCTGTCGCTTGGCTAGTTTGGCTAGATGTATCTTGCGCATGACTTGCTACTTCGCGAATTGAACCTGCCATTTGTTCTGTTGCACTGGCGAGAGAGTCGATTCTATCTTGTTGTTCGTTCGTTAATTGCTCATTTTCAGTGCTTCGTTGGCGCAGTTCTGAGCTAATTTGTTGAATTAAAGCAATGGCTTCTTGTGTTGCTTTCACTAATTGTTGCTCTCGATCTGATACGCGATCGATTGTTTGTGCAATAAGATTAAAATCGTTTCGTGCTGGAGCATACGCAATACGTGAGACTAAATCGCCATCAGCAAGACGTTGAACAGCATTATAGATATTATAAAGAGCCCCACCCATGAAAGTCATGATGTAGTAAAGGCACATAATAATGAAAAGGCATGAAGCGAAAATAATGCTTATGTGGCTGAATGCCAATGATGAGATTAAGCTCGGCTGCTCTTTTATCGCGAGGCTGTAAGAGGTGTTGGGCACTGAAACAGTATCGACGCCATAGCCACCAACCTGGATATTACTGCCAGTCAGAATACGATCAACGTCATTTTCTGTCAGATTTGATTGGGCGATTAAGTTTGCAACAGTACCCATGTTTTGTTCTAGCAATTGTTTTTGCTGGCTATCTGATGCATTTATTAATGTCAAGCTGACAATGATTATTGCTAGAACAGGCGTGAAGAAGAGGATTAAAAAATTCTCTTTAAGAGTGACATTGACTAAATATTTATCAATCCAACGGAATGCAATTTCTTTCATTGTATTTATTCTCTAAGTACAGCTATGAATAGTCAGGGTTTTAAACTGCTCATATTATGTATGTAAACAATGTTCGAGTTCTGTTGAATTAAGTGATCACAATCACGAATGTAATGATAAAAGTCATTCAGCCACTCCGTCCTTCCAGAGAATCAATTGAAAACGAGAGCTTGGTGTTCAAGTAATGACCTCTATTTAATTATCCAGCGGTTCAAGGCGTCGTGATCAATATTGATTCTTATCCAGCATAGGCGGCTTCAATTTTACGGTAACTCAACCTGAAAAAGAGATAGTTCTGACTCATTGAAGGATGATATCTGCTGGAAAATTGAAGCCAAAATTTGATGGCGATTGTACTGGAAGTAGAGAGTGGTGACGGAGATCATAACTTATTGATCCTACTTGATATATTACCAAAATTTGATACACGTGTGGCAGTTTTAAACCTACTGAATGATATAGTCCTCGAAAAATACCCATTCATAACAAAAGGTTATGACAATTCTATCAATAATTTCAAACATCCAGTGAACGTAGCTTTCCGCAGTTCTTACCCTGTTAGTCGTATAAATAAACTGATGATGCCTAACTAATAAGGCACACAATCTACACAATTAAGCCCACATATTTGGAGTGAAACATGCAAGACCATAATTCAAGATTCCCTACGATTTCTAAGATTCTTATCTTACGGCAACTTCTTTGGGGGGCAGCCTTCTACGGTACATATGTACTTTTAACTAAATTCTTTTTAAATGACTTAAATTACAGTGAAGCAGACACCATTATGATGATGGGTGCCTTCGGTGCGGTTGGTCCGGTCTTCTCGGCAGTTGGTGGGTTTGTTGCCGACAAATATATTGGTGCTTTTCGCGCTGTCTATATTGGCTACACAGCGTATTTAGCTGGATTTGTATTACTAGGGGTTGGTGCTAGCGATCTCAATGTACCTTTAAGTATCTTTGCGATTGCATTAATCGGTTATGCACGCGGCTTGTCAGCTACTTGCCCTACCGTTCTTTTGGGGAACTCCTATTCAGAGACCAATCGAGATGCATTCCAACAGGGTCTGACGGTAAACTATTCAATCAACAATCTTGGTTCTTTTTCTGCTAAGTATCTATTTCCTTTCTTGATTGCTTACCTTGCGTATCAGGGGGTTTTCTTTATCTCTGGGCTGCTCATGGCTTGCATCTTGGTCTTATTTTTCAAGTTCCGTAAAGATCTCGAGAGTGTGGGTAACGATTTAGATAAAACGCCACTGCCATTCATGACATGGGCACTCTTTTTTGTAGGTTCAATTGCGACTTTAGGTTTGGTATTTTGGATTTTCTCAAATCTAGATATGGGGAAATACATTCTTTACTCGCTAGGCTTTGGTGCTATTGGCTACTTCATTTATGAAATCACTAAAGCAACTCGTGCTTATCAATTCAAAATGGTCGCGGTACTGATCACTGTTTGTATTCTAATCGTGTTCTATTTTTTCTACGGCCAAATGTTCACATCAATGAACATGTACGCTATTAACCTGATGGGTGACAAGCTACTTGGTTTTATTCCAATTTATCCTGAATCCAATATGGCATTCAACCCACTATGGTGTTTTGTTCTGGGTGGGCCAATGATTCAGGTATACGCTTGGTTAGATCGTAAAGGCTATTCTCCGACTATTCCAACTAAGATCGCTGGCGCATTTGTACTAAGTGCTATCGCGTTTACGTTATTGGGTCTATCTTCAGAAAATATGGGGCCTGATGGTAAAATATCAGCAGACTGGATTCTATTGGTACACTTTTTCCAATCTGGAGCTGAGTTGATTGTAGGCGCATTAGGTGCTGGCTTTATCTTCGAGATGGTACCTCGCTATTTAGCCGCGTTCTCTATTGGTTTACGTGCTGTGGCGATTTCACTAAGTGGTATTTTGGCTGCGGTAATTGCAACTAAAATTGCATTGCCTAAAGACATTGTATTTACGCCAGAAGTGGTTGAAGCGGTCTATACGGGTTACTTCTATATGCTAGCCCAGATTGCCGCATTTATGTCTGTCTTGACCTTCGCTTTGTCACGCGTGATTCAGAAGTTAATTTTACGCGGAGAAGCGCTTGAAGCAGAAGAAAAGGAAGCCGCTCTGTCACATTAAGTGATGTTAGTCGCGAATGTAATGATGAAGCTTATTCAGTAATCAAATAATCGTTCTTCATAGGTTTTGTATCATTTCGTGGTAATACGAATTAGAATCATTATCTAAAATTTCAAGGTGTGTGACTTATGAAGACGATTGCTATTTTTGGTGCGAATCGAGGTTTAGGCTTAGCAATGGTTAAGCATTATGTTCAGCAAAACTATTCAGTGATTGCGATGGTACGGAACCCTGAAAAGGCAATCGAGCTGGCTGAATTGAACGTCAAAATTATTCAATGTGATGCTGTTAATCAAACGGATGTTCAACATGCAGTGAGCTGCTTGCCAAAAGATACTATTGTGATTTCGGGAATGGGGAGCTTTCAAGCTCAACAATCTGTCGACTATATCGGTCACCGTTATTTGATTGATGCGCTTGAAGAACAAGAAATACAACGTTTCTTAATGGTGACGTCGTTAGGGTGTGGTGATTCATGGCCGATGCTTTCTGATCGTGCAAAAGCTGTATTTGGTGCTGCTGTGCGTGAAAAAAGCTTGGCGGAATCTTGGCTACAAACCAGCCAACTGGCTTACACAATTGTAAGGCCTGGAGGTTTAAAAGACGGCGAATCAACAGGAAATGCTGAAATTTACCAGAATGAAGAAGTGCATGGTTTGATTAATCGAAGTGACGTTGCTGTGATAACAGAAAGGTTGCTGAATGATGATGCTTCAATCGGGCAAATTTACGCAAGTGTTGATCCTACATTAAGCTATTAATTAAAACGTGAACATTGTAAAAAAGGAGAGCATAGCTCTCCTTTTTGTTCAATTATTGGAGTGAGATTAATCACCGCCCCCATCACCGTTATCAGAAGAAGCTCCGCGAGCGTATTTTTTATTCCGCTCTTCCAATTCGAGTTGCTCTTCTTCTTTTTGCTTATTGATAACAGCTTCTGCTTCATCATCTTTTGGCGTGAATAAACCTTTAGCCCATTCGAACATATACTGTACCTTTGTTGCTTCGGATCACCGAAACTTTGTTTAAAGTTTAGTCGATATTAACAGCAACATTAGTCGTGCTTTTCTGGCTTGACAACTTTCTGGTCTTTATCGGTTTGGCTAACCACACAATAGGGATTAAGCATAAGCATAAAATTCCCGTCATCCAGAATATGTCAGTTGTTGACATCATATAGGCTTGGCGAGTTAATTCGCCATTCACTGCGGTTAAGTTATTGCCCATTTGATGGATGAACTCCATTGCGCTTTGATTTGCATTGGTAAAACCTTCCGCTAGTCTGGCATGGTGAAATTCCATGCGTTCATCCCACATTGTTGTGACGATAGAAGATGAAAAGCTGCCAAACAAGGTTCTAAAAAATGTTGATAATGCGACGGCATTGGCAATTTGGTCACTGCTAACGCTCGTTACAACAAGGTTCTGTAGTGGCACAAAAAACGCTAAGGTGGCAGCTCCCAGTACGAATTGCGGCATCATAATGTAACTGTATGGTGCATCAAGGCTATAACTGGCTCGCCAAAACCCGACAATAGAAAACATGACAAAGGCATAGCTGAGTATGATCCGCAGGTCGACCTTTTGCACTAGTTTACCAATAATAGGGGCGCTGACTATCGCCAATATACCGATGGGTGCCACGGCATACCCAGACCAAGATGCGGTGTAGCCCATCACACCTTGTAACCAGAGAGGTAGTAAGACGGTTGACCCGAAATACATCATAAAACCTAAGCACATCACAACAACGGCAACGAGGAAGTTACGTTGCTTGAAAAAGCGAAAATTCACTATTGGGTTATCGTGATACCATTCCCAGATAATCATGATCCCCCATGATAAAATGGCAACAAAGGTTAAACCAACAATGAGGTTTGACTGAAACCAATCATTATTTTTACCTAAATCGAGCATCATTTGTAAGCTACCCGCCGCGATAACCAACAAACCAATACCGATATAATCGACGTTCTCACGTTGTGCTTTTGTATCTCGATCTTTAAGCAAAACATAAACCAAAATACTGGCAATAATACCGATGGGTACATTGATAAAAAATATCCATGACCAAGAGTAATTATCAGTCAGTACGCCACCTAGAATAGGGCCCATAATAGGAGCAACCACCACGGTCATCGACCATAAAGCCATTGCCATCCCATGCTTTTCTTTTGGAAAGTTACGCAACAATATGCTTTGCGAAAGTGGGGCAATTGAGCCTGAAACTGCCCCTTGAAGAACGCGGAAGAAGATCAGCGTTTCAATACTGTTAGACATGCCACACAGTATTGAGGTAACAATAAACCCCACAACAGCAAATGTGAATAAACGTACTTCACCAAATCGACGGCTAAGAAAGCCAGTCATCGGCATTGATATCGCATTGGCGGCACCAAACGCGGTAATTACCCATATACCTTGGTCGGTAGATATGCCTAAGTTACCCGCAATGGTGGGTATGGCGACATTGGCAATGGACGTGTCCAAGACCATCATAAAGGTTGCCATCGATGTGGCGAGAGTGATCAATAAGAGGCGAACGCCTTTGACAGGTGTTAAATCATTCATATTAGCACCTCATTACAAGGTGATTTGATGAACAAAGGTGTCAATATGCTGATCAACAGTTTGTAGGTGCTGTTGAGTAATATTGGCAAGGCTGTCATCAGTAGTAAAAACAGAGTAGTCAAAAGGTTCGTCAGTTGCTGATTCAGTATCAACAGTCACTTTCATTGACATACCAATACGCAGAGGGTGTGTTTTGAATTGTACTGGGTCGACGTAGATGCGTACCGGTACACGCTGAATCACTTTGATCCAATTACCTGTCGCATTCTGTGCTGGAATCGCAGAGAACGCACTGCCAGTACCAGCTCCTATACCAGCAACAACGCCTGTGTAAGTGTGTTTGCTACCGTATAAGTCAGAGATTAACGTAACAGGTTGCCCTGCTTGCATATTGGTTAGCTGAGTTTCTTTAAAGTTTGCTTCAATCCATACTTTATTCAGTGGCACTAGCGTCATAAGTGCTTGTCCTGGTTGAATCTGTTGACCAACTTGTACGGCACGCTTGGCAATTATCCCGCTTTTAGGAGCAATAATTGTGCTGTTGACCTGTGCCAAATAGACTTTTCGCAACTGTGAAATAGCTGCTTCAACCTGTGGGTTATTAAGCAGTTTCTCTTTAGGCAGTAATACCTCAGAAGCTTCAAGTTGTTTGTTCAATGCAACAAGATTTTGTGAGCTGATGTTGACTGCGTTTTTAGCATGAGCAAGCACTTCTGGTAATACTGAGCCATCTTTGTCGCCGCCAATTCGGCGGTTGTAATCTTGTTTTGCTTGTTTGTAGGCGATTTTTTCAGCTTGAACTTGCGCTTTTAGTTGGTCGATTTTGATGTAATTGCTTTGAACCTGACGCAAGGTAGCTTTTAGGTTCGCTTCAGCTGACTGTTGTTCTAATGATAATTTATTACGATTCAAAGTGAGTAGTTCACTGCCTTGCTTAACCGCTTGTGTATCATCAACGCTAATCGAGTCTATTGTTCCGGGTTCTTGTGAAGTAATTATTACCTGCTGACCAGCCACATAGGCATCATCTGTTTGTTGTTGTGTGGTAGGCAATAACATGAACCAAATACCTGCTGCTGCCGCAACAATAAGGGTAAAGCTGGTTAGAATAATATTTCGTTTTTTCTTTGATGAGTTAGATAGTGTTTGAGTTGTCATTGTTATTCTCTTTACTCGTTATTGCTTGGTGTTGATGCCAAAACGGATTGTTCTTGCTGGTAATCACCACCAAGTGCCACAATTAACTGCAATTGATTTTGTAAAATAGCGGATTCAGTATTGGTGGCTTTTACTACTTGTTGGTGCCATTGCATACGGGCACTGTTCATATCAGCAAAGCTTGATAAACCACGCTCGTAACGATTATTTAAAATGTCGTATGCTTGCTGGTAATGGGTAACGGAAGATTGTGCGAGTATTTGTTGTTTTTGTGCTTCTTGTAAGCTGACGATGGCATCGGAGGTTTGTTTAACCGCGTTAAGTATCGTTTGATTGTAATTTGTGACCGCTTGGTCAAACTTAATATTGGCTGATGCGTAATTGGCATCGCGCACGCCACCGTCATAAAGCGGTAAGCTCGCCGCGACTGTTGCACCACCTAAGAATAAGCTGGCAGGGTTCATATTTGAGAGCTTTTGAAATACGCCCATTACCATCAAGTTCACGTCTGGATAATATGACGCTTTGGCTTGTTTAATACCTTGCTCGTTCGCTTCCACCATCCATTTGCTGGCAATAATGTCAGGACGACGACCGAGCAAATTCATAGGTATAGTATCGACAGCAGCCAATTGGTTGATTGCTTGGGCATTCGGTAAGGTTAATTGGCCCAATTGATCGGGAGTTTTAGCAAGATACAAAGCGAGTTGGTTTTTTGCTAATTGCTGCTGGGTTTTTGCATCTGATAACTGAGCTGATAAGGTGTCGATATCACCTTGGTTTTGAAACGATTCCGCTTCGCTGGCTAAACCTCGTTTTACTTGCGCGGTAATCACTTTATTTTGATGATTAATTTCGTCTAATAACGTGGTTAAGTTTTGCTCTAAACGATAATTATTCTGTAAAGCAAAGTAACTGCTGGCGATAGATGCAGATATTACTAATCGAGCTTGTGCTTCTTGTGCTTCTAAAGATAGCTTTTGATCACTTGCTGCGGTAATTGTCGCTTCGTTCTTGCCCCAGAAATCAAACTGGTATGAAAAAGAGGGTAGGAGCATGCCCATCGCGGAGTAATCAGCATTAGACATATTGAGCGATTGCGTATTAGCGCCAATACCACCGCCACTTACATTGAGGTTTAGTTTTGGTTTATCACCTGATTTAGCAAGAGCCACTTGTTGAGAGGCCAAATCAATACGCTGTTTGGCTTGTTGTAATGTGAGATTATTTGTAAGCCCTAATTGGATTAGCTGTGTGAGCTGTTGGTCACCAAATTGATTCCACCATTGACGATGAATAACTTGAATATCATGACTTTTTAGTTGAATTTGTTCATTTGTTAACATCGATTGATGTTGCGGTTCTTCAGGGGGAATCATGCTACATCCTGAGAGAACCGATAAGGATAATAATATCGGAATGGATGCATTTTTATGAAAACGGTTCATCGTCTGTCCTAATCTGTTTTATAGGGTAGAGTATAAATATGATCCGATTGTTGATATATACGCCATAAAGGGAAAGACTGTTGCAGACAAAAAACAATAAGATTGGTTTCGATCTGAATACGCTCGAGATGTTTGCGCGAGTTGTGGTATGCCATAGCTTCACAAAAGCTGCGGCAGAACTAGAAATAACGAAATCAACGATTAGTCGAAAAGTCGCGGAGTTAGAAAAGCACTTAGGTACACGCTTACTAACGCGATCAACACGAACCCTAGTATTAACGAAAGAAGGCGAAGCGTTTTATCAATCTTGTGTCCATATCATAGATCTTATTGAGCAAGCTGAATTGGAAGTTATGGCAAGCCATGATCTGGTTCGTGGACCATTGAACATCGTTATGCCAGTAGAAGTAGGGAATGGGTTATTAGGACGGTGCATGAAGGAGTTCATGAAATTGCATCCCCATGTAACAATTCATCTAGAACTTTCAAATCGAAAAGTTGATCTTATTTCTGAAGGTGTTGATTTAAAAGTACAAATAGGAGAGCTGGATGAGTCGTCGTTAATTGCACGAACATTCCACTATTCGACACGTATTCTTGTGGCTAGCCCCGAATACTTAGCAGAATACGGAACACCGCAATTACTCGAAGATCTAAAAGCGCCGCATCAGCAAATTAAAAATAGCAGCTCAATACGAACAGCAGATAAAAACGTATTAGCAGGCTTGCCTTACCGTTTTAAAGTGAACACGATTAATGCATCATTGGAAGCTTGCTTAGATGGTTTTGGTATCACTTTCATGCCTGAATTTATTTGTAAAGAACACATAGTCTCTGGACGGCTCGTACATGTTTTACCAGATGTATATTCAGCCCAGATACCCGTTAGTTTTGTTTATCCCGAGAGAAAATTGATTTCAAAACGGTTGAGAGCATTCATTGATTTTACCATTATGCGTTTTGAAGAAGAGATAACGTTACGAAAAGTTAATGAAATTTAGATCTCATTATGTACAGCGTGTGCGATGTGTTTAGAGGCGGTTTATAGCCATGCAGTGTGATGTTGATCATCTTTTACGTTTGCTATACAAACGAAGGTGAAATGATAATGAAGCGATTGGTAAAACTATTGGTTGTTCTATTTAGCTTGTCTCTCATTGCTTGCGCTAACAACGGCAGCTCCTCTTCATACAATGCGAACTACTACACTGGGTCGTGGTGGTATAACGATTACTACTATTACTGGGCTGATAACTATCCTTGGTGCTGTGATTCTGATGATAAGTGGGATGAAGTACTTAACAGCTGGTGGAATAATCTAGACGAAGATAAACAGCAACAAGTAAAAGATAACGTGGCGAATTGGAAAGAGAATGGTGAGAAACCAGATTTAACAACATTGAAGTCTGATTTTCAAACACATTGGAGCAGCCTACCAGAAGAAAAGCGCAATAAGGTACTTGATTCACGAGAAAAGCATCTGAATGATCCATTGGCAGCCAAAGACCGCCTCGAAGATATAGATAAAGATAAAGTTGCTCAGAAGGTAAATGATAGTGATAAATTGAGCCCCAACCTAAATGCCGAGCATCGTTCCGAATTTCAGTCTCGTATGGGAAGCGCACCAGTAAGGATACGTGGACGTTTAGGTGGTGGTTTTAGGCATTAAAGAATGCCATTCCTACACACATTTTTCTTGAATTAAACACGCTGAGATCACTCTGAATCCTGCATCTTGAGGTAGCTTGGGTATAAATGGACGTCAGATTCTGCTGTGCTAGGTGGATTATATGGCGACGAATGGGATTATTACGTTATTTCACTTTTATTAATCAGAGAAATAAAGGTGAAAATGCTTAATAAAGAGACGAACAGTAAGTCCCTTATGTTTTCAGGTTCTTTGTCGTGTTTTTTTAAGTATTTGTTATATAGGTATTTCCATCGGCGCGCATCAGAATATGTGTGCTTTTTTTGATTTTTTGCCACATAAAAAACAAAAAAGACTACCCAAATCCTTTTAGGATGCTATTATTCTTTCCGGCTGTAATTCAGACCTATTTATATGCAATATTATGTTTTAGAAAACCTTTGCTGCACTGCTTTTCAAGTATGTTGTTTTTGAAGATTTCACTCATAAGTTATCAACACATAAATAATTCTATTCTGGCTAAAACCGCATTATTGCGAATTATTTCGAAAATTTAGGAGACTATCATGTCTAACACAACTGGTATCGTTAAGTGGTTCAACGAAGAGAAAGGTTTCGGTTTCATTACTCAAGATAACGGCGGCGCTGACGTATTCGTTCACTTCCGTGCTATCGCTTCTGAAGGCTTCAAAACTCTTGCTGAAGGTCAAAAAGTTTCTTTTGACGTTGAACAAGGCCAGAAAGGTCCTCAAGCTGCTAACGTAGTTGCTCTTTAATTTAGAGTCTATGTAACAGTATAAAATGTCGGCTTAGCCGGCATTTTTTTTATCTGCTATTTATCAATCTCGTAAACTCTCTTCTAACTTTTATAAATATCCTTCTGTACGTTTAATCATCGATCTGCTTTTGTTTTAACTTATCATTTAACTTCCTGATTTTAATGTAAAAAATACAATTTTAACTGTTTTATTATGCACTTAATCACATTTATGGGATGTTCGGTAAATAAAGCTACCCAACCGTATATTCTGTGGTAGTATGTGTCTCGGCCTGTAATTCAGACCTTATTTATATGCAACATTATGTTTTAGAAAAGCTTCGCTGTACCGATTTACCCAGTAAGTTGTCATGAAGATTTCCACTCATAAGTTTCGTTCACATAGATAATTCTTTTTTCGGCTACAAACGCATTTTTGCGAATTATTTTATTGAAAATTTTGGAGACTATTATGTCTAACACAACTGGTATCGTTAAGTGGTTCAACGAAGAGAAAGGTTTCGGTTTCATTACTCAAGATAACGGCGGCGCTGACGTATTCGTTCACTTCCGTGCTATCGCTTCTGAAGGCTTCAAAACTCTTGCTGAAGGTCAAAAAGTTTCTTTTGACGTTGAACAAGGCCAGAAAGGTCCTCAAGCTGCTAACGTAGTTGCTCTTTAATTTAGAGTCTATGTAACAGTATAAAATGTCGGCTTAGCCGGCATTTTTTTTATCTGAAATTTGAAACTAACGTTATTCAGAATCACCCATCACTTTCCTTCATGTTTGTAATGATTTCTATCAATTTGAGTCATAGCCTTCTATTTCGTACACTGTACCCAACAAAACGCGCTGAGATCACCCTTAATTCTGCACCTTGAGGTTACTGGGTATAATCGTATTGCGGAGGGGATATGACAAACAATGCAGATATCTTGCTATTAATTAATCAGTTAGGTTCGGGGCTTGAAACTAAAAACGGTATGTTACTGACGCAAACCGTTAAGTCTGGCGAACACCTTGCCATATCTGGATCATCAGGATGTGGAAAAACGAGCTTATTAATGGTCTTAGCTGGGTTGAAAGAACCTAATAGTGGAAGCTTTTCATGGCAAGGGCAACCAGTCTTAGTTGATGGACTCACTTGGTGGCGACAACAATTTTGCTATTTACCACAGCAACCTGTTATGGGGGCTGAAACCATTAGCCAAGTACTGCGGTTACCTTGGACACTAAATGCGATAAGAAACGTGCCTTCTCCTTCTTCTGAAACATCGCTATTGAATCAAGACGCTGCAACTGAACCAAGTGAACAAGCCTGTATTCATGCTTTGCGACAAGTAGGGCTGAAACAATCATTAGACACTGATGTTAATCTGCTTTCAGGTGGTGAAAAGCAACGCATTGCTATTGCCCGTGCTGTATTAATGCAGCGACCATTATGGTTATTAGATGAGCCAACATCAGCATTAGATGGCACAAGTCGTGACACTATCATTGAATTACTAACCACGCTTGCCCCTACTCGAATATCTGTATCACACGACCCTGTGTGGTTGGCATCGAGTGATCATCTGCATCATATGGAATCAAATAATGGATAGTGTAGCCAATATTCAGAATGTTGCCTTAGCGGCATTCTACCTGTTGCTTTTATTGCCTTTATTTTTATTTCATCGTTGGCAGCTAGGCTTAACACGTACTGTTGTTGAAGCTGTATTAAGAATGACGTTACAGCTCACGATTGTTGGTATGTATTTACAAACGTTATTTACTTGGCAAAACCCAACGTTGAATATTATTTGGCTATCTGTCATGGCGCTTGTTGCCAGTTATAGTATTTGTCGAAGAGCAGAAGTTAATCTACGTAAAATATTTCCAGCAGTATTGCTAGGGCTGGGTGTCGCATTATTGGTTGTCTTACCGGCTATGTTAGCGGGAGTGATACAAGCTGAACCGTGGTGGCAAGCGCAATATATGATTCCAGTGGCAGGAATGTTATTAGGTAATTGCTTAACTGCCAACGTATTAGCGTTGGAACGCTGGCATAGTAGCTTACGAGATAAACAAAATGAGTATCAATTTTATCTCACTTTAGGAGCTCCTAATCCGGTTCAACCTTTTATTCGTACGGCTGTAAAAGCAGCGCTTGCGCCTCAACTCGCATCGATGACAACATTGGGAATAGTGAGTTTGCCTGGCATGATGACAGGGCAAATTCTTGGCGGTACAGAACCACTGCTTGCAGTGAAATATCAGCTTGTCATTATGGTGGCGATTTTCATTGCCGGTGTATTATCGGTAACAACCTGTTTAGCGCTTGTAAGCCGTTATGCTTTTAATCGCTATGGTCAATTGATGATATAGACGTTGAATGAAGAGACTTTATTGATGCCATAATATTTGCTAGTTTTTAAATTTTAATATTAGAAAGTTGGCGATTATCAAAGTAAGGGCACACTATCACTCTATGCTCATCATGGCTGGAGTATTTTCTATATACACCGCAATCTGACATTCTGGGCATCCAAGACCAATACGTTGTTTCATTGAAATTCCTTGTTACATTTTATTGCTCTTAATCTTGTCTGAATCAGAGCTTTTTATAGTGTTTATAACTAGCCGTTTTTTATGATTAATTAGTAATAAATGGAACTTTTTTGCTATGTTTTTGTCCAGTTCTGTCGATCTCATAACACGGCACTGACTTTGGCATGACATTCGCTGAAGGTTCAAATGTACCATGTTCATAATAAAAATTACTTATGAGCATTTTATGAAATTATTAATTTCTATTTTCTTGATGATGTCATTCGCGATTCCTTCGTATGCTTGGGCAGGTAAGGGACATGGCAAAGGACACGGTAAAGGGCATAATAAACACCACCATAATACTGTCGTGGTCGTACAGCCTAAGTATAAGAAGAAGCACCATCATCATCACAATACTGTTGTGGTTGTGCAGCCGCCACGTGATCGCTATTATCACCGTTCCCGTTTACCTGAAATTGCAACTTTTGCGGTGATTGCTGGTATCTCTTACGCTATTGTCGATAACGTTTTTTATAAGAAATCGGGTGACCGATATGATTATGTAGACAATCCACGTCGTTAATATGATATTTCAAAGCGTGTAAAGTCGGCATTAGACATGTATGTTTAATGCCTATTTTTTCCTCCCTTCTTATTTATTCCACCTTCAATCTCATCACTTTTCATCGTATGTTCTACAAAGACTATAAATGAGCACTTGCTCACAAACAGAATAATGCACTGCTTTTTGGGTCGTAAATATACCGTTGTATTTACGATATTGTATATTTAAACTATTAATTATCAGTTGGTTATGTTTTTGTTGGTGAACATATCTAGTTTCACACTAGCGAAGGCCGTCAATTTGAAGTGTTAAGCTGATTTGTATCTATATAGTGGGTTATTATTTTGTATTTGTGCTTTTGTTTGAAATTTAAATTGCATTTACTTGGCTTTTGCAGTTTTTTGTTTAATTCTAATTGTAATCGAATTGTTACAAAGTGGCGGGCGCCAAATAACATTCTTAAGCGTTAAACAGGATGTTGGTTTTTGCTAGGGACTTAAGCAAGCACTAGGACAAGATGATATGAATTCTCTGCTCGATCGTACTCTACAACTGACTCAATTAAGTGGACAAGCGGTAAAAGAACTTTCTCCATCATTCGACCAATTACCCAAAACTGATCACGCTGATGGTGAATATCGATTACGTCGTTATTCAATTGTGAGAGTAAGTAATGGCAAAGTTCAAGCCATGCCACCGCGTAGTTTTATGCAGTCTGATGAGGTTAATACCTTTCAAGGAAATGTTTGCCGAAGCTTTGAAGCATTAGATGAAAGTATTCTTAGTAGCGCCGGTATGTTTGAGATGTGTGAAGTCTTTAAAAATGCCAACGTACTGTCTGATGAGCAAGAGATCGAAATCCATCAAATTCGTATTGCTGCAATCAATGGTGAAACACAAGTTGCGCCAGAAGGGGTACACCAAGATGGATTTAATCATATTGCAGTGATTGGTATTGATCGTCATAACATTGAAGGTGGCGAATTCATGGTTTATCGAGATAAAACAGACATCCCATTTTTAAGTATGGCGTTACAACAAGGCGAAGTTGCTATTTTAGCGGATAACCAACTATGGCATAACGCGCGTCCGATTAAAGCAGTAAAGCAAGATGAGCAAGGCTACCTTGATTTGTTTGTACTGACAGCAAAGGAGGCAGCTCATGCTCTTCACGCCTAATGCTGTTCGCCCTGCGTTTCCCGCTTTACATCAAACGGTCAATAATAAGCCAGTTTACTTTTTTGATGGTCCAGGTGGGTCACAAGTTCCTCAGCCTGTTTTAGATGCAATGGTAGGGTATCTTGGACACTACAACTCTAACCTTGGTGGTTCTTTTTTCTCAAGTTCAGTAACCGTATCTTTGATGCAAGAAGCGAGAATATCGGCTCAAGCATTATTAGGTGCAGCGTCACCCAACAATATTGTGTTTGGCGCAAACATGACCTCTCTCACCTTTCAATTAAGTCGTGCGATTAGTCGCGATTGGCAAGCAGGTGATGAGGTGATCGTAACAGCGTTAGATCACTATTCAAATGTGTCTAGCTGGCAACAAGCCGCTGAAGATAAAGGTGTGATTGTTCACCAAGTGCGAGTGAATGAAGAAGATTGCACGTTAGATTATGATCATTTTGAATCTTTGCTTAGTGATAAAACCCGTTTAGTGGCAGTGACATACGCCTCGAATACCACTGGCTCTTTAGTGGATGTAAAACGATTAATCGATGCTGCACATGCTGTTGACGCGCAAGTTTATGTTGATGCGGTTCACTATATGCCACACGGTCTAGTTGATGTGCAAGATCTTGGTTGTGACTTTTTAGTGTGTTCAGCCTATAAGTTCTTTGGTCCGCATGTGGGTATCGCTTACATTGCTCCCCAATGGTTACAGACATTGCAACCTTATAAAGTTGAACCCGCGACAGATGAAGGCCCCGGACGGTTTGAAACTGGCACACAAAGTTTTGAGGCGTTAGCTGGATTCGTTGCTGCGGTGGATTATCTTGCGCAATGGGGCGATCAAGATGCATCGTTACGTCAACGCTTATTAACGAGTTTTGTTCAATATCAAGAGCATGAAAAAAACCTTAGTCACCATTTTTTAAGTAAGCTTTCAGAGTTTGGTAACGTGAGTTTGTATGGAATTAATAGCCCAAACCTACTAAGTGAGCGCACACCAACTTTTGCTATACGAATTGATGATGTAATGCCATCAGATGTTGCGGCACATCTTGGGAAAAATAACATGTGTGTGTGGAATGGTCATTTCTACGCGCAAGGGTTATGTAAACAGTTAGGTGTAATGGATAAAGGTGGTGTTATTCGCATTGGCTTGATGCACTACAACACGATCGATGAAATTGATTTACTTTTTACTGAATTAGCGCCATTTCTAATAAAAAAATAAGTAACGTTTAGTAAGATAAATATAAAAACAATAAGATATAAATAGATTCAAACAATGTCACAGGCTTGAAATTTCTAAAATAACGATAAAGCCCTGCAAGTCTACCTCGTGAAGGTTTTACTTCAGGGCTGTTTTTGTTCCGCTGAAAAGAAACTCAATAACTGCATGATAAAACGCCAGTATGGTTCAGCGTATCTCGACCATTGGGGAACTTCTGTTTTTCAGGGTTATTCAATGATGAATATGAACATAAAATAAAAGCAAAAAAGCACTTTAATTTTTATTATTTCGTTTTATTAAGGGATTAAAGGCACCGTTGTTAGTATTTACGGCCTGTTCGATTTAATGAATATGTGAATTGGAGCTTAAATGTTTTCTCGTACAAACGCGTCGCTTTTTATAAAATATGCCCCCTTACTCGGTTTGCTTGCCGTATCTTCTGCCCATGCAGACAATTTGGTTGAGCGATTAAATCAAGTTGATAACAGTCTACAAAAGGCACACCACTCTGTGCAGAAGACTAAAAATAGTATTAATAACAGCCAGAATAAATTTGATAATACCCAGCGTTCAATACAAGAGGCGAAAGAGGGCACTTACGTTGAAAAACGCACTGAACGAAGTGTAAAAAACACCAAACGTAAGGCGGTTGATAATTTGATTAATCGATCAAATCGTGCGATTCGAGATATCACTAACACGTGATTTGCTTTAAAAAGAGCAAAAAAATAACACCATTAGTCAGCTGTCGGTATAAAATTAACGGTAAGATGATTGAGTATATTATGTTGAAAGATACATAGACTCTAGAAATAGAAAAATAAATGGTGAGTAGCAAATGTTAAAATATATTGTATTGGCGTTAATTGGCTTTGGTATTTATATTGGTGTGACTTATCAAGACCAATTCTCTGATCTAACTAATTCTCGGTCATTTGAAGATGTTAGAGACGTTTATGAAGACGTTAAAGATCAAGCAATGGATGACTTTAGTGCCATTTCTGACAAGGTCGAAGACCTTCAGAACTAATATAAAACCTCGTTTGCAACTTGGGGCTGGATTCAAGCAAAAAGGTCGAGTCACTGAATAGTGACTCGACCTTTTGTTTTTTTAGTGACTAGCAACGATGTAGAAGTAGTAAATCACTGATGCTGCTCATACAATCTCAAATGAACAGAGCGTATATGACCTTTGACTTAAGAAATAATGGGACAAAACTGACTTAGAGAGTAATCTGTTATGACTAACGACTCTAAATGACAATGGAGCAGATTCAGCTTAGAGTTATCATCCTAAGCCAGAGTTGGACAGAAGTTATATATTAGATTTAACGCTATTCAGTAATATGACCGATAACGTCTAGTTTTTTACTTATGGGAAAAAAAGCGGCAACCTAATGGCTGCCGCTTTTCATATCTATTACGTTGTTAAATACGTTTATTACGCAACGTGAGGTGATGCAACTTTCGCTTCAGCAGCTTTACAAGCAGCGGCTGTGAAAAGAACATCTGTTGAGCTGTTTAGTGCTGTTTCAGCTGAATCTTGAATAACACCAATGATAAAGCCAACAGCAACAACTTGCATCGCCACTTCGTTTGGAATACCAAACAAGCTACATGCTAGTGGGATAAGTAGTAGAGAGCCTCCTGCCACACCTGATGCGCCACAAGCAGAAACGGCTGCTACAACACTTAATAGTACCGCTGTTGCGATATCAACCTCCACGCCCATAGTATGAACAGCAGCAAGCGTTAATACTGTAATCGTAATTGCAGCGCCCGCCATGTTGATTGTTGCACCTAGTGGGATAGATACAGAGTATGTATCTTCGTGCAGGTCTAAATCTTTACACAGCTGCATGTTTACCGGAATGTTTGCTGCAGAGCTACGTGTGAAGAATGCAGTAATACCACTTTCACGGATACAACGGAAAACCAATGGATATGGGTTTTCTTTTGTTTTGAAGAAAACAATCGCAGGGTTAACCACTAACGCAATAACTGCCATAGAGCCAAGCAGTACAGCAAGTAAGTGTGCGTAACCTGCTAGTGCTGCAAAACCTGTTTCTGCAAATGTGTTAGCAACCAGACCGAAAATACCGATTGGTGCTAAGCGAATAACAAAACGAACAATCAATGTTACGCCGTTAGACATGTCGTGGAACACTTGCTTTGTTGCATCACTTGCTTGGTGCAGTGCAAAACCTAGTGCAATTGCCCATGCAAGAATACCAATGAAGTTACCTGACATTAGTGCATTTACAGGGTTATCAACGATTTTGAATAAAAGTGTGTTAAGAACTTCAGCAATACCTTCAGGGGGTGATGCTGTCGCGTTGCCAGCAACAAGCGTTAAAGTGGTAGGGAAAAGGAAGCTCATTACTACTGCGGTTAATGCTGCCATTAGTGTACCGAATAGGTACAGCATAATGATTGGCTTCATGTTCGTGTGCGCACCTTTCTTTTGGTTTGCAATCGAAGAGGCAACAAGTATGAAGACCAAAATAGGTGCTACAGCTTTAAGTGCACTAACAAATAAACCACCAAGGAAACCAACACTGATTGCTGATTCTGGTGCTACAGACGCAAGGAGAATACCTGCGACGATACCAACGATAATTTGGATAACCAAACTTCCGCTAGCGACTCGGGCTAAAAATGGTTGTGTTTGACTCATAATATATCCTGCATATTTTATATTTATATATCGGAGCGTTTTATTTCGCTCTCAGGCCAATTTTTAACAGGATCTGCGATAGATTACCAGCTATCTTTTTAGAAACTTTTGCATTACAAGCTTTTAACCTTATTTGTTGTGATGTAGGTAACCAATGGGTTTTAAATGGGATAGATAATTTTTTTGAGGCGTTAGTTTAATGACTATTGTTAAAAAAGCTCATGTTTTAGCATGAGCTTCTGAAGGGAGAATCCTATCATTCGTTTGAATGAATATTCAGGATTTTGTTGGGATGAGTTCTTCTAGCGCCGAAGATTGTAATGATTGGGCAGAATGATTACGTGCTTGTTGCAATAAAGACAGTAATATTGCGTTATTCCACATCATGCTGTTATTACCTTCTTGGCTGTGTTTGCTATAAATAGCAGCCATCATATTTGCGACTTCTTGATCCATCTGAGTCACTAGACCATCAGGTAAAGAATGTTTAGCCCACTGTTGATAATAGGTTTGCACTTTAAGTGCATTATTTGCAGTTACCGCTTGCACTAATCGGCTGTAACTATCTGATGATATAGCTATATTTTTAGATGATACGTTAGCAGTAGGGGTTACTATCTTTCTTGCTCGCAACCAAAGTAGCAGCGTTATAATCCATAAGGTGGCAAAGATAGCCGTTAGCCAAGGCCACCAACCAGAATCAGTAACTACAGTTATTTCAGTAGGCTTTGTTTCTGTTGTGGGCTGGCTATCAGGTAAAGCTGGCACCATAGGCGTACTGACTGTATTCGCGTTATCACCCGGCAATACCGTTAATGAAAGTCCGTCAACTTTACTGGTTTCTTGGGTGCCTGTAATTGTATTCCACCAGTTGATTGATAGTTCAGGCAGAACTAGCGAACCGTCTTTTCGTGGAATAATAACTTGTTTTACCGTCATGCTAGTGAAGCCATTGTTATTGCTGTACACCGGCTTTTCGTCATACATTCTGACTGAGCTAGGGTAGGTTAATACTAGATTCGGCATACTGCTTTGGGCGGTATTTTTAATGTGTAACGTGATGACGCGTGTGATTGGCTCACCCACATGAATGTTATTTAATTGCGATGATCCCTGTTGTGGTTGCCATTGTTGTTCAATTTTTAGTTCAGGGGTAGGTAACCATAAACCTTGATAATTATCTGGCTTACCTTTGATATTCAGTGTGATGTCTTTGGCTTTTTTATCAACTGGCACACTCAATGTTGAACCGAAACCACGACTGCCTTTTACAACACTTCCTTTAAATTGCGCACCTTCTAACGTAATGGTGCCTGCTTTGGTGGCACTAATTTGGTAATAGCGAGTAATCACTATATATCGGCGTCCGTTAAGCACCGTTTCTGCTTGTCTATCATCACCATCTTGCACAATATCAAGGCCGTCACCAAATGGCGCAACTAAAGCTGCTTGATCCATTTGCTCTCCGATTCGAATTTGAACTCGATAGCGTAAACTTTCACCTACGTATAGCTGACGTTTATCTATTTCAGCATCGACTTTAATATCGGGCTCTGTCGATTTAGCTGCAGGGCTTGCGTTACTACTTTTTAAGGACGTGATGGTAATGGGTTCAGTGGTGGAGCTGCCAATTCGAAAGCTCGGTATCGTAAATTCGCCAATTGCTTTGGTTGCTATAGCCACTTTCCACTCTGTATTACGTGAAACCACACCATTATTGAACGAATTTATGCTGCTGACGCTAGGGCGTCCATAGGTAAAATAGGTCGCAAGCGGTGATAAATCCAGAGAGTTAGTATTTATATTGGCATCGACAGAGACGACTAATTGAAAGACTTCGTTCACACCCACAATATTTTTAGACACCGTTGCAATTGCTTGTGCAGCTGAAGCGGCTGTAGGTAGTGAGCCGATAATGAATAGCAATGCCCCTAAAAGGGAGATACAAGGGCGCTTTAACTGAAAATAACGTTTCATCATTTTGTTCATTGTTTTTATCACCATGAATTTTCGGTAGCTGTAGGTGCTTGCTTTTGTCTTGCTTGCAGTAGCAGTTGAGCACGAATAAGCCCACTCGTATTATCGGGTACTTGTTCTAGCTTCTTTAGCACAGGGTTGCTGGCTGACAAGGGGCTGGCATTACTATTTTCTGGGCTATTTTTTATGTCGTTACTGTCTGCGGGCACAGCTTTTATCTTTTTGTCGGCATCATTTTTCGTGTCGTCTTTTGAGGAACCTTGTTGCTGAGCAATTTTATCCTCGTCACTTGGTTCATTGCTATCGGCTTCATTGGCTTGTTGATTTTGGCTTGATGAGTTATTAGCACTCGCATCTTGATCACTTTGTTTTTCGTTTTGTTGCTGACTATCTTGTTGTTGGTTCTGCTGAGGGTCATTTTTTTCACCATCAGCGCTCGATTGTTGATCTTTCCCTTTTTGCTGTTTCTCTTGATCAGCGTTTTGCTGGTCTTTATTTTGTTGACCGTTTTTTTGTTGATCTGAGCTTTCTTGCTTTTGATCTTTGCTTTGCTGAGATTCAGATTGATCTGATGGTGATTGCTGATTCTTGCTGTCATCAGATTTATCTTGTTTTGAGTCAGACTGTTGATTCTCTTTTTCCGACTTGTTCTTCTCTGATTTGTCTTGCTCCGATTTTTGTTGCTGTTGCTGTTGCTGCTCTTGTGCTTTTTTAACTATTTCAAGATTCTTTTTTGCATCAGCGTCATTAGGATCATCTTTTAAGATTGATTCATAAATAGCTTCTGATTCCTCAAGCTTCCCTGTTTGTGCGTAAGCATTCGCTAAGTTATAACGCGATCTTTGATCGGTTAATGGCTTTAAGGTTTCAATGGCTTTTTCGTAGTCGCCTGACTTGTATTCAGCAATCCCTTTCCAAGCGGGAGAGTTAAAGTTTCTTGCGGCTTCTGCAAAGTTACCTTGTTCATAAAGTTGATAACCGCGCAGATTACTGTTTACCCAAGGGGAAGCATTGGCATTATCGATTGGCATTAATACGAACATTGCAGCAATCACTACACCACGTCGAAATCCAAGCAGTGCGAATAAAAGCAGTGGAAGTAATAGCCAAAAGCCGTTGTTTACGCGCTCTTCTAATTCTTTGGTTTTATCTAAATTGGCTTGTTCTCGCGGTTTAGCCGTTAATGCCACAATGGTGTCGACATCACGGTTATTGGCTTGAGATAACTGCAAATTTCCTCCTGTGCTTTTTACCAGTGGTAGTAGCGTGTCTACCTCTACACGGGCAATAACAGGGTTACCATTGCTGTTACTTAATAATGTGCCATCAGGTTGTTTGATGGGCGCGCCTTGCTGTGTACCTACGGCTAATATTGATAAGCGGTAATCCTGATTTTTAACTAAGGCCATGGTTTGATCGGATTCTTGCTGGGTCATACCATCGGTAATAATAATGATGTCGCCAGCTTGATGCCCTGCTTGTTTTAATAGTGTAATAGCCTCTTGCACACCTGCTGCCGCATTGCTGCCTTGAATTGGCATGATTTCTGGCGATAAATTTGGGATCAAATTCTTTAAGGTGCTGCTGTCTTCGGTGAGTGGGCTAACCACATAGCCGTCAGCGGCGTAAGCGACTAAACCAGTGCTACCTTCTTTCCAGCCTGGCAACATATCTAATGCCTTAAATCGTGCCTGTGTTAAGCGTTTTGGAGCAATATCTGTTGCGTACATTGATCTCGACATGTCCATCACCAATACTCGCGCACCAGAAAGACTATAAGCGGGTAGGGTATTTTTCTCCCAACTTGGTCCTGCTAATGCGAGTACTGATAGTAACCAACCCAACGCTAAGATAACGAAAGGTGTGTTTTTTACTTTGCCTCGTTCAAGCCCTAAATGCTTGGCAAGGTGCGGTGCAATCAATCCTGAATGGTGCGCTTTACCTTTTAACCAAGGCAATATTAGCCCTAAAGGAATAAGAACGAAGAACCAATACGGATGAAGAAATGTGAAATTAGCCACGACGTTTCCTCATAAAAGCAATGATAACGGAGAGCATCAATGCGATGGCTAATGGATAGCGGAACAGTTCGTCACGTGGACGCCATGTTTGCTGTGCAGTGTTTATCGGTTCCAGTTGGTCGATAAGCTGATAGATGTGTTCAAGTTCTTGTGGGTTGCGTGCTCGGAAGTATTGCCCCCCAGTCATATCTGCAATCTTGGTCAGCATTCTTTCATCAAGGTCTTGTGAAGGGTTCACTTTACGATTGCCAAAGAAACTTTTTTGAATCATTTCTTCAGCGCCAACCCCGACGGTATAAATGGTGACATTACTTTCTGCTGCAAGTTTTGCCGCTTCTAGTGGCTCAATAACACCGGCGGTATTTGCGCCATCACTGAGTAAGATTATTACCCGCTGTGGCGCTTCACTGTTGATAAAGGTTTTGGTGGCAATGCCAAGACCTTCACCGATGGCGGTGCTTTGCCCTATTAATCCTAATACTGTACGTTCGAGCTGTTGTTTAACGGTGTTGCGGTCGAAGGTGAGGGGGGTTTGCAAGTAAGCGTGCTGGGCAAATAAAACTAAACCTAAACGATCACCTTTACGTTGCTCAATAAATTCAGCCAATACATCTTTAACTGCTGCTAGACGATCAATGCTTTCACCACTTTTGGTTATCATATCTTCGATCGACATCGATCCTGATAGATCGACAGCCAGTAGCATATCGCGATGATCCGGCTGCACTTCGATAGGATCGCCATACCAAACAGGACGGGCTAACGCACCTAGTAAGCATACCCAGAGTAAAGACATCATCACTTTGCGCCAAATACTATTTGGCTGCTGTTGTCCTATGCCTTCAGGCAATTTAGGTAAGGTTATTGCTGCGGGTTTCATTACAGGTTTACTAAATCGATAAACCAGCCAAGCGAGGGGTAATAGTGCCCAAGCCCAAATCCATATGAATTCAAACATCTTGTTGCTCCTGCTTAGAAGCCGAGGTGTTATCGACAGATACATTATCTGTTACGTGTTTATTTGGCTTTGGCGGCAATGCGCAGGTGATCCAGTTTGATGCGAGCTTTTTACATTGCATTAATTCGTCTTCACTAAGGCCATTGGGAGAGAAAAGACCTTGTTGCCAAACATCAGAATAGGCTAAAAAACCTTGTTGCTTCGGTGGCAATTGTTGATCAAGAAAAGATAGCCAGCGTTGACCTGTTAACCCTGCAACTTGTTGGCGAGGAAAATAGCTAAGGGCTGCTTTACGCAGCAATTCATTAATATCACCCAGTTGGGTTGTTTGTGCCATTGCTTTAAGCTGTTGTTTTGCTTCGTGCTGAGCTTGTTTGGATGCACGATGTTGTTTGATTTTTCTGAATAACAAGCTAGAAAGATAAGAAAGCGCAGTTACGCCAATAATAATACATAGCCACCATCCCCAAGCGAGTGGCCAAGTACCCGGTATATCTTGAAGATGTACATCGGCAAGTGGCAGCGTAGTGGTGGCTTTATTCATTGGTATTGTTGGATCAGCCATGGTGAATGCGTTGACCTCCTAACTGTTGAAGCAAAGGTATAGCTGCTGATAAAGAATGCAAGGGTATCGCTAAGGTTTGTGCCATGTCTTTAATGAAGAGTTGATGAGCGAGATATTGTTCACTCAGTTTCTCTTTAGTTTTTTTCGCAGAGAAGTCGAGCCACAATGATTGCTTATTATCTGTGACGCTTTCATAACCCGTAAAACTCGTTTGCCCTTGTTCTAAAGGATCATGAATTTGCACGAATTGAATTCGATTATGATGGCGTAGTTGACTTAAACGGCGTTTATCACTTAACGCTAATTGATAGAAGTCACTGATAATGACAATCTCACTGCCTTTCGGACATAGGTGATGGAGATGCTTCAATGCACCTGAAAAAGGCAGTGAATAGCTATTTTCGCTAGATTGCTGGTGGTGTTGCTGACTATATTGTTCATTAGATGAAGAGGGTATTTGTGTTTTGTGTGCTTCAATCAAAGCATTAATAACCCGTAATGGCCCTTGTTGGCGTGCCGTCGGTTTACATTCTGTTAATCGCTTACCATCATAGATAATTGCACCAATACGATCTTTTTCTCGTACCGCTAACCAGCTGAGTAAACTAGCAAAATGTGCAGCTTGCACTGATTTTAATAACAATTGTGAACCGAACTTCATGCTGTTACTAATATCAATTAATAACATAACTGGTTGTTCGCGCTCTTCGGTAAATAGTTTGGTATGGGTTTTACCTGTCCGTGCGGTTACACGCCAATCAATGGCTCGAATATCATCACCCGCTTGATATGGACGAACTTCTGAAAAGTTCATCCCCCGTCCTTTTTGACGGCTCATGTGCTGACCGTTTAACTGAGACCAAACACTTTGCGCTGGTGGAAGCCAGCGCACAGCTTGGTTTTTGTATTGCAGTAACTCAGCCAGACACAAATTCACACCATCGCAATGCGCGGGTAGAGTCGGTGTTATCTGTGATTCTGTCATGCGCAAGCAACCTGCTCGATCAAGTGGCTTACAATCGAATCAGCTGCAATGCCTTCTGCTTGTGCTTCATAGCTCAATAGCAATCGGTGACGAAGTACCGGATAAGCCATTTTTTGTACATCTTCTGGCGTGACAAAATCACGACCATTCAACCATGCATGGGCGCGAGCACAACGGTCGAGAGCTAAGGTTGCTCGTGGGCTAACCCCCATTTGTAACCAGTTGGCTAATTGGTCGCTGTAACGTTCTGGCTGGCGTGTTGCCATGGTTAAGCGAATAATATAACGCTCAACATCCTCTGCCATATGAATGCTTAATACTGCTTTACGTGCAGCAAAAATGGATTCTTGTGTAATGTGTACCGGATCTGCTTTCTCAATACCCAGTGCTTCACCGCGATTAAGGCGAAGAATTTCTAATTCGCTGGCTTCATCGGGGTAGTTCACATTCAGTTGTAACAAGAAGCGATCAAGTTGCGCTTCAGGTAAAGGATAGGTGCCTTCCTGTTCGATTGGGTTCTGTGTTGCCATCACTAAGAACAGTTCAGGTAATGGGTATGTTTTTCGCCCAGTAGTAATTTGTTTTTCAGCCATTGCTTCTAACATCGCGGCTTGTACTTTCGCAGGCGCGCGGTTGATTTCATCAGCTAGTAATAATGAATTGAAAATAGGACCCGGCTGGAAGGTAAATTCAGCGGTCTCTGGACGAAATATATCAGTCCCCGTTAAGTCTGCTGGTAATAGATCTGGGGTGAACTGTACACGGTGAAAACTACCTTCAATACAGTCAGATAAGATTTTCACAGCGCGTGTCTTCGCTAAACCAGGAGGACCTTCTACCAAGATATGCCCATCTGCTAATAAGGCAATCAGTAACTGTTTTACAAGATCGGGCTGACCGATGACCTGAGTTTCGAGATAAGTTTTAAGGCGTTGAAATGTTGAAGCTAACATCGAAATATATGTCCTTGAAATACAAACAGTCAAACAGAAATGATGAAATTTAAGACTTAAAAATGACAATAAAGTTCATGAATTTTATCGTTTAAGTCTTTGAATCGTCATGTGTGTTCTTATTTAAGGGTAGTGCGAAAACAAAGGAATTAACATAAATTATTTTTTATTCATAGACTTATAGATAATCAATGACCAGCCTCGATTAAGGTGACACAAGAAATGAATCTGAACTTTCTTGGTGCAAAAAGAGTCATTCGGATTTCTCTACGATATTGTTCAGAGCATTAGCATTGCACTATTGGTTTTTTTCGCAAGCTGGAGTGCTGAGTTATGATCTCTTCTGCACTCATTACCTTTAGCATTATGACTATCAACTTTTCTGATCGCCACTTTCCTTCCAACATCATCCTCCAACTCTGTTTTTTTTACTCAGAATATGTTCAAAAAATGAGCTGTTAACATTTTTCATGAGTTGTCATTAACCGTTCGTTAACATTACCACTGCGCGTCATGGCAATTTAAATATACAAATATGCGTTTGAATGAATAATTAAGCTGCATCAGTGCACATATAAGATGCAAGGAAATGATTGTTTATATTATTTTTTATATCGAAGTCGTCCTGTATGTCTATTCCGTATTCATTTACTTGTTTCTGCTTAAACTAAGCACTCAGGCATGTAAACAGAATGTTATCACGCGTTGGTTTTTTAGTATTAGGCAAATATTCAATTCCACATAAGGATATTGGTCTGACCATTAATGTCGTGTATTGATATTGGTATGCGTGTGTGTTCTTATAATGTTTATGCAACATGTTTTTCATAATAGTGTCGCATTTTGTAATTAAGATGTATTCAAATCAATTTGTTATTTGTAGTTAGTATTAATTTTTACAATATTATTTTTGTAATGTTGTTTTTAAGATTGTCAATTATTTCATGGTGATAGTTCATCCTTGTGATGAGCGCGGAGTCTTTTAAAATGAACAAGAAAGCATTAGTTACTGGCGCTAAAGGTGGTATTGGTTCATCGATTACAAAAGGATTAGTTGAGGCAGGTTATCGAGTAATAGCCACATATTTTCCAAACGGAGAAGCTAAGGCAAAAGAATGGTTTGAAGAGAATAATTATTCAGAAAATCAGGTTCGTTTATTCCCTTTGGATGTTACGGATACAAGTTTTTGTAAAGAGGCTCTTGCAACATTATTGCAGGAAGAAGGTAACATTGACGTATTGGTTAATAATGCTGGCATTACTCGTGACTCGACATTTAAACGTATGTCAGCGGCACAATGGAATGAAGTAATCAATACAAACCTCAATAGTTTGTTCAATGTTACACATCCTTTGTTTGACTCTATGTGTCAGCATGGAAATGCTCGAATTATTAACATTACTTCTGTAAACGGTCTAAAAGGTCAGTTTGGTCAGGCGAACTACTCAGCAGCAAAAGCTGGAATGATTGGCTTTACCAAAGCCTTAGCTGCAGAAGGTGCCCGTTCGGGTGTAACCGTTAATGCAATTGCACCTGGTTACACTGGTACACCAATGGTTGAAGCGATTAAGTCGGAAGTATTAGACTCAATTAAAGCTGAAATTCCAATGAAACGTCTAGCTATGCCACAAGAAATTGCCGGCGCAGTCACTTTCTTAGCAAGTGATGCAGCAGCATATATTACAGGCGAAACGCTGTCGGTAAATGGCGGTTTGTACATGAACTAATCCATAACCTTCAAGAAAGAATGGTTGGATAAATTTGATTGGAAAAGGAAGTTAAGATCATGACTAAAGTATTTATTGTTGCTGCTAAACGTACACCTATTGGCAGCTTCAACGGTGCATTAAAAACAGTTTCAGCAGCACAACTGGCAGCTGTAGCAATTAAGGGGGCTTTGGCACAAGGCAACATACCTGTAGAAGCTATTGATGAAGTTGTTGTTGGTAATGTTATTGGCGCAGGTCAAGGAATGGGGCCAGGTCGTCAAGCCGCAATTTTTGCAGGGATCCCAAATGAAGTACCGGCTTATAGCTTGAATATGGTTTGCGGCAGTGGCATGAAAGCAGTCATGGATGCAGCTGCGCACATCAAAGCGGGTGATGCTGAACTCGTGGTTGCAGCTGGTGCAGAGTGTATGTCACAGATCCCTTTCTGTGCATCATCAAAGATTCGTGATGGTCAGAAAATGGGTAACTTAGAGTTAACTGATTTACTTATTGCTGATGGTTTAACGGATGCCTTCAATGATTACCACATGGGTGTAACTGCTGAAAACGTAGTTGCAAAAGTGGGTCTAAATCGTGAGCAACAAGATAATTTTGCATTAGCAAGTCAACAAAAAGCGATAGCAGCTATCGAGCAAGGTAAGTTTGTCGATGAGATTGTACCTGTTGAAGTGAAATCACGTCGTGAAACAAAAGTAATTGATACAGACGAATATCCAAAGTCAGATGCCTCTTTTGAAGGATTAGCAAAGCTACGTCCTGCATTTAAGAAAGAAGGTTCAGTTACTGCGGGCAACGCATCGGGTATTAACGATGGTGGTAGTGCCATTATCGTGGCTTCTGAAGCTGCAGTAGAAAAATACGGCCTAACACCATTAGCTGAAATTGAAAGCTACGCACAGGCGGGTGTTGCACCTGAACTGATGGGACTAGGTCCTGTTCCTGCTGTTATTAAAGCTTTAACTAAAGCAGATCTAAATATTGAGTCTGTTGGCTTATTTGAATTCAATGAAGCGTTCGCAGGTCAAGCTCTTGGTGTGCTACATGAAGTAGCAAAAGAGCTAGATACGTCAGTAGAAGATTTAGCTGAACGTTCAAACGTAAATGGTGGTGCCATTGCATTGGGCCACCCGCTAGGTGCTTCAGGTAACCGTATTATTGTTAGCCTTTTACATGAAATGCGTCGTCGCAATACTGAATACGGCTTAGCAACACTGTGTGTTGGTGGTGGTATGGGTACAGCGATTGTACTGAAGAGTGTTTAAGTAGTACCTGTTTTACATTAATGCAGAATATTCACAGATTGTACCTAGATAAAATATGGCTAGGTACTTCAATTATACTTTTATATTAAGGAATCATGACTATGTATACGGAAATGTTTAAATCTTTCTCTGAGCAAACTGAAAAAACACTTGCACCTTATGCTAAGTTTAACAAGCTATTTTCTAAAAATGTTGAAGAGCTAACTGAGCTTCAACTTACAGCTGTTCGCACTTACAGTGAATTGGGTCTTTCTCAGTTGAAAGCCGTTGGTGAAGTAAAAGATATGCAATCATTGGCAGAGTTCAATGGCCAGCAGCTTGAAACACTAACTAAGCTTTCTCAGCAGTTAATGGAAGACAGCAAGAAGTTCTCATCAGTTGCACAAACATTTAAAACCGAAGTTGATGAACTAGTTGCAGAAAATGTAAAAGAAGTAACACCAGCATAATTGCATGACCATTCTGCCGCCCAATTCATGGGCGGTATTTTAGTCCAAATACAGAGGTCATTGTAATGAACGACAACTTCTTCTCGGACTACTTTGCCAAGCTCCAAGATATGAACCAGCTATGGTGGAAGGAATTGGATTCCGGCAAGGCAGCTCTAAATACTCCTCTCAATAAAGCGATGAATGAAATCAACTTGAAAGATACTGTTGAGTTGATCGATAAAGCCAGCGCTCAGCCAGGAGTACTTGCGAAAGTACAAATGGATTGGTGGGAAAGTCAGATGAAAATCTGGCAAAACGTTACTATGCCAAATAGTGATGAAGATAATAAAGTTAAACCTGAAAAAGATGATAAGCGCTTTAATGATCCCGCTTGGGATAATGAGGCGTATTACAGCTATATAAAGCAGTCGTATTTACTCTTTAGCAATACAATGAAAGAAAGTATTGAATCTATTGAAGGGTTAGATGAAAAAGCGAAAGAACGTCTTGGCTTTTTCTCTCGACAAGCGATTAATGCACTTTCGCCTACAAATTTCGTTACAACAAATCCTGAACTCGCTAAATTAACGGTTGAAACTAACGGTGAAAACTTAGTTAGAGGCATGGAGTTGTATCAAGAAGACGTACAAGCAAGTGCCGATGTTCTTAAAATCCGAATGACAAATGATAGTGCATTTGAATTGGGTGAGAACATTGCCAATACTGCTGGTGATGTCGTTTTCAAAAATGATTTATTTGAATTGATTCAGTACAAGCCATTGACTGAAAAAGTGAATCAAACGCCGCTTCTTATCGTGCCTCCTTTCATTAATAAATACTATATCCTTGATCTTCGCGAGAAGAACTCAATGGTACGTTGGCTAGTAGAGCAAGGTCATACAGTATTCATGATGTCTTGGCGTAATCCTGATGCCACAATGGCAAATATTGATTTTGATGACTACGTGCTAGATGGTGTAGTTAAAGCCGTTGATGCTGTCGAAGAGATTACTGGTGAGAAGCAAATCAATGCTGCAGGCTATTGTATTGGTGGTACGTTATTAGCGACGACTTTAGCTTATTATTCCGCTAAACGAATGCGTAATCGTATCAAGTCCGCTTCGTTTTTCACTACGTTGTTAGATTTCTCTCAACCAGGTGAGATAGGAGCGTATGTTAACGATCCTATTGTCTCTGCAATTGAAGCCCAAAATGAAGCAAATGGTTATATGGATGGACGTTCACTTAGCGTCACGTTCAGCTTGTTACGTGAAAATAGTCTTTATTGGAATTATTACGTAAATAATTATCTAAAAGGCAATAGCCCAATAGATTTTGACCTGCTTTATTGGAATGGTGATAGTACTAATGTTGCCGTTGCATGCCATAGCACTTTATTACGACAGTTCTATCTAGAGAATAAACTGGTCGATCCAAAGGGATATAAAGTGGGTGGGGTCTTTATTGATTTGTCGAAGATTAAAGTACCAACATACTTTATCTCTACGCAAGAAGACCATATCGCATTGTGGCAAGGCACATACCGTGGTGCACAGAACTTAAATAGTAAATCAACATTTGTTCTTGGTGAATCAGGTCATATTGCGGGCATTGTTAATCACCCAGCTAAAAATAAGTATGGGTACTGGATCAATGATGAAAAAATTGACGATCCAGAAGCATGGCTAAGTAATGCAAAGCGTGAAGAAGGTTCTTGGTGGAATCATTGGGACACATGGCTAGCTGACTTTAATCCAGAAGAACAAGTTGAGCCTCGTGAAGCAGGTAATGCTAATTATCCTTCTATAATGACAGCCCCTGGTAACTATGTTCGCCAAACACTGCCAATAGAGGTTTCAAATGTAAAATCTCAACAGGTAAAGTCTGTTGACGATGTTTAAAATCTAAATATTGCAGAATAATGATATATAGCCGACGTTAATACGTCGGTTTTTTGCTTTTGGCTGCAGATAAAATTACATTTTTGCTCTAAATTGCTGCCGAAGAAAACAGGTTGGTTGTTTATTGAACGGTTGGTAATTAAATTAATAAAAACTATTGTCATGGCTGAATATCTCCCTATAATGCGACCTCACTGACACGGAGCACGGCGATTAGCCAGCAACCTAGTCAGTATGTTCTTTAACAATTTGACCATGCAATCTGTGTGGGCACTCGTGAAATTATAAGTCGAAAGATTTATCAATGAACTGAGTGACCTTAATCATCGCAAGATGACACAGTCAATTTATGCTTCATTTCTTCGCAAGAAGAAACGAAACAAGAAAATCAGTAAAAATCATTGAGCCGATTCGAAGCTTTTTATTAAGTAGAGAATCAACAGAACTTTAATTGAAGAGTTTGATCATGGCTCAGATTGAACGCTGGCGGCAGGCCTAACACATGCAAGTCGAG
>NZ_PYMJ01000021.1 GCF_003025615.1 Photobacterium frigidiphilum | reverse complement strand
CATCTTGCTTAACAGACCGCCTGCATGCGCTTTACGCCCAGTAATTCCGATTAACGCTCGCACCCTCCGTATTACCGCGGCTGCTGGCACGGAGTTAGCCGGTGCTTCTTCTGTCGCTAACGTCAAGGTATGCAGCTATTAACTACATACCCTTCCTCACGACTGAAAGTACTTTACAACCCGAAGGCCTTCTTCATACACGCGGCATGGCTGCATCAGGGTTTCCCCCATTGTGCAATATTCCCCACTGCTGCCTCCCGTAGGAGTCTGGACCGTGTCTCAGTTCCAGTGTGGCTGATCATCCTCTCAGACCAGCTAGGGATCGTTGCCTTGGTGAGCCTTTACCTCACCAACTAGCTAATCCCACCTGGGCTAATCTTAGCGCGAGAGGCCCGAAGGTCCCCCTCTTTGGTCCGAAGACATTATGCGGTATTAGCTATCGTTTCCAATAGTTATCCCCCACACTAAGGCATATTCCCAGGCATTACTCACCCGTCCGCCGCTCGTCAGCGAATTAGCAAGCTAATTCCTGTTACCGCTCGACTTGCATGTGTTAGGCCTGCCGCCAGCGTTCAATCTGAGCCATGATCAAACTCTTCAATTAAAGTTCTGTTGGCCGCACTTATAAAAGGCGACCGGCTCAATGATTTTTACTGATATTCTTGTTTCATTCTTCTTGCGAAGAAATGAAGCATAAATTGACTGTGTCATCTTGCGATGATTAAGGTCACTCAGTTCATTGATAAATCTTTCGACTTAAAATTTCACGAGTGCCCACACAGATTGCATGGTCAAATTGTTAAAGAACGTTGACTTTCAATGCCTTGGCGTTAAACGCTTCAGCAAGTCAGGAGGCGTATAATACACCTGCAAATCATGAAGTCAAGAAGAAATTCTAATTAGTTAAAACATCTTTTTGACTCTCTTTAATTATCCAATTAATGGAATAGTAAAGATATGAGCTAACTTTGTCTTACATAATTCGGTTTAAAACTCATTTACTTTTACTCGGCTAAAACCTATTTTTGATTCTGCTTCGTGTCAGTGAAGCGGAATTATAGAGACTTCGATCACTCTGACAAGTATTTTTTATAAAAAACACTTTATTTGATGGTTATTTCATCTAATGTGAACATATGGCTTGTAATCTCAACATTAGAGGGTCGTCACATTCACCTTCTAGTAATTACAAGTCAATAAAAGTAATATCATTGTGACTTTGTTGTTAAAATAACCAATGACGCATTCTCTCCTACTAATTATGACGATGTAATTATTATATGAAATCATCTAACCAAACTACGATAACAGTAATTGCGATTACCATTATCGGCTCTTTAATCTTTAGCTTTGTTTCAGTTCCACCAGCGATAGCTTTTGCTGTTGGTGCTGTTATTACTGGTCTAGCAATACGCTTCATGCAAGATTCTAAACCATCTCCTGAGCAACCTATTGATCCATCACAAAGCAGCAAAACGATCTATGTCGGTAACCTTCCTTACCGTGCAAATGAAAGTGATGTGAAAAACCTTTTTTCCGAACATGGTGAAGTGTTTGCTGTACGTTTAATGAAAGATAAGCGCACAGGGAAACGTCGAGGCTTTGGATTTGTTGTAATGAATAGCTCGGATGCTGATACAGCAATTCAGAACTTAAACAATAAAGAATATGGCCAGCGAACTTTAAAAATTCGTGAAGCTAATGATCCTAAAAATCTAGAAGGTGAAGAGGTTGCATAGCATTTAGCTGTATTTTCTCTAAACTACTATTCAGTGCCGCTTCATTATTTGTTGCGGCACTGTTGTATGTAAGGTTTAAATGCTTTTTATGACTTAATGGTAAATCTCCCAATAAACCTTTCACGCGATTTGCTATCGCTTTTCCTGAATCAACAATGACAATTGCTTTATCTAATGCTTGCCTTATTTCATCTTTAATTAAAGGGAAATGTGTACAACCTAGAATGATGCAATCAACGTCTTTTTGCCAAGGCTTAATAATCTCAGCAATTTCATCGATAGAAACGGGCAAACCACGAAGCTTCTCTTCTGCTATTTCAACTAAGCGTGTTGAACCTATCATTCTAACTTCGCAATCATTTGCAAATGATGAAATCAATTCGTGGGTATAAGAACGGTGGATCGTCGCTGGCGTTGCTAATAGCCCAATGACTTTTGTTTGACTAAGGGTTGCTGCAGGTTTTATCGCAGGAACAACACCAACCACTGGAATCGATAAACTTTCCCGTAATGTCGGTAGTACGATCGTGCTTGCTGTATTGCATGCAATAACGACAAGATCAACGTTATGCTGTTCAGCTAATGAACAAACAATATGCTGAGTTCTTTGAAGCAATACATCTTCTTCTAATTCACCATACGGAAATGCAGCATTATCAAAAGCATAAATGTACTGCACTTGCGGTATAAGAGCTTGTAGTTCCTGATATACCGATAAACCACCAACACCAGAATCAAAGATAAGTACCGTTTTCACTATTCACCACGCTTCTTACATATTCACAAAGCACTAATAATACTGCGATACCGTATAAATCCGAACCTTTCTTATCGTATCCACTTATTCTTTGACTAAATGATAACGTTGATAATGAAATCGCCCTTCTCGATCACATTCATCTAACTCTATTTTTAACTCACCATCGAAACATGGCGCTTTTACGACCAACGTATGAAATTCGCCATCCTCACCACAGGGATCGGTATGCATAGGTAAGCTTGAGATAAATTGATGGCTATACCACTCACCGCAAAATTTACCGTCAAGTTGGCTGGTATCGACCGTTACAACTAACGTTTCAATTCCACACTCAATAATTTCTTGGGCTAGTCGTTGACTGTCTTGCCCTAACAAAGGGAAGATACACTCCCAACCTGCAGGCTCTATATAGCTACGGCGGTAATCTGCAATACCATTGCAAAACATATCACCGAATGCGACGGCATCAATATCTAAACCACTATTACGTAACCCATTCACCACTAAAGATTGATAAATATCGTTAGGCGGAAAGACTTCTGGTAATTCTATGGTTACCAAAGGCAGCCCTGCTAATGCCGCTTGTTTTTTTACAACTTCGATTGGTGTTGCTTGAAAAGGTACTTCATCGATAAGGTATGTCGTATATAAGCCAACCACTTTGTAGTTTGGATCATTCAGTAATTTAATAAGGGTCAGTGTTGAATCTTTACCCGATGACCAGCTGACGATAACGCTGATTGGTTTCATTATACCTCCGTTAAAAAAACCACCCGAAGGTGGTTTCTTTTTATTAGCTTAAAATTTATACGTTGCTGTCGCGTAATAACTGCGCTCTTGAACGTTATAAGTCTCTTTCGCTACATAGTCTTTATCGAAGAGGTTCGCAATTCTTCCTCTAACAGATAAATTGTCAGTTACAAAATAACTAGCAGCAACATCTACTAAGGTATAAGCATCTAACTTCTTGGTATTTGCAGCATCGTCATAGCTTGTGCCTTTATAAATAGCACTCACATCCAATTGCCATTGGTCAGCAAGATACGAGACATTCCATTTAGCACTATCTCTCGAACGACGAATAAGCTGTTTATCTAAGCCTTTATCTTTCGCATCCAAGTAATCATAGCTAACATCATGGTAAAGCATACCCGTTGCAAAACCTGCGGTTAACTCAATCCCTTGTATTTCAGCTTCGTCAACATTCATAGGAATCCAATCACCTGATGGATTACTCGCATCTTTGGGAGCCCAAGCAATAAGCTGATCAATCTCTGACTGGTATCCTGTTATGCTCCAATCAAGCAACTGATGAGTGCCAGATAATGAAATTTCATAGTTTTTTGATTCTTCAGGCTTCAAGTTAGGATTACCGGAATCAGGCCAATATAAATCATTAAATGTTGGCGCTTTAAAGCCAGTGCCTGCATTGGCTGATACTTTGAGTTCAGAGGTAATATTATAAGCTGTCGCTAATTGCCAAGTATTGTTCGTACCATAACTATCATTATCATCAGTACGTACACTACCTTCAAACTGCCAATCACTAATACGATAGATAGAGGTTAAGTAGACAGCTGTATTATCACGCTCATCTTCAGCATACTGCATGCCAGTATTTGATACCGAGTCACGATACCACTCAAGGCCCCCACCCAGTTCTAGTCCATCAGTTAATTGGTAATGATTTTGCCAATTAACAACGGTTCGCTCAGTTTTTATCTTGCTACCATTGCTAACATCATTGAAATTGCGGTTCTCATCTTGGTTTTGAGCAACAGTAAATTGGCTATCTAACTTGTTATCCGAGTACCCAGCTTTTGCGGCGATATTAAAAAGAGAGCTTTCACTTTGTGCATTAGGTGCACCATATGAATCATCATAATCACTTTCACCGTCATGATAATAACCTTGTAGACTCAATTTCCAATGATCACCTACATGAGTACCCACCTCTGCCACAACATTGCTATTTTTGAAGCCGTCATCATCTTGTTCGAAAGGTTCTTTTCGGGCAGAAAAGCCATCAGCACCTTCTTTTTTTAAGGCAATTTTCCCCCAACCAGATTCACCCAGACCACCAGCCACCGAACCACCAAGCTGATAAAAACCATCACTACCACCACCAGCAGTCACTTCCGCAACAGATTCTCCCGGTTGATAAGCAGTAATAATATTTAATACACCACCGATTGCATCTGAGCCATAGAGTGCAGCACGAGAACCTCTTATTAATTCAATTCGCTCAATGCCTGTAAGTGGGATCTGGCTAAAATCAGCACTACCTAACGTTGCACTACCAATACGAACACCATTAATCATCACAAGTAAATGACGAGATGTTGTCCCTCGAACATACACTTCTGTTGCTTGGCCATAGCCACCAGAAACGACTTGCACACCCGGTAAACGACGCAATACTTCCGCGATAGACTTTGCTTGAATCGCATCAATTTCTTCTTTGGTGACAACAGAAATAGGAGCAATTACATTTTTAATGGGCTGTTCGAAACGGTTGGCGGTAACTACCATGACATCATTTGATGATTCATCGGCAGCAAAAACTTGGGATGGAAGGCACAACGGCGCCAACGCCACTGCTAAAAGCGTTTTTTTCATTATATGGATACCTTAAGTCGCGTTTAATACTAAGCAACGATTTGCTTCGTACACTGGTCGGTCTTCGGACTTAAGAGCATGATTGGGTAACCACCTAGGCAACAACTTCCCGCTTCATACCGATTGCATTGCGCAATTGTCTGAAACAGTGTTTGGAACTTACGTCCGTGTGCTTTCGTTCTCTATCACCGCTGCGCGTCAGTCACGGAATTTCACCGTATTCCCTAGCCATATTTGGCAAACCAGCGCACTGCGATGCTAGTTATCATTAGCTTTGTTGTCTAGCTTTGTTTGCTCTTTGCTATTATTAATTAGCCAAAACTGCACTTTTATCTCGGACAACACTGGACATCGGTCAGTAATGCAATAAAATCTGCGCTCTTATTTTGAGCAGTTTGAGGCACACTAATGACATCCACGGCACTTAATACCGCTGGTTACCAACAGCAATTGGATGAAAAAGCAGAGCGTATTCAAAACATCTTTGAAGATTTTGAGACACCCGAGCTTGAGGTGTTTGCCTCTCCTGCAGAGCATTACCGCATGCGTGCTGAATTTAGAATGTGGCATGAAGGCGAAGATCTTTACTATGTCATGTTCAATCAAGAGACTCGCGAAAAGTACCGCGTAGATCAATTCCCTGCGGCGAGTCGCTTAATTAACGATTTAATGCCATTGCTAGTAGAAGCGCTAAAGCCAAGCCAAACGCTTCGCCACAAATTATTTCAAGTTGATTTCTTATCAACATTGAGCGGTGAAATCTTAGTGTCACTGTTGTACCACCGTCAATTGGATGAAGAGTGGGAAGTTGAAATTAAGAAACTGAAGCAATGCTTAAATGATGAAGGGTTTAACCTGAACATCATTGGTCGCGCTCGAAAAATGAAAATTGTGGCAGATCGTGATTACGTTATCGAAAAACTCAATGTATTCGATCAAACCTTAACCTATAAGCAAGTTGAGAATAGCTTTACCCAGCCTAATGGTGAAGTCGCACAAAAGATGCTGGAGTGGGCGGTCGATTGCACGCAAGACAGTGAAGGTGACCTGTTAGAGCTATATTGTGGTAACGGTAATTTCTCATTAGCACTGGCTAAGAATTTCGAACGCGTTCTTGCAACAGAGCTAGCTAAACCTTCAGTAGAGTCAGCACAATACAATATTGCGGTTAATAATATTGATAACGTACAGATTGTACGTATGTCTGCTGAAGATTTTACTGATGCAATGGCGGGCAAGCGTGAGTTTCGCCGCCTAAAAGCCCAAAACGTCGATCTACAGAGCTACAATTGCAATACTATCTTCGTTGATCCGCCACGCTCAGGTATGGATGAAGGTACATGTCACATGGTGCAAGGCTATGAACGTATTATGTATATCTCTTGCAACCCTGACACATTAAAAGAAAATCTTGAGATGCTAAGCCAAACACACAAAATTACTCGCTTTGCATTATTTGATCAGTTCCCATATACCCACCATATGGAAGCGGGTGTCTTGTTGGAACGCAAATAAACAATATTTATAATCGACCAAAAGATAAATTATAGATAACAAAAAAGGCGCTGATTAGCGCCTTTTTTATACCTATCTTTCCAGCTTAAGCTTCAGCTGATTTTGCAGGTGTCTTCATAATACCCATCTTATAAGCTACCCAGAATAGTAGGCCTAAAGAAATCATAAGAGGTAAGAAGTTTGATCCCATCTCTGGTAATTGTGCACGTAAGAATGCGGAATACCCGAATGCACCAACAAGGAAGCATGAGAACGCGATCGCAGGGGTACCTTCCGTCATCGGCTTGCTTAAGTACTCTTGGTATAAGCAGTACAATGCCATACCGAATGCAATTACAGGGAAAATCGAAAACGTGACATAGCTTGATGTCAATACAGCCAACGTTGCATTACCGCATAAGCCCGCGAGTAGCGATAGCACCAATGTTTTACGTTCAGCTTTAACTTGCTCTTTTTCCATATCTTTCACCAACAGAAATAAGGTTATAGTTTATGCCTGAGCTCACGACGCTCACGCTCTTTACGGTACCAATAGGCACCTTTTGCAATTGTTCTTAATTGCATGATAAGTTTTTCTTCATGCTCTTCACGAGCCTGAGGATCAAGATCTAGCGCATCTGCACCAGAGCTAAATACCAAGGTGACCGATGCTTCTGCCTGAATATAGGCTTCTTCATTCGTCACACCTGTTTTTGCCTCAAGGTACTCAGTAAGTTCAGCAACAAAGTGTTGAATTTCACGAGCAACTGCGGCACGAAACGCTGCTGATGTTCCTGAGCGTTCACGTAAAAGTAGTCTAAATACGTTTGGACTACTTTCAATAAATTCCATAAATGTTTCAACGGATGTACGAATTACACTGCCTTCTTCGGCAATACGTTGTCTAGCCTGTCTCATTAGTTGACGAAGAATTAAACCACCTTCATCAACCATTGTTAAACCAAGCTCATCCATATCTTTAAAATGACGATAAAAAGACGTCGGAGCAATACCGGCTTCTCTAGCTACCTCACGTAGGCTGAGGCTGGAAAAACTACGGTCTGCACTTAACTGGCTAAACGCAGCATCGATAAGTGAGCGGCGCGTTTTTTCTTTTTGTTGAGCCCTAATCCCCATGAATCTATAGCTTCTCTATGAACTTTTTTGCAACTATACGCTGTTTTATCTATCACTTCAGCGTGAATGGTAATTACACCTGCATCTGAACATACTAAATCCTGATGGACGCTGAATCAAAGCAGTAATTATGAGTTTTAATGTTTCATCACAAATTCATCACGCGATGATTAAAACAATAATCATCATTTTAAAGTAGCGAAATACACATTTTTATCATATTTCGTTAGAACAACGTGATCACTACCCACCTATCGACTACCGCCGATTCTACCACACGCCATAAAAAGTTAAACTATCGCTATGCCAATGTTGCACAGATGATAATGAAGGCCAAATAATGACAAAAAACAAAAAGCCCACTCACTTTGATGCCATTATTATTGGCAGCGGTCCTGGTGGAGAAGGGGCTGCAATGGGGCTAACCAAAGCTGGATTAAATGTCGCGGTAATCGAGAGAGAAAATAGCGTAGGAGGAGGATGTACTCACTGGGGAACCATTCCATCTAAAGCACTCAGACATGCCGTCAGTCGTATTATTGAGTACAATCAAAACCCCCTTTATTGCAAAAACAATTCCAGCCTACACAGTACCTTTAGCCAAATTTTAGGTCACGCTCAAGATGTTGTGAATAAACAAACTCGAATGCGCCAAGGCTTTTACGATCGTAATAAATGTAGCCTCATTTTTGGCGAAGCCAGCTTTATTGATGCTCATACCGTTCGAGTAAAAAATGCCGATAACAGCACCGATTTGTATAGTGCCGATAAATTTGTAATCGCAACAGGCTCACGCCCTTATCATCCTGAAGGCGTTGATTTTGATCATTCTCGTGTCTATGACAGTGATTCAATTCTGCAGCTAGAGCACGACCCTCGCCATATCATCATTTATGGTGCTGGTGTTATTGGTAGCGAATATGCGTCTATTTTTAGAGGGTTAGGCGTAAAAGTCGATCTCATCAATACTCGTCATCGTTTATTAGAATTTTTAGATAACGAGATCTCTGACTCACTGTCTTACCACCTATGGAATAGTGGTGCAATGATACGAAACGGTGAAACATTTGAGAAAATAGAAGGCACTGATGACAGCATTATCCTGCACTTAGAATCAGGCAAGAAAATGCGTGCAGATTGCTTGTTATATGCCAATGGACGTACAGGCAACACCGACAAACTCAATTTAAGCAAGGTAGGCTTAACGCCCGATTCTCGTGGGCAACTTGTCGTTAACCAAAATTACTGTACCGATGTGGATCATGTGTACGCTGTTGGGGATGTCATCGGCTACCCAAGCCTTGCAAGCGCCGCTTATGATCAAGGTCGCTTTGTCGCACAAGCAATAACAACGGGAGAAGCACAAGGTAGCTTGATTGATCATATCCCAACAGGTATCTACACCATTCCTGAAATCAGCTCTGTGGGTAAAACAGAACAGCAACTAACTGCAGACAAAGTACCTTATGAAGTGGGTCGCTCTCAGTTTAAACACCTCGCTCGTGCTCAAATTGCAGGGACAGAAGTGGGAAGCTTGAAGATCCTCTTTCATCGAGAAACCAAAGAGATCTTAGGGATCCACTGCTTTGGTGAGCGTGCGGCTGAGATTATTCATATTGGCCAAGCGATCATGGAGCAAAAAGGAGAAGGTAATACGATCGATTATTTCGTCAATACCACCTTCAACTACCCAACAATGGCAGAGGCTTATCGCGTCGCAGCATTAAACGGCCTAAATCGTTTATTTTAAGGCGAGCTCAAAATACAGCTTAAACAATAAAAACGGAGCCATTTAGCTCCGTTTTTATTTAATTCGAATTTACGAGGGCATGTTGACGCTTACTGGACATCAATCAAGCGATTATCTGGCGTTAGAATATCTGCCCATGGCAAAGATTCATCACCAAGTGTAATGAAATTCGGATTTTCTAACGTATCACGCTCGTTATAAGACAGCGGCTTAAGATGCGTATTCAATATGCGTCCACCAGCCTCTTCAACAATACATTGCGTCGCAGCGGTATCCCACTCACCAGTCGGACCAAGACGTAAATAACAATCGACAGCTCCTTCAGCAACTAAGCAAGCTTTTAATGCCGCAGAGCCAAGTGGTACCAATTCATAGTTCAATGCTGGATCTAGGCGATTAGTAATCGCACTGATATCTTGACGACGGCTAATCGCAACGGCTATCGATTGAGTCGGCAATTCATGCTTATGCGTCGAAATACGAACGGTTTCCCCTTCAGGCGTGATCTTCCATGCCCCTTTTCCGCTATATGCATAATACACAACCCCAGAAACGGGCGCATAGACTACCCCCATAATAGGCTTATTACCTTCAACCAAAGCAATAATCGTCGCAAAATCACCACTACCAGCAATAAACTCTTGCGTACCATCCAATGGGTCAACCAACCAATAGCGATCCCATTTACTACGCTCTTTTAGCGGTACAGTGGCATCTTCTTCAGACAATACTGGAATATTAGGAGTAAGTTCTGTGAGCCGCTCAACGACTAATTTATGAGCAGCTAAGTCAGCACTCGTTACTGGCGTATTATCTTCTTTGATGTATTTTTCAAACTGACCACGTTGGTAAATATCTAAAATAACTTGCCCAGATGCGCGAGCGATATCGACCACCGAGGGAATGAGGTGAGATAATTCCATAACTCACTCCTATTGTGAGAGTTGTTTTAATGCAAGAAAAAGGGCGGTAATACTTCTCGCTTCAGCAAAATCGAGATGATTGATCAACTCTTCCCCTTGGCTAACGGGCCAACGAACAATCTCTAACGGCTCAGGCTCATCACCTTCTAATTGTTCAGGGTATAAATCTTGGGCAAGGAAAAGCGTCATACGGCTAGAAAAATACGAAGGGGCTAATATCACTTCTTTCAATGGTTGTAGCAAATTAGATCCGAAGCCTATTTCTTCTTTCAACTCACGATTCGCCGCTTGCTCGGCGCTTTCACCCGCATCGATTAATCCTTTAGGGAACCCTAGCTCGTAACTATCGGTGCCGGCAGAGTATTCGCGAATAAGTAACAAATCACCATCAGCGGTAACGGGTACGATCAAAACAGCATGACGACCACTAGGCATCATTCGTTCATAGGTTCGTTCTACGCCATTCGAAAAACGAAGATCTAGAGATTCAATTTTAAATAGTCGAGATTGTGCCACAACCTCTGTTGATAATATTTCAGGTTTATTCTTATCAGCAGCCATGCCATATTCCTGTATCACTCTTTCATTCAATTAAAGTTAACCCACCTATTGATTGAAAGTAAACTTAAAATCGTTCCGCTAAAAAAACGGTACCTAGATACGACCTTTATAGTTGATTTTGTACTGCCCTTTCGTATCTGGCGTGCCTAACCATTTTAACTGTTTACCAAGTTGAGGTGGAAATTCGGCCCCAGGCTTAAACCAGCCATCAAGACGATAGTTATAGGTTTTATCTAAAGACGCTTTCCAATTACTCGATACATCCGCTGAAGATTGATCAATTTGTGCCGCTAGTCCCCCTTGTTCACAGCTAAGATCTGCAATCACGGGACCTGGATTAATCGTTCCAAGGGGAGAACTTACATTGCCTGATATCCAAGCAAGTGAGCCATCTAAAACATCACAGTACGGCGCTTGATAACGGTAGTCTCGCAATGTCAGCTCGAGGTTTCCCGTCACTGTCGCTGGAATAGGCGCTCGGGCATATTTCAAAACATTTTGAGCTGGAACTGAAACTAATAAATTTTCAGCAAAAGGTCCGGATGCGCGATAACCAATAACGCCTCGCCCATTAAACCCTAACTCACTGCCTTTACCAAAACGAACGTTAAATGCAGCTTCACCAGACAATAACGCACCTAATTTCATGTTCCATTGTATGCGTCCAAAACGTTGGTTTTGCCACTGCACCTGAGATGCACTGCCTTGCCAAGGCGTGCCACTAACACCTGAAATAGTTAGCCCTTTAACGACAGGGGCCTGTTGCAAAAGCCAAGCTGCAGGAATGTGAGCAACAAGACTACCGATTAATACCGCCCCAAAAGAGACGCCAACTGCTAATTTAAACTTCACTGTTACCCTCGGCCAAGCTGTAAACGGTTCACTTCGACCATACCATTACTCTTCGTTCTTGAGACATCCAGAAACTGGGCTTCAATGCCATATTCTTCGTGTAAAAATGCCAACCAATTCACAAGTGTATTGAACGGTACTGGTTTAACCCATACTTGGACCGACTCATTGCGAGGCTGCATCCGAATTAGCTCAATACGAAAACGGTTTGTCGTTTCATTGATGACTTGATTAAGCCCTTTATTGCTCACCGCCGCACTTGCACCAGATGAGCCTTTTAAACTGGCAATCTGATTCGCTTTATCTTCAACCCAACTCAATAGTTGACGTTCAGATTGAATGCGATTTTGAGCCAGATCGGCACGGTTAGCCAAAGGCTGCCATATACCCCAATAGATTATCGCCAATATTAACGCGGCTGAGCCACCTAACATTAAGCGTTGCTCTCGCTGACTTAAGGCTTTCCACCATGCTTTCATGATTTTCTCCTTAGTACGACAGTACCATTAACCCGCTCACCATCTTTATTCAACTGACCTTGCTCTACGATGAACTGTTCAGCCAGAAGCGTGCGAATTTGTTCAAAATGCTGAAACTCTGTAGAGCTTGCTTGAAGACGTAATTCGCCCCGATTTTCATCGTACTTAACATTTTGAATCGTCATTTGAGGCACTTCACTCAACACGGGCTTTAATTGGACTAACCAAGGTAATAACCCTTGATCGTTCCCTGCGCCTCCTAATCGACTGATGGCATTTTTCATCTGGTTTTTCAGATAACTTTGAGAAGGTATGCGTTTAAATTCAGGTAAAACCTCACGAAATATACGTTCGCTTTCAGCACGGTAAACTTGTGCCTGCTGCTCCATTTTTTGAACTGATACTACATGCTCAATAATGACGGTGGTTAATACCAGCCCTGCTGCAATGGCCACTTTTCGCCAAGGCTTAAGATGTTTACGCCATGCCGATTGAATTTTATAAGAGCCTGATAACAAGTTGGCTTTACTGTTGGCAGCGCCTTCAGCCAGTAGCTGCATCACCAATTCAGGGGCTTCTGGTTTCCATATACCTGGCATGCCATTGGGGGCTGGGCTGTAATTATGAATTACAACGTTTGTCGACTGCTGCAACTCTGTATGAATGGGTTCAACATTCGAGGTATCTGTTTCTGTTTCTGTATCTGTATCTGTATCTGTATCTGTATCTGTAGAGAGTACTATTGGGGCTTTCTGCGCCAATAGCCAACTACCAAGCCATGATGGTTCAGCACAAATACCTTGCGCTTTTGATTGACGCACTAACCATTGTTGCCCCAATTCAACGGCGCTATAACCATCATTGAATAACGGTAAACATAAGCAATCTGGAACCAGCTTAGTGACCTCAATACCAGCATCAGATAATGCTTCTAACCACTGTTGGATGAGCTTATGCTCTACTATGGCAACACTGGCAATGTCTCCTTCGCGATTAAGCAAATGTACATGAAGAGAATCGACATCTTGTGCTAATTCCTCTTCTAATAGATAAGGTAATACCGCCGTAAGTTGACGCCCACTACCAGCAGGAATCGCAACGTCGGTGAGTAATAGTTCACTTGTTGGTGCCAAGGCGATAACTGGACGCTGTGCTGCATACTCTGCAAGTTCACTTAATTGCGTCATATCGGCTAATTGACCCGACGCAATCACTTCTTTTTGCTGTGGCGACCAAACCAGCCATTGCACCGGCTGTGCAGGCCGGCTACTTAGCCTTATTGTCAGAAATTCGCTCACTGATCCCTCCATAACGGCGACGAACAACCGTCACCTCTTTCTCATCACGTTTAAGTAATGCCACTAACCGTATTCTGGCTCGATCAACCAGTACTTCTGTATCTATTTGAAAATAGTTACTGCTTACACCAAGGTGAGTTTTCGCTTTGTCTTTAACATCACCACTAATAGACGCAATAGCCGATTCAGCAGTAAAGTCATCAACACTATCCCAGCCATCAAAACGACGACCAGAAATAATTCGTTCTGCATCTGACAGCGACAAGGCAGGGCTATATAAAGCAGCCAATAATGCAGCTTGTCTTTCCTTTAGTGTATTAACATTCAGCACCATATCGTCGCTCGGCAAGGCGCACAGTAAGTGTTTTACCTTTTCATAAATCGGTGCTGTAACACCGTTTATTGCTCGAAACTCACTGACATCTGCAATCCAATCATTAGGCGGTAAATAAGGCGGACTAAAACCTTCATATGTGCTGTCTTCCGCACCATAAGCAGATTGAACAACATCATCAGTATCAATATATTCCCAACTGGAATCAGCAATTACCTCCGCGTTATAGCTCTCAACACCCACCTCTTCTAGCAACGCTTGTAAATATGCGACTAAGAAAGGTTTTTTGTTTGACCCCGCTTCTTGCTTGACGTTCTTCAGCGCATTAAGGTTAAAGCATGCCTGACGGTCGAGAATATTACCGATGGCTTCGCCTCCTTCTAAAGGATAGCGCTGCCCTTCTGTTGCCCATGCCTGATTCAAATTAATGGTGTCACTATCATCGGTACTTTGCTGAATCGCGACTTTGGCAAGCTCTTCCATTCCTTGGGCATACCAATAGGCTTGCTGATTAAGTACTTGGTTTTCTACACGGTAAAAATTGTGATGTAGCCGCTCAGTCATTTGTGCAGCCAGTAATGTCATCAGCGCTAACAGTAATAATACAACGATTAATGCCACGCCTTGTTGCGATTTCATTCTTGTCGGTGCTGTGATTCGGCTTAAATGATTCATTAAGCTGGATCCTCATTACTTTCAGCACTCAAGGCAGATGTTGGCAGCATATACACACGTTCAATATCACCAAAGTCAGCCAGCGTCATCTTTACCATAATACCTTCTGGTAAAACGGCATCTTTCGACCATTCTTCCGTCCATTTATTGTCACTGTAAAAGCGAAACGACAAGTCGGTTACATCCGACAGTATCTCTCTCACTAAAGGCTCTACGCCAACCACAGTATCGGGATAACGGAACCATACTCGCTCTAATGTATCGTCAATAATACGGTAGCCAACGCGTACATTTTCACCACGGGGAAACATCTGTTGAGGGTTTTGCCAGCCTGCACGCGTAAACGTTATTCCATGACTCGATGAACCTAATAGATACTCACTCGCCAACAACAACTTATCACTGGGCTTTTCACCTTGCGTACGAACTCGACGCGCTACTATCTGACGAAAATCGTTATCCATCATGACAACGGCACGTTGAATCGACTGTAAGCGATCATTGTGTTCTATCGATTGTTGATTACTGAGTTGAACATTATTTAGCACTTGGTAAGCAGATAAGCTCAACATGGCAAAAACAGCAATCGCGACCAGTACTTCTAACAACGTAAAACCTTGCTGCGAAGAATGGAGCCGATGAGAAGAGCAAGGATGATTAATTCGCAACATAAGTTCTTACCGAGACAACGGATTTCTTTCGTTCTGAATCTGTGGCAACCGTGACATCAACAGCACGCAAATACCCATCAGCCGTTTTTGTACTTTTTACCGACCAATACCATTCCTGACCGGCGAGTTTCGATTTACCACGCTTTTCTGTTGTGGGAATTTTTCCCGAAAGCCGTACCGTGGCGAGCGTATTATCGGCCACCATAATGGCAAAGGTTTTTTGCTCTAAATATCCTAAGGTATTCAAATGTTGGCTGACCGCTTTCATCACACTCAGTGCTGCGATAGCAAATATCGCGAGAGCCACCAGCACCTCTAATAACGTCATTCCACGATTTTTCTTCATCGTTTCTTCTCAACATCTAGCTCTTCACCGGGATGAAGAAGGAATAGCTGTCCGAGTTCATCTGCTTGTACATGCCAAAATTGATTTTGCCCATCAATCTCAAAATCTAACGTAAAGGGGGTGTACTCACCGCTTGCCATCACAACAACCTGTGGGGGCTTAATTTTATTTTTATCAGTTTGTTCTGCAAACATGTCTTCATCAAATAATGAACCCGGCTTAAACAGGCGATCTTTGTCTTGCCATGAATAACCTCCGATTTCGACCCTTAGGTTAATGTCTTCACCAACATCGACCTCAGTAAAAAATTTCGATTCTTTTATGGGTTGCCAATCATTGCGGGTTAGCTCAAGAAACTGATAACGATGGCGTTCAATCCGAATACCGTAATCAACGCCATTAAGTAATGCATCCTCGCCCAATAATTGAACGAGCTGATAAAAACGTGCAGCTTCGTCTTTTACCTTGTCGTCTTTGCTCTCTGGCAATGAAATAATCACAGCTACAGCACTGGTTGCTAGCAGTACTAACACCAACATCATTTCAATTAAGGTAAAACCCGCCGCACGTTTATTCATATCATTAAACGCTAGACTTAAAAGTCCAACATGTTCCAGTTGCCAATATCAGTATTATTACCCTCACCGCCTTCTTGACCGTCAGCACCTAAGCTAAAGATATCAATAGGACCATGTTCACCCGGCATCACGTATTGGTACTCGTAGCCCCAAGGATCGTTAGGTAAACGGCGAATGTAGCCACCATCACGGTAATTACGAGGCTCAGGTGACGACGAAGGTTTAGAGACTAATGCTTCTAGACCTTGATCGGTTGTTGGATAAACACTGTTATCCAATTTATACATATCTAACGATTGCTCTAACGCACTGATATCGGTAACGGCTTTTTGTTGATCCGCTTTCTCTTTATTACCTAATAGGTTCGGTACCACTAAACTGGCTAATACGCCAAGAATAACGATAACGACCATAACTTCTAACAGCGTAAAGCCGCGTTGTTTGCGTTGCATGAAAAAACCTCCAAAGGAAAAACTACATACCAACCATATTATTCAATTCAATAATTGGCATTAGCGTGGCAATAACGATAAACATCACAATGCCAGCCATTGCGACAATCAATAATGGTTCAAAAACACCCAGCGCCATATTCACCAAAGATTCAAAATCACGATCTTGGTTATCTGCGGCACGAGTCAACATTTGCTCCAGTTCACCACTTCGTTCACCACTGGCTATCATGTGTAGCATCATAGGTGGGAACAGTTTGGTTTGTTCAAGCGAGATACGCAGGCTAGCACCTTCACGTACTTTTTCTGATGCCTCAATAATTTGCTTATTTACCCATGTATTGGTCATTACATCTGAAGCGACTTTCATCCCATCAAGCAGCGGAATAGCGCTCGATGTACATATTGAAAGAGTACGCGCAAAACGGGATGTATTCAGACCACGAGCAACCTTGCCGATCACCGGAATTTGTAATACCCAGCGATCCCACTTCAATCTAAATGCTGGTTTCTTTAGTGCACTTTTGATCAACGCAATAATCGACATAATCACGATAACCACAACGATGCCCCAATTTTGAACAAAGTTACTGGCTGCTAATAATACTTCGGTAATGGTTGGTAACTTTTGCCCCATCTGGACAAACTGATCAACAATTTTAGGGACAACCGTTGCCAGCAAAAATGCGACAACGGCAACCGCCACCAGCGTTAGCATGGTCGGATAAATCATTGCTTGCTGAAGTTTGCTGCGCATTTTTTGACGATTTTCAGTGTAATCAGCTAGGCGATTTAAGACGGTATCTAAGTGACCCGACTTCTCACCAGCTGCCACCATGGCACGAAAGAGCTGATCAAAAATATGAGGATATTCTGCCATACTGTCTGACAAGGTATACCCTTCAACAACCCGAGAACGTACGGCTAATAGCATATTACGTAATCGTGGCTGTTCGTTTTGTTCACCAACCGCTTTTAAACATTCTTCAAGCGGCATACCCGCTTGAACCAATGTGGCTAATTGGCGTGTGACAAGCGATAACTCATTGGTGCTGATCCCACGACGAAATTGAAATTTAGTACTACTCGCCCCCATCTTTTTGGCTGAACTACGCGTTTCTGTTTGCACAACTTCAACCGGCATCAATCCTTTTTCGCGTAGCTGCTGCCTAACCTGACGAGCATGATCGCCTTCAAGCACACCTTTTTTCTGGCGACCTTTTGCGTCTAGCGCCTTATATTCAAATGCAGCCATTAGCCCTCCTTGGTTACACGCATCACTTCTTCAAGTGTCGTGATACCGCGTTTAACTTTGGCTAGACCGTCGTCTCGAATACTTGGCGTATACTCTCGAATAACTTTCTCAATCGACTGCTCACCCGCTTCAGAGTGGATAAGCTCTTGAACATTATCATCAATCAATAACAGCTCGTGGATACCAGTACGACCACGATAGCCTTTGTTATTACAGTGCTCACAACCTACAGCATGATATAGCGTTAATGGCTCATCGGTACTGATATTAAAGAGTTTCTTCTGCTCGAGATTTGCCTCATAGGGTTCTCGGCACTGAACACATAAAGTACGCACTAAACGTTGAGCCAATACCCCTAACAATGACGATGAAACCAAGAAAGGCTCGATACCCATATCGCGTAATCGAGTAACCGCACCAATCGCGGTATTAGTGTGTAAGGTTGATAACACCATATGACCAGTTAGAGAAGCTTGAACAGCAATCGATGCCGTTTCAAAATCTCGTATTTCACCAATCATAACGACATCAGGATCCTGACGTAAGATGGCCCTCAAACCACGAGCAAACGTCATATCAACTTTAGTATTAACCTGTGTTTGCCCTATCCCATCGATATCAAATTCAATCGGGTCTTCAACGGTAAGAATATTACTTTCTTGGCTATTCAGCTCTTGTAAACCAGCGTACAAGGTAGTGGATTTACCCGAACCTGTCGGACCAGTTACAAGAATAATGCCGTGTGGACGCTGGATAATATGACGGAAAGTTTTATGGTTCTCAGCAGTCATACCCAAGCTATGCAAATCAAGTCGGGTGGCGTTTTTATCAAGCAAACGCAATACAACCCGCTCGCCATGTGATGACGGCATCGTCGATACGCGGACATCTACTGCACGGCCCCCGATTCGCAGCGAAATACGCCCATCTTGAGGAACACGTTTTTCTGCAATATCAAGACGTGCCATGACCTTAATACGCGAAACCAGCAACGGTGCCAATTTACGGCTAGGCTGCAATACTTCACGTAATACACCATCAACACGAAAACGGATTGATAAGGCTTTCTCAAAGGTTTCAATATGGATGTCTGACGCCGCCTCTTTGATAGCTTCTGCTAACATGGCATTAATCAATTTAATGATTGGTGCGTCATCCTCCGATTCCAATAAGTCTTCGGTTTCAGGCAAATCTTCGGCAAGTGAGAAAAAATCATCATCAGCGCCTAAATCTTCCATTAACTGCCGAGCTTCAGATGAACCACGTTGATATGCTTCGGTGAGTTTTAATTCAAACTCTTTACTGGTCAATTCTATTGGCGTAAAGCCACTTCCCACAACACGCCGAACTTCCGCTAAGACGACCGCAGAAAGTTGTCCGCTATAGGATAACGTCCAACCACTTTCACTGGCTTCAAGCACAACACTGTGACGCTTCGCAAATGAAAATGGCAGACGGAACAACGATATTGCCGTGTCTTCCATGCTACCTATATCCATTACTGATTCTCCAGCTGTGCAACAAAGGCACGCACTTCTGGCGGCAGCTCAATATTCTCACCAAACTTAGGCAATACTGGCATTTTAGTATTTGGCATTAAGTTTAAGCCCTGATCCGCTTTATATAATTGCTCTGCGCGAATGTAGTTATATTTACGCTGAGTAATGCCATCGGCAGTCACACCATCGCGAATAATGGTTGGCTTAATGAATACCATTAAGTTCGTTTTTGCAGTAGTCGTGTTGGTCGATTTAAACAAGAAACCCAAGAATGGAATATCACCTAGGATCGGGATTTTAGACTCACTCTCTTTGGTCTCTTCGCTAATCAAACCGCCTAAAGCAATCATCTGTCCATCTTGAACCAACACAGTAGTATTGATCTGACGCTTAGCAAAACGCACATCAACAGCGCCACTCGCGCCTAATACACTTGAGACTTCTTGCTCAATTTTAAGCTGAACAGAGTCACCTTCATTAATCTGCGGGGTGACATTTAGCTTGATACCGACTTCTTTACGTTCCACCGTTTGGAAGGGATTATCATTAGTTGAGCTTGAAGTCGAACCTGTTACCACTGGCACTTCTTCACCGACAATAAACGATGCTTCACCGTTATCCATCACCGTAATACTTGGTGATGACAGTATGTTCGAGTTACTGTCTGTTGCGACAGCATTCACCAACATCGTCCAGTCACCCAGCACGATACCCATTGCTGCACCGTTAACGCCGCCAAGCACACTTGCTAACGTAGAGAAATCACCTTGAGTTGATTCATTAACCGTCACATTACTGTTAACGTCAGTTACTGTAGATCCTGGTACATCTTGCGCTTCTTGCAAACCAATTGCGTATTGAGATATGGGTACACCCGAGTTACCAAATTGAATAACGCCACCATCTTCTGAACCATACTGCACCCCGAAATTGATGCCATCGCCTTCAGACAATTCAACAATCATGGCTTCAATCAGTACCTGCGCACGGCGAATATCTAGCTGAGCAATAATACTTTCTAATGCACGCATAATATCTGGCGGCGCGGTCACGATAAGGGAATTTGTTCCAGTATGGGAAGAAATCATAACGGCGCCCTTACTGCTTCCAACTGGGGTCTTACTTCCGCCTTGTTTTTCAGCTTGGAGGTTATCAGATACACCTTTGAGTACATCGACCATATCTTCAGCATTGGCATACTTCAGATAAATAACCCGATTATTACCAGACGTCGCCATCTCTCTATCCAGCTGATTAATCAGCTTTTTAAGGCGTTTCCTTACCTGAGGGTCACCCGATAACAGCACGGCATTGGTACGCTCATCAGCAACCACTTTAGGCTGTAAAAAACCTGGCGTTGTTTTAGCACTGGCACTTTTATTTAACGCATCAACAATGCGCACCATTTCAGCGGCAGAGGCATTACGCAACTCAACAACATCCACTTCTTTATCACCAGCACGATCAACACGTTCAATGATTTCAGCCAAACGGTTCACCACCGCAGCACGCCCCGTAATCATAATGATATTCGCCGGGTCGTAATGCACAACGTTACCTGCGCCCGCATTATCATTCAATTGACGCAGCAACGGCGAGAGTTCACGCACCGACACATTACGAACGGCAATAACACGGGTGACGACTTCATCACCAGAGACTTTATCGTTACCATCTATCACTGGTATCGCAGATGTTTTGGCATCTTTATCACGAATTACTTTTAGTACGCCGTTATCCATTTCAACAACAGCAAAGCCATACACTTCTAAAACATTTAAAAAGAATTGATAATATTGTTCGTCATTTAAAAGGTCATAGCTACGTACATTGACTTGACCGCGCACCGCAGGGTCGACAATGATCGTTTTTTGTAGATTTCGCCCTACAATATTAATGAATTCTTGAATATCAGTTCCTTTAAAACTGGCACTAAATTCACTGGCCATCACTGAGCTACATAGCAAACTACCTGCTAAAAACAGGGCGCTTTTACTCATCCATTTTTTCACAAAAAACTCCTGCGCTTAATCGCGTGTTCCGCTGTTGAAACACTATTGCAATTCAATATAAATATCGTGTAATTGACCTTCTCGCTCTACCGTTAATGTAAAGTCGGTCGCTTCAGATAACTCGGTCCATAATTTTGCCATTACCGTAGGGTCTGTTAAGTCATTACCATTTAAACTAACCGCTAAATCATTAGCCTTTAGACCAACAGCATCAAATAACACCCTATCTTTACCGGGATTAACACGATACCCCACAAGCTCATTATCCCTTTTCACCTGAGACAGGCGAATATAAGTAAAGAGGTTTTGGGGCTTCTCAAGAATATCCTTTTTAATTTGATCTAATTCTGATGAAGGCGCAGCCTTTACCGATTCAACGGGTTTCGATTTGCTTCGAGCTGGCTGCTGAGATTGTGATTGACCAAACTTAACGCCATCCAGCATCAATGTTTCATCACGACCGCTATTTCGAATAATAACGCGATCAACATACACTGCCTGTAATGTTGCACGAGTGCCATCAATCGCTTCATTTAAACCATAGGTATTTTGCTTACCACGGTTAGTGATTACCGCTAACGTCGTTTCAGCGCGATTACTCGCCACCACGCCCACTAACGTTAAATTCAAACTGGTTTGTGGCGCATCTTGTTTAACGGGTTGTTGCTTAATGACAGGGGCGTTTTGTTGATATTGACCAAATAAGTTCATTGCTAGCACATCGGAGACTTGAAATGATGATGTGTTACCCCCTGACACTGAAGCCACTTTCATTTGCCAAGGTGCTAGATTGTCTACAGGTTGAATGAATGACCATATCAATCGTCCTAATATCCATGCCAGCATCACGATTAATAACCATGTCGTTATTTGTGTTAATGTTTTCGCTGACAATGGGCGCTTTGTATAAAGCGTTTCTAACCACTTTGTTGCAACCATTCTTAAGTCCATTTTACTAAAAGCTGTACATAAGCCTGACCTGATAGGATACCTGTTCAGCTCGCATTAAGGCAGAGCTGCATTAATAAAATCATGAAATATATCCACCGAGATCACGAAAAAAAAGTAATAACGATCAATAGACTAACTGTAGCAGAGAATTAATTGTCTATTTAACATTGAAATATCCCGTCAATATCTCCATTTACTAAACTTAATATGCTATTTTTAGCGCCCTTTTTGGGGCAAGGAGCTCGTTGTGAGTCATAAATCATCAAACTCAGACCCTCTTCAAGTGCGTCTTGATAAATGGTTATGGGCTGCACGGTTTTACAAAACACGCTCAATCGCTCGTAACATGATCGATGGCGGAAAAGTGCATTACAACGGTCAACGCTCTAAACCCAGCAAAATCGTTGAAGTGGGTGCAGAGGTTCGTATAAGGCAGGGCAACGAAGAAAAAACCATTACGATTGAGAAATTATCAGCCGTTCGTCGTGGTGCCCCAGAAGCACAAACCTTATACGAAGAAACCACCGAAAGTTTAAAGCTGCGGAATCAGAATGCTGAAATGCGCAAGCTAAATGCTTTTGGTAGCCCTAGCCCTGAAAAACGTCCAGATAAAAAGCAACGACGCGATATCATTAAATTCAAGAACATCAATGAGTAATCTATTAGGTCTCTATTACAGTAAAAGTTTCATGACATGGCTGTAATAGTAAAAATAAAATCCTAAATACATTGTTCTAACTATTTTACCGGCTGGAGAATACACGCTAATGACAAACGATAATCTGTACCGTTACCTATTTGAAGGTGTATCTGTACGTGGTGAGCTCGTACAACTGGGCAACACTTATCAGCAAATCATTGCTAGTAAGGAATATCCTGCGCCGGTACAAAAATTATTAGGCGAATTACTGGTGGCGACTAGTCTGCTAACAGCCACATTAAAATTTGAAGGTTCTATTACTGTTCAACTTCAAGGTGATGGCCCTGTTCGTCTTGCTGTTATCAATGGTGATCATGAGCAGAAAATGCGCGGTGTTGCACGTTGGGAAGGCGAAGTGCCTACTGACGGAACAATTCACGATGTCATTGGTAAAGGCCACTTGGTTATTACTATTACGCCAACAAAAGGCGAACGTTACCAAGGTGTGGTTGGATTAGAAGGGGATACTCTTGCTGAATCACTTGAAGGTTACTTCGCAAATTCAGAGCAACTAAAAACCCGTATCATTTTACGTACTGGTGAATTTGAAGGTAATGCAAAAGCGGCAGGTATGTTGCTGCAAATTCTGCCTGATGGCCAAGGCCAAGAAGGTGATTTTGAACACCTTGAGCAATTAACTGAAACAGTGAAAGACGAAGAGCTGTTTGGTTTAGATGCGCAAGATGTACTTTACCGCCTTTATCACCAAGAAGAAGTGAAATTATTTGACCCTCAATCTGTCGAATTTCACTGTGGTTGTTCACGCGAACGCAGCGCATCAGCAATCTGCTCAATTGAACGTATTGAAGTAGAAAAAATCATCGCTGATGAAGGTAAAGTTTCACTGCATTGTGACTACTGTGGTACCAGTTATGACTTTGATAGCATTGATGTAGCAGCACTTCACGAGAATGCCGCGAAGAATGATAGCGATCAGGTACACTGATAATTATCATCACGCAAAAACATCGATAAATCAGAAGAATAGCCGAATGTAATTCGGCTATTTTTTTAACTGAAGCACACTTTCACTCCTCTATTACATCTTCTTACACGTTTTTTTCCCTGCTTTTTTTAACAAAAATATTAATTTCAGCCTCTAGCGCAAACGCTTCACATCATTGTAAACTTAACCGCCATTGAGACCTGTAATTTTTACTTATTATTAACATCTTAGTGGTTGTTTTTTGATGGATCTCCCTGAATTACCCCTTTAGGGTTGTTAGCATGGTCAACAGATAAACTACATCTTACCCAGGAGCACCTATGACTGTTACGAATGTCGAAAAAAAGGTTGCAAAAAACGTGGATCTGTCTGAATACGGTATCAACAATGTTACGGATGTTATACGTAACCCATCTTTCGAAGTTCTATTCGAAGAAGAGACTAAGCCAGGCCTAGAAGGATACGAAAAAGGTATCGTTACTGAGCTTGGTGCTGTATCTGTTGATACGGGTATTTTTACAGGTCGTTCGCCTAAAGATAAGTTCATCGTTAAAGATGACACTACCCGCGATACCCTATGGTGGGCAGACCAAGGCAAGAACGACAATAAAGCGATTGATCAAAAAGTCTGGAATGAGTTAAAAGTATTAGTCACTAAGCAACTATCTGGCAAGCGTCTGTTTGTTGTCGATGGTTACTGTGGCGCAAACCCTGATACCCGCCTATGTATCCGTGTTATTACGGAAGTTGCATGGCAAGCACACTTCGTGAAAAATATGTTTATTCGCCCAACAGAAGAAGAGCTCGCAAGCTTTAAACCTGATTTCGTGGTAATGAACGGCGCGAAGTGCACCAATGAGAAGTGGGAAGAGCAAGGTCTGAACTCTGAAAACTTCACAGTCTTCAACCTAACAGAAAAAATGCAGCTTATCGGTGGTACTTGGTACGGCGGTGAGATGAAGAAAGGTATGTTCGCAATGATGAACTACTTCCTTCCGCTTAAAGACATAGCGTCTATGCACTGTTCAGCGAATATGGGCGAAAACGGTGACGTAGCAGTATTCTTTGGTCTTTCTGGTACAGGTAAAACAACGTTATCAACTGACCCTAAACGTGCGCTTATCGGTGATGATGAGCACGGTTGGGATGACAACGGTGTATTCAACTTTGAAGGCGGTTGCTACGCAAAAACCATTAACCTTTCAAAAGAAGCAGAACCTGACATCTACAATGCCATCCGTCGTGATGCACTGCTAGAAAACGTAACAGTTCGTGCTGACGGCGCTATTGATTTCGACGACAACTCGAAAACAGAAAATACCCGAGTGTCTTACCCAATCTACCACATTGAAAACATTGTTAAACCAGTGTCTAAAGGTGGCCATGCAAACAAGGTTATCTTCTTGTCTGCTGATGCATTTGGTGTACTTCCTCCGGTATCAAAATTAACGCCAGAACAAACTAAATACCACTTCCTATCTGGTTTCACAGCAAAACTAGCAGGTACTGAACGCGGTATTACAGAACCAACACCAACGTTCTCAGCATGTTTTGGTAATGCATTCCTAACACTTCACCCTACACAGTATGCAGAAGTACTGGTTAAACGTATGGAAGCGGCTGGAGCAGAAGCTTACCTTGTTAACACAGGTTGGAATGGCACAGGCAAACGAATTTCAATTCAAGATACTCGCGGTATCATCGATGCAATCCTAGATGGCTCTATTGATAATGCAGAAACAAAAGAGATGCCAATCTTTAATCTTGAAGTACCGACATCGCTACCAGGTGTTAACCCTGAAATTCTAGACCCACGTGATACGTATACTGACCCGCTACAGTGGGAAAGCAAAGCACAAGATCTAGCGAATCGCTTCATCAATAACTTTGAAAAGTACACAGATACAACAGAAGGTGCTGAACTGGTTGCTGCTGGTCCACAGCTCGATTAATCATCACTTTTATAACTAATTGACTAAAAGCCCTTCCCGAAAAGAAGGGCTTTTTTTGTTTATTGCGAACTGGCGGCAATATCGACCAACATTTAGCCGCAACGCAAAATTGACTAACTGATCAATAAAATCAAAAACATCCACTTGCAGCTCTACGCTTTTTACGCCAATCTGAAGGTAGACCTTTGGAGGCTATATGCGTGTAGTGGGAAAATTATTCGGTACCCTTATCATTTTGATGCTGCTTAGCATCACGATCATCCTGACATTACTGCATACCCAATACGCCTCTAAACTCGTCATCAACACCATTGATGCTACGACAGATTATCAACTGAAAGCAGCAAACATCAGCTACCACATTAGTGACCCATGGCATATACAGCTCGAACAACCACAGATAATGTATCAACGGCAGCCCTTGCTATCTGCCAATAACATTCAATTGTGGCTAACCCCCACCAAATTACTGAATACTGGCTGGTCTTTTGATAGTATTTTAATTGATACCATCACGCTAAATCAGCCCCTCGATTTAGCCACGCTACCCGCTTTACATGTTCAACGTTTAGCCCTAAATAACCTGACACTGCATACCCCTGAAATCAGCATCGAACAAGCCCGTCTACAGATCGATAATTGGCAGAGCCGTTCGCAATCATGGGGAATATTCAGAGGTGACTTTCAACTGTCTGCACCCAATATTCAATGGCAAGGTACAACATTAAAAGACGTTTTAATTGATGGTGATTATCAAGATCAAAACTGGAAGATCTACGGGTTATCCTTTGAATGGCAGCACGCTACCTTTAGTGGTCAAGCTGAATATAAGCAATCGGCAACACAACCTGATTTACTCACATTGCACCAATTAACGGTCACTGGCTTACAATTACAAGACCAGAACCAACTCACCCTATTTCGCTCTTATATTGATCAAGTGAAAACCTCCGCTCTCACCATCGAGATTAAACGCCTTGATGTACTTGAAAGTAATATAGAGATGCCTAATTACACGCTTAATAACATTAATCTTTCGGTACAAAATTGGCAGTGGCCTGCCACTCATTGGCAGCAACATGAAGCGTTGGTTTCTCTAAATGCCAGCAGTATTCAATGGTTAAATACTGTCTTTGAAGATCCACTTGTCAACAGCACCTTTTCACCGCAACAAATAACAGTAAATGGGCTATCAACAAAAGTTCTCGAAGGGTATGTTCAACTTGATGGCACATTAACCCCTGATGTATTGGCGCTTAATCAAGTAACGGTAAATGGAATTAAATGGGTATTACCCAACAATTGGCCAACACATTTACGCACACTGAATTCACTGTATTCTGATATCAGCATTACTCAATTAGATATTGGCTACGCCCAGCTGACGGACACCAACCCAGCAAACCCTTTTCAAATCGCAGGCTTAAACATTAACGGGGAAAACCTCATCCTGAAAAGGCATGGACAAGTTGGATTATGGCAAGGCACATTAACCGCAAATTCAGGAGCGGCAAGCGTCAATAAAGTCAGTATGATAGGTCCGTATACCACAATGAATAGTCAGGCAGGTAATTGGCAATTAAAGCAGTTAATCCTGCCTTTTAAAGATGGATTATTAGAAGCGTCTGGTAATGTAGATTTAAATCGTTCAGGTCAGCCTTGGAAGCTATCACTACAAGGTGACAACATACCAGCGACAACTCTATCCCAATGGTTAGCAATACCTTTTCCCGTTACTGGTGCTATGGATGTCAGCTTTAATGGAACAGGCTTAGCCCAGCACCAAACAAGCCTTGCTTATAGCTTTACCGGTGATTTAATCGCGACATTTAGGCAGCTACAGCTCAGTAAACTAACCCCGCAACAGTTGCTTCAATACTGGGGTACTTCACAACAGCCTCAACCGACGAGCAATCAGAGCCAAAACGTTGATTCGCTTTCACTGTCTTTATCACCTTTATCTATTTCCGCAGATAGAGGGCGTATGGCAATCAACAAGATAGAGTTAAGAAGCAAAGGGCTAAAAGCAAATTTAAAAGGGAGATGGGATTTAGCAGATACAACTAAACAAACAATAGAGCTGCAAGCAAAACAAGGTTGCCAGCAGCTCACACGATCTTGGGGTACTGTTCAGCAGCTGCTATCAGCATCAACTTGTAAAGGAAATAACATATAAGTACCAGTAAACGTAGAAGCTAACGTCTCGCCACTGTAAACATTCACTTCAACAATCACTCGACCCTTGCGCCCTTTGGCAAGGCGATCAAAGTCACCACTGAGTGTTTCAATTGATACAACGGCACGTGGCCGCTCTTTCACCGGAGACACGTAACGGATATGACTATCAACTAATACAATATCAGCTTCTAGTTTACGTTCTTTTATCAGCATCCAAATAAATCCCCAGCCCGCTAACGTTGCCATAGTAAAAATACTACCTGCAAACATAAACTCACTCGGATTCAGATTCGCATTAATTAATGCGCTCACTTCAAAACGATACCCCGTGTATTGACTTATCTTGACCCCCATCTTGTCACTGATTGGAATCTGGTATTGCCATAATTCTTGCAGTTCTTGGCACCATTCAGGATGACGGACAACATCGGTTAATGGATCGAGGTGTTTTAGCATTTGCTGGTGACGTACCGGACCACGCTCATCACTCAACTCGCCTTGGCTAGTAAAGGCATTTTTCAGATAAAAAGGAATCGCATCTTCTCGGGCATTACACACTAACCGCTTTGCACCATCTTGGCGCGCCAGCGATTCCAGCGCCATGAGCACGATGGCTCCCATTCCTTTGTGACGATAATTAGGGTGCACAGCCATAAAACGAATCTGACCATCATTGTCTGGTGTCATATACAGCCGACCAATGGCAATAGTTTCGCCGTTATCTGTCACGATCATACGGTGCGCACTTAGTTCATCGTAGGCATCCCGCTCCGATCCCACAGGCATACGCCATGCTTCACGCAACATTCGCCAGCGAAAATCATAATAACGTGCTAATTCGTCGGCCGTTTTTGGTGTGATCAGTCGAAACATGCATCCCTCTCTCTGGCGTTTCCGCTAATTAATCGTCTATCCATTGCGATTCTAGTTATCTATATAACCAGTGGTTTACCACTACACCTGAAGCCAAAACGTCACAGGTCCATCGTTCAATAAAGCCACTTTCATATCTGCTGCAAAAACACCCGTTTCAGTCTGGATATCTTTATCCTTACAACATTCGACAAAATAATCATACAAGCGTTCCGCATCAGCAGGTGCTGCTCCAACAGAAAAACTTGGGCGCATACCACTTTTCGTGTCTGCCGCTAACGTAAACTGTGAAACAACTAAGACACTGCCCCCCGCTTGCTGAACATTTAAATTCATTTTCCCCGCATCGTCTTCAAATATACGATAGCCTAAAACTTTATCACGCAGACGTTTCGTTTTTGATTCATCGTCTTCTTTCTCTACCCCAAGCAGAACCAGTAAGCCTTTACCAATAGTTCCTGTTACTTGGCCATCAACCGTTACACTGGCTTCACTTACTCGTTGAATTAACGCAATCATTTACTTTGTTCCTTCATTATTTTCAGCTTCTGAGCTTTTTTCTTGCTCATTTTTTGCCATTCTTTTTACATCGCAGTCTTTAGATGCCATCGGCTCACAAGAAGACAGTTGCCACTGCTTTCGCTCACCAAGACTTGCTGTAATTTCTGCACCAAGTAACACGATACACCAGCACAAGTACACCCAAACAAATAAAATAGGGATCACAGCTAATGCGCCATATATCACCTGATAAGACGGGAAGTTTGAAATATAAAGTGCAAACCCTTTTTTACTCAACTCAAATAATGTGCTTGCCACTAAAGCACCGAATAATGCATGGCTGAACTTCACCTTTAAATTGGGTACCAGCAGATATAAACCTAAGAAAGCACAGCTCGACATGATGACAGGCAAAGCGCGTAATGTTTGCTGAAAAAGACCATTCACCGCTTCGCTATTAAGCAAGTTTAATGAACCCAAATAAGAGCTCACTGCAATACTTGAACCCACAAGAATAGGGCCTAACGTCAACACCATCCAATAAATAGAGAATGAAATCACAGGCCGGCGTTTTTCATGCACTCGCCAAATGTAATTTAATGCCTGATCGATGGAAGACATTAACATCATCGCCACCACAAATAATGCCCCAACCCCAACAGCAGTCATCTTTCCGGCATTCGCGACAAACTCATTCAAGTACGTTTTTACGACTTCACCAGCGGCTGGTACAAAATTTTCAATCACAAAATTTTGTAGTAACTCCCCCAACCCCGCGAACACAGGAAAAGCAGATAACGCAGAAAGAACAACAGTAATCATGGGGACCAATGACAGTAACGTCACATACGCCATCGAACCAGCTGCAATAGTTAAACGATCATGTTTAACTCGCCGATGAAGGTAGGTTAAATATGCAAAAGTCTGTTTTAGACATTGAAGAAAATGTACCTTGCCAGTTATCTTATTCTCAGCCATATTCATCTAATTAATTTTTATACTATTTTAATTCTAATACGAATTTATCGCTACGAAAGGAAAGCGTACGATTCAGATACCATACATCAATAAGGAATTTACGATGCCCTATCTACTCACCATTCTGTTAAGTGTCACGCTACTATCAGGGTGTCAAAGCGCTTATTATTCAGCGATGGAAAAAGTCGGCGTACATAAACGCGATATTATGGTCGACCGCGTCGAAGATACAAATAAAGCACAACAAGATGCTCAAGAGCAATTCACTAGCGCACTAGATGCACTAAAAGCCCTAAATCAATTTGATGGCGGTGATTTAGAAACAGCCTACAACGATATTAACGATCAATATGAAGCCAGTTCTGATGCGGCCGAAAAAGTCAGTGAACGCATTGCTGCTACCGAAGACGTTGCCGATGCTTTATTTGATGAGTGGGAAAACGAGCTTTCACTTTATACCAGCACAACATTGAAGCGCGATAGTGAAAAGAAACTGCGTGCTACCCAAACATCCTACAAAAAAATGTTAACCGCCATGCATAAAGCCGAAAGCAAAATGACACCAGTACTCAATACATTACGAGATAATACGCTGTACCTAAAGCACAATTTGAATGCGGCAGCCATCGGTTCGCTACAAGGTGAATTTACATCCCTACAAAAAGATATTCAACGAGCTATCAATGATATGCAAATCGCCATTGATGAATCTGAACGCTTTATCTCTCATTTGAAAAAGGCCTAAGTACTTTTAAAGCTCAGCCTACCATTATAAGCGAGCCAGAACCCAACAGGCTCGCTCTTCTACACTTCCCCATGGCACTTGCATCACTTCATAATTAAGCGCCTTATAGGTCATTATCAGTTGCTCATGAATCGCTTGAGCTTCAATAAAACTGTGAGGGCGTTCATCATCTTGTTGATAGATCGCTTCATGAGGCGCACAAAAATACACCCGAGAAGCATAGCCGACAGCAGCATCAAGGTAATGCTGGCTTACCGTTTCTCCGCCCACGGTTAGGTAGGCACAAATATCTGGAATTGCACGATCAACAAAAGCTGGCATTGCCCCTTTCTGAGCTAATTGACGCTGCTCATTCATCATCACTAAACAAAGCTCAGCAAAAGCGGGAAGATTGGTCCACGGTAATACCCCATTATCTAAATTTGCTTGTTGCTGAATTAAGGTACGAGACACTTCAGGAAATGTTAAATACCCTTTATGGCTTAATGCCTTCAATAGCGTTGTTTTACCAGCACCTGGTCCACCAGTAATAATGATTGGCTGCATGTTGTCGTACTCTGAATCGATGAGGTAGGCAGTATACTGGAAAGGACATTAGCATGGGGAAATCAGCAGTGAATCTTTATACTCATTTCTCGGTGGGATTATCTTGATTACAGATACAAAAAATCCCGCCATGGCATAACCAATGGCGGGATTTTTTTAGCTAGCTATTACAGCCGAATTACTTCGGTGCACGGCCTGCACGCTTACGATCGTTTTCAGTAAGAAGTTTCTTACGGATACGAACGCTTACTGGTGTAACTTCTACTAGTTCATCATCATCAATGAATTCTAGAGCTTGCTCAAGCGTGTGCTTGATAGCAGGAGATAGCGTTTGTGCTTCATCAGTACCAGATGCACGAACGTTAGTCAGCTGCTTACCACGAAGACAGTTGATAGTCAGATCGTTAGCACGGTTGTGAATACCGATAATCTGACCTTCATAAACTTCATCACCGTGCTCAGAGAACAGACGACCACGTTCTTGAAGGTTAAACAGTGAGTATGTTACTGCTTTACCAGTACCGTTAGAGATCAATACGCCGTTTGAACGTTGACCGATAACGCCACCTTTGTGTGGACCGTAGTGATCGTAAGAGTGGTAGATAAGGCCAGAACCAGAGGTCATTGTTAAGAACTCTGTTTGGAAACCGATAAGACCACGAGAAGGCATCATAAAGTCCATGCGAACACGGCCCTTACCATCTGGTGCCATATCTTTCAGCTCACCTTTACGGATACCAATGCTTTCCATGACACTACCTTGGTTCTCTTCAACCACATCGATAGTTACCATTTCAAACGGTTCCATTAGCACACCATCAACAGTTTTGATGATTACTTCTGGACGAGATACTGCTAGCTCGAAACCTTCACGACGCATGTTTTCGATCAGGATAGATAGGTGAAGTTCACCACGACCTGAAACACGGAAGCGATCTGGGCTGTCAGTTTCTTCAACGCGCAATGCTACGTTATGAACAAGTTCTTTCTGCAGACGCTCAAGAATGTTACGTGAAGTAACGAACTTACCTTCTTTACCAGCAAACGGAGATGTGTTCACCTGGAAAGTCATGGTTACTGTTGGTTCATCAACAGAAAGAGCAGGAAGTGCTTCAACTTCGTTTACGTCACAGATAGTGTCTGAAATTTTCAGCTCACCAAGACCAGTGATAGCGACGATATCGCCCGCTGTAGCTACTTCGACTTCGTTACGCTCAAGACCAAGGTAACCAAGAACTGTACCGATTTTACCGTTACGCTTCTTGCCTTCAGCATTAATGATAGTCACTTGCTGGTTTGGTTTAACAGAACCACGAGCGATACGAGCAACACCGATAACACCTACGTAAGAGCTGTAATCAAGTTGAGACACTTGCATCTGAAGTGGAGCGTCAACGTCAACAAATGGTGCTGCAACGTTATCAACAACCGCTTGGAACAATGGTTCCATATCGTCGCCAACAACGCCATCTTCCATTGTTGCCCAACCGTTTAGTGCAGAAGCATAAACAGTTGTGAAATCTAGTTGCTCATCAGTCGCGCCTAGGTTGTCAAACAAATCAAAGATTTGATCCATAACCCACTCAGGACGTGCGCCAGGACGGTCAATCTTGTTGATTACAACGATTGGCTTAAGACCGTATGCGAATGCTTTTTGCGTTACAAAACGCGTTTGTGGCATAGGGCCATCAACTGCATCAACGATAAGCAATACTGAGTCAACCATCGACATGATACGCTCAACTTCACCACCGAAATCGGCGTGTCCTGGGGTATCAACGATGTTGATGCGGTAGTCATTCCAGTTAATTGCTGTGTTCTTAGCAAGAATGGTAATGCCACGCTCTTTCTCGATATCGTTAGAATCCATAACTCGTTCTTCGGCTTCGCCGCGGTTTTCTAACGTGCCAGATTGCTGTAGTAGTTTATCAACCAGGGTAGTTTTACCGTGGTCAACGTGAGCAATAATTGCAATATTTCTTAATTTATCGATCAGTTGATTAGACATGGATTTCACATTCACTCAGAACATGCAGCGACCAACGGAGGGTAGCTACTTGGTTAAAAAAACGGCTCATAATCTAACAGATTTTACGCTAAAACCCACGTAATATGTGATTTATATCACCGGTTTTTTGAAAATAGTTCATGAAGCCTTATTAAACCTCACTTTTAATGCATTTTTTTCGCTTAAAAAATGGAAAAAAAGTACTTCATTTTTAATGATACTTTATCTTTTTATGTATATTTAGCATAACTTTCGACTACGATTTGCTCAAAAAAGTCAAAGATGAAAAACAGCGTAATTATGCAATAGTGAGATTGACAATATAAACACATAAGCTAATAGTAGTTGTCATATCGTGGTATCACTCAACACGAACGCACCATAATAGGGCGTCACATCACCACTATGGTGCAGAAAAGGATTCGCATAGCACCCAAAACGCCATAACAGTGCGGTTTTAGGGCTTTTAAAAGTTGGCACGGTTTTCGCTTTATTTATTTTAGATAGCTCAACAACGAGCATTGATAAGTTTTTGCGGCCAGTTGCCCAATCTTAACACCGGAGGTTACTCAAGATGTCAGTAGAAAATGTACTAGCGCTGATCCAGGAAAATGAAGTTAAGTTTATTGACCTACGTTTTACCGATACCAAAGGTAAAGAGCAGCACATCACTATTCCTTCTCATCAAATCGATAGCGATTTTTTTGAAGATGGTAAAATGTTTGACGGTTCATCCGTTGCTGGTTGGAAAGGTATCAATGAATCAGACATGGTGATGATGCCTGACGCTTCAAGCGCGGTACTTGACCCATTCACGGAAGACTCAACACTTAATATTCGTTGTGACATTCTTGAGCCTGCAACTATGCAAGGCTACGATCGCGACCCACGTTCAATCGCAAAACGCGCTGAAGAATTTATGCGTGCGACTGGTCTAGCAGACACAGTACTTGTTGGTCCTGAACCTGAATTCTTCCTATTTGACGATGTTAAGTTCAACACTGACATGTCAGGCTCTTTCTTCAAAATTGATGATGTAGAAGCAGCTTGGAACACCGGTTCTGATTTCGAAGGCGGTAACAAAGGGCACCGTCCTGGCGTTAAAGGCGGTTACTTCCCAGTAGCACCTGTTGATTCATCTCAAGACATCCGTTCTGCTATGTGTCTAATCATGGAAGAAATGGGCCTTGTTGTTGAAGCACACCACCACGAAGTAGCGACAGCGGGTCAGAATGAAATCGCGACTCGCTTCAACACGCTAACAACGAAAGCCGATGAAATCCAAATCTATAAGTACGTTGTACACAACGTTGCACATGCATTTGGTAAAACAGCAACCTTCATGCCGAAGCCACTTGTAGGTGATAACGGTTCAGGTATGCACGTTCATATGTCTTTGAATAAAGACGGACAGAACTTATTTGCTGGTGATAAGTACGGCGGCCTTTCAGAAATGGCTATCTACTACATCGGCGGTATCATTAAGCACGCACGCGCAATCAATGCTTTTGCTAACCCAGCAACGAACTCGTACAAGCGCCTTGTACCGGGTTACGAAGCACCAGTAATGCTTGCATACTCTGCACGTAACCGCTCTGCTTCTATTCGTATCCCTGTGGTACCAAGCCCGAAAGCACGTCGTATCGAAGTACGTTTCGGCGATCCAGCAGCTAACCCATATCTAGCATTCGCAGCAATGCTAATGGCTGGTCTTGACGGTATTCAAAACAAGATCCACCCAGGCGAAGCAATGGATAAAGATCTGTACGATCTTCCTGCTGAAGAAGCCGCTGAAATTCCACAAGTAGCAGAATCACTAGAAATCGCTCTTAAGAACCTAGATGAAGATCGTGAGTTCCTAACCGCTGGCGGTGTATTCTCTGATGACTTTATTGATTCTTACATCAAACTGAAGTCTGCAGATGTAGAGAAAATTAACATGACAACTCACCCACTTGAGTTTGAACTTTACTACTCTGTATAAGTAATTGATTCATTGCTAAAGAATAAGATTTAGGCCTACTTCACAAGTAGGCCTTTTTGATCTTGTTGCGCTCTTCAAAGCTGAAAAGATAATGAATCAGCTATGGAGAACACTCAATGCACTTACCTCTTTTTATACCGATTGCCGTCAGTCTTTTGTTCTTTACTCTCACAGTACAAGCGACAACAATTTACTCTTGGGTAGATAGCAATGGCACCGTCCACTTTACTGATCAGCCTAATGCCGCTCATACGAAAGTGTATGAATTAGCAACCCCACCCAGTACACCGTTAAACCCCATTATTGATGAGATAGAAGATCCTGAAGAATATACAGAGCTTACATTGCCATCAGTACCTGAAGCGCTTCCACCCGCCACAATCCGCTTTATCACCCCTTATCATAAACAGACACTGCGCAGTAATGCAGGACATATCGATATTACGGCAAGCAGTAATCGTGAAATAACCAAAAACTATAAGGTACAAGTCGTACTGAATGGGAACAGTCACCTTGCACCACAAAACAGCTTAACATTCAGCTTGTTCGATATTGATCGTGGCAGTCATCAATTGCAGCTCCAGCTATTAAAAGACGGCAAGGTAATTGCATTATCTAACAGTATTACCGTCTATCTACATCGCGCATCTACGACCCAAATCAGACCACCAGCTGCGAGGCCTAAGTTATAACGGTTTCTATGGTTTCATTCTGAAATGGAGATTGATGCATGATTTTTTAATGCACTATTGTAGACAGGCAGGTTACACTTGAATGCACCAATATGGTGCGTCATATCAATCCCTTCACTATACTGTTTTATACAGACAGTACATGTCGGTTGATATTAACAAGGATGATAATCGTGACGACTGCCTTCACCCCTATAATTCTCGATAACTTAGTCACCGCTGTGATCTTGCTTGATGAACAGCTCATCATGCGTTACGTCAACCCAGCAGCAGAACAATTACTGTCGTACAGTAAACGTCGCTTACTGGGAGTCTGTCTTCCTAATTTATTGCAACATTCTTCGCTTGATATTGGTTTAATCCAAGCAACCTTGCAAAGCGGTCAGGGCTTAGCAGACAGTGATGTCACCTTTGTTATCGATGGTAAACGCTATACCTTAGAGTTAAATGCCAGCCCTATCTCTTGGCAGAAAGAGTTATTAATTCTGCTAGAACTCAAACCTATCGATCAGCAACGTCGTATTAGTCAAGAGCTGAGCCAACATGCTCAGCAGCAAGCCGCCAAAGAATTAGTGCGCGGCTTAGCACACGAAATTAAAAATCCGCTGGGTGGATTACGCGGTGCGGCTCAATTACTCGAAAAAACCCTTCCAGACCCTTGTTACACTGAATATACCCAGATGATCATCGAGCAAGCCGATCGCCTACGAAACCTGGTCGACCGACTTTTGGGCCCGCAACGACCCGGGTTACAAAAAATCGATAATATTCATATCGTCCTTGAAAAAGTGCGCCAGCTAGTCAGCCTCGATTGCGGTGAAAAAATTAAACTGCATCGCGATTACGACCCAAGCTTGCCCGACTTCAGAATGGATTCCGAGCAACTAGAACAAGCCATCTTGAATATTGTGAGTAATGCAGCCCTTGAATTACAACAAATAAGCGGGGGAAATATCACCTTAAAAACGCGCACTGCACACCAAGCGTTGATTCAAGGTAAAAGATATCGAATAGCAGCAAAAATAGACATTATTGATGACGGCCCGGGGATCCCTAATGAGATTCAAGACACTCTTTTTTACCCAATGGTAACGGCCCGAGAAGGTGGCACAGGGTTAGGATTATCTATTGCACGTAATTTGGTCGATCAACATCACGGAAAAATAGAAGTGATTAGTTGGCCAGGACATACAAAATTCACGATTTATTTACCCATAAAGTAACGTAAAGACGATATTTATACACAATATCCCTCGTCATGAAGGCAGGGAAAATAACAATAATAGAGGACGTCAGTATGAGCAAAGGATTGATATGGGTTGTTGATGATGACAGCTCGATTCGTTGGGTATTAGAACGCACACTCAATGCGGCCGGATTACAATGTGAAACCTTTGCCAGTGCCGATAGTGTCATTGAAGCACTAGAGCGTAATATTCCTGATGTCTTGGTTTCCGATCTCCGGATGCCTGGTACTGATGGATTAACGCTGCTCCGTTCATTGCAAAAAGATTACCCAGCATTGCCCGTTATCATCATGACGGCACACTCTGACCTTGATGCAGCAGTCAACGCCTATCAAGAAGGAGCATTCGAATACTTACCGAAACCTTTTGATATTGATGAAGCCGTCAACCTTGTTGAGCGAGCGGTAACCCATAGCCAAGAGCAAAAACGCCAACAGCAGCCAGAAAGTGACACTAAAGTTGTACCTGAAATTATCGGTGAAGCCCCGGCAATGCAGGAAGTATTCCGTGCAATAGGTCGTTTATCTCGCTCATCGATTTCGGTATTAATTAACGGCGAATCAGGTACAGGTAAAGAGTTAGTCGCCCACGCCCTGCACCGTCATAGCCCACGTAGCAAGCAAGCTTTTATTGCTTTGAATATGGCCGCAATACCTAAAGATTTAATTGAATCTGAATTGTTTGGCCATGAAAAAGGGGCATTTACTGGCGCGAATAGCGTACGACAAGGGCGCTTTGAACAAGCGAATGGTGGCACACTGTTTCTCGATGAAATCGGCGATATGCCATTAGATATTCAAACCCGATTATTACGTGTATTGGCTGACGGACAATTTTATCGTGTTGGCGGGCACTCTGCGGTTAATGTCGATGTTCGCATTATCGCGGCAACGCACCAGAACCTTGAACAACTGGTTGCCAGTGGCGGATTCCGAGAAGATTTATTCCACCGTTTAAATGTTATTCGGGTGCATATCCCTTCATTAAAAGATCGCCGCCAAGACATACCACAATTGACACGACACTTTTTACAACGGGCGTCAGATGAACTCGCCGTTGAAGTGAAAACATTGCATCCAGATACTGTTGATGTGATCACGAATCTCAATTGGCCGGGTAATGTTAGGCAATTAGAAAATACCTGTCGTTGGTTAACAGTGATGGCAAGTGGTAATGAAATACTGCCTTCCGATCTCCCTCCCGAGCTACTAGAAGCCCCTACGCTCATCAATGGTGAACCAACTGATTCACACTGGCATCATTCTTTGCAATGCTGGGCAAGAACAGCACTTCAACAAGGCAACGATAATTTACTTGGCGAAGCGTTACCAGAATTTGAAAAAATCTTGCTCGAAACGGCACTGGAACACACCCATGGCCATAAACAAGAAGCCGCCAAGCTACTTGGCTGGGGCAGAAACACCTTAACCCGAAAACTCAAAGAGCTGAATATATCATCAGATTAATCGTAGGTCGTAATCTACGCCATCACGCTTAGCTTCAGTCTGCATTCCCGTTTAAAAAGCCTATTTGAGCAATCAGATAGGTTTTTTATTAGCGTTTACGCATTGCCTGCAATCATTGATGAAAATAATAATAAATCAACAGATACAGTAAACATCAACACAATTTCTACTCACATCAACGAATATTCACTCAGACTATAATGATAGTCATTTGTTCTTTGCGTATACTTACGCACCAGTTTTTATCGGGATACCAATAATTATGATTACGAAGCAGCTTCCCCTTACCGACCTTCACCGCCATTTGGACGGTAATATCCGCATTCAAACGATTTTAGACTTAGGTCAAAAATTTGGAATGGCCTTGCCTGCAACGGATCTAGAAGGGTTACGCCCTCATGTGCAGATCGTTGAAGCAGAGCCAAGCTTAGTGGCTTTCCTCTCTAAGCTCGATTGGGGTGTAGCTGTTCTTGGTGACCTTGAAGCATGTCGACGTGTTGCCTACGAAAACGTTGAAGATGCGCTGAATGCACAGATTGATTACGCCGAGCTACGTTTTTCGCCGTATTACATGGCAATGAAACATAACCTACCGATCGCTGGTGTTGTGGAAGCCGTCGTTGATGGTGTAGCGGCAGGCTGTCGAGATTTCGGTATTCAAGCTAACTTAATCGGTATCCTTAGCCGAACTTTTGGTCAAGAAGCTTGTCAGCAAGAGCTTGACGGATTGCTTACGCAAAAAGATAAGTTAGTCGCAATTGATTTGGCTGGTGATGAATTAGGTCAGCCTGGCGATCGCTTTATCAAACACTTCACTCAAGTACGTGATGCCGGTCTACGCGTTACGGTTCATGCAGGTGAAGCAGCAGGACCTGAAAGTATGTGGCAAGCTATTCAAGAGCTTGGTGCAGTGCGTATCGGTCACGGAGTTAAAGCGGTACATGATCCAAAACTGATGGATTATCTAGCAGCGAACAAGATTGGTATTGAATCTTGCCTAACATCAAATATTCAAACAAGTACCGTTGAATCATTTGCCTCTCACCCTGTTAAGCAGTTTTTAGAACATGGTATTTTGGCATGTCTAAATACCGATGATCCTGCGGTCGAAGGTATCGAGCTTCCTCACGAATATGAAGTAGCAGCACCGAAAGTGGGTCTGACTCAAGAGCAAATTCGTCAGGCGCAGATTAACGGCCTAGAACTGGCTTTCTTATCTGATGCTGAAAAACAACAGCTAAAAGATAAAGCCACTCAACGCTAATCATTAAAAAAGCCCTCATACTCAAAATTAATGCTGATCATTAACTTTGAGTATGAGGGCTTTTTTTAGCGTTAAGTTATATTAGATAACGCGAGAGAATTGCTGCTGACGTGCTCGGTCACGCAAGTACTTATCAAAGCACATACAAATATTACGGATCAGTAAACGCCCTTTAAGCTCAACATGAATAAATTGGCCATCAATGGTAACCAATTCATCATTGATAAAGGTTTTAAGCAAACCGAGATCTTCAGCAAAGTATTCATTAAAAGTTAAATTGAATCGCTGCTCAATATCTTTCATATCAAGCTGGAAGTTACAAATTAACGCTTTAATCACTTCACGACGCAACAAATCATCGGCATCAAGAGATACCCCTTTCCACAATGCTTGGCGCTTTTCTTGTACATCTGAATAGTAGGTTTTCAGCTCTTTCTGGTTTTGCGCATAACAGTCACCAATCATTGAGATTGCTGAAACACCCATACCTAATAAATCACAATCGCCTTGTGTCGCATAACCTTGGAAATTGCGGTGAAGAACACCATTACGCTGAGCAACAGCTAACTCATCATCAGGTAAAGCAAAGTGATCCATACCAATAAACTGATAACCAGCCCCGGTTAACGTGGCAATGGTATCTTGTAGAATACCTAACTTCTCATTCGCTGATGGCAGCTGGTCATCTTTAATTTTACGTTGAGCAGCAAATAAACTTGGCATGTGCGCGTAATTAAACACCGATAAACGCCCAGGCTTCATCTTCAGTACTTGCTGTAATGTCTCGGCAAATAGTTCACGGTTCTGTTTTGGCAAACCATAAATCAAATCAAGATTCGTCGAACGAAAACCTAACTCTTTAGCGCGCTGTACCATGGCAACAATGAAGTCTTCATCTTGCTCGCGGTTAACCAGCTTTTGCACTTCTTTATTAAAATCTTGAACACCAATGCTTAAACGGTTGAAACCTTCGCCACGCAAGTGATCAAGCATATCCAATTCAATTTCACGCGGGTCAACTTCAATACTAATTTCAGCATCAGTATCAAATGAAAACTGGTCGCGTAACAGTGCCATCAAACGGCTAGCTTGCTTCTTAGTTAAGAACGTTGGTGTTCCGCCGCCCCAATGTAATTGGCTTACTTGGCGATCACCTAACAAAGAGGCGCGTTGACGAATCTCTTGCTCTAAAGCATCAAGGTATTGATCTGCCTTATGTTGATGGCGGGTAATAATCTTATTACAGCCACAGTAATAACAAAGCTTATGACAGAACGGAATATGGATATAAAGCGAAAGCTTGCGATCTGGATATTGCGCACAAGCCATATCAAATTCTGCAGGAGTAAAGGCTTCATGAAATTCAAGAGCGGTTGGATAAGAAGTATAACGAGGACCTGAATAGTTATACTTTTCTATCAGTGCTTGATCCCAAATAATCTGCTCATTTGACATGACGTACTTCCACTATTTGTAAGGGGGAATAAATTCGATGTTCAGTGTGCCACACTCAAGAAAGATGTAGAACACTTACTAGTTCTTGGTCGAGGAAAATACCACCTAGATCAAATGACCTAGATGGTGAGTACTCAATAATAGGTAGACTGGCTACCCATTATGGTTTCATTAACAGGATATCGTCGAGCTCTAACTTAATTGTATCTTGTAGTCGCACTTCTGCTTTCATACGTTCTAGATCGAGCTTCATTCGCTCTTTCTTTTGAATCATATTACGGGCATCACCACGTGGCATGTCTCTTACAACATGATAAAGCTCAAACATCGCTGGGAACTTGCTAGCAAAATCAATGTGTTGTTCAGCTTGTAATACTTCCATCAGTTTATATAAACGAATGGTTACTTCTGACATGTCACATTGTTCTTGTTTTCCGGCATCAGCAATAATAAACACGCTATCCATAATATTGGTATTACGCGTTTTTATTTGCTCTGCTTGCTGAAGCGCAGCACGCTTCAAGAAAGCTTTATGGTGTTGATGTTGCTGATATACCTTAAACAACAAATAGCCAGCATATATAGCGAGTGCGACAATAATACTGCCGCCCAAGCCTAACCAAAGCGTCATATCCTGCAACGGTTACTCCTTACCGAAAGAATCTAGATCCATATTTTCAAACTGATCAAGTAAATCTTCATCGGTTTTAGCGCCTTTACGTACAGGTGCTTCTTCAATGACTTCTTCTGGCTCTTCAACTTCAAGTAAGCCTAAACGACCCATTAGATGCTCGATACGGTCTAGTTTTTGATCCACTTGCTTCTGTAAACCAGCACCTAGTTTCTCGCCCGCTTCAATACGATCTAATAACACCATTAATTGTGCATCATTTTCCAACATATCCAATTCTTGCTCGGCGCTTAAGCGACGCTCTTTCTTGGTTGTTGGTTTTTTCTCAACCACTAATGGGATCAGTTTCTTACTGCCTAAACGTGGGTCTTTCTTTTGACCGTTCGCGTAATGCTTTGGATCCAAAGCATCTGCGTTACGGTTACCAGACTTCAAACCTTTACGTTTTTTATCTTTCTGGCTTTTGCGTGCTTCAACATCAACCTGTGTTGTTGATTTCTCGCGGAACACTGCAGGGCCTTCTGATCCTACACCGCGACTTCTTTTTTTACGGGTCATTACTGGGTCTTCCTCAGCAAAATCACATCATTACCAACAAAATCAACTTCCGAGCCATTACTGTTTACTGAAGAATAAACGGTATTTTGGCTAAAAAAGCGCATCTGTGTTGGATCGTATTTGTAATGCTATTGCGCAAAGGCATCTGCATCTATTGCCAGCTTAGTCATTCATTCTAGCTTTCTGCTAGTGTGTATTATGCTAAGCAGCAGCCCCCATTCCTTTGCAGGCGTATAAAATGTTCAATCGCTGCCGTACCAATAGTAAAGCTTGATGCCTTACTAATACTTTAGGTTCATGAGCAAAATATGAGTCATATATCGCCACATTATACCCTATATCAACCAACATTATGAAGAATGTAAGATCGAGGGCATAACCGAATACCAATCTATCGGCTTCTGGCTTTATCAGTACGTCGAAAAAGAAGCACTACGCACTAATAACAATAAGAATAGCCGTCATTGTTTAGACAGTTTCATGTTGATTATAAATGATTTTTAATTTCACTGACCGAGAGGTCATTACATAGCAGAAATGTCTGCATTGCTTAGCCATCGAAAAATGAAGGCGAAACATAACAGAAAGCTAATGAAGAAAAAAGCGACAGGTATAAACCTGTCGCTCTATAAGGTTGCCATAATATGGCTAAATCCTGTCTAGTCTGCCCATAACCAGCTATAAAAATCTGGTTAGACAATAATCCGTTTGTTATTTGTGCTTTCCTTGCAAGACGTTGTTGTTCTTCATCATCCTGATGAATTTTCGTCTTCCTTGCGACAATCCATGTTAAAACAGTTCGTCCTGAACTGGCTATCCATTAAGCGCGTTATCATCCTGATAACCAATGTCACCATCCATGTGGGCACACAATCCTTTATGTACCTATTTTCTATTGTGTATCAATAGAAACCTTTTCCGTAAGTGTCAACCATGACAATCCTACGCATCTTGCGAATTACCCGGCTTCCTCGCCAGACATCCGATGTATCCTTCGAGCATCTTGCTCATGCCATCCTGGCGCTTCCCAATCCTTCGTCGTATTCCCTGTCGACAAGGCATACTTTACGCCCATTCAGGATTCATTCAACAAGGCAGCTCTTAGCATTTTTTTGTAATATTATTTCAATAGAACTAACTGCCTGATACTTTTGAAATAGTCATTCAAATCCACCTTCTTTATCATCTAGATGGGCTATCACGAATAGCGGATCTCGCACACGCCTCTCAGTGTTCTACGATTTAAGCACTAAAAATAGTGAATTTTCGTTACTAACTTGCAGTTTCTGCATATGTGGTCTACGTACTTAGCTTTAATAAAGAAGACATAAAGAAAAAGGCAGCCTAAGCTGCCTTTTCATTGACCAATACTGGAATACGAGTACTTAGTGTAAACCACCAACATATTGAGATAATGAGGTGATTTCATCATCTGATAGTTTTGCCGCTACTGATTGCATCATTGAGTTCATGTCGTTGTTACGCTGAGCAGAGCGGAACTTCTCTAACTGTAACTTAATGTACTCAGCATTTTGACCAGAGATTTTAGGGAATCCTGATAAGCTAGTACCGTTACCTCGAGGACCATGACAAGCAGTACATGAAGCAATACCGCGCTCAGCATCACCCACGTTATACAACTGCTTACCCACTTTAATTGAAGATTCTGGCGTAGCGTTTTCAGAGATAGGTAATGAAGAAAAATAAGCTGCAAGGTCAGACATATCTTCTTCAGACAATGCCATTACCATGCCTCCCATAACAGGATCATTACGTCCTTGTGTGCCACCAGTGGTCATCGCTAACTTAAATTCTTTAAGTTGTTTTTCAATATAACCAGGGTGTTGTCCTGCAATTTTAGGATATTGCGCCATAATGCTATTACCATCGGCGCCGTGGCAAGCTGCGCATGTTGCAGCTTTTGCTTTTCCAGCTTCTGCGTCTCCTTGAGCCCAGACTGAGCAACTGGCAAGAAGAGCCAATATAAGTGCTAATTTCTTCATGACATTCCGTTTATAATTATAGAGCTTCCAGTACCACAAGTAATGCTCAGTTACATGGTATACAATGCGACCACAAACCAAGCACGGTTTTGGTACATTTTACACAATTTTACATAAAAGTAATCAGTCGACTACATGAAGACTTGACGGAGTTAACAGTGAATCAACCTCTCAACTACAGAAACACCGGATTCATCACAAGTGCACCTGATATTCGCCACTTGCCACAAGACACAGGCGTTGAGATCGCATTTGCTGGCCGCTCCAATGCAGGTAAGTCAAGTGCACTTAACCGCATTACAGATCAAAAAGGTCTAGCGCGTACCTCTAAAACACCAGGTCGTACACAATTAATTAACATGTTCGAAGTGACTACGGGTTGTAACCTAATCGATTTACCAGGTTATGGTTTTGCTCAAGTACCACTAGAATTGAAGATTAAATGGCAGAAAGCGCTAGGTGAATACCTGCAAAAGCGTGAGTGCCTAAAAGGCTTGGTGGTATTGATGGATATCCGCCACCCAATGAAAGATCTCGACCAGCAAATGATTTTCTGGGCGATCGAAAGCCGCCTTCCAGTATTGGTGCTCTTAACGAAAGCCGACAAAATGAAAAGCGGCGCACGTAAAGCGCAATTACTAAAAGTACGTGAATCATCAAAGTCTTTTGGTGGTGATGTACAAATTGAGCTGTTTTCTTCATTGAAGGGAATTGGACTTGATCAAGTTCGTCGTAAACTAGATACATGGTTTGGACCAGAACTAGAGCGCCAACTAATGCTTGCCGCGGCTGAAAATGGCGAGACATACACTGGTGAAACGCTATCAGACAAAAGCGATGATTAATCGAGTAAATATTACTCGTTAATAGAGAACGACGTCTGTTTATGGCTCTAAGGAAGGGGCCATAAAAATTCCCCACCTTCTGGTGGGGCAACGGGAGAGAAATAGGAGTTTTTTTATATTTATCCAGAAAGCATCAATGATTTCCTAACTCAACGCAAGTTCTTTATCCACATTTTGTGCGTTTTTTCACCACTGATATAAACGTAATAACTGACACCAGTAACGTCCTTTCCCCGTACTCTCTCTTTTTATAGATTTCACTTAATCATTATTCTCAATGAGAATTAAGTTCTATTAATATCGCTTAAACATATTAATTTCGGAATTTAATTACAACACGAACAAACAGGCAAAAAAAAACCACCCTCAATGAAAAGGATGGTTATTTCATGAATGTGCAAGTTCATAGGCATAAAGCCCGTAAACAATAACAAATATGAACAAGAAGCTGTGCTCATTATACCTGCTCTAAATCTTTTTTAAAGTATTTACTCTAAATTGTGCGTACTACAAATTCTAAAAATAAAAGCAGCTTTTGCCCACTAATTTTAACGCTTTAATTTAAAAGATAATTTTAACAGTTAGTGTAAATAATAGCTCACTTTAGATCATTCGATTATTTTTAGTACAGCCGATGAATGTAAAAAAAGAAACAATAGTCAGAGAATAATAATATGGGGGTATTTGAAAATATGAGAAACAAGGTATGAGGGTTTATAGTAGCTTAGAAGAAAAAACGCCCTGGTCAATCGACCAGGGCGGCTGAATCAGCCAAATCCAATAACGTGAAACAAAAGGTCTGAAAGATAGAACATCTTACCTCTGTACCCTACGTCATTAACTGTATATCAATTGAGCAGATAAGAAAAGTGAAAACTGTAGTTTTTTTTCATAATTTGGTAACTAAATTTTAATAATGATTTTTAATAACGTCTAATTACTCATAAAAAAAAAAGTCAGCACTAGGCTGACTCTCATCGTTGTATCATGATTAAAAGGGATTAAAAACGCTAGTGCGCCTCATCCCAGTTGTTACCAGCTCCAGTATCTGCAATCAGAGGTACATCTAATTCAGCCGCTAGTTCCATTAAGCGACGTACATCAGCAGAGACCGCGTCCAACTCAGACTCTTGTACTTCAAAGACAAGTTCGTCATGTACTTGCATTAATAGACGAACACGCCCAGTTTCTTGCTGTTCAACCCACTCATCAACCAATACCATGGCACGTTTGATAATATCAGCCGCGGTTCCTTGCATCGGAGCATTGATTGCTGCACGTTCTGCCGCTTTACGTCGAATACCATTACGAGATTTAATATCAGGTAAATACAGACGTCGTCCAAACAAGGTTTCAACATATCCTTGCTCACTAGCATGAACTCGGGTGCTTTCCATATATTCCAACACGCCAGGGTAACGTTCAAAATACACATTCATATAGTCTTGTGCTTCATTACGGCCCATACCCAATTGCTTAGCAAGACCAAACGCACTCATGCCATAAATCAAACCAAAGTTAATCGCTTTAGCACGGCGACGTTGTTCAGTGGTGACTGATTCAATCGGTAAACCTAAGATCTCTGCTGCGGTTGCTGCGTGAATATCTTTACCTTCTTTAAAGGCTTCTAATAACGCTTTATCACCCGATAAATGCGCCATAATACGTAACTCGATTTGCGAGTAATCGACAGCAAGGATCTTATAGCCTGTAGGGGCAATAAATGCCTGACGAATACGACGCCCTTCAGCATTACGGACCGGAATATTCTGTAAGTTAGGATCGCTAGAAGATAAACGTCCCGTTACTGTTACCGCTTGATGGTATGAAGTATGTACTCGCCCAGTCGACGGGTTCACCATTTTAGGTAACTTATCAGTATAGGTGGATTTCAGCTTAGCCAAACCGCGGTATTCTAAAAGTATCTTCGGTAATGGGTAATCTAACGCCAGTTCTTGAAGTACTTCTTCATTGGTCGAAGGCGCACCAGACGGGGTCTTCTTCAAAATCGGTAGGCCCATCTTTTCAAATAGGATCGCTTGCAGCTGCTTCGGCGAACTTAAGTTAAACTCTTGTTCTGCAATCTCGTACGCTTTGGTTTCTAATTCATCAAGGCGCGCAGCGATTTCTGTCGATTGGGCACTTAATAGCATGCTATCGATTAATACACCAGTACGCTCAATACGAGATAGTACGGGCACCAGCGGCATTTCAATATCTTCAAAGACAGACTTTAGCTGCTCATCAGATTCAACTTTTTCGATCAATAAATTATGTAAGCGCAGCGTAATATCAGCATCTTCAGCGGCATAAGGCCCAGCAACATCTAAATCAATTTGATTAAACGTTAATTGCTTTTTACCTTTACCGGCAACTTCTTCAAAACTGATATTTTTATGTTCTAGGTAACGTAGTGCTAGGCTATCCATATCATGGCGGCCAACCACACTATTGAATACGTATGACTCAAGCATGGTGTCATATTTGATACCCTGCATATTAATGTCGTAACGTGCCAAGATGCTCATATCAAATTTTAGGTTTTGACCGACTTTATTTTGAGCTGGATCTTCAAGTAGCGGTTTTAGTTGAGCAAGTACCCAATCACGATCAAGCTGTTCAGGCGCATCAAGATAATCATGCGCAACGGGAACATAAGCCGCTTTCCCTTCTTCGACAGCAAATGATACACCGACTAAGTTAGCCGTCATGTAATCAAGGCCGTCAGTTTCTGTATCAAAAGCAACAACGTCTGCTGCAGTTAACGTATCGAGCCACGTTTTAAAGCTTACTTCATCGAGAATAGTTTCGTAACCGCTACGATCAATCGTCGGTGCGACCACTTTCTTTTCTACAGGCTCTGACGCTTTCTCGTCAGCCACGATTTTACCGTCGCTACCGTCTAGCATTTCAGATAACCAACGACGGAACTGTAATTTACCAAATAAACTGGTTAATTCATCAGTGTCAGGTTCAGTCTTCAACAGTTCATGCGGTGCACTGTCTAGCTCTACATCCAATTTGATGGTTGCAAGCTCATACGACATATAAGCCGCTTCTTTATTATCTGCCAGCTTTTTAGGCATCGTTTTAGAGCCACGAAAGCCAAGAGCAGGAATCGCGTCTAAATTGTCATAAATAGCATCAAGACCACCAACACCTGTTAACAATGCTTTTGCTGTTTTTTCTCCGACCCCCGGCACTCCAGGAATATTATCAACTTTATCCCCCATCAGGGCGAGATAATCGATAATCAACTCAGGGCCGATCCCAAATTTCTCTACGACCCCAGCAGGACCCATAACCACATCAGTCATGGTATTGATCAGCGTGACATTTTCATCAACCAGCTGTGCCATATCTTTATCACCAGTACTAATCAGTACTGGCATACCCGCTTTTGATGCCTGCGTTGCCAATGTTCCGATCACATCATCCGCTTCAACGCCTGAGATCGCGATCAGCGGTAAGCCCATTGCTTTGATCACAGCATGTAATGGCTCAATCTGACCTCGAAGATCATCAGGCATAGGCGGACGATTTGCCTTATATTCCGGATAAATATCATCTCGGAATGTCTTGCCTTTAGCATCGAAGATCACTGCAATATGTTCAGTCGAAAATTGACGTAATAAACTGCGTAGCATATTCACCACACCATATACTGCGCCTGTTGGTTCACCATCTGAATTAGTGAAATTAGGCGCGGCATGATAAGCGCGATAAAGATAAGACGATCCATCAATCAGGATGAGTGGATTTTCTGGGATAGTTGCCATAGAGATATTCTTATATCCGGGAGATGAAAGATTAAAAAGTGCCACATCGCACAGATTTTGGCATGCTCAACACTGAAAAATCAAAAACTGTGGTGTAAGACACTAGAATGCCATGAGAGACGACAAGTGTTAACTGATGTTTTCCACTTACACACCACAATCTGTGGATAACTTTGTTAGTATCTAATTTTACAAATCTGATCAATCTTTTTCAACAATCAAAACAACGCCACAAAGCCACGTAAAATCAACAAGTTAATCTCAACTGCAAAAAACGATCCCAGATCTTAAAATGATCATTAATTGTGGAAAAAGTTAACAGATCGCTCGAAAATAACCATATGCTAAAGTAAAAACAGTCTATTTTGTCTAGGAAGGAAGCCAAAATGAAGAAAATTGCAGTTATTTTAAGCGGCTCTGGCGTATTTGATGGCGCTGAAATACATGAAACCGTTTTAGCCTTGTTGGCAATTGAGCAAGAAGGGGCGAGTTGGCATTGTTTTGCCCCCAATATTGATCAATACCATGTGATTAACCACCTAACAGGTGAAGAAACAACAGAAACACGTAATGTGTTGATCGAAGCTGCCCGTATTGCTCGCGGTAACATTGAAGACCTCGTGAACCTAAAGCCTATTGAGTATGATGCGCTATTGATCCCTGGTGGCTTTGGAGCGGCAAAAAACTTGTCCAATTTTGCTATCAAAGGGGCTAAGTGCGAGATCAACCCTGATGTTAAAAAAGCTTGCCAAGCTTTTGCCCAAGAAGAAAAACCTGCGGCGTATTTATGTATCGCACCAACCATGATCCCTGCGATCTATGGGCCAGGAGCAAAAGGAACAATTGGAACCGATCCTGAAACCGCCAAAGCATTTAATGCGATGGGTGGTGAGCATATTGATTGCCCTGTGGATGATTTTGTATTAGATCAAAAGCGCCGTCTACTGACAACACCAGCTTACATGTTAGCGGGAAGTATTTCTGAGGCTGCAAGTGGGATCAATAAGCTGGTTAAGCATTTAGTACAGCTGGCTTAACGCCAGAAAAGAAAAAGCGACGCTACCTTTTCTCTTAAAGTTAAGAAAACCTGATAATCAGGAGGTAGTCGCCGCTCAGCAGAAGTGTTGCATGTTTTTAGCCCTACACTAAAAACACTCAACCGTCGCCGAAGTACACTGGAAGCAATGTGAGCAATGTCGTGCCTTCAACTAAGAGGTTATTTGTTTCCCCTCTCACCTGAGAGCCTGCTAATAATAACCATTCTCACTTGAGTTGCAAGCACTTATTGAGAATTATTTTCATTTAGACTATTTTTTATTAGTTAGCAACTTTGAAAAATAGATTCGGTAATCAGCAACCCTGCCTTTTTTTTCAATATTTTCAATTGTGTAGGCATTTTTCAGAAGTAACATCAGCATAGACGGAAAGCAATTTCGCGATTTAACTTTAATTTCCTGATAACCCTGCTCAATCGCCCATGTTTCTTGTGCATCTAACAAGGCTTGAGCAATCCCCATTCGACGACCAGCAGGGGCAACCCCACCCAACCAGCTATAGAAGGTAGAATCAGAGAAGCGGTAACCAATTTTCACTCCAACCAAACGACCTTCATGCTCTGCAACGAGTATTAAGCTTGCATGCCCAGCAAGACGCTGCATCAAACTGTCTTTTGTTTCAGGGTGGTCAAACTCACTGATCTGATTCAACACTATTATGGCTTCTGCCAATGAGGCTTGTCGTACTTGCATTGAATTCATTTCCTTGCTCAGAAAAATGGTATAAAAAAAGCCGACTCAAAGTCGGCTTTTATATTCTATATTATCGGTTAGTGTGTTTTAAGCTTTGGATTCGCTAATCTACTATCCGTTACATTAACCGTTGTTAGACGTTTAATTAAATAGTTCAGCAATACGCCATAAACAGGTACAAATAACCCAAGGCTAATAATCAGCTTAAAGGTGTAATCCACCAGCGCAATTTCAGTCCAGTTAGCAGCCATAAATGCATCTGGGCTGTTATAAAATGCAATAGCAAAAAACGCCAATGTATCTAATGCATTACCAAAAATAGTGGAACACGTTGGTGCTATCCACCATTGCTTCATTTGACGTAAGCGATTAAAAACAGAAACATCCAAAATCTGCCCAAGCAAATACGCCATAAAACTCGCAATCGCGATACGTGCAACAAATAGATTAAATTCACCTAGATGTGCCACCCCTTGATATTCGCCTTGATAAAACAACACCGATAGCACATAAGAAACCGCCAAAGAGGGTGCCATTACCCGAAAGATAATTTTCCGTGCCATAGGGGCACCAAAAACACGAACAGTCAGATCCGTCGCAAGAAAAATAAAGGGAAAAGTAAACGCTCCCCAAGTGGTATGAAAGCCAAAAATAGTAAACGGTAACTGCACCAGATAATTGCTCGACGCAATGATCACAAGGTGAAATAGCACCAGAAAAGAAAGGGCTTTACGTTGTTGTGGCAGGGTAAACGATGGTACTGAAGATAATTGAGATATAGTCATAGTAGACCTTTTTGTCATTGGGGGAGAGGGAACCCAAAATTTCACTGTCAGCAGGTTCTCATACCATGCAGCAGTGACCGAAGGCGGCGATTATACATTAACCAATATTCTTGCCTACCCTCGAAGTATTGAATTACACCAAGCAATCGTTTGCCTGTGTTATTCGTATTACTTTACCGATTTTAGTGGATAAATTAGCACAGCTGCCCTGATTGACGCGGTAAGAGTGTTGCTATAAATGCTAAGGCCTCATTGTCTGCCGATGACAATGCTTCGATCCACAGTGCGCTGGCGTAATGCTCTCCTTTTAACAATAGACGACTACCTTCAAAATCAATGATCCACACGTGTAAATCCGCATTCAGCTCTTTCTCTATCACTCGTGCATCAATACACACCAGTAATTGCTCTGCGATGTCAGAGAAAGAATCAAAATCGAAATCAGGACCAGAAAGTAAAAGGTGACCATGGGCTAAATCTAGCTCACGTACCGCAAAGAGGTGTTCTGATAAGGGCGTTGAATCCGTCATAATTATTCCTTTAACTTCATTTTGAGGTAACTTGGGTATATATATACGCAGAGAGTAAGTTTCCTGTAACCAACTGTGTCTTTGCGTATCAAACCATAATCAGGCTATAGCTACCGATGTAGATTCATGGTTTTATAGGTGTGTTGCCTAACACTGCTGAAGAACGCGTCCCGTCGATTTTCAGTGATCTGGCAACAGGTGAAAATATATATTCTCACCAAATACGCAAGCTGTTTTGTAGCGAACAATACATAAACCATTTATGTTTTTTGAACGCATTTTTACCGGACTCGGATAGTCCGGTATTTTTTTATCTGTTATTAGGACGTGTTTATCGCTCACTGATCCCAGCCATCAAATGCTCTTCAATCACCCCTAAAAAAACACTGCCGTATTTTTCTAACTTGCGATGCCCAACGCCATTAATCGCTAACATTTCACCTTGAGATGTTGGTAAAATTTCAGCCATTTCCATTAAGCTTGCATCATTGAACACGACATAAGGTGGTAAATCTTCTTCATCGGCAATGGCTTTACGTAACTTACGTAATTTAGCAAACAGCTTCTTATCATAGTGACGATTTGCCATCTTATCGCTTTTCGCACTACGAGCTGCCACATCAAGCCGAGGAACCGCAAGCTCTAGCTCAATTTCAGCACGTAATACTGAGCGCGCTTTTTCGGTTAATTGTAGGGTTGAACTGCGCAAAATATTCTGGGTTAAAAATCCACGGTGGATCAGCTGACGTAAAATACTTACCCAATATTCATGGCTATGTTCACGTCCAATCCCATACGTTGTGAGCTTGTCGTGCCCATGTTCGCGTATCCGTTGGTTTTGCATACCACGCAGCACCTCCACTACGTAACCCACACCAAAGCTTTGATTAACACGGTATACGCACGACAAAGCTTTCTGTGCCACTTCAATCGCATTAAAACGCTTAGGCGGGTCTAAACAAATGTCACAGTTACCGCATGGTTCTTCACGGTATTCGCCAAAGTAATTCAGCAAAACCTGACGGCGGCATGTTTGCGCTTCGGCAAATGCCCCCATTGCATTTAACTTATGACTCTCAACTTGCTTTTGTGCTCCGTCTTCTTTTTCATCAAGGCAGCGACGTAACCAAGCTAAGTCTGATGGGTCATAAAACATAACTGCTTCTGCAGGTAAACCATCACGACCCGCCCGCCCAGTTTCTTGATAATACGACTCGATATTGCGCGGAATATCGTAGTGCACAACAAAGCGAACGTTAGGTTTATTGATCCCCATGCCAAAGGCCACGGTGGCAACCACAATATGAATATCATCACGCTGAAAACTTTCTTGTACTCGCCCTCGTTCATCATGATCGAGCCCTGCGTGATATGCCGCTGCTCGTACTCCACTATCACGCAATTTTTCCGCTATTTGCTCTACTCGTTTGCGACTATTGCAATACACGATCCCGCATTGACCACGTACCCCGGTTAAATAACGGGTGAGCTGAGTCATCGGTTTATGCTTTTCAAGTAAGGTATAACGGATATTAGGACGATCAAAACTACCGAGATAGTCATGAGGATTGGTAAGACCAAGACGACTGGTAATATCGTTACGGGTGGTATCATCGGCAGTTGCCGTCAATGCCATGATCGGCAAGTTTTCAAAGTGTTGTTTCAAAGTGCCTAATGCAGCATATTCAGGACGGAAATCATGCCCCCATTGAGAAACGCAGTGCGCTTCATCAACGGCTACCATGCTTAACGGGATTTCATACAATCGCTCGATAAAATCACGCATCAACACCCGTTCAGGCGATACGTATACTAACTTCAAATCCCCCTCTCGCATTGCCAAGAAAGTCTCCATCACTTCTTCACGCGACATGGTTGAGTTGATATACGCCGCTGCCACCCCATTGGCATTCAGCTGATCGACTTGATCTTTCATTAATGAGATGAGCGGTGAAATAACCACGGTAATACCGGGCATAATTAATGCGGGGATCTGGTAACACAATGACTTACCGCCACCCGTAGGCATAATGACCAAGCAATCTTGGCCTTCTATAACGGCTTCTATGACTTCTTGCTGACCAATACGGAAAGATTGATAGCCAAACACATCCTGTAAGATTTTCTCACTTGGCGCTAAGGGCGTTGGCTCACAAACCGCGGTACTGCTGGAAGACATAGACCTACTCTTAAAATGTTGGGGGCGGGCTATTCTATACTAAATGGGCTTATTAAGTGAACGACTCAACACGCTGTCAGTCGCAGAAGGCACGACGAAAAGAAATACGAAACAGAGTAAGAAGATGAACGGTTAAGCTTGCGATACATTGTTTATCATTTAATCTATTGATAAAGATGTAGCCATTTCAAAGAATCTCGATTTATACTGCTTCCGCATACTTTTTGAGAAAACCTCATTGATTTTATAAAATAACCATTTGGATTCCCATGGAAGAACAAGCCCAAAAAACACAACGCGGGGTTATTCTTGCCCTCGCTGCTTATACGATGTGGGGCATTGCTCCTATCTACTTTAAAGCATTGCAGAATGTTAGCCCGTTAGAAATTCTAAGCCATCGTGTTATTTGGTCGTTCTTCTTTTTAGCGGCATTAATTTTTGTCAGTAAGGGTTGGGGGAAAATCCGCGCGGTGATCGCCAAACCAAAAATGATGCTAATGCTAACGGTAACCGCGCTATTGGTGGGAACTAACTGGATGATTTTCATTTGGGCGGTGAATAACAATTACATGTTGGATGCCAGCCTAGGGTATTTTATTAACCCCTTATTCAATGTCATTCTCGGCATGGTTTTTCTTGGTGAACGACTACGGGCCTTACAATGGGTCGCGGTGGCATTAGCCGCATGTGGTGTCGCGGCACAGTTAATCCAATTTGGCTCATTACCTTGGATTGCGTTGGCATTAGCTGGTAGCTTCGGTTGCTATGGCTTGTTACGTAAGAAAATTAACTTGGATGCTCAAACAGGGTTATTCCTCGAAACCTGTGTACTGCTACCGCTGGCAATCATTTATATTTTCTTTATTACCGATAGCCCAACCGCCAACCTTGCTGACAACCCATTGCAACTTAATCTACTGCTTGTTGCAGCGGGTATTGTAACGACATTGCCTTTGCTGTGCTTTACCGGGGCAGCCACCAAGCTCAAGTTATCTACACTGGGTTTCTTTCAGTATATCGGACCGAGCTTAATGTTCTTATTGGCAGTATTGGTATATGGCGAACCCTTCACTGTCGATAACGGTATGACGTTTATCTTCATCTGGTCAGCCCTGATTTTATTCAGTTTGGACGGAATCAAACGCCATCGCGATAGTAAAAAAGTGGCACCTTCCATCTAATCTGTTTAATTCGTTATGCAGCTTGTGAATTTTTTACAAGCTGCATACCCTTCATTTATGGTGTACTTATAATAGAAAAGCACGATCTTCCGATCCTTACTGGGCAAGCACATGAATAAAGTCAGTCATCGTAAAAGCAATATTGATGACATCAACTTGATTGATGCCCATTACCAAAGCTTTTCTTTCAAACGCCATTACCACCTCGATTACCATTTGGGTTTAATCACCCAAGGGCAGCAGCAGTATTTCTTCAATGGCGCTAAACATGTCGCAGGACCGGGTCAAATGGTGATCATGCCCCCCGATGAAATCCACGATGGACAGCCCAAAGAAAGCGCTGGCTACCGCGTTAAAGTTTTTAGCATTAGCCCTGATTGGTTAACTCAACAGGCTGAAGCCGTATCGGGCAAAGATCTCTTTTGTTTCCCACAACATAAAATTGCCGATCATCAGTTTTTTCAGCAACTAACCCAATTACATACCCAGTTAGATAATCCTTTGGCGTCTCAATTAGCCAAAGATAGCTTGCCGATCGAATACTTTTCTTATCTATTAACCCACTATGGAAAAGTAACAGAACACACAGTCACGAAACTGGGTACCAAAAATTTACGTCAGTTACGCGATTATTTCATGGCGCATCTTGATCAAAAAATCAGCCTGAATGACTTGGCAACACTGTGTGATCTCAGCCCATCGCAACTGTTACGTCAATTCAAGAAAACCACTGGTATTACACCTTATGCTTGGTTAGCTCGCTTACGCTTAGAACACGCGATGGCTTTGCTGCGGGCTGGCTTTAACAGTACAGAAGTGGCTTATCATGTCGGTTTTTATGATCAGGCGCACTTTACCAATACCTTCAAACAAACGTTCGGTATTGCACCCTCACACATCAAATAACTATATCCAATTTATAGCCATTACTATTCTTCTTTTCCGCTGTACTGTCTTTTCGCTGTCACTTTTTTACAAGCGCATTCAAACACGCCCCGTCATACTACGAAACTGACCGATCCAATCGAATAAAAACGGCGAACTACCATGAACGAAGTCACCACATTACTGACCTTAGTCACTGTCCACATTATCGCGTTAATGAGCCCAGGGCCTGATTTTGCCTTAGTGGTACAAAATGCCGGACGTTACGGGCGTCAAACGGGCATTGCGATCGCATTGGGTTTGTCTCTGGGCATTTTACTGCATTCAATTTTAAGCCTGACAGGTGCTAGCTTATTGATCCACCAGCAACCCACCCTATTTGCCTTACTGCAAGCCGCTGGCGGTTCATACTTACTGTGGTTGGGAGTTGGTGCTGTTAGAAGCGTACTAATGCCCATTTTTCGTCCCACAGCGCACACTGAAACAGTTACAGCCCCACAGAGCATTATTTCAAATCGTAAACAAGCACTCGTTAAAGGGTTTACAACCAATATATTAAACCCTAAAGCGTTAGTATTTTTCATCAGCCTACTCTCGACCATAGTGCCGGTTGATATGTCGATATCCGGAAAAATAACCGCAATTGCGATTTTATGGATCACATCATTTCTATGGTTCGCCATGCTGGCGTGGTTACTAACAGGGAAACGTCTACAACAAAAAATTCAGCAATGGACACCTTATATCGACGGTATTTGTGGCGTACTGTTTGTGACTATCGGCAGTATGATTTTGTTGAATATCATAGTTACATTGTAAAAATATAATAGTTACGCTGTAAAAACACCTTGGTAATTAAGCACGAAAATTATTGAGAATGAGCACAAAAAAGTGCTCAACAATTAGACACTAGCGCTTTGCACTGTCACTCTCTACGCTACGAAGTTCATTGACCGGACTTCTATCAAGAGAGACGACATAAGGAGCTCATATGCAGTGGAAAGCATCTTGCCTAGCGTTGTTAATAACCGCTAGCCTCACCGTCACACCCGCGATCGCCAAACAAAGCGCAGACAATATTGCCCCCGAAGCCGCGACAGGGTTAAAAACGCAAACCTTGGTGCAAGGGTCTGACTGGATGATTGCGTCTGCGAATCCTTATGCCAGTGAAGCCGGAGCTGCAATGCTACGCCAAGGGGGCAATGCCATTGATGCCATGGTCGCTACCCAGTTAGTGTTGGGATTGGTTGAACCACAGTCATCAGGAATTGGTGGTGGTGCATTTTTAATGTATTGGGATGCAAAAAAAGAGGCTTTAACATCATTTGATGGTCGAGAAACTGCACCTTATGGCGTTACACCGCGGTTATTTCAGGATGATAAAGGCGAACCACTACAGTTCTTTGACGCCGTTGTCGGTGGGCGTTCAGTGGGTACACCAGGTACTGTTAAATTACTGCAGCATACCCACCAGCGTTTAGGTAAATTACCGTGGAAAACCCTCTTTGAACCCGCTATAAATCTGGCTAAAAAAGGTTTTGTTGTTAGCCCACGCTTAGCTAAATTAGTGGCCAACGATAAAGACTATCTACAACGTTCAGCTGAAGCTAAAGCTTACTTCTTTAATCAAGATGGCTCACCAATCAAAGCAGGACAAAACCTTAAAAATCCCGCTTATGCCGATACATTAATGTTAATCGCCGACCAAGGTGCCAGTGCGTTTTACCACGGTAAGATTGCTAACGATATTGTTAAAACCGTACGTGGTGCAAAAGCTAACCCCGGTGTATTAAACACGATGGATTTAGCTACCTACCAAGTCAAAGAGCGTGAACCCGTCTGCGCGCCTTATCGTCAATATTCGATATGTGGCATGGGGCCACCCAGCTCAGGGGCATTAACCTTAGGGCAAATAATGGGCATGCTAAGCCATTATCCCATCGCTAAAATGGGCCCAGAAAACATTCAAAGTTGGCGCTTACTCGGTGACGCTTCTCGTTTAGCCTTTGCCGATCGTGGTAAATACATGGCAGACAGCGATTATGTGCCTATGCCTACCGAGGGCTTATTAGCCGCTGATTATATCGAACAACGCGCAACGTTACTGAAAGGGGATACCGCTCTAACAACGACGGCGGCAGGTAAGCCTCCTTGGTCACATGCAATGAATTACGCGTTAGATGAAGCGATTGAGTTACCGTCTACCAGCCATTTTTCTATTGTCGATAAAGACCGCAACATGGTATCGATCACCACCACCATTGAAAATGGCTTTGGCTCGCGCTTAATGGTACGTGGATTCTTACTCAATAATGAATTAACGGATTTCTCATTCCGTAGCCATGCCGATGGTGTGCCGATTGCCAATCGTATTGAGCCTGGAAAACGTCCACGCTCATCCATGGCTCCGACCATAGTGATGAAAGAAGGTGAACCGTATATGGCAGTAGGCTCACCCGGTGGTAGCCAAATCATTGGCTATGTTGCCAAGACTTTAGTGGCACACCTTGACTGGGGACTAAACCTTCAGCAAGCCATCAACTTACCTAATATGAATAACCGCTTTGGCGCATTTGAATTAGAACAAGGCACGACCGCCGAACAATGGGCACCGAAACTGGAACAGCTCGGCTTTAAGGTGAAAGTGAAAGAGTTGAATTCTGGTGTTCAGGCGATTCGTGTTGACGGCAAATCGCTCATAGGTGCGGCTGATCCACGTCGCGAAGGTAAGGTTATTGCTCAGTAAGCGCCTTGGTTAATCAGTAAGATCCTTAGCTAATAAAGCACAGACCTAAAACAAAAAGCCCGCCTTATCAGTTCTTATGACAAGAAACTGGCAAGGCGGGCTTTTTATTTTTTATGTCGGTCAGTATTACATCGGATCGAGCTTAGCGTATTGAGTCACTAGCCACTTAATACCTTCACCATTGAAAGCGACTTGAACACGACTTTGCGCACCACTGCCTTCAAAGTTAATGATGGTTCCTTCACCAAATTTAGGATGCTTAACACGCTGCCCTAAATTAAAACCGGTTTGATTAAAGTTATCATTCACTTGAGTTTGGCTAAAGCGCCCACTGCTTGCGGGACGAGAGACTTGCGCCTTCATCCGTACTTCTTCCACAAATTCCGTTGGAATCTCACGAATAAAGCGTGATGGCTTATGGAAGTTATCTTTACCGTATAAACGGCGCATTTCAGCATAAGTAATGTACAACTTCTTCATTGCACGGGTCATACCGACGTAACACAAGCGACGTTCTTCTTCTAAGCGTCCGACTTCTTCCGTGGTGCGTGAACTAGGGAACATACCCTCTTCAACCCCCACCATGAAGACAATAGGGAACTCTAGCCCTTTTGCACTGTGCATGGTCATTAGCTGCACCGCGTCTTCAAAGTCATCGGCCTGACCTTCGCCAGCTTCTAGTGCAGCATGAGACAGAAACGCTGCTAATGGCGTCATCTCTTCCGCTTCTTCTGGCACCACAAATTGACGGGTTGCCGTGACTAATTCTTCCAAGTTTTCGATACGAGCTTGGGCTTTTTCGCCTTTTTCTTGCTCGTACATTGCTCGTAAACCTGAATTACGGATCACATCATCCGTTTGCTGGAACAAAGGCAAGTCTCGCGTATCGTCTTCCAGAGCATTAACCAACTCAATAAAACGACGTAACGAGTTCGCGGCACGACCTGCCAACACTTGCTCTTCAAGCAGTAATACACTAGCTTGCCACATAGTGACACTGCGATCACGGGCAGCTAAACGAATGGTTTCTAAGGTACGATCGCCCAAGCCACGCGTAGGGGTATTCACCACTCGCTCAAAAGAGGCATCATCATTTCGGTTGGCCATCAAGCGTAGATACGCCAATGAATCTTTCACTTCCTGACGTTCGAAGAAACGCATACCACCATAAATTCGGTACGGTAAACCCGCTTGAATTAGGGCTTCTTCCAGTACACGAGATTGCGCATTGCTACGGTATAAAAAGGCAGTATCGTTCAGCGAACCGCCTTTTTCATTACGCCATTCTTTGATTTTACCCACCGCAAAACGGGCTTCATCCAATTCATTAAAAGCAGAATACAATGAGATCAACTCACCGTCTTCACCATCCGTCCATAACTTCTTGCCCATACGCTCATTGTTATTGGCAATTAATTCGTTGGCAGCATTTAGAATGTTGCCGGTAGAACGGTAGTTTTGTTCAAGAAAAATAGACGATGCATTGGTAAAATCACGCAAGAAGCGTTGAATATTTTCAACCTGAGCACCACGCCAGCCATAGATAGACTGATCATCATCACCCACGATCATCACATTACAATTTACACCCGCCATTAAGCGCAGCCATGCAAATTGGATGTTGTTGGTATCTTGAAATTCGTCAACCAAGATGTGCTTGAAACGCGCTTGGTAATGCTCACGAATATGTTTATTGTCACGAACCAACTCAAAAGCGCGTAACAACAATTCAGCAAAATCGACTAACCCAGCGCGATCACACGCCTCTTGGTATGCGGTATAAATACGCAACCATGTTTTTTCAACCGGATCGTTAAAAGCATCGATATTGGCAGGGCGCAAACCTTCGTCTTTTTTACCGTTGATGTACCACGCAGCTTGACGTGCTGGCCAGTGTTTCTCATCAAGATTTTGCGCTTTAATCAAACGGCGTAACAAACGCATTTGATCATCAGAATCAAGAATATTGAAATCATCAGGTAAACGCGCATCAAGATAATGCGCACGTAGCATGCGATGGCATAAACCGTGGAACGTACCATTCCACATACCCGCCGATGAGCCTTGCATTAACTCATTAATTCGACCACGCATTTCAGCAGCCGCTTTATTGGTAAACGTCACAGACATGACCGAGTACGACGACGCTTGTTCTATCTGCATTAACCACGCAATACGATGAACTAGCACTCGGGTTTTACCACTGCCCGCTCCCGCTAGTACAAGGTGGTTTCCTAACGGTGCTGCCACCGCTTCTCTTTGTTTGTCATTGAGCCCATCTAACAGGAGTGAAACGTCCATCGCTATCTACTGGTTATTTATACAATGGTGAGGATTATACCAGCTCATTTTCAGAATGCTTTGATAACTTTTGATTGCACAAGACCTTGCCTATTAATTTTTGTTCTATGCTTTTTCTTAGCGGAATTGTTAATGAATCTTTAAAAAAGATAAAAAAAGGTGAAATTAATTCTGTGTTTACCCTTTCTTATATTTCGAGAGCGCTTAAAGCGCCATTGCAAAGTAAGTTAAATCAAAGGAAACGTTGCAACTTACAGCAACAGCCAACGTATTAAAGAGGATTTATTATGAAAAAGACAAACATTGCCCTAGCCACTGCTGTTTCAGGTCTTATTGCTCTAGCCGGAACAGTCGCTTCAACATCTGCGGTTGCAGCTGATGAAAAAGAAAAGTGCTACGGCGTTGCTGAAGCAGGTAAAAATGACTGTGCAACGAAAACAGGATCTTGTGCTGGCACAGCAAAAGTTGATGGTCAGAAAGATGCTTTCATCATGGTTCCCAAAGGTCTATGTGACCGTTTAGCGGGTGGTTCTGCCGAATCAGCATAATCTTTTAACTGACTAAATATCTTGCTGTGCAATTGCGCAGCAATACGTGAATTTTGAGGAACCATCATGAAAAAAACCAATATTGCTTTAGCGACTGCTGTCTCAGGTCTTATTGCCCTTGCGGGTACAGTGGCTTCAACATCTGCCGTTGCAGCTGATGAAAAAGAAAAGTGCTACGGCGTAGCTAAAGCAGGTAAAAATGACTGCGCAACGAAAACAGGATCTTGTGCTGGTACATCAAAAACTGATGGTCAAAAAGATGCATTCATGATGGTACCTAAAGGATTATGCGACCGCCTAGCGGGTGGTTCTACAGAGGGCTAAGTAATTGAGCGTATTGTCTCAACAACAGATGGTTGGGGTGGGCTTACGCTCTCCTCACGTATCTCAAGTCATCACTCAACAGCCAGACATTGGCTGGTTTGAGATTCACAGTGAAAACTATTTTAATCCGGCTTCTATGGCGCGAAAACAATTACGCCAAATAGCTGAGCATTACCCTATCAGTTGTCATGGTATTGGGTTATCACTGGGGTCAGCAGATCCATTAAGCCGCGATCATCTTGTCCAACTAAAACAGTTAGTCGATGAGGTAAACCCGATTGCAGTTTCAGACCATCTCAGTTGGAGTTCAGTCGACGGACAGTTTTTTAATGATTTACTGCCACTCCCTTATACCGAAGAAGCCCTGAACAACTTTTGCAAAAAAGTAGAACAGGTGCAAGATTTTCTCGGTCGCCAATTGCTGGTTGAAAACCCATCCAGCTATTTGAGCTTCCAGCATTCGGTGATTCCAGAATGGGAGTTTCTAAATCACGTACAACAACGTACTGGGTGTGGGTTATTGCTCGACTTCAATAACATTTATGTCAGCGCCTTTAATCATGGCTTTGACAGCAACGAATACATTGCGGCATTAGACCCATTATCGGTAAAAGAAATTCACCTTGCTGGCTTTATGGTAAAGACGTTTGATGATGGCGAAATTTGGATCGATACCCATAGCAAACCCGTCAGTGAACCCGTATGGCAAATGTACCGCCACTGGATACAGCAACACGGTGCGACCCCCACGCTGATTGAATGGGATTTGGATATCCCTGCACTCTCGGTGTTATTAGGGGAAGCTGATAAAGCCAATACAATCTTAATGCAGGAGGCGCAATATGGACAAATCACAACCCCCTAGCCGCTCTCTGCATGATCTGCAAAAAGCATTTTCTGATGCACTCCACTATCAAGAGAGTGATGTGGCAAATCAAATTGCTCGAGGGCAATTTCCTGCGGATCAGTTAATTCAGATTTACCGTAATAACTTCATTATTAGTTTATCTGAAATATTAGAAGCGACTTACCCCGCGGTAAAAGCCGTCGTAGGCGATGAATGCTTTAGCCAATTAGCACGTCAATATGTACTGTCTCATCCCCTTGAGCAAGGGGATGTAAGCCATTATGGTGCAGGGCTAGATGACGCAATTACTCATACCACCGAATTACATCAAGCCGTTCCATACCTTGCTGATTTAGCAGCGTTAGAATGGTGCGTTGATCGCGCAAATCATCAGCCAGCGATCCATTCATCGTTTCCACTCCACAAACTTCAAGGGTTAGCAGAGAGCGATTTCTCATCCTTACAATTTGAAGTGCCACATCTCACGTTATGCTTTGATTCGTCTTACGCCGTGGTCACCTTATGGCAAATGGTAACGAATAATAACTTCGAAGAGTTCGATATTAATCAACCGGAATCAGCCATTATCCAGCACCGCACTAAACAGATTTTGGTGATGAATACCAATCGTGCCGCTACCGCACTTGTTAACTTAAGCCAACAACAGAAAACGCTGGATAATGCTGATGACACTATGCTCGCGATGCTCAGTGAATTAGTACAGCAACACATTTTTTCAGATGTTCACTGTCAACCAAAGGGAATAAATGATGCTGAATTTCATTCGAGGTATCGATAATATCGGTCAGAAAATCGCTGAGCCATTAACGCCATTCTTACTGTTATTTACGCGTTTATGGGTGGCTTGGGTCTTCTTTAAATCAGGCATGGTGAAGTTTTCAAGTTGGGACAGTACATTATATTTATTCGAATATGAGTATAAAGTACCCGTTATTCCATGGCAGCTCGCGGCATATTCCGGTACGGCAGCAGAGCTTATTTTACCAGTATTTTTAGCGCTCGGTTTATTTACTCGCCCAATGGCATTGATTTTATTTGTCTTTAATATCATTGCAGTGGCCTCTTATCCGCTACTGTGGGAAAAAGGCTTCTATGACCACCAGCTATGGGGAATGATGATCTTAGTGAATGTCTTTTGGGGAGCTGGGCTATTTTCACTTGATCGCTTAATCAGTAACGACCAACCTAAACGCAGCTTGATTAAATAGCCAAATTATTTAAGTTCCAAAAACCATAAAAGGCGATCATTGATCGCCTTTTTGTTACTTATTTTATGACTTATACCATTCTGGATAAGTAAATGGTCAGATAATTGCGCAGGATAAATTGATAATAACAAGGCAGAAATTGAAGTAACTAGTGGTTCTAATTATCAAATTTCCACATCAAGACACGAGAGTAAGCAAAGGCGCTAACTGAGAGATTTCGATATCAGGGAGCAGTCGGCTTCTTGGTTCAGAATGCAATTGACGCAATTGATCGTTATACCAGCACGCCTGAAAACCATTCTTTTTTGCCCCGCCGACATCAGTCACTAGATGATCGCCAACATGTAAAATATGCTCTGCAGGTAGCCCAAGTAATGCCGCAGCTTGGGCAAACAAATCTGGCGCAGGTTTAGCTAAGCCATCACGACCTGCCACTAATACCCGTGAAAAGTATTGCCCTAGCCCTATTTTATCCGCATCAACATTGCCATTCGTTATCGCCAATAAAGGCACGCGTTGCGCAAGCTCGCTCAGTACTCGATGCGTTTCTGCCGGTACATTGACTTGATTTCGTACAGCAAGTACCACCTCGAGCCCATGGTGAGCGGCTTTTTCAGCATCAGCTAGACGATAGCCTAATTGCATTAAACCAATCTTTATTAGCTCATAGCGCCACAAAGTTACATCGTGTTTAAGCATTGGATCAGCCATGGCAATATGTTGCTTTAATGCCATCCAATCTTGCCTGGTGAGGGTGTGGCTACAAGGATGATACTCTGCCAGCCAATCATACATAGCTTGTTCTGCGCGCACGATAACCGGACGATTATCATAAAGCGTATCGTCTAAATCAAACGTCAGGGCTTTGATCGGCTGAAGGTTTCGATAAAACTGCATCTGCTTCCTCAAAAAACTAAAACGATAAGGGCAGAACACAACTGCCCTGTAATCAAGGTGGGGAACTACACGTTAGCGACGACCACGTTTGGCTCGAGGATGTGCCTCATCGTACACTTTAGCCAGATGCTGAAAGTCTAGATGGGTATAAATTTGCGTAGTTGATAAATTTGCATGGCCAAGAAGTTCTTGCACCGCACGCAAATCACCGCTGGATTCCAGCATATGGGTCGCAAAACTATGCCGTAATTTGTGCGGATTGATGTGGCTCGCAACGGCTTGTTTCTGCCCCCACTCTGCCATTCTTTTCTGCACATTACGCGTCGAGATACGTGTGCCTAATTTTGAGACAAATAAACCCGGTTCATCACCAGAAGCCAGTGCTCCACGCACTTTTAACCAGTTGGCAACCCATTCACGGGCAAGCCCAGCAAAAGGAACAATGCGTTCTTTGTCCCCTTTACCGATTACGCGAATATCACCTTTACTCAAGCTAATATCACGCACATTCAAGCTGACCAGCTCTGCTAAACGTAACCCTGCACCATACATCAATTCCATCATGGCACGATCACGAATAGATAATGGGTCATCTTCATTCACGCTAAGCAGCTGATCCATTTCATCAACATCGAGATTTTTAGGTAATGGCCGCGCTTTGCGTGGTGCTGCCACCCCTTTAGCTGGGTTGGCTTTTAATATGTCTTTTTGCACTAAAAAATCAAAAAAGCTGCGCAATGCTGATAGTCGCATCGAAATACTGCTCGCTTTCAGCCCATCACGCATACCTTTACTGGCAATTTGACGTACCCAGCCAGCATCAACCATGGTCCAATCGGTTACTTCAAACGACACAAGTTGCTCAGCGATTGTAGAGAGTTGGCGCTTATAATTCTGTTGGGTATGTAAACTCAATTCACGCTCGCTACGAATATATTCGTAGAAAAGTTGAAGGGGTTTTTCTAAAGCGGTTGGCAAGCTACTCAATCGATAACCTCTCGGCTGTATTCCCAATGATGAATCAAACGGGTTAATACTGACGCCAATTGTTCAACAAACATGGTATCCATTTCAGGCTGGAAATGACCGCCATCAGGGCTTGAAAAGCTCAGCGCTCCAATCAGACGATCGACACCTAACGGCAACACCACAAACGATCCTAACTGTGGTGGTTGCTCAAATAACAACTCAGCTTCCGCTTTACGTAACCGCCCTAAATAGACAGGGCGAGCCACTAAACGTGATTTACGGAAGTTATCAAATAATCGACGTTCTAAGAATAATTGCTCATCAAGACTATCAAACAAACGCAAACTGAATTCCAACCCAAGCTGAGTACTTAAATCACTCAATATAATTAACGCTTGGTAAATATTATGGGTTTGAAACAGTTTTTGCTGTGCCAGTGAAAAAACCGAAAATAGTTCGCTATTTTTCGCCGCCAAAGAAACTAGATTCTCAATATTACCTTCAAGTTCTTGTACGCGGTTACGTAACCGTTCAAGCTGTATCTCAACCAACGAGACCGCACCACGTTCAGAGTGAGGAATACGTAAGTGCGTCAGCAACTCAGGGTTAAGACCAAAGAAATCAGGGTGGCTAAGTAAATATTCCGCCACCTTTTTATCATCCAATGGCGCATCGGTAAGTAGCGCTGCATCATTCTGTAGTGAGGCATCGGTCATAATACTATTTGTCCATCAAAAACATGTGCCACTGGCCCAGTCATATACAATGATTTGCCTTCACCAGCCCAGCTAATGTGTAAATCGCCACCTGGTAAACTGACTTTGACATTTTCATCCAGTAAACCTTGAAGGTAACCCACTGCAACGGCAGCACAAGCGCCACTACCACAAGCCTGCGTTTCACCCGCTCCGCGTTCATATACCCGTAATTTAACTTCATTGCGCGATACCACTTGCATGAAACCGGCATTAACACGCTCAGGGAAGCGCTCATGAGATTCTATCAATGGTCCAAGGGTATCAACGTCAGTCAAATCTAAGTCATCGACCACGGTGACACAGTGTGGATTTCCCATGCTCACGGTGCCACAAAATATGGTGCGCTCACCCACTCGCATGATGTAGGTTTTTTCTGTCTGCTTAGCGCGAAACGGGATCTTACTTGGTTCAAACTCAGGCACGCCCATATTGACAGTTACCTGATTATCATTTTCTAACTTCAATAACATCTTGCCGGCTTTGGTACTTACCGCCACTTGATATTTATTGGTTAACCCTTTCATCCAAACAAAGCGGGCAAAACAGCGGGCACCGTTGCCACACTGTTCAACTTCACTGCCATCAGCGTTAAAAATACGATAATGGAAATCAGTTTCAGGATCATAAGGTGGCTCAACCACCAATAGCTGGTCAAACCCAATGCCACGGTGACGATCAGCTAAGCGCCTTATTGCATCAGGCGAAAAAAATACATTCTGCGTGACACAATCCACCACCATGAAGTCATTTCCCAGCCCATGCATTTTGGAAAAATTAATCTGCATGATGTTCCTTCTCGTTATGATTCATTAGTACAACAGTTACGGCAATAGATGTTCAGATTGCCATAGTTCTGCAAGCTTTTCACGTTCACGTACCACATGAGCAGTATTACCATCGACCATGATTTCTGCAGCACGAGTACGAGTATTGTAGTTAGACGACATAACAAAACCGTAAGCACCCGCAGAGCGCACCGCTAATAAGTCACCAGGGGCAAGACATAGCTCGCGATCTTTACCAATGAAATCGCCCGTTTCACAGATAGGGCCTACCAAATCATACGTTTTGACTTCACCTTCACGTGGTACCACTGGCACAATATTTTGCCATGCTTGGTACAAGGTCGGGCGAATCAAATCATTCATTGCCGCATCGACAATCGCGAAGTTCTTGTAGTCGGTGTGTTTTAAAAACTCCACACGGGTCAATAATACACCTGCATTCGCCGCAATGGCGCGACCCGGCTCAAAGATCAACTCCAGCTCAGAATGCTCACCTAAACGTGCTAGCAATGCAGAGGCATACTCAGACGGCAACGGCGGTTGCTCTTCATTGTATGTGACGCCTAAGCCACCACCAACATCAAGGTGCTTAATCACAATACCTTCTGCTTTCAAGGTATCGATCAGGGCCAATAGGCGATCTGTCGCATCAATAAAAGGGTCGAGATTAGTTAACTGAGAACCAATATGGCAATCCATACCCACCACGTTCAGATTGGGTAGGCTATGTGCCAATCGGTAGACTTCAACCGCACGCTCAAAGAAGATACCGAATTTATTATCACGCAAACCCGTAGATATGTATGGGTGCGTTTGTGCATCAACATCAGGATTAATACGCAATGAAATCGGTGCAACTAGCCCCAGATCACTCGCCACTTGATTCAAGCGTTCAAGTTCAGGTTCAGATTCAACATTGAAACATTTTATCCCCAACTCTAACGCACGCTTCATTTCTACTGCAGTCTTACCTACACCAGAGAACACCACTTTAGCAGGATCACCACCCGCGGTAATAACACGCTCAAGCTCACCTTGAGAGACGATATCGAAACCTGAACCTAATCGCGCTAACACGTTCAGTACACCAATATTCGAGTTGGCTTTTACTGCGTAGCAAATCAGATGAGGATGATCGGTTACCGCTTGATCGAATGCATTCCAGTGGCGCTCAAGCGTGGCACGAGAATATACGTATAATGGGGTGCCATGCAGATCAGCAAGCTCGGTTAATGCGATGTCTTCGGCCCACAATTGGCCATTCGGTTGGTAGTTAAAGTAATCCAAAGTTGTTTCTTCCCTGTCTGGTCGCGTTGTTATTTTATCAATGAGCCATAATTACAATTGCACTTGCTGCTCTTGTGATTGTTGCTGCTGAGATTCTTGCTGTGTCTGTGTCTGTGTTTGTTGTTGCTCTTTTTGCTGTGGCGTAGCTTCAGGCATATACAGCCCACCGCTTTGCCCACAGCCAGCCAAAACTAAAACACTCACAACTAAACTTACTAATAAACCTTTGTGCATTTTTGAAAGCCAGTGATTATCATTTCAATGCCCTCTATAATCGCACCAAGAATATGAAAAGCAATAGGACGCAATGTGATGAATGACACTGAATTTCATAAGTTAGTCGATCATGCACTTATGATCATCGAAGAAGGCATCGATGAATCAGGTGCAGATATCGAATCTGAGACGACAGGGAACGTACTTACACTGGAATTTGAGAACCGTAGCCAGATAGTAATTAACCGCCAAGAACCACTACACGAACTATGGTTAGCCTCTAAATCAGGTGGGTATCACTTCAAATACAATAACGGGGAATGGCACTGTACTCGCAGTGGTGAAGAGTTCTTCGCACTCGTTAAACGTGAATGCTCTGTTCACGCAGGCGAGGCTGTTGATTGGTCATAGCCAACAATTTTACCTATAAAAAAAGCCTTCATCACTGAAGGCTTTTTTATAAATACTTATTATTTCAATCTACTACAAACAACAATCAAGATTGGCGTGATAATAAAGATATCTTTGACGCTTGCGGGTTAACACCAGTAGGGCTACGCGGAGCTTGCTGTCCACTCTTGAATGGCATGACTCGTAACTCGCCACTATCGGTATGCACAATCTCATAAAATTGTGGCAAATTAAAATTAATAAAATTCGCACTATAGCTAAAGCGATCTTGTGATGAGGTATAAAAGCGATTCACCCCATGCACCATTTCATCTTTATCACCACTGCACTGGCGATACATCTCGATACGATTCGTCTCATCAAGAATATAAATATTGTAACCGTCTTCGCAATCTTCAAAGAAAAATTGGATTAAACCTTCACTCGCATACGCATCAACAATTTCAGGCGGATGCGGTTCATCCATTTTACCCATAACAACATTGGGCGTACCTGTTAGCTTGTTGGTCGATATACAGCTATAGAAATCAACCGAGTTTTCCAATTTCTGTACTGATACACCACGGCGTTCAAAAAACAGCCCGTGAGTTTGGTCACCAATACAAATTGCTTTAAAGCGACGCCGTTTTTCTTGTTCTATCGGCTTTAAACGCATTTCAATACACTCGGCGATCAACTGATAAACCAAGTTGCGAATTAAACCGCGCATATGCTTGCTATAACAGAACACATCGACCGACTCTGGTGGAATAGCATCTTGATGCATTTTCCCCAATACGGTTTTCAATGCATCTAACATCGAGTTTTCGCCACTGAAATTCAGCGTACGCACTTCATTCCACGAATTACGATAAACTAAATCAACACTGCCCACTAAGCATCTCTGCTCTGCGCCGTAACTGAAAATATCGGTATTTTTAAAATCAAAACGAACTGAACGGTTTTTCAGCTCTGTCGTTGGGTCATTTTCCAAATTAATGAATAACCCTAACTGACGAATTTCACATGGACTCGATAGCGCCTGTAACCCAGGATTTGGACGACGAATTGGAAAGGTATTTCGAATGTCACTTACAAGCTGATACAGCTTATCAATGTCCATATCCGTACCGTTCGCCACACTGTGTAAACAGGTCGACTCTGTTAGCAAACCATTAAAATATGACCATGCCACCAGCTTACTGAGGTAACGGTTATGTTCTAACGATGGCTGCCCTAAAATCGCAAACGGATCGAGCGGCTGTTTATACAAATACCACCCTGCAGTATTCGTACGACCAGCAGGCACCTGAATCAACGTAAGATCGGGTTCATGTAAGTCTGGTGAAATCTGTGGGTTGAGTAGCGTAACCTTTCCTGGCAGCACCTCAAAAGCAGCATATAATTTACGAGCTAAGATACTGATATCTTCAGGGCTAATTGCCGAAGTAATATTATTGCGACGAGCAAAACGAATCAAATTTCGATAACTGAGCATCAAAGCATCAAGTAATTCATTATGCGCACGCTTTACTTGTCCGACTTTCCAATCACGACGATTATCGAGCTCTTCCAATACCTCTTGCGACCAATGCCAATCAGTCGTGAGCTGCTGAAGCACCTTGCGACGCCAAGGCACCGAACCAGATGAAGGTGCACGTGTCAGTTTTTCATGAGTCTTCAAGTAAAAACAGCGACGCACCAAATCTAAACGGCGATGATCGTTAATACGCTCAAGGTAACGGGTCACTTTTTCTAGCATCAGATAATACGCATCCATACAGAAATCTGTACGATCTTCTGAGAAGAAACGACGTTTACCATCGACACTCAATAATTGAGTATGCGGATACTCCCAAGAATAGGCTTCCAGTAAAATGGCTTTTAAGACCGATTTGTACGGTGAATCGATACTTTTATAAAGCTGCCATAAACTAGAACCAAAATACTCTTCAGCAGGAATGCGCGTCAGCCCACCAAAATCAATCCACTCATCACGACGAATATACCCAGCAGAGTCTAAATACTCGATATATTCATCGTAACACTCTTCCATTTCTGGTGGCACCATAAACCACAACAAAGGCTGACCAGCAAGGCAAACAGCTGAACGATAAAACTCATCAAGTAACAATAAATGTTGGCTTGATCCACAGTTTTCACCGGTCATTTTTTCGGAAAAGTTATCGCGAAAACGATTTTCATCAATCAGGAAGAAATTAGCTTCTACGCCTTGGGTCATTGCCCATTCAGAAACTAATGAACATTTCGCGTCTAATTTTTCACGGCAGCTAGCTGAAAGTGTCGTGCGAATGCAGACCCAAATATCAAGATCACTTGTTAAGCTTTGACCAATAGATGACGTACTACCCATGGCGTATAAGCCAGTGATTGAGCATTCTGAATCATCTATTTGTGTGGTAGGGATAAGGCTTTGCGCGCCCAAACCACAATCATCAATAAATTGCTGCTGAAACGCAGAAACGGCAAAGTTAGCAATACCAAATGGTACCTTTTGCTCAAGGTATCCTGGTACCGCAGGATGATTATAGTGAAGCAGTATAGATAACAGGTCAAAAACCTGTTCAGATTGCACATTCATCGCTGCTCGTGCACGTTCAATGCGCAGCTGATTATGTCCGTCTAATCTATTTTTTAGCGTCTGGATATAGTTATGCAAATTACTCTTCCAAGAGCTGCTAGCGTGAAAGCGACTCAAATCTTGTCACTATTAGTGTAGTTTTCGTTCGAAACAGAAGCAAAAACGTGATCAATGTAACACTTTTCACTATGGTCGTAAAGTTAGTGACGATTTGTGACAGGTTATTAATGGCTAGCAATAAAACTAAATGGTCTATCCTTTGTTTCTTCAAGCTAGTATATACGACTTAAGCCACAAGTAATGGCACTGTAATACTTTTTTAACTTGAACATTATGTGAGAAATATCACATTATTTACAGCACATATCAAGACAATACTGCGTGAACGCACTGAGCACAATAAGTGAATTATCATCCAGCCCCTTGAATGGTACGATTAGTGTGATTAACGCGAACTTTATGGACCCTATTTTTATGACCGATAAACCGATCCGCATTGCTACTCGTAAAAGCCCACTTGCAATGTGGCAAGCTGAATTTGTACAGGCAGAACTGGAAAAAGCACATCCAGGCTTAGTGGTTGAATTGGTACCTATGGTAACCAAAGGCGACATTATTCTGGATACTCCACTTGCCAAGGTTGGCGGTAAAGGTCTATTCGTTAAAGAACTCGAAGTTGCTATGTTGGAAGGGCGTGCAGATATCGCTGTACACTCAATGAAAGATGTTCCTGTTGAATTTCCGGAAGGCCTTGGTCTTGTGACGATCTGCGAACGCGAAGACCCACGCGATGCATTCGTCTCGAACACCTACAACAGTATTGCAGAATTGCCTGCGGGCTCCATTGTGGGCACATCTAGCCTTCGTCGACAGTGCCAACTTCGCGCACAGCGCCCAGATTTAATCATTAATGATTTACGCGGCAACGTAAATACACGTCTGCGTAAGCTCGACGAAGGTCAGTATGATGCAATCATTCTTGCATGCGCAGGGCTAATGCGCTTGGAAATGCATGATCGTATTCGCTCTGCTATTGAGCCAGAAGAAAGTCTACCTGCAGTAGGCCAAGGTGCGGTCGGCATTGAGTGTCGCTTGGATGATCAGCGTGTTAGAGCACTATTAGCGACCCTGAATCACCATGAAACAGCAACACGTATTTTCTGTGAACGCGCAATGAATAACCGCCTACAAGGTGGCTGCCAAGTACCTATTGGCAGTTACTCTGAACTGCAAGGTGATCAAATTTGGTTACGTGCCTTAGTCGGTGAACCTGATGGCAGCAAAATGGTTCGTGGTGAGATAACAGGACCTGCCATTGACGGTGAAGCATTGGGCACCCAACTTGCCGAACAACTACTGGCTGACGGTGCAAAAGAAATTTTAGACGAGCTTTACGGCAACGCATAATGAGTATATTGATCACCCGTCCAGAACCGGATTGCCACGAACTCACCCAGCAACTCAATGCTGCGGGGATCAATGCTATTGCTCAACCGTTACTCACAATCAAGGCTGGTAATGACCTACCAGACTTGATTAATCAGTTAAAAAAGTTGAAAACTGATGATTTTCTGATTGTTATCAGTGTTCATGCAGTAAATTTGGCCCACAATTATTTGATGTCACAGGATGTCTGCTGGCCAAAAAACGTGCATTATATAGCCGTTGGACATAAAACAGCCACAACGTTACAGAGAGTGACAGGTCAAAAGGTCATCTCTCCACAAACGCGTTGCGATAGCGAAGGGTTACTCGCGCTGCCTGAATTGGCTAATGTAACTGATCGCCAAATCCTTATTTTACGAGGAAATGGCGGGCGAGAACTGATCCATCAAACGCTAACAGAACGCAATGCAAAAGTAAGTTACTGTGAAACTTACCAGCGCACTTGGCTAGCATTAAATGGAGAGGCACTTTGCCGCACTTGGCAGGCACAGAATGTGTCAACTTTAGTGGTGACGAGCGGTGAACAACTCGCGTATTTAACACATTTAGTTCCAAAACAATATCTGACTTGGTTTTTTCAATGTCACCTTTTCGTACCAAGCCAGCGTATTGCTAACCAAGCCAAAAACCTTGGTTATAAAAATTTTTCCACCGTGGGTAGTGCTTCAAATAAAGCACTCTTCACGTTCCTAAGTAAGATAGGCTCGATGGGATAATCGGATGACTGATAAAAAAACCAATAATGATAACGCTGCAACTAACAACCAAGCTGCAGGGTCAAAAACAACCAATAAGCAGGGCCAATCAAGTGCGAAAGCACAGGCACCGCAAACCTCTACACAACGTGAAGCCGCTAAAGCTGAAGCAAATAAAACGGCTTCAACGGTAAGTTCTTCAGCAGCATCTAAAGCTACTGAAGCCAAAAAAGCGACTGAAGCAAAAGCTGAGACCAATACCACAGAGAAAAAAGCAGCAGCTAAACCAGCAACGCCACCAGCAGAAAAGAAAAGTGGCAGTAAAACCGGTGCTATCGCCATTGCTCTTGTTATCGCACTTGGCGCCGGTTTGTATTACCACGGTCACCAGCAAGGTCTTGCACAAGAAGCTCAAATTGCTGCGCTACAACAGCAAATAGCCAATATCACCAACCAAGTGCAAACCAGCCAAAAAGAAACCATTGGACAGGTTGATCAAAGCCTACAACGCACACAAGTTGTTATTGAGCAGCAAGATAAATCTATTTCTAGTTTACAACTTGCCTTATCTGAAATGGAAGGTCGCCGTCCTAACGATTGGCTACTTGCAGAAGCAGATTATTTAATCAAAATGGCAGGTCGTAAATTATGGCTTGAACATGATGTGATAAGTTCAACCACACTGCTTGAATCTGCCGATCATCGCATTGCAGAATTAAACGACCCAAGCCTACGTAATGTGCGTAAAGCCATGAGCAACGATATTACTTCGTTGAAGGCGGTTGCTCGTATTGATCGCGATGGTTTAGTACTACGCTTAACAAGTTTACAAGAACAAGTCGCAACCCTACCGCTAGCCAATGCAATTATTCCAGAAGCTGAAGCCGTTGAAGAGAATGCCGTTTCAACCTCTGTTGATGATTGGCAGACTAACCTTAAAACATCACTGAAAAACTTCAGCGAGCACTTTGTCACCTACCGCCAACGCGATGGCAGCGTTATTCCTCTACTTTCGCCTAAGCAAGACTTCTACTTGCAAGAAAATATTAAGTCGAAGCTAGAAACAGCCATTCGCTCAGTATATCGCGAGCAAGGTGAGGTTTATGCAACGTCGTTAACTATGGCTAAAGAATGGGCAGAACAGTTCTATAATCTTGACAATCCTGCCACGCAAAGCTTTATCAATACGCTTGATCAGCTTGCTAAAGAAAACATTGAAGCCAGCTACCCAGACAGATTACAGTCACAACCAATTATCTCTGATCTAATCAACGAACGCTTACGCGGTAAAGTCAAACCACTCAGCTCAGAGGAGAATCCAGCATGATTAAACTTTTACTGCTGGTAGCTGCTCTGATTGCAGGTATTGTCGTCGGTCCTATGCTTGCAGGTAATCAAGGCTATGTCTTGATCTCTGCCGCTAACCAGACCATCGAAATGAGCCTCACCACGCTCATTTTATTAGTGGTTGTACTATTTGGTGTGTTCTTCTTAGTAGAAACCATTCTTAAGCGCTTATTATCAGCTGGCAGCTCAACACGCGGTTGGTTTAGTGGTCGTAAAGTGCGTAAAGCTCGAATACAAACATCAAATGGTTTAATGAAAGTCATTGAAGGTGACTGGAAGCAAGCAGAAAAGCTTGTTGTTAAATCAGCAAAACACAGTGACACACCATTACTAAACTACCTTGCAGCAGCACAAGCAGCACAAGGTCAAGGTAATGCCACACTACGTGATGAATACCTTCAACAGGCAGCAGAGCTTGATGATAACAGCCTAGCCGTTGCATTAACTCGCGCTAAACTGCAGTACCGTCAAGCGCAATACGAACAAGCATTAGCAACACTGCAAGATATCAAACAAAATAACAATCGCAACCCTATTTTGTTAGCACTGCTAAAAGACTGCTATATCCAACTAGAAGACTGGCAACCGCTATTAAGCTTATTGCCACAACTAGAAAAGACGGGTGTATTAACCGCACAACAGGCGACTGAGTTAGAGCTACAGGCAGAATGTGGCTTAATGGCACATATCGGTCAACACAGCGGTAGTGATGGATTAATGGGTCACTGGAATGCACTGAGTCGTAAAGCCAAGCAACGACCTGAACTGATTTGTTGTTTTGTCAAAGAGATGATTAAACGCAAAGCTGATTCTGAAGCTTACACGGTATTATGCGATTCACTGAAAAAGCAGACCGATCCTCGGCTTATTTCATTAGTCGCTGAACTCAACTTACCAGATGTACACCCTGCGATTGTACGCCTGCAAGACCTACTGCGTTTTGATAGCAGCAACCCAGCAACTCACAGTGCCTTGGGTCAACTATTTATCCGAGAGCAGAAATGGGAAGAAGCAAAAACGCATTTCGAACAAGCGATAAAACTGGGTCCAACAGTGTCAGATTATGCTTACCTTGTAGAGGTACTTGATAAATTAAATGATAACCAAGGTGCTGCAGATGTTTCACGTCAGGCATTAACCTTAGCGCTGCCAGCCAAAAGCTAACATTTAATTAACATGGCATTCTTTATCAAAAAGCACTCGTTAGGGTGCTTTTTTATACCCTAAGGTCATCAAACATACGCTATAAATGGATAATTGTTACCAAGTGTTAATAGTTATTTCAGCTTATATCTGCCCCATTGCTAGCAGTATGTAAACGTTATTCAATAGAGCCTCTAGTCGCTACTTATTGGATAACGCACTATGGATATGCTTCCGTGGATGATTGTTTCAGGTATTGTTGTTTCTGTGATCACTTGTTTGATGACAGCGGTTCTAATTAAAGAATCTTAAAACTACAATCTATGAAATACAAAAAAGCCTCCCTGATTGGAGGCTTTTTTGTGGGTGATATTCATGCTCAACACGTTACAGATTTAAGGCTTTTTTCGCCTTTTTTAAGGCTTTGTTATATTGCTTTACCGCTTTGGCTGCTTGCTTTAATTGCTTGTTCTTTTTCTTAGCTAGCTTTTTCAATTTCTTCGCCTGCTTATTGGTAAAAACAACATCAGGTTTTGCCTGTTCTTGCTCAATAATCACCATCGCTTGAAGCTGCGCTTGCGCCCCCATAGAAAGTGCAGGCAATGAATGTACAGTGGTTTGAGAGATTGCATTCGTAACGGGTAAGGTCTGGGTCAACACAGGCGCAATGTTTGAAGTTGTAACCGCAACAGGCGTACTATTATTCACACATTTATTTTTAACTGGTTTGCCTAGCGCACTAGGCTTACATAAATAGGCTTTATCGTTTGCTGAACGTGCACAACTGCTACACACATATTTAGGCTGACTAATAATACTCGTGATCGTCGAAAATTTATCTGCAATCTCAATACGACGAAACTTACACAAGGTTTTGGTCATGTTCACCCCCCTCAGCAAACGCTAATCATTATCAGTTAGATTACCTAATAATTTACGTCATTGCAGCCTTTACATACACATCAAATCGATTTTTCTTCGTTTCAATTGCCGTAGAAGGCTTAGCATTAGCTAAAAACTCTGCATAATCAGGGCGTTTTACCACAACACGTTTCGTTGCTAATGCCATAGCCGGTGCAAATAAACTGTCGGCATCGTTATCTGCACCCACTAACGTTTGAAATACGCGCATTTCTTTTTTAACTAAAGCCGATTTTTTCTTATGTGGGTACATAGGGTCAAGATACACCACATCAGGAGCAATAAAATCGGGGTCTTCTAACAACTTAACTAATGCATCCTGGCTTGAAGCATGCAATAACGATAAGCGTTCGGTAATCCACCCTCCAATCTCAGGATCTTGTTTTGCTCGCGCTAACCCGTCATCCAATAGAGCTGCGACCACAGGATGACGCTCAACCATTTGCACAGTACAACCTAGCGACGCCAATACAAAGGCATCACGCCCCAAGCCTGCGGTACCATCCAGCACTCGCGGCATTACCCCTTTCTTCAAACCAACCGCTTTGGCTATCGCCTGACCACGACCGCCACCAAACTTACGTCGATGCGCCGCCGCACCACTGACAAGATCGACAAATACCGCCCCCAATTTCGCTTCGTCTAATTTACGTAACTCAAGTTGGGTGTCTGTCAGCACTAACGCAAAAATACTGTTTTCATCATGGCTCAGACCCCAGCGTTGTGCTAATTCATCCAGTTCATTCTGACGCTCTGGGTTTTCACAAATTAAAGCTAATTGCACAACTCGCTCCGGTTCTAAAATTGTCTTAGCATTGCTCTTCACAATCACATCGTGATAGAGGTTTAAAGCTGGTTCAACTGAATATAATGCTAATAAGGCGCAAGATTATAGCACCGAGATTTCATCTTGGCTTAATTCTGCGACTAATTCCGCTAAAGGCTTCGGCTTACCAAATAAATAACCTTGCGCGTAATCTACCCCAAGGCTTTGTAAGCGCATTAAAATAGCTTCATTTTCAACAAACTCGGCAACCGTTCGTTTGCCCATTTTCTTTGCAAGTTCATTAATCGCTTTCACCATCGCAAAATCCATTTCATCTTCAGCAATATCACGCACAAACATGCCGTCAATTTTAATAATATCGACAGGCATCCGTTTCAAGTAACCAAATGAGGATAATCCCGATCCAAAATCATCCAAGGCAATAAGACAGCCAAGGTTCTTAAGTTGAGTAAACAATTGAATGGCTTCACTCATATTACCGATTGCCGCCGTTTCCGTAATTTCTAAACACAGCTTTGAGGGGGGTAGACCAGAATCACGAATCTGCTCGATCAAGAAACCAACAAAGTCTCGATTTCCCATCGATTGCCCCGATAAGTTAATCGAACATAATTCTAGCTTTTCAACTGCCTCGTTGTTGGCTTGCAGCCACTCAATAACCCCTTTTACGACATAACGATCAATCAGGTGAGCGATATTGTAACGCTCAGCAGCGGGCATAAAGAGCCCTGGAGATACCATGCTGCCATCACTGTTACGCATTCTTACCAATATTTCATAATGCTGCTTCGTCGAGCCAGATGCCACAGGTGCAATTTGCTGGGCATGTAATTCAAATCGCTGTTCAGCTAATGCTTTGTGAATATGGTTCACATATTCCATTTCCAACTCACGACGTTTGAGCTCTTCATCATCAGGGTGATAGAGGTGCAGACGATTACGCCCTTCGTCTTTAGCGGCATAACAAGCGGTATCAGCTTGTGCATGAACCTGTTGAGGAGAGTCCTGCAGTCTCATCAATTAAACGAATACCTAACGAGCAACTAAAACTGAAACGGGTGCTTTGCCAAAAAAACTCAGCCCCTTCTAACAAGTGTAGAATTTCATCACCAAATGTCACAGCTTCATATTGCGTGCAATGTCGTAAAATAATAGCAAATTCATCCCCACCTAAGCGCGACAATGTCGCGTGTTCAGGGGTTATCTCTTGTAGCAGTAATGCAACCTGCTTTAATGCTTCATCACCGGCTTCATGTCCAGCCGTATCATTGATCACTTTAAATTGATCTAAATCGATATAAAACATCGCATGGCGAGTTTCATTTTCTCTGGCTTCGACTAAAACATTTTCTAACTGAGTTTCAAAGTAATTGCGATTGAGTAATCCGGTAAGGTAATCATGGCAAGCCTGATATTCCAATTTTTCTTCCAGTTCTCGTGTTGAGGTTATATCTTCCCCCACCAATAAAAGCTGCAATTTCGATTGGGTTGAACGAATGGTTTCACGCACCCATACCGCTTTACCTTCTGCGCATTTATATCTAAGTTGTCGACGCCAAACAATTTGATCGTCATTCAATCTAGAGCTCGACATAAATTGCTGCGGTAAGACGTCATCGTCTAAATAAAAGTCAGTCACTTTATGCCCCAACATATCGCGTTTTTTATAACCCAATAAATCGGCAGCAAACTGATTAACCGACTGAATGCGCGCTTGGCTGTCGATGGCTAAAAGAATAACGGGCTGTTGTTCGTAGAGTAAGCGATAGCTCACTTCACGTTCACGTAATTTATCTTCCATCTGATGACGTGAGGTAACATCACGCGCCTCAATCAACACTTGATCACTATTACCTTGAGCCGTTGGCATATTTTTGATCGAAATATCTAATACCCGTATTCCATCATCAACGCTTTGCACTGCCGCTTCAAAACGAAGAAGCTGTCCTTGCTGGGCTGAGATAAATGTCTGATTGAGCTTAACGGCTGTTTCCTGTTGCCAGCAATGCCAGCGCCATAACGGACGATCATATTTAATGACCTTATGCCCTAATAAATTCTGTAAGGCTAGGTTACCGGAGATCAATGCGCCGCTGGAATCTAGAATACCGATATATTGAAAACTTTGATCAAACACCCCCTCAAATAGGGCTTGGCTTTGTTGTAATTCGTGTTCACTCTTTCGTAATTGGCGAATCATCAGTACCAATAAAATAATAACAACACCCATCAATGCAACCGAGAAACTGAGTGCTTTCAGTTCTTTATTATAATATTCATACCAGGTAATTGGTTTATTGATTAACAATGCATACTGCTCGGTAACCGTTAACCCCCACCGCTTAAGCTGTGGGTAGTTAAACGCAATTTGAGTTGAGTTATCAATAAATTCAGGAAGCTCACCCTTTTTACCATTAAGGACTTTCACCAATATTGAGCCCATTTTGCGGCCTTGTTCAACCCCACTAGTCACAACCCCGCCAGTCGCGCCAAGATCCAACATATAACGATAAGACACATACACAGGTGCAGAAACCCGTTCAGTGAACTGCTGTAAAAAAACATCACTCGCCATATAATGCCCTGTACTATCTTTAAAATAGCTCAGAAAAATCACAGCAGAATCGGGAGGAAGCTTACTCGCATGATCAAATAACGCTGAGAACTCCTCAATGGGAAGTCGTGTAAATTGAACACCGTTAATGGGGGCTTGTGCCAAATAATTTTCAACTTTTGACCAAAAAGTTCGCCCGGTATATGTGTCATCAGCCAGAAAATAGATATGTTTTAGGTTTGGCTGTAATGAGCGCACCAGTTGAATATTATCAGCCACACTATCAACTTCTAATACTCCTGTTACAAACTTCAGCTGCTCATGCTTCGTCGGCGTGTAATCATTAATTCCACCCAAAATTATCGGCGTATTACCTACTTCATCGGCCAATTGATTAACTAACCACAAGGCATAATCATCCGTCACCACAATCGCATCATATTTCTCATTGGTTAACTTATCGCGATAAATCTCTAATCGCTTGGCAAGATCGAATTCAGATTGATAACGCTTGGTATCCATATAACTGACATTCAATGGAATATTATAAGGCCGTGTTGCTGCCTCTAATCCCGCTTGCAAGGCGTCGGTCCACAACAACCCCTGATGGTAAGAGTGAATAACGAGGGTGTTTTTTGCCGGCTCAGCAAAAGATGGGAGTGTAAGAAAGCCCATCAAACATAAAATGATAAAACGCATAAACGACAACAAGATCTTGGTTACCTGGAATGAGGTGAATCAGCCACTGGGCACTGTCATTCCTTTACAGTGCTTATAACTCTATTTTATTGTTAGGTATGAACCTGAAATGCAAAACAGTATAAGATATGAGCTGTTACGTATAAACAATGGATTGGCTAAAATAATGACCCAGCACCCTCGGATTGATGACTTAGATCGCGATATTTTAAAAGCATTAATGCATGATGCGAGAATACCTTACGCCGAAATGGCAAAGCGTTTTAATGTAAGCCCAGCTACCGTGCATGTTCGGGTAGAAAAAATGCGAACATCAGAAATCATCACAGGAACTGAAGTGGTGGTGAATCCTAAATTATTGGGCTATGACGTATGTTGTTTCATTGGTATTAATTTAAATGCTGCACGCGATTACCATTCCGCCATAGAAAAGCTCAAAGAGTTGGATGAAGTCGTTGAGGCGTATTACACCACTGGCGCTTATAACATTTTCGTTAAACTGATGTGCCATTCGATTGAAGAACTGCAATATGTACTCATTGATAAGCTTCAAGCTATCGATGAAGTACAATCGACTGAAACATTAATTTCGCTGCAAAATCCAATTAGTCGTAACGTAAAACCTTAATATCAGCTCAATACCCGTGCTGCTTTTTTGGCAATATAGCTGAAAATAATACGGCTCAAATAGAAAAGGCGAGATCGATAATCTCGCCTTTCAATATTAATCGTTAAACTAACGCAGTTTTGGAATCAGCGACTAACCTCAGATAGTCACACGCTACTCATCGTATTCTTAATTAGATAAATGCAAATGCATCAGCAAACATACGCTCGCGATCTGCACCTTTTTCTGCCGTGAATTGCTCACGAGCCGCGCCTGCCATTTCAAAGCGACCACACAAATAAATGTCGTACGCTGATAGGCTAACAAAATCATTGCTAACGGCTTCTAGTACATTCCCTGTTTTACCAACCCACTCTTTCGGTGCATCTTCAACGACAGGTATATAGGTAAGGTTACTGTGCTGTTTCGCTAATGCTTGCAGTTCATCGTGCGCATAAAGCTGACAAGCATCACGCCCCCCCCAATAGACAAAGATAGGTTGAGTAACACCACGGCTTAAGCAGTTATCTAAGATACTACGTACATAAGAAAAGCCCGTACCACCAGCAATCATCAATAACGGCTTGTCGCTATCATCACGAACCCAAGCGTCACCATGTGGGGCTTCAATTTCAACGGTTGTACCATTTGCTAACGCTGTCTTCATGGCTTCAACAACTTCAATCGCATAAGGGTTATGCTCTGCAGCGCCGATATGTAATTCAAGCTCACCATCACGGCAAGGGCTGCTTGCAATCGAAAATGGGCGCTTATCTTTCTCGCCCATTACCGCGAGTAGATACTGACCGGCTTTATAATCAACATTCTGTTCTGGTTTTAGCAGAATACGAAATGTATTACAGGCGAGTGGCTCTACTGACGTCACTTCACATTTGATGGGCATTGCTGTTATCGCTGACATTATATTCCTCTAATCTAACTGTAAAACCACATCGCTCTGCGCGACGGCCTGACAGGTAAACACCCAACCTTGCGCCTGCTCTTTCTCTGTAAGCATAGGCTCTAGTTGGTAGCTTATCTCGCCAGAAACTTTTTGGCACATACACATCGCACATGCTCCAACCTGACAACGGTTAGGGAAAGCAACACCTGCGTTGAGCGCAGCCTCTAAGATCGTTTCTTGCTCGCTGGCAATAAAAACAAGATCATGAGGCAATAGGTGTATTTGATGCTTCGTTTCAGTTTCTGACATCGTGAATTAACCTAAATAGTTAATCTAAAATACCCAGTTCGTTCCAGATGGTATCCACCTTTGCAACGATTTCTGGATCTTTGGTAATAGGTGTACCCCATTCGCGAGCCGTTTCACCTTGCCATTTATTGGTCGCATCTAGTCCCATTTTAGAGCCTAAACCGACAACAGGCGAAGTAAGATCCAATGAATCTATCGGTGTATTGGCGATCAGTAATGTATCGCGGCTTGGATCCATTCGGGTGGTTATCGCCCAAATAACATCATTCCAATCGCGTACATTGACATCATCGTCACATACAATCACAAATTTCGCATCCGTAAACTGGCTCAGAAACAACCAGACTCCGTCCATCACACGAGTCGCATGACCTGCGGCATCTTTTTTGATACTCACGATGGCCATACTATTTTTATCCGCTTCTTGCGGTAAATAGAAATCGACAATCTCTGAAAATTGCATGAGTAAGGTACGAATGCCCGTTTCAATATCGAAATCCGGCTTTGCCTGACTGGTTCCACGGGGTGTACTCGCGGTTTCAGCTTCCCACTTCACAGTGGCATCCAGCCCCATCTTTGAGCCAAGACCACACACAGGAGATGCAAAGTCGAGTGAATCAATCGGTGTATTTTCTATCAGCAGAGCATCACGAACCGGATCCATCCTTGTTGTTATAGCCTGAATAACACTATTCCAGTCACGTGCGTTCACGTCATCATCAAGGACAATTACAAATTTTGTGTACATAAACTGACGTAAAAAAGACCACACCCCCATCATCACGCGTTTCGCATGACCCGGATATTGTTTTTTCATTGTTACGACGGCCATGCGGTACGAACACCCTTCAGGCGGTAAGTAAAAATCCACAATTTCGGGGAACTGCTTTTGCAAAATAGGCACAAAGACTTCGTTGAGTGCCAACCCTAATACTGCTGGTTCATCAGGCGGACGTCCTGTATACGTGCTGTGATAAATAGGATCTTTACGCATCGTTATATGCGTAATGGTAAACACATGATGACGTTCAACTTCGTTGTAGTAACCCGTGTGGTCACCATACGGACCTTCATCTGCAAATTCATTAGGATCGATATAGCCTTCAAGCACAATTTCAGCACTTGCTGGTATATCTAAGTCGTTACTAAGGCTTTTTACTACTTCCGTTTTACTACCACGTAGCAAGCCTGCAAATGCATACTCCGATAAGGTGTCTGGCACAGGGGTAACCGCACCCAGAATTGTCGCTGGATCAGCACCAAAAGCCACAGAAATAGGAAACGGTTCGCCAGGATGAGTTTCCATCCAGTCACGCAGATCTAACGCACCACCACGGTGAGCCAACCAACGCATAATGATCTTATTTTTTGCAATTTTTTGTTGGCGATAAATACCCAAGTTCTGACGAGGTTTATTCGGCCCTTTGGTAATCGTTAAACCCCATGTTAACAGTGGTGCAACATCATCAGGCCAACAGCTCATTACGGGGATTTTATCTAAATCAACATCGTCACCTTCCCAGATCACTTGCTGACAAGGCGCTTTTCGCAGACGTTTCGTTGGCATGTTCAATACTTGTTTGAACACGGGAAGCTTATCCATGGCATCCCGAAACCCGCGAGGGGGCTCAGGTTCTTTTAAGTAAGCAAGCAATTTCCCGACTTCACGTAACTCTTTAACGTCTTGGCGACCCATGCCCATCGCTACGCGTTCAGGGGTGCCAAAAAGGTTCGCGAGTATCGGAATATCATAACCAATAGGGTTTTCAAACAGTAATGCTGGACCACCCGCACGTAAAGTACGGTCACAGATTTCAGTGATTTCCTGATTTGGATCGATAGGCTGCTTAATGCGCTTTAATTGACCTTCTTGTTCGAGGTAATCAATAAAGTCTCGCAGATCCTTAAATTTCATAGGGGCTACCCGTTGCCAATAAAAGATTAAATAGCGTTGATGCCATGTAAAACATGACGACTATTTTCCATCAAATTAGCGACATTATAACGATTTGTTAACTTGAACACACGGTTCTTACCTCTGAATACCAGAATAAGCACCAACCGTTTGCGGTAACAAAACATGTAATCTGCTCATACAAGGTACTACGGTAAATTAGCCAATGCCGATTGTAAGTTTTTTTGTAATACCTTGTTACCACTGGATTCAGCCAATTGTTCTAGCCAACTGCTATAACCCTGCTGAGCCAACTGCACGGCAACAACTTTGCCATCATCCACTTCATTGAGTTTTCCTTGTAGGAATTCACGAGTCTGTGGTGGCATAGGTTTTAATAACACTAACGAACGGTAGGCTTGTTGCTTTAATGATGGGTTACTGGTGGCTGCCATTAATTGCTCAATTGCTTGAGGATCGGGGGCCTTATTCACTAAGCGAGTAAGCTCTGCTTGGCTGTATTGATCCGTACGACGTCGCCATAATAAGCGGTACATTGACTCATCACCGGTTTGCTTAGCTAGGCTGGCAATAATCGCGTTATCAGGCAGCCACATCAATTGGGGATCAGAAGAAAATTGAGCCACTAGTTTATTAAGTGCCATAGATGAAAGATCTGGCAATTTTTCGAGGAAGATATCACGTTGTTCTTTTTGATGAAAAATATCACCAGCGAGCCATTTTGACAGTATGAGTGAACCCTCTTCGGCTTGGATCACCATTTTGTCGGCTAACAATGTCTGTTGCCAATGAAGTACTAACTTTCGAGCTTGGGTTCCGTATGGAAATGCTGCTTTCGTCACAAGGTAGCCATCACCCTGCTCTATAATCGTAAAGTTCGATTGACGCTCAGCCTGAACCTGTAACCAAGTCGCTTTATCTTGATCAAGCTGGCCATAACTCACAGCATGTTGAATAAGCTGACTACGAACGGATTCTTGTTTTAATGGGGAGATTTGAGAAAGGTTGAATTCGAGGGCTCGAAAATCACTCTTCTCGTACAATTTAATTAATGCCACAACACGATTGACCACTTGAGGCGACATCGCAACCTCATGCACCTTTTTTTCAGTGATCTCAACCGCTAAAGCAGATTGAATACATCCTGCAAGTAGCAAGACGACCATGCACATTCCTTGTCGCATGTTGCCTCCTAAATAGAAAGGACAACCTTTTAACGTATTCATACGATGACCATCCTGATGCTTTCATATGTCGTAAGGTTGTATTGATTCAATGAAATTGAGCATATTGTAAATAAAAATCAGAGACAAATTTCAATCCTATGAAATGTACTCGCGATTAAAATGCGCAACCAATTGAATACTGTTTAATTTTTGATATTCCAGCTGCAGTATGCCGGAATTTTATCCAATAAAAAACGCCACATAAGGTGGCGTTTTATCAAACTGTGACGTAAACAGTTTCGATTATTATTTCTGACGACGCATTGCGTCAAAGAACTCATTATTCGTCTTCGTCATCGACAGTTTGTCGATCAGGAATTCCATGCTGTCTGTCTCGCCCATTGGGTGAACAATCTTGCGCAGGATCCACATTTTCTGTAATTCGTCAGGCTTAGCCAATAACTCTTCACGACGAGTACCAGAACGGTTGAAGTCAATCGCAGGGAATACACGTTTCTCAGCAATCTTACGAGATAGGTGCAATTCCATGTTACCTGTACCTTTAAACTCTTCGTAGATAACTTCATCCATCTTAGAGCCGGTATCAACCAATGCTGTCGCGATGATTGTTAAGCTACCACCCTCTTCAACATTACGTGCCGCACCGAAGAAACGCTTAGGACGGTGAAGGGCATTAGCATCAACACCACCTGTAAGTACCTTACCAGATGAAGGAACAACAGTGTTGTATGCACGCGCTAGACGTGTGATTGAGTCAAGCAGGATAACAACATCTTTCTTGTGTTCAACAAGACGTTTTGCTTTCTCGATAACCATTTCTGCCACTTGTACGTGACGTGATGCTGGCTCGTCAAACGTTGATGCAATAACTTCACCTTTAACGAGGCGTTGCATCTCAGTTACTTCTTCCGGACGTTCGTCGATAAGTAAAACCATCAACAAACACTCAGGGTGGTTGTGGGCAATACTTTGTGCAATGTTTTGAAGCAAAATGGTTTTACCCGCTTTAGGCGGAGCAACAATCAGACCACGCTGACCTTTACCAATCGGAGATGCTAAATCAAGAACACGTGCAGTGATATCTTCCGTCGAGCCGTTACCACGCTCCATACGCATACGATCGTTCGCGTGCAGTGGAGTCAGATTTTCAAATAAGATCTTATTACGTGCGTTGTCTGGTTTGTCGTAGTTAACTGCATTTACTTTAAGTAGTGCAAAATAACGTTCGCCATCTTTCGGTGGACGAATCTTTCCGGCAACGGTATCACCAGTACGAAGGTTGAAACGACGAATCTGGCTTGGAGATACATAAATATCATCAGGGCCAGCAAGGTAAGAACTATCTGAAGAGCGAAGGAAGCCGAAGCCGTCTTGAAGGATTTCTAGAACACCATCGCCAAAAATATCCTCACCACCTTTCGCGTGTTGTTTGAGAATAGAGAAGATAATGTCTTGTTTTCTCAAGCGCGCTAGATTCTCTAGGCCCAAGCTTTCGCTAAGTGCAACCAACTTTGGAATTGGTTGGCTCTTCAGTTCTGTAAGATTCATAGTGGTGGGTTTCTTGTCTGTCAAAATCGGGGTTCTATTTTGGTTTAAGATAGAGTTGACCAAGGGGCTGGTCAAGAAATGAACGGAATAGCAATTTATGTGCATTACGTTAGCACTAAAGATTCCTACCGTCTAGCATAGACGGAAGACAAACTATGTACAACTTAGAAATTGCACATAGTTCACACAAAGCTGCTTATAAGTTCGCGTCAAGGAACTCTTTTAGCTGGGTCTTAGAAAGAGCCCCTACTTTCGTTGCAGCCACACTACCATCTTTAAAGAGCAATAATGTTGGGATGCCACGAATGCCAAATTTTGGCGGTGTTGCTGCGTTTTGATCAATATTTAATTTACCGATCGTCACTTTGCCTTCGTACTCGTTGGCGATTTCGTCAAGAATTGGGGCAATCATCTTACAAGGACCACACCATTCAGCCCAAAAATCGACCAATACCGGACCAGCAGCATTCACTACATCGCTGTCAAAAGTTGCGTCTGTTAGCTGCACAATCTTGTCGTTCATCTTCCACTCCAATGGTTGATTTTTAGCTGATTTTATTTTTAACCAGCAAATCGTTGCCCTATTTGAATGGAATACGTTTCGTATTGCAACCCTAAGCTGATATTCTATACGAATGAAGACGACTCACATCACAGAGCAGAAATTTGCTGACCTAGGTTTAGAGCCTACGGTTTTAGAAGGACTGGACGCACAAGGGTTTCATTATTGTACCCCGATCCAAGCTTTAGCATTGCCGGTTGTGCTCACCGGCCAAGACATCGCAGGTCAGGCTCAAACAGGTACAGGGAAAACCCTGGCTTTTTTGACCGCGACTTTTAATTATTTGCTTCTTAATCCCGCATCGGATGAGCGCAAAACTAACCAGCCTCGCGCTATTATCATGGCACCAACCCGTGAACTGGCTATCCAGATTTACAATGATGCCGCGCCACTACTTGCAAGTACCGGTCTAAAAGCTGGTCTAGCATACGGTGGTGAAGCGTATGAAAAGCAACAGAAAGTATTTGCTGAAGGCGTTGATATCCTTATCGGTACTTGTGGTCGTATTATCGACTTCTACAAGCAGCGTGTTATCGACTTAGCCTCTATTCAGGTGGTTGTACTTGATGAAGCCGATCGTATGTTCGATTTAGGTTTTATTAAAGACATTCGCTTTTTGTTCCGTCGCATGCCAGCACCTAAAGCACGTTTGAACATGTTGTTCTCTGCAACATTGTCTTACCGTGTAAAAGAACTAGCATTCGAACACATGAACAGCCCTGAAAGTGTGGTTGTTGAACCGGATCAAAAAACGGGACATCGTATTCAAGAAGAGCTTTTCTATCCTTCTAATCAGGAAAAAATGCGCCTTCTACAGACTCTAATCGAAGAAGAGTGGCCAGATCGCGCCATTATCTTTGCTAATACAAAGCACCGTTGTGAAGACATCTGGGGCCACCTAGCTGCCGATAACCACCGTGTTGGTCTATTGAATGGCGATGTACCGCAGAAAAAACGTGTTCGTATTCTAGAACAGTTCACCCAAGGTGATATCGATATTCTAGTGGCAACCGATGTAGCTGCTCGTGGTTTACATATTCCACAAGTAACACACGTTTATAATTACGACCTACCTGATGATGCTGAAGATTACGTACACCGTATCGGCCGTACTGGTCGTGCAGGCGAAAGCGGTTGTTCAATCAGTTTTGCATGTGAAGAATACGCAATTAACCTTCCTGCTATCGAAACTTACATTGAACACCCAATTCCATTATCAAAGTATAACTCTGAAGCATTGTTAGACGAGCTACCAGCACCGCTTCGCCTTCAGCGAACGCCGCGTCAAGGTGGAAACCGTCGTCCTAATGGAAACCGTCAGGGTCAAGGACAGTCACGTCCTCGTAATAATAACCGACGTCATCCACAATCACAGAAGCAACAATAAGAACATATGCCTATGGAAAGGAATTCAATATCATCTTTATATGCCGCAATTGATTTAGGCTCTAATAGCTTTCATATGTGGATTGTTCGTGAAGTCGCTGGCAGTGTGCAAACTCTGGCTAAAATTAAACGTAAAGTACGTTTAGCGGCAGGGCTGAATAGCCAAAACGAATTGAGTGAAGAAGCAATGCAACGCGGATGGGACTGCCTCAGTCTATTTGCAGAACGTTTACAGGATATACCTGCTGAGCGTGTTCGCATTATTGGTACTGCGGCACTTCGTACTGCAGTCAATGCTGATATATTTCTTTCCAAAGCAAAAGATATCCTTGGTAGCAAGGTCGATGTGATTCCCGGAGAAGAAGAAGCCCGGATTATCTATCAAGGTGTAGCCCACACCTCTGGTGGCAGTGACAAGCGTTTAGTGGTCGATATTGGTGGTGCGAGTACCGAAGTCATTATTGGCGAGGGCTTTGATGCCAGCGCATTAACCAGCCTGAAAATTGGCTGTGTGACTTGGTTAGAACGCTACTTCAAAGATCGCTACTTAACGGCTGAAAATTTTGACGCTGCCATTAATGCTGCAAAAAATGCGATTGAGCCAATCGTTGAGCAGTATACCCAGCTAGGCTGGGAAACTTGTGTGGGTGCCAGTGGTACCGTACAAGCCCTGCAGGAAATCATGCTGGCCCAAGGAATGGATGAAATCATCACCCTTTCGAAGCTAAAGCGCATGCAGCGCCAAGCAATGCAGTATGAACGCTTAGAAGACTTAGATATTGAAGGTCTGACTCTGGAACGCGCGCTGGTCTTTCCGAGCGGCTTATCCATTTTAATCGCTGTGTTTGAATCATTGAACATCGAATCAATGACTCTGGCTGGCGGCGCCCTACGTGAAGGTATGGTGTATGAAATGATGAGCAAAATGCGTCACCATGATGTACGTGAACGTACACTTACCAGCGTTCAAGAGCGTTTTCAGCTCGATACCAGTCACGCAAGTGCGGTGACTAATACTGCGATGGCGTTACTATCTCGTTGCGATGAAGAATGGCAATTAGAACCTCAGGCACAATATCTGCTTCATGCAAGCGTATGTTTACATGAAATCGGTACCAGTATTGAGTTCAAGAAAAGCGGTGAACATGCCGCTTACCTGATCAATCACATTGATTTACCAGGTTTTACTCGCGCACAGAAACATTTGATAGCAGAATTACTGCGTCGCTTCCGCGAGCAGTTAACGAGTCTACCGGAACAGCATGCACTGTCAGCTCAAAGTGCTGCCCGTATTTTACGTCTGTTACGTTTAGCCGTTATTCTCTGTCATCGTCGTGATCACAACCAGCAGCCGCCATTTAGTTTATCGGTCGCTGAGAACAAACTGGTTCTGACATTACCAGCGGCTTGGCTATTAGCTAACCCGTTAAGTCGCGTTGAGTTACAACAAGAAGCCACCCGTCAAACTGACATGGGTTGGCCTTTGGTTCTTGAAGAAAGCGAATAACGCTAATATTCACAACCTGTTCGATTAAAAAAGGCTCCCTCGGGAGCCTTTTTTATTACATCTTAGTTTTACATCTCAATGATGCTAGTTAGCCTGTAATACCACAGTGACGTAGCATCGCATCCAGTTGAGGCTCACGCCCGCGGAAACGTTTAAAAAGGTCCATAGGCTCTTCACTACCGCCACGCTCTAGAATGCAATGTAGGAAGTCAGCACCTGTTGCTTGGTTAAAAATACCTTCATCCTCAAAACGAGAAAATGCATCGGCAGATAATAGCTCTGCCCATAGGTAGCTGTAATAACCCGCACTGTAACCACCGGCAAAAATATGGCTAAAGCTATGCGGGAAACGTCCCCATTCAGGGCTAGGTACGACAGATACTCGCGATTTCACATCAAATAATGTTTCTAATACCTGCGCACCCACTTCTGGATCATAGTTGGTGTATAGGCTGAAATCGAACAGACCAAACTCCAACTGACGTAAAATACCCATCGCGGATTGAAAGTTTTTTGCCGCCAACATTTTATCTAGCATTTCTTTCGGTAAAGGCTCACCCGTTTCAAAGTGACCAGAAATAAATGCCAACGCTTCCTCTTCCCAGCACCAGTTTTCGAGGAACTGACTCGGTAATTCAACCGCATCCCACGGCACACCATTGATACCAGAAACAGATGGCGCATCAACTTGCGTCAACATATGGTGAATACCATGGCCAGTTTCATGGAATAAAGTGACCAATTCATCATGGGTAAACAATGCAGGCTTATCGCCAATGGGTTTATTAAAGTTACACGTTAGGTATGCGACAGGGGTTTGTAAGCTACCATCGGCGCATATACGACGTACGGCACATTCATCCATCCATGCACCGCCACGCTTGTGTTCACGGGCATACAAATCAAGATAAAAACTGCCACGGAGCTCGCCAGTTGCATCAAAAATATCGTAGAAGGTAACAGTGTCATCCCATACCTCGATACCCTCGCGCTGCTTCACATCCATCCCAAAGACACGCTTAAGTACTTCAAACAAACCTGCGACGGCTTTTTTCTCTGGGAAATACGGGCGAAGCTGTTCATCTGAAATGCTATAACGGTGTTGTTTCAATTTCTCGGAATAAAAAGACAAATCCCACGGTTCTAGATCTTCTGCACCAAATTCAGTTTTCGCATAGTCACGAAGCTCTGACACTTCACGTTCAGCTTGTGGTTTTGCGCGTACAGCAAGATTATTAAGAAAACCCAATACTTGCTCTGGAGATTCCGCCATTTTCGTCGCAAGTGATTTTTCACTGTAAGTGTTAAAACCTAATAAACGTGCAATTTCATGGCTCAGCTTTAATTTTTCAGCAATGATTTCGCTGTTATCCCACTCACCAGCATTTGGACCACGATCTGAAGCACGAGTAACAAATGCTTGATACATTTCCTGACGTAATTCACGATTAGCACAATAAGTCATAACCGGTAAATAAGAGGGAATTTCAAGCGTAAATAAGTAGCCTTCTTTATCTTTGGCTTCTGCATTCGCTTTTGCTGCTTGTATTGCAGATTCAGGCAAGCCTTCCAATGCCGATTCATCTGTAATCAGTTTGCTCCATCCCATCGTTGCATCTAACACGTTATTGCTAAACGTTGATGCTAATTCTGAAAGTCGCTTACTAATTTCACCATAACGATGTTGCTCTTTGGCAGGTAAACCAATGCCTGACAATTCGAAATCTTTGAGTGCATCGGTTATCGTTTTTTGCTGTGCTTGAGACAACGTAGCAAACTCATCACTCGCTTTAATGGCTTTATATGCTTCATATAAACCTTTGTGCTGACCCACCCACGTACCGTAATCAGATAAAATAGGTAAGCAGCTTTCATACGCTTCACGTAATTCAGCGCTATTTTTAACACCATTAAGATGCCCAACAGGAGACCAAATACGGCTAAGTCGATCATCCGTCTCTGCGAGTGGAACGCAAATCGTTTCCCAACTTACCAAATCGCTATTGGTAAGTACTTCTTCTACTTTCGCACGGCAATCGGCAATCGCCTGTTCAACTGCTGGCTTTATATGCTCAGGCTTTATCAGAGAAAACGGTGGCAAAGCCGTCATGGACAATAATGGGTTAGACATGCGCGTATCCTTAATTCTTTTATTATTGTTTAGATGTGTGTGCGGGCGTGTTAATTCAATCCCTTATTTACTCATTATGGTCGAACTGCTTGTAATATCTTTCGATTAAATAAAACAAAACTGAATATTGCCTACAAGCTTTTACATACAGTACGCATAGCTAGCAACTAAAGTTCGCCACTCATCTGGATATTCATGGCTAATCCGCCATAATAGCCACTCATAAATACTTTCAAATTAGCACAGAGACCAATTCATGCTGAGTTATCGCCACAGCTTCCACGCAGGCAACCATGCCGATGTGGTTAAACATATTGTCCAAAGTTTGATCCTAGATGCACTCAAGCAAAAAGATAAGCCTTTCGTCTACCACGATACGCACTCTGGTGTGGGTCGTTATGATCTGCAAGATGAGCGCAGCGAAAAAACGGGTGAATTCAAACAAGGTATTGCACGCCTTTGGTCTCGTGATGATATTCCAGCTGAAATCACCTCTTATATCGAAGCAATAAAAGCGCTGAATGAAACGGAAGAACTGCGGTATTACCCTGGTTCACCGAGTGTTGCTCGCGCTCAGATACGTGAACAAGACCGTATGGTGCTAACTGAACTTCACCCGGCCGATTTTCCTTTATTATTGCAAGAGTTCCGAGGCGATCGCCAAGTACGCATGTATAAAGAAGATGCATTCTTACGATTAAAGGGCAGTTTACCCCCTAAAGAGCGACGTGGTGTGGTACTTATCGACCCGCCTTATGAGCTTAAGCATGAATATATGGATGTCGTAAGCGCTATAGCTGATAGCCATAAGCGTTGGGCAACGGGGACCTATGCAATTTGGTACCCTGTTGTTTACCGCGAAAACATCGATAAAATGCTTAAAGGTCTTGAGAAGTGTGGTATCCGTAATATCTTACAAATTGAATTAGGCGTTGAGCCAGATACGACCGAGCGTGGTATGACGGCTTCAGGCATGATTGTTATCAACCCACCGTGGAAATTAGAGAGTCAAATGCAGACTATTCTTCCTTGGTTACAACAAGCTATTGCACCTAATCATGGTCACCATTCAATTACATGGGTAGTACCTGAATAAGAGTTAATACGATTATACCCCCCTTCAGTAAGGCGATGTTTCAATCGCCTTCTTTCTATCTTCGATTAATGATCTAAGCTGAATCAGCTTTCTCGATTCACACCTCTCGTAACTCTTCTATTTCTTGATTACACTAGGTTCAGCTCATAAATCATAAAATTAAGCGGAGAAAGTCATGGCGAAGCATTTTGATTACATTTGTATTGGTGGCGGAAGTGGCGGCATTGCATCAGCTAACCGTGCTGCAATGCACGGCGCAAAAGTTGCCCTTATAGAAGCAAAAGCACTGGGTGGTACCTGTGTAAACGTCGGATGTGTACCGAAAAAAGTAATGTGGCATGGTGCTCAAATTGCTGAAGCGATCCACCTTTACTCAAAAGACTATGGCTTTGATGTTGATGTGAAAAGCTTCAATTGGAGCACACTAGTTAAAAACCGTGAAGCATACATCGGTCGTATTCACCAAGCATATGACAACGTTCTTGGTAAGAATAAGATCGAAGTGATTAATGGCTTTGCTAAATTTGTTAATGAAAAAACAATTGAAGTAAATGGTGAGCATTTAACAGCAGACCACATCTTAATTGCTGTGGGTGGTGAGCCAACAATCCCGAATATTCCTGGTGCTGAACATGGCATCGACTCAAACGGCTTCTTTGACTTGAACGAACAGCCTAAGCGTACAGCTGTCATTGGTGCAGGTTATATTGCTGTTGAAATTGCAGGTGTTTTAAGTGCATTAGGTACAGATACTCACCTGTTCGTTCGTAAAGAATCACCACTGCGTAGCTTTGATCCATTGATCGTTGAAACATTAGTGGAAGTCATGAATGCAGAAGGTCCAACCCTTCATACGCATTCAATTCCTAAAGAAATCATCAAAGAAGCTGATGGTTCAACAACATTACACTTCGAAAATGGTGAGTCGCACAATACCGACCTACTGATCTGGGCTATTGGTCGTAATCCAACGACAGACAAAATAAACCTAGCATCAACAGGCGTTGAAACTAATTCACGTGGCTATATCAAGGTTGATGAATACCAACAAACAAATGTTGCTGGTATTTATTGTGTTGGCGACATTATGGAAGGTGGTATTGAACTGACTCCTGTAGCTGTTAAAGCAGGACGCCAGCTATCTGAACGTCTATTTAACGGTAAAACTGAAGCCAAGATGGATTACAAACTAATCCCTACTGTTGTATTTAGCCACCCACCGATCGGTACCATTGGTTTAACAGAGCCTGAAGCTATTGCACAGTATGGCGAAGATAACGTCAAAGTGTATACGTCCGGTTTTACCGCAATGTACACTGCAGTTACATCTCATCGTCAGCCTTGTAAAATGAAGTTAGTTTGTGCTGGCCCTGAAGAAACAGTGGTTGGCTTACACGGCATTGGCTTTACAGTTGATGAGATGATTCAAGGCTTCGGTGTTGCAATCAAGATGGGTGCGACCAAAGCAGATTTCGATAGCGTTGTAGCCATTCACCCTACAGGTTCTGAAGAATTTGTTACTATGCGCTAAGTCGTAATAGGTAAAATATAAAGGGAGGCTAGTTAGCCTCCCTTTTTATTATCAGGTAAAAATAGAACTCGATAGCCAATAACTAAAAGCCATATGCTTTTTTATAACTTATTGATTTTACCTTTACAGCTCTCATACAAAGAATAAAAACCTCACAAATAGTGCATAAATAGACAATTCTGCACTTACAGTATTCCCAAATAGTCGTAAAAAATGTAACCTTCTCCCTCCTGATTATGGATAATCAGTGAATAGTTATTCCGCAAGGATAAAAAGCAGTCATTCACACTAGTGAATTTATAAGATAAAGGTTAATCATGCAGGATCAGGTACAAGCAAAGCCAATTACAACGGCCAATTGGCTTATGTTCCTTCTTCCCTCTCTATTAGGTGTCTTTCTTTTTATGGCACCCGTCGATTATCAGGGCACTATTACCATTCCGATCGCGATTTTAGCGAAAACAATTCAAACCCTATTTGATGATAAATTAACGGCGATAGTAACCTTTATTATTAGCTTTACTGCTGTTTTGTCCTTAATAACAAAAGTAGTTAAACCTAAATTTATTTTAAATAATAGCTTTCTAAATGGTCTACTGAACCCAACGATGGCATGGTTTATAGTGCAGCAACTAGGTGCTATTTTTGCAGTAATGACTTTCCTTAATATAGGACCTGAAGCGATTCACAGTGGTGATACTGGCGGGCTGGTACTCAATGACTTACTACCAGTATTATTTTCGGTGTTTATTTTTGCTGGTATGTTATTACCGTTATTACTTAATTTTGGTCTACTTGAATTTTTCGGTACCTTATTTACGAAAATAATGCGCCCAATCTTCGGCTTGCCAGGTCGTTCATCAGTTAACTGTATTGCATCATGGCTAGGTGATGGCAGTGTTGGCGTACTTCTTACAAGTAAGCAATATGAGACTGGTTTATATACTCAGCGTGAAGCAGCTGTCATTGGTACAACTTTCTCCGCAGTTTCTATTACCTTTAGCTTAGTGGTTATCGCACAAGTTAACTTGGAGCATATGTTTGCCCCATTTTACTTAACAGTTTGTTTAGCTGGTTTTGTAGCCGCGATAATCGTTCCACGTTTACCACCACTATCGAATAAAAAGAATACCTACATTGATGGTTCAAAAGTATCGACAGACAATGAAGCAGTACCAGCTGGACACAACATATTTTCATACGGTATAGAGCAAGCCTTAAATAAAGCTCGCGAAGTAAAAAGCTTTCGAGCAATCGCGCTTGATGGTCTAAAAAATGCTGTTGATATGGTTTTCGGCGTACTGCCAGTCGTAATGGCAATAGGTACCGTAGCGTTAGTGGTTGCTGAAAATACACCAATTTTTGATTACCTAGGAATGCCATTTATTCCTTTCCTAGAGTTACTACAAATACCAGAAGCCACTGAAGCCTCTAAAACAATCGTTGTCGGTTTTGCGGATATGTTCTTACCCTCGATTCTAGCTTCAGGCATCGAAAGTGATCTGACTCGTTTTGTTATTGCAGCAATGTCGGTAACACAACTTATCTACATGTCTGAAATTGGTGCGCTGCTAATTGGTAGTAAAGTACCAGTAAAAGCATGGGAACTGTTTGTTATCTTCATTCTACGCACACTAGTAACTCTACCAGTCATCGCATTAATGGCACATATCATCTTCTAAGATACAAAAGCCTGCAGTTTTAACTGCAGGCTTCATTACCCCCCTCAGGCTTACCCTTCCCAATATCACCAATTCTATAACTTCATATCAACGCTACCATTCTTACCTCTTCAGATAATACCAACCAAAGAATAAGATTAGATAAAGACTTAGTCATAGGTATAAGCTCTCCCTCACCAACCAGACAGCTTTCAGCGCCCCCCTGCTACTAAGCGCTTACTTTTATATAGTTCATTGGCAACTAAGCATATATAGCATTCTAGTTCTCCGTATTTTAGAAACAATCAATTATCACAGGAAGAATCATGATGCCGTTATGAATATGAGTAGGTAGTGTGTGGGCTATTTGGCAAAGCAAGTATTAAGGGGGAAAGGGAGCTCTGAGTCGCTATGTCATGATCAAACTGTCCTATATGTTTCTAGAAAGGAACATCGTGATAGGTAGCTAGAATGCGACAATGCTGTTTTTAGCCAATCAAGCGTTTAAGGATTATGGTGATATTGCTGGGAGAGTTTGTACTGCTTTAGTAACAGATACTTGTTTTGATTAGTATTAGAGTCACTTGCTAGAAAATAGCTAAAAGGCGAGAAGAGTATTTCAAGGGATAGAAGACTGCTGGATCGCTAGTTTTCTAGGTTGGAGTAATAATAAATATTTTCACTGTATATACGAAAAAAGGCCATCCTTTCGGATGGCCTTCTTAAATTGGGCGCCTGGCGATGCCCTACTCTCACATGGGGAGACCCCACACTACCATCGGCGCAACTGCGTTTCACTTCTGAGTTCGGCATGGGATCAGGTGGAGCCACAGCGCTATGGTCGCCAGACAAATTCTTTATTGTCAGCATTCGCTGGCAATAGCAATCTTGGAAATCTAACTAGTTTATCTTTCGATAACAAACAATCTGTTCTCAAACACCATTCAAGTGTTCGTGGAGTCCGTAAAAAACCCCTTGGGTGTTGTATGGTTAAGCCTCACGGGCAATTAGTACAGGTTAGCTCAATGCCTCGCAGCACTTACACACCCTGCCTATCAACGTCGTAGTCTTCAACAACCCTTTAGGATACTTA
>NZ_PYMJ01000020.1 GCF_003025615.1 Photobacterium frigidiphilum | reverse complement strand
TTGATAAGGCTTTGACTTTAAAACCAGACGCAAAGTTGATCATGTAAGTGAGAATATCTTTATCTTCATCATCGAAGACCTCTTCAATCACATCATCACACGCACAATTATAGGCTTTGGCCCACATCGCACAGGCATCGATGAACTCACGTGCCATGTCTTTGGTCGAGCCGACATAGAACACGTCTTCACCACCTTCAGAGGTAGACTTTGACGCGGTTAATGAAGAGTCAGCAGCTTCCGCCCAGGTTAGACCCGTTCGACGGGACTTCTCGCCAATCTTGAGCTGTGAGTCATCCGCTATCCATCGACGCTGATAAGGTAACAACACTTCTGATGGATCAAATTCACTGCTCAAGATGGCAGTGGCACTTTGATTATTCAGTAACTGATGTTCTTGAGTGGCTAACATTATTTAACCCCCAATTGCGATCTTACCGCGCAATCTTTTGCTTCCAGCAATTTACGTAAGCAAACCGAACGCTCTTCATTGTCTGGTAATGTGTCCACTACGTGATTCGCGGTATCACAGAAAGGCTTACTGACCACCTGTAAGTGTTTAGGTAAATGATCATATGCAAAAAAAGTGAGCATCTTCATTATGCAATCCCCAAAATCTGACGTTTGATATCGGCAGCAGTGGCTGCGGTGATACCTGCTTGTTTAACAATCTTCTCGGTTTGAGTGGCGGCTTCTTCTGCAAAGGCTTTGCGGATTTCCTTTTCAACCTTCTGGCTCACCATGGCGGCTTGCTCGATACGTTGAATGACCAGCGCCAACTGCCCAAGAGCTTTGGGTGGGATTGGTTTTTCTGTTTTTTCAGCTTCATCCATCAAGTGCATGGATGTTTCAAACGCCATGGTGCGCACAAACTCTTGAAGCAACTTGCCGACATCAGACACCGGAGCATCACCGAGCTTGGTTGTCCAAACCTCAGCAACTTCCCGTGCCTGGCGAACGCGGGAGCCGATATTTTCCATGCGTCGGTGGTAGCGATTCATACTGGTATAGCTGACCGTTGCATCATCCGGCAGGCCCGCTTCTTTTATCTTGGCATTTAATGCATCAAGTAATTCTGTTTGCTGCATTTCACCCGAGCGAATAACGGCATTAATCCACTGCTTGATTTCAGGGGGGAGAAGCTCGATTTTAGACTTGCGAGACTTCGCTTTATTGTTTGCCATGGCGATATTCCTATTGTGCGCGAGGGCGCTTAACACCAGGCACAACTGCCTGACCCGTAGAAACATCTTCGCCGCGACCTGTTAGGGTAGCGATTTTGCAGCCGCTCAGTTCACGCAAAGAAATGAGCGCCATTTCTTCTAACCAACTTAAATGCACACGTACCGCATCACGGCTTATCTTGTGGCCATACGCATCTAGACAGCAGTCAATAATGGATTCATTGGCTTCATAACCTGGCATCTCCTGCAGAGAACGCAGAATCACTAAGCGCTGGTCTTCTTTTACAAGCTCTTTAAAGCCCATATACCTCCCGTTTACTTTTCAACACTCAACTGCTGCTCTAGCAGCAACTGCGCTAAATGATCGACTGGCTTTAATGCCGCCCGTAATTCTTTCATCTCGCCCCGCATTTCTGTTATTTCTACTTTCAATGCATGGAGCTCTTTATCTGTCGGGAGGGATTTAACGTCCTCCCTCAACTTACTGACGTCTTGCTTTACTTCATCCAACTCTTCACGACGGACATACGTCTTAGAGAGCAAGGTCAGTAATATTTGTGCGACAGTAATAACGCCAGCCCACACCATGGGCCACCATGTTTTAACCAGCTCTTCCATGTTATGTGTGTTCCTTACCTGCTTGACACGGCACGCAGCGAACGGCATTGGGCGCAGCTTCAAGACGGTCTAGTGGGATAGTTAACCCGCACGATAGGCAATAACGACCATGCTCATCTTCATCGGGCTGTTCTATGCAGCGTGTACGTTGATGAGCAATGGCTTTTTCCCTGAATGTTTGCTCAAACTCTTGAGCCTTATCGAGCTGGTCGGTCATTAGTACCCCCTCGGTCTTGGTGGAATAGGGTTACCACTTCGGTCTAGAGGACTTAGGCTTTTAAGTGTCGTCATTGCATCACCCACCATCGAGCCTGTACCTTTCGTCATGCCGCGCTTATCAGCAGTGCGCCAACCTAGGTAGGTAAGGAACGGCATCATCAAACCAGCCGCTATTTCCCAATTCGCACCTGTACCTTTATCCCAAGCATCAAGACCATCAAACAGGAAGATATAAGCAATGGCAGAATACAAACTCAAACGACACCCCCAAGGGCGGGTGTGGCGAACGTATTCATCTTCAGCCTTATCACCTTCACGAATCGTAACTTGGGTTTCATGGTGTTCGGCTTGCTTATCACTAAGCGTTAACTCATGACGACGAGTTGTTTCTTTTTCCAGTTCGACCTTAATCTTTTCAAGTTCAATCAAAGATTCTGGTGGAAGGTTTTGCAGCTCACGAGTAACAGCCAGCTCTTTTTGTTGCTTACTAGCACCGAACATTGAATCGGCTTTCTCTACTGCATCGGCAACTTTATCTGCTGTATCGCTGCCGCCAAACAAACTTGATATTCCGCGAATTGCAGTTGGCCCGTATTCCATGGCAAGTGCAGCCACACCCGCAATTACTGAAAGTGACATTGGCGTAAACTCCTGAGTGTGGATAGACGGTTACTGGATAAGGCGATGGACTTTTTAGGGTGGCAATGCTGTTGAATGTCGATTGCAGAAACGCCATTCCACGATTGATTATAAAAATGCTGCATGGTGCCGTCGTGGCTATGAAGTGGTGGGCTACTGGGCACAGACTCGCCACCTTGAAAGGCGGTGAGTTCTGCATTTAGCCGATCGTCTCGACCTTTGGTTTTTGAGAAATCCCAATTTCTACCCATTACGCAGCCAACTCCCAAGCAGCATCGGTTAAATCAGCAAGGCGGTTATGCCACCCTTCGATATAACGCGTTTGTGAGTAGTTGTTCTTTAGAATGCGGGCGTAGTAGCGAGCACGGCGCAAACCGTAACGTGAGACCAACCATTCAGCATCTGAGCCATGAACGGCGGTGCGGGTGTTAGGGCCCATTTTGCCATCGGCTTTTGTACCTGCAATTTCTTGCAGCAATTTAATGGCTGTGATTGCCCCGTGCTGAACGGCAGAATCCATTTGATACAGCGCAACGTTGCCTGCAAACTCGTGGCAATATGCCGCTTTCCAATAGTTGGTGTAATAAATCCGTACCGCACGGTCGATATCTAATGTGGCAATATCGACACCAAGGAAGGCGCGTTTGCTGATGCCGTATTTGGTTTCGCCGCCAGGGTCTTTGGGGTCGTTAACGTAACCACCATCAGCACGCAACCCACCTTCTTTTTCAAGAATGAAGTGTACGGCATGGCAGAATTGGGGCGTGTAGCCCTTAGTGGAGAATGGATATTTGAAAGGCATTTGGCACAACCGAATGATTTAGTGGGTTTATTCGATTGTGCTATTTATTTAGATAGGGTGAGATTAACGCGGATTATCTATTATTTTTCCATAAATCTTCATTTTTTTGTTTTTCATCAATACTAGCTTGCGTATCGTTATCATCGCTTCTTTTTTTGTACAAAAAAACACAGAGTACGCATAACAACAATCCCCCTACAATCACTCCGATATCTTTAAGGTAAATGCCTTTACTATCAAGATATCCGATCCCAAGCGCAAGTATAATCACTGGAGCAAAAAAACCAACAAGTCTAAATAATATCAATGCAACTAAAATTGCTAAAACCAACACAATAAATTCCATTCCGCCTACTCCTATTAAGCTCACCATTCGTTAAAAATATTTTAAAACAATTCTGGTTGATGTTTTTTAATTTCACGTTTGCGCATTTTAGCAACCACTCGGTAAATATGCTGCATGCTTACGTCATATTTTCTAGACAACTGCACAACATTATCACCTGTAAAATCATTCCATATATTTAAATGGATGAGCATAACTTCAAGATGATGCCCACGAGGCAAGTAAAATTGCATTCCACCAAACGTTTTACAGATTTCACTGAGTAACTTTATGGCGATGGCTGGGTCTGCGCCTTCACTCTCTAATTGACGCTTTAGTAGATCGTGCATGTCTCGCATCGCTTCCGGCCATCGGTTACTGTCTTGCTCTTCTGTTAACTGCTCAATATCAGATAAAGAGACGCCTTCAAAACCAAACATATCAACGGTGGCGTCATTATTATTAATTTGCTTGTCCATGGTTAATCCTCTCGCATTCAATCAATTACGAAAACTGTAACCGATTAAAGCGGTGATGTATCAAGATTACCTTTGGATTATTTTTTATTTGTTACCTCTTCATAGCATATTAAGACTGATGCATAACTTTTTGCAGCGCGAATTTGCAGTAACTTTTCGTGACCATTTTCCACCATCCATTCTCGCAACGCGCGGGTATGCCACTTTTTTAATGACTCTAAAACAGCATAGGCTTGATGGCTATCCATCCAACCAACATGATCAATGTCTTTATTTGTCATGCGTCTTACATAGGCATCTAATGCCGCTTCACTTCTATCTTGCACGATACCGTGTTGATACATGGTGATCCAAATCGCACGTATTTTATCAATCTCGGCATGCTTGGCTTTACCAGAACGCGGACTTAAACGGCGTTTAAAGCCTGTTTTACCGACCTTTGCTTGGCGTTTAAATCCTTTCGCTTCCATGTGGGCCACTACCAATTCAAGCTCTTTGATGCTCATCTTGGAGCATGACACTTTACTCGCCACTTCTTGTAGCATGGCGCGATACGTTTCATCATCTAAACCAAGCTCTCGCTTGCCGACGTGGATCAATTGAATTAGGCGATTGCGATTATTCATAACGACCTCTAAAAAAAATGGCGGCGCTTTCGCGACCGCCGGACGTATTAATACGAAGGCGACTTAGCAACCTTCAATCTCTCTATATCGCTTATTAATTAACGCAGAAGGCAACAATTCAAGCCCGCACACCCACCTCAGTACATATTGACGACCATCATCTTCTTCACTGCACGATACAAAAGCCGTCGGGTTTTCTAAAATGGATTCTATTTCTTCTAACTCTTCTACCAAGCTGGGGTGAGGATGCCTTGACGTTACTAACTCATTCAGCTGACTTTTAACGCCGACTTCAAATGAAGAAAGGGGAGCCGTGTTTTCTTGGGTGAATCCAATAAGATCATCCTTTCCCACCACGGCGCAAGCGACCTCTAATACCTCTTTCTTAATCAGCAAACCATCAGCTGCTTTTGTTGAAAGAAAGACAAGAACGCTGCTTGCCAACTCTAGCTTTTCCTCGGGAGTAATATCTCTAACCAACATATTGTGAATCCTTATTTATCGGCTGCTCATCAGTGCCTAGCCGCCATGCTAGGCAGACAAACAAGGGCTGGCCTTGTTTGTTTCGCTTAATTTACCGCGTCAAAAATGCGGCTTTGACTAACTCTAATCCCTCTAGTTTTTTAAACTGACGACACAGCACAGAGGCTTTTGAGAAGTACGGTAAATGATATTCATGGCGGTCATGCAAATGCGGGAACGCCTTTTTTGCGCGACGTTTACCAATTGTTCTTTCTAACTCTTTAACTTGTTTGAGTGAATACATTGCTTTGGTTTTTAGCTTCCATACGTCATGAAGAATTGTTGGCGCTGCATCTTCTTGGGTAGCATTTTCTTGAAGAGTTCTGCTAGTCCATACTCCTTTTATTGAACCGTCGATATAGACACCTAACTCTGTTTTGCCTTCACTAGAGCGGACACGGTTAATACTGACCAAATACCCGTTAAATTTAAATTCAACATTTACAAAATAACCTGCCATTTCTTCTTCAAGGCTTTTCCACTGCTCTTTCGTGATTACTGATTTTTCCGTTGTCATATCATTCGCCTTTTCTGATTGCTACCGATAACTTTCCATCTAATATCGAGCGGTATTCTTCTTCAACCGAAGAGGGCTCTTTCCCCATCATCCAGCGAAGGGCGGCGGCATAGCCATCTTCAAAAGAATCATATGGATAGGCTGTGCCGACTTCTTCCAATAAACCTTCTGCACAAAATATTTCATTCTCAATCGCGCTAATACTGTGTACGGCAATGAATGACTTATTACACATACGCTCACCTTTGTTGTTAATTAACTTACTCATGCGCCTTGCACACGCATGGTGAAAGCTAACTACACCAAAGGCTTAATTTCGTAATCACACACATAAGCGCCGTGCGCCAATTCATTACCGTCTTCATCGGTATGCCGTATATTCGTTTTGGTTGATACGCCATGAATGCGCCCAATCATTACGTTCTCTACACCTTCATCCCACACATCACCCAAGTAACATTGAATATCGTCATTCGAATGCAATCTTGCTTCTTCTTTCGTTTTGAAATAAAGAAATGAGTCACCCCCTGGGTCATGGGCAAACCACGGGTATTCTTGCGATGGTGAATGCTGATAATTCTTTTCAGAACCGTTTATATACCTAATGGTGTTATTGCTGATGACTGGCTGTGCAGGGGCAGTAAATGGCAATTCAATAACGCCATCCTCGACATTAAAACCAATGACATTGCCATCCATGTCCGTTATTACCAAGCCTTCAGATATCACCGCTAAGTGCGTAGCTAAAATGCTGGTTACATCGCTAACGTCTAGGCCGCAGTCTTCAATCGCTTTGATTAAGTTTTTGTTCATGTAGCTAACTCCTGCTGTTATTTAAAACACCACAATACAAACTCAACAACTGACCACTGAAAAACAAATGCAGCCATTACGAGCAAAGTAAAAATCAAACCCCATCCATAATCTTGTATTTTTTCCATATCGATAATTCCTTATAGAGCGGCAAGATCTAATGGGATATTGATTAGCTTTCCTTCGCCATTACGCTCACGAAAGTTCATGTAGGCTTTTGAACTCGTAACCATAATGGCATCGGCGATAGCATCCATTGCGCGAACCCAACGCTCGTCAGGGAATTTACCCTTGAATTTACGCAAGGTAAGAACACGGCCAGTATTGAGGTTGCCTTCTTTGTCTACTTCAAAGGCATCGTTAACCAATACCTTTAGGTAATCGTTCGCGCCAGAACTCCACTCATGCACGCATTCATCAATCAGGTCTTTTGCTATTTGCAGCTCAGGGCCAAGTACGATTCTGTCTTGCACTGTAATTTTAATTTGAAGTGCTCCGTCATAAGACGTGAACGAGAATCCGCCTTTTGAGCCACCTTTCTTTTTCTTACTTTCATAACGCTCAGCCAATAGCTCTTGAAATGCATAGCAATCATCAAAAACTTCTCGTTTAAAGGCACGAAGCAAGGTTTGGATTTCACGCGCTCTTTGGGTGTGCTTGATAACAAAATCATTAATTTCCATGTCGTAATCATCAACCATAGAAATAGGCACAAGGCGTTGTTTGCTATCACGCATATATCCCGAAGGCACTGTTGTGTCTTTATCTTTACTTTGCTCTGGTGTTTGCTTAGTGGATTGAGGCATTGTTTAAATCCTTTTTTGGTTCGAGGAAATCTTTAGCGGCAACCGCTACCGCTCTTGGGAGTTGCGTCGCAACATGGTTAGCTAGGCCATTCAATAGCTCTGACTTTCCCTTGGTTGATGTGCACGCAAATTCAAACTGACCATTCGCGTGTTCTTTAATGGTTATAATTACTTTTGCCTTGATTACTGGCTTCGCCATGACTCATTCCTTTTCCGTTATATTTAAGGTATCGGCATTGCGTTCGACACCCATTGAAATCAACATACTTTCTACGTCTTGAGTAACTTGTGAGGTGACAGCATCCACACCCGCATCACCCGTAAATTCTGCTAACCCTTTAAACCCAATACGCCCATCAGGTGTGCGACCAAACTCCAGCGTAATCTTTGCCATATCAAGCCCCTCCAATGGATGCGCAGCGCAGTAACTTGTGAAAGGCCCTTGATACTGCATCATCATAGTTATATTGCTGTGCGCGAGTATTCGCTGCGCGTTGTTTTTTGGGGATGGGCTCCTTCGCACCCTCAACCTTGCTAATCCATGCGCCTTTTAAGTTGCGGCAGTAATTGCACACGCCGCCAGTTAATACCCAACATGGCCGCACCCGACGGCACGCAGGACAGGGAATAAATAAACCAACCTCTGTCACTAAGGTGTACACGTAAGGTTTTCTGTTTGAGCGGGTGATAAACCCTCTAGCAATAAGCATTTGTAATCGACCGTGAACACCTCTTTTTGATGCACCACCAACACTAACGGTTAATTCAGTTCTAGTGGCTGGGTGGTCGCGCAACTGCTCAATAATCTTTTCAACAAGCACGTGATAATCCTTATCAAAAGTTTTTAGGCCATACCGAATTGGTGGTAGTACTGTACTCATTAAGATGGCTAACAAGCGCCTTACATTGCTCGGTCTGCGCTTCTGGTAATCCATCAGTCCAGCGGATAACGCAGCTATTAAAGCGTGCAACATAAATAGTGCGACTTTCTGCACCACCAACACGCTCTACAATGGCGACGGCTTTCTGTGAGAGGCGAACAGTTGGAAAGTTAATTTCAATGACTGGGCGTGAGTGCGAAAGATTAAAAGCAACAATTTCACTGCCTGCTTTACCTAACAGTGCTACGGCATTTCTCACTACGCGACGTTTTTCATTTAGATGCATCATTGCTTTCTCCTTACCCAACCATGGTTGGGTAAATTCCAGTTGGTTGCGGGCTTTCTTCATCCCACTTTGTTTTCGCTGCTTTTGCATGACAAGGACAGTAGTGATCGCAAGCCAATGTATTAACAAACCAATTGTCTAAATTAAAAACCGCATCTTCTGCATTGGCTGGGTCAAAACATTCGAGCTCTGCTTCTTTATTGCATCCATCGGCATCACAACGAACCATTGCTTTAAAAGTCATACCTCACCTCAATCGTTGGTTTCTAATTCAGCAAACGCTTTGCGCAGCACTTGCTCATTAATGGTCTGGCCTTTAGCAAACATCGCTGCCAGTTTGAGTGTTTTACTTAGCAATCTAAGCCCACCTGGACGCTCACTGATTTGCAGCATTAACCCGCGTTCAGACTCACCATTTACATTCCAGGCATCTGCAATAGCACGAACATCAGATTGCTTGGTTTTGTGGATGCCGCGCTTTTTCGCAATGCGAGAAAACAAGCGTGCAAAATCTTCATTACGACGACCACCAGTAAGCTGTGTGTAAACCTTGTTGTTACCCACCAACACCATGCCGATAGCCGTCTCTTCTTGAAGTATTCGTAGCTCTTCTAGCGTCGGGTAATCAAGGTGATCGGCTTCATCAATCACTACTAAACCTTCACTGCCAATCAGGCGGTTTCGGATAACGCGAGAAAGCGGTCCTTTTCGGCGTGGCGCATCATCTAAACCCAACTCCATTGCCAGTTCATATAAGCATTCAGTTAGGCTTGAACGGCTTGGGCTTGAAGTGATCATCCACACGTTATTATTGCTTCGTTTGTATTCGCGTAACGCCTCCGATTTACCCACACCAGACGCCCCAAAAATAACCACAATTGATTCGGTCACTTGGGCATACATCATGTCGTCAGTCAGCTGTTTAGCTGTTGGTGTCATAACAAAGCCAGGGTCTTTACTTGGGGTGGCATTGCGTTGTTCACGCATGCGTAACCACTGGTTAAGTTTTTCAATCATTTTGGTTGGATCAGCTTTATATGAACCATTCAATATTTGGCTTAGTGTGGCAGGTGATACGCTGATTTCTTTTGCGATCTGAGACGCTGAAACAACCTTCGATTCTGTTAATGCACGGATGCGCATTAATGCTTCGGTTTGCTTCGCTTCTGCGCTGCCTAGTTCAACCACGTTTGTGTTCATATCAATCTCCATTTATGGAAGGTTTAAATAGGGCCTAAAGTTTGTTTTTGTATTTCTGATCAAATAGGTTTGAAATGCTCTGGCTAAAGTTCTGGTCGTACTCGTCTTCAGCTTCTTCTAAGGGCATCGCCTTTACTGCGGCATTACCAATAGAAGTAGGACGGAAAGGCTCTACCACTTTATTTTCAGGAATGATTTCCTCTTCAAGCGGTTTCATCATTGCGGCCACCTCTAAAGCGGTCATGCGCTCAAGTGACTTGGTTGCCTCTTTCGTGGCTTTCGTATGGCGTTTTCTCTCTTTCTTAATTTCACGAGCCGCTTGAGTATCACCAAAAGCAGCATCCTCACGACATTCCGCCACACAGATATGCACACCATTTAATGTGTAAATTTCGATCGATTCATGAAGCTTTTGAGGGTCAAATCGAGCAACAAGCTTTTGCCCGATGTAATCCAACATCCGCTCATTGAAATAAAGATTACGACGCCCTTCTAAAATGCCGCCAGCGTGAAGCGCTATCTGACCATGCTTAGTTACCTGAACCGCTTCGGCTTGCAGCATCATCATATGCAGCTGGCTTGCGGTGGCTTTACGAATAGGGGCTGACTGGTAACTCGCATTAAAAGCCTGATCAAAACTCATATAGCCGCGACAGATTTCTGTTTTTCGGTTTTCTTTGGCGTTGTACATTTCCACGCCTTTGGCTATCACGTTTAAGAACGCTTCCACGTCAATATTATTACTGCCATAGTTATCGGGTTTAGCCATAGGGTTGTCACCCGTAAAGGCACCAACACAAGCTGGGTGTCGGTCTATGTACTCACCAAGCCCACCATTACCAAAGGCACGTTCGATTGGTTTTGCTTGACCATGACCTTTACCGTAAATCACGCTTGACCAGTGAAGCTTAATGCCAAGCATTGGGATGATGCCTTTAGGATCATCTTCTTTAACTTTGAATCGATAACGGCTCCGCACACCACCAGTCATCGGTTTGTTTGCAGCAGCACGGGTATTATCCAATGTCATTTCTTTTGGAATGCCGAACTTCTCGCACACGTCCATCAGTGAAAGGCGGATGCTGTCGGTGTTCTCACTTAAATCACAACGCCAACCAATAATTTTTCGGCTGTAGATATCCTGCCAGAACCATGTTTTAGGGCGAATAACATCACCGTTGAACCACTTAACAAACACGTTATGTTGATAGCCATCGCCATTAATCCACTCCATTGCATGTAAGTCTTCAACTGTGCGTCGTTGTGGTGGGTACATTTGATGTAATGCATGCTCACCTTCACGAAGTAGTACGCGTTGCTGATTCGATACCTCATGTTCTAAGCGGCGCGATAAGCTACTTAAACTAGGGATCACCCAACCATGCTCCTTTGCCGCATCCAGTAAGCGCTCATAACAAACCGTCATTGAAGGTTGTTCAAGTCGCAGGTAATCGCCCATGAAAAACGCCCATGCTTCTTGTGATACAGGAGCAAATTGGTTTTCTTTTTTAACCTGAGCCGCTGCAAAATGCTTCGGCAGCAAAGCAGGGGCCCAATCACACTCTTCAATACCTTTCACTCTTGAACATGCGCGGCGCAGCGTAGATAGGGTGCAGCCATACTCATCACAAACAGACTGGTAGGCGTCCATTTTTTTCACGCCATTCCCAACCAAGGCAAAGGTGGCTCGAACAAGAAGCAAAGCTTGTTGTGCTTTCTCTTTAGCGGTGTTGTTGGTTTTATCCCAACTAGACCAAAGAGCATCACGGCAGTAGCCAACAGAATCTTTGTTTTTCTTTGGCAGGTTAAGAACTTGACCGCCTACTTTTATTTTGTCTTGCTTACGATACAAAGCCGCTTGAGTGGTAGGAACAAATGATGAGATGTGGTATTCCTTTCCTCCACCACATCCTGACCTTGGTCTAGATAACCAATCTTCACTTTTAGCTTTATAATTAATACCTTGAACGGTTTTAGGGAGAACTGGTAACCCCACTAGTTCTGATGCTGAGTACCATTCCATAATCAACCTCGCTTAGCTTCTCGACGGGGGAACCGACTTGGCCAGATGGCATCAGCGGGCATACCTATGGCTGCCGCAATAATGTCTTCACCCTTAGGCCAGTTAGATCTAATTGCGTTCCTTAAAGTTGTTTTACCCAACCCATGAGCCTCCCCCAAAGTTGAGTATGTCCAACCACTTGACTTTAAAGCGGCCAAGATGAACTCATCTTTCAAGTCGCCATTATCTTTCCTGATTTGAAAGTGTGTTTGCTGATCCATAAAAAGCCTCTATACTCACTTGTTACTCAGTCAACTAACTCAATAGAGTTAATTCATGAGCTTAATATGAACGCTAAAGGGTTGAGTGTCAACTTTAAAAAGCGCATCACTTCACTCTTTAGAGTCCCGACTATCGACTCTAAAGGGTTTATTTAATAATAATCAGAGACTTAACTCGAGATGAAAGACAGTAAAAAAACTTTAAATCAACTTTCAAGTTATAAAGCAAAACTTGAAAGCGCAGATTCAATCCAAGATAGAATTCAGTTTTTAGTTGATTGTGTCGGAAACCCTAACTCATTTTCTAAGCTTGTCGGGATTTCTGTATCAGGATTAAAGCGATACCTTTCTGGTGGGGAGCCAACAGCAGCCAAAATATTACAAATAGCTGAAAAGTCTGGAGTTAGTGCAGGATGGATACTTACGGGGCGTGGTTCTATTCTTGAAGTTGAAGGGCATGGGTATATTGGTAATGAGCGCGCAATCGCCTTGTTAACAGGTGATGATGACATATTAGACGTTCTAAATAATAAAGGAGCAGAAGATACCAAAGACATTTCAGTTAGATATGCGTTAATAGAAAATGCATTTAACTCATACTCAGATTGTACAAAGAACTTTTTAACATCCAGTCTCCTGGTGAACTCTAAAGAGTTCGATATGGAGGTCTTTGAAACGATATTACATGAACTAAAAGGTTCATTCTCTGAAGAATTTTCTTTAATACCAGGGTATCGAGTGCAAGTTTCCGCTGGGCATGGTTCATTAAATCCAGATCAACTAGAACCAACACGCCATCTAGCATTTAGGCGAAAGTGGTTGAAGTACAGAGGGTTTAACGAGAAAGATTTAGCGATAGTGTGGGCGAAAGGCGACAGCATGGAACCAACGATCCATAACAACGATACGTTGGTTGTTCACCTTGGTAGAAACAAGCCGGCTGATGGGCACATATACATCTTCAGGAACGGCGATGAACTCTTTGTGAAGCGTTACCAGAGCATGCTAGGCTCATGGCGATTAATCAGTGATAACAGCTTCTACAGCGATTTAGATATACCAAAAGATGATCAGCACCAGTTTGATGTCGTAGGTCAGGTGATTCTCATCGCAAAAGACTTAGGTGATTAAGTTTAAATCTTTAAATATAATTTAAAGCCAGTTCCTACAAACCAACCCAGTGTTCATTTTAATAGCGTAAAAAGGCACGATTCAGATTTATTGTTCATTTCTAAATTTTCCAATCAAATCAAAAAGGGTTCAGCCAAATCAACCGAACCCTTGTATTCATTGGGCTAACCGCCTATATCCTAGAAATACCGCCTATAACACATATTGTTCATGTCTCTAGAGTGCATACAGCCGTCCATCTCAGGCATCATCCAATCACTGAGTACAAACTGTATATGGGCATTGACTTTCAACACTTCCAAAGCTTGCAAACCATCACTTGCTGTAATGACATTGAAACCACGCTTTGTCAGCATTTTTTCCATAAACATAAGCATTGTTCGATTGTCATCAACCAACAAAATGTCTCTCATAAATGTCGTACCTTCTTTTCATTCTTACTCTGCATGAAAAACGACTGCATTAGCTAAGATTAAATTCAATTTATCAGAAACATATGGCATATATAACAGAGTCTAGTAATCTTTATGACGTTAGCCAAAAAATTAGACAAAAAAATTACTTGATGATTAAGTTAGGTGTAACTTATTAATTATTAGTAAGTTCATATCACTCTATTGTATGTAAATTTAGCCACCATAAGCAGTGTATGCATAAAAGATTATATCTCTATTTATTTTGTTTACTATGCTCATCTATTGTGATGTCGAGTGAATATATGGCTGAAACGGCTAAACAAGCTCCCAAACCGATATCACCCAACCTCACAAAAGCCATTAGCTTAGATGAAGAGTCTGAGCCCGCTGAATCTAACTTAATTTGGAAAGGCGTATCCAGTTCTTTTGATTTGCCATTTGAAGAATGGGACAACGATGATGAAGAACGGACATGGTTAAACGGTTTAAGTGGTAATTTTGCGCTTGGTTATCCTTTGCTTCAAACATCTGCAGCTAACCTACCCGCCAATGCCACAACGGGGCCAACAAACAATAATGCGACCGCGACGTTATCGCTAAAGTACACAATTTTAGGCAATTGGTTTATCTCTAGCACGCTGTATTACTATATCGACGGTGATCAACAACAAGCTTGGAATCCCGATTTTACTTATGTTTTTGGCTACAGTGATTGGCGTCCTTATACCTTCAGCTTGATGTATGCCAACTACGGTGGTAATCGCTTTAAAGCAACAGAAGAGCAACCCGTCACGAACTTTGATCAAGGAACATGGTCTTTGGGTTGGAAGTTCCCTATCACTAAACCCTTTATTGATTGGCTTTCATTTACAGATGAAGGGGCGATAGGCTGTCAAACAGATTTTAACTTCACGCCTGAATACTTCGACCTTGCATCAACAACCTACAAAAAAGGTCATAAGACGCTGAGCTTAGGGTGTAAATATGCAATATTTGGAAATTGGTATGTAAATGCGACTGCATTTTATTATTTTGATAGCAGCCAAAAGCAGCCTTGGAATCCCGATTTTACCTATGGCTTTGGTTACTTCGATTGGCACCCCGGAACAATTACCATTCAATATAACAACTACTCAGGTAACCGCTGGCATCCATCAGACCGAGGTGAAGATACAGGGCGGTTTATAGATGGTGCTTTCACTATCGCCTACTCTTTTACCTTCTGATTTTTGCATTTTAAGAATGCGTTTAGACAGCCGTACTCATTACCTTACTTCGGCATTCTGGGCAGAAATAAGAGTTTTTATGAATATGGGCATGACACGAAGGGCATTCAATATGTTTACGATCTTTACTCATACACATCAAAATAAACCCTATGGGTCCTAAAACATAACCCAATAAAACACCTGCGATCAGGTTACCTTTACAATAGCCAATATACACAGAAGCAATAAAAAAGAACGCATAGAAACTTAACCAAAAGATCATTAGAAACACTCCTACCTTGCTCCATACTCTAACTTTATAATATGGAGTATAGGCACAAATGCCGAAATTTGAGACACCAAAGTAGGCTAAATTAGCTGAAATTGCTCACTAATTTCATGGCCAGCAGCTTGTTCTCTGTGGCTCTCTTTTATCACCCAATTTAGAGGGTGACGTACCCATGGTTGAGGGTCATCTTTGGGAAATAAATTAGAGCATCGTAAGCCTATAACGTCCCAACCTAACGATTTACACGTATCGATACAGCGCTGAGCATGCCACGCCTGTGCAACTATCATCACTTTTCGTTTTGGTGTAAGGGATAAAGCTGCTGCTGCAACATCTGTGGTTGTTTGATACGCTTCAGCCTTGATACTGTATATGTCACGACTAGTTAATATCACATCATCGGCGATTTCTTGCTGCAGGAATAATGGTAGTGAGGGCCTATACTTTCGACAGTCTAATGCAATTTGTTGTAAATGTTGGTTTACCGTTGGCGCATCGCCAAACGAAAATGCAAGCAATACATCTGCTTCTTCTAACGTTCCGAAAGGCTGTAGAAATAGTGTATTTTCATTTAAGTATGCTTTTAGTCGTAACGCCGATGAACGAGGTAGCAAATAAGAACGCGAAGTGAATACTTGATTAGAACGAGGTAAGTCAGCACGTTTAAAGCGCAAAGAATCGGCACCTATCTGTAATTTTAATGGGCGCGATTGGGTAAAAACAATCTTATTTGGTCTGGTCACTTTAAAAAATCTCACTCATTACCAATCGTTAGTCGAACCATCCCTAGCACAATAAATTGGACACTAATTTAATCATAACGAATCAAACTCAGTTCAAACAATCCCAAAGGTAACATTCCAACACTTTCTTTGTACCGTCTCAATTACGATACATTTTTATGATGATAACGAACGTGCGGAGAATATAAACTCACATATTTACTCACAACCTTACTAACATCACGCTATTAATCTTGAATAATCATATATTTACCATATATTGATTGTATCAAAGGATTGAGACTTCATTATGCTAAGCCATAAAACACAACTAACAATATGCCGAACTTATGCTACAAGCTTATTGTTTGTTATGAGTTTTTTCGCCTATAGCAATGAAGAGAGCAAAGAACCAGAGCAACCCAGTTTCTATGGCGGGCGAAGTGTATCTCAACAAAATAACCAACAACCACCAGAAAAAATCACGTTCCAAAGACGTGCTATTGCTCCAGCTATTCCTATCGATGACAACACTCAATTAAACATTCGCAGTAATCTTCTTCAACATAACTTAAACGCATCAACAGTAAATACTAAAATAGTATTGTCTCTCGACAACATATCACGGCAAGAATGGCTACTTGCTAAAAAAGCGAGTTACTATTTCGAACGAAATGAAAATAAACAAACGGGGTTAACTGATTCAGTCCAAGGCTACCATCATACCACCATGTGGGATATTGCCAGCGACATAGGTGCAACCCTTGCATTAGAAGCACTCGAACTGATCACCACCGTACAGGCAGATGCTAAACTGAACCGTATTTTAACCACCTTAACAACGATGCCGCTTTATAATGATCAATTACCTAACCGTGAATACAGCACAGAAACAGGGCTTCCATCGGGTAAACAGAATAATAGAAATGGCAACGGATGGTCTGCACTTGATATTGGTCGGCTACTTATCTGGCTTGAAATTACCATTCAACAAAAACCACATTTTCAAAAACAGGTAAATATAATAACCAAACGTTGGCTACTTTCTCGCGCTGTGCACGAAAAAACGCTTTATGGTACGCGGTATCAAAAGAATGCTGAGTTTTACCGTCAGGAAGGGCGATTAGGCTATTTACAATACGCAGCACAAGGTTATCAGTTAGCAGGGTTAGATATGACCAACAGCTTTATCCGCGATCACACTGCTATCGTAAACGTCGATAATATCCCACTATATATAGACACTCGTAATGTCCCTTTTTTCACCACTGATCCCTATGTATTACAAGCCATTGAACTCGGTGAAAATACAGCATGGTGGAATCAACTTGAATCTATTTATCAATTACATAAGCAACAATATAACCAATCAGACAAATTATGGATCTTCGCTGAAGATGCGATAAATAAAAGCCCATGGTTTTCTTATAACAATATCTATTTCTATGGAAAAAGCTGGTTAAGCACCTCATCGGGGGGGAAAACCATCGAAAACCCACAAGTATTTAGCAACAAAATCGCATTTGGTCTAAGTGTTATTTTTGAAGATGCATTTAGTGATGCTTTAAGACAAGCCGTTATTGAGAACAGTCGAAGTTCTCGTGTTATTCCTACTGGTATTTATAAAAATAACGCACCGAATACATCGTACAACATCAATACAAATTCTCTGATTTTAGTGTCACTTTGGTACAAATCGCGTGGCAATAAGGCTATTTTAACCCCCACTACCACTAACTAGTCTTCATTCTCAGATAAATACCATTAATGCTTTTTTGTCTTATGTTTGGCACACAGTGCAACCTTCATCTTTTAATCTTACTGCTACACTTTTGTACTTCACTCATTAAAAAGTATGACTCTATGACCACCTCTTCTTCATTTCGCACAATGCCTTTATTTATCGCTCTTTTAGTTGCTACACCGTCATTTTCAGCAACTAACTTTGATGATCCGCTAACGAATATGAATGATCAGTTATGGTGGCTAGCTGATGGCTGGAGTAATGGTTTTCCTTTTATTAATCGCTGGGAATCTGAAGCAGTTTCTTTTTCAACAAACGGAATGGCAATTACACTTTCTAATACGCCAGACTCAACAGATCCGCAAAATCTTACTTTTCAATCAGGGGAATTACGTAGCAATGATTTTTATAGCTACGGATGCTTTGAAGCAGAAATAAAGCCCGTTGCTGCAGATGGCGTGATTACGTCCTTTTTCTTATTTGCAGGGCCGTACGATAGAACGGAGACAAGCAATGGTAAACATAACGAAATCGATATTGAATTTTTAGGTGATAATACCGATCTGCTACAAATTAATTATTGGACAAACGATGATAATTACACCAGTGATCATGCACGGATCATCTTCTTAGATTTTGATGCTTCTGAAGATTTTCACCGTTATGGTATTAAATGGACTAAACGTGCTATTCAATGGTTTATTGATGGAAAACTTGTATTCAAAGTTAAAAATACATCATCAGATCCCATTCCAAAGAGTACAGATAGCCCACTGCGCATAATGGCGAATATATGGGCAACAGACAGTGAGATATCGGGATGGGCTGGCGAGTTTGATCAGAACAGAGTGCCTATCACCGCTGAATATCGCAATATTCGCTACATAAAAGGCGGCAGATGTAGCCTTAAAGGCTAAACAGATAGCCTTTATAGTTGGACAGTTCTTTTATAGCCACGGATTGTCTTACTTCGTACGGTGTATTGCCGCTAATAAAAAATCAACAAAAGCGCGTGTTTTTAACGGCAATGCTTTGCGCTTATATAACAGATGTACAGGCATTGGCTTGGGTGTATCGCTACTTAGAATTTCAACTAATTGCCCACTACTGAGTTCATCATTTAGCAGTAAACGGGGCTGGAGTAAGATACCCGCACCTTTTAACGCTGCCACCTTCAATGCTTGCCCACTGTTTGATGTAAGCCGTGTATGCTGCTTATCAAACGCTAACGTGTCTAGTCGCAAGGCAAGGTTAGCGTGAACGTCCCCATAGCTAAACCCTAAACACTGGTGCCTTAACAACTCATCGAGTGATGTTGGGGTTCCACATTCCGATAAATAGTCTGCTGATGCGCAAAACACCATTTCATACCGTGCTATTTCACGGGCAATTAATGATGAGCTCGCCAGTTCACCAATGCGAATCACAAGATCAAAAGGATCATGTAATGGGTCAATCAAACTATTGTCTAATGTAAAATCGATATTAATCTCAGGGTAGTCTTGTAGAAAATCAGCAACGATTGGTGCCAAAACAATATTGCCAAACGTAACTGGCGAATTAATACGTACCGTGCCTTTTGGCTTGTTTTCCAGTGTTTGTAAACTGTTCTCGGCCTCTGCGATATCATCTAATATTCGCTTACATTCCAAGTAGTAAATCTGCCCTGCTTCCGTTAAAGATTGCTTGCGAGTCGTTCGGTTTAATAGCTTAGTACCAAGGTGTACTTCCAGAAACTTGATGTGTTTACCTATCATGGTTGGGGTAACAGAGCAGTCAGCAGCAGCCCCTGAAAAACTGCCGTGTTGAACAACAGAAACAAATGCTTGCATACTTTTCAACCGATCCACATTAACAACCTATAGTTTATAAATAACAAACTAAATGATGGTTTATCAACTGTAGAGAGTCAATTAAATTAGCCTTATTACTTTTTGCATATTGCTACTTTTGATAGATTTGGAAAACGTTATGTTTAAGCAAGGCTTGTTCATTACTGCAGAACTACGCATTAAACCCGAGAGCGACCTCAATGTTGCTATCACGGCTATTCAAGATTTTTGTGACGGTATGAACAGCGAAGAAGGATGCTCAATGGCAATTCCCCTTCAAGATAAGAAAGACCCCCGTCGATTTATCTTTTGGGAGCGCTATGACAACCAAGAAGCTTTTGAGACACACTTTCATGCAGAGCACACCCAGCGTTTTATTCAGGCAGGGCTAACCGATCTCGTCCAAGCATTTGAAACCCAACTACTCACCGCGGACATAAAATAATGGAAAAGACACTTAATTGGGGCATTCTAGGCACAAGCTTTATTTCTGGTGTAATGGCAGACGCCATTGTAGAAGAAGGCAATACAACGCTGTATTCTGTAGCTGGACGTTCGCAAGCACCTTTAGCTGCCTTTGCAGAAAAGTACGGCATTACGCATATATACAATGATTACGATGCCCTGATTAACGACGATAATGTTGATATTATTTATATCGCCCTGCCCAACCACCTGCATCATGACTTTATTATTAAAGCGGCCAATGCGGGTAAAGCGATTCTTTGTGAGAAATCACTCTCTGTTGATATGGCTAAAACCGACGAAGCATTAGCCGCAGTCGCTAAAAATAATGTTTTCTTTGCTGAAGGTTTAATGTACCTCACGCACCCACTTGCAAAAAGAATCAGTGACGTGATTAATAGTGATGTCATTGGCGACATTCGCTCAATCAACGGTCAATATTGTGCCTCTATCGCCCAATTCGTTAATCCTGAAAGCAAAGGTGCACTGTATAATTTAGGTTGCTACCCTGCATCGCTTGCACATTTGATCATGCAGCAAGCGTTTGGCGATACTATTTTCGATAACTATACGGTTACTGCATCAGGGCGACGTGGTGAAGACGGTAACATTTGTGAATCGGCGGCAACTATTCAATTTGCAAACGGAACACTTTGTCAGCTTCATACCGCTGAAGATTATGGCTTGCATGCTGAGTTTACAGTACTGGGCAGTAAAGGCAGTTTACAGCTAATCTCTAACCCTTGGTTGCCAGAAGCAGAGGGCAATCAACTGGTGATCACCACTTACGAGCAACAAGGTGAAACAATTACCGTACCCGCACAAGGTAACGGGTTCTTGTATCAAGTAAGGTTGATTCGTGAAGCCTTAGAAAAGAAACAATCATCGCTTCAACGACCAGCAGCAACACCGAAAGATTCACGCCAGATAATGAAACTGCTTACAGATTGGGAAAACGCAACCAAGACACAATAAATATCTAATCGAAACCTAATCAAAAACAAGACTACTGCATTAACACACGTTGGTGCAGTGTTGCTTACCTAGTGCAATTTGATTCTAACCACTCGCATAGTTTCAATCTCGAAACCTGCAACGATATCGCAATCAACGTAATAGGTCATATTAACAAGCTTCCCTTTCAGGTTTTTGTATCTCTTTTTTCGCTTAAATTTAAACGGCGCATCGCACCCTTCAATCATCAACGTATGCAAAAACCAATTTTCATTATCTTCTCGATGAGTATGAGACGTTACTTTCATTGCATCGGTATGAATCAAATCTTGATGTTTGCCTAATAATTTATCGACAGGTGATTTCATAATACGTGTCTACTGTTTAATGGATCGGCTTAAATGATAACAACTTAAAATATATTTTTTGTTCATAAACATGAGAAAAAGCATCAACAAGGCACTATTCAGTCATGTTGTACACACTATAATATCATATTTGAGACACGGAGAAGAACCACTGTGACTAGTATTAGGTTGTCCTTAGGTCTTGCATAAAGAAAGTATTAAGCCCGCATTCAGTGCGGGCTTTCTTATGGCCAGAATAAAACATATACCCAGCCTCTTCCATTGTATTCATCAGATACACAAACAGAGAGCCTAAGCCCTCTGTTCATTCTATCGTATAGCGTTCTTGCAACATCTATTTAGACACGTACTGGATCATCTAAACATGTATTAAAACGATAAGAAGATACCCGCAACGGTTGCACTCATTAAGTTTGATAATGTAGCAGCAAAAATCGCTTTAATGCCTAAACGAGCAATATCAGGACGACGGCTTGGTACAACGCCACCTAGCCCACCCATTAGCATTGCAATCGAGGTTAAATTAGCAAAGCCACACAGTGCAAAAGTAACAATCGCTTGTGAATGAGTACTTAGCTGATCTTTAACTTCCATTAAGTCTGCAAAGGCTACAAATTCATTCACCGCAATTTTCTTACCAATCAAACTTGCAGCAACCATCGCTTCAGACCAAGGTACACCAATCAACCAAGCAACAGGGGCGAATAAGTAACCAAAAATAAGCTCAAGGCTGAAGTTATCAATGCCAACCCAGTTGCCAATGTGGCCTAAACCACCGTTGATTAATGCGATTAAACTAATAATTGCCAGTAAACTTGCACCTACCGCCGCAGCAATTTGCAAACCACTCAGGGCACCACGTGAAGCGGCATCGATGATATTAACAGGCTCATCATCGTCTTCATCTGCCATTTGTGATTCTTCAGTAATCACTTCAGTTTGTGGCACTAAAATCTTTGCCATCATCAAACCAGCAGGGGCAGACATGAAGCTTGCAGCAATCAAATAGCTAATATCAACACCTAAGCCAGCGTAGCCAACCATTGTGCCACCAGCAACAGAGGCTAAACCACCTACCATCACTGCAAATAATTCAGAGCGGCTCATTTTCAATAAATAGGGACGAACAACAAGAGGGGCTTCAACTGAACCTACAAAAATATTAGCAGTAGCAGACATTGACTCAGTGCGGCTTGTGCCAAGGAAACGCTGAAGTAACCCGCCTAAACCACTTATAACCCACCCCATTACACCTAAGTAATAAAGCACAGAGATAAGCGCAGAAAAGAACACAATAGTTGGCAGTACGTTAAAAGCGAAGATAAAGCCCAATTTAAACTGTGCTAGTTCACCAAATAGAAATTCAGTACCCACTCGACCGTAGCCGATAATACCCGATACCGCATCAGACACGCTGTTTAATACTTCACGGCCAACCGGTACATATAAGATGAAGCCTGCAAAAATGAGCTGGATGGAAAAAGCGCCACCGACAGTTCGTAAATTAATTGCTCGGCGATTTTCTGAAAATAATACGGCAACCGCAAATAGCGTAATGATACCTAATACACTGACCAAGTAATTCACGGGCATTCTCCACTGTTATTGTTTTAGTAAACGATTGCGGACGCATTCTATTGAAGTAACGAAGTGTGACAAGGGTCAAATTGTTATGCAAAATTACATGTAATTAACATTGACGGGGAAATTTGATGGCTATTTAAGCAAAGCAAACGAAATCGGCATGATTAGTTCTGTAGCGGGATACTATTATCTTCACTAGTGACAATCGAGGGCATTTTGAGAGGTTGATCACACAACCGTTCCTTTTAAAACGGTTATTTAAACAGCAATTAAAAGATGCTTCGATCCCAGTAAGCTGGCTTTCCAATGTGGCTTCGTATGAAATCGATGAATACTTGCACCTTTTGTGGCAGGTATTTATACCGAGGATAAACGGCATATAACGGCATATATTGGGTCAAATCCCAATCAGGCATAAGGCGTATTAATTGTCCTTTCTGCAATTCATCTTTTAGTAAATACGTGGCAAGGTAGCCAATGCCGTTACCCGTTAATGTTGCATCACGAATCGAATCTGCCGAGTCGACACGATAATTCCCTTTTACTTTGATCTGGAGGCTCTCTTCTTCTTTACGAAAGCTCCATACATTGTCTTTACGCTCTCGGCTAAAGTACGTAATGCAATTATGATCCTTCAGATCATTCGGATGATAAGGCACACCATGTTTAGCAAGGTAGGCAGGGCTCGCCGCTAATACAAAATTACAATCGATAAGATGACGCGCAACAAAACCTTCGGGCGGTGAATCCATAAAACCAATCCATAGGTCGAGCTGTTCTGCGATTAAATCGACACGGTAATCAAACAGACTCATTTCTAAATCGAGCTGTGGGTATAAATCATGAAATTCAGAAATAAAAGGGGCAATATGGTTAGAAGCAAAAGATTGAGCAATACCGACCCGTAATGCACCTTGCAAAGAATCCGTTTCAGACAGAAGCTCGCTTTCCGCTTCATTGATTTCACCCACCACATTGGCGCAATGAACAGCAAAAGACCGCCCTGCTTCTGTTAACGCAAATGAACGCGTAGTACGCTGAACAAGTTGCACCCCTAGCCTTTCTTCTAGTTGCTGGATCTGTTTACTCACCTGAGTACGTGAAATATCAAGTAATTGCGCAGCTCGCGTAAAACTTTGTTGTTTTGTTAATGCATTAAACACGACCATTTGTTGCGCTTTTTTTAGCATAAGGGCCCCATACGCTATTTATTTATGAAGATACGTTTTCATGTAAATGTTTATTCATGAAGATACGTTTTCATGAACAGATGTTTCATTAATAAAAAAGACCTGCATAAGCAGGCCTCTTTGTAGTAACTATATAGTTACTATTGTAAGTCAGATTATACCTATCTGGATAAGTTAATGATCATCAATTTATTCAGAAAAATGACCAAATACTCATTTACGATGGTATTACAGCTTGAAGAAAGAAAGCTGCTGTTTCTGTTTTTCAGCTAATTCAGATAACTCATGGCTTGCAGCTGCACTTTGACTAATGCCAGCTACGTTTTGATTCACGATTTCAGACATATTAGTAACGTTACGGTTAATGTCTTGCGTTACCTGTGACTGTTGCTCTGCCGCTGTCGCCACTTGCGTATTCATATCGCTAATCTGAATAACAGATTCAGTGATACCAACAAGTGCATCATTCGCTTGATGCGCAAAACGCTGGTTTCGTTCTAACATTTCCAAGCTTGATTGCATGCTTTCATTCGCATTGCTTGATTGTGATTGTAACTCTTCGATAATCACTTGAATTTCTTGTGTCGACGTTTGTGTACGTGCAGCAAGCATACGTACTTCATCAGCAACAACCGCAAAACCTCGACCAGATTCACCCGCACGCGCAGCTTCAATGGCTGCATTCAGTGCTAATAGGTTAGTTTGCTCTGAAATACTGCGAATCACTTCTACTACATTACTGATTTGCTCAGATTGCTCTTTTAAGCGCGTTACAACACCGGCAGCTTCCGACAAAGTTTGCGTCATTTGCTCACTCGCCGCATTGCTTTGCTCAAAGATGTTCATGCCTTCTTTGGCTAGTTCATCGGTTTTCTTTGCCGTTGCATCAGCTGCTGTCGCATTATCACTTACGTTATCTGCAGTACTTGATAGTTCATTAACTGCAGAAGCAACCTGATCGATCTCGTTCAACTCAAGCTGCGCATTGGCTTCAGACTGAGTCATTACAGCTGCAAGCTCTGTCGATGCAGAGGCAACATCTTCACTAATACGAATTAATGAATCGACTGTTGTATGAAGCTGAATAACCGTTTTATTGATATCGCCACTGAGTTCGGCAAGCTCATTAGTACCATCTTGTTCAGCACGAACCTGAAGGTTACCTTGAGCCACATTACGCATAATATCTTGCAGCTTTACAATCGGGTTAACAATTAAGCCTGATAACCACCATGCAACTATGGTCGCAAATACAAACGCCAACATAATCGCGATAGTTGCCGTATTCATCAGGCTTTTATTATTCTGAGCACTTTGTTCCATGCTCGCCGTTGCGTACACATTGACACGCTGAGACAAGGTATTGATCGTCGACACCATTTTGTTGCCAACAACGCGGTACTGTGCAACAAAATTCGATTTTTCTTGTTCAGTTACATTGCCTTTATCAAATTCATTGAAAAGCGTAATTGCACGGTTCGAGTAATTAATATAATCATTGATTGCCGATCTAACTGCATCAGAATCCGATTTAAACTCAGGTTGCTTATTAAGTGCTTGAAGACCATTAGTAATTTCTGTAGTAGCGGCACGTAATTCATTTTTGAAAACACTACGGCGCGACGCATCATAGATCGCATAAACAGCATCAATTCGTAGCGGATATACTTTGTCATCTACGTTTGCGAGTGCATCTTTGTACTCAACCAGTAAATTAGTATTAGCCATTATAGCTTTCTGTTCACCTTCAAGATTACTTTTCGTCACCCAAAGCGAGGTAAATAGAACAACAATGATTAAGAATACAGGCAATAAAACCTGATAACGGATAGATACATTTTTTAAGGAAAAAGACATTGGAACCTCAAAAGAACTTTTGCGTACCTATTCTTATAATCGGTACTTATAATAATGTGACGTGCATTATCGTTACATCATCGTCAAAAAGATAGACATTGATCACAAAAAAATACCATTATTTTATTGTATTTCAAAGATTAAACGTGAACTCATCGTCATTTTTTTGATTTTACCGCCATTTAATTGACACGGAGAGTGATTCCCCTTTTTATATCAAGTGCTTCCTTTCATTTAGCGACGTTGTCACCCCTTCTTCAACGGTATTTATGACAATGTCATATATGATTCAAACTTCTGAAACATAACTGTCATAAAGATCTCCTAATCTAGGCCTCGTTCATTCAAAACCTATTGGCAATTAAGCCAGCATGTAAAGGATTAGGAAAATGAAAACAAAGGTTATCGGTGCACTAGCTCTTGCAGGTTCAATGGCATTCAGTGTTGCTGCTGTTGCAAACGAAACTATCTCTGTTGTAGGTTCAAGTTCAGTTACACCATTAATGGAAGTGTTTGGTGAAACTTACAGCCAAACAAACTCTAATGTTTTTGTTGAAGTTCAAGGCCCAGGTTCATCAGCCGGTGTTCGTGCCGCAACCGATGGTTCTGCTGATTTAGGTATGAGTTCTCGTAATCTTAAAGATTCAGAGAAATCAGATGATTTAAAAGAAATTGTCGTTGCACGTGATGGTATCGCTGTTGTAGTTAACAACAAGAACCCAATCACTGATTTATCAAAAGAAGACGTAACGAAGATTTACAAAGGTGAAATCACTAACTGGAACCAAGTTGGCGGTGAAGATAAGCCAATCGTAGTGGTTACACGTGACACAGCATCTGGTACTCGCGGTGCTTTCGAAGACATCATGTCTTTGAAGAAAAAAATCAACGACATCAAAGTATCAGCTATCTCTCAGCGTGCTCAGGTTACAAGTGGTAACGGCCAGCTTAAAACAACTGTCGCTAACAACCCGTTTGCAATTGGTTATATCTCTCTTGGTACTGTCGATGATTCACTAAAAGCACTATCAATCGACGGTCACGTACCTTCAGTTGCTGCTATCAAGTCTGGTGAATACCAAGTTCAACGTCCTTTCCTTGTTCTTTACAAGGCAAGCAAAATTAACCCAACAACGCAGTCTTTCTTGGATTGGTCGCTAACCACTGAAGCACAGAAAATTGTTTCAGCTAAAGGCTACATTGCAGTTAACTAAACCACTTTAATAACGCTTGGTTATTGCCAAGCGTTATTTTCTACCACAACGATATAGGTTTTTCCCTTCAACTATTTTGCTTGCTGTTACTTATTAATGAGTTTTAGAAATAGTGACGTTGTTGGTATTTGGAGTTATGAAATTATGACCATCGCAAACAGTATTGAGAAGACAGTTAAAGCTTCATCACTAAAATCAAAAAAAGTGATTGATTGGCGCGAACTGTTCTTCAAAAACCTTTTTATGCTAAGTGCCGCTATCGGTATTTTGTCTTTAATCACTATTGGTTATTTTATTTTTAGAGAAGGTTATGCAGCATTTGCACATGCTGGTGTAACAAACATTGTTCTAGGTACAGATTGGTTACCACCAGCACTGTTCGGTATTGCCCCAATGATCGTTGCATCATTAGTCTCTACCGCTGGTGCTGTTATTTTGGGTGTGCCTGTTGGTGTATTAACAGCAATTTTCATTGCTGAAGTGGCACCTAAACGCCTTGCAAACATTGTTCGCCCTTTAATTGAATTACTTGCCGGTATTCCATCGGTTGTTTACGGCTTCTTTGGTTTGGTTATTATTGTTCCGCTTATCCAAAGTGTCTTTAATGTACCGGCGGGTAACACTGTTCTAGCGGGTATAATCGTACTAGCGGTAATGATTTTACCAACAGTGATCACCGTATCTGAAACCTCTATTCGAGCTGTACCCCGCGTATATAAAGAAGGTTCTTTAGCGCTTGGGGCATCTCATATGTTCACTATCTTCAAGCTTTTATTACCAGCAGCGCGTTCAGGTATTATGACTGGCGTGATTTTGGGTATAGCCCGTGCTTTAGGTGAAACGATGGCCATTATCATGGTTATGGGTAACTCACCAGCCATGCCTGAAGGTCTTCTCGATTCAGCGCGTACTCTTACAGCAAACATTGCGATTGAAATGTCTTACGCAACAGGCATTCACGCAAGTGCTTTATACGCGACAGGTATTGTTCTTCTTGTTTTCATCATGACGTTGAACGCCGCTTTACTGTACTTAAACCGTGAGCGTGCGAGGTAATTATTATGTCAGATACAATTAAACGCACTGTGTCTCTGAACACGAAAAACAAAGCGTCACAATTATTAAAAGATAAACTTTCACTCGGTGTTATTTGGTTATCTGCTGGTATTACCGTGGGTTTCCTTATGTGGGTTGTTTGGTACATTTTAAGCAATGGCTTAGCATTTGTAGACTGGTCATTTGTTTCAAGTAACTACACCACAATTGGTGACGAATCTGGCATTTGGCCAATGATTGTTGCCACGCTATACATGGTTGCAGCGTCGATTGCTGTTGCCGCACCACTGGGTATCATGACGGCGATTTACCTGACTGAATACGCAGCCGTGGGCAGCAAATGGGTTAAGGTTATTCGCTTTTGTACTGAATCATTAGCGGGTATTCCATCAATTATCTATGGCCTGTTCGGTATGACATTCTTTGTTGTCGTGCTTGGCTTTGGTTATTCGATTCTATCAGGGGCACTCACCCTTAGTATTTTGATTCTTCCTGTTATTATTCGTACAACAGAAGAAGCTTTAATGGCAGTACCGCAAACTTACCGTGAAGGTTCGTATGCACTAGGTTCATCTAAAATTTACACCATCTGGAGACTTATTCTACCTAGCGCTATGCCTGGTATCGTAACCTCTATCATCCTCAGCGTGGGTCGTGTTATCGGTGAATCAGCACCCGTATTCATGACCGCAGGTATGGTTGCACGTGTTCCCGAGAGTGTTTTTGACTCGGGCCGTACGTTAACAGTTCACTTGTATAAATTAACGCAAGAGCTATACACCATTCATGAATGGCAACAAGCCTATGCAACGGCAACCGTTCTTATTGTGATAGTTCTAATGATTAACATGCTAACGAAACTGATTGCTAGCCGCTTCAATACTGCGACTTACTAATTTTTGAGGAAGATGAAGATGAATAAATTTAATATTGATAACCTAAACCTATTCTACGGCGAAAATCAGGCGCTTAAGCAAATCTGTCTACCTATTCCAAACCGTCAGGTTACGGCATTAATTGGTCCATCAGGTTGTGGTAAATCTACCCTACTTCGTTGCCTTAACCGTATGAACGACCTTATTGAAGGCGTTAAAATCGACGGTTTATTGTCAATGGATGACGAAGATGTTTATGGCAACATCGACGTAGCGCAGCTTCGCATTAAAGTCGGAATGGTTTTCCAGAAGCCAAATCCATTCCCAATGAGCATCTACGAGAACGTGGCTTATGGTTTGCGTGCTCAAGGCATTAAAGATAAAAAAGTATTAGATGGCGTAGTGGAACAATCACTACGTGGTGCAGCACTGTGGGATGAAGTTAAAGATCGTCTTAAGTCGCATGCATTCGGTCTTTCTGGTGGTCAGCAGCAGCGTTTATGTATTGCCCGTACCATCGCAATGGAGCCAGAAGTTATCCTTATGGATGAACCAACATCAGCACTAGACCCTATTGCAACCAAGAAGATTGAAGATTTGATGGAATCTCTTAAGAAAGATTTCACCATTGTTATCGTTACGCACTCTATGCAGCAAGCACGTCGTATTTCAGACCGTACTGCATTCTTCCTAATGGGTGAATTGGTTGAACATGACGATACACACGCACTGTTTAGCAACCCACGCGACGATCGTACCCGTGGTTACGTAAACGGTGATTTCGGGTAAAGAATAATAAAAAGCGATGGTACTTATTGCCCCCTTCTTGCAAGGGGGCTTTTTTTCGTTTGTTGCCAATTAATTAAGATGAGTTCGAGAAGATAAAGAACGTATCTGCCCAAGGGGTGTTAGTGCCCTACTACGAGCTGAAGAACGGTGATTTTATCGATAAAGGTAAAATGTTCTTTGACCCACAGTTTTTGGAAGGAATGCCAGAAGCTGAGCACTTAATGCTGGTTCAGCATGATGGGCAAAAGCTATTTGTGGATACAAACAATACGAAGGTGATTAGTGGGAAGTATTTAGTTTCTTTTGATGGACTAAATACTGTGAATAATCTGCAGCGAATCCCAGGCGGAAAGGTCTTTATGGATCTCAGTGGCGAAAAAATTGAAATTCAAGAAAATAAGCTAATCGTTATTGGAATGGTAGTTGGATGAATATGAAATACCAGAGTTAGCCGTTGACTAACTCTGGTATCAATATAAAAAGAGGTGGTATATTACCCCCACACCTAGAACTAGAATTAGGAATAGAGTGTAAATTCCATTTCGAATTACACTAATTTAATAAATCAATCTTTATTAAATTATCTATTTCTCCATAACAGGTTCTTTAGCGTAATAATGGGATTGTATATTTAATGGTTTTTGTGTAAGCCCTGCTCTTTTGAATTTGTAACGGATATAGTTGCTAATTTTACTATCATGTGTCGATAATAATATTTGACGTTCAGAGAACTCACTACGCAACAAGTCACTTAAAGACGCTATATTAATATCATCCATACATTGAACCGGATCATCAATGAGTATATATGGCATTTTTGTATATACCATATTGAGTGATAAAAAGAATGATAAACTCAATGCTGATATTTGGCCACTGCTCATAGACAAAAGAGCATCATGTCCACTTGGTTCTGCAGTATAAAATCTTATTTTATTTCCATCTCCAGAATCAATAAAAAGCCCTAAACCTCTCTGATAGTTCTGAATTATTCTACCGCTATATATATGAAAAAGAACTTCTATATCACCAATCGTTTTTTCTGTGTGCTCTTTTTCAACAGTATTTAACTGACTTTTAATATCAGATAGTTTTTTCTTCAAAATTAATGCAGCATTAACAACCTTGCTTTCATCATCAAATAATTTTTCTTTACCTTTTAGGACCGAAGAACAATAAACTTGATAACTGTACCTTATATATTCTATTTTTTAGAAAAACTTTCCGCTTCAATAATTAAAAAATTATCAACACTATCCGATACAAAACGTATAGATTCTTCCCAATCTAATGGTAATGAATCAATTTCAGATTGTTGTTTATTTAAAATTTGATTTTTAATATCTTCAACTTTTAAATTCAAGTCATTATTGTCACTAACAAATCTCTTAGGTAGTAATATCCCTTTCGATTCTAAACCTCTACCAACATCATTTATGGTAGGTAATATCGATTTATTATCAATAAGTTCTTTATATAACTTTTCGTTGAACTTTTCTACAAGAATGTTAAGGCGAATTTTAGCTTCATCATGAAGAGGGGTGAAAATATCATTTATGTACTTTGAACACTCTTCGATTTGTACTTGGCTATTAGTTTTAAATTTATCATATAAGCCACTTGCTTGTTTGAAAGCTTTTGATAGCTTTTCATTTTCAACCCAATCATGCCCACATAATGGACAGTTTTTATCATTAATATTTTGCTTTCCAAAATTTGATATCAACGTATTTCTTGAGTCTTTGATGTTTAATAAAATTTTCGATAACGATGACAAACTATTTTCTGTATCTTTTATTGATGTTAAACGTTTTCTTATCTCGACTAAATCACTCTCAACAACGATTGCTTTAATAGTCAATAATGAATTTTCAGATAATTTATTTATATCAGAATTAAGAACATTAATATATCTTCGTTCTAAAATGATTTTTTTATTTATTTCATCTTGAATTTCAAAAGTGTCAAGTGAGTGGTAGAGATTAACGACACTCTTCAAATCTTTCCTATTAGCGTATTTAATTATTTTTTTGTTACTTTCCCTTTTTTTATTTCATCTTTATTCTCAGACATCACGATTAATTTTTTAATTAAAATGATCATCTCATTGAAGTCTTTCGTGTTATCTGAAACAACAGGCAATTTACTATCCCAAAGAGGTATGCTCTTTAAATCAGATATCCTGTTATAAACTAAATTATCATTACCATCTTCACTGGTTACATTTTTACTTTTAAGTGCTTTTATTTCTTCACTAAGTGACGCTATAAAATCTCTTTTTTCTTTTTTTAAATAACTACTATTGATTAAAGATATCATCCCCGTTATATTTGAAATATTGGTCTTAGTATAATCAACATTAAATAAGTGTGAGAGTTTTTCTTTTCTTGTTTTTGTATTATTTTCATATAAAAAATGGTTACTACCTTGCTCTAAATAATTTAAAACTCCATAGTTTTCCATATGATTTACATCTAAAAACGTCTCGAGATCTTTATCCTGAAAAATATCAGTAAACTCATCATCATCTAAACTCCTTAACCAACAAAGTTTAAATATTTTAAAGCTTTCTAAATTTGGTTTACAGTTATCTTTATTTTTCAGATCGGAAGATTTAGCGAACCGGCAAAAATAAATTTTTTCATTACTTTCGATATTCTCTAATTCGACTTTAATAGATAAATCACCTGCATGATGTTTATTCCATAACAAATGATCTTTAGGCTTAGATGTTTTTGAACCCTCGACTTTATCGTATGTATCTAAAACCCTCCTTATTCTTCCAGTAAAAAGTAGTTCTAAGGCATCAAAAATTGATGTTTTCCCAAACCCGTTAGGTCCGTCTAATGTTACAATATTAGAACCTTCGATTGATAAAGTTAGCGCTTTAAATACCTTGAAATTATTTATACTAAGCTTAGATATTTTCCATTTCATGCTTTACTAGCCCTTTAACAATGTCTTCAATATTGATGCTATCAAGCTTAGAGCTTGATTCCACTTTACCAAACAATTCAATCAATCCTTTATTTTCAATACGATCTAAAGCTCTCTTCTCTAACGGTATATACTCATGAGGATTATATGGTATTTTTAAAAAAGGAAGCTTAATATAAATCCTTGCGATAATTGAATATATTGAAGTAATTGACGCGTCTTTTTTATATTGATTAAACTCAACTTTATTTATCAAAGTCTCCTCCAACGATTTATTTACCAATAATGAAACATCATCATCAGTGTAATATAAAACATGTTTTTTGAAATATAGAGGGTCCTCTTCAATTTCAAATATCTGCCCTTCATGCTCGTTTATTAAATGCAAGCTACCTATATTGAACAATACAAGAACATCTGTATTTTTAGAACTTGCTGGGTCTAATCTTATTTCTTCAGGTCTATTCGATAACACTACATTGTTAATTTCTTTAGCATTTGGAAGAACATCAAATCTTACAACAGAGAAATATCTAATTTTATCTTTTTTGATACATTTAAAGAATAAAATATTTTCATTCGATGTCATTAATTCAAAATCATTAGTAACAAATAGGGAGCAAATTATATCAAGCATCATTTATTAAACTCTTTGCATTACTATAAGGGATAAGTTTCGTGTCCATGAAATTAACAATATGCCCAGATGTTTCATCACAATCGATATCATCGTGACTTACATTCAAAATGTCATTTTGTTGATTAACGATCATACTTTCGTTAAACCTTCCATCTAAACAATGAAACTCATGAAACACCTCAACCAAACTACTACTATTTTTTATACAGTAAGTAACATCTTGTATAAATGTATAAAGATCATCCTCATCTATACCATCGATTCCAGTTGGTAAATGGAACTCATCATTAGAGTCGATGAAACAAGGGAGGTTGAGATTGTTATTTAGAGGTTCTTTTTTTATATCTTTTAAAAAGAGTAGATAACGAGACAAAGCTTTAGGATCTAAACACCTGATATCTCCTACATTTAAAATTTCAGATATATTTGTAGGATTTAATGACAAACAAAATCTTTCAAGTTCTTGATCATTAAATTCACAGATTTTCATCAAACCTAATTTTATTGATTGTAAACTTGAATCGTCAATGTTTTTTCTATCAATGAAACGCTCTATGATATTTTCATACATACATATCAGTTCACACTTCATTTTATATATTATGATTTTTTTATCATCAGAATAAAATGCATCCGATTTTAAAGTTTTAACAATATCATCAAACTCGATCGTATTACAAAATGAAGCTTGATTTAAAATAATATTACCTTCTTGATTTTTAGCATGAATTTCTATTACTTTATTGCAAACTGATTCATTTAACGCATAAAACTTTATCTCAACACTCCTAGTTGAGTACTCTACACATAATTTATCCAGATACTTTACATATAGTCTCTTTGATTTTTCCATCTATTTCACTTAATTTACAATATTTATTATCGCCATATTCATATACACATACTTTATTTTTACCATCTTCATAGTCATCATCGTCATCTATATCAGCAGTGACATGTAAAAAACGTTCAGTATCCTGATTTACTATATTCAATAATGACTTATCAGATACTTTCTTAAATGCATCTAGATATGAGGTGCGATATTTAGACAATTTAGCCTTTACTTGATGAATAGAAATAGCAAAATCATTATTAATAATAGAAAAATCTTCAAGGCTGTCTAACTGTAATGAATATTTTAATGAATTATCTTGTTCTAACAATTTCAACGAGTGATATAGACCAACTTTCCCTTGATATACAAAACCACTCCATGTAGATGTAGCAGAACCTGCACTTTTTTTTAATTCCTCCTTATTCGGTATCTTTGAAATGTTTATTGTGTCAGTGGTGGTATCTTGCGTTTCATTTGTTACGGAATGGTTAATCATATTACCACTGTTAGTTTAAAGTAATGAGTATAATAAAAACCAATCAATCTTAATGCCTTCACCTTTGATCCTCATATACCTGTAGGGCTCATATCTTAAACACCTGTATATAATCATTCGGTTAATATCAACAAGACTTCATGACCTTCCCACACGAGAAAAAGTATAATATCGCGCAATGTATAGCAATAGATACATAAGCACCCAATATATCGGCACAGATACATGCATATATGAAATAAGTCACACTATTTGTGTGTATTTGAATAAACTTAGGGCGATATCAATTCTTTAAATTTAAGAGGGTATCTTGTAATCCAACAACAATATGCAACCAAGTGAGCAGTTGTGGCATAAGCCTCTTAGTCATACATTTCATTAATACAGTAAATACTCAGGAATGAGTTTATAACTAACTTTCCTGCAGGGTCAATCAGCCTATCTAGACTCGTCATCTTCTCAAGCACTTCCCGAGCTATCTGCTGATTTGTAACATTCTTATTTTGCCTACATGGAAATTGATACGATATTCTCCTCTGCCCTTCTAAACCATCTACAACCCCAAGAATATAGAGCATTGCGTACTGGAATCCTCTATCTCCTTGTTCACTTAGTGCGAGTAATTTCTCGGTTTTCATACCAGTCCAAGCAACTAATTGGGCGTTAGCTTGAAGAGGAAAAAAAAAGCATAAATAACAAAATCCATTTGTTCATTACTTTCCCTTTTATTATGCAAATAAAATAGCTTTACCGTCGATGCTAATCCATAAGAAACCATCTTCTTGAACTAACCACTCTGCACGCCGTGGAATGAACTTTGATAGTATTTTTTTCATTCTCCCTCCTAACACTTCTATCTATACAAGCATTTACCTGAATAAATTCCATGTAGAAATGATAAGATTGCGTGACATAGCACAATACTGCTGTTGATTTAAACACTTACCACAGATGACACTAGTGGCATATCAAGTTATTTGAGGGTGTTATGTTAGAGGTAAAATTCACTGCCGATGGAAGCCGTTGTACTACAGACCTATTCATAGCCAACCCCGATAAATACCAAGGTTTGCTTATATGTCTTGAGTGTGGAAAAAGAGCTTGGTTTACCAAATCCTACAAAACAAAAAATGGCGATCGAACAGCGTGTTTTAGTGCTCGTCATGAGGACGGCAGCTTAAAAGCAACGACGATTCTTGAAGCTGAAGATATGGAAGGTATCGATCAAGATGAAAATGGCGATGCTACCTCAGCAGACATTGTAATTAACCTTGATAAAACGAAACACGGTTCTATAGAAAAAAGTACCGATAGCGATAAAACAACAGCCCCACCCCACAACTGGGAGCCATCACCTAAGCCGCATGTTATTGGTGGTAAGTCAGGCTTTCCAATGGATAGATCGTTACGCCAAATACTAAGTTATCTAACTCGAAACCCTCTTTATGGCACAGGTAAATCCCTACATATCCAAGCCGAATCTGGTCGAACTGTTTTAGAAGGTATGCTCCGAGACTTACTCGTTGAGGTTCCTAACATCAAAGAAGATGACTATACGAAAATGAAAATTTTCTGGGGGGAAATAAATAACTACACTGAAAAACCAGATGGTTCGTTGTGGTTAAATTATGGCTCTTGGTCAGAGCCAAGTATTATTCTCAACAAAGACTTGAAACTTGATGTCATGGAAAAATACCGAATGAAAGATTTATCTCGCTTTCACGGCTCTCACTTCATCGTGGTTGGTGTTGTGGATAAATCAAAAAAAGGGAAACCGTTCATTACGTCTGGCTTCCCTAAATATATGAATTTCATTAACTACCGAGAACGAGAGAGATGATTATCTCTACTGCTTTTCTTTAAATTTCCCACGATGGAAGTCCATATATTCATGCTGTTTGGTTGTTATACTAAACAAGCTCAATTAAGAGTCTTAAAACCGACAATAAGGTGCGCCACGATATACTCACTAGCACACCAAACCACCATTATTGATCCTTGTATGCAATTACTAGCGTTCGTAAATCCAAACTTTACCTTCACCTATTTGATTAAGAGGTGTATTCCATGATTCAGATAACATGGCTCTACACTGTTGAGCAAATAGTAACGCTTTTGCATTAAAAATACTGTCATCACAAGAGATGTCTTCGTAATAAGAGCAAGTAGATGCTTCTTGCATAATATATTGCAAAGTTTCTAATGGCTTATCAGTCAGTAATAACCTCGCTTCACCAAATGTAACTTGATATAAATGGTCAATATACTTTCTTTCTACTTTCCCATTGTTTGAAATATCTAAGACAAACTTAGTAGCGTACTTAGTACCATCCTGACAAATTCTTAGTTGTTCATTCCAGTATTTTACTTTGAATTCTTTCTCTTTTGTTGCCTTGTATTGGTACACCGAGAAAAGAAAAGCAACTACAGCTCCTAATGAAATAATTCCTCTTAGTAAAATGTCGATTCTTCTATACTTATTTTCGTCCATTTTTCACCCAATAGTTGAAAATTAATAAACTATATAGCTCATGTAATAAGGTGTGCCACGAAAGCACACCAAACCGTCGAGTAAACGTGTCATCTTTATTGTTGTTAGGTGGCATTACCCTGCTCAAACCGAGAAGTATCAAAAACAATTCGCTGATAATATTGTTTTTGGCTGGACGCTAAATGTTCCGCTCGGTTAAGTTTTCCAAAGACTTCTAAAGCCATCCACGCATAAAAACCAAAGCACGGTACTGTAAAAAATAGTGGCAAAAAGATATCTACAAACTCTAAACCCAATGCTTTTGGTAAAATCACTGGTGAAATTGCAGTAAAGGCGAGTGCAAAGTATAAGGAGAAATATAACTTCTTTCTCCACCACCTAGAAAAAGATGACTGATATTTTTTCTTAAATACTAGATTAAAATCGCCTTCTGTTTCAAGTCGTTCAAATAGTTGTTTGGATAATATAAAGTCTTTTAAACACTGTATTGGGTTTTCCAAAGACAATATATATTCAATTTCTTTAGCATTAACTGCATCCGTGCCAGCAATAGCCTGATAACCTTTTCCAAGCGTAAATGGATGCAACTTACTTTTATCAGTATCATCTAGAAACTCTTTTGCAAATTTATACTCTTCCCTTAAATTTGACTTCTTCCCAATTCTAATATCGTATAAAACTTTTGCTGCTGTAAAAATCCCTACAATCGCCAACAGAATTCTTGCCACTAATCCCCAATCCATATTAATCCTCCATTATCTCGTCACCTTACATTGTATTCAATAATTGGTATTTCTATATATCACTAAAATATAAGGAATATTCTACGCCGCACTCATTGATCTACAAATGAAATATGGTGGATATCAGATTTCCATCAACTTCGTAGGAGGATTAGGTAAGATTATGTTCAATGTTTGTTTCTATTCCCTTTAATAAACATTGATTTACTGCATATCACCTATAAAATAACTGTATATACATACAGCTACCTTTTGATTATGGCAGTTAAAAAACAAACAGATAGATGCTGGCTTTGCGAATGCTACCCTCAGGGTCGCAATGGTAAGCGTGTGCGCAAGAAGTTTGCGACCAAAGGGGAAGCCCTCGCCTTTGAACTGCATATAATGAAAGAAGTGAATGACAAGCCTTGGCTTGGCGAAAAGCCTGATAATCGTCGGCTATCAGTATTGATTGATTTGTGGTTTGAATATCACGCTAAAATTACGTATATCAACACTGCTAAAAAATGTCCGAGTTAATAGCGCTTGTCATGTATTTTTTTCTGACAATTTCTGATACTTATCCATACCATGATCACCGACTCCATCAGGCGTTAAATTAAAAACATCATCATATCTACCTTCGAGGCGATCCCAAAATCTAGCCCACCAAGACAAACTTCCGTCACTATGAATTTTCCCGTCAACATCAAAATACATTAACTTCCCAACATGGCTATAACCAAATATTTGTGGGGGAACTCTAGTCACGACATCGTTGTTATTAACACACCTAAACGTACGCGTTTTAAGTATTTCGTTATAGTTTCTTGAAAATTTGTGATTCGCAATCCTAGGTTGGCCAAATGTATATACGCCATTTATACCAACGTGAGGTTGTTGAAGCTCAAATGTGGCAGCAGCCACCTAAGCTGTGCCCTGTTAACCATATTGTTTGGTTGTTTGTTCTAAGCGTATTTATCTCGTCAAACACATCATTCCAAATCGAACTTAAAGCACTATTGAAACCATTATGAACATCCCCTAGCGGATTTGCTTCAGTCCACGTTTCTTTAAATACTTTTATATCAGTAACCCAGTCTGCTATTTTCCCTTCTGTACCTCGAAACGAAATAATAATTTTTTTCGTATCACCAGCCACAAAAGCTTGTGTATGAGTATCACTATCAGAGAAAAAGAAGTTATCTCTTGAAGTATCAAAATTTAGATTCTTCAACTCTTTCGATATCTTTCCCTTATTCTCGTAGACTAGATTTGAACAATGCGACAAGTACGACAAATTTACCTTACTAAATGCTTTCGAGTTATGATTAAACTTCTTCATCCCCTTCCCCCTAAGAATGACATAATAAATTTACGGTTAAACTTTTAGCCCATATACAGAGATATACGATTGATGAGCCGTATATTTCAGGTCAAATTTATTAAATATTTTAGGCTGCAATTCTTGAATAGGATATGAGAGATGATGAATATGCGACTTACATCAAGTTCATAGGATTATTTTTAATTATGGCCGTTAGAAAACAAACAGATAGAAGCTGGATTACTGGTTGGCGCAAATGACTTTTCTACAAGTGATTATTAATAATAGCAGGTCATCATGATCTGCTTTTTTATGGCTGTCGATTCAATCAAGCTGATATTGTAAAACGACCGATTAAAGATTAAAAATCTTACAGTTAGCTCGAAAAATAACCCTACGCATCATGATATAGATCAATGAATGTGTAGGCCTTACCGAACATTAATGTACTACATTTAATACATTGAAGTTCACCATCAAACAATATATCCACTTCATAGCAAAAAGCGCTTAATTTATGTCTATTCGAGGGTATAGATCATGTCTAAAGTAATAATATGCATACACGGAAGAGCTAACAAACCGGAACCAACCACATTAAATCAATGGTGGAAACAATCTATAAAAGAAGGACTTAAAAAAAATACTATTACAGAATTAGAGCACATCGATATCCATATGGCCTACTACGCAAATATTTACTATGCGGACGTTGGTCCTGTTACTTACACAGAAAATAAAGAGGTTTATGTTGAAGCAAAACAAGGTGCCATAAAGCCATACAAAAAAGGAATGTTTGATCGATTAAGAAGTATATCTGAAAACTGGCTTGATACACCTATCGACGAACTTGAAAAACACAGTGATTTATTATCGAAACTTGCTCGCTCAGTATCTAAGAAAATTTTAGGTGATCTAGGTGAGTATTATTCAAATAGCAACAGACGTAACCAAACTAATGATAGGTTAAAAGACCTTCTTATCGAGCACCAACATGATGAGATTATATTAATATCTCACTCTATGGGTACGATAGTGGCATACGAAGTATTAAGAGAACTAGGTCGAGATAAAGAGCATCAAGGTTTTGTCTTAGATCATTTCATAACGATGGGCTCACCTCTTGGTTTAACCGCCGTAAAAGGAAATGCCATAGGGAACCATAAAAACTTAAGGACACCATCTTGCGTAAAAGGTAGCTGGACAAACTTTTCAGACCCGCAAGATTTTGTTTGCCTAGATTCCCATCTGGCTGATGATTACTCTGCTAATAGCTTCTCGATAAAAGTTAAAGATGTAATGGTATGCAATGATTACCCTAATAATGAGCACAAATCATATGGGTATCTGCGCACACCAGAATTTTCTAATCACCTAGCTTCATTGCTTTAATTGATAGAGAACTAGGGAATGTTGACGTTTCAAAATTCGGCCTGCTGAGAGCGCTTTTTTCAGATAACAAGGCAGAAATTGCAGTGACTAGTGGTTCTAATCATAAGATTTCTAACGTAGTTAGGTGGAAAAATAGCCTCAGCCCAAAGGGTGAAACCTGAAAAAGCTTTATACTGCGTTATTCAAGGTGCATTTAGTGGCCCTTTCCTATCTTTCAGAACCAGTTACTCAACTGGTAAACGCATTCGTAAAACGTTTTCGACCAAAGGGGAAGCCCTCGCCTTTGAACTGCATATAATGAAAGAAATGGACGATAAGCCTTTTGCTTCATAACTTACGGTAATAAGCAGGCCAATAGTACAATGTATTAATGACTATTCGTTAAGATTTTTTATTATTTACACGACAGATTAGATGATTTCCTCTCTCTTTTTACGCATTCCTGACATTCAGTATTTCTTATTTATCTAGACTGTTTACAATAGTAAAAAACACTGTTGTTATACATCGACAGTTATATCTAAATATATAGCCAAGTTTGTGAGGGAGACATCAGATATGCCGAAATCTAAAGAAATCACCCAAGTACAGGCTTGGATAAAGTTGTTGAATACACTTGAAACAACCCCACGGTTAATCGGTGTGCTCACGTCACCACGATCATTAACGAAATGTTTTATGGCGAAATTACAAAAAAATGATTTAATGTCGTTTACTCATACTTCTCACTTAGATATACAATTGTTAGCAGAAACGATCGCAGCTTCCGCCTGTGATACGCTTATATGCGATCGTAAAAATTACCCATTATTACAACCGATTTTGTTACTTCAACGCCAACCTATGACTATCATTCTAAACCAAGAGTGCTGGTCTCCGGATTGGTGCTGGCAATATCCGCAACATCACTTCTTATGCCAACAAGATTTGATGTAAGTTATATACCCAAGCCACTGCCTTCTACGACAGACCCTGCTCACATTTTAAAAATGCATCTTTTTACCCGTTAAAAATTATTACTAAAGTCGCTAATTTGGCGGCTATAGTTGTTTATAAGATAAAATAGGTTGTGGTTTGCAGGAGTATCATTGAAATGCGTGTATTGGCTTTCTTATGCGTTTTTATATCATCGTTCTGTTTCGCACAAGCCGAAACCCCGCAGTCTCAGATAGAAGTAGTATCGCCTCAAATAGAAAAACTCAATACATTAGATAACGAAATTTCTAAGCTGGCTACAGAAGCATCAACCATGACGGGCTCAGCCAGAGATGTCGTTAGCTTGCAGCTTTTAAATAAAAATAACGATCTTCGAGACGTTATAGAAAGCTTAATCTCAAATAGAACAGAAGAAACTCAACCACTTCTACTAAAACATGTTCATCAGCAGGTTACATTCATTGCTGACGCGTCGGCTTTCTTTTTAAAGAAAATCGAAGAAGGTGAAATAACCCTAGATAAAACCAGTAGTGAAGAAAAACTCATTGCACAAAAAAAACTTGATGAAGCTCGACGATTTTCAACCCGCTTATTAGGTGAGCAATGGGTTAACTATCAATGGTTAAAGCTACTGGGCGAAGAATCACCTGAAAAAGTGCAAGCATTAATCGATGATATCGATCATCGCCTAGAGTTTATGTCTGCATCTTTAACGTTCGATAGCCAACAAGAAGAAGTTTTAGCCAAGCAGTTAAAATCGGCATCTGAAGGTGAAAAATCTTCGGTACAATTATTACATTTACTCGCCCAACGAAAAGTAGCGAGTGATACCGATAGCTTGCAGTTTTTAGTTCAGCTAGCGGATAAAATGAAGCTTGATACTGCAAAATATAAGCAACAACTATTTGAATCTACAGGTAATCTAACCAATGATTTGTTGAATGCAAAAGTCATCATGTCGATTATAGCAACATGGACTAGCGGCATTACATTGTGGATTTATCAAAATGCACCACAGATATTATTTAAGATCCTTATTTTTGTCGCCATTATTTTTGTGTTCCGTTTACTAAAAAAACTCACCCGTAAAATGGTTAAACGTGCAGTATCGTCTCCCAATTTAAAATTATCTCAACTCATGCAAGAATTCTTTATCTCGATGTCTGGTAAAGGCGTGTTCTTCATTGGTTTACTTATTGCGTTATCTCAAGTTGGCTTGAACCTTGCCCCTATTCTGACTGGTTTCGGTGTTGCAGGTGTGATTATTGGTTTTGCATTGCAAGATACCCTATCAAATTTCGCGTCAGGCATGATGCTACTTATCTATCGTCCATTTGATGTCGGTGATTTTGTAGAAGCTGGTAGTGTATCGGGAAAGGTTAGCCATATGAGCCTGGTTAATACCACAATCAAAACCTTTGATAACCAAATTATTATTGTACCTAACAGCAAAATCTGGGGCGATATTATCAAGAACGTCACCCATGAGCGTGTTCGTCGGGTTGATATGGTTTTCGGTATTGGTTATAGCGACGATGTTGAGCTCGCAGAAAAGGTATTAAATGACATTATCGATGATCACCCGATGGTGCTACGTCAACCAGAGAAAACAATTAAGCTACATACGTTAAATACATCGTCTGTTGATTTTATTGTTCGCCCTTGGGTAAAAACAGAAGATTACTGGGACGTGTATTGGGATGTAACCCGCGAGGTGAAGATGCGTTTCGACCGTGAAGGCTTGTCGATTCCATTTCCACAACAAGATGTACATTTGCACATGGTCGACAAAAAAACGTAAAAAACAACAGTTCAAACAGAGGCGGATGTCACTATTCGCCCTTGTTGCATTTGACGTATGAATTAGTTAGATAGAACTATAACTATTTATTTGTTAATTATTATATTGTTCAAAACACACATATAGAAATAACACCATTTGTTTCTAATTCTGCACTTTTTATTAGGTTCTTATAAAAAAGCATTTAAGATATGACACCGTTCTAACACTGCTTATTATTTTCTTTGTGATAATAGTTTTAAGCATTAGGATTATACCCAACTTACCTTATTTTTGTTCTCGTTAGTGTATGTTCAGCATTTAGCCAATATAATGACGATAATTATTTCTAGGATACATACAATGAAAAAACGTTTACTAGCTGTTTTAGCACTACCTATCATTCTTGCAGCATGTGCAAACAATGACTCTGAGGCAACGAAAGTGGCATCTGAAGGTGATCTTGTTAATAACAACTGGGTGCTAACTCAAGTAGATAGTAAAGCACTTGATCTTCCTGAACCGTTCAAGGCACCAAACCTTGAATTAACTGATGGTTTAGGCGCTAACGGTCACTCTGGTTGTAATCGTTACTTCGGTCAAGCTGAGCTTAAAGATGGCAAACTACGCATCGAAAAGATGGGTATGACGATGATGGCATGTCCTGAACCAGCAATGGCGATGGAACAAACAATGACTAAAGCATTAAGTGACTGGAGCGACGTAAGCGTTTCTGGCAAGCTAATGACGTTAACGAATGCTAGCCACACGCTAACATTTGAACGTAACAGCATTAAGTAATTCTTTCGGATTCAATCGAAAGTACTAAGTACAGAATTGAAAAAAAAGACGAGTACTGCTTATTTATATTAAGCAGCCTCGTCTTTTTTATATCTGACATTTTCTATTTAAAAGCTAGAAATGTCTTTTCTGTCCCTTTCAATGTTTGGCTTTAAACCACTTTTTCCTGCCACTGTTCACGTAATTTCTTCGTCGCTTCTACCATGCTACGCAGTGCGGCTTCTGTTTCTTCCCAGTTACGTGTTTTTAGTCCGCAATCAGGGTTTATCCATAGGCGTTCAATTGGGATAAGTGTTTCAGCTTTTTCTACTAAGTGAACAATTTGCTCAATCGATGGAATGTTTGGCGAGTGAATATCGTAAACGCCGGGTCCAATTTCGTTCGGGTAATCAAATTCTTCAAAGGCTTTTAGCAATTCCATATCAGAACGTGATGTTTCGATAGTAATCACATCGGCATCCAATGCGGCGACTGATTTGATGATGTGATTAAATTCGCTGTAACACATGTGAGTATGAATTTGTGTTTGTGGTTCTGCACTTGCTGCCGAAATCTTGAATGCATTCACAGCCCAATCAAGGTACGCCTGCCACTGGCTTTCTTTTAGTGGTAAACCTTCACGAATTGCTGGCTCATCAATCTGAATAATCTTTATGCCTGCCGCTTGCAGATCCGACACTTCATCACGCAATGCCAAAGCAATTTGATTCGCGATACCTTCACGAGACAGATCTTCACGTGGGAATGTCCAACCCAGAATGGTGACAGGGCCTGTAAGCATACCTTTTACTAACTTGTCAGTTAACGATTGTGCGTATGTCGTCCACTCTATTGTCATTGGTTTTGCACGGTAAATATCAGAAACAATAACCGCAGGTTTAACACAACGAGAACCGTAGCTCTGTACCCAACCAAATCGAGTTACAGCAAAGCCTTCCAGCAATTCTGCAAAGTATTCCACCATGTCGTTACGTTCTGCTTCACCGTGTACAAACACATCGAGATCTAAATCTTCTTGGCGCTGAATGGCATCAGCGATGTGCCCTTTTAACGCAGTGTTGTAGTCAGCTTCAGTAAGATAACCCGCTTTGAAATCACGACGTTGGGTACGAATTTCATTGGTTTGAGGGAAAGAACCAATGGTCGTTGTCGGTAATAGCGGTAAATTAAGCGCTGCACGTTGCTGGCGAGTACGTTCTGCATACGGTGCTTTACGCTTGGCTAACGCGGCTGTTATTGCATTGGTGCGCTGGCGAACATCTGGATTATTAACTAATGCGCTGGTTGCACGTGCTTTGATCGGCGCACTGTATTTTGCACATTCTTGTATCGCGATATCATTACCGTCTAGCGCTTGTGCCACTAAAGAAATTTCACGGCATTTTTGCTTCGCAAAAGACAACCACTGACGCACTTCTGGTGATAAATCTGTTTCGAGGTCTAGATCGATTGGGCTATGAAGCAATGAACATGAACTACCAACCCATAATCGCTGCCCTAACTTCGCTTTCACTGGCTGCAATACGTCAAGAACATGCGATAAATCAGCACGCCACACGTTGCGTCCATTCACGACACCCGCCGATAACACCCAGTTTTCTGGCAGTGCATCTACCACTGCATTTAGCTGCTCTGGTGCTGCAGATAAATCAACATGCAAACCGTCGATGTTCAACTCTACAATCTTATCAAGGTGATGCGTTATATTATCGAAGTACGTGGTTAGCAATAGCTTGGTGTTACCATTCAGTACTTGGTAAGCCAACTTAAATGATTCAGCCCATGGCTTAGGCAATTCTAAAGCTAGTACGGGTTCATCAATCTGAACCCACTCCACCCCTAACGCTTCTAATTTACTTAAAATTTGCTGATAGGCTGCTAATAAACGCGGAAGAAGAGATAAACGGTCAAAGCCTTCTTCTTTTTCTTTACCTAGCCATAAGTAAGATACAGGGCCTAGAAGAACAGGCTTAACCTTGTGCCCTGCTTTTTTGGCTTCAGCAACTTCTTCAAACAGTTGCTGCCAACTGACATTGAACTGATCGTCTTCAGTGAACTCAGGAACAATGTAATGATAGTTAGTATTGAACCATTTAGTCATATCAGATGCTGCACACGAGCAACCTGTTGGCGCTTTACCACGAGCAATGCGAAATAATGTATCTAAATCAGGAAAGCCATTATCATGACGCTTAGGAATGTGACCTAACAGCATGCTGGTGTTGAGTACGTGATCGTACCAAGCAAAATCACCAACAGACACATAATCTAACCCTGCACCCACTTGATCGCCCCAGTGACGATGACGCAGTAAGCTACCCACTTCTTTTAATTCATTTTGCTCAATCTCACCGCGCCAATACTTTTCTTGTGCAAATTTTAATTCTCGTTGTGAGCCTACTCGTGGATAACCGAGGATGTGCGTTACTGTTTTGTTCTCTGTTGTTATTGTCATAGTCTTTCCCTGCTGAGTCTTTAGCGGTATGGATGGCTAAACAATGACGCAAGTAATCATTATGAACAACATCGAATTATTCAGAATGATTATGAAGAAAACTAATAATCAATACGTTAGCGGAATATTAGGTGTTTTTAAGCGTTGTTACAAATGAACCCAACACCTGAATAGACGTCTAGATGTTTACACATCCATATTTAACAGGTACATTAAATATATTCATGTAATACACAGGGACGTTAGTAAACTTCATGATAGAAATTAAGCATCTAAGAACCCTATCCGTTCTTCGCGATACCGGTTCGCTAACAGCGACTGCAAATACCTTGTGCCTTACACAATCTGCATTGTCACACCAATTAAAAGATTTAGAACAGCGGATCGGTGGTCAGCTTTTTCTTCGTAAAACGCGCCCTGTTAAATTCACATCTGAAGGTGAAATATTACTTCGGCTCGCCAATGATATATTACCGCGCTTGGCAAAAGCAGAGCATGAATTAGCCAGCCTTAAAGAAGATATAAATGGGCGTTTGCACATGGCGATTGAATGCCATTCTTGCTTTCAGTGGTTAATGCCGGCATTGAAGGAATATCAAATACATTGGCCTTCTGTGACGTTGGATTTTTCTTCTGGTTTTGGCTTTGAACCTATACCTGCGCTCGCTGCTGGTGAGTTAGATTTAGTTATCACATCTGATATTCAGCAACGCAACGAAATACATTACGAGCCTTTATTTGATTTTGAGATGCGTTTAGTCGTATCGCCCCAATCGCCACTGGCAGATAAAGCAGTGATTGAACCTGAAGACTTACTCGAACATACAATGTTGAGTTATCCGGTACAAAAGAATCGATTAGATGTGGTGAAGCACTTTCTACAGCCCGCGGGCATTGAACCCAAAGCTTGGAAGCAAGCCGATAACACATTAATGCTGGTGCAAATGGTCTCTGCCGGTTTAGGGGTGGCGGCGTTGCCTAATTGGGCTATTCATGACTTTGCTCGCCAAGGGTTAATTGTCAGTAAACCATTAGGAAAAGGGCTATGGCGGCGTTTATTTGCAGCGGTTCGCGCTTCCGAGCATGATCGCCATTATCTAAAAGCTTTTTTTGCCACAGCTAGGCAGCAATGCCAAACACACTTAGATGGCATTAAAGCCGCTTAAAGATACCCCAATAACTGGCTTCCTCATATAAAAAAACGACCTAATAATGGTCGTTTTTTGTGGTACTACCATTCTGGATAAGTAAATAGCATACCTTGCTAAGCAGCCTGATTATCGAAATTGATTAGAAAGCGGATCATACTGAAAACCATATTCATCCATTTTTTCGATAAGTTCGGCTTCATCTAATTCATAACGACTTACCAGCTCAGAAACACTGTCACACTCTAATCTAAGCCGTTCATTAATAATACTAAAAACAATATTTCCATCCATTCTTAGTAGGTTATTGATTTCCATACCGCCTCCAAACTCAGATACTTTTATTGTTCTCCTTTTACAATAATAGACCCCGCACTGCAGACTGATATAAAAAAAGCGCCTTTATAAAAAGAGGCGCTTTTAGCTCTATACCAATCTGGATAAGTAAATAATCATAAGTTTGCGTAGGGAAAATCGATAAGAACAAGACAGAAATTGAAATAACTAGTGGTTCTACTTATAAAATTTCTAACGCAGTTATTATCGATTTAACCAGCAAGTATCTGCTCATCAAAAGATAGTCAATTGCATCGAGCCAGATAACACCAATAATGCCGATGCACCCAGCAACTGCCAACGATTAACAGTGCGACTCAATAAAAGATGACCAGCCCACACTAACAACGCAACCAACATAAGTACTAAAGCGCCCACTATGCTTGTTGTTAATGTACTTACTGTCGCTTCATCAATACGTCCGACTTGCCAAAGCATGAACAGAATCGAGGCAATTGCACTGCCAAAACCCACAAAGGGTAAAATACGGTGGAACGCTTGAAGGCGAGTTCTCGCTTGAGTCAGTAATAAGTGCGCTAATAGGCTGCCAAACAACGCTATTGCCATAAAGCTCATGCCCACTTGAGGCAATGTCATCGTGGGTATCAACATTAACCAGCTAATTGCAGCCAACATATTCGAGGCCATCAGAATCTTAATAGGACCCGCATCACGCGTTTTACCTGTTTTCACTTTAAACGTGAAAAAAGCCAAAGTGAGCAACGGCAATACTGCTAACGGTTGAGTCACTACACATAAAAGCCAGCCAGCAAGAATGATCGGAAGTGTTTTATGCACTCGCCCACGCTGACCAGAGCAAATCTCACCTTTAGTCAACACCAGTGTCAGAATACATTGTGCCCCTAGTAAAGCAGGGATAAGAAACATTAAGTAGCCAGTGAACATGATCATTCTGTCTCAGAAAAATGGAGGTTGATTATACCAACTTGTATCCGTATGTGAATGCATCAATATTTTTATCCTTTAATCAAATTTCCTGAACTAAGATCACTGTTTCATATGCGTATTAATTGAATAATGACAACTCTATTGATACCTCAGTTAGTCCGCCTCTCTTCTTCAATGCTTTGAATTCAGTGACTAATAACTAATGAGTATGGTTAATGCGAGAAAATGCAGTCAAAAACATTATATTTAAGATGCCACATTTCTATGATCTATGGAGTTCTCGATTACACTCTTTAAGCTTTAAAAACACACGAAGTGATTACCTTCGCAGTCGTATAATTATACTTTCAACCGTGCTGGGCATACTGCTTATTCTATGGATTCCCTTTGATATTCTCTTTTTAACATCAGATCAAAGTATAAAAATCACGTTTGCTCGATTACTTCTGGGTAGCTTCTTTTTCTTTCTTGCCCTAAAAAAGCATCAATATAATTCGTTAAGGCAAATACAACTCTGTATTGCATTACTCACTCTTTCCTTGAATATTTTTTATCTCTATTGTTTAGCGGTATTGGATTTTCCCGATAGCAACCTGAAGTACGGGTATGTCTATACTCTACTGCCTATTATTCACGTTGCTGTACTCACCATTTTTCCTGTCACGTTTAAAGAAAGCCTATCTTTGCTTTCTATTACGGCCATTATTCAAATCTTAGTAAATTATTATACAGGTCATTTATTTAAACCTGAGTATTTAGCGATCTATTGGCTACAAAGTGTTTTAGCGTTAATGGTAGTTTGGTCGCAAGTATCAAAGTTACATATGCTGATGAGGTTGTACCGCCAAGCTATTTTGGACCCATTAACCGGTATTTATAATCGACGGATGCTCTTACGGCTCGGAAAAAAATCAATGATAGAGTGCAGTCAAAATAATAAGCCTTTTTCTGTATTACTTTTTGATATTGATAAATTCAAGCGTATTAACGATACTTGGGGGCATAGCGTTGGTGACAAAGTGCTAACGGGCTTTACCGCTTTCGTGCAAGGTAAAATTCGTAAAACGGATTTGTTTGGCCGTTACGGTGGTGAAGAATTTATTTTATTCTTACCCGATTGCCCCTCTGATACAGCAATAAAAATTTCAAATCGAATGCTAACGGCTATTCGTGAGCTAAAACTACCTATCGACATTGAAAATCAATCACTTAGCATTACTACGTGTATTGGCATTTCAACTTATTCTGAAAACGATACTTTAGCTTCAATGCTCGAACGGGCAGATCTTGCGCTTTATAAATGTAAAAACTTCGGACGAGATTGCAGCCACTTCTATCCTATTGATCTTCAATATGAAAATGATGAGCGTCTGAAAATAGCAGAAAAGATATCGATAAATTAATATGTTAAGCCTCATCATGTATTAAAAACTAAGGACCTAATGGTCCTTTTTTTGTTTTTATCGCTCAAAAATACGCATAACCACACATAAATGCGCGAACGAAAGCTCGATCACTCATTAGTGTGGTTCAGATCAATTAATAACCTTACATAAAGTGGCATATTTATGCCTATATGATAGGGAATCAAACAGATTCTGTATGAGCTGGTTAAAAACTATAAGCGAAAACGAACATGACTAGTTGGTTAGAAACAGACGTTGTTATTATTGGTGGTGGTGCAACCGGTACAGGCATAATGCGTGACTGTGCACTGCGAGGCATCAAATGTATCTTGGTCGAAAGAGATGATCTAGCATCGGGCACGACGGGTCGTAATCATGGATTACTGCACTCAGGTGCGCGTTATGCAGTAACAGATGAAGAATCTGCACGTGAGTGCATTCAAGAAAACCGTATACTTAAAAATATCGCTCGTCATTGTGTTGAAGATACTCAAGGTTTATTCATCTCCCTACCCGATGATGACCTTGATTTTCAAAAGTCGTTCCTTACAGCATGTGGCCGTGCAGACATTGATGTCGAGCAATTAAGCCCTGAAGAAGCCCTTCGCTTAGAGCCAAACTGTAACCCAAATTTAATTGGTGCGGTAAAAGTACCCGACGGTACTATCGACCCATTTCGTCTCGCATCTTCTAATGTATTAGATGCTGTTGAGCATGGTGCACGCTTATTTAATCACACACATGTCACCGGGCTTATTCGTGAAGGGCATGCTGTACGTGGTGTGCGCTGCTTGAACATGAAAACTGGTGAACATTTCGATATTCGCTCAAAGCAAGTAATCAATGCAGCAGGAATATGGGGACAACAAATCTGCGAATACGGTGATTTGAATATCAAAATGTTCCCTGCAAAAGGATCGCTACTGATCCTTGATTACCGTATCAATAATTTAGTGATTAACCGTTGCCGTAAACCCTCTGATGCCGACATTTTAGTACCGGGCGATACCATTTCACTGATAGGAACAACATCTGAACGCATTGATTACGACAAGATCGATGACTTACATGTTACCAGCCGCGAAATCGATGTTCTGCTAGAAGAAGGGGCAAAGCTCGCACCTATTATGGCAAATACTCGCGTATTACGTGCGTATGCTGGCGTTCGCCCTCTTGTTGCTGTTGATGGCGATACCAGTGGCCGAAACATTAGCCGTGGCATTGTGCTGTTAGATCATGCTGAACGCGATGGCATGGACGGCTTTATAACGATTACAGGCGGTAAGTTAATGACTTATCGCATGATGGCTGAATGGGCAACAGACTTAGTCGCCAAAAAGCTGGGTAACACACAACCTTGTATCACACACACCAAGCCTTTACCTGGTTCAGAACAAGCGCAGAAAAAAGTCAAACATACCGCAAGCCTTGCTAAGCCTATTTATCAATCTGCTTATTATCGCCATGGCGAACGTGCAGAAAAATTCTTAAAGAATGATAAGAAAAGCCAAGCCGTTATTTGCGAATGCGAAATGGTAACCAGTGGCGAAGTTGAATACGCCATTAAAGAATTAGATGTACATAACCTTGTCGATTTACGCCGCCGTACCCGCGTAGGTATGGGCCCTTGCCAAGGTGAGCTTTGTTCTTACCGCGCAGCAGGGTTGTTTTCAGAATACGGTCAGAGCTCAGGTACAGAAGCTAGCCATTTACTGAGTGATTTCTTAGAAGAACGCTGGAAAGGCATTAAGCCCGTTTTTTGGGGAGATGCATTACGAGAGGCGGAATTCACCTATTGGATTTATGAAGGTTTATTTGGTGTCAGTGATATACCAGATTCTGATCTGCCATTGTTACCAACATCGAATCTAGATACTGACAATTCAACCGCTACACAAACAAATGAGAACAAGAGTGAGGTCGCATCATGAAATTCGATAGCTTAATTATAGGTGGTGGTGTAGCAGGATTAAGTTGTGCGATTCGTTGTGCAGAAGCAGGCATGAAAACAGCAGTGATCGCTGCTGGCCAAAGTGCTCTTCACTTCTCATCAGGCTCTATTGATTTCTTAAGCCGACTTCCAAATGGACAGCCCGTTTATCACCCAATGGCTGCTTTCGATGAGTTACAGCAGCAGAGTCCAGAGCATCCCTACTGCAAGCTGGGCAAAAGAAAAGTACAAGAAGCATTAGACTGGTATCAAGAAATGATCAAAGCGCGTGGTATCTATCTTTCTTCACAAGAAGATGAAGCGAACCATCTACGCTTAACACCAATGGGAACCTTTCGTTCAACGTGGTTATCGCAGCAAACTGTGCATCAATTTCCACTGACCAACACGGCTGGTGAATTAAATCATATCGCATTGGTGACAATCGATGGCTTCCGTGATTTCCAGCCTAAATTAGCGGCTGATAATCTTTCAAAATTAGCGCAATTTAAAGATGTAAAAATTACCACGGCAGCAGTTGAATTACCTGACTTTGAAGAGATGCAGCGTAATCCTTGTGAATTCCGCTCTATTGATATTTCACGTGTATTACGTGATGAACGCAAATTACACGCTTTTGCTAAATCAATGATTCAAGCTGTTGGTAAAGCAGACCTTGTGGTATTGCCTGCGGTATTTGGCAACGGTGATGGTGCTGCAGTAATCAAATTGCTTGAAGGCTTAACAGGTTTTACAATTTGTGAACTGCCTACCATGCCACCCTCGTTGCTGGGTATTCGTTTAGAAGAAGCCATGAAGTCTCATTTCAAAATGCTGGGTGGAATCATTCTTGTTGGGGATGAAGTTCAACGTGGTGATATTGAAGATGGTGAGCTAAAACGTATATTTACTCGTAATCATCGTGATATGCCATTAGTCGCGGATAACTATTTAATCGCAACAGGCAGTTTCTTTAGCCGTGGTATGGCCGCACAACGTTTAAGTATTAGTGAGCCCATTTTTAACCTTGATACTGTTGCTATTCCAGATCGAGACCAGTGGTACCAACCTGAATTTTTCACATCAAAAGCGCATCCATTTTTGAAGATGGGCGTGATATGCAATGATCAACTACAGGCTTCTGCTAATAATCAAACCATTGATAATCTATTCTGCGCAGGCGCACTATTGGCACACTACGATCCCGTGTTCGAAGGGTGTGGAAGTGGCGTTGCAATCAGCACCGGGTTCAACGTTGCAGAACAAATGATCAGTAAACATACCGCACGCCAAAATCAGAATAAGAAAGAAAGGACTGTCGCATGAGCCTTCTACAGAAAGACACCAGCTTTGACCAATGTATTAAGTGTACTGTTTGTACCGTTTATTGCCCTGTTGCCAAAGCAAACCCTGAATACCCAGGCCCTAAACAATGCGGCCCTGATGGCGAACGTTTACGCATCAAAAGCCCTGAATTTTATGACGAAACTTTAAAACTGTGTACTAACTGTAAGCGCTGCGAAACGGCGTGTCCTTCAGGCGTGAAGATTGGCGACATGATTGCGGTTGCACGTGACGAACATGCAAAAATGCCGTTAAACATTAAAACCATTCGTGATTTTGTACTGAGTCATACTGATTTAATGGGATCGATTGCGACACCGTTCGCACCGATAGTAAACACGATCACCAGCATTAAACCAGTTAAAAAAATCATGCATAAAACCATTGGTGTGCATGACCATAAATCATTACCGAAATATTCACACGGCACATTCCGTCGCTGGTATAAGCAGAACTGTACCAGTCAGGCATTGTACCCTCAACAAGTGCACTACTTTCACGGGTGCTTTGTGAATTACAATCACCCACAACTGGGTAAAGATTTCGTAAAAGTAATGAACGCAATGAGTATTGGTGTCCAGTTATTGGATAAAGAAAAATGCTGTGGTGTGCCATTAATTGCGAACGGTTTTTTCGACAAAGCCAAGAAAAATGCCAAGCTAAATGTGCGTAATTTTGAAGCTGCAATTGAGAAGTATGATTCTTCTATTGTCTCAACGTCTTCAACCTGTTCTTTTACATTGCGTGAAGAATATCCGCATGTATTGAAAGTCGATAATGCCAATGTGGCCGATAAAATTGAATATGTGACCCGTTTTTTACTCAAACAATTCATGAACGGTAATACACCGAAGATGAAGCCGATTAACAAGAAAATTGTCTATCACACACCGTGTCACCTTGAACGTACTGGCGGTAATTTATACACCATTGAACTGTTAAAGATGATCCCAGGTTTAGAGGTTGTCGTGTTAGATAGCCAATGTTGTGGGCTGGCGGGTACCTATGGTTTCAAAACTGAAAACTACGATACCTCGATAGCAATAGGTGAAAGTCTATTTAAGCAAATTCGTCAATCAAATGCAGATTTTGCAATCACAGACTGTGAGACCTGTAAGTGGCAAATTGAAGAAAATACGCAGTTAGAAACCATTCACCCCATCACTTTGCTTGCGATGGCAATTCAATAGTAGCCCCCTCCCTTTGTACAACTAGGGCGCTTTCGTGCCCTAGTTCTTCTACTTCAGCGTTATATACTCAAGTTACCTCAAAATTCAGTGTTACCTCAACGAACATCTTGAGATAACTTGGGGATAATCATTTAATTAGCCAATTTTCGCACTCATATAAGCATTTCTCATAAATACGCCTATAGTTGAATATTACAGTTCATGAATAAACGTATCAAATCGATATCAAATATTCATGAACAACACAATAAGCATGGGAAATTCGAAATAATTGATTAGTTGAAATGAGTAGTAGCTAATGCGTTTATCTCTATAGCGTGTCATGAACAATATAGATATAAACGCCAGATCCCATCGCGTTCACACATCTCTGAGAGTATAAGTATGCATGATTCTGTTGCTATTGATAAAACAAAACACACAAAAACTCGCCGCTTATTCTCGTTTTTGTCAGTCAAAACAATTAAAGCAAAGCTCTACTTCATAACAAGCATATTAATCTTAGGCATGCTGCTATACGGCACACTTGAAACGATATCATTTCGAAAATTAGATAATCTACAGTTTGCCATGCAAGAAATCACTCGCAGCAGTACAAATTTATTGACACTTCGCCGCTATGAAAAAGATTTTCTTACGCGATTAGATACACAGTACATTGATCGTTTCAACAACGAAATAACCAATTTAAATCAAAGAATTAAAGGTATTCAATCCATTGTTGAACAATACCAGCCTGAACATGGTGATGATCTACGCATATTACTTACAGAACTTGAGCGATATGAAATACAATTTAATGTCATCGCCGACCAGAGCCAAATCATTGGGTTAACCGCCGATGAAGGATTAAGAGGCAATATCACGACATTTGCTAATTCTGCGGAAGAACAACTCTTAATATCGGGAAACGATCACCTCTACCGTATGCTGCTCACTTTACGGTTGAATGAAAAAGATTTTATGCTTTCAATGAATACCGACCATTTCACGACGTTTCAAAATAATATCGACTCTCTTATTGCCGCCATAAAAATTACCGACCTTAGTACGAAACAACAGAATAAATTAATTCGCAGTCTGAATCGTTATCACTTAGTGTTTGATGAACTTGTTGAAGGTTATAACGTCATTGGTCTTACACCGAATACTGGACTCTACGGTGATTTGCGAAACATTGTCCATAGTGTTGAAAGCCAGCTATTCGTGATTGAAACAGATTTATTAGCCGATATTAATACCATTCAAAAACAAGAAAAGTTAACACTCGCGATTATTGGTATAGCGACAACACTTATCATGGCAGCCTTGCTCATCACGATTAGCTTTCACATATCAAAACGGCTTGCCAGCGTTAATCAAGTAATGCGTGATATTGCCGAAGGAAATGGTGATTTGACCGTTCGTATGAATGATCATGGTCATGATGAATTAGCGCAACTTAGCGGCTCATTCGATCTCTTTATATCAAGGTTGCAGGCTATCATTTCTAATGTCAGCGATATTTCAACAAAGCTCTCTTCCATTTCAGCGCAATCAGAATCGGCAGTCAGCCACAGTTTAGAGAATGCTCAGCAGCAACAAGCAGAATCATCTTCTGTCGCCACAGCAGTCAACGAATTACTCGCAACCAGTAACGAAATAGCTACCAACATTAGTGATGCAGCACTCACCGCAGAAAAAGTTAAAGCCGATGCTCAAGAGAGCCTAAAAATCAATCAACAAGCGGAAAGTTCTATTAAAGGGCTCGTATCAGATATTTCACAGTCTCAAGTATTGATCGAAAAATTAGCGCAAGAAAGCGTTAGCATAAACAGCGTAGTATCAGTCATTCGCGATATTACCGGACAAACGAATCTATTGGCGTTGAATGCAGCCATAGAAGCAGCACGAGCAGGTGAGCATGGTAGAGGGTTCGCTGTTGTAGCAAATGAAGTACGTGAGTTAGCAGAAAAAACCCACAGCTCAACCAAAGAGATTGAACAAACGATTGAAGTATTGCATTCCGGTATCGAGCAAAGTGTTGCCATTATGCAAAAAAGCCAATCACAAACAGACAGTACCGTTCATCAAACCGAAGAAGCTATTGATGCAATGAACCGTATTGTGTCTTCAATTTCAGATATCTTTGATAAGAACCTACAGATTGCCACAGCCTCAGAACAGCAAGCGATGGTATCAGCCGAGATAGACCGAAATATTACCCGTATATCCGATCTTGCTATCGACACTGTCACCGCAGTTAATCAATCATCTCAGTCAAATCGTGAAGTGTCTTTAATGTCTGAACAACTCAACAAGGTTGTAGGACAATTTAAATATTAATTACCCACTCAGCTAAACCCAACTACACCGCAGTGTGCGTACCTTTTAGCACTGCGGCTGTATCTTCTTTTGATTGAGCACGACAATGTAAGCGCCAACATAACAGATAAATCAAACCATACAGCACCATGCCACCAGCAAGCACACCATGCCAGGCACCATATTGCCAACACGCAATTAAATAGAAGCCACCGACGCTGCCACCAACATAATAATGAACAAGGTATAATGCAGTTGCTGTCGCTTTTGCTGTTTTCGCTTTTTGACTGACCCATGCATACGCCAGTGAGTGTGTGAAAAATGCCCCAGAACTAATAAACAATAAACCAATAAGCATTGCGTACAGTGAATTATAAGCCGCAATCCACATACCGACGGCACTCACCGTTGTACCTAATACAATACCGCTTATCGGGCTATTGACTTGGCTCCAGCGGCCACTAAGCTTTGCCGTAATAGTACCGCTGAGATAACAGAGAAAAATCATCGACGCTAAACTGATGGGCAATGAGTACGGGGGGGCAACAAGGCGAAAACCCATTACTGTATAAAGGTTAACAAACAACGCAAAGTTCAATCCGCCAATGAGCATAGTCAACCATAATTCTCGCTGTCTTAAATGACCAATTACACTGCGATTATGCGCATGGAGCTGCCCTTTCTGTGGGGTAAAATATTGCTGTTCCGGTAATAGCCGATTAACCGCTAATGCGCCCAAGAGACTAAAAATAGCCATACCAATCACTGCCACTTCCCATCCCCAATATTCAGTGACGAAACCGCCGTATAAACGCCCAGTGATCCCCCCTAATGAATTCGCACTAATATAGCCACCGACTGCTAGCATTAATGCTTTTGGGGTAAATTCTTCAGCCATATAAGCCACAGCGACAGCAGCAAAACCCGCCAAGGATATACCCATAGCACCGCGTGCTAACGTTAGCATTAATAGGGAATCAGCTAACAGCATTGCCATACCAACAAACGGTAATAAGAAAAGACTCAGCATCATCACTTTACGACGCCCAATGATCTCTGAACCCACCGCCCATGGCACAAGAGTAAGCGCTAACGTCAGTGTGCCTGCCGCCAATAACCAATTAACCTGAATAGCACTCGCGTTAAACTTGTCAGCCATTAATGGCAACATAGGTTGAAAAAGGTACAAGTTACAAAATACGATAAAAGAGCCTAATGCTAACGCAAAACTCGCACGCCGGTAGGCAGATGTTTTTATTTCAATCATGGCAATAGCACTCAGAATATGACGATAGATAACATATCTACCTATCAATAATGGTATTAACCAAACAGTAGCAATATACTCATAATAATGAAAATATATAAAAACTATCAGCTCGATAATCAAAGGTTATAGCTATGAACACTCGCCTGCTCACTTACTTTGTCACACTTGCAGAAACAGAGAACTTCACCCGTGCTGCGAAACGGTTACACATCGCACAGCCAGCATTAAGTGTTGCCATCAAAAAATTAGAGCAGCAATTAGAATTTCCTTTGTTTCATCGAAATGAACGTAAAATATCACTCACGCATGAAGGCGAGGTTTTACTCAAACATGCTCGACTTATTTTGCAACAAATTAACGATGCAAATATTGCAATGGCTGAATTGAAAGGGCTCGAAAAAGGCGAAGTAAAGTTAGGGGTGCCTAGTATGTTGGGCTCATACTTTTTCCCTGAAATATTAATGGGCTTTAAAAGTCAGTATCCCAACCTAAAACTCACCATCATTGAAGCTGGCACCCAATCAATTCGTCAAATGCTGTTAGACGGGGAATTAGACCTTGGGGTTATTCATAACGAAGATGTACCAGAACGCCTTGAAACTGAACATTTAATCACATCTCAAATGGTTGCAGTGGTCAGTGAAGGCCATCATCTTGCATCCCAACAAGATATCGGCTTTGAAGACTTCTTTAAGGAAGAGTTGGTCATGTTTAAGCCGGGATATTTTCATCGTGAATTTATTGATGAAGTGTGCCAAAGCCATCATTTCATTCCAAAAATCTCTTTTGAAACAAACTTGCTTCCTATGATTCTGAATATAGTTCGACATAACTTTGCAATATCAGCTTTGCTTGAGCTTGTTACAGAACATGAAAAAGGCGTTATTCCTATCCCATTTAAACAACCTGTCTACCTTAACATTGCAATGGCTTGGCGAAAAAATGGGTATCTATCACTGGCTGATAGAGCGTTTATCGACTTTGTTAAAAAACAGTGTAAATAAATCATATAATTTACATATCGTCACAGTTGTTCATAATAGATCAATAACAGTTCCCTTAGTTTATAACGGCTTAATGAGCATTCGCACACTTAACAACCACTCTCCACAATTAATCATTTCATTACAGTAAGATAGGCATATCTTTTCATATCTATAGCACAAAATTAACACTCTTATTTAAACCCTGCTGTAGATCATAACTTATGATGTTAACTGTCGTCTCTCTCCCCCTTTTTAGGTAAATTACTCACAAACAATATGTAAGAGAATGTTTTTATAAATATACATTTTTTGTTTTTATTTGTGATTGAAATGAACGTTTCCATGTTGTTATTTCATTGTGGCTTGTCTGTCTGGTCTACACATCATTATACAGGCGCTACAACGATTAAATATTCAACACGATCTCGGTTCTAAAAGCGCAAGCACATCGACAAATTCCCTTTTAGCTTAATCACTAAAAGTCTGTGTGCTTATTGCTAACACAGCATTGATTTAAAGGATTGAATCAACAACTCACAAGACAGCTAACTTACATACCAAAATTTGATTCATCCATTTTTAAAATTTCATTTTAGTTAGAGAGAAAAGCTATGTTAGAACTATTGATTGGCCTGGTGGTTACCATCGCAGTAGGCTATTTCATTGTAAAAAACTATAAACCTGCTGGCGTATTATTAACCGCGGGTTTAGTGCTTCTTATTACTGCAGGTGCTATAGGCCATACTGTACTACCATCATCTATTGCATCAACAGGTAACATACTGACAGATTCACTTGAATTCGTGAAATACATGCTTAAGTACCGTGGCGGCGGCTTAGGTATGCAAATCATGCTTTTATGTGGCTTCGCTTCTTACATGACACACATTGGCGCAAACAATGTTGTGGTTAAACAGTTTTCTAAGCCCCTTTCGTTCATCAAATCGCCTTATATTCTTTTAGTCGCAGCTTATATCGTAGCTTGTCTAATGTCTTTAGCTGTTAGCTCAGCGACTGGCCTTGGTGTACTACTAATGGCAACACTATTCCCAATGATGACGGCAATGGGTATTTCCCGCCCTGCCGCAGTGGCAGTGTGTGCGTCACCAGCAGCAATCATTCTTTCACCAACATCTGGTGACGTTGTTGTTGCGGCTGAAAAAGCGGGTATGCCATTACACGTATTTGCTGTTGAAACAGTTCTTCCTGTATCAATTTGTGCAATCATCGTAATGGCTGCCGCGGCTTACTTCTGGAATAAATACCTAGATAAAAAAGAAAATACGCCAATGGAAAAGGTCAACATTTCTGAAATGGAAGTGAATGCACCTGCGTATTACGCAATCTTGCCTTTCTTACCTATCGTGGGTGTTTTCTTATTTAATGGCGAAACAATCAAAGGCCTATCATTAGACATTTACACCATTGTTGTTGCTTCTATCTTCTTAGGTGCAATGGTTGATTTCGTTGCCAAGCGTTTCAAAGGTAAAGAAACACTGGAAGATCTAGAATCTTGTTATGCAGGTATGGCTGATGCATTCAAAGGCGTGGTAATGCTATTGGTTGCCGCTGGGGTATTCGCTCAAGGTCTTATGTCTATCGGTGCTATCGATAATCTAATTGGCCTTGCAGAAGCTGCTGGTGCGGGTGGTTTCGCATTGATGGTTCTTCTAACAGGTCTAACTGTTGCTGCCGCTATTGCGACAGGTTCTGGTAATGCACCTTTTTACGCATTCGTAGAACTAGCGCCAACACTAGCTGGTAAAATGGGTTTAAACCCTGCATTCTTGATTATCCCGATGCTACAGGCTTCTAACCTTGGTCGTACTATTTCACCGGTTTCTGGTGTTATCGTTGCAACATCTGGTATGGGTAAAATCAGCCCATTCGAAGTTGTTAAACGTACGTCGGTTCCTGTTATTTGTGGCTTAATTACCGTTATTATTGGCACCATGGTTCTTGTACCAATGTACGCATAAGCAATAACCAAAGTAACAATCTAAGCCCACATTCTTGTGGGCTTTTTTATTCCTCTCGATTCACTTTAATAAACGTACCGCGATTACAAAAAAGGTTACTGTGAATCATCTTTATTTGGGGCTTCTAGACCAATATCATCTTCAGAGTACGCCTTATGGCTTCCATCACAATATGGTTGATTACCGCTTTGCTTACACTGGCATAGCCAACGTTGTTCTGTTTTTTCTGCCGTAAAATATATCGGTTCAAATTCAGTACCTAAATGTGAATCGTCACAAAATGGCTGTGTGTGCGAATAACCACAAACACAAAATTGGTATGTTTTACCTTTCTCTAATTGGACAAGCACTGGCTGATTATCCGCAATAATATTATTCGACATACTCCTCCCCTTTACGATAAAGATAGAATATCAATGCTACCAATTACTCCGATAACCATTTAATTTTATTATACAAAACCAGGCACTTGAAAATCCTTAATGCAGCATCTCCTCACTAAATCGTGCATGCTTCGCATTTGCCATAATGCTTTTAAAAGCCTCGTGATCTACCTGCAATAGCGTCTGATGATCCCCAGCTTCAATATAGACACCGTCTAAGGTATCAAGAAGGTCATCACACACAACCGTTATATTAAATGCACCGCCAACGGGGGGAATTGCACCTTCGTCACAATCAGCAAACAAATTATATATATCCTTCTCTTTAATCAGTTGATAAGACGCATTAAATTTTTCATTCAATGTGGATATACATATCTTTTTATCTGCGGGTAATACAGCCATGACTTTGTGCCCATCATGATCGACAAGCAAGACGGCTTTTGCGATATTCTTAGGGTGAATGCTTGATGCCACAGCAGTGCTTATTGAACCTGTGCTATGAAAGTGAGGAACAGTTTTATACGCAATATTATTTTTGTCTAAGTACTCATTCAATCTAGTAGAAATAGTCATAATGACCTCCAACATTACTCATACACAATAACGTCAATTTAATGTGTAGTAGTAAGGTAAGAATCATGGTTATCTTTTATATCACTACGACACAAAATATATCTGCCAGTCCGTCCTAGTAGAGTATAGTTCTGCGTCTATTGTTTAACGGACTAAGTGCCTTCCTTTACGCATTTACCATGTATGCAGAGATTGAGCTAAAACAGAAGCCCTAAAACATCATTCAAGATGCACATTTTTGTACACTCAACTATTGCGCAATAAAACACCATCCATTATGCTTATTCATTATTATTATCAATGAATAACACAAAAGCGCACAATAAAACGCATATATGGAATGTAAACATGAAGAAGAACACGCTAATTGTATTGCTTGTCGGCCTATTTCCAATGCTCAGCATGGCGGAATGCGTCCCAAGTGGAGTGATGGAAAACACCGTATGCGTCGATTCTAACGGGACGGTTCGTACAACATACCAACATGATGATGAATTCCGTTCGCGTAACAATCTTGACCAACCACGAAAAAATGACCCTCGTGGTAACCCATTAGGCCAGTCAGGTGATAGTGTCGGTTTTACATTTTGGACGGATGAGCCAGAGAACGAATTTGAACTGAATCTTACACCTAAGCATCAAGAAATAACCACTAAAGCGAATGACCCAACACGATCAGTGATGTTATCTGCTGAAACGTGTGATGAATATGCATGCTCTTACCCGTGATGCCACGCACTATTTATTGATAATGAAGCATTTCAAAGAATGATTTTTCCAAAGCCTAACTCACACAGTTAGGCTTTTTTCTTATTAAGAAATAGCCTTGATATACGTATACTTCTTAATATTCGCGCAATATACGAACAACTGAACCTTCAACCCAGTAAGATACAATCATTGATACTTCTAGAATAATGAGTAAACGACCTCGAATACCTTTTCTTTGTACACCCATCAAAGGGGGCTTGAGTAAGTTTTCGGCTTTGTCTTTATGCCATTAACTGAGCCAACCGCTTAGCCTATCCATCATCACGAAACTGTTTTCAAGGATCCATAAAATTAACTGTTCACCTACACCGTAAAGCTGCAGGTGAAGCCTTCAAATTTTAATTATTTAGGAAGATCGTCCCATTTAGATATATTGTGCTTACTTCTTAAATAGGAGAAGTAAACAGCATTCCCAAGAGAAGACACTATCAATGCAATACCCCCAGAAACAAATGATAAACTAATAATATTTAACCAGAAGTCAAATATTAACTTTAATATAAGATAAGCACATAATGCAGAAAATGTAAGGTGAATGAAATTTTCAATGAAGTTATTATAATAATAAGGTTTAAATCTCAGCCCAATACGATCTAATTTTTTAGTCACATAAGAATTATAAGTCACCTCTTTAAATCCTTTTCTATTTAATTCTTCATAGGCTGCACTTATTCTTTTTTTTGATATCATCAATAACCTTTACTTTATCGGCGTTAAATTTGGCTCGAGGTCAAAATGTGAAGATCCTAGAAGAAAGAGCCTTTGCAGTCTTAAAGGCAATCAAATCTTCATCACTAATTTTAAAGAAACTTCCGTTATTTCCAATCACGTCAGAATTAGCATGTGAAAAGTACGTAAAGAAAAACAAAAACGCCTACATAGCATCAATCTCAATCAGGAAAACATAACCTTAACCTATGTGATAATGATTGTCATTACGATTTGTATGTTTAAGTGTAATTTTTGATCACTGAGACCGCTCGCTTTCCCTCTCCGCAAGCACTTGTAAAGTCAGACTTTGACCAAAGAACGGACTTTCATGCAGAAGTACAAGGTAAGCTGTCCGATTACCGCCATGGCGATTGTGCCGAACAATGGCTTGGGATTCATAATTGATGGCCGTAATGCGTCTTTGGGTATAACTATCAGTCATTTCATGGTTATTCTTGGAATCTAAGCTTCGTATCGGTATCTTACTGCTTCTAAGCCATCACACTGGATTAACACGGTTTATTTAAAGTAAAAAATGTTTTATTCCCTCCATTTATTTACGACTATGCTTAACCACATAAAAATCATGCGTAATAATGCCAAAAAGTCAGTAAATATAAGGGCTAGCCAGCCATTTACTGAACGGCTATAATTCCCGCCTCCAAAGATTGAGGTCAACACATGCACACGAAAGCAACACCAATAAATAGCTATCCAAAGTACTGGGCAGAGTGCTACGGAATTGCACCCTTCTTACCTACCACGCGTAAAGAAATGGATGCACTCGGCTGGGATAGCTGCGACATTATTATCGTGACTGGTGATGCGTACGTAGACCACCCAAGTTTCGGCATGGCGGTTATCGGTCGCTTGCTCGAATCTCAGGGCTTTCGTGTCGGTATTATCTCTCAGCCTAAATGGGATAATAAAGATGCCTTCATGGAACTTGGTCAACCGAATCTATTCTTTGGTCTGACTGCTGGTAACATGGATTCCATGATCAACCGTTACACGGCAGATCGTAAATTACGTCATGATGACGCCTACACACCGAACAACGAAGGCGGTAAACGCCCTGATCGTGCGGTTCTTGTGTATTCTCAGCGTTGTCGTGAAGCATATAAAGAAACACCTATTGTTCTTGGTGGTATTGAAGCGAGCCTACGTCGCTTAACGCACTACGACTATTGGTCTGATAAAGTGCGCCGCTCTGTTATTGTCGATGCAAAAGCTGACATTCTTCTTTTTGGTAATGCTGAACGCGCCTTGGTAGAAGTCGCTCACCGTATTGCTAAAGGCGAACAACTAGAAGATATGAAAAATATCGCTGGTACCGCCGTTATCATTAAAGAAATTCCTGAACGCTTCAGAGAAATTGATTCTTCTCGTATAGAGAAACCAGGCAAAGCAATGCCTATGATCAACCCTTACGCGACAGAAGAAGAATGTAAAACCAAGCAAGAAGATGAAGTAAAAGTAGAACCCGTTGCTAAGCCTGTTGTAGTAACGGCTTCTCGCCATGATCCAAAAAATACTTATATCCGCTTACCTTCGTATGAAAAGTTATGTAACGACCGTATTCTGTATGCACACGCAAGTCGTGTAATGCACTTAGAAGCCAACCCGTATTCATCACGCGCATTGGCTCAAAAGCACGGTGATCGCGAGTTATGGGTTAATACACCCCCTATTCCACTAACCACTGAAGAAATGGACTTTGTGTTTGGCTTGCCTTTCGCACGAGTACCTCACCCTTCATACGGTAAAGCGAAAATTCCAGCTTACGACATGATCAAGACGTCAGTGAATATCATGCGTGGTTGTTTTGGTGGTTGTAGCTTCTGTTCAATTACCGAACACGAAGGGCGCATTATTCAAAACCGCTCTCAAGAATCGATTATTGATGAACTAAAAGACATACGCGATAAAGTGCCAGGTTTTACCGGTACTATTTCAGATCTTGGTGGTCCAACTGCAAACATGTACCGCTTAGGCTGCTCTGATCCTAAAGCTGAAATTAACTGTCGTCGTCCATCTTGTATCTTCCCTAAGATCTGTGAAAAGCTAAATACTGATCATAAACATACCATCGATCTTTATCGTGAAGCTCGCAAAGTTGATGGCATTAAAAAGGTATTGATTGCATCGGGTGTGCGTTACGACTTAGCGGTTGAATCGCCTGAGTACGTGCGTGAACTTGTGACTCACCACGTAGGTGGTTACTTAAAGATTGCGCCTGAGCACACAGAAAAAGGCACCCTCGACCTGATGATGAAACCAGGTATGGGCACATACGATCGTTTTAAGAATATGTTCGAGAAATACAGTAAAGATGCAGGTAAGAAACAATACCTAATCCCTTACTTTATTTCAGCGCACCCAGGTTCAACTAACGAAGATATGTTGAACTTAGCATTGTGGCTAAAGAAATATGAATATGAGTGCGATCAGGTTCAGAACTTCTATCCGTCACCGATGTGTAATGCAACCTCTATGTATCACTCTGAAACTAACCCGCTAAAACGTGTTAAGTATAAGAAACGTGAAGAATTATTTGTTGCAAAAGGTGAACGTGAACGTCGTGTGCATAAAGCCCTATTACGTTACCACGATCCACTTAACTGGCCGCTTATTCGTGAAACGCTGATTTCAATGGGTAAGAAGTACCTTATTGGTGATCGCGCCAATTGTTTAGTACCTGAAGAAGGTTCTGATCAAGAATCACAGCTAACGCCAGCACAACGTCGTCAATCAGGTCGTCATGGTGCAAAACGCTTTGCAACCAAGCACCCGAATCAACCAGATATTCGTAAAGATGGTAAACGCCCATCAGGCAACCGCCCTACCACGGGTAACCGTCCAAATGGTAATACCTCGTCGAACGGTAAACCTGCAGGCAAAGCTGGCACTAAACCAGGAAGTAAGCCAGGTTCAAGAAGCCAAGGAAGTGATGTAGGTAATTACTCTGCATCTGCGAATGGTAAACCTTCGGGCAACCGCCCAAGCAGACCAGGTAAGCCAACCTCGACTCGTCAAGGTCAAGGTCAAGGTGGAAATCCTAATCGAAGCAGAGCCAAAGCAAAATAATTGATTAAATAGGCGCTGAATATTCAGCGCCTTTTTTTGTGTTTTTTTGTAAGCTTTCGTTTTTACTAATTAATTTGACATTATTCGAACAGCACTTAGCTCATAGATATATTAAGGTGCTATAAACACAGGCTAACAGCACTCTATTTTGGTTGTTAGTTCAATAACATAGAAAGGACTCTCGGTGACTCACAACTACACATTATGCTTGCTAAGCCTTCTTATTACCGTCTCTTTCAAGGCATTTGCAGAGCAGCCTATCAGTTACAATGACTGCCTACTCAATGCTGTAAAATATCACGATTATGAGTTAACACTGGGTGAAGTAAGAGCAAAATGTAAAACCGATGCAGAGCTCGCTAAAAACGAACAAGATTTACTGTCTGAACGGATGGCAAATGAGCGTAGAAACGCATTCAACCCTTATGTGATTACACCGCATAGAATGAATTACATCTTACCCGTAACATATACCAACGATGTAAACAAAGACGCTTATGCAGCAACAGGTTGGGAAGACAGTCTTAAAGATGTCGAAGCTAAATTTCAGATCAGCTTTAAAGTACCATTGAATTACGACAGCATGTTTATCGAAGGCGACGGGGTGTTTTTTGGCATTACATTAAAATCTTGGTGGCAGGTATACGCCGATGACATTTCTAGCCCATTCAGAGAAACAAACTATCGACCTGAAATGTTCTATTTTGCACCAACGCCATGGACACCATTAGAAGGTAATACATGGGTAGCATTCGGTATTGAACATGAATCTAATGGACGTAGCCAAGAGTTATCGCGTAGTTGGAACCGTATTTACACCGATTTTATTTTTGAAAAGAATAATTTTGCTTTATCTTTGCGCCCTTGGTGGCGTTTACCTGAAGATGAAAAAGAAACGCCAGAAAGTGCAGATGGTGATGATAACCCTGATCTTGAAGATTATATGGGACACTTTGAACTATCCTCAGCCTACCGCTGGGATGATTACGAATTCACCTTCTTAGGCCGTCAGAATTTCAGTGAACACAAGGGCTATGCTGAGCTCGGTTTAACATTTCCATTATGGGGACGTTTACGTGGGTATGCACAATACACAACGGGGTATGGTGAAAGTCTAATAGACTATAACCACAACCAACAACGCATTGGTGTGGGCATTGCGTTAACCGATATGTTATAAGCACAAACGCAATAACACAGCGTTATTGACAGTGTCTCGTCCTAAAATACGTTGACGATTTTAATGAAAGGCTAAGCAATCTCGAGATACCATTTTACGAAAGTGACGAGGTGCTTAGCTTTATAATTCGAATCAAATCACCGGGCTGGAAACCGTGTACCCTGCTTTGTAAGTAATATACAAATATTATCGGAACAGCTCTGCACCCATGAATAAAACAATCGCACCAGCTGCAATAGCAGCTAACCCAATAAAGATTTTTTTCTGAATCTTTTCATCAAGATACTTAGTCGCTAACAGAGCTAGAGCAAGTAACCCAATGATCACTCCGACTTTCAACATACTATCAGCCTCTTAAAACGAATAAGTCATCTTAGCACAGTGCTAACTTATTCATTTAAAAGTCTATTTATTATGAGCGACAAAGCAGATAAATTAAATCTCAAACATCTGATAATCTTTCAGTTCAGGAATAGCTTTATGCAGTTCTTGCTCTTCTTGAGCCAGCCCTTTAATCGAATTACACAGGTCATCAGCTTTCACTGCCACTTCACCTGATCTTGCTTTTACACGCTCTTCAATACGTTGTTTTAGATCTGAGAATTTCGTTTGAAGCTCAGTAAAGTTGATCTCGCCATCTTTCATCTCTTCAGATAACGCGGCAAATAAGCTCGACATTGATTCAACACTCACGTGCTTCATCGCTTCATCAAACTCTGTTTTCCAACTTTCATCTACATCTGCAAACATATCTGCTGGCATCACAAATTCATCGTTTTTGTAGAATTTATCTTGTGCTTTTTGCCCATATTCATCAATCAATGCTTCAACATTGGCAAATGATTCTTTTGAATCAAAACTCGATGAAACTTCATCAAGAACATCAGTGGCGATACTTGCACCATCACTGGCAATATCAGCCATTTTCGGAAGGTATTCTTTAACGCCATTACTGTAGGCTTCCAAAGCCTGACGTTGCATCGCATTTAAATCCAGTTGCTTGCCATTGATAAATACATTGTTATCTTCATCTATCATGACTTTCGGTTGGCCGCTCTGATAAACAGATACTTCACCATTGTTGATGTGAATTTCATTGGTTACATCGACAGGACAGCTTTGCGCAAATACGGCCGTTGAGCTCAATAACAACCCACCAATCAAAATATTTTTCATGATTCTTCTCTCTTATTATCTCTGCCGCTTAAGACAATCAAATACAAACTTATACCCACTCTATTTTATCTTGAGCATGAATATATAAAAATAAACATTCTCTGGCGAGTTTTCAGCACTATTCAGCAACGGTTTACATAAACAAGGCTACTATACATACAATCATATTATTCACCATGGTAATACAAACGTGCTCAAAAAATTATTACTCATTGCTTTTACTCTACTACCTATATCATACGCTCAAGCTGATGTTTCAATCTCAGGAGATGGTTTTGAATTGAGTAAAGATTGCCTAAAACTGGAATCGGACAATATTAAAATTAACTCTGAAGATTGTTCTGATGGGAAAGGAAAAAGCAAGGGTGACAAGAAAAATAGCAGTGTCCACGGTGATAACAACCCAGGGAAAGGCAATAAAGACAAAAAAGAAAAGAAGTAATCATAGTCGCAAGCTAACTCTTGAAACCTTATGTAGCAGAGCAGCTAAGAGTTAACTTGAATTTTTATGTAATTCAAGTCACCATGGTAAAGCATATTCTTAATTAACCTAAGATAAGGATTATTGTGGAAAAAGTTGCCATTTTCGTTGATGTTCAAAACATCTATTACACCGTAAAAGACAAGTATAAGTGTAATTTTGATTACAATGCCTTTTGGGCTGAAGCGACACAAGGTCGTGAAGTGGTTGCAGCTTATGCTTATGCTATTCATCGTGGTGATGAAAAGCAGGGTCAATTCCAAAATATTCTTCGTGGTATCGGTTTTGAAGTAAAACTTAAACCCTTTATTCAGCGCAGCGATGGCTCAGCTAAAGGCGATTGGGATGTTGGTATCACACTTGATGTGATTGAGCATGCTGGCGATGTTGACCGCGTTATTTTACTTTCTGGCGACGGCGATTTTGATCTACTCGTTGATAAAGTACAAACCAAGTATGGTGTTGATGTTGAAGTTTACGGCGTACCTGGGCTTACCGCGACGTCACTGATTAACACTGCACATTATTACCGTGAAATCGAAAAGACGCTACTACTAGGTCGCTAATTTTCGTTCAATGTGCATTGGCATTCAAAACAAGTGTTAAACTGATGATTCAACCGTATTTTTTGGTTGAATCATCACTATTTAATAACCAGCTAACCTCATAACCCACTCATTTACTTATCATGTTCTGGCTGATCCAACTGAAGCATCGTGATTATTGCCATCTGACACTAGTTGTTATCTGAGGCTAGCTGTTGATCTGAGACTAACTGTTGAATAGCTTCATAAGTCATTTTCAATGGCACAATAATAAAATATATAGAAACAATAATAACCATTACTGGATCGGCATACACTGCATACGATTGATATTCCGTTAGCGATAAAATCTTAGCCAAAACAAAACCAATCATGACTGCGATACTTATCACGGTGTCCATTAACCACTGCTTTGCTTCTGCATCCACTAAACCTGAATTCGCACGCTTACCCTTTTTGACCATTAGCCAATAAGCACCAATACAACCTAGAACATTAATAACACCAAAAATAAGTGCCACACCAGTATTCACATCGCGACCACCATTCAATATTGCTTCAATGGCTGATGCAAAAGAAATACAGCACATTAGCGTGATCACTAACCCTTTGAAAGCGATAACCATTGGCTCTACTTTGGTAATATTGATAGCTGAAGGATGCTTTCTCGGCTTATGTATATAAGATGCCGCAGCAACCGATACTAAGGTAAGAAAAAGACTAACCAACGAGTAAGCCCCATCGAATACGATGACTAAAGAGCCAATCCATGCCCCTAAACTGATTCCCATAACCGCAAATAACAGCGCAAAAAGAGTCGAAAAGTGAAGAAGATTACGTTCAAGCTGAATGTTACGGGTCATAAATCCTCCTTTATCGACAATTTTTTCGTCGATAAAGTGTTTTTTTAGAATGTATTCATAGTATCTGGTTGAAGTAGAATGTAATAATCCCTCAGCGACAGCTTTTTCGTCGCTACAGGTAATACCATTCTGGATAAGTAATCGGTTAAATGACATTTGTTTGTCAGCAGGAGCATTAAATTGAAAATAGCTCAGATTGAAATATTTCTTCATGCCAGTAAAACAGGATCGATAACAGAAGCGGCGCGTAAATTAAATAAGAGCCGAACAACAGTGAGTGCTTCTCTCAGCGCACTTGAAGATGATCTCGGCGTCAAATTACTCGCACGAACAGGGAATCGCATTCAGTTAACTGATATTGGTGAAAGCATTGCCAATGATTGTACTCGCCTCTTACAAATTGCTAACGATATTAAACGAAAATGCACTCTGCATATTGATGGTGTTGAATCTGTTGTTCGTATCGCCCGTGATGATGCTTTACCTGAAACATTTTGGCGTGACACACTCAACCGCTTGAAGGAAAAATTCCCAAATACCAGCATCTCTATCTATGCTGCTACACCACCAGAATTAGAAAATTTAGTAGAACAAGATGCCGTAGATGTAGCTTATGGCTTATTGCCAACTGAACATCGTATTCCACGTTTGCTTCATTTCGACTTAGGGCAAATTCGCATGATGTCTGTTGCTCATAAAGACCACCCTCTTAGTCAATTACGAAAAGTAACCAGTGAAGATTTCGCTCGCTATACAGAAATCATTCTGGCTTACATTGAAGGTGACAATTTAAAGACGGATATACCCAATTCGACCAACTACATCGCCCTAGCTTTTTATGAATACCTAAGCCATGCGGTTTTAGATGGTACGGGGTGGTCTAATGTTCCTGCGCTACTAATTAACGAACATTTACGTCAAGGCACAATCAAGGTCATTAAACACAATAAAGCGATGAGCTGGCAGCCTTACGGTGAAATAGTAGAAAGTGAATCACGACGCGGATTAGTTATTCAGTGGTTATCTGATCAATTAGAAGACTATTTACTTGATGTGACAGATTAGGTCGTGTCGACGTTTCAAATGTCTAGCCTGTGAAGCCTTAAAACGTCAACACGCCCTAATAAAAGCTTAAAAACAATCTGAATAAAAAACATTGTGTAGGTATGCCTTTTAAAATTACGTAGCTACACTTTTTACATCGTAACTTATCAAGTGGTTAAGAATGTTGAATAGTTTTGAATCTTAGATTAATCATTATCCAACTAATAAATAGAGATCAAATACTATAAATTGACATAAAAGATACTGTGCCCCTCTAGTTAATTTATGTCAGTTATCACACCATATCTTATTAAATTTTCGTTATACAAAATTGTGGACAGGAAGACTAATGATGATAAAAAAACTTGTTGCTGAATTCATTGGCACATTTTGGTTAGTATTAGGTGGTTGTGGTAGCGCTGTGTTAGCAGCAGCTTTTCCTGACGTAGGAATTGGCCTACTTGGTGTTGCACTTGCCTTTGGTTTAACCGTGGTAACGATGGCTTACGCTATTGGTCATATTTCAGGTTGCCACCTAAACCCTGCTGTAACTGTTGGTTTATGGTCTGGCGGTCGCTTTCCAGCAAATGAAATTATCCCTTATATTGTCTTCCAAGTTTTAGGTGCGATTGCTGGCGCATTTGTACTGTACATTATCGCAAGTGGTCAAGCAGGGTTTGATCTTGCTGGCGGACTAGCATCCAACGGATATGGCGAGCATTCTCCTGGCGGTTACACCATGTTATCGGGCTTTGTAACCGAGTTTGTAATGACCTTTATGTTCTTGTTCATCATTCTTGGTGTTACACACAAATTAGCCAACCCAGGTATGGCAGGGTTAGCCATTGGTTTAGCGTTAACGTTAATCCACTTAATCAGTATTCCTGTTACTAATACATCTGTTAACCCTGCACGTAGTACAGGCCCAGCTATTTTCGTGGGTGATTGGGCGATGTCTCAATTATGGCTATTCTGGGTTGCACCTATACTCGGTGCTATCGTCGCGGGTATTATCTATCGCTGGTTATGCCCAAACGAAGATTAATCTGATTCGAAGACATTACCAACGTAAATTTATCGATAAAAAAAGCGAGCATAAATTGCTCGCTTTTTCATTACTAAATTATTCCGCCCTGAGACAAATTGAATATCACTTAGGCACTAACTACGACAGTAATTGCAACAACGCCTGAACGGGGTGTTTCATTTTGATGTGTTCAAACCGTTTCACCTGACTACGGCATGAGTAACCTGTCACCAAACAACGCTCGGGATCCAACAGATCAATGTTTGGCTTCCAACTCAGATTGTAAACACCCTTCGAAATTTCAAGTTTGTCTTTCTCATGCCCAAACGTACCAGCCATGCCACAACAACCGACAGCAACAGGCTTTAGCCCTGCTCCGAATTGATTGAAGATTGCCATCCATTCTTTTTCTACATTAGGCATTTTGGTTTTTTCAGTACAGTGTGCAAACAAGTACCAATCGTCGTTGATATTTGCTGTATCACGTAATGCATCCTTCGGCTGCTCAGCCAGAAGTGGTGTTAACCATTCATGGGCCATTAGTACATGAAAATCACCACGCGTTTCTTTCAGCACCTCTTCGTACTCATCGCGATAACACAGTACAAGTGCGGGATCGACACCGACTAACGGAATACCCAAAGACGCCAGTTGATTCAAGAAATCAGCCGTATTACGTGCTGTTTTTGCAAATTGACGTAAAAAGCCTTTCACATGCTGTGCTTTACCGTTGGGTTTAAACGGAACCAACATGGGTTTTTTACCTAATTTTTCAATTAAGTATACAAAATCACGGATCACTTCCGCATCGTAATAGCTGGTAAACGGGTCTTGAACAATAAGTACGTACTGACTACGCTCCGTTTTCGACAGCGCTTGTAACCACGATAGATCAAAATGGGTAGCATGATGACCGTCTAAGTCTTCCATTAATGTTGGCACCGACAAGGCTGGCATATCAACATAACCGATCGCTTTTTCTGTCAGTTTCTTCGACCATGCTGGTCGCATTATCGCATTAAACGTAACAGGCGCTTTGGCCATAATCGGCAGATAATTTTCAACATACGCCACCAAATAATCTTTGGCCGGACGTTGATAGCGACTGTAGTAGATATTCATGAAACGAGAACGAAAACTCGGTACATCCACTTTAATCGGACATTGGCTTGCACACGCTTTACATGCAAGGCAACCGTTCATTGCTTCCATCACTTCGTGAGAATAATCGTACTCATTCTTACGTGGGCCATAGGTGTTTTTCAGGCGATCTATAATCTGCTTTACCGTGGGTGTCGTGGTGAGCAGCTTCTGCTCCAACTCATCGGCGTTAATACCTTGTTCGGCTAACTGGCGTAACCATTCACGTACTAGCCCCGCACGACCTTTTGGCGAATGACGGCGATCTGCAGTGATTTTCATCGACGGACACATAGGAGAGCTTGTGTCGTAATTAAAACACAAACCGTTACCGTTGCATTCCATCGCTTGTTTAAAGCTATCACGCGTTGTTACTGGAATCTGACGATCGTAGAAACCCCGTTTAACACCATCAACTTTGACTAACTCATCGCTGCTACCTAACGGCGTACAAATTTTACCTGGATTCATGCGATTATCAGGGTCAAATGCCGCTTTAATCCTACGTAATTCAGTAAATAGCTCGTCGCCAAAAAATGCAGGGCCATACTCAGAGCGGAAACCTTTACCGTGTTCCCCCCACATTAAGCCGCCATATTTCGCGACTAAAGCAACAACTTGGTCTGAAATTTCTTTCATGGTGCGTTCTTGCTCAGGATCGCACATATCTAATGCTGGTCGAACGTGTAACACACCAGCATCAACGTGACCAAACATGCCATAATCAAGTTTTTTATCGTCTAGAAGTTGACGAAATTCAACAATAAAATCGGCTAAATTTTCAGGTGGCACGCAAGTATCTTCTGCGAAAGCAATCGGCTTTTTATTGCCTTGTACTGCACCTAATAAACCCACCGCTTTTTTACGCATGGTGTAAATTTTTTGAATGCTTGCCAGTTCATCACATACTTGATAGCCAATTAAGCCATCTTTCTGCTGATCGATAAGAATATCTAGCTTTGCGCATAAATCGGTAACTTGGCGTTGGTTTTCTTCAGGGTCATTATTGGCAAATTCCACCATATTAATACCCAACATTTCTTTGCCCGGTACATCGGTGAGTAAATCGCTGACGGTATTCCAAACAATATCTTGTTTAGCAAAATTCAAAACACGTGAATCGACAGTCTCTACCGATAGCGCTTGAGCTTCAACCATCATCGGGGCGCTACGCAATGCAGAATCGAAGCTATCGTACTTAATGTTGACTAAGGTACGAGACTTAGGAATAGGGGTAATATTGAGTTTTGCTTCAGCAACAAAGGCTAACGACCCTTCAGCACCGCATAAAAGACGGGCAATATCGAATGTTTCAACGTTTTCATCAAATACGTTTTTAAGATCATAACCCGTTAAAAAACGATTTAGCGAGGGGAATTTATCGACAATCTGCTGGCGCTTTTCGCGACATACCGTAGATGAAGTACTAATCGCATTACCGACAAAGCTGGCTTCATTCGCATAACGAGCCACTGCTTTACTGTCTAGCGGCTCGGTATCTAATATTGAACCATCGACCAATACGGCTTTCAGTGCTAATACATGATCCGATGTTTTACCGTACTTTAACGACCCCTGCCCTGATGCATCGGTACTGATCATACCGCCAATGGTGGCACGATTACTGGTTGATAAATCAGGAGAGAAAAAGAAGCCGTAAGGACGTAGAGCATCATTCAATTGGTCTTTAATTGTACCGGTTTGAACTCTTACCCATCCTTCTTCAGCATTCACTTCAAGGATTTGGTTCATATGCCGAGATAAATCAACAATGATACCTGGTGTTAATGATTGGCCATTGGTACCTGTACCCCCACCGCGCGGTGAAAACGTTACTTTTTTATACGCCTCTTTTTGACCAATCTGACCTATTAGGGATAAGTCATTCACTGAACGAGGAAGCACAACGGCTTGTGGTAATAGTTGATAAACACTATTGTCGGTAGCGACGGCAAGACGGCTCGCGTAACTTTTTTCAATATCGCCGGTGAAACCAGCAGATTCTAACTCAGTCAGATAAGACAGTACGACGTCGTCGATACTATTCTGATATGTTAATACAGGTAACATTGCTCTCCCTCTCCAGTGTCTTTATCGTATCCTACGAAGACTGGCTTGTTATATTTTCAAAATAGAAATAAACCACTTTACCTCACTCTTTATCTTAAAAAAAGTGTGACCAAGCTCAATGTGAAATCACTAAGACCATCGTTAATCGAATTTGGCTTTTAAAGAACACGCTTTATTTGCCAACTTTTTATACAATAGAGAGGGAACGATCACCGTCCAGCCCACTGCCACAAAAGACCCGATAGAATTTATCGCCACAACAATCAAGCTAACCGTAGAGCTATGTGCAAGAGAGGAAACAAAGTAACCAATCACAACAATACCAATCAACGTTATTAACGCAGTTACACAACGGTTAAACACAGATAATGTAAGCGAGTATTTAGGCACAAATTCAATGCTTAAGAAAATGGCTAATAGTGCAGAGAATAAATAAACATGATCTGGTAGTTGAGTAACGCTAGCAATCACACCAACAAAGATCGTTGCACCCAACCAAAACCATTTACTGGCAATACTATGTTTTAATGGTATTTCCTTTGAGTGGCGCCATTTACTCCATAGAATGACAATCACAATACCCAGAGTAATACTGGCGATCGTATCACTTATATAATGTACGCCATACCACACTCTAGCAACGGCTTGGCCTACGATCATCAGTACAATAAAGAGTGAAAATAATGAAATATTCTTCGATGTTTTGGCTTCACAATTCTTCTCGCGTATAAGGCACCACAACATACCCCATAACACAGTCGCCATTAATGTATGGCCACTAGGAAAGCTAAAGCCATAAGCATTTGTTTGTTGTAATTCTGGCATGATATAAAAAGGTCTTGGTGAGGCAACACCATGCTTTAGTAAAGAAGATATGAATATAACGCCAATTAACATCACGAATAACTGCAATAATGCCATTGGTCCATAAAAAGCAATAACCACCATTGCAACGAATAAAAGGAAATACGCTTCACCGGGTAAATTAACGACTGTCATGGTTACATCAAAAATTGATTTAACGGTGTTCGACTGTGATTTAACCCATTGCTGAAAGTCATTCATTAACGTTAATTCAAAACGGTGTAAAGCATTCACTTTATCACTCAAATCAGAATAGACTGTTATCTCACTATTTGGCGTATTCTTAATCCACTTAGCCAATAGCTTTGTATCATCAGGGTATCGATACTCATCACTATTCACTTTGTCTGGGTCGATCAAATAAACCCGTCTTACTTCTTTGCCAAAGTCCTCTGCAAACCACGATGCCACAACCGTATAATTTCGATGATCAACCTGTGAAGACACTAAAATAGGCGTATCAGCTACACAACTGTATATAGCGGCACGTCCACGGTATTGCAGTAATTTATCAATGGAAACCACCAGCCCAGTTTCTTCAAGCGCTTCACGAACAGCGGCTTCTTCTGCCGTATTTCCAGGGTCAATATATCCGCCAGGTAATGATAGCTTTTTGGTAATAACTTCCGACAACATCACAATTTTATCGTCATGACGAATAACACAAACTGAACCCACGATCCCTTCAGGTATTATGTCTTTTTGTGCAAGATCTGCATGTAGCAAACCTTCATATACAGAATTTTCCGACAGGGCTTTATTATCCAGTGGAATACTGTCATTGCTTACTGATACTGCATAACTAGAAGAAGAAAACAAAAAAAGAAAACTGAGTAGCCATACAACGTAAATAGAAGTCTTGGTGCTATAAAACACGAAATAGCCTTATCGATAAGTCATTGATCTTATGCCATCTTACCTATCTTTATAGTAATCGTCATTCAGATAGCCGCAATTACACACTCCAGCACCTTATAAATTGTTTACTCAATCACATTCTTAAAAAAGTCAGCACTACAATCAACGACATTGATTCCAAAGAATAAACCCATCAGGAACTATTGATAATATTTATAGGTAACCTGTTAAACATACCAATAACAACAAGTCTAACTCCACTTCCCTTATGTAGATTCTATTTATTAATAAGGCATACCAATAATGACAATAACGTTAGGAACATCCTTTGCACGCGCCTCTGTGCTTACCACCGCAATCATAGGTAGCAGTTTCTTTGCCACTTCAGTGCAAGCCGATACCATTTTGCATGCATTTAACTGGTCATACAGCGACATTACACTACAAGCCAAGAGCATCGCACAGGCTGGCTATAAAAAAGTGCTTATTTCACCACCGCTGAAATCATCTGGCGATGAATGGTGGGCACGTTACCAGCCGCAAGACATTCGCTTAATCGACTCACCTGTCGGTAACAAAGAAGACTTACAAAAACTGATTGCCGCCCTTAAAACTGAAGGTGTTGAAGTCTATGCCGACATCGTGCTCAATCACATGGCGAATGAAAGCTGGAAACGTAACGACCTTAATTACCCTGGCAGTGATCTGTTGACGCAATACAGCCAAAACATGGATTACATGAACAAACAGAAATTATTTGGGGATCTGACCCAAGGCAATTTCTCTGCCAATGACTTCCACCCTGCTGGATGTATTACCGACTGGGGCAATCCGGGACATGTACAGTATTGGCGCTTATGCGGCGGTAACGGTGACACTGGTTTACCAGATTTAGCCCCTAATAATTGGGTGGTGAGCCAACAGCGTTTATACCTGCAAGCATTGAAAACCATGGGCATTAAAGGATTTCGTGTCGATGCAGTAAAACACATGAGCGAATACCAAATAAATCAAGTGTTCACTCCTGAAATCACAGCCGGCATGCATGTATTTGGTGAGGTGATCACCAGCGGTGGAAAAGGCACTAACGATTACGATGTTTTCTTACAGCCTTATCTGAATAATACAGATCATGGCGCTTATGATTTCCCGCTATTTTCTTCTATTCGAAATGCTTTTTCTTACAATGGCAGCATGAGCCAATTGCATGACCCGCAGGCATACGGGCAAGCGCTAGCAAATGATCGTGCTATCACTTTTACCATTACCCACGATATTCCGACTAATGACGGCTTCCGATACCAGATAATGGATAAGACTAACGAAAAACTCGCTTACGCCTATATTCTGGGTAAAAACGGCGGTACCCCTCTCATCTATAGTGACAAGCTTAAACCTGAAGAAGATAAAGACAATGGTCGTTGGCGCGATGTGTGGAATAACGCTGATATGGTAAGCATGATTCGCTTTCACAACGGGATGCAAGGCAAAACGATGGAGACCGTGTACAGCGATAAATGCCTGCTGATCTTTAAACGAGATAAAGCAGGGTTAGTAGCCATCAACAAATGTAGCGAAGCTCGCAGTTACACAGTCGACACTTATCGCTACGAGTTTAACTGGTATCAACCCTACATTGATGTGCTCAGTGGCAGCAGTGAAACCATTACTTCACAGAACCACAACTTAACCATCCCAGCGCAAACTGCTCGGATGTGGATGCAATAACCGATATTAGCCTATTTGATACAAATAAAAAGCTCTCCGCTTACTCATAATAATGCGCGAGAGCTTTGTTTCGTTAGCATCATTACAATAATACAAATCTAGACAAACAACGCCAACACAGAACGTAACATACTGATATAAAATATATTTACTCAACTATACAGCACCCCCTTCATACATCCCCTCTCTTAAAATTACCTGTAAATTTTAGGTTTCTTTTGGGCTCAAGGTCTATGATTTAACTATTGAACCTTATTTGGGTTTAGCTATGAATAAAACAAGAAAGATAATAACAATCCGATACGGATTAAAAGCAGGGGCAATGACTGCATATATCGATGCAGGTAATATCGCAGAAGTCGATCCATTTGTACTGTGGGATCATTTTGCAGCCAAAAATAAAGTGAAGCCTGTTGGGCTAAATTTTCATGGGCACTCTGGCGTCGATACGATAAGTTACTCTGTTGTAGGCAAAGTAAAACATGTCGATTCTTCTGGCTGTCATGCGACGCTAGAAGGAGGTGACGTGCATGTGATGACCGCGGGAAGCGGTATCGTACACAAAGATACATTAACCCCAGCAAATGGAGTGGTGGAAACATTTCAGCTATGGACGGCCTTACCCGCAGGCAATGTGGAAATGGAAACAGCCTCTAGCACCAATTACAAAACCGCAATACTTCCCCTTGTCGAAGAAGCCGACTCAACCACCAAAATACTTGTTGGAAGTTACAAAGGAATAAATAGTCCCGTTAGCTATAGTATTGATATTGTTTACCTTGATATTATTATTTCCCCTTATGGTACGTGGACATTCCAACCTAAGAGTAACCTTACTGCTGGCTTTATCTATTTGCGTTCAGGTAAAGCTTATATTAGTGGTAATCAGCTACAACCTAATCAAATGGCAATATTAGATTTGAGTTCACACGCCTTAGAAATAAAAACAAGTGATATTGGCACACGTTTATTTGTTGTGCTTGGAGAACCGCTAAATCAACCACTCATTAGTTCTGGTGCCTCTATCCATTCATCGCATAAGAATCTAAAAAGCGGAGGGAAAAAAATCGAAGAACTAATGGGAAATATAGAGATATGAAAATATGAACAAAGCAGACTTCAGATTATTACGAATAGTAATCTAAAGTCTGCTTATAAATACGATATAGCGAATACTAGATAGAAGCTATCTACTCTCGAAGGCCTGATTTAAACGTACCATTCGAGTTGAACCATAGTACTTGTTTTTTCTTACGACCAATTAGCATAGGGCCGTCATCAAAGAATAAAAAATTCTTCCAATTACGTTTCAACACGCCCCATTTGGTCTCTATCACATTGTATTTTTCATAACAGAAGAAGACCGTTGTATTATCTTCCCAGTCGATGAACTCTAACACTCCGTTTGGCAAAGTGGCGTCATCACTATCCCACTCAGTTTGCCAATCAGTATCTTCACTCCAGATTTTGTCATTCGAGGCCCAATCACCTTTTTCGAAGTGATCAGCATCAGGGCTGTGTTTACTGATATGCTCCGACCAAATTTGTGAAGAGCGCGCTTGGGTAAACGGCTTAATTTCTTCCAAATCATCAGCTGCGACTGGCATAGATGCGTGGGTGAAAATCCACTTGCGAGAATACTTATCTAACTCTACGTAGTTCATTCATCGACCTAACAAAACATTGACGGAAGCAATTTACATCAGTCACCGGTATTCTGCCAGTTCTCTGTGAGAAAACGCTTATATAATGACAATCTAGTTTCGTCATCATTGCGAATACTAATAAGGGCGTTTAACGTATACCGCTATCGCCCCTATCTCTACATAGCCAACCAGATACATTGAATGATTTTATTTTAAATCCCACGCATTACTGATCCAGCCACCAACATCCTCATCAAAATGACTTCCGCTATACTGAGGAACGTCTTTGACTACTTCATCATGTGCATGAGAATCTAGCAACTGAGAGATATGATTAGCCATAGGATCATTTTGTTCAGTAAGCCGTCGCCGTGTCATTACTTCTTTTATTACCTGTAAACGATACGACGAGTTCATTCTTTTCATTTTTTGATTCCTCCTCTCAGTTAAACCTCAATAAAAATAGAACCCTCAACCTAAATCGTCAAATTTGTGACTTTAAAATGTCACATCTATTTAGTAAGGAGATATTTTATTTTTCACGTAAAAAACAAACGCTTACTGACAAAAACACACGCTAACACAAAAGAGATATAAAACATTAGAATGTAAGCTAATGATTTATCTATGTTAATTAATTAATTAATTTTTTATTTCATCATAAGAAATGACATTATACCTACAGTAAATACAACTACACTCATAGGCATTACTGTCCACCTTTTCATACAGCCTCTCTACGCCTTCACCTTAAAAAGGATTTTTAAATGCCCTTATTTTTTACACTTTGGTATTTTTTTATGCACAAAGAATTACAAAGATCGTAAAATAAAATCATACCCAAATAATACGCTTGCTTACTCGTTAACATTTGCGCTTATCAAAACTGTTTAATGCCACATGATTAGACGAAAAGCAGCTTCATAAAAAAAGATAAACATAATCATGTATAACTTAGCGACTAATTTAGAGCGTAATGCGAGCTTTTGCCCTACAAACACTGCGTTGATTTTTCAAAAACATAAAATTAACTACCAAGAACTTAATCGTATGGTTAACCAAGTGGCTAATCAGCTCGTTAAGTTAGGCATCAAACCTGATGATAAAGTGGCGCTATCTTGCCCAAACATGCCAGCTTTTGTCATTAGTTATTATGCAATTCAGAAAGTAGGTGCCGTAGCTGTGCCTTTGAATATTATGCTGAAGGGAGCTGAGGTTGCTTACCACCTTGATGATTCAGATGCTATCGCGCTGATTTGTTACCAAGGAAATAGTGCGTTACCAACAGGTCAATTTGGTCATGCAGGGTTCCTGCAAGCTAACAGCTGTAAACATTTCATCATGATTGAAGCAGAAAATAATCAAGAAGCCTTGCCTGAAGGCACTCATGCTTTTAACGCGTGGTTAGCATCATCAGAGATCCATTTTGATGCTGTGTACCGTAAAGCAGAAGATAGCTGTGTCATCTTATACACCTCAGGTACAACAGGCCATGCTAAAGGGGCTGAATTAAGCCAAAGTAACATGCTGTGTAATGCGCAAGCCTGCCAAGCGTTAACCAACCAAAAAGGCACCGATGTGAGTATTGCGGTTCTCCCTCTGTTTCATACATTTGGTCAATCTCTAATACTTAATACCTCAGTGCTTGCAGGCAGTGCCTTAGTGTTAATTCCACGCTTTGTGCCTAAAACGGTCATGCAGCAGATGTACGCGCATAAAGTAACGCATTTTGCTGGTGTACCAACTATGTATATCGGCTTACTCGCGTTTACTGAGAAGCATGGCAGTGAATACATCAGTGAAATTGCAAAGAATATGAAAGTTGCTATTTCGGGTGGTGCATCAATGCCAGTTGAAATATTAAAGCGCTTCGAGGAAATATTAAATGTTCCAGTTATTGAAGGTTATGGTTTATCAGAATCATCACCTGTTGCTGCATTCAACTTACTTGAATATAAACGTAAACCCGGAAGCATCGGACAGCCATTGCCAGGCGTAACTATGAAGGCGGTTGGTAAAGATGGCATAGAGGTTGCGCAAGGTAAAGAAGGTGAACTTCTTATTCGCGGACATAACGTAATGAAAGGCTATTATAAGAAGCCTAAAGAAACGGCTAAAACCATTGTGAATGGTTGGCTTCATACAGGTGACATTGTACGTATTGATGATGAAGGTTACGTATTTGTTGTCGATCGCTTAAAAGAGGTCATTATACGTGGTGGGTTCAATATCTATCCTCGCGATATTGAAGAAACCTTCATGACACATCCAGATGTACACCTGATTGCCGTTATTGGTGTACCACATAAAACATACGGTGAAGAAGTTAAAGCATTCGTGGTGCTAAAAGAGGATAGAAAAGTAACACCTAAAGAATTGGTTAACTGGGGTAAAGAACGTTTAGCTGATTATAAGTACCCCCGTCAGGTTGAAATATTAGAATCGTTGCCAATGACTGCAACAGGAAAAATCCTTAAGCGAATGCTGAAATAAATAAGCATAATAACGGCTCACTTTATGGGCCGTTGTTTTATCTCTACGCACTACGCACTACGCACTATTTCTGACTATTCACTAACAATACGCTATGGGATTCTTTATCAGCGAGTATAACGACGTTTTATACCCAAGTTGATTTTGCGATAACCGACACTAAATGCTAACGTTTTACTATGATGGGTTATTCTTATTTAGGATATCAGCAGAAACAAGAGGCAGTATGAAAAGTGTTTACTTATCTATAACAGCTATACTGATGGGCTTTTCATCATCACTATCTGCTACGGAACTGCCTAAAAAATATCACCAATGTAAGAAAATACTTTTGTATAACGTTTTTTTTCATGGTGCCAGAATCGGTACGTTTGAACGACAAATCAATTGGCAAAATAACAACGTCAATGTTTATACCTATAGCAATATAGATGTATTAGTAACAAAGTCATCTCTAAAACAGCATTCATCTTACAAATGGTCTTCAGACAAAAATAGCTTTATTTCTCAATCATTTGATCGTGACGTAAAAGGCCTTATTTCCGGAAAGTTTACGGCTAAATTTAGCGATAATGCCAGTAAATCATCCGTAGATTCTAACGGCGTAACAATGACATTTTCAGATGATTCAATGCCACTACTGGATGCTGATGCACTGGCTAGTCAAATGCGTTTAAATGTTATCAATGGCAAGAAGAAATTTGATTTTTTATTACAAGATGCCGATGAAGTAAATCATTATTATTTTGAAGTAAAAGGACAAGAAACGATTAATACGAACTTTGGCAAACTGAAGGCAATTCGGGTTGAGCAAACAAGAAAAAGTGACCGAAAACTATACTTATGGTTTGCACCAGATTTAGATTATCAACTGGTACTCGGTACATATAAGCGCAAAATTCTCAACTTAAAAACGACATTAAATTCTAAGAAAGTAGTCTGCCCACCAGTGACGGTTGTCTCTAAGCCGTTCATACCACAAACACAGTAAGCCTCTAAAATTCGATCTCACAGTGCACAACATAAAATTGCCCTATTAGAACCAATTTCACTCCGCTAACCGTTATTTGGCGGTTACTTTACCACCAATAATTTTATATGCCGGAGTTCCTCGTACTAAAGTATCACGGGCAAATTGCACCTTACAGCTAGGGCAAACACACGGTTCATTTGTAAAGTCTTTCGTTATTCGTTCTTTAAAACATTTCACTAATGCGCCTTTCCCGCCTTTACGGTATTTAAATAATTGTGTTTTACAGCCAGCACACAATACATCGACGGTTTTGGTTGGACCTTTTTTGTTCGGCTTTGCCATTTACTCTCTACACTATTTCTACATTAAAAAATTGCGACGTTCTACTTTAACGGCAGTCTAACTTGTTCAATCAATCTGTCTATGGTGTATAAATGCTCATCAAGCACGCCTGCTAAATTGCCGTATTTAGGGTTATGGCGATCGTTTTCCAACGGATGATGCCAGCCATGAGTTGTTTCCACAAATGTTTTAGCAAACGACTCCGAAATCGATAAGCAGCCAGCCAATACTGTATCAACATAAGTCTGTACAATCGGTTGATGCTTGCAAGGCACTTCAGTCTTGTCTTTAACGTACACCCAAACGGTTTCACCTTCTTCCAAGATACATTCATCACTAACACATACAATGCTATCAAGGTTTACACGCACACGGTGATAGCCTTTTTCTCTACGATCAAATTCTTGCAAAGTAATGTCATCAACAGCAACTAACACGCCATTACAGTGCCCTTCGCCAATTCTTGCCACTAGCGGCGCTATTTTATAGCTACCATCAACTTTTCCCCAATAACGCTGTAAACCCTGTATCACCGCAGGAATCGCTTTACCCGTTTGACCCGTTAATTGACGTGAATGATTGTTAATCAAACTGCCATAACCAAAAATATACATAATGCTCATGTCCTAATGTTATATACCCAAGTAGACTCTAATACGGTAATCCAAAGAAGTGTGAAAACTGTATCCATTCTTGTTGCAGTTCTTCTATATTTCCACGTAAAAAGCGTACCTCTTTACCGGGAGCGGCTTGGGCAATCTTGGCCATATCAGTCCGTGCAACACAGCCCAATTTAGGGTATCCGCCCAATGTCTGACGATCATTGAACAAAATAATAGGCAGCCCATTCGGTGGAATTTGTATTGCGCCATACGCAATGCCTTCAGAAATAATGCCATCGACTGCCGTATTCAAACTTGATCCATCAAGGCGACATCCCATACGATCGCACTGTGGGCTCACTCGATAGGTATTAGAATAAAACATTGCCTTATAGTGTTCAGAAAACAATGCATGTTGATACGATTCAATCACTCTTAGCGTTAATGGTGCTTCATAATCCGGAATAAAACGCGGCGCTACGTATAACGTTTTGTGCGCATACTTAACATGAGATTCACTTTTAAAAGATGGAAGAACAATTGGCAGCTTATCACCCACAAGTAATGCTCGACCACCATCAATCCCCCCCACTTTATTTCGAACAACAGTAGAAACACTGCCCATTAACGGTTTACATTGAAAACCTCCCTCTATTGCTAAATACGTGCGCAGCCCTTTTCTAGGGTAATTAAACGCTAACAACGATCCTTTAGGTAAACAAAACGTTTGCCAAAGTTTAACAGGGATGCCATCAACAGTGGCAGCGGCATCAGCCCCAGTGATCGCGCATACAATATCGTGATCTGATTTAAAACTGGCTTGCCCTAACGTCATTTCCAGTTGCGAGCATGACATATCATTACCCAATAAATAGTTAGCCCAGCAATACGCATGCATGTCTAATGCGCCGCCTTGGCTTAAACCTAACTGCGCAACACCTAATCTTCCCGAATCTTGCAGTAGAGTTAACGTACCAGCACGTACTACTTCCAATGCGGCCATATTACTCCTCCAAGATCTAAGAATGTTTGACGGTCTATCGCTTCGAAGGTCACTTTATCCCCCACTTCAAACGGTGAAATAGGGTCAGTATTTGGTGAGAATAATTGCTGAGGGCAGTTACCTATGATTTGCCAGCCTCCGGGAGAATCATCTGGGTACACTGCTGTCTGTTGATCGGCAATGCCAACACTACCTGCGGGTATTTTTAAACGAGGTTCTGCATGCCGAGGAGTGGCTATCGAACTGTCTACAGATGCAAGAAAAGCAAAACCAGGGGCAAAACCAATGGCGCATACTGTGTATGTTTTCTGCTGATGTAAGGTAATGACTTGTTCTATCGACAGGTTTTTTTCTTTGGCTAACGACGCTAAATCAGGGCCTACGCTTACATCATAATACACGGGAAGCGTAATGGTTTTGCCACGACTAATTGTGTATTGATCGTCATTATTTAACTTACGATCTTTTTTCGACTCAAGCTCTTTATTTGCCCAAGCCAATACGCTTACTTGGATTGATTTAAAGTTGATCTTTAAAGGGTGGTATTGGATTAAAATGGACGTATAGGAAGGCGTTACATCAACCAACTGTTCTGAAAAGTGCAGTTCTAGATAATGGGTTAATTGTGCGATCACCTGCGTTAACTGCAGATCAATTTGATCACCTAAGTAAATGATCAGGCTGGTTTCAGATACTGGCTCAATTTTAATCATGGATTAAGCACCTGATTTAATTCCGCAATACTCGCAATTGATATTTCATTATCACCATGTACACACACTGTATCGGCATTAAGCGCTAAACGCGTTCCATCTACCGTTACAACATACCCTTGTGATAATTGAATCACTTGCAGTTTAATTCTTTCTGGGTTGTGGTGAACCGCACCAATTTGTGTACGTGAGACCAAAGATCCATCTGAATTATATGCACGATCAGCAAAGGCTTCTTCCAAGAGTTCAACGTGATATTGCTTAGCTATTTCTTGATATATTGAGTTATCGGTTCGCGCTAAAATCATTAATTTAAGTGCGTTAGACGGTGCACCTTTGATTCGATCAACATTCAAACCGGAGATAGCTTTTACTATCGATTCGAAAATATCACGGTTTGCCATCATGTCATTATATAAAGCACCATGAGGCTTAACATAAGACACCTTGGTATTATGCAATCGACAAATTCCATCTAAAGCACCCACCTGATAGGCGATTAAATGGGTTATTGATGATGGTGCATGGGGAATGCTACGTCGTCCAAAACCAAGCTTGTCATCGTAACCGGGGTGAGCGCCTATTTGTACTTGATGGGTGGTTGCCCATTCAACGGTTTGCGCCATAATATCAGGATCGGAAGCGTGAAAACCGCAGGCAATATTTGCCATTTCGATAAACGGCATAACCCTTTGGTCATTACCCATTTGCCACGGACCGTAACTTTCACCCATATCGCAGTTCAATTTCATCGCGAATCCTTGCTTATAAAATTAACAACACAGCGTATAAAAACATCGAAACACTGGCAACACGTTATAACAATAGATTAAAAGCACAATTTTCTAAAATGGCTTCACAACAAGTCTATTGTTAATCAAGTCATATAATAAAAAACACTTTTATCTACATTAATAATTTATCATTTGAATACACAAATAATCAATGAGACGCTCATACCCAAGTCACCTCAAGGTGCAGGATTCAGAGTGATCTCAACGTGTTTAATTCAAGGAAAATATGTGTAGGAATGGCACTCCCTTTCAAACATATTTGACACAGAAGTAGACACGTTGAATCACTCCCGAAGGGCGAGTTTTATTGGACTCTATACGGCGTTGCTCATTTTCAACGTAGAACCACTATGTCTATAAATGAGCGCCTTGCCTAGAGCCCAATAAATTCTCGCTGAAACGAGTACCTTGAGGTAACTTGGGTATACAGGTAAGTTTCTACTAATGAATTGAAGGGAAAACGATGAAAAAATTTCTAGTACTAATGACAGCTGTTTTTCTGTTATCTGCTTGTGCGCCGGAAGTAGGCAGCGAAGATTGGTGTAAAGAAATGAAAGACAAACCAAAAGGTGACTGGACGGCAAACGAAGCGACTGAGTATGCAAAAAGCTGCTTCATGAAATAATCGCCTTCAAATTCGTAAAACGAGGGTTTGTTGGGCTCTAAGCAAGGTCGAATCTTCAAGATCTACACGGCTCAAATTGCAGATAAATAAAAAGCCCCGACATTTCTGTCGGGGCTTCGTATTTGGAGCGACACACGAGGCTCCCGATCTTCAAGGCTTAGGCGTGACCTCAACCTTGGCACGGCTGCAATCGACCTGCTGAGCTAATGATTGTTGAGATAACGCGTCGAGACTCATTTTAATATGCTACAAACGTCAAAAAGCCCAATCATTTCTGATTGGGCTTTTCAATTTGGAGCGACACACGAGGCTCGAACTCGTGACCTCAACCTTGGCAAGGTTGCGCTCTACCAGCTGAGCTAGTGTCGCATGCTATATCTTTCGATATAGACTTTAATAGATGGTGCCCCGGGCCGGACTTGAACCGGCACAGCGCGAACGCCGAGGGATTTTAAATCCCTTGTGTCTACCAATTCCACCACCAGGGCACGCAATTCTTTATTGCGATGCTCCAACCAATGTGCTTTATAAAAAGCGGTTAGACACCATCTTAATAACGGTCTGCCAATGTAACGTGACCGTTAGTACAAAATTTGGAGCGACACACGAGGCTCGAACTCGTGACCTCAACCTTGGCAAGGTTGCGCTCTACCAGCTGAGCTAGTGTCGCATATTATTCTCAAGGAATAATGGAGGCGCGTCCCGGAGTCGAACCGAGGTACACGGATTTGCAATCCGCTGCATAGCCACTCTGCCAACGCGCCATATTCTTTAATGCCAAAACATCTTAAAGAATTAAGCAATCTTTCAATCACTAACCGTTAATGGGTTGCCCCGTTGCGGTATGGGCTGCATTCTACGGATTGCTCAGTATGAGTCAACATCAAAATCATATTATTTTGATTGTTTGATTACTTTATATCCAAAACGCAATAAATAACAATGAACCGCCTATTAATCAAACAGTAGCTGGTTCACACATGGTTCTTTTTAATAAACCTAAACACATATAGAAATCGAAAAGCTTAATCTCTTGTTTACAAATAGTTGTTTAAAAATAGCTTTTAGCCTTACAAACACAATGACGCCAATGCTGCTAGTGTTGCAACAAAGTCGTTTACGGCCGTCATGGTAAATATGGCATGGGTATTGCTTAAAACACCCCGGTGGCAATGAATGGCCACATACGAAAGGTTTTTGGTATGATGTTTTTAAGAAAGATTTGCGGTGTAATGAGTAAAGAAGAAAAACAATTTAAAAAACAAAAAGCTTTAAAAGAAAAATTATTATTTGCTATGTCACAATCAATTGAACGAATTGTCTAATAATACCTTGCTATACCAGAGATCCAAAAGGCTACCAGTTGGCATTGCATCATATCTATGTTGGGCTTTGGAATAACGGGCACATGCTGAGTCTAATTGAAATCCTTTCAATCAAATATCTGAATAATATCGTCGGAGAAAGCGAGTACTGAAAATGCGGCACTCGCTTTTTATAGTGATTAATGAGGTCGTTGTGATGATCGCCCTCTTTCTTCTGTTAATTACAACTATCTTATTTTTTTGGTTTCCACGCTTTGAGGTCAATATCTAGATCAGGGAAATCTTTGGGGTCGAACTGTGGGTGTTCGATACCTGCTTTAAGTTGCTTCTTATAGTCTTTCAAAATACGGATGAGCGTAGGAAACAGCATTATAAGTGCTAACAAGTTAACGATAGCAAGGATACCCATCATCGGATCTGAGAAGAAAAACACTGACGTTGCTCCTGGAGCAACTGCGCCCAAAAAGATAATCCCGATCACAACAAAGCGAAGAATGTGTACAGACAGTTTGTTCTTTGACATGAATGTGAGGGCGTTTTCTCCCAGGTAGTAGTTGTAGATGATAGAACTAATAGAAAAGAGCAAAATCGCCCCAGTCAGAAAGTACTGAGACCAAGCCCCTATATGTGAAACCAGTGACTGCTGAGTCAAAACGACACCATCAATGCCTTCTGCGCCAGGGACATAAACGTCACCCAGTAAGATAACAAATGCCGTACAGCTACAGATTAAGATTGTATCAATAAATACCGATAAAGACTGTGTGATGCCCTGGCTGATTGGGTGAGCGACATCGGCCGTGGCGGCGACATTGGGCGCCGAACCCAGGCCAGCTTCGTTTGAGAACAGGCCACGGCGCAAACCTTGTGCCATCGCAGTTCCCATACCGCCACCAACAGCTTCCTCCCAACCAAATGCGTTAGATACGATACTACCAATGACCGCTGGGATCTCAGTGATGTTGATTAGGATGACTAGAAGCGCCATTGCGACATACCCGATAGCCATAATAGGTACGATAACATCCGCCGTTTTAGCGATACGTTTAATACCACCGTAAATAATGAAACCAGTAATAATAGCTAACAGGCCACCAGTCCACATGCGGTCAATACCCAGGCTATCCTGCGCAGCCCCTGCAACTGTATTACCTTGAAAGGCATTAAAACCAATCGCAAAGGAAGCAATCAAACAAACAGCATACAGGTAAGCAAGCCACCGATAGTCTTCACCAAGACCATGAATTATTGAACGTGCAGCACCTCCACGAAATGCATCACCTTCTTTACGCTTATAAAGCTGAGCGAGTGAACATTCCACCAGGCTTGTTGCCATACCAACCAGGGCAATTGCCCACATCCAAAATACAGCACCAGGGCCGCCAAGAGAAATTGCAACAGCAACACCTGCAATGTTACCGCCACCAACACGACCACCAACAGATAATAAAAGCGCTTCACGACCTGAAATTGCGTTTTTGTCAGCTGTTTGGTTTTTGTTTAATAAGACACTGAACATACGTCCAAAGAAAGTAAATTGAACAAATCCGGTAACGAAAGTAAAGAATAGACCCAATACGACCAGGAATGGTATAAGTGCCCATCCCCAAGTGAGATCTCCAATTACACCAAAAAGGCCTTCTAACAATTCCATCTCGACTCCTAAAATATCATCCCGGAATAGAGGAACGAGATACCCGGGATCCAGCTTTAACCGTGTACGCCTTAGATACCGTATAAGTTCGTTCCTCACTTTACGGAATGATTAAGGGTTAAGTGTAGTGACTGAACTCGTCAAAACTTCTGTTATGTGCCACCAGTCCTGAATGATAGTTGAGGGAAGTATAGTCGGTCACAAGATCTTTAGTCGGAAACCTCTGAGACGTTTTGGTTATTTCAATGCCAAAAGCGCTTGTGTACCTAAAGGTACGGCTTACTCAATGTTGTTGATTTGGATAACAGGAATGACTTTAAACGCTTTTAATTATTCAATGAATTACTGATACATTAACTTTTGTTCCTTACAAGGTATCTTTCATTGCGTCGAGCGGAATAATCGCTCCTGAGTATTGAATAACTGTCGAGGCCAAGCGATGACCGAGCACTGCTGATGACGACGCTGACTCACCATTGAGTCGCGCAGCTAAGTACCCTGCTGCAAAGGAATCACCTGCGGCACAAGTATTAACAACATTCGCAACCCTATTCGCTGCCACGTAGCTTGTTTCTGTTGCGTCTGATTGTAAATTGGTGACAATTTTACAAGGCTCACAGCCGCGTTTTATAACGACTTCATTACAACCATATTGCTTACAACGCTCAACAATATTGGTTTTACCCCATACTCGCTGATCGTCGTCTTCAGTAATTAATGCGATATCGACAAAAGGGAGTACTTGCGTATACCAGTATTGGGCTTGTTTTTCTGTCCATAACTGTGGGCGGTAATTATTGTCGAACAACACTTTACCCCCAGCCGCTTTGTGCTTTTCTAACAAGGTAATTAATACCGCTTTGGCATCTTCAGCTAAAATCGCAAGGCTGATACCACTGATATATAGTGCATCAAATAGATGCGAGTCAATCGCCTGCTCTAGTGGCGACAACTGTTCAGAAAAATAAAACTTTGCTGCACTGTCATTACGCCAATAGTGAAAATGGCGTTCACCATTCGGTTCCGTTTCAACCAAATACAAGCCAGGAAGTTTGTCTTCAATTTTACGAACTAAATCCGTTCCTATGTTTTCTTCTTGCCAAGACACCAACATATCCTGACTAATTTTATCAACGCCTAAGGCTGTCGCATAGCTAACAGAATGATGGCGAGAAGCACCCAACCTAGAAAGATAAAGTGCTGTATTTAAGGTATCACCACCAAAGGTACGCTGCAGAGGCTGACCACTTAACTCAACCATACATTCGCCAAAAAATGCAATTCTCACACTATTACCTTTATTTTTATTTGAGTGGTACTAAAAGAGTAATTTATATTGCGGATCTCGGCTCATCACAAAGACCCGCATTTCATCTAGTTTTAGTCAATTATTTTGCCATTACAGGCTTTGCCGATACTGTTTCCGCCGCATCTTGTTCCATTGCTTGGCGTTCCACATCTAGAATGGCTTTCACTTCTGCTTTAGTCACTGTATTTGCTGGCGTTGCAAGGCTTACAGCAACACTCGCAGCTAATGCTGTTAGCACTGAAGGAAGAATAGGATTACCCCAGAAAGTGGTCCAATCTGCATTAAACATGTTACTCAAGTGTCGCAGCTAGGGCTTGAGCTCATTAAACAAATTGAAACAGGGAAGCCATAAAGCCCTCCAGATCTCATCCCACCGCTCTACCGTTGCACCCAACTATTTAATGTGTATTATCGATGCCACTCAACATAATAGACGTGCCACAAAACCCATAAAAAATATAGGGTTAACAATCAGGTACGCATTAGTAAATTGCCAGAAAGGAAAAATAGCCATGGAACTTATCGATTTTTTGCAAGCCGGATTATTCAGCATTGGCGTACTGCTTTTTGCACTGGCAGGCGGCTGTTTATTCATGATGCTTACGGTGGAAAAAGAACACGTTAAATGCGTTGTAGAAAAGCGTATCGAATTTGGTTTTTTCGGTGGTGCTTGCTTAACATTTTTAGGATTGATTACTTACGTATTGGCATAGAGTCTAATTCAAATAAAATTCAAACACTTCACTATACTTAAAACTTGAGGTTTAACTTGAGGATAAAAAGTAATGAAAAAGACTATATTTCAAATGGTTAAATGCAATTGTTTGCGTGCCATCATATTAAGTTCTATTGTCTCCATTACCTTTATGCCTCAAACAGCGTTCGCGAATGAAGGGCGATTTGCAGATAAAAAAGGAGCATATAAATCACAAGAAAAGAGTCGCCCTCTTCATAGACAAGATTCGGCACGGGTGAATAAGAACATACAAAACAACGTTAAAAGCAATGACATAAAGATTAAAAATAAAGATATTAATAACGTAAATAAAAACAACAATGTCGTCATCAACAATAATCGACATAATACTGTTGTTGTTCCCTCTAACCGACACCGTACTTATCGCAATGTTGTTGTCGTTCGCCCACATGGTCATACCTATTATGGTTATGGTAATTACTATAACGATAACGATGCTTGGAAATGGTTAGCATTCACCGCGATAACCTTAAAACTGCTTGATAACCTCAATGAACAACAAGAAAGAGAACACGAAGCCGCGCAGGTAAAAGCCACCACCGCCCCAATTAACGAACAAATTAACTGGAGTGATGGCGGCGCATCAGGTTCGGTAACGGCGACACGTGAAGGAACAACAACCAGTGGTCGTTATTGTCGGGAGTTCCAGCAAAAAATCACCGTTGGTGGGAAAAATGAAAATGCTTACGGTACGGCTTGTCAAAATCAAGATGGGTCGTGGGAAATAGTATCGACGGGTAGTTAACTATCCACAGCTAAGTGACGCTTTATTGGACATATTAAAAAGGAGGCATAATTAATATAATGCCTCCTTTTTAATTTTTAATTTAATGTCTAACGTTCCGTTTACCACCAGCAGTAGCTAATGGTTTAACTTATACGTTAGGCACAGCAACGTTATTCTGTAATCGTTACTTTTTCAACAATGATAGCTTCACACGGTACATCATCATGGCCGTATTTAGAGGTTGTTTTCGCTTTCGCTATCGCATTAACAACATCCATACCCGCGCTAACCTTTCCAAATACCGCATAGCCCCATCCAGCATTGGACGTGGCTGTGTAATCAAGAAAGTCGTTATCATCTAGGTTAATAAAAAATTGCCCAGTCGCCGAGTGTGGTGCATCTGTTCGCGCCATTGCTAGGCTACCAACAACATTTTTAAGCCCACGATTAGCTTCATTCACAATAGCATCACGTGTCGGCTTCTCTTGCATGTCGACAGTAAAGCCACCACCTTGGATCATGAAACCTTTTATAACTCGGTGGAAAATAGTACCGTCATAAAAACCATCTTGGCAATACTTCAAAAAGTTTCTTGAACTGACAGGTGTTTGCTTCATATCGAGTTCAATCTCAATATCGCCAAAATTGGTGGTAAAAATAATCATACTAGCTGCACTATATTGGTATAAATTCAGTCTTGTCAGTATACGCAATCACAGTCTGCAACTGTAGTGTCTAATTAGAGTCAATGCGTTTACTTTAACGCCATGCTTAAATGGATAAGGTGTGATGATAAAGCCTATACCTATAGACGGGTCAATAAATAAAGGGAGGCGTTATTGCTTCTCTTTCTAGTTAAAAACATATAACGACTCCCCTATTAAAAGTATCAGAAAATCATTTAACAGATAGTCATTTAACTGCTGGCATTAACCCCCATCAGTTACAGCTAATGGTTCTTGCTCAAATGCATTACGTTCTATTTTCTTACTCTCACCTTTTTTCGTTCCCGGCATTAACTCAAAGTCAGGCGTAAACTGAGTCATCATTGTTTTGAGCTGATCAATCGGCTTACGATCTCCCTCTAGCTTCGCTTTACCAGCATCAATCTGCTCATCCATGCTTATAGCCCCCATCATCACTTGTTCTAAATCTGAACGATTAATCGTTAGTGTTAGATCAGGCTTATCGGCAAGGTAGCCTTTGATATTCGTTAATGTAGCGTTGTTTAGTTCTACCGCATACTTTTCATCGTTATCGGGCGTGACTAAATTGATGGTGAAATGCATACCATCTGCTTTTTCACTGTCTAAGCGAATAGCCAAGAAGTCGAGCCATAGGCTTGTCGACATTGCGCGAATAACATCAGGTCCCGATGTTTTAGGCGAAGCGCCTGTTGGAATCCCCGAGCGCAATTCAAAAGCAGCGGCCAAGAAGCTATTTCGTACACTTGGGCTTTCTTGCTGATAGCCTATTTGCTCAAATGCATCGGCTAATAAATCCTTACCCTTTTGGTTTTCAGGCTCACCGTAAACCAATTTATTTAGAATTTCAGATACTTGAAGGTATTCACCTTTGTCATATAATTCTTGCCCTTTCTTAAGGATCTTATCAGCTCCGCCCATCATTTCGACATATAGCGGACCTGTCTCACGCGGCGACAAAGGGATCAAAGTGGCTGGGTTACCATCCCAATAGCCTAAATAACGGTTAACAACCGCACGGCTATTATGTTGTTCAGAGCCATGGTAACTGTGTGCCGACCATTGTTCTTGCAAGCTTTCCGGTGGCTTATATTGATTATGTATTTCATTAATGGTGACACCTTGGTTGGCAAGGTGAAGCACTTCATTATTTAAGTTTGCGTATATATCACGTTGAGAACGCATAATTTCTTGAATACGTTCGTTCCCCCAACGCGGCCAGCTGTGTGAGGCAAACATGACTTCAGCCTCTTGACCAAATTTATACAGCGCAATATTGATTTGTTTAGACCATTCCAGTGCATCTCGAATCAATGCCCCACGAAGAGTATAAATATTGTGAACAGTACCGGTAATATTCTCTGCTGCCCAAAATGTTTTTAAATCAGGGAAGTAGGTATTCATTTCAGCTGGTGCTTCAGTACCTGGGGTATTTTGGAAAATCATTTTCACGCCATCGACGGTCATCTCTTCGATGTCATTTTTAATGTAAACCGTAGGGGGAACTAACCCAGTTGTACCTGCTGCCGTATTTTTACCAATGGACTGATCAACATGCCCAAAAGGGCTACGCGGTAATAGCACACCATATTGAAAGAACATTCGACGATTCATTGCGTTACCAGCGTACACGTTCTCTGATACGGCGTGCTCCATAAAGCCTTCTGGGGCAATAATCTGCACTTTTCCGGCTTTAATCTCTTCATCAGTAACCACCCCACGCGCACCACCAAAGTGGTCGGCATGTGAATGGGAATAAACAACGGCGACTACAGGTCGTTCCCCTAATTGTTCATTAACAAACTTGAGCGCTGCTGCGGCAGTTTCTTTCGCAGTAAGTGGGTCGAAAATAATCCAGCCGGTATCACCTTTAATAAAACTGATATTGGCTAAATCAAAGCCGCGTACCTGATAAATTTTATCTGGTACCACTTCATATAAACCATAAGCCATGTTTAATACGGCTTGGCGTTGTAATGAAGGGTGAATACTGTCGAATTCTTTATCTTGAAGTAGCCATTCGTAGCTCGCCATGTCCCATGCTACGTTGCCAGCTTCTGCTTGAATTTGTTTGTAATCTGGGGCTGCGATAAAACCTTTTTTGGCTTCATCAAAATCGCGGGTATCCGATAATGGAAGAGATTTACGAAGGGCTTGCTGTATTTCGATAGTAAAGCTGGATGGTAATTTTCCTTTGGGATCGAAATGCTTCCCTTCTGCGGCACCAGGATCCGAAAGAACTGCACCGCCACCGCTAGCAAAAACATTTCCCGCAGAAGCAACAATAAGGCTAACACTTATTGAAAAAGCTAAAATTCCTTTATTTTTCATTTAACTATCCTGTTTATTCGAGGAATAACCATACGGATAACTAATGCATTGTGAATACTACACACCAAACAAACAGTACACCGCATGCTCTTTCGTTTTGAATCAATATCAATGATCTAACGAAATCAGTGTAGGCAAAGAACCGTGGTGTATACAAATATGAACGGCTCAATTTTCATACAAGCGGGGTAATGATAAAATGATAATTAAGTAAAGTTATATATCGTTAAAGCTTATCTTCTCGTCTATTCGAGCGAATAGATCGGATACCTAATAGGCCAAATAAAAGTAAGATAAAAAAAGGCGCAAGCCATAACACATACGTTTGAGGCGTAAACTTGGGTTGATACAAAACAAAATCACCAAAGCGGCTTGTCATAAATTCAATGACTTCTTGATCGGTGCTGCCAGCATTGATCATTTGATACACTTTTAAGCGTAAATCTTTGGCGACTGGCGAGTTTGATTCAATCAGGTTTTGATTCTGACATTGTGGGCAGCGTAAGGTTTTGGCTAATTCTAATGCTCTTTTATGTTCAAGCGGCGAACGAAATTGAAAGGTTTCAACCGATTCAACTAACTGGCTATCAGCGGCAATAAAAATTTGTTCCCCGCTAGCTTGAACAGGTGATAACACGCTTAATATCACGATTATAAAACCAAAGATCAAAGCTAAATAAGGCGCTTTAGACAGATTCAAATGTGGCTCCTTTAAATGCAACGGCTTCAAATAAAGACGTATCATACTCATTCCTTTAATTGGGCAACTAGCGGTGCAAATTGCTGCTCCCAAATAGTCGGGGTTAAGGCCCCTACATAACGATGTCGAATAATACCGTTTTTATCAATCAGGTATGTTTCTGGTGTACCGTAAACTCCAAGATCTAATGCTAACGACCCTTTCGGATCATAAATCACTTTCTTATAAGGGTTACCTGTTTGGGCTAATTCATTTAATGCCGCTTTGCGTTCATCACGATAATTTAATCCAATAATGCTTAAAGACTGCTCTGCTACCAATTGCTGTAAATAGGCATGTTCAGACTTACAAATACTGCACCACGACGCCCAAACATTCAGCAGTTGTACGTCCCCTTTCAAGCTGGCTTGAGTAATGCTGCCCAATTCTTGTTGCAAACTAGGCAGAGCAAAATCAGGGACAGGACGATCCGCTAAAGGAGACACCGTAGGAACAGATTTACTGTTCATTCCTATTACTAACAAGATGCCAGCCAATGAAGCAAGTACCAATGGAATAAATCGTGTCTTTTTCATCACAGTTACTCTACTTCCACATAATAATTGTTGATGTGAGTTTTGCCTCTTGGCATTGACGCTGCAGCTTCTTAGTCATTACCATGATTCTAATACGAGCAAGCACTGCCATAGCACCACCTAACATCATCAACAAGCTACCGATCCATAACCAACGAACATAAGGCTTATATTGAATACGTACGGCATAATCTGTCTTATTGATTTTGTCACCCAGCGTTATATAAATATCACCTTTCCAAAACCAATGAATACCCGGCTCACTCATGTTCATTGTTCGCACCGTGTAATGCCGACGCTGTGGCTTAATAAAACCTATATTTTCAGCATCATCATCAACACCATTAATCCGCGTTACTGCAATATTGGCTTGTTCAGCCGTGTAATTAGGGCCAATTAATAACTCCGTTTCTTGGTAATCAAACTGGTAATCACCCAGAACTAATTGGCTACCCGGTCCCATTCTATTATTAGTTTCTTCGACGTAATAACTCACTAATGTTGCCCCGACAAGCGCAACAGCCACACCAATATGCGCGGTCACCATCGCGAACTGGCGGCAAAATTGACTATCAAACCGCCAATTTTTACGCGACTTTTGATCGAAATAAAGCGCCTGTAAGGACGTTAGCGTAACCCACAATGCCATGATAAAGGCAACGCAGACTACAAGGTTAATGCCTCGTTCAAACATCACCGAGAGTGCAACACCAATGACCACAGAAGCAGAAAAAGGGGCAATAATACGCATGATGAAATTATCTGATGTCGCATTCTTCCATTTAATCAGTGGTGCTAAGCCCATGACTGCAAAAATCACGAAACTTAATGGCACGAACAAGCTATTAAAATACGGGGCTCCTACTGAAATATTTCCCAACCCAAATGCTTGGAATATCATTGGATAAAACGTGCCAAGTAAAATAGTAAGCGTCGCAACAGTAAACAAACTGTTACCCGCCAAAAATGCCGCTTCACGCGATAAGAAGCCAAACCGTACAGGCTTAATATATTGACCGCCCTTTAAAGCAAAAAGCGCCAAAGAACTCAATAGCACCACGCCAAGAATACTTAGTAATGCCACGCCACGGGTTGGATCAACAGCAAACGCGTGCACAGAAGTTAGTACGCCTGAACGAACGATAAATGTGCCGAGTAAGCTTAACGAGAAGGTAAAGATCGACAGCAGTAACGTCCAACTAGTTAGTGCATTTCGCTTTTCAGTCATTATCAAAGAATGCAGTAAAGCGGTACCCGTTAACCAAGGCATTAGAGAAGCATTTTCGACAGGATCCCAAAACCACCAGCCCCCCCAACCCAATTCATAGTATGCCCACCAAGAACCCAAGGAAATACCACCAGTTAGAAACACCCACGCCGCTAATGCCCAAGGACGACTCCAGCCCGCCCAAGGCAGTTCAGATGATGCCGACGTTGTTAACGCAGCAATGGCAAATGCAAAACTCACCGCAAATCCGACATAACCGAGATACAACATAGGAGGATGAAAAATTAACCCTACATCTTGCAACATTGGGTTTAAATCTCGCCCTTCCATTGGTATTGGCAATAAACGTAAAAAAGGATTTGAAGTAAATAGCGTAAACAAACTAAATGCGGCAATTAACAGAGAAAGAACAACCAACACCCGCCCGATAAAAGCTTCATGCTGCACTTGTTTTTCTGGTTGATTCACGCCTGAAGGGGCTTTGTACTGATAGACAAATGCAACAGCAGCGCTCCAACCTGCAAGTGAAAATAGCCAAAATAGAAATGACCCTTCATGTCCGCCCCATACGGCGGCAATTTTAAACACTTGAGGAAGTTGCGAATTAGAATGCTGCGCGATATACGTAACCGAAAAGTCATCAACAGCAAAGCTGTAGCCAAGTAATACGATAGAAGATGAGATAGCAAAAAAAGCACCATAGCTTAACGGCCACGCATAGCGGATAAGATATGAGTCTTTCTTAATAAGACCATACAAAGGGATTGTCCCGCCTAGTACCGCAAAGACACACCCAAGTATTAATGCATAATGTCCAACTTCTGGGATCATTAAATTTCCTTTTTATGCTCAAGAAGTAGTAGGAATATTTATTCACCATCTTCTAGTAACACACTGTCGCCCGCATTGCATTTGATCAATAACTGCGGAATTTAAACGAAAAATCGCCACAAATTATGTGGCGATTTAGACTTCGTAATGCCTGATATTAAACCAGTGTCATTTGTCCAGCGTATAAAATAAAGGTACGTAACATCAATACACCGATAAGGCTGAGAGTGGTCACTAGCATGATGAAGGCTTTATTGTGTTTAACACCGTCTGAACTAACGGCATTCAAACCCAACGGCACCAACATGCCTAACCCTATTACCCCATACCAAAACCACGATGCCCAAAAGCCTCCGCCAATCGCTGCCATAACCGCCACTTCTCTTTGTCCACCACCGAAGTAAAGACCAGAAAAGAATGCAAAAAGAACAAACAATTCGAACACTACAACCGGGCGTTCAAACTTGTGAATCCATTTTACACTGGCGCTATGCGCTGATTCTTTGAAACCAACGATACCAAATAGCAAACAAGCAGCCGCTCCCGACGATAAACTCGAGAACAAAAAGAGTATTGGCAATACAGGGTTGTTCAACAATGGGTAGGTTTTTAGTGCTGATAATAAGAAGCCAGTATAAGCCGCTAACATTACCGCTAAGAAGCCTAAGAATAGCTCAATACTATTTTCATATTTGCTAATGATCCCCACTACTTTATTAACAATCGGTAAACGACCGTTCAACAGTTTGAGTAAATCATCTTTAAAAATAATGGCTATCCACGCAAACAACACCACCATGTAAATTTGGAACAGCATTACCCCCATCGACATGACTGACGATGTGTTATAGAAAATCATGATTTTCCAAAATGACCATGGTTTAGTCAGGTGGAAAATTAGAATTACTAAACCAGCAATAATACCAAATGGTGCAAGAATAGCTGTCGCTTTAATGATGCCATTAGTGCTTGGGTGGCCTTGAATAACTTTACGTTTCAAGTATATCGAAATCATTACAGCCCCAGCAGACATGCCCGCTAGAAACAAATAGATTGCGATAATCCAATCCCACACTAAGGAATCAAAATAAAAGGCATCGGCAAAAGTAGTCATCATCCTTTTATCTCCCCTTTTCCATAAGGCACTTTATATAACTTCGGTGATGTGCCTAGTTCCACCTTTTGTCGATAAACGGTTTTTTGCTCTAATAACTTCGACACTTCACTGTTTGGATCATTCAGATCACCAAACGTCAGTGACTTAGTTGGGCAAGATTCAACACAGGCTGGCAGTTTGCCTTCCTTCAGGTTGGTCTTACGACAAAAATCACATTTATCTGCAGATTTTGTTTCTGGATTAAAGAAACGAACCTTATACGGACACGCAGCAAGGCAATAACCACAACCTACGCATTTGAAAGGATCAACATCGACAATCCCAGTATCAGGGTCTTTGAAAGAAGCCCCTGTCGGGCAAACATGCACACAAGGTGCATTATCACAATGCTGACAAGAAATCCGAGTGAACTGATAGCTCACATCTGGGTATTCTCCCTGAGGCTCACTGCGCACTATTTCTAGTCGAGAAACACCTTCAGGTACTTTGTTTACTTCACGACAAGCATCAGTACACGCAGTACAGCCAATACACAATGTTTCATCATGCACCATGCCATAGCGTTTAACACCGTCGTCCATGGTCGCGACTAACGATTGGCGACCAAGTACACCGCTACCAGCGCTAACTCCGGTGGTAAAAATCACCGCACCAGCACCCGCTAAAAAATTTCGTCTTGAACACGTCATACCATCATCTCCTACTTCTCTTTTTTCTGGTCTGAGTGGCAGTCGACGCACATCTTAATCTTCGACTTTCGATCAATACCTTTCATCGGATCAGTATCTGGGTGCACGGTATGGCAAGAAGCACACGATAGATCCAGCGCATGCACATCATGCGTCCAGTTCACTTCACGTAAATCTTTCGGCTCGTGACAGTTTATACATGTATTGTTTTGCTGTTTAATCCACGCGACATCAGCAGCAGGTTTATCAGAACCAGCAACCGATTGAGCTGGCGCGAATTTTGTCACTACTTTTGCACCATCACGGTGGTTTTCACCCACATTACTGTGGCAATCAACACACGTTATATCTCGACCCGTCAGTGCATGAATGGCATCACCATGCGCACCTTTTAGTACATCTTTTTCATCTTTATGACACTGCGTACAAGCGTAATCCCTGTCCCTTATAAATTTGACAACATGTTGACCTGACTCTTGATTAATCACGGCAGGGGTCGCGGTTGTGGCGTCCTGTGTGTTCGAGTCCGCGGCAACGTTTATAGAAAAACCAAAAATACACATGGCTACAAAAAATGTAATCATTGTATTCATGGCAACTTTATAATTGCCCATTATTCACCTTTTCTTCTCCATAATTGCTACTCACATACGAATAACAATCGGTGCTTAAATGTAATTTCTGTTTAAACTCTTGATTAAAATTCTGCAAAACGTTTTTCTTTATTATTTTTCGAGTCACTGCTGCTACGAAATAAACACTTGTAAATAAGTGCAATAAAAAGAAATAAAAACCATTTGCAATTGACATCCATTCTCATTAATCTGATACTATTAGCCACAACGCTTAACATGTTTATTAAATAATATTTTTAAATGTAATAAATTGCGTCAGCCTGCAAATACCCCTTAAGTAGCATCAGAAATGACCTTTTAATGATTAAGATCAAGAAAAATAACGCCCAACATGCTGATTTTAAAGATTTAAAAACAAAAATAACCTCCCATTAATCACTGGAAAGTAAATACCCAATAAGGGGTATATACCTGTTTTTACTGGTTAGATCCCACCAACAAATAAACACATTTGATCCAAAACAAATATCCATTCATTTCCATTAATAACCTTTAATAATTTGCTACTATTAGTTTGAACTCCATCTTTTGTTATTTGAGTTAGCCGCATTCACAACGCTTGGCCTTATTTAATAATTAGAAAACTGGAGTGACACATCGTGAGTAAGAAATGGACGCGAAATACTGCCGCCATGGCAGCTATATTGTCAGCGTTATGCTTATCGACTAATGCGCTGGCAACTTCTGAACAAGCAGTGGCTGATGAAAATCAGACAACTACTCAACAAGAAGGGATGCGCTTTGAGCCTCGCAACAAAAAGTTTGCTGAAGCTCACGCTGAGCAATATAAAAGCTGGAAAGCAACACAAGAGAGCGAAGAGATAGAAGATGCCTTAGTAGGCGATCCTAACATGGTCGTTCTATGGGCAGGATATGGCTTCTCTAAAGACTATAACAAAGCGCGTGGACACTTTTACGCGATTACCGATGTACGTGAAACATTACGTACTGGCGGACCAACAGATGACAAGTCTGGTCCAATGCCAATGGCATGTTGGAGCTGTAAAAGCCCTGATGTGGCACGTGTAATCGATGATCGTGGTGAAGATGGCTACTTTGAAGGTAAATGGGCTCGTTTAGGCGCTGAAATCAACAACGCGATTGGTTGTTCAGATTGTCATAATACGGGCAGCGAAGAGTTTGCCAAGGGCGGCCCTGCATTGCAGATGTCACGTCCATACGCTGAACGCGCAATGGAAACCATCGGCAAGAAGTTTGAAGATCAATCTCGCTTTGATCAACAAGCGCAAGTCTGTGGTCAATGTCACGTTGAATACTACTTCACAGGTCCAAACAAATCAGTCAAATTCCCTTGGGATAAAGGCACATCAGTTGACGACATGGAAGTGTACTACGACGAGATTGGCTTTAAAGATTGGACGCATGGCGTTTCAAAAGCACCGATGCTAAAAGCACAGCATCCTGGCTATGAAACATGGCGTGAAGGTATTCACGGCAAAAACAATGTGACCTGTATTGATTGTCACATGCCTAAAGTACAAAACGAAGACGGCACAGTATATACCGACCACAAAGTGGGTAACCCATTTGACCGCTTCGAAGATACTTGTGCCCAGTGTCATACGCAAACTAAGGCAGCACTTAAAAGTGTAGTAGCAACGCGTAAGGCTAGCGTACTTGAAATGAAGTTACGTGCTGAGAAGCAAATCATTGCTGCACACTTCGAAGCGAAAGCTGCGTGGGATGCAGGCGCAACTGAAGCAGAGATGGAACCTATCCTAATGGATATCCGTCATGCACAGTGGCGTTGGGATTACGCAATCGCGTCTCATGGTGTGCATATGCACGCACCAGAAGTTGCATTACGTATTCTAGGTACTGCACTTGATAAAGCTGGTGATGCTCGCGCTAAAGTTATTCGCTTATTAGCAACCAAAGGTATTACTGAAGAAATTCAGATTCCTGATATCTCAACCAAAGTGAAGGCACAACAAGCACTTGGTATGGATATGGATAAGATGAATGCTGAGAAAGATGAGTTCTTAAAGACCATCGCGCCAGAGTGGGACAAACAAGCAGAAGCACGTGAAGCAAAGTACTAATCGTTACTAACCTATCGAGAGATAGCTAAAACGTTTTGCTAATCACATTGTCACGTCCTAAAATACGTTGACGGTTTATTGATCGGCCAGTAGCGCTAGCTGCTGGCCTTTTTCATGCACTTCATTTGGCGTTTGCATACCCAAACTCAGATGCGGTCTCATATTATTGTAGATA
>NZ_PYMJ01000002.1 GCF_003025615.1 Photobacterium frigidiphilum | reverse complement strand
GGGCGTGAGGTGGGCGGGCTAGCCAATACCTTAGCATCACACATGGATTTTGGTAACCCAACACATCACCAATTAATCAGCGACTATTGGCAAACAGATTCACTTGCCACTCAGCCCGGTCTAAAAGCAATCGAGCTATTTGATGCAATTGATAATGGTAAAATTAAAGCAATTTGGATAATGGCGACCAACCCTGTCGTCAGCTTGCCAGATGCAGAAAAAATTAAACGCGCACTCAAAAAATGCCCGCTGGTTGTAGTGTCTGATTGCATTGCAGATACCGATACTACCCGTTGTGCAGATGTACTTTTACCGGCACAAGGCTGGAGTGAAAAGTCTGGTACTGTTACTAATTCAGAACGTCGTATATCACGTCAACGACGTCTATTACCCACCCCGGGTGAAGGCAAACCTGATTGGTGGATAATCAGTGAAGTTGCAAAATCGATGGGCTTTGCTAAGGCATTTACTTATCAGCATGAAGCCGAGATTTTTAATGAATACGCCATAATGACGGGGCTCGATAATGCCAAACGTGATTTAAACTTAACTGGTCTTGCTCATCTAACCACTGAACAATATGCGCAATTACCACCACAACAATGGCCCGTTCTCGATATTGATAACGACATTACTCATAAGCGACTCTTCGCTGATGGTCACTTTTTTACCCCATCAGGAAAAGCGCAGTTCATTGCCGTGCAACACCAACCAACCGCTTTACAATGTAATACTGACTATCCTTTATCGTTAAACAGTGGTCGTATTCGCGATCAATGGCACACCATGACGCGAACAGGTTTATCGGCGCGTTTAGGTGCGCATAAACCAGAGCCTTTCGTATCTGTTAACCCGAACGATGCTGAACATTATGCGTTACAACACGGCACAATCGCCACTCTCGCGAGCCCATTCGGTAGTGCTCAGGTACGGGTTGAACTATCAAAACAGGTCAACCAAGGACAACTCTTTATGCCGATACATTGGAATAACGTGACATCCAGTGCCGGTAAAGTCTGTAACTTAATAAGCCCAAAAACAGACGATATATCTGGCCAACCTGAATTCAAGTTTACTCCTGTATCCATTGCCTCTTTCGCTTATAAAAGTGAAGCTATGCTGCTATCCAGCACGGTTCTTGATATTACCGAGTTTGATTATTGGGTACGTCAGAAAGTAACGGGGGGGTATCTATACCGAATCGCCAGTTGTTTATTACCAGAACAATTAATGCTACGCCTTTCACAATATTGCCAGCATGAAAATGGGCGTGAATTGAGTTTCAATGGGGCGAGTAACGGACAATATCGCTACGCTAATATTGAGAAACAACGTTTACGCAGTTGCTATCTAGTCGCTAACGACTTACAGCAACAAGATTTAGATTGGCTACAAAATCTATTAGATGAGCCTATCGATACCTCTGTCGAACGCTCACTCATATCGGGGACAGCTGAGGGTAAGTTAGCGGCTGGTAAAACAATTTGTGCGTGCAAACAAGTTGGAAGAAATACAATTTGCCAAGCCATTAGAGAACAACACTTAAAATCAGTCGATCAAATAAGCGCATGCACAAAAGCAGGTACAGGCTGCGGAAGCTGTGTACCAGAGTTACAACAAATATTGGAGGAAGAATGCATTATTTTAACAGCTGTCTGATATTGGGAGCCGCTAGGATCTATGACTTAGTACCGCGCTTATGTGCGAAGAAAACGGGCAATGGTTTGGTAAACTTGAGCGCACTCTTCTTTTACCAAATCTTCCATATTCATAAAGGCGTGGATCATATCAGGGAAATGTACATGCTCAACCTGCACGCCAGTCGCTTCAACCTTTTTGCAATAGCTTACCCCGTCATCACGAAGCGGGCAAAATTCAGCGGTAAAGAGTAAGGTTTCTGGCAATGCTAGGGTAAAACGGCCATATAACGGAGAAACCCGTTGGCGGTCTTCGTTATTTTGTAAATAATTATCAAAATACCACGCTATCTTGTCTTTCTGAAGCAAGTACCCTGCTGCATTTTGTTCCATCGAGCCTGAATGCATGGTGTAGTCAAGGCTTGGGTAGATCATTACTTGCTTGGCAATATTCACCGTGTCATCAAATTGCGCCAGCTCACTTATCGTCGCTACTAATGCACCACCACCAGAATCGCCTGCAATCACTAATTCTTGTTGATACTGGAGTTGACAGCTATCCAATGTTGTCCAAATACCTTTCACAACAGCATAAGCATCATTCACACCCGCCGGGTACGGGCATTCTGGCGCCAATCGGTAGTCGACAGCAACCACGATATGTTGGGTTGCATTCGCCAACTTTCGACAGATAGGATCATAAACCGTAATACTGCCTGCCATATGCCCGCCACCATGGTAATAAGCTAAAACAGGTAAAGCCTGCTCTGGTGCCGGATGGTAAATACGCACAGGTACAGTGTCTTCGTCGTTGATAACGACATCATCTTGAACCCAAGCAATAGCGGGAATATCGGTAACCAAATCTGTTGTTAAATTGGCTAGCCCTTCACGGGCATTGGTTGAAGTCGGCTTAAAACCATTTACAATTAATACTGCTACTTGCTGGTTAAAACCTTCAAGCCATGGCTGTAATTTTTCACTGACTTGGCGCATGACATGATCCTTATGCTTTTATGCGACTAATTGAGTTAGCGTTTCAAAGCTAATATCTGCTTGATAATCAACGCCTTCTAAATCAAAGCCATTTAACTGCATAAAGTCGGTTTTATACCCTTGGTAATCCCCCATTGTGGTAAAGTTTTCAGGGGTGATTTTTACCATTAACTCACTGACTTGCTGCTGAATGTCGTCCTCTAGTTCCCAGTCATCAACACGAATCAAACGGTTGTCATCAACGGGTACTATTTTGTCTTTTCCGTAAAGACGTTGAGCATAGAGTCGCTGCATCTGCTCAATACATCCTTCATGCACACCTTTGTCTTTCATTACCTTAAACAAAGCGAGAATATAGGGCGAAAAAGCAGGAATAAAAACACTGGCTTTAGTGACTAATGCTTTACAGACAGACACATAAGCCTCACCCCCCATTTCAGACATTTGTTCATTAAGCTGATCGGCTGTTGCATGCAAATGCGCCTTAGCTCTGCCTAATGTTCCTTGGTGATAAATAGGATACGTCGCTTTAGGGCCAACATACGAATAGGCCACCGTTTTACAGCCAGTCGCTAGAACACCCGCTTCAGACAACATATCAATCCAGCTCGCCCAATCTTCTCCGCCCATCACCTTTTCAGTGTCTTCAACTTCTTCAGGTGTCGCCGTACCAATCGTCATCTGCTCCATGGTATCGGTTTCGATATTGATCGTCGGCCCTGTTACAGGCTCACCCATGGTCTTGATTGACGAACGCCATAACTCTCCGGTTTCAGGATTCGGCCTTACTCCCGTTGCCAAGCTATATACAACCAAATCAAGCTGGCCACCAAATTCTGTCTTTATATACTCAATAACCTGTTGGCGCATTTGTGGCGAGAAAGCATCACCAATGAAGTTTTTACCGATTAAACCCGCTTTTTCAGCTTCTTCGCGAAAGAAAATATTATTATACCAACCCGCAGTGCCTACTCCTTTTTCACTCGGTCCTCGCTCGAAAGAAATACCAATGGTATCTGCCATCGAACCACCAAAAGCCAGTGAAATACGAGATGCCAGACCAAACCCCGACGAGGCACCAAGCACCAATACTTTTTTCGGCCCGTCAGTAACGGGATCAGCTGTTCTCACATAATTGATCTGATTGCGGATAGCCTGCTGGCAACCAAATGGATGCGCTGAACGTGCAACAACCCCCTTTACTACTGGCTCAATAATCATGGGAAATCCCTGTTTTTTTGGGGGCATGATACCCACACCCGAAACCGAATTGGCATGATGATAGTACCGGAGTTTTCTCTTCATCCCAAACTCAATATTCACGCAAGGTTCACGCTTTTATCGAATATCCCAACGTTCTACTGTGGGTATATTATCAGGCAAGGCAAGGCGCTATCGCGAACAATTAAATCGTTGCTGAATTGGCTTCATGAAGAAATTTTCAGGTTACAAAAGAAGGTATCGACCTAACTTCTCATAAAAAAAGAGCCCTCAGGCTCTCTTTAATCGTGTGATGTTATTAACCTCTATCGGTTAAGATCAGTTCAATATTGCCTTATATGACGCCACCGCTTCGGGCGCATTCCAATGTGCGTTAAATACGGTATAGGTGATGTATTTACGCATCAGCTCCGTGGTATCAGTAGTCACAGTCGGATCACTGGCAGCAAGGAAGGGCTTGAAATTCAGTTCTTGTACCACTGTCTTTTCGTCGACTAGCTTGAAGGTGTAGTTATAGTCTGGATAGCGCTCGTTCTCGATATATTTTACACCCTTAATTTCTGCTGTCGGGTACGGCGGGTAGTTGATACTTAGACCAGTACCTTTCGGCAACAGAGGTTGGCCCACAAGCTTCTTATCATTCAGTTTTTTTACCACCGCCAGCGTATGCTCGACGCCTGCTGGGATATATTCCATTGAACTCGGAAAGCCGGTTTTAGCTTCTTCAAGCCGAAATCCCATACTGACGGCAATCGCTGGCACACCGTGACGCACAGCGCGGGCCGCCGCCGAAACGGTACCAGAGTTAAACTGGTTGACCCCGACATTTGGTCCGTCATTGACCCCCGAAATGACCAGGTCCGGCTTCTGTTCAGCCATAAGGCCTGTTAAACCAAACAGCACCGAATCCACTGGGGTACCATTGAAGCAATACTCCTTTTCACCTATTTTTTCGTACGTTAGCTCTTTGCCCGGCTTGAAGGTAACTGCCGTTCCCTTGCCACTTTGATTGTTGGCAGGGCCAGACAGCCAAACATCATAACCTTGTTCGGTCAGTGCTTTAAATAGTTCTTGCGAACCCTCACTACGGCAGCCATCATCACTGACAAGCAAAATACGCAGCGTATCTTCAGTATTAGACGTTTTTGCCTGAACCAATGTTGGTAGAGTTACTAGAGCACCAGCAACCAGTGCAGCAACTATTTTCAATGTCGTATTCATCATCATATCCTTCATCGTAAGTGCTTAAAGCAAGTCAAATTTATAATCAACCACAAATACGGCACCGAGAATGGTACGTTTTTCCCAGTCACCGTTTTCAACAACAGGATTCCTTGCGCTATCCGCAACATAGGAGTACCCCGGTCCAACACCAGCCATCATACTGAGGCCCTTAAGTGCCTTATCCTGAAATTTATACATCATCAGAAGGTTCAGCTCTGCTTCATCTATATCTGCGCCCTGAAATTCCATCCCAAAACCGTACGTCGCACGTAAACCAACCATCAAGCCGGGTACGCCAGCATTCGCCATGTTATACATGCCCTGGAAGGCAACCATGGTCTCGCCATCTTTGTTAAAGTCAGTACCGGTTCCATCCGCCTTACTGTTGAAGTTACCGTCGGTATTTTTTCCCATATCCCAGAAGAACATACCTAGGCCATTTTCTAGCTCTGCTTCGGTATAGGCATAACTGCCTGACAAGGTCCATGAACCAACCATGTAATCCAAGTTCAGGTTATAGTGGTTGGCTTTATCGTCGAACGCCATTCCTTCCCAGTTATCCAAAGCGTCGTTTTGATAGAAATAACCGCTCAAGCCCATCTTCGAAGTTTCAGAAACTGGCGTCTGCCATTTAAATTCAAGGCCGCTTCGTCGCAAGTAATCTTTACTTTCGCCACTGAACAGATTAACTACATTCTTTTTACCCCAGCTATAACTGAGATCGCCGGTAATAATGTTGTCAATTTGTTGGCCAGAAAGGGTTTTGAAACGCACTTTTGTCGGCGAGTCTCGATCTGAAAAGCGATCGGTATATACACCACGCAGACGCAAGCCCTTATAACCAACTTCTCCGCTAATACCCTGATATGAGGCAACAACGGCACGACCATGTGAAACAGTCAGCGAGCCGGTTTTGTATAGCTCCTTCCAGCCACCATAAACATTTACGTATAAGTCATCGTCCCCCAGTTTGACCTTCGCATAGATCTGGCTGATTTTATTAAAGCTTTCGGCTTTACCATTATTATCACGTAATAAGTCACGGCCCTGGAAGTTATCATTAGCGCCTAATTTGATTGCACCGGAATAGGTTGCATCAAAACCAATAATGTCAGCGAGATAGCCAGATTTATAATCAATCGCAATCCCTTGCGCCCAGGCAAACTGGTCTTCACTATTTGATGTATCTTCATCCAAATACATCGCGATATTTCGAGTGGATAATGTAAGTTCATTATTTTCAAATAACCCACTAGCCTGAGCAACTGGAGTAATAAGCAAACCTGTCAGACAAGCTAATCTGACACATTTAAAGGTAGAGGTAAGATCCATTTTCATTCCTTAGAAAATATATTCACAGACATAGCAATACATACACGCATAAAACTTATTGTATTATTCCAGCGCGCCTTATATTGACATTGATATTCCTGTGAGGTTATCTACACGCCAGATTTATATTATTACACCCTGGCTATTTATAATTATATTTATATCTATATTTAATGCTGTTTACTTTATATAATCTTCGATACTAAATCCTATCAGGTTAGGGACTACAAATGTCGCCTGATGCAATAGAGCGTACTCACCGACACCAACAACCTTCATTCCAGCAGCCAATGCTGCCTGCACGCCAGACTGGGCATCTTCAAACACCAAACATTCTGATGGAGAAAGGCCGAGTAATTCGGCTCCCATCAGAAACACATCCGGTGCAGGTTTGGCTTTAACAACCATATTGCCATCTACGATATAATCAAAATAATGGTATAAACCCGTTAGTTCTAATATCAGGCGGGCATTTTTACTTGCTGAACCTAGAGAAATTTTCATTCCTTTACATTTCAATTCTTCAATTAACTTTACGACACCACCTAACACGTCATTTTTATTTATTTGATTAACTAAGGTTAAATAGTCATTATTTTTATTCAGTAGTAACTGACTCTTTTCACCTTCACTGAAATATTCCGTGCCCTGACTCAATATAATATCCAATGAATCTTTTCTGCTCACGCCTTTTAATTTTTCATTATCTTTTTCACTAAACGAAATGTTGAGTTTATCGGCTATTTTTTTCCAGGCTTCATAATGCAGACAGGCTGTATCAACCAATACACCATCGAGATCGAAGATCACGCCTTTAATTGTCTCTTTCATACGCTTACCACTAATGCTGTTTGTTAACCACGTTAAATATTTACAGGCGGGTATCCCACTGCCCAACGAAAGCATCGACAGGGCTCTGCCCCTTAAACGCCGAACGACCCATTAGCTTATTCACGACGGCTTCAATAGTAATATCGTTAGCAGTATAGGCATTGATATATGTCGGCACACGAGGGACATCCATCAAATGGTAAGGGTTACCAAACGAAATAAAGACGGTTGGGATTTCTTGGCTGAACCACGGCGCATCAATGCCCATCGGACGAGCCCAGTTGATCCGAAGGGTCGTTTTGTTACTGGCGGTTTTGAACTGCGCGGCGTACACCACCACGTCGTAGTCGGCAATAAAGTCTTCTACAGACTGCATCATATCCCGCATAGTAAATTGCGAAGTATCATACAAGGTAACCTTAAACCCTTCGACTTCAAGCTGGCTCTGGAACTTTTCAACAGTACCGGCCTTCTTACCAAACATATCGGCTTCATCGCCCAAGCCAATCAGAAGTACACGACTATGCTGATCACGTGATAACGGTAAGATATTCTGGTTGTTTTTGACCAAAGTCACCGCTTTGTCCGCACATTCAATCGCCATTTGTTTATGTGCTTCACAACCGATCAACGACAAATCCAGCTCAGCTATCAGATCACGTTTATGCAACCCCAAAGTCGCTTTTGTCGCAAGCGTACGGATAATCGCTTCATCGACACGTGCCATACTCAGCAAGCCTGTTTCGATACCCTTTAGCATGTAGCCAAAATCTTCTTTCAGATCTTTATTGAACAGAAATAGATCACAACCCGCGGCAATCGTTAATGGTACCGCCTGTTCACGTTTCATCATGATGGTAAAGCCCACCATCGACGTGGCATCACTGGCGATCATACCGTTGAAACAGAGTTTGTCGCGCAACAGGTCATTAAGCAGCTCTGGTGCCAGTGAAGCAGGCATGATCTCATGATCGCTCAATTCAGGATTCAGCACCTTGGAGTACTCCGGCAGTGCAATGTGCCCTGCCATGACGGTAAGCGCGCCTGCATCAATCGATTGCTGATAAACCTGACCAAATGTTTCATCCCATTGCTGTGGCTCCATTGTATTAACAGAAAGCACCAGATGTTGGTCACGGTAGTCAACACCATCACCAGGGAAATGTTTAATTGATGTTGCCATGCCTCGAGCCTGCACGGCTTCGACATAAGCTTTGCCCATTGCCCCGACGAGTTCAGGGTCACTGCCGTAAGTACGAGTATTGGTAATCGGATTATGAAAGTTATAATCAAGGTCGATAACTGGCGCAAAAGCCCAGTTACAGCCTGCCGCTCGACCTTCTTCAGCAACCACAGCCCCCAGCTTTGCCGCCATTTCCGGATCTGCAGTCGCACCTACTTGCATTTGCGAGCCAAACTCGGTTCCCTCGGTCACCGCACCGTTGCCGCCACTTTCGAGATTGGCAGCGATTAGCATCGGTACCTTACTATTTTGCTGCAAGTACTGATGGACCTGCTGAACCTCTTTGGCGTCGCCCGGTCGGAACATGATCCCAGCCGGTTTAAATTCATCCAATAACGCCTGTAAATCAGCCTGATCGGCACTTAAACCGATAGGACAAAATAGGTGACCGACCTTCTCTTTCAGCGTCATTGCGTTGAGAGTTTCCTCCACCCACACAATATCTTCATGACTTAAATAAAAAGGTTTTGCCGTTAAATCTATCATTTTAGCCTCAGTCTATTTTCAATTCTCTGTATAACCACCAGACTTCTTCTTGGTGGATAGGTTGAGAATTAGTCTAAGCCGTTTTGCCACCACAAACTTCGTAGAGGTTTACCTGATGTTATAGGGGGATTTTGTGATCAGCGCAGAAATGTGACCGGAGTAGCACTCGACAGTGAAGTAACCTTAAATCACGAATTATCTTTTATTAGAGTGCGTTAGCTCACCACTGAGTTCTTGTCCACCACCACACAGCGACCATGATGCAACTCACAGTTTGTCAATCAACACAAACATCCCCCAGCACCTACCTCAAATAGCTCGCTAGTTGTTCTTTGCCGTTTTCATGACAATCAATTCAAACCCTACACAGGTAACGAGTAATGGAATCACTTAAATTAAAAGAAAAGCTAGGATATGGCGTGGGCGACCTAGGCAGTACACTGATTTTTGCCACGGTGACCACCTTCCTGATGTATTTTTATACTGACATCTTTGGTCTGTCTGCCGCCGCGGTAGGCAGTATATTTTTTGTCGCCAGAATGATTGATGCCGTCAGCGATCCCCTGATGGGAGCTATTGCCGACCGTACCATTAGCCGCTGGGGTAAGTTTCGCCCTTATCTGCTGTTTGGCGCGGTGCCACTTGGTATTCTTGCGGTGCTCACCTTTACCACCCCTGATCTATCTGACTCCGGCAAGCTGATCTATGCCTATATTACCTATATTCTGTTGATGATCTGCTACACCGTTGTCAATATTCCCTATTCGGCACTGCCAGTAATGATGAGTTCAGACAGCAAAGTCAGGACTCAACTGACAAGCTTTCGAATGTTCTGTGGCTTTTTTGCCATGCTGTTGGTATCGGGCAGCACGCTACCTCTGGTACGCCTGTTGGGTGGCGATAACGAACAACAAGGTTTTCAGTTAACCATTGCCATTTTTGCCGCTCTGGCGATACTTTTTTTCTTCGTCACCTTTCATTCAACCAAGGAGCGAGTGAAATCCGTCGGCCACCAATCATCGATTAAACAAGATCTAAAAGTGGTTAGCCAAAACCGAGCATGGTGGGTGCTGCTGATTGTGGGTGTGTTGTGCTTTAGCTTTACCATGATGCCGTTTGCCGTTGGGATGTATTATTTCCGCTACAACGTCGGCCAAACCGACATGGCAACAGTTTTCTTTGTTTCCGGTAATATTGGCATGCTGCTTGGCGTGGTAATCACTGCTGTATTATCAAAATCACTTTGTAAGAAAAAAATGATGATCTGTGCCCAGTTACTGGCCTCTCTGTTGATCATCAACCTCTACTGGCTGGATACCGCCAATATCATGCTTATCTGCGGTCTGTTCTTCCTAGTGATGATTGCCCAGGGTGTAAGTGTACCGATCATGTGGTCGATGGTGGCTGATGCTGCCGACTACTGTGAGTGGAAGCAAGGGAAAAGAGTCATCGGCCTAACAACCAGCTCAGTCACCTTCTCGCATAAATTCGGCATGGGGATCAGTGGCGTGATCACCGGCGCGATTCTCAGTCACTATGGTTACCAGGCCGGAGCAGTCCAATCAGCTAATACCCTGCATGGTATTCTGATCATGATGAGTCTACTGCCAGCCCTAGGATTTTTAGCCAGTGCACTGGTACTGATCCTCTACCCCATCAACAAAACTATCTGCGAACAGATGCAGCAAGAACTTCAGCATCTTCGCTCAATATCCAATTAACACTTTTGCCAAAGGCATGAACCACCTCACCTCGTGATCACGAGGCGAGGTATCATCTTTTTTATCGTAGTGTGAGTTTCCACAAACAGCTCTATGTATATTCTGCGTATAGTAGAAGTTTGATATTTCGTATTGCTCCAGGAGTCATTATGCAATACCGCCATGAGCTCGTTCGTCTTGATGAAGGGCTAAAAGCCAAAATCTATGTTCACTCAGTCATGGAGGTCACAGCACACTGGCACCATGAAATTGAATTAATGATGGTATTGAAGGGCAGTATTGAGCTTCGGCGCAATAATCAGGTGTTTAACCTCGTCCAAGATGATGTATTGCTGATCAATCACAACGAACTTCACAGCATCAAGGCAACCGATGAAAATAATATTCTGCTAGCGATCCAATTTTCTCCTGACTTAATGAACAATTGCTATCCAGAGTTGAAAAACATCATATTCCACTGTAACTCGGCGCAATACAGTGATGCCGAGCAAACCTATTTCAACCCGCTGAGAAGCCACCTTGCCCGGATCGTTTGGGCATTTACCAAAAAGCACAAGTGGTGCAAGTTTACTATCGAGCAGGAGCTGCTGGCTCTCATCACGACACTTCTATCCACTTACCATCACGAAATCATAGAAGACAACCGTCATCAGATCCATGAACGCGAATTAGAACGGCTTACCCGTATCGTCGATTATATTGGTGAACACTATGCGGGCAAAGTCCAGCTGCAGGAACTGGCCGATCGCGAATGCGTCACCATGCACCACCTTTCCCGCTTCTTTAAAGAACAAATGGGTATTTCATTTCAGGAATACCTCTTCGACTACCGTATTTATCAGGCCGCAAAACAGATAATTAACAGCAACGAAAAAATTGCCGATATTGCCTTTGCATGCGGTTTCAATGACCCAAAATTGTTCTATAAAAAGTTCAAACAAAAATATAACCAGACCCCCATCAAGCTCAGAAGACAACTATCGGCTCCCTCAAACCACCCTAACGGCGGCAGCAGCTATCTATCGGTTCGTGATCGGGATATCTATAAATCACTATTTGAGTATTTGAATACATCTACCACAGAAGCTAAAACAGCCACAACACCGGTGCCAGCTTCGAGTCCAATTTCAATCACGACCGAGGAAGTCATTGATAATGTTACCCAGACTTGGCGTAAACTCACGACATTTGGTTGCTCGTACGAGGGATTGAAAACACAGCACCGTGCACAACTAGCAGAAATGCAGAGCAGCCTACATTTTGAGTACATCCGTTTTCAGGGCATTTTTGCCGAACAGATGCACATTGTTGCCGCCAAAGGCCTCTACAACTGGAGCAACATTGATAGCCTCATAGACTTCCTACTTTCTATTCGACTCAAACCCTTTTTCTGCCTCGGATACATGCCCGACCTATTTGCCAGTAACGAGCAAACCGTCGCCCATTGGCGTGGCAATATCTCCCCTCCGGAACACATGGAGAACTGGACTGATTTAGTCGCTGCGTTCTTCCACCATATCATCACCCGATATAGCATAGAACAGGTGCAGACATGGTATTTTGAAGTGTGGAACGAACCTGATTTGGAAGGCGTATTCTGGGCGGGCAATGAGGCTGAATATCACCAACTCTACCTAGCAACCTACCATGCGGTAAGAGCCGTTTCACCCTTAATTAAACTTGGCGGCCCATCTGTCAGCCACATGGTATTTGATCGCTCTGACTGGCTCGATAACTTTATCCGTTTCTGTCACCAGCACCAGCTACAGCCCGATTTTTTCTCCTGCCACATCTACCCTGAGCTGTATGGCAACATTGATAATCTGATGGATTCCAGTAAGGTCAGCCGCAAAACACTTGGCCCCGACGGGTGCCTGGAATTACTCAACAGCTGTCGACCTTACCAACAACAGCTGGACATTGACGAGCTTCATATTACCGAGTGGAACCTGAGTGCCTGCTGGGGGAACAAGGTATTGGATACCGCTTTTCTGGGCAGTTTCGTCGTCTACAATATCATCGCTCTGTATGACAAAGTCAGCTCACTGGGGATCTGGACGTTCAGCGACCTGTTTGAGGAGCGAGGGCCGTCGACCTCCACTTTCCACGGAGGTTTTGGCATGATGACGCGTGAAGGGATTAAAAAACCCAACTTCCACGCCCTGACTATGCTCAATCGCCTTGGTCCGAAACTGCTTAAGCGAGAAAAGGACTTCATCATCACCCGGTCGTCACAGGGTATTCAAATCTTAATGGTCAACTATGTTCATTTCGACGATCTATATGCCAGCGGTGATACCTCTGCCATTGAGATGTCCGATCCCTACGCAGCCTTCAATCCGGCACCTGACAAATTGTTTGATTTTGCGTTTGATCTTCCTTCCGGCAACTATAAGCTGACTCGCTATATGCTCAACCGTGAACACGGCTCTGCGTATGATGACTGGCTAAGAATGGGCGCTCCGGAGCCATTGTCTGAAGAAGATATCGACGAAATCAAGCGAACGGCCTATCCCAAACGCTCAACGCAATCTCTCCACCATGAAGGAGAAGCTCTTTTGGTGACAAGCACGGTACCTGAACACGGGGTTGAATTGATATTACTGGCGTTTTAAAAAAATGACAAACGTACCGATAGCAGTACGTTTAGTTGATCAAATAATGGAAATGAGTCTTACTCTTAAGTTAAATAGTTCCACCGTTATTCGCTTCCTGATGTTTAAATATTAAAGTAATACGTTCTTGTGACATCTTACTTTTTCTACATTAACGTTTCGTTTTGTCTCGGCTGTAGAATAAGAATCGGGTATGTCTTTGGTGTCATCTCCATCGTTCTATAGAGTTCCATATATTGTTGACGAAACTGATGATCAGGTTGATGAGTGGCTGTCGTGCTAGTACAGCCAACCATTAGCATACCAAGTAGATGAACATACAAAAATTTACCCATAGATAAGGCTCATTTTCACGGCATAATTAAACAAGCTAACTTGATTAATTGCCTGCGACTATCCTGTATTAAGTGTAAGTCACTTTCTCATTTTTGGGACAGCAAGGTATTAAAGAGAGGGGAAAATAGAGCTCAGGTGAACCTTGTCTAGGATTCTGCATCCCTATCTTATTTGCAAACTATAGACGTAAAAAAACCGCTAACAGAGTAGCGGTTTCTTTGAATCTGGTGGAGTGTTCTGGGTGAGGTGGATTTGGAACAAATCTCTCTTACCACATACGCTAGATGCAAAAAGGGCGCTGATAAATCAGCGCCCTTTTCTAAATGTGGCGGAGAGATAGGGATTTATTACTCGCAAGCTCGTACCCTTCGGGCTATTGCCTTTTCGCACCTTCGGTACGGGCAATGTGCTTTCGCTTCGCTCAGGTGAACCCTGTCTAGGATTCTGCATCCCTATTTTATTGGCAAACTTCAGACGTAAAAAAACCGCTAATAAATTAGCGGTTTCTTTGAATGTAGCGGAGTGTTCTGGGTGAGGCGGATTTGGCACAAATTCCTCTAACCACATGCGCTAGACGCAAAAAGGGCGCTGATAAATCAGCGCCCTTTTCTAAATGTGGCGGAGAGATAGGGATTTGAACCCTAGAAGGGCTATAAACCCTTGCCGGTTTTCAAGACCGGTGCTTTCGACCACTCAGCCATCTCTCCGTTTTTATATCTCTAAAAGAGATATGGCGGTGAGGGAGGGATTCGAACCCTCGATACGTTGCCGTATACACACTTTCCAGGCGTGCTCCTTCAGCCACTCGGACACCTCACCACATTGTTGCCAAGACGCTGTACGTCTCAACGGCGGCTAATGTAATGTTTTAGGTCGATAGGGTCAAGGGGTTTTCTTCAAACAACTCTCGTTTGTCGACTATTAGCCCAATTCGCCTCATTCTTAATCCAATCAATTCTATTTATTCACTGCTACACTTTTATTTTGAAGTAATTCAATACGTTTTATCGTAAGTTTATGGTTTAGGGCCTTCATGATTATGGATTTTATATAGGCATATCTATGTTAAAAGCGCACCACTTTCTCTTTTTTCTCTTTCTGTCTCTTCTTACTGCTTTTTCGACGATAGCAGACGAGATTGAAGATTCGCAGGCTGCGTTAACCAGCAAAATTGAAGAACTTAACCAATTACCAAACACCCCCGAAACAATCAAAGAACTTGATAGCTATTTACAAGCACAAAACCGGATTGATAAAACCAAAGAATTTAATATTAGAACGCGTCAGTACCAGCTGGTTACCGAAACATTCCCGCAAGAAGCGGATAAACTAAAGCAAAAAATTGCCGCTTACTCTTCAACTGAATTTCCTGATTTTTTTGAGTGGGGCAAAGAAGAGTTAACTCTTGAAATTGCAGAGCAAGACAACGCTTTAGTTCAATTAGAAGTAACACGAAAAAATGACAAAAATCTTCTACTTGAAATTGAACATGGAATTGATGAGTTTTCTTATCAATCAGAAGCACTTCGAGTAAAAATAAAAAAAGTGGAAACTAAGCTAGCAAAGACTCAGCATGACAGTGGCGATACCGCAGCTCTGAACGAAACCCTGTTATTCAAGATCGAACAACAATTTTATATTAGCCAAGTCTTTATGCTGGAAGCCGAACAACTTAGTTCAGGTAATCGCCGTACGTTAACTAAATTTAAAATCACCTATGCCAATTTAGAAATTGAAGCTCGTCAGGCCTACCGCAATAACTTGCAAAACATGCTGAACCGCGTACTTCGAACCAGCGCTGATACAAATATTGAAAACAGTAATGAGTTACAAGAAAATTTAATTGATCAGCCACCAGTACTTCGTCAGTTAATTATAACAAATCAACGACTGTCATCTTCATTTGGTAGCTTCTCTACGAAAAGAGAGCAAGTACAGCAACAGATAAAAACAACGAATGAACAAATCACCATCGTCTCTAAAACAGCTGATGACTTAGATATGATGTCTGAATGGCTTAAGCTAAGCCCTGCATTCAGTGAAAGTCTTCGAACCCGAATAGATCGTTTACCCTCTAACCCTCCGATTGAAGCCTTAAACAAAAATATTGCTCAGAACCAAATCAATAAATATGAGTATCAACAACAACACGATACTTTATCTGAACGTGCAAAAAACCTCACTGAAATTGAGGCTCTCACACCAGAACAACAAAAAACGGCAAAGAAACTCATCAGTGCTAATTTGGCTTTATTAAAAAAAATAATAGCTGCTTCAGATACTTTAATCTACCAACAAGCAACATTAACCGTGGCTTTTGATCGGTTAAATAACATGCTTATTGATTTAAAAACTGAAGCTACAAAGCGACTTTTTTGGGCACCAGATGCCAAGACATTTAGCCTAAATCTTATTACCGATACGTGGGAAAAACTAAAATGGTTTTTCTCACCATTCCAATGGGTTAATTTATTAAAAGCCCCCGCCGTAATAGAAAAACTAAAGCTCTTTATTGGTATCGGTATTATCGCCCTTATTATTATGAGTTTAAATTGGTGTCGTAGCCGTTGGCTTAAATACCTTGAGAAAACGAGCCAAAAAATAGGAAAAGTGACACAAGACAAATTCAGTTACAGCTATATCAATGTCTTTCTCTCTTTCTGCCTTGCTTGGCCTGTACCCATTATTGTCGCCATTACGGGTCTATTACTCAGCTCTGCCTGGCAGTACCCTTTCGTTCATCATTTAGGCCAAGCTTTATCATTACCTTTGGCTTTAGTTGTTTATTGTTTCATGCGTGAAATAGTAAGAGATAATGGCTTATTTATCAGCCACTTTAATTGGGATAAAAGTGTCGTAAACAAAACGTTTATACATTATCGGAATCTATTATGGATCTACCTTCCGATGATGGTGATTCAAAACTTCACCTACCTTTATAGTGATATTGATATTAGTGGTACTCTCGGGCGTTTAGCCTTTATTATCAGTAATATTGCCGTCAGTTATTTTCACTGGCGCATGTGGCAAGTAAAATTACCAATGACTTATGGTGACGTACCTGAAGGTAAAGCACATATTGGTCACCACATTTTTTGGTGGGCACTGATTCTACTCCCTCAAGGTTTAAATTATGCGGCTTTAAATGGTTATTTAGGTTCATCTCAAATCGTTATGAATAAGATGGAAATGTCTGCCGTTATCGGGGTTGTTACTCTACTTATTTATTACTTAGTAAAACGCTTAATGCTCATTCAAAAACGCCGTTTGGCTTTCGAGCGAGCGAAAATAAAACGACAAGAAATAATCGCTCAACGACAAGCTGAAGTACTTGAAGACAAAGATGATGCACCAATAAGCAGTGAGTTACACATTGAAATAGAAGAACCAGAAGTTGATCTTGATAAAATTAGTGCGCAATCTTTACGTTTATTACGTTCATTGTTATTACTGATTTATGTCGCCGTATTGTCATTGATATGGGACGACCTATATCAAGCAATCACGCTGCTTGAAGACATTTCACTGTGGGATGCAACAAGTACCATTAATGGCATAGAACAACTCAGCGCGATTACAGTTAAGAGTGTTTTACTGGCCATTCTCGCTATCTTCTTAACGGGCATCCTCGCGCGAGATTTACCCGGCGCCATGGAGCTACTCATACTCCAGCACCTTGATCTTAGTCCTGGTACTGGTTATGCCATCACTTCCCTTACCCGCTACTTTGCTATCTTCACTGGTATCATTATCGGCTCTGGGCTGATTGGTTTCGATTGGAGTAAGATGCAATGGCTTGTTGCGGCACTTGGTGTCGGTATCGGCTTTGGTATGCAGGAAATATTCGCTAACTTCATTTCTGGTATCATTATTTTATTCGAAAAACCGATTCGAATTGGTGATACCGTCACCATTAGGGAGTTGACGGGTGTTGTGGCAAAAATTAAAACACGTGCAACAACCATCGTTGATTGGGATCGCAAAGAAGTTATCGTGCCCAACAAATCCTTTGTTACCGAGCAGTTTATTAACTGGTCACTATCAGATGCTATTACTCGAGTAACGCTTACAATCAGTGTTCAATATGTATCTGATAGCGAATTAGTTACCCAGTTATTATTTGAAGCCGCCGATGAATGTGAGTTAGTACTGGATAACCCCGCACCTGAAGTGTTCTTTTTAGGGCTAACGGCAAACTGCCAGAACTTTGAAGTGCGTGCTTATGCGGCAGAAACAGGGCATCGTTTAGGGTTAACCCATGACTTACATTGCCGAATCAAAAATAAATTTATCAAACATGATATCTCCATTGCGTCACCTCAGTTGGAAGTATCAATAAAAGATAAAATGGCGCACCCTTTTGCTAAATAGTTATTTGGTAATACCTTTTCGCATCGAAAAAGCACAATACTGTCACTATTAATAATGACAATAATTGTAAATGTGCTTGTCATGTTCTTTGTTCACAACATGACAAGCTTTCAATTTCCTCTTGCGAGTTTTTGCTTGTCTGGTCACACTTATTGATAAGTAGTATATATTTATTAATTTAGCTATAGGATACTTTCGTTATTGGTTTAAAGCATTGCTTTTTCATATAGGACATAAAATGAACGTGTACCTCAAATGGCAATCCACTTCGGCGCTAACATTGTTAGCCTGGTATAATTTAGACCACAAACTGTCCTTTCATTTGTCTTCAAAATAATTTCTAGAGGCCATTTTTATGCGCCCTCAACAGTCAAACATATTTTGACAGCTAATTTTTGGTATTGTAAGGTTAAACTTAATATGTACAAGCAAAGATGCTTTAACGTATTAAACCTACAATATTGACTATTCATTTTCACTTTGATTTTATGTGGGAACATGAAATGAATATGTATCTTAAATGGCAGCTTTCAATATTATCATCGCTAATGCCATGGTATATAGAAGATTATAAAATATCTTACTATTTCCCTTCAAAATAAACATATAAACATTTACGTCTCTTTTCTTTGAGGCAAAGTTAATACACCTATATTTTGTTATTTATTTGACGCGACTTTACTCACCGTAAAATCAAGCATTAAATAACATTAAAGGCATGCTATTAACTTTAATTACATAAAAACCAAACATTAACTTCTGGTGAAATAAAACACCAAATAAAAGTAAAGGCATTATCATGGAAAACTTTAAACACTTACCTGAACCATTCCGTATCCGTGTTATTGAGCCAGTAAAACGCACTACTCGTGAATATCGCGATGAAGCTATTTTAAAAGCGGGGATGAACCCATTCCTACTAGATAGTGAAGACGTATTTATTGACCTGCTTACTGATAGTGGAACGGGGGCAATTACTCAAGAAATGCAAGCCGCGATGTTCCGTGGTGATGAAGCATACAGCGGTAGCCGCAGTTACTACGCACTTGCGAACGCGGTAAAAGATATCTTTGGCTATGAATTAACAATTCCAACTCACCAAGGTCGTGGTGCCGAGCAAATCTACATTCCTGTCCTTATCAAGAAACGTGAAATAGAGAAGGGACTAGACCGTACCAAAATGGTAGCACTGTCTAACTACTTCTTTGATACAACACAAGGTCACACTCAAGTGAACTGTTGTGTGGCAAAGAATGTGTATACAGAAGATGCGTTTGATACCTCGGTCAATGCCGATTTCAAAGGTAACTTTGATCTAGTTAAGCTAGAAGAAGCAATCCTTGCAGCCGACCCTGTAAACGTACCGTACATTGTGAGTACTATTACCTGTAACTCTGCAGGTGGTCAGCCTGTTTCTATCGCTAACCTAAAAGCGGTGTATGAGATCGCACAGAAATATGACATTCCAGTGATTATGGACTCCGCTCGTTATGCCGAGAACGCCTACTTTATACAACAACGTGAAGATACTTACAAAGATTGGACTATCGAAGAAATTACGCGTGAATCTTATAAGTATGCTGACGGCCTAGCTATGTCTGCAAAGAAAGATGCCATGGTACAGATGGGCGGTCTACTTTGCTTCAAAGATGAATCCATGATGGATGCATACACAGAGTGTCGTACTTTGTGTGTGATTCAGGAAGGCTTCCCAACCTACGGTGGTCTAGAAGGTGGTGCGATGGAGCGTCTTGCCGTTGGCCTCTATGACGGCATGCGTCAGGAGTGGCTAGCATACCGTATTGGTCAAGTTCAATACCTTGTAGACGGTCTAGAGTCTATCGGTGTCGTATGTCAGCAAGCTGGGGGCCACGCGGCATTCGTTGATGCAGGTAAGCTGCTTCCACACATTTCTACCGAGCAGTTCCCAGCACATGCTCTTGCTTGCGAACTCTATAAAGTGGCAGGTATCCGCGCCGTTGAAATTGGCTCTCTATTACTCGGTCGCGATCCAGCAACAGGTAAACAACATCCTTGTCCTGCGGAGTTACTTCGTTTGACGATCCCACGTGCGACCTACACTCAAACGCATATGGATTTCGTTATAGAAGCGTTCCAAAAAGTGAAGGCAAACGCAGCAAATGTGAAAGGTCTTGATTTTACTTATGAGCCAGCAGTACTTCGTCACTTTACTGCTCGACTTAAAGAAGTTGAGCCTGTGCAAACAGCGGTGAAAACGGAAACCAAGATTCTAGAAGAAGCTTAATCACACTCAAAGAGCGCACCCTACGGTTGCGCTCTTTTTCCTAAGCACAGAATAAAATAAATAGTTTAGGGTGATCAATCCAATAACGTGAAATTACAAGAGTGACTGAATTATGGAACAGAATCCGTCATTAGTATCAAGTGACAGTGTTAAGGAAAAACATCCGTCATTAATAGGAGGGGCATGTATTATCGCCAGTGTCTGCGTTGGTGCGGGCATGCTGGGGCTCCCAAGTGCGGGAGCAGGTGCATGGACAACATGGTCAGTTTTCGCGATTACAATTACCATGGTCGTCATGACCATTTCGGGTTGGATGCTGCTAGAGGCATTCAAGAATTATGACTTAAAGGTATCTTTCAACACGGTAACCAAAGACATGCTTGGTGATAAGGTCAACATGTTCAATAACCTGATGGTGTACTTTGTTGGGGGTATTTTGCTGTACGCCTACATCACATCTTCAGGCCTTATCCTTCAAGATATTTTGGGCCTCGATAGCAAAATCACTTCAATCTTGTTTGTTTTGGTATTTTCTCCCTTCGTTTGGCACTCAACTCGAGCAGTAGACCGAATTTCCGTTGTTTTAATCTTATTTATGGTCTTAAGCTTTGTATTTGGTGTGTCAGGGCTAGCGATCAAAGTCGATATGTCGATCTTGTTTAATACCATTAATGAAAAAACAAGCTACGCACCCTACGCAATGGCAATGCTGCCTGTCGCTTTGACGTCGTTTGGTTATCACCATTCTGTGGCAACAATGCGTGCTTATTACGGCGAAGAGGAAAAAGCGAAATACGCGATTTTGGGCGGCACAATAATAGCGTTAAGTCTGTATGTTCTATGGTTGTTCAGCATTTATGGGAATTTACCTAGAAGTCAATTTGGACCTGTGATTGAGCAAGGTGGTAACGTAGATGCACTACTAACTACATTAGGCTCAGTCATTGAATCTGACAAAGTGGCGCATGCGATCCATACCTTCTCAATGGCGGCAATTTTATCTTCTTTCATTGGTGTTGGGCTTGGGGTGTTTGACTATTTGGCTGATTTATTCAAGCTCGAAGACACCAAACAAGGCCGTACAAAAACATGGCTAGCGACTTTCCTACCTCCTTTGATCCTATCATTGCTATTCCCGTTTGGTTTTGTCATTGCCATTGGTTATGCCGGCGCTGCGGCAACCGTCTGGACATGTATTATTCCAGCACTTCTCGTGAGAAAAGCACGCACGTTAGAGAATGGTGATAAAGGCTTTAAAGCGCCAGGAGGCAAGCCAATGATTGTTGTCGTCATTAGCTTTGGTATTTTAACTGCTGTATTCCACTTCATGTCGATGTTAGGCATGCTTCCAGCGTTTACAGGCTAAACAATTTTAGATACAAAGGAAAATACAATGATAGCAATTAATACACCCAATGCGCCTGAAGCTATTGGTCCATACGTACAAGGTGTGAATCTAGGTAATATGGTAATCACGTCAGGTCAACTACCTATAAATCCAGAAACTAAAGCAATGCCTGAAGACGTTGCTGAGCAGGCAACTTTCCCGGCTCGCTCTTGTGTTGAAGTCGCTCGCTTACCTCTGGATGCAAAAGTTGAAATTGAAGTTATTGCCTCACAATAACGTTTAGGGTTTTGAAAATTCTTTCTTATCTTAATTAATAGCCCTGTCATTTATAGATGATAGGGCTAAGTATTTTAAGCTAGAATACCCTCAATTATTTTAAGTTCACCTAAAACAAGAAATAATCAAATCACCAAATGCTCTTTTAGATTATGTCTATAACTCTAAATACGCAATTTGGATCCCTCCTTGAGTTACTTATAGAAAGGAAAACATTATGCATGGCATTCTGTCCATTCAATCACATGTTACTTACGGACACGCAGGGAATAGCTCTGCTATTTTTCCGATGCAAAGAATGGGGTTCGAAGTATGGCCAATACATACGGTTCAATTTTCTAATCATACTCAATATAAACAAGGTTGGACGGGGCGCGCTTTCTCTGCCTCAGATATTGATGAGCTGGTTCAGGGGCTTGATAACATTGATGCGCTGACGCGTTGTAAAGCAATTCTCACGGGGTACCAAGGAAGTGCTGAGCAATGTGAAGCTATTATCAGAACCGTAGAAAAAGTTAAGGCTCAAAATCCTTCATCCTTATACATCTGTGATCCTGTCATGGGGGCACCGGATAAAGGTTGTATCGTTGCTCCCGGCATTACGGAATACTTAGTGAATCATTTAATGCCAATGGCAGATGTTATCGTGCCGAATCAATTCGAGCTCAGCCAATTTGCACAAATGGAAATCAACACGCTGTCTGATGCCGTGGAAGCTTGCAACATTGCTTTAGCTAAGGGTCCAAAAGTTGTTCTTGTTAAGCATCTATATTGTGTTTCAGACGATAAGTTCAGCATGCTGTTAGCCACACCAGAAGGTTGTTTTCTTGCCCAGCGTCCTCATTTAACGTTTGCTCAGCAACCCGTTGGGGTTGGAGATCTGATATCTTCGTTGTTCACCGCAGGTTTATTAAAAGGTTACTCAACAAGGCGTGCATTCCAACATTGCCATGATGCTTGTTATGGCGTTCTTAAACAAACTCATCAGCTAAACGAGTGGGAATTGCAAACCATTCTAGCCCAAAATGAACTCGTCGAGCCAAGCGAGACATTTCCAATAGAAATGATCAACCTGAACTTGAAAACAGCGTAAATATAAACACTCGAATATCAGATACACAATCGCTAAAAACAATCGTTAAAAACAACAAAGGCACCAATGAGGTGCCTTTTCTATTTAGACCCCGTGTTCAATTGATTACACTTCTTGATGCTGAGGCTCTGGGTGTGATAGCTCACGGCAGTAGCCCGGTACTTTAAACATACGACGGCATGCATCTAAGAACTGACCATAAACAATACCCAACGCACCAGAAACAAAAGCATTACTTGTTACTGCGGTAATGATTTGATCGGTATCTGCACCTACAGCCAATAAAATACAAGCATAAACCGGTGACTGAAACAACACGTAGGCCACCATGTCAGATAAACCCTTCATCCAACTAGAGGGAGATAATCGATGACCTGTGCGTAATAGGTAATCGCGGAACACACCGTATGGCCATGCAATCGCAATGTTAACGGGGATCGACAAGGTTCGTGATGCTAAAGACTGCTCGAGGGTCATACCCGACACGAAAACTTCAATCAGCATGCCTGTAATAAAACTAAAAATAACCATGGCAAACGTATCTGCCGCTGCGTTACGCATATTGAATTGACCTTTGACAGACATTTTAAACCCCCAAGCTATAGCAAATAAAACCAGATTATTAGGTAATAATAGAAACTTAAACTAGCTTAAATAGCCAAGCCAGTTGATTCGCGTATTAGAACAGGTTTTTATCAAAATAAAATACTAAAGTTTTTATATGTTGGTAAATTTACCACTAGTTTTAACCTCGTTTTTGGAACAAATTACTACCCACGCACCACTCACGTGCCACACTAGCAAAAAACATCAAATTGAACCTTCATTTAACTACTATAAGTTGCAATAAAAGCGCTTTTAAAAGGTAGTAAACACATATAATTAAGCAACAGTCATTACTATCATACCGTGATGGATATTTATCCATAAAATATGAAAATAAAACCAACGAGTAATAAAGCCGACAGACAATAAAAATAAATCAATTAATAACAAGTAGTTACAATCAAATAAAAAACGAAAAATAAAACCATGAATAAGCAACATTGAAAAATAAAAAAATAACGGATAATTAGCCAGTATATGCTTATATTTATCCAGACAAATACTTAACAAAGCACGCTATCGCTATAAAGCATATGAAATTAACATTTAACGCCATACATTCGTCATCATAATTAAAGTGTAAAATCAGAATATATCGCTCAATTCCTATCGATAAATCATGATTTACAACCAGAGAGATCAAAAAACAAATCACATCAAACTGAAAGTTAATTACATGTTGTTCACACTTCCAACAATCACGAGACAAAATCACCTTGGTATCAAATATCAGACAAAGAAAAAGCACCATTACGGTGCTTATAATTGACATTAACTACTTAGAAATAAAGGTGGAAAGGGATCAGTCCATATTGCTATCTTGCACAGCCTGCTGATGTAACACACCCTCACCTTGATAAGCTGATGGATTACGAGTAAGCGCTGGAGCGAATACAACGGGCGTAATAGCATTCGCTCTTTCTTCATTAAAGACGGGTAGCAGAGCCATTGCATGTTCGGTTAGCGCTAAGATGGTTAATGAGGGATTAACACCTAAATTTCCGGGAATAATACTGCCATCAAGTACACGCAGGTTTTGATAACCAAATACTTCTCCGCTATCATCTATAACCGCATTCTCGGCGCTATTACCGATACGTGCACCACCCATCATATGTGCCGTTAAAGGTGTACCTGCAACAACTTCTGGAAGTAAATTAGCGGCGTCTCCTCCCGTTATTTTGCAATACATTTCAGCCACTTTTTGGGCAATCGGAAAATAGCTTCTCAACTTTTCATCGTCTGCATATTGCGTAGGAACCCAAGTATTTTTAAGAAACAAGTAATACCACGGTTTACGCATCTCTAGGTGGATGTAACTATGGGCAGTTTGCATCACCAGCAGCCATACCCCTCTTTTCGCTTTCCCTACTGGATTCATCACACGCAACGTCGTTATTGGATGACGAACCATATTACCAAGCATAGTGACGACACGTGGTATGCCTGCATGTTTACTGGTTAAAGGGATATTGGGAACCGTTATCCAAGAAGCGTCATTGGTTGCACCATAGCGTACAACCTGAATCTTGGTCTCATCATCCGGATGGATCATCGAGGTGATTGCTGTACCCAGACTTTGATCAACACTCGGCATCCGATCATGGCGATCATTCACTGTCAGCAGTGTTTCTGAATTGGTCATGACTTGACGACCTAGCTCGGTAGAAATATTGGGCAGGGTTTTATCAACATCGCGCATTTTAAGCAGCAACGGGATTGAACCCAATACACCGGCAGATAAGGTTAAACCATGGGTCGTTATTGTGTATTTTTTCCGCCCTATCAGCCCCATTCCCTCTTCAACAGTAATAACATAACCCGCACTACCATCTTGTAAACCTGCATCATTTGCAATGGGTTCAATGCGTGTCACTTTACTTTCAGCTCGTATTTCAGCACCGTTTCGCTCAGCAAAATACAGGTAGTTTTTATCCAGCGTATTTTTAGCATTATTTCGACAACCCACCATGCAATTTCCACAATAATTACAGCTATTGCGTTTGGGGCCTTCACCATTGAAATAAGGATCGCCACGATCTGCGCCTAATGTGGATTCGTTGGGTTCAGATCCAAAAACATCATGATCTTCTGGGTATAACAAGCCACTGTAAACGGTCGTATAAGTATCACCACAACCTAACTCTTGAGCCACTTGCTTTAAGGTTTTATCGGCCTCGCCTTCCCATACATTCTGTTGTAACCCTATCATTCGTTGCGCTAAGGCATAATATGGCTTGAGGCGCAGCTGCCAATCATCATGGATATCAGACCAAAGGGGAGAATTGAACACTTTGTCGTCTGGAACAAGGTGGGTGTTACCGTAAACCAATGATCCTCCACCGACGCCAGCACTATACACAACAGACAATTTACGCGTGAACGCAACTTGCAACGGACCCCGTAACCCAAGCCACGGTATCCATAGAAATTTATTAATTCGCCAGTTAGATTTCGCAAAGTCTTGGGCTTCATACCGTTTTCCTTTCTCTAGCACTAAAACACGATAGCCTTTTTCGGTTAACCGTAATGCGCTTACAGCGCCACCAAACCCGGAACCCACAACAATATTATCGAAATCAAACTGACTCATACTTGCCTCTCACGATTTGTGAATGAACATTTCAACAACAACCAATGAATCATATAGTAGACAGACCAATTAGTCGGTCAATGTTTAATCGCTACAACTGCAGAGTGGTTAACAAATGATCACATCAAGAAGAGGAATGTTAGAAGAAATGAAGTAAAGAGAAAGACACTATCATTCAGGGTAAATAGACGATCAGGTATTGTTCTAGAAGGAAATAAAATGTCACTGGAATTAGGTATACCCAATCGATATCGAGTCGTCTTGAAAGGCTACATGCCGTATAGCGACATTGAACAAAAGTTTGGGTTATTCAGACTATTTATGGTATTGCAGATAGCAAAAAGCCGTCACGAGGACGGCTTCTTTAAATGATGGCGGTGAGGGAGGGATTCGAACCCTCGATACGTTGCCGTATACACACTTTCCAGGCGTGCTCCTTCAGCCACTCGGACACCTCACCACAAATTGCCGTTGGATACGAATACCACAACGGAGCGCTACTATAGTGACCATATAAGGATCGGTCAACAAAAATCATCGAAACGCCTTATAATTGTTCACTTTTCGACAGAATTAAAATACTACGCATAAAATATAACGCGGTGGCTACTGCTCATATTTAACTAGGCTGCTACAATACCTCGCATCATTACTAATTATTCACTGCCTTTCACTCTGTATATATTCGAGTAGGTCAATGAGTAGTAGTCAATACAAGCGATTAACCGAGATTAACTATGTCTTCACAGTCACAACTGGGTGCATTACTGCAAGACCCTGAGCTTACAAACCACCTTTTAACTGAAGCGCAAACTCATGGCTTTGTGACTGCAATGGCAGCTGCACCGCATTTGTTAGACCCTTCAGAATGGTTAGCATACCTATGGGGTGGCGATGAAACATCTCCATTTACCAGCCACGAAGATCTTGAAGCTTATGCCAATGCGGTTATTAATATCTGGAATGAGAGTCGTGAGTCCTTATTAGAAGGCACATGGCAATGGCCTGAAACCTGTGCACTTGATGACGCAGAACTCGTTTCAGAAGAAACCCGTGATTTTGCCGAAGGCATGTTACAAGGTTGGCAGCTAGCTCGTGATGATTGGGAAAACATTATGCCTGAACATAGTGAAGATAACGCCTTATTAGGTGGCGTATTGCTATCAATCACTCTTCTATACGATCCAGAAAATGCAATGGTCGCGTTATCTGAAGAAGGTGCTGACGCACTGGCACAGTTTGAAGAAATCTTTACAGCAGTACCGAACATGCTATGTGGCTTAACACAGCGTGGACAAGCATTAGTGACGCTTCACTAATAACGCGTACTATATCAAGAGCACAGCATCATAAGGCTGTTGCGCAGAAATGCAAAAAGGTTGCTTATGTTATGACAAATAACGGGCAACCTTTTTCTTATGCGGTCTTTCAATTACAAATTCAACTAAGGCTTCAACAATACGCCTTGTCGTTTATTTCGATGAATAATAAGCAGTGCCGGAATATTCATGAGCACACCATACAATAACGGGGTGAGTGCTAACTCTGGTCTTTGTAGTTGCACAACAGCCACAAAAATAGCCGTTCCTGCATTTTGAATACCAACCTCTATTGCTAACGTTTTGACTAATGTCTTATCGCCACGCAATGCTTTAGCCACAATGACCCCAAGAATCATTCCACTCAAGCACAATACGATTGCAGCAATAGACCCAACAGAAAATAGCTGATTAAAGACTTTGGTGTTTGCAGCCAACGTAATGGTTACGGTGAAAAACAATGCCCATAATGACGATCGTCCAGCGAAGGTGATAAACGAAGAAAACCATGGCGCCTTAATATATTGCTTCATGATCATACCGATCATTACAGGTACAAACGTTACTACCGTCAGCTGTAATATTGCCATCTTAACGGGTATAACCAACTGAGTATCGCTGAGCACTAAAGGCAGCATCAATGGCAAGCTAAGTGGAATAATCAGGCTGCTTATCGCGGTCATACTGATCGATAACGCAGTATCACCACCGCTCAAATGCGTAATAGCATTAGACGATGCCCCACCCGGTGCTAGCGCCAATAGCCATAAGCCAACGGCAATAGGTTCTGGTAACGCCAACAGATGAATCAATGCATAGGCCAGTATGGGTAAACCGATTAATTGAGCGGTTAAACCTGCCAGTATTTTACTCGGAAAAGTCGCAACACGTTTAAAATCAGCAAGGGTTAATGTGAGACCAACACAATACATCATCCATGCTAACGCGAGCGGTAATGCAATGGTTAACATTGTCTGGCTCATAAAAAAGCATTCCTTATCTTTATTTTAAATAACAGCTATTTATATTATGGTTATTTAATCGGCACCAAATGTAGCACATAAAAATGGCGACCACATGGTCGCCACTTAAAAGACTGAGGCCTCGCACAATTATGCGTTGCCTTTTACCTTCAATTGTAATTCAGCAGCAAAGTTAAGCATGCGATTAAGCGGAATTAATGACTTCACACGTAATGCTTCATCAACGAAGATTTCGTGCTTTTCTCCGCCTTCAACTAATGCACTTTCAATTGCTTTAAGCCCGTTCATTGCCATCCACGGACAATGCGCACAACTACGACACGTTGCACCCGCACCCGCCGTTGGGGCTTCAACCAATTCTTTATCTGGCACCATTTGTTGCATTTTAAAGAAAATGCCTTTGTCGGTTGCCACAATTAATTTTGTATTCGGTAGCTCTTTTGCCGCTTTAATTAGCTGGCTAGTTGACCCTACCGCGTCAGCTAACGCCACAACGCTTGCTGGTGATTCTGGGTGAACAAGCACCGCAGCATCAGGATAGAGTGCTTTCATGTCACGAAGCGCTTTTGCAGAGAACTCGTCATGCACAACACACTCGCCCTGCCACAATAGCATTTCAGCGCCAGTATTTTTTTGAATGTAAGCACCTAAATGGCGATCAGGTCCCCAAATAATGTCTTTACCTTCACTGTCTAAGTGCTCAACAATTTCAAGGGCAATGCTTGATGTAACAACCCAATCAGCACGTGCTTTAACAGCCGCAGATGTATTGGCGTAAACGACAACAGTATGATCTGGATGAGCATCGCAAAATTCAGAGAATTTATCAGCAGGACAACCTAAATCTAGCGAACATTCCGCTTCTAGGGTTGGCATCAGAACATTTTTTTCAGGCGTTAAGATTTTTGCAGATTCACCCATAAAGCGAACACCACAAATGATCAATGTTTTGGCTGAATGTTGATTACCAAAACGGGCCATTTCAAGAGAATCACCAACAAAACCGCCAGTCTCTTCAGCTAGGGCCTGAATTTCGGGGTCGGTATAATAGTGAGCAACCAAAACCGCGTCTTTTTCCTTCAACAACGCTTTGATTTTCTCGACGTGAGTCAGTTTCTCTTGATCAGATAATGGAACAGGTTTTTGCGGAAACGGGTAAATCGTTTCAGACGGATCGTATGTTAGGCTCATTACTTACTTGCTCATCAGCTAGTCCTTACTATCCGGACATTATACACGGTCTAAAAAGGAATTTTTAGCTTTCGCATAACCAATTGTTTTATAAAATAAAAAGGCCCACCTTAATCAGGCAGACCTTATGTATTCGTTTTCTAGGGGTATCAGTTACCAAGTTGCTTCAGGCTACCTTCGGCTTGCCGTGAGCTGGTTGAACTTGGGTAAGTCGATATTACTTCTTGGTAATATTTCTTCGCCAATTCAACATCTTTACTGCGCTCAGCAATAACACCAAGCTTCAATAATGCATCAGAGCGTTTATTCGATTTTTCATCGCTGGTAACAGCTTTGAATTCTTTACTCGCTTCTGCCAACTGATTTTGAGTGAAGTACAACTGACCAAGCCAATAATGCGCATTCGCCTTGTACGTAGATTCTGGGTATGTCGTTAAAAAGGCATTGAATGCAGTGACTGCGCCCGCATAATCTTTCTTTTTTAAGATTAAGTTGACCGCTTTTTCATACGCTTCATTTTCGCTGACATCACCGCTGTAGGTTTCACCCGATGCAGACTTATCAGCTGAATCTTTTTTCGCAGCTTTTTGTGGCTGTTGACTTAAAGTATCCACTTCACGGTAGAGTTCACGTTGACGTTCTAACATCTGAGTTAAGTCATAGCTATTACGTTCAACCAAACCACGAAGTTGATCCATTTCTGAGGCTAACTGATTAAGCTGACGCTGCATATCAAGCTGAACCTGATTTCGAGCTTCAAGCAACCGCTCCAAACGTTCAAGACTGGAGCCTTGTCCGCTTTTACTGAGTTCAGTAACAGGAGCAGGAGCGGCAACTACTTGAGTCGCCGCGCCAATCAGCAACGCTAATGCGATATTTCGCACAATGTTACTGTTCATAATCGTTTACCTGTCTATTAGTAAACTAGAACCGCACGACGGTTCTTAGCGTAGTCAGCATCAGTGTGACCAAGCACTAGTGGCTTTTCTTCACCATAGCTAACAATTGAAATTTGGCTTGCAGATACACCTAGAGCTTGTAGGTATTGAGCAACTGCATTTGCACGACGCTCACCTAGAGCGATGTTGTATTCAGGTGTACCACGCTCATCGGCGTGGCCTTCAACAATCACTTTAACATCAGAACTGTTGCTCAAGAACTCTGCGTGTGCTTCTAGCATCGCTTGGTAATCAGCTTGGATTTCTGCTGTATCGAACTTAAAGTAAACAGTTTGCTCTTGACGAAGCTCTTGACTACGCAGCTCTTGCTCAGAAAGTGCAGCTGAACCACCATCTACTGGCGTTGTTACTACTGTTTGAGTAGAACCGTCAGTGGTTTCTGATGCAGCTGAACTATCAGTGCTATCTGTTGAGCTACAAGCAGCAAGAGTCATCATTGGCAGCGCAATTGCCAAACCCTTTAAAATTTTGTTAAGTTGCATTTTATATTTCCTTTATTATCGCAAAAACGCTAAATGTTATAAGAACGGGCCCCAAGAAGGTGCACGTACTCGCCCATTTGTCGTCGGTAATCGAGCTTTAAATCGCCCATCAATCGACACTAACGACAGTTCATTAGATTTATTATTTACTGAACTGTAGATAACCATGCCGCCATTAGGTGCAATGCTTGGTGACTCATCCAAAAATGTTTTGGTTAAAACTTGAACGGCACCGGTTTTCAAGTCTTGCTTAGCAATGTTGAAACCCGTATCAGAACGGTTCACCATCACTAAGTAACGACCATCGGGTGTCAATTGACCCCCAAGGTTCTGACTTCCTTGCCAAGTCAAACGCTTAGTCGAATTATCCGCTAAATTTACGCGATAAATCTGCGGTTGACCACCTCTGTCTGACGTAAAAATCAGAGACTTACCGTCTGGGTCCCAAAAGGCTTCTGTATTATTCGCTCGACCTGATGTGATTTGTGTTAATTTTTTCGTCTCTAAATCTTTAATATAAACTTGCAAGCTACCAGTTTTCGACAACACAAGCGCCAGCTTTTTACCGTCTGGCGAGAAACGAGGAGAACCGTTATGACGAGGGTATGAGGTAACCAACTCACGAGTACCTTTGTAGATATCCATGATATAAATCTGTGCTTGCTGATTCTCGAAGCTAACATACGCTAGCTTATTACCATCAGGCGACCAAGCTGGCGACATCACTGGCTGTTGAGACTTCAAAACAAGAAGTTCGTTAAACCCATCGTAATCTGCAATGCGAAGTTGATAAGGGTGCTGTGATTTATCATCAATCACGACATACGCAATACGGGTTAAAAAAGCACCCTGCTCGCCAGTTAACGCTTCATAAACCACATCAGAAATACGGTGGGCGTATTGACGTAAACCGGTTTTTTTAACTTCTGCACGATTATTAACGAGCAAATGATCTTCGGTTAATACCAATTCACCATTTGCTAAACCACGACTTTCACCGCTGGTTAATTGACCACGAACAACATCAACCAACTGATAATTAACAACGTAATTACCGTCTGCGTTCTTGGTGACTTTACCCGTTACTAGCGCATCAACCCCCATTGACGTCCAAGCGTTATAATCGATCTGCTCTTCGCTATCGGGTGTTTGTGGCATTTTACTTGTCGCCACTGGGCTAAACTTACCACTTCGCTGTAAATCAGATGCAATAACTGAAGATATATCAGTCGGTAGTTTACCTTCACCTTCCCACGTGAACGGTATAACACCGATTGGGCGGGCTGAGTCGACACCTTCTGTAATCACTAACTCAAGTTCAGCTTGTGCGATTTGGCTAAAGCTCAGCAGAGCAATACATAGGCCCATCATCCAACGTTTCATCAATATCTCCTTCATTATTGTGGGCTTACCGTAAGTCGAATACTACGAAGCTTCTCGACAACCTGAGGGTCATCTGGCATCGGGAACTGACTGACTTTAACAACGGCAGCTTTCGCAGCACGGCAGAGACGATTATCCCCACCAGCTTCTGATGCATTAAGTAACAAGCCATTGGTTGATAAGCGCATTGTTAAAATGCACTCTTTACCAACGAAGCTTTGATCAACCAACAAATTTTGCTGGATCATCTGAGTATAGATTGCACCATAACGAGATACCTCATCAGCAACGAATTGCCCACGAGCACCACCTCGTTGCTCACTTTCCGTTTCAAGACCTGAAAACATGTCGTTTAAAGCCGCTTCTTGCTGACGCTGAAGTTCTTTTGCTTCAGCCGCTTTACGCTCTGCTTCTTTGCGTGCTACTTCTGCTTTACGCGCAGCAGCTTCGGCTTTTTCTTTCGCCGCCACTTGTGCTTTACGTGCTGCCTCTGCAGCTTTACGATCGGCTTCGGCTTTGCGTGTCGCTTCTTCTGCTTTACGCTGTTGCTCGACTTTTTGCTGCCTTGCTAATTCAGCTTTTTGTGTGGCTTCTTGTTTCTGCTTTCTATCCGCTTCTGCTTTGGCTGCTTGTTGCTTAGCCACTTTTGTCGCTTCATCTGCTCTACGTTTTTCTTCAGCGACTTTTAGCTTTTCAGCATTCACTCGCTTACGTTCTGCTTCTGCACGGCGCGTTTCTTGCTCCGCTTTGACTTTATCGGATTTTAACTGCCTTAAACGTTGCTCTTCTGCTTTACGTTGCTTCTCTAATGACGCTGCTTGCTGCTCAAGACGTTTTAATCTGTCTTGCTCCGCTTTTTTGGCTGCTTCACGTTGCTGACGAATCTGCCTAGCTTGTTGATTAACTAACGCTGGATCAACAACCACAGCTTGAATCGTATTACCGGAAGGCTTGGGCTTGCTCATAGAGAAATCCGTTCCCCAAAGCAATGCGACTAACAATAAAACATGAAGAAATAACGAGATGATGGCGGCAGCAGTGTAATTATTATTTTTCATCCTACTACCTGCCTATTGATCTAATGGTTCGGTCATTAAACCAACAGAACCCACCCCAGCTTGACTTAACGCATCAAGTGTTTCGATGATGAAAGAGTATGGTACTCGCCCATCGCCACCAACCATCACTAATGATTTAGGGTTAAGTTGCAATTCCGCTTTTACTCGGGTTAATAAATCATTAAGCGCTAACCCACGAAGCATGTCACCGTTATCAACACTTAGACCTAAATTACCGTCTTGATCCACTTCAACAATAATTGGCGCACCTGAATTATCTTCATATAAGTCAGCGACGGTTTTCGCGGTGTGAGTGGAAGGTAGTTCAACATCAACACCTTGTGTTACAAAAGGTGCGGTAACCATGAAAATAATCAAGAGTACCAACATCACATCGATATAAGGTACGACATTGATTTCAGCCGTCAATTTTCGCTTTTTAGGTTGATAAGCCATTGCTTATTACTCCTGATTAGCGGCAAATGCCTGACGATGAAGAATACTTGAAAACTCTTCCATAAAAGTCGCATAAGTATGCTCAAGTTTAGAAACTTGGTTCGTCAGTTTGTTATAAAACATAACCGCCGGAATCGCTGCAAAAAGGCCCATTGCTGTTGCAACTAGCGCTTCTGCAATACCAGGCGCAACCATTGCGAGTGTTGCCTGCTTCACTGCACCAAGTGCGATAAATGCATGCATAATACCCCAAACAGTACCGAACAAACCGATATAAGGGCTAATTGAACCGACTGTTGCAAGAAAAGGTAAGTTGGTTTCTAGTTCATCAACTTCACGTAAAAGTGATACGCGCATTGCTCGGGAAGTACCTTCCATTACAGCATCTGGTACTTGACCATTACTGCGATGTAAACGGGCATACTCTTTAAATCCGGTATAAAAGATTTGCTCTGACCCCATCAGATCATCTTTACGCGCTTCAACTTCTTTATAAAGTTGTGACAGATCAACACCTGACCAAAAACGGTCTTCAAAACGCCCAGCCTTTGAAGCGGCATTCGATAAAATTTGCGAGCGTTTAATGATCATTGCCCAAGAAGCAACTGACATACCAAGCAAGATTAGCATTACGATCTTAACTAACAGGCTAGCCTGTAGAAAAAGATCCAGAATTGACAGTTCAGCACTCACTTAGAAATCTCCGACATAATAAATTGAGGAATTGCAGTTGGTTTCATGGTTTCAGGATTGACACAGGCTACCTTAACAGTAGCTTTACACAAGGCATGACCTGCATTGTTAACTAAATCCTGACAAAATATGATTGACGCTTTTTTTACGGTTTCAACACATGTTTGTACGATAAGTTGCTCATCTAAACGCGCGCCTTTTAAATAACCCATATCAATATGACAAACAACAAAACTCGCTTTATTTTTAAATAGCTCTTGTTGGCTGACCCCGATACTTCTTAATAGTTCCGTTCTTGCACGTTCAAAAAACTTTAGATAATTAGCATGGTAAACCAAGCCGCCTACATCAGTATCTTCATAATAAATAGTGATTGGCCATTTAAATATGTTTTTTTCTGCCATGTTTAATCCACAAGAGTGATGAAACTAAATGCCTAATAACGACTTTAAAGGCTTAATTTGCCTACTATACCTAACTTCATCCGCTTTATGAAATATCCCGAAAGCATCTTCAGCAACAACGCATGACATTTCTAACAAGAGCGCTATTGTACAGCGTTTCTTTACTTGAAATGCATCTTTTACACAAAAAAAACAGCCTATTACTCAATTAGTAATAGGCTGTCTATTGTGTATCTTAATGTAACTTTGTTTAGTAACTGAAACGCAGCCACATAATATAGCTCAAGATGGGTAAGGCGATAAATGGCGTAAACACAACTTGCCAATACCAATGGCGCGGTACAAAACCCACCCCATAAATCATTGCCGAGCAGGTTGCCCATATCAATGTTGGCGATTTGATTAGGTCAAAACCACCAATAGCCTGAGCAAAATGAATAGGCTCCCACACGACCAGCCCTGCAGATGCTAGCGCCAGCAGAAAGGATAATGCACGTAATAGTGCATTATCAAATAACTGATGAGCCTGTGTGACCCATAAGCTGAGGCTACTCACCTTTGTTATCCATATCTTCAGTTGTTTCAAGCCATAAAGCGTTGATGATACCGAATGAGCAGGCTAGCAGAACACCAAGAATCCAAGCGAAATACCACATAGTCTGTCTCCTTAATACAGTGAAGTTTTGTTGTCTTCGATAAACTTGCTATCAAGACGGCCAAACATTTTGTAGTAACACCATGAAGTGTACGCAAGAATAATTGGCACCATAACAAAGGCTACACCAGTCATAATATTTAGCGTAAGTTCACTTGATGTTGAGTCCCACACGGTCAAACTATTCGATGGCACTAAGCTTGAAGGCATAATGAACGGGAACAATGCGAAACCAAATGTCAGGATTACACCAGCCATCGTTAAGCTTGATGTCAAAAATGCAAAACCTGCACGATTAGCGCGAGATGCGACAACGGTTAGCAGTGGCATAACAACCGCAAGAATCGGTGCAATCCATAGTAATGGGTAAGCATCAAAGTTTGCGAACAATGCACCAGTTTCACGAATCACTTCTTTCGTTAATGGATTTGATGGACCATTTTTGATGATTTCAGAAGTAATAACGTAACCGTCAATACTCTGAGCCCAGACACCTGCAGCTGCAAAACATACCGCTGTAATAACAGCAGTAATAGATGCAACATTACGAGAGCGCTCATGCAAGGCATCTGTTGTTTTCATCTGTAGGTAGGTTGCGCCTTGAGTCACAATCATCATCAAGCTAACAATACCGCACAGTAGTGCAAACGGGTTTAGCAAGCCTAAGAATGTACCTTTGTATGATGGAACCATAAATTCACTCAAGACAAATGGAACACCTTGCAGCAAGTTACCGAAAGCTACACCAAAAATAACTGGTGGCACAAAGCTACCAACGAAGATTGCACGGTCCCAAGTATTACGCCATTTTGGAGATTCGATCTTAGAACGGTAATCAAAGCCTAACGGACGTAGCCATAAAGCCGCCAATGTTAGTACCATTGCGAAGTAGAAACCAGAAAACGCTGTTGCGTAAACAAGAGGCCAAGCCGCAAATAAAGCACCACCCGCAGTGATAAGCCAAACTTGGTTACCATCCCAATGCGGTGCAATTGAGTTAATCATTATTCGGCGTTCTGTATCTGTCTTACCAATAACGTTAGACAAGATACCTACACCCATATCGAAACCATCTGTAACAGCGAAACCGATGCAAAGCACACCAATTAACAACCACCAGATGAATCGCAATACTTCATATTCAAACATTGCTTACTCTCCCTGAATTACGCTTCAACCTGACGCGATACCACATTCTGTGGTGCATCATTTTGTTCAAAGTGATAACGACCTGTTTTCAGGCTACTTGGACCTTTACGTGCGAACTTAACCATCAAGTACACTTCAGCAATCAAGAACACAGTGTAAAGTGCAATCATTGACACCAATGTTGTGATAATTGCTGATGGCTCAAGATCAGATACCGCCATAGATACAGGTAAGATCTCACCTACAGCCCATGGTTGACGACCATACTCTGCAACGAACCAACCAGCTTCAATTGCAATCCAAGGCAGTGGTAAACCGTAAAGCGCAGCTTTAAGTAACCACTTCTTCTCTGTGATCTTATGACGACACGTTTGGATAAATGCAGCACCAATGATGCCCAGCATTAAGAAGCCAGCTGCAACCATGATACGGAAGCTAAAGAACAGCGGCCAAACGGTAGGGATTGAATCGTCAACGGCTTGTGCAATATGCTCAGGCGTTGCATCAACAACGTTGTCAGTATATGGCTTAAGTAGGAAGCCATAACCAAGATCTTGCTTCACTGCATCAAATGCAGCTACGTTTTCTGGCGAGCGATCGCCACTACGTAATTTTTCAAGTAAACCGTACGCAACCATACCGTTACGAATACGGACTTCGTGCTCATCTTTCAGATCACGTAAGCCAGTTACTTGGGTATCAGTAGAACGTGTCGCGATAATACCCATTACATATGGGATCTTAATGGCGAAATCGGTTTCCATTGTTTCTTGATTTGGCAAACCAAACACAGTGAATGCTGCAGGGGCTTCTTCTGTGTGCCATTCTGCTTCAATCGCAGCAAGCTTCGTTTTCTGAACATCGCCCAGCTCGTAGCCTGATTCATCACCAAGAATGATTACAGAAACAATCGCAGCCATACCAAATGATGCCGCAATGGCAAAAGAACGACGTGCAAACGGAATGTCACGACCTTTCAGCATGTAGTATGAACTGATCGCAAGAACAAACATCGAGCCAGCTACATAACCAGAAGCAACTGTGTGAACGAATTTCACCTGTGCTACTGGGTTAAAGATAACTTCAGCAAAGCTCACCATTTCCATACGCATGGTTTCAAAGTTAAATTCAGCCCCTACTGGGTTCTGCATCCAACCGTTTGCAATAAGAATCCAAAGCGCAGAGAAGTTAGATGCGATAGCAACCAGCCATGTCACTGTAAGGTGTTGACGTTTTGATAAACGATCCCAGCCGAAAAAGAATAAACCAACCAGAGTGGATTCTAGGAAAAACGCCATCAACGCTTCGATGGCAAGAGGCGCCCCGAAAATGTCACCAACGTAGTGAGAATAGTATGCCCAGTTTGTACCAAACTGGAATTCCATAGTAAGGCCAGTGGCCACACCTAGAGCGAAGTTAATACCAAAAAGCTTACCCCAGAACTTTGTCATGTCCTTATAGATTTGCTTTCCAGTCATTACATAAACTGATTCCATGATGGCTAGTAGGAACGCCATACCTAGAGTCAGTGGTACGAACAAAAAGTGATACATCGCAGTTAATGCGAACTGTAATCTCGATAGTTCGACGACATCAGTGAACATGTTGAACTCCTTTTTTCGTCAGGCTGAGTGACGACAGTACTTACACAGTGTACCGATTGTTGGGCTTAGCAAAATGTAGCTTACAAACCCGCAATTTGATTGCCGTCCTGGCTGCCATATCAAGTGATATCAATGACTTCCTTCTTATGTTGCGGCTATGTATCAAATTAGTTAGTTTATTGTTGAGCTACAGCTAATAAAGTCATTGCTAATATTACTGACAATCACTGCCCGCGGCAAAGGATTTATCACACATTTTTCTTTGATAAGTATCAATAAAAGCTGTTCATTTTTCAATCAACACCAGCCAGCTTGATATAGATCAAACTTTGAATCACTTTTTTTACGGATTTTATAAAGCATTAAAAGATAAGATTTTTCATAACATATTCGCCTAATTAACAGGATAAGACATCTTATTTTAAAATCTTCATCACTTGGATATGCACAGTTAGAAAAAAGAAGGGGAAATCATCTTTATTCCAAATCTGTTATATGCCTATACCACCTAGGGAACAACATCAATATTATAGAGTTAACGCATAAAATAGAACAGGTTTTGGATTAGATATTCTAATCTAAAAAAAGAAAATTTCTTGCTTTTCACTTTAGGGAAAATATCTATAATCAGCGGCAGAAACAGGTTGAACCATCCAGAGAAGAAAAGTCATCTTTTAGGTGGGTTAAAAACAGTTTCCCTATTAAACCCTAAATTGATTGAGGAAGTCACAATGACTCGTATTTTTGAAAAAATCATCTCTTTATACCAACCATCATTCGTTGAACTATACAAAAATGGTCACTAGATAACGTCCGTTTTTGACACATCTAAAAGATAAATCAGCTCAGAAAGATGAAATAAGTTGGCTGACAATTGTTTGAACAGCAACTCAATTGTCAAATAGTTGTAAATATGAGCAAACATTTAACACAACAAAGACCAACAAAATCAGAAAAACTGCTTTGAAAAATGAAAATGAGGCGCCATCGCCTCGTTTTTTTACATGCCTATTACATGCCTACTGCCCAAATTTAGCTCTAAACACAAAAAGCCCCATCCGAAGATGAGGCCTGTTATTTGGCTCCCCTTGCTGGACTCGAACCAGCGACATACGGATTAACAGTCCGCCGTTCTACCAACTGAACTAAAGGGGAATTATCTCTTTGGGTGCATCACCGCTTTTATTAGCAGCTATGCGCCATTAAAAACTGAACACTTTGTTCTGCAGTATAGTAAACAGGGTCTTCCCCGTGACTAAACAGCTTTAACGGCTTACCGTTCGCAGTGTGATAGCTCAATTCACCATTTAGTAAATGTAACCATGTACCTTCTGGAATACCGACAACAGGTTCATACTGATTAACTTCTAAAAACTCTTGGATACGCTCATCACGGGTTTCCCCCATGTGGCCTTCCACATTGGCTTCAAGGTAATGAGGGTTAATTTGGAATGGCACTAAATTTAATGACGAAAGTACCGCACCAGTAATGATCGGCATATCATTTGTTGTGCGAATAGTAGGACACGCAATGTTTGTTCCTGCACTCCAGCCAATATAAGGAATACCTTGATCAAGAACCGCTTTACGAATTGGACCCACTAAACCTAAATCATGCAATGTTTTGTTCAGCACCCAAGTATTACCACCACTAACCAAAATACCTTCGGCTTCTTGAATCGCCTTCACCGGATCTTCTGCACGGTGTAAACCCGTGACTTTGCAATCTAAACCTAACGCATCAAATGTTTCTTGAACCAAGGCAACACGATCATCATGGCTAGAACGAATCACAGCATAAGGGATCAGAACTAAGTTTTTAGCCCCTGTTCGTTTAATTTGCTCGACAACAGCATCACTCGCAAACTCCATCACATGTTGATTGCCTGCAATCTTGCCATTACTTAACAATAAAATATCCATCTTTTCTACCTTATGCTCTGTTTTGATACTGATCGAATTTATAGCAGATAGATAACGCCTTCTTACGCTTATTTACAACGGGGGCGATCACAAAAAACGCAAGGGGCTAGTTTATTAGTAATGCTTTGGGTGATTCTCCAGCAATAAACACTATTCAACTACAGTTTACCAACACGAATTCAAACTAAAACACAAGTAATACAACATCTTGATATACTGTAAGACAGTCAGAATTATAAAAATAAATGTACATTACCTCATTTATAACAGGAAAATAGCACCAAACTTGAAAAACCCTGCCCGAGAGGAGTTGTTATACCCTTCACAAAATCAGATAATACTAAGATCTCTTTCAAATAGAATTATGATGGTATGACTGAATACCTTTTATTACTTGTCGGTACAGTGTTGGTAAACAACTTTGTACTCGTTAAATTCTTAGGTTTATGCCCATTTATGGGCGTATCTAAGAAGCTGGAAACTGCGATTGGTATGGGCTTGGCGACGACATTTGTCTTAACCTTGGCTTCCGTGTCTGCGTATCTCGTGGAAAATTACATTCTTGCGCCTCTTGGCATTGAATACCTTCGTACTCTTAGCTTTATTCTTGTTATTGCCGTTGTCGTGCAATTTACCGAAATGGTGGTACATAAAACGAGCCCAACGCTATACCGTTTGCTGGGTATTTTTCTACCGTTAATTACGACTAACTGCGCGGTATTAGGTGTTGCTCTATTGAATATCAATGAGCACCACAACTTTATCGAATCCGTTATTTATGGGTTTGGTGCTGCCGTTGGTTTTTCGTTGGTCTTGATTTTATTCGCTTCTATGCGAGAACGTATTGCCGCGGCAGATGTTCCTGGCCCTTTTAAAGGCGCCTCTATTGCGATGATCACAGCAGGTCTTATGTCTCTTGCCTTCATGGGCTTTACTGGATTGGTGAAACTGTAGATGAGCGGAATTTTAATTGCAGTTATTGTGATAGCTGTCTTAGCCGCAATTTTTGGCCTTATTCTTGGGTTTGCTTCTATTCGATTCAAAGTCGAAGCTGACCCTATTGTTGAACAAATTAATGCCATTTTACCGCAAACTCAATGTGGTCAATGTGGCTATCCGGGTTGCCGCCCTTACGCAGAAGCGATTGCAAACGGTGATGACATTAATAAATGCCCTCCAGGTGGACAAGCTACGATTGAAAAGCTAGCCGACTTAATGGGTGTGGAAGTACAAGATTCAGCACACGAAGAAGAAAACATAAAGACCGTGGCTTTTATTCATGAAGACATGTGCATAGGGTGCACAAAATGCATTCAAGCTTGCCCTGTTGATGCCATTGTTGGTGGTACAAAATCGATGCATACCGTCATAAAAGACGAATGTACTGGCTGTGATTTATGTGTCGCCCCCTGCCCTACCGACTGTATTGAGATGATTCCGGTTAAAGATACACCGGAAAGTTGGAAATGGGATCTTAACCAGATTCCGGTCGTCAATCTTCCTACTGAACCCAATACTGACAAGGTAGAGTAAACATGCTGTCAATTATCGAACAAATAAAACAAGGTCAGCTTTGGGATTTTCATGGCGGTGTTCACCCTGCAGAAAATAAAGCCATTTCAAATCAAGTTGAACTGCAACACGCTGGCGTACCGCAACAACTCATTATCCCTCTGAAACAACACATAGGTTCTAGAGGCGATATTATTATTGCGGTTGGCGATAAAGTCTTGAAAGGTCAGCCACTGACCCAAGGTGATATTGCCATGTGTGTGCCCGTGCATGCACCAACGTCGGGAACAGTCACTGCAATAGAACAACGCACAATCGCCCACCCATCAGGTTTAACTGATTTATGCATTGTTATCGACAGCGATGGTGATGACCAATGGTGTGAACAATCACCTGTTGCTGATTATACAGCTGAAGAATCTGCTGATCTGATCGAGAAAATACGACTCAGTGGTATTGCCGGGTTAGGTGGCGCAGGTTTTCCGACCAGCCGTAAATTACAAGGCGGTTTGGGGAAAGTTGATATTCTAATTATCAATGCAGCTGAGTGTGAACCTTACATCACTGCTGACGATCGCTTGATGCAAGATTATGCCGCCGAAGTTATTGACGGTATTCGTATTCTTCGCCATATCGTAAAACCAAAGCTAACGATTATTGGCATTGAAGACAATAAACTCGAAGCGATTACCGCTTTAGAAAAGCACATCACAAACGATGACCACATCATTATTCGTGTTATACCAACGAAATACCCCTCTGGTAGTTCAAAGCAACTGGTTAAGGTACTCACAGGTCGTGAAGTACCAAGTCAGGCGCGATCAACATCGGTAGGCGTCATTGTACAAAACGTGGGGACGGTGTTTGCTGTCAAACGTGCCATTATCGATGGCGAGCCTTTGATTGAACGGGTTGTTACCTTAACCGGTGAAGCTTTCCAGCAACGTGGTAATGTTTTTGCTCGTCTCGGTACACCGATCTCATACCTACTTGATAACTACAGCTACCAGCCAGACAAGAAATATCCTCGTGTCATTATTGGTGGCTCGTTGATGGGTTTTACATTACCTCACGCCAATGTACCCATAACTAAAATCACTAACTGTATTCTTGCGCCTAAGCGAAAAGAATTGCCGTTACATACTCACGAAATGGCATGTATTCGTTGTACGGCGTGTGCAGAAGCTTGCCCTGCATCTTTATTGCCCCAGCAATTGCAGTGGTACGCGAAAGATCAAGATTACGCAAAGTGCGAAGAATATAACCTCTTCGACTGTATTGAATGTGGTGCCTGTGCTTATGTGTGCCCAAGTGAGATTCCACTTGTTCAATACTACCGTCAGGCTAAATCTGAAATCACCGCCAGAAAACAAGATGAAGCTAATGCCGAGCGCGCAAGATTACGCTTTGAAGCTAAAAATGCGCGTATGGAACGAGACAAAGCTGAGCGTGAAAATCGCTTTAAGAAAGCAGCTGATGATCGTCGCAAAGAAACCGCAACTAAGGGTGGTGATGATGCGGTAGCCGCAGCCATTGCTCGCGTGAAAGCCAAACAAGCCGCGGCAAGCTCACCAGATACAGAAAAGAAACCCGCCGTAGCTGCTGCGATTGCTCGGGCAAAAGCCAAACAAGCAGCCCAAGCAGATAAAAGCGCCGCAGTTCCTGATAATACAGAAATGGCGAAATTACGAGAAGAGCGTAAACGCTTAGCCCGTGAACGAAAAGCTGCTGAATCAGAGTCAAGCTCAAACACGGAATCTGCTCCAACTGTAGAAGCCGAAGTCGACCCGAAGAAAGCCGCTATTGCTGCTGCCGTTGCACGTGCGAAAGCCCGTAAAGCAGCGCAACAAGCTGACCAAACTAATGCTGCTGAATCAGATTCGAGTTCAAACACGGAATCTGCTTCAACGGTAGAAGCCGAAGTCGATCCGAAGAAAGCCGCTATTGCTGCTGCCATTGCACGTGCGAAAGCCCGTAAAGCGGCGCAACAAGCTGAAAAAGAAGCTCAACCGAATAACAAGGATAATTAAGCCGTGGCTTTCAAAATCGCCAGTTCTCCGCATACCCATAATCGTCGCAGTACCAGCAACATTATGCGCACCGTTATTTTCTGCACTGTTTTCGGTGTAGCTGCACAATGGTTCTTTTTTGGCTGGGGTACGTTAATCCAAGTTCTGTTGGCATCTTCCGTTGCAGTTGTCACTGAAGCTGCCATTGTTAAATTAAGAAAACGCCCAGTAATGCCTTATCTTCGCGATAATAGTGCATTGCTAACCGGCCTCTTATTGGGGTTATCTATTCCACCTTTAGCACCATGGTGGATCACAGTGATAGGGGTTATTTTTGCCATTCTTATCGCCAAACACCTCTATGGCGGCCTAGGTCAAAACCTCTTTAATCCGGCAATGGTTGCCTATGTGGTACTGCTCATTTCTTTTCCAGTACAAATGACAACATGGCTACCACCAGCGTCATTAAGTGCCGAGCCAGTCTCATTAATTGATAGTGTATATTCTGTTTTTACCGGGTTCACTCAAGATGGCTTTAGTGTTCATCAACTACGTATGTCAGTCGATGGCGTAACAATGGCAACACCGCTTGATACATTCAAAACCTCATTAACCACAGGGCTAACGGCCTCTGAAACATTGGCAAACCCAATCTATGGCGCCATTGCTGGCATAGGCTGGGAGTGGGTCAATATTGGTTTCTTGATTGGTGGTTTAATCATGCTGAAAATGCGCATTATCCAATGGCAAATTCCAGCGGGAATGCTAGGTACGTTATTTTTAGTCAGCAGTATTGCCTACATATTAAATCCTGACGGGACTGCTTCTCCTATCTTCCATCTGTTCTCTGGTGCAACCATGTTAGGGGCGTTCTTTATTGCGACTGACCCAGTATCGGCATGCACTACAGTGAAAGGACGCATCATCTTTGGCGCCCTCATTGGACTACTGGTTTATCTCATTCGAACGTGGGGTGGCTTCCCTGATGGGGTCGCATTTGGGGTATTACTTGGCAACATGTGTGTACCACTAATCGATTATTACACCCGACCTCGTACTTTCGGTCATTCTTAGGAGCGCTACCATGCTAAATGTAATGAAAAAAAATGGTGGAGTGCTAGCGATATTTGCCTTATTGGCAACAGCATTAGTGTCAGTCACCCATTTACTGACTGAAGATAAAATTCTAGAACAGCAGCAAAAAGAACTACTAAAAGTTCTTAATCAGGTGATTCCAGCAGTCAATCATGACAATGAATTGTATAAAAGCTGCACACTCATTACTAACCAACAATATATCGGCACACCAGCGCCAATGCCAGCTTACATAGCAGAAAAAAATGGTGAGCCTACGGGTGTGGCCATAGAAGCGATTGCACCCGATGGTTACAGCGGCGCGATTAAATTGATTGTTGGTTTAGACATGGCGGGTTATGTAACAGGTGTTCGTGTTCTACAACACAATGAAACGCCCGGTTTAGGTGATAAAATCGAAACGCGTATTACCGACTGGATCTATGCCTTTACAGGTAAGAAACTGAACGGTGAAAAAGATCCGGCATGGGCAGTAAGAAAAGACGGTGGTGAGTTCGACCAATTTACTGGCGCAACGATCACACCCCGTGCCGTCGTAAAAGCAGTAAAGAATGTTTCACTATACTTTGAACGTTACCAGCAAGAACTACTCAGTCAACCTTTGAACTGTCAGGGTGAATCATGAGCACAAATAAAGAATTAATGAAAAATGGCATGTGGGTCAATAACCCTGCCATTGTACAGCTATTAGGCTTGTGTCCGTTATTAGCCGTATCGTCCACAGTGACCAATGCCTTGGGTTTAGGTTTAGCGACAACAGCTGTATTGGTCGGTTCTAATTTGATCGTGTCTTTGGTGCGCCAATGGATTCCATCAGAAGTCCGTATTCCAGTATTTGTGATGATCATTGCGGCACTCGTCACATGCGTTCAATTACTAATGAATGCATACACCTATGGTTTATACCAATCATTAGGAATCTTCATTCCATTGATTGTAACTAACTGTATCATTATTGGTCGTGCCGAAGCATTTGCCTCTAAAAATGACCCAATCCCTGCCGCCTTAGATGGACTGTGGATGGGGTTAGGTATGACAGCTGCGCTCGTGGTACTTGGTGCTATGCGTGAAATTTTAGGCAACGGTACACTCTTCGATGGTGCAGATCGCCTATTGGGTGACTGGGCTTTGTCGTTGCGTATTGAAGTGTTCAACTTTGATAGCAGCTTCTTGCTTGCCATGCTACCACCGGGCGCATTCCTCGGTGTCGGCTTCATGATTGCGTTAAAAAATGTGATCGATAAAAAGCGTGAAGAGAAAAAAGCATTAACCGCCGATAAAAAGCCAGAAATAGAACGAGTACGCATTACATCTGCCGATTAGAGCACATTCGTATTGTTAACCGTACAAAGTAAACCGCAAAACACTTATCACATGATGGGCGACTCAACCGCCCATCACATCCCCTACGTGAGTTCATGTGATAACAAGTCATTTGCGGTGCAGCCAGGAAGCAAGCAATGAACAATCAAAAACGTACCCAAATACTAGAACGCTTACGAGCAGAAAACCCTCACCCTGAAACAGAGTTAAAATGGAGCTCTCCCTTCGAGCTACTGATTGCTGTGCTCTTATCAGCTCAAGCTACAGACGTGAGTGTGAACAAGGCAACAGATAAACTTTACCCTATCGCAAATACGCCACAAACTATCTACGATTTGGGTGTTGAAGGGGTTAAAACGTACATTAAAACCATTGGGTTATTTAATTCCAAAGCTGAAAACGTCATTAAGACCTGTAAGATTTTACTGGATAAGCACAATGGTGAAATTCCTGAAGATCGTGAAGCGCTAGAAGCACTGCCAGGTGTTGGGCGAAAAACAGCGAATGTTGTGCTAAATACCGCGTTTGGCTGGCCGACAATTGCCGTTGATACCCATATCTTTCGTGTGTCGAATCGTACTAAATTTGCCATGGGTAAAAATGTTGACCAAGTAGAAGAAAAACTACTTAAAGTCGTACCAACAGAATTCAAAGTAGATGTACACCACTGGTTGATTCTACACGGACGTTATACCTGCATAGCACGAAAACCTCGCTGTGGCAGCTGTATTATTGAAGATCTCTGTGAATTCAAAGATAAAATATACCCTGACGAATAACCTAAATTGTTTACCTACACACTGGAGTAACACATGGCTAATGGACGTATTCTTCACACAATGCTTCGCGTCGGAGATCTAGACCGCGCAATCAATTTTTATACCAATGTAATGGGTATGGATTTACTTCGTAAACGTAAAAATGAAGCCTATAAATACACCCTTGCTTTCGTCGGGTATGGTGATGAATCGCAAGGTGCTGTTATTGAGTTGACCTACAACTGGGGAACAACTGAATATGAAATGGGCGATGCATTTGGTCACATCGCTATTGGCACTGAAGATATCTACGCAACGTGTGATGCCATTAAAGCCGCAGGCGGCAATGTAACTCGCGAGCCTGGTCCGGTTAAAGGCGGCAATACACATATTGCCTTTGTGACCGACCCTGATGGTTACAAAATAGAACTAATCCAACGTGCATAATTCGACAAAAAGCCCGATATCATCGGGCCTTTTAGTATGAACGAACTGGTTACTCAACTTTGCTAAAGTATTCCGTCACTTCTGCGCGATAATTACCATCAGCCTGCGTTGCCTTATTAAATTTTACTGAATAAAAAGGCACTTTCGACTCTTTCACTTTTTCGGCAATATTGTGTTCTAAATTATCAATACTGACGGTGCTAGATACTTCATAGGTTGTGGCACGGTTTAAATCTAACTCTTCTGCTCGTTCCACCGTAATCAACTCTGAAGTCACTTCACTGACAACTTGTTCTAGTGCCTCTGTCGCATCACTACCTACAACCGTTTTGTCGTCAGCAAAAACAGTAAATGAGCACACCATTAGCAATAAAATAATTTTCTTCATATCACACCACTTTTTCTTCTTAGTTATATGTTTCAGCAATGATTAATACGGCACTCATCACTGGGTCCAACCTAATCATAGTTAATAATCTCAAAAAAGTTATGGTTGTTAGTGCGAGTGATTATCATTACCATGTATAGAAATAATCAAGGGAGTCTCTTCTATGCCTTTTAGCTTTCCAAAGTTACCTTATGCCTATGATGCACTTGAACCTTATATCGATACAAAAACGGTAGAGATCCACTATAGCCGTCACCACAAAACGTACTTTGATAAGTTCATTGCTGCCATTGCCGGAACAGAGCTTGAAACCCAGTCACTGCATACTATCTTTGCCAATGTCTCATCACATTCACCAGCAGTAAGAAACCATGGTGGCGGTTTCTTTAACCACAATCTTTACTGGCAATGTATGTCACCAACCGGAGGTAGCCAGCCTTCAGGTTTACTCGCTGAAGCAATTTACTGCCACTTCGGTAGTTTTGAATTATTTAAAGAAGCATTTTCTAATGCGGCAGCAAACCACTTTGGTTCCGGATTTATTTGGCTTTCAGTTGTAGAGGGGCGATTAGAGATCTCGGCAACGAGCAATCAAGATAACCCGTTAATGGATATTGCAGACAATCGCGGCGAACCGATTCTAGCCCTTGATGTATGGGAGCATGCTTATTACATCAGCTATCAGAATAAACGTCCTGATTATATTAATGCTTGGTGGAATGTAGTCGATTGGGAGCAAGTCTCGCAGCGCTACTTAGCTATCTTGCAGCAGTAATCAGCAGCTTTAGTTTGCAAAGAACATCAATGACTGATGCTGATTGGTATCAGTCACCGTTAATATCACGTCCCCTTGAGATTCAACGTTGGGGGTAAATAAAAGGAAAAACCATGGACGTTTCAAGGTGGGAAACACATACCCTGCTAGCAACGGAAGCCGAAAAAAGTAATAAACCAATGATGTCCATTATTCATTATCAACTTGCTTTAGCTGAATCTCAGCTGCTTGAACCGATTCATGATACACGTGATGAGTTAGAAGATCTGCTTACTATTAAGGTAGTTTCATGCCATAACCTTGCCGATTTTTGGCGTAAGAATGGAGACAATGATTATGAACTTAAATACCTTCAGCTTGCATCTGAACAAGTTATGTCACTGATCCCACAATGCCCAAGAAAAGAGTGTGATGCTTTTATTGAAACCTTAGGCTGTTGTCGCTCTGCTTTAGTTGAATTTCTAAAACGTCACCCAAACCCTGTTATCGCAAAGCAGCTCTCTCACATCAGTGCGAGCAACCAATGTGAATTAATTGCTAAGTTCCGCCTGCATTAAGCAAAAAATATCACTCCAATAAAAAAGAGTTTCGTGCTATACGCCCGAAACTCTTTCTACTATCGTTATTGAGCCACTAACATGTGGCGACATAACGTATTAAATGATTGTTCTGCCCAACGAGATAACAACACGACGGTTTTTATTACGCCCTATTGGGGTATCGTTATCTGCTATTGGACGACGCTTACCATACGCTTCTACTTGAATACGGTTTTTAGGTAGCCCTAGCGACATAAAGTATTCTTCTAGTTTCTTTGCACGACGTTCAGATAAACTCTGATTCACGTTGGCACCCCCAGTCGAATCGCTGTAAGTTGCTAGCAACACTAAATCAATATCATCACTGTAACGCACAAAGTCTGTAATTTGAGCTAAACGCCGCTGAGAAGGTTTATTCAATTCATCGTTATCCATATCATAATGCAAGACAGTAAAAGCGATATCTTCAAAGCTATATGGAAGCAGGTTATCTAGACAGATGCTAAATTGCTGATATGGCGCTTGAAAAGACACCGCAGAAAGCCCTACTTCAATCATTTTATCTCGATGCTGCCAATCGTTATAACTGAAAGTAGGATAACGCCCACTTTCAAGCTCAGATAACATTGCCCACGCCATTTGACCACCGACGTAACCATCAAACTGCTTAAAAAATTGGATCTGCGTTATCGGTTCAGCCGCTTCACCCGGCATCCAACGCGCAGGCATTGACACTAAATTGACATTGCGTGTTTCACCCATAGGGCGGCGCATTTTAAGCTCAAAATCTAAATTGATTTTTTTCCCCGCCTTTGAGGTGAATTGAGCCTCTCCATAACTTGGAATAGCATGAATCATACGGCATTCAAGTGGCGTATCGACTGCAACTTTCCAGCTTGATTGTGCCGGGGTCGCTACATATTGTTTAGCAGCCATAACTGACGGGCTTAATACTAAGCACGTTAAAACAGAAGCATTTAAACAAACAATTTTAAAAAATGTATTCATGCTTTTCCAAATCTAACAACGGGGCTTTTCACTACTCCCTATTGTATCGAATTTAATTCAAAAATCTTTAGCCGATCATCGTGAGATCATGAACATTTGTAACCAGAAGGTTTAGCTAGACTTCTGAATCTGACATAATGCCAGCCTCTTTTTTATCGACAGCAGTGTTATGAGCGAACAAAACGAACTAAATACATTAAAAAGTCGCTTCCGCGGCTACTTTCCCGTAGTCATTGACGTTGAAACTGCCGGCTTTAATGCCAAAACTGATGCCCTACTTGAGATCTGTGCCGTTACATTACAAATGGACGAAGATGGTTGGTTAAAACCGGCTTCGACCATTCATTTTCATGTAGCCCCCTTTGAAGGCGCAGTTTTACATAAAGAAGCATTAGAATTTAATGGCATTCGTGACCCGTTCAGCCCATTACGTGGCGCTGTGTCTGAAGAAACGGCATTAAAAGAAATCTATAAGCAAATACGTAAAGAACAAAAAACGGCTGATTGCTCACGTGCGATCATGGTTGCACATAATGCTAACTTCGATCATAGCTTTGTAATGGAAGCCTCAGAGCGTGCCCGTCTAAAACGCAATCCTTTCCACCCCTTTGCCACTTTCGATACTGCCGCATTGAGTGGTTTAGCGTTCGGTCAAACCGTTTTAGCAAAAGCATGTAAAACGGCTGGAATCGCATTTGATAACAAAGAAGCACACTCTGCCCTCTATGATACCGAGCGAACAGCAGAACTGTTTTGTGAGATTGTTAACAAATGGAAGAAATTAGGCGGATGGCCGCTTTTTGAATCTCAAACAGAAGAAATCGATAAGTCTCAAAATTAAAACAACCAAAACTCATCAGACCTCCTATGAGCCCAGCACTGCTGGGCTTTTAGATCTATGATTCCAAACGCTCGTTTTATTTAAAACATACGTTTAAAACGCAATGCAATCGAATACTGCTCGATTAGCCATCAATATCAAAAACAATGATTTACACTGGGTTAACATTTTAAACTTTCCTCTTTATACTCCATAACTGTGTTTCATATTGTTTCAGACAATTTCCATGAGAGACTAATCGCGCAAGCATAATCACTTTGCATCATATGGATATGACGCATCTATACCTAGATAGCATCCTTTCCTTTCAGCGCGCCTAACATGGCTCTGTTTATCTGAACATTGTTGAAACTCAATAAAATTGAGTTGTTTTTCCTTCATGGAATGAAGAACAAGAAGCTAAATACAGAAGTGAATAGAGAGGCAGTATAATGTCCGTAAAAGTTAGATATACAGCACTTGCCATTACAGCAGCATTAATATCAACAACAGCACATGGCGCTGGGTTTCAAGTTTCAGAACATTCAGCATCAGGTCTTGGTCGAGCATTCGCAGGTGATGCAGCTATCGCTGATAACGCCGCCGTGCTTTCACGTAACCCCGCCGCAATGACCCTTTTCAAAACAGCTGAAATTTCAGGTGGATTCAGTATTGTTGACCCTAGTGTCGATGTGGAAGATAAAAGCTTTGGCCAAACAGCTAAAGATGTCGCGCCCGTCGCTTTTGTACCAGCAGGTTACTACATTCAACCAATTAATGATCGCTTAGCTGTTGGCTTGGCACTCTTTTCAAATTATGGTGTGGCGACAGAATACCCTACCGATTTTAATGCAGGCTCATCAGCTGGTGATACATCGCTCATCACCATCAATTTCAACCCTAATATTGCTTATCGTATTAACGATAACTTCAGTATTGGTGGTGGTGTCAGTTTGGTATACGGTGATGCTGAATTAAACCGTTATCTTGGCTCACTTTCTGCTGCAGTTTCTGACTCTAGCCCCAGCGATAAAACAATCACCATGAAAGGAGATACCTTTGATTGGGGTTGGAACATTGGTGGGTTATACGAATACAACGAAAACAACCGTTTCGGTCTCAGCTACCGTTCACAAGTGGATCTCGAGTTTGAAGGTGACTTCACTGACTACCTTGGTGCTATCACAGGTACACCAAATAACACCATAACCGGTAAGCTGCCAGTAGTATTACCTGCCATTGCTGAGTTCTCAGGCTTCCATCAGTTAAACAATCAATGGGCTGTGCACTACAGCGTTCAATGGACGCAATACAGCAAATTTGAAGAATTAAAAGCAACAAGTAATGAATGTTCACCAGGTTACAACGGGGAATCAGGTACTTGTTTGCTAAAAGAAGAAGATTACGACGACAGTTTCCGTTATGCGTTAGGTGCTACATACACGATCAACCCAACGTGGACAGTACGTGCTGGTTTTGCGTTTGACGAGCAAGCAGGTCAAGCAACTTTAAGTATCCCTGATACCGATCGTTATTGGTACTCAGCAGGTGCTACTTATACCTACAGCCCAAATATGTCATTTGATCTCGGTCTGACTTATCTATACGGCAAAGAAAGCACCTTCGAAGAAGATGGCAGCACTTTCACATCATCCGGCGGCGCCATTATTAGTGCCGCACAAATGAACTACACATTCTAGAAACTTATTGGTGTAAATACACCATCAGATGATTTGAAAGAAAGGATTCCAGTATGAATAAGAATTTATTAGCGTTATTAATTGCTTCAAGTTTAGGTCTATATGGCTGTGGTGATGAAACTAGTCTCGAGGGTAAAGCTACCATTGACCCTGATATTGAAAAAAGTTTAAAAGCCGAAACAAAGATCAATTTTGATTTGCTTTCCACTGAAAAAGAAGTGGTAACACCTTCATTTTTAGCTGTTGATAGTTATGACGGTACGCTCGCCACAGACGGTAGTAATCTACTCAGCAATGGGCAACCGGATCCTGCTTATTCAACAAATATCGCAGACCCTAAAATTGCATTAGGTAAAAATGATGGCTGGGGAACACTTGAACCCATCACCATCGAATTCAAGGGCAAAGCATTAACTGAAACCCCTGACCCAGAAAGCTTTGTTATTATTGAGTCTTTTAACCCGACCTCTCAAACAGATACAACTACACCTGCAGCCCTTACTTATGGCACCGACTATATAGTAACAACAGCAGGACAATCACTCATTGTGTCATTGTTAAAACCATTAAAAGCAAACAGTAATTACATGTTTGCTGTCACGGATGCCTTACTGGATGAAAGTAATAATTCTGTTGGTACTTCTAATAGTTATGCCGTACTTAAAGTCTCTAATCCACCGCCATCAGAAGCGCTTATACCGGCCCAAAAAATTATTCATGCGACCGAGAAGACAATAGAAGCAACTACAGGCACTCTACAAAAAGATATTGTTTATTCTACCTGGTTTACAACAGCATCTGCTGGTGACGCTCTATACGCAGCCAAAGCAGCGATCGCATTATCCGCAGGTAATGTTGTAGCAACAACCACACAAACTGAACAAGGAAATGCCAGCGCTATCTGGGGTACAGATATTGATACGCAGGGGATGTTTAGCTTTGTCAAACCAGAACTAGATGCTAGTTATACAATGCCAGGAGTTACAAAGTACACAGGCACAGTAAAACTGCCTTACTTCTTGGCATCAAATGAGGATTTAACAGCTCTTCTTTCTCAACCGTGGCAAAGTGCCACTCCAAGTTTGGCCAAAATCTTAAACGTAATTAACCGTAATGATGCCACCAGTGCAATTTTATTGGCTCAATTAACAAGTAATAATATTGGAATAACACCAGATCAATTAACAACTCTCGTTAACGATCCTAGCGACAATGCCACTAAACTAGCGGTTATTCAAAAGTTGATTAACAAGAAGCTATATCTAGATGAAGCCAAAACACAACAGCTTGATGCAGAACGTCTAATCACTAAATACAGCCCAGCACCTCAATTACGTTCAGTCGCAGATGTACCATATAACTTATATATGCCAGACCCATCAAACTGTAGCGATGTAAATAATATTCCAGTAAATATTTTTGGCCATGGCTTTACAAGTGATAATAACAGCGCTGATTATTATGCAGGAAAAACCCTTGATACAAACTGTCAGGCACTCATTGCAATAGATTTACCATTGCATGGTGAACGGTGGGATCCTGCTTTCAATGAAAAGATTACACAAGAAATTGCTTATATGAATCTCGCAGTATTACCTGTTGCACGTGATAATATTCGACAATCTGTCGCTGACCAAATGAGTTTACGCGCCTCTCTGGGAGTTATGTTTGGAGCAAAAGATAAATTTACTCAAGCAGGAATCGAACCCACATATGGTGAATTAAGTAAACTATCCCTTATCAATAACGGTAAACCTGGTGTCGGTTATGTTGGTATTTCCTTAGGTGGAATTGTGGGTATTGGTTATACCGCAACCATGAATAAACCAGTACTTGATGATCTAGCGACTGAAGCAGGCTTATTCAGTATTACTCGAAGCCACTTTGACGTTCCTGGTGGTGGCATTGCTTACTTCCTATTTAACTCAGAAGCATTTAGTGGCACCATCAAAGCAGCATTGAAAGCAAGTGATGGCTATACGGCCTTTAAAGCGAGTACATGTAGTGAGCTAGATGATGCTAGTTGTGACAGTGTATTCTTTAATACCTTTGCTTATGCAGCGCAATCGGTATTAGATACAACAGATCCAGCCAACTTGCTAGGTAGTATACAAACACCTGTTTATCTATCGATGGCACAAGGCGATACCGTAATTCCTAATGGACCATTTTTAGCACAAGAAGATGTTCTAAAATCAGCAGTCGCCGGTACTATTCCGATGATAGTTAACAACAGTTACGAAATTCTGTCAGGACCACCAACTGAAGGTAATAACAGAAGTGCTGCACTATATAAAAAGGAATACAGTTTCCATGGTGCATTAGCAAAACAACCATTAGGTCCACTAGCTCCATTTGCTAGTGCAATTGCTGACATGCAAGCTAATTCTATTTCATTCTTAAGTAACGGCTCTTTGCCGATGGCTGAGCAAAGCTTTATCTATCAGATTAACTAGAATGAATCATTTATAGTTTCTATGCATAGAAAAGCGGATGTTGTACTTACAACATCCGCTTTTTATTGTTTAAAGAATAGCTTTCAGACTATTCCTTACAAATCGTCAGTGTGCTCTGATAAGTATGCCGCGACACCTGCTGGCGATGCATCCATACCTTCTTTGCCTTTTTCCCACTGTGCTGGGCACACTTCGCCATGTTCTTCATGGAATTGAAGCGCATCGACCATGCGTAGCATTTCGTCAATATTACGACCCAGCGGTAAGTCATTCACTACTTGGTGACGAACCATGCCTTCTTTATCGATCAAGAATGAACCACGGAACGCAACGCCCGCTTCTGGGTGTTCAACATCGTAAGCTTTGCAAATCTCATGCTTGGTATCTGCAATTAATGGGTACTGTACTTCGCCAATGCCACCATCTTCCACCAGCGTATTACGCCATGCGTTATGTGAAAACTGAGAATCGATAGAGATGCCGATAACCTCTACACCTTTGCTTTGAAAATCAGCATAACGCTTATCAAATGCAATCAATTCTGATGGGCATACAAACGTGAAATCTAACGGGTAGAAGAAAATAACCGCGGCTTTACCTTTGATATTTTCAAACAAGTTGTAGCTATCAACAATTTCGCCATTACCAAGCACTGCAGCTGCAGTAAAATCAGGTGCCGGGCGGCCTACTAATACACTCATGGTTAACTCCATTAACTTTTAACGTTGAAATCGACAGTAACGTTCTGTTCTGCCTACCAATACAGTAAATCTCAGTATATCGTCGGGAAGGTGACAAGACTAAGACACTTGGCACAATGCCAATAAAATTCCGTACGAGTATCAACTTTTACTCGACATGTGAAAAAATTCCAGCAAACTGATTGTTTTTGAGTAGAACAGCTCAAAATATAATAAAAAATGAGAAAATAATTACGAGCATCACATAATTAAAATTCTCTGCTTTTCACCTATGACATAACACAACGATGGATCTTAGTTTTATGAACCCTGTAGTAATTTCGGTATGCGTCATGCTTTTACTCGCGCTAATGCGGGTTAATGTAGTAGTTGCGCTTACTTTTAGTGCCATAATCGGTGGCTTAATTGGCGGCATGCCATTAACCGAAGCAGTATCTGCATTTGAAGGCGGCTTAGGTGGCGGTGCAACGACGGCATTAAGCTACGCAATGCTCGGGACCTTTGCCGTGGCAATTTCTCGCTCTGGTATTACTGATGTATTGGCTCAAAAAGTCATTAAACGCATTAGTGGGCATGAGAATGCAGCAGCAGCAACTGGGGTTAAATATAGCGTTCTTATCATTTTAGTTTTACTGGCTATCTCTTCTCAGAACGTTATTCCGGTGCATATCGCGTTTATTCCGATTGTTATTCCGCCGCTACTGCATGTTTTTGCTAAGTTAAAATTAGACCGTCGTTTAATTGCATGTGTACTAACGTTTGGTTTAGTAACACCTTATATGGTTCTACCCGTTGGCTTTGGCGGTATCTTCCTTAACAACATTTTGTTGAAGAACCTGCATGATAACGGGCTAGATGTAACAGCAAGCCAAGTACCAATAGCGATGCTTTTACCGGCTGCAGGTATGATTTTTGGCTTACTTTTGGCGACGTTTGTGACTTACCGTAAGCCTCGCGAGTATTCTGAAGAAAAAATTCTAGCTAACGAACCTGAACACAAAGAAATTAACCTGCGCCATGTCTATATCGCGGTAGTCGCTATTTTTGCTGCACTAGGTGCTCAGCTATATAGCGGGTCGATGATTATTGGTGGTCTTGCTGGTTTCATGGTGTTCACATTTGGTGGTGTGATTAAGTGGAAAGAAACGCATGATGTGTTCACGAAAGGTGTACACATGATGGCAATGATCGGCTTTATCATGATTGCAGCTGCTGGTTTTGCTTCAGTAATGAAAGCAACAGGTGGTGTTGAAACACTGGTTAGTTCTCTTGCTACTGTTATTGGTGATAACAAACCACTGGCGGCATTATTGATGCTGGTTGTTGGCCTGTTTGTGACGATGGGTATTGGTTCTTCGTTCTCAACTATCCCTATTCTTGCCACTATTTATGTTCCTTTGTGCCTAACATTTGGTTTCTCACCAATGGCGACAATCGCACTTGTCGGTACAGCGGCTGCGTTGGGTGATGCGGGTTCACCGGCATCTGACTCAACGTTAGGGCCTACAGCGGGTTTGAATGCTGATGGTCAGCACGAACACGTTTGGGAAACAGTGGTTCCAACTTTCCTACACTACAACCTGCCACTTATCGCATTTGGTTGGTTAGCATCAATGGTGCTATAGCCTTTCGTTAACCAAACATTGGTTAAATAACATTGGCAAACTTAACATCTGAATCCGTCCTTTAAGGGGCGGATTTTTTTCATCTGTCGATTGTTCACCTTTGCCTAGCCTATATCCCAACAAGTTCTCGCTGATACGAACATCTTGAGGTAACTTGGTTATATAAACTACTGACAAAATCACAGGACGCATATGAGTGACTACCAAGCGATTCAATGCCAACGGTACGACTTTATCGAGATTGCTTGTATGCGACGTTATCTGCTGTCTATCGAACTAAATGATGAGACAACCTTGGTCGGCACAGCGATTGACACCAAAACCCAAGCAGATAAAACAGAATGGTTAGTCATAGAGCAAGATGGACTATCGCAGCCAGTACGCTTAGATACGATTAAAGCTATTACCCCACTCACTGCGAATGCTACGTTTGGACGAGAGTTGATTGCAGGTAGCTAAACAGCCAGATACAACAAAGCCCCAACCAGCGGGGCTTTGTATATATAAACCACCTAAAAAAGGAGGGAATATATTAGCGCTTACTCAGCAGCCGCTTCGCCATCACGACGTACAGCAGCTTCTTTGATTAGCGGCTGAAGCTCACCTTTCTGGAACATTTCCAGAACGATATCACAACCACCAATTAGCTCACCTTCGATCCACAATTGTGGGAAAGTTGGCCATTGTGCGTAAACAGGTAGTTCTGCACGAATATCTGGGTTTTGAAGAATATCTACGTAAGCAAACTTCTCACCACATGACATTAGCGCTTGCGACGTTTGAGATGAAAAACCACAGCTAGGTAGTTTTGGAGAGCCTTTCATGTACAACAGAATTGGGTTTTCTGAAATCTGCTGCTTAATCTTATCGATGGTTTCCATAGCTTCCTCTTACGACAATTTGCTTATATAGGGTCTTATAACAGTCACATTCTACTTTGTCACGGACTGGAAAAAAACGCCTATTATCTGTAAGGATATATTACATGACGATTATTAGTGTTTAGGGCTTTTAATAAAGTAAAAACTTGCTAAAATAAAACCCGTCAGTTTAGAAAAATAATGCAGGCTCGTTTGAAGTCTGCCGGAAGCAATGTCGAGGGCTTGCCCCTCTCAAATATACCAAATGGAGAATTGAGCAATGGCATTTGAATTACCAGCTCTACCGTACGCAATCAACGCTCTTGAGCCACATATCTCTCAAGAAACGCTAGAATACCACCACGGTAAGCACCACAACACTTACGTTGTTAAGCTAAACGGCCTTGTTGAAGGTACTGATCTAGCAGAAAAGTCTCTTGAAGAAATCATCAAGACTTCAACTGGTGGTGTATTTAACAACGCAGCTCAGATCTGGAACCACACGTTCTACTGGCACAGCCTAAGCCCTAACGCAGGCGGCGAACCAACTGGTGAAGTAGCAGACGCTATCGCTAAAGCATTCGGTTCTTTCGAAGAATTCAAAGCGAAATTCACTGATTCAGCAATCAACAACTTCGGTTCTTCTTGGACTTGGCTTGTTAAGAACGCTGACGGCTCTCTAGCAATCGTAAACACCTCTAACGCTGGTACTCCAATCACAGAAGAAGGTGTTACTCCTCTTCTTACTGTTGATCTGTGGGAACACGCTTACTACATCGATTTCCGTAACGTTCGTCCTGATTACATGGCTGCTTTCTGGTCACTAGTAAACTGGGAATTCGTAGCGAAGAACCTAGCGGCATAATATCGCGTTATTGCGGTTCAATTATTGCCAACAGAGCCTGCTTAATTGCAGGCTTTTTTATATCTGATTTACAGCCTATCTGTATGCTTAATTACTCATTAATACCCAAGCTACCTCAGGATTCAGAGTGATCTCAGCTAGCATCTTGAGGAAACTTGGGGATATACATAACGGTCTGCAATTCAAAGCACTAGCATCGGAAACAAAAACGCCTGCATTTGCAGGCGTTTTTATTAATGTCTGTTTTTTCGCGTTACGATTTTTCAGACAAGATAATGCGAAGTGTACGACGAAGTGGCTCTGCAGCACCCCATAGTAATTGGTCACCCACAGTGAAGGCATTAAGGAAATCATCACCCATTGCCAGTTTACGTAAACGGCCAACAGGAACAGACAATGTGCCCGTTACTTTCGCAGGGCTAAGCTCTTGAACGGTCGCATCACGATCGTTCGGGATCACTTTAACCCAATCATTATGTGATGCGATCATTTCTTCGATCTCATCTAACGGTACATTCTTCTTCAGCTTCAACGTTAATGCTTGGCTGTGACAGCGCATTGCACCAATACGTACACACGTACCATCAATCGGCACTGGGTTATCTTGTAAGCCCAGAATTTTGTTCGTTTCTACCGACGCCTTCCACTCTTCTTTACTCTGGCCATTGTCACGCTTCACATCAATCCACGGAATTAATGAGCCCGCAAGCGGAGCACCAAATTCTTGCGAAGGAAAACCAGGTGAACGTAAGGTTTCAGATACTTTACGATCAATATCTAGAATCGATGTTGCTGGGTTTGCAAGCTCGCTTGACACCGTATCGTTAATCACACCCATTTGGTTGATCAACTCACGCATATTTTTCGCACCCGCACCAGAAGCCGCTTGGTAGGTTTGCGATGTCATCCACTCAACAAGGCCTTCTTTATAAAGGCCACCAACCGCCATTAGCATTAAACTAACCGTACAGTTACCACCCACATAAGTGTTAGTACCGCTATGAATGCCCTGTTTGATTTGATCAAAGTTAACCGGATCTAGCGTAATAATAGATTGAGGATCCATACGTAATGTAGAGGCAGCATCAATCCAATAACCTTTCCAACCTGCAGCACGCAATGCTGGGTATACTTTTTCTGTATAGCTACCACCTTGACAGGTAATAATGGTATCCAGCTTTTTCAAACTTTCTATATCAAACGCATCTTGCAGTAAGCCAGCATCTTTACCTAAGTTAGGCGCTGGGATTCCGATTTGAGATGTTGAATAAAATACAGGCTCAATGAAATTGAAGTCACCCTCTTCAACCATGCGCTGCATCAGCACAGAACCTACCATGCCACGCCAACCAACTAAACCAACCTTCATCATCGCTTGCTACACTCCTTGTTCATAATTACAAACCCAACGCTTGTTGTAATATTCCTATCACTACACGAATGAGTATTTCTACCTCCATCTATAGAGATTTAAATTGTGAAAAACAAGCAGAATCTGAAGAAATTGCATAAAAATTCCGTCCACGTTTTATTTTACATATTTAATATCTAGAGATTAGTTGGCATCTAAGACAGTAAACACACATATTAGACCAACAATTAATACGGACTAGAAAGCAAACTAAATGTGATTAATTCACCCCCAAAAACCAATAAGAGTGAACAATTCACCCTCTACAAATAACTTTCCACCTCCAACCAATAAAATCAAAAAAACCACAAGTTTTGAATAAAAACCCACACCCTGATAACCTACACATACTGATTAAGCAGACTTAAAGCACCAATAAAATAAGCATATGTAGTTATTTACACTTTAAAAACCACATCATTAATATAAAAACACAACTTATAAATCGATTAAAAAACAACATAAGAACAAATTTAAAACCTAAAGTTAACAGTAAAAACACATGTAAACATATATTTTCAAGCGTTTATCAGTACTAAAAGATTCAGGTCACAGAAAAGTACAATATCTATCGCAGTGAGTAACTCATTTAGATAGAGTAGCGCCGAAACAACATGAGTCTCTTTAAAGAAGGACTCAGTGATCAGAAGAAAAATTAATTATTAACGTTCTTAATGACGTTAGTTTCAGGGTTCACCCTTTAATAAGCTCGATCAAACAAGGTTAAACAGTATGGAAAAACAGACTATGAAGCTACCATCGCTAATGCAAGTGATCCTTGCCCTTGGTACTTTCCTTGCACTGGCATTCTCTTTCACCGCTAAACTTGATTTACCCATTCAACTAGCACTTTATATCGGCTGGTTCATTATTATCACGCTAGGTATCAAACTTGGCCATGACTATAAATCACTTGAAAAAGCGGCAACTCAAGGCATTTCAAATGGCTTAGGTGCTGTACTAATTCTTCTTGCTGTAGGTGCTCTTGTGGGCACTTGGATTGCAGGTGGTATTGTTCCGACAATCATTTATTACGGCTTGCAAGCCATTCATCCATCCATTTTCTTGCTTGCAACCATGATTATTTGTTCACTAACAGCGTTAGCAACAGGTACATCTTGGGGTGCAGCAGGTACCGCTGGTATCGCAATGATGGGTATTGGACAAGGTCTGGGCGTTCCAGCCCCAATGACTGCAGGTGCTGTGCTTTCAGGTTGTTACTTTGGTGACAAAATGTCGCCGCTATCTGATTCGGTAATTCTTGCTTCTTCTATGTCTGGCGTAGAAGTGATGGAACACATCAAAGGCATGCTACCTATCGCGTTAATCAGTTACATCATTACAGGTATTCTATTTACCGGTGCTGGTTTGCACTATGCTGGTAATGTCGACATGGCTCAGGTTGATTCTGTTATTCTTGCGATGGAAAATCAGTTTGTTATCTCTCCATTCTCATTCATCCCTGTGATTATTGTTCTTGGCCTACTAGCAATGCGCCTACCGTCTTTCCCTGTTATCTCTTTCGGTTCGCTGCTGGGTATCGTATGGGCGGTAATGGTTCAAGATATGGACCCACTAGTGGCATTTAACACTGCATGGGCACCTTTCTCTATTAGTTCTGGCGTTGACTTCATTGATGCGATTCTAAACCGTGGTGGCATGTCTTCTATGCTGGGTTCAGTAGCCGTTATCATCTTTGGTCTGGGTTTTGGTGGTCTACTTGATAAAGTAGGTGTACTACAAACTGTTGCTAAGTTATTCGAGAAACGCGTTAACTCTGCGGGTAGCTTAGCTACATCCACGATTGCGACGGCATTCTTTGGTAACGTATTTGGTTCTGCTATGTACGTATCATTAATTCTAACGCCTAAAATCTGTGCGAAGAACTACGACCGCCTAGGTTACCAACGTAAGAACCTGTCTCGTAACGCTGAATTTGGCGGTACGTTAACATCTGGTATGGTGCCTTGGAGTGATAACGGTATTTACATGGCGAGTATCTTGGGGGTTGCAACCTTCTCTTACGCACCATTTATGTGGTTAAGCTTCGTCTGTATTATCGTGACTATCGTGACATCTTACATGGGTTGGTTTGTTGACCGTTGCCCACCAACAATTACTGAAGAAACTGATGAGAATGAGAACCTAGCGGTTACTCAGCAAACAGCTTAACAGTAGAAAACACAAAATAAGCAACTCAAAGAAGAGCGCCTAATAGCGCTCTTTTTTTATATCAATACTGTATATAATTCATCACATATCATTATTTTATATTTAAACTCAAAAACATAAGTCACTGTTATTCATTAGTTAAAATTAACAAATGTGTAAAACAAGCCATTAAAATAAAAAAACATGTTAATGGCGTGTTTTTAGTGAATAAGTTCACAAAAACACCAACTAACTCCAAAGTGTTAATATTCAGTAGCACATATTGACCCCAATCAATAAAACCCCATCAAAATCAGTGAAAATAGCACTAGTTTATTTAAATCTTAGTTTTCACTTGTATCAAAATATTAAAACTTTTGAACAGGATTACGAAAGACACATTTTCGCATTTGCGATTTTAATTTCCTAAGGGGTTATATTCATGAGCAATCAGGTTGGACAAGACCGCAAAGTAACGATTGGCAGCTACATTGCCCTCGCCTTTGCTGTTGTCTTCTTTTCTGGGCTACTTCAATCAAACGAATGGTATGGCGTTTTTGATTTCACAACCTTAAATGGTTCATTTGGTAACGTTGTTTACGCTGTAAACGACACTGCTGATGGCATCCAAACGGCTACAACCTCACTGCGCGGTAAAGGCGGTAGTGGTGCTCGTGACGGTTTCATTTTCGCGTTAACGTTAATCCCAACAGTAATGTTCGCTTTAGGTATGATCAATGTTCTAGAACACTATGGTGCGCTAGATGCTGCTCGTAAAATTCTAACACCGCTGCTTCGCCCTTTAATGGGTATTCCTGGAAACTCTGGTCTTGCACTTATAGCCTCGCTACAAAGTACAGATGCAGGTGCAGCGATGACCCGCCAATTAAAAGATGAAGGCCATCTAACCAAGCGGGAAACCGATGTTTTCACTATGTTCCAATTTTCTGCAGGTGCGGCCATTGTTAACTTCTTCTCTTCTGGCGCTGTGCTGTTCACATTAACTAATACTGATGGTACGCCAGCGGTTACATCATCTATTGGTCTCGCTGTTGCCATCATGTTTATCTTTAAATTTGTCGGTGCCAACATGTTCCGCTTATACCTAAACATTACTGAAGGTAAAGCAGATAAAGAAGATAAAGAAGATACAAAGCCTGAAATGAAAGAGGAAACAGCATAATGACTACGGCTAAAAAACCAATGGTGACAGACATTTTCGTTGAAGGTGCTAAAAAAGGTTGGGTAATAGCAACAACGTCAACCGTACCCAACGTATTAATGGCTTTTGTGATCATCAAAGCATTGCAGATCACTGGCGCTTTAGAATTAATGGGAACCGTATTCTCACCAATTATGGCTGTATTTGGTCTTCCTGGTGAAGCAGCAGCTGTACTGATAGGTGCTTGGATGTCGATGGGCGGTGCGGTAGGTGTGGTTATTACTCTTTTCGACCAAGGTATCTTAAATGGGCAACACATCGCAATTTTAGCCCCAGCAATCTACCTTATGGGCTCTCAAGTTCAATACATGGGTCGCATCATGGGGCCTATCAAAACTGAAGGCCGATACATTCCAGTAATGATTGCTCTATCTGTGCTCAACGCTTTTGCAGCAATGTTTGTAATGAACATTCTGGTATAGGTTTTCCATATACAGCTTTTCCGTATATAGATGTCAATGGAGAGAGGTCTCTGCTCTCTCCTTTCTTTTCGCGATTAAAACTCACCACTGAGTCTCTTTGGAGTTTCCGATGACTTTCGCCCTACAAGATTTCTCTCTAGAAAATTACTTACAAGAGCTACGCCCATTAATTGATGTTGATTGCGGTACGTATACTAAGGACGGTATCGAAGTTATTGCCACTCAGATGCAGCAAAAATATCTGGATATGGGCTGGTACGTTAAACGTACCGATTGTGGTATTGCGGGTACTGGCATAGAAGTTCGCAACAAGCCTGAAAACAACGATATCGACGTAATGCTTATTGGCCACATGGATACTGTTTTCCCTGAAGGAACCGTCGCTGCACGACCAATGACGTTTGATGAAAAACGCGCATACGGCCCAGGTGTTTCTGACATGAAATCAGGCCTACTTAATGTTGTTCATGCTTTACGTAATATGGACAAAGAAACACTCGATAAACTATCTATCTGCATTTGCATGAACCCTGATGAAGAAATCGGTTCATTGCACTCAGAATCATGGCTAAAAAGCGTTGCCGTTAATGCAAAGAATGTACTTGTTGCAGAAGCAGCACGTGCTGATGGCTCTTTAGTGAAAGCACGTAAAGGTATGGCTCGTTACCGTCTAACATTCGCAGGTAAAGCTGCGCATGCTGGTAATGAACCACAGAACGGTCGCAGTGCTATTACGGAAATGGCTAACTGGGTTTTGGCGATAAACAATTTAACCAATTTTGAATCAGGTACGACGTTAAATGTCGGTATTGCCAAAGGTGGTGCGGGTGCGAACATTGTACCTGATTCAGCAGAAGCAGTTGTTGATGTACGTTTCTGGGATAATGACGAATACGCAGAAGCTGATGCAAAAATCCGTGCACTAACAGAAACACCCTTTGTTGAAGGTGTGACTATCACGGTTGAACGTGAAGCGCACAAGCCATCAATGGTGCCAACAGAGAAAACAGAAGCACTGATGGCATTAGTTGAAGAATCAGGCAAAGAGCTTGGTATCGATATTAAGTGGCAAGAAGTGGGGGGTGGCTCAGATGCCAACCTAACAGCGGTAATGGGCATTCCAACACTTGATGGCCCTGCTGGTGCAGGCTTTCACAGTGCTGATGAGTACTTAGAGCTCGATACTATCGAACCTCGTATTAAGCTACTGATGAAAGTATTAACTAAAATTGCTGGTTAATATAAAACATATGTAATAAAAAAGGCTGTGATCTGTTAACTGTACTTCGGTAATTTGATGATTACCGAAAAACAACTATCAAAACACAGCCTTTGTAACACTCTACTTCAGTGGCTCCCGCCCTTCGCTATCTAATCGTTCACCATCATCAAGCTATTTAATATCGCCTGTTCTACGTGAAGATAAAATAGTATTTGAACGCATCTTATCGAATTTAAACTGTAGCGCTTTAACTGGATGCCGCCACAAGAACCTTGGTAACGACCAGCGTACCACATGCATGATTTGCAAACGTTTTGCTGATTGGTAACAATGCCCCTGACATTGTAAACAACTTGGTTTTTCATCGCCTAAACGACAATTGACCACTCTGCTTTCAACATACTCGAAAAGACTTTCACATTCAGGGCAAGTAATCGCCCCACGGTGCAACGTTTTACAATATAGACGAATCATCGCCGTCACTGTATCCAGTTCACGTTGCGTACGAACTGAATGTCTATTTAGTACTGTCATAGTGCGGCTATTATCCACCGCTGCATAATCAGATTGTTGATTAAGATCAAAATAATACTTTGATCACACTTTTATGTTGATAAATTCATCATTTTACAGAGTAAAATACTGTAATAAAGTTTGCGCTTTCAAGCTTTAAGCATGAACATTCGACCCTTCAGAAATATAAGACATAGCGTACGTAATACATTCATCTAGAGCTAAGGATAAAGCACGATAATCCGCCTCACTCACAACGCGATGCTGTATAAACTTTATCTCAATGTCACCCGCTATAACTTTTAATTTTTCAGCACCTAAACTACCAGCCAAACCTTTGAGACTATGCACAATTCTGATCGCTGGTTCGCTGATATTCGATGGTTCACATTGTGAAACTAAGCAGTGTAACTTTTCCGCATCAGCAGCATGTTCATCCATAAATATGTCTAAAAGCATTTGCACAGAATCTGAGTCGCCATCCATCACTTCTAGCATAAGTGGAATATCGATAGCAGCCTTTGATGCCACTTCAGGAGACAACGATTTCTTATCAGTATCTGACAGATTGGTGTTCCCCGACGCTTCATTAGCTTCATTACTTGCGTCTACGGTAGATGAGGTCTTCTTTGCTTCTACATTCAGAACGATATCACTTGAACCTTCAATTTCAGCGGCCAAGTATTCATTTATCGCATTAATCACTAAATAAATAATATCTGTCAATTTGTCGGCATCATTAACAGTTACAGGTTCTTGTTGCTGGTAGCTCTTTTCTAGTCGTTCAGATTCAGCTTTTAATCTTGGAGCACCAAGGCTACCCGCAACTTCTTTTAAATTATGTACTAAGCGTAATGCCTCTTCGATCTGTGAACCTTCAATCAATTCTCTCAGTCGTAGTCCGTCAGCTGAATGCTCTTCTCGAAATACCTCTAACAACATCACAACCGATTCTTTGTCGCCACTCATACTCTCTAAAATATAATTGATATCTAAGAGCGTATCTTCTGATGAATCAAGACGACTCGTCGATTGAGGTGAATCTTGAGATACTGCAGAGGATTGTTCGTCACGTTTTTTAGTCACATTCGTATTTACAGAAGTCGCCTCTTCTGCGTGTGTTTCTACTGTATCTGATCGCTCTTCTGTTTCAGAACGCTCTACAACTTCAGAACGCTCTAACCCCTCGACTAAAGTCAGTAGCTTCACGGCAGTAAACATTGAAGTAATAGCCAGCAGTGATGTTATGCCCATCAGTACCATATTGAACAACGCCAACCTTGATACATACACTAACAAGCCATTTAGATGTTGTTCTGCCTCGCTTTCTAGACTCGAAATTTGAGAAATAGTATTCAATGCTTGGGAAGATTGATAAGAAAAGTAGCTCACCCCCACCACAGAAGCTGCAATAATAAAAATCATCACATTAAGTATTTTACGAGTACGCCTACTATTGAGCGACTGCACTTTACGCATTTAACCACCTGACAAGTTAAAATTTAAAGTAAGGACAACAGCAATCAATACTTTAATATGAAATTTGTCTTGTATCATTGAAATAGTAGACAATATCTTGGTGGATACGAATAAGACATGAAAAACAGGCACAAAAAAACCACTTTCGCTCACCCTTGTTTTTCACAAAAGCACGCTAGGTGGTTTGAGTAAAAGCCGTCGAATACTATGTATTAAGTGCCTAGTATTAACTGCTAGGTATTAAGTACTAGGTACTAATCCCTAACGATTAATTATCAGAGTTCAAACGGCGTAATAACTGATCTTTCAAGTTTGGAGGAGTGCCTTTAATCGTCAAGGTATCGGTTTCCGCATCATAAAAAATACGCTCACCCAATAGCATGCTGTCAAAATTAATCGACATGCCACCACCAGCACCCACAAACTTGGTCAATTTACGCATCGCGGTACGATCAGCAGGGAAGCTTTCTTCTAGTTCGTAGCCCTGCTTTGACGTGAATTCATAAAAATTAGTGCCGTCTTCTGCTGGTGGTAATTCACCCGCCAATTCTTTAACCGCCACTTCATCGCCAGCTTGTAATTGGCCATTACAATAATCATAAACTTGCTTGCGGTATTGCTGCTTCTCTTCTTTATCAAGACGAGAATCAGCACAAAAATCTTCAACAGCTTGCATCAACACTTGATTTTGTTCTTTTGCATCAAGACCAACAACAGCTTGCAGAAAATCAAGGAAGAAATCTGAAATTTTTCGACCTACACGCCCTTTAATGAACGTTAGGTAACGATTTGAATCCGAATTAGTCTCCCATGAGGATAAATCAATACGGGCAACAATATCCATTTTAGCGACATCAAGGTAATCGGTGGCGCTGATATCTAATTGCTCAGTCACTTTCATGCTGTGGCAAGTTGGCAACAAACCAATAAATAAATAATCAGTGGCCAGCGATTGGTATTCTGTCATCACCAATGTACCTGCTTCAGCAAAGGGATATTTTGCTAATTCAACCTGTAAACGCTGTGCAGATTGGTTAGAAAAAGTTAAAAAATCCATTTCGCCAGTGCGATATTGTTTCAACCAATGACAAAATTCACTATCTTCAGCAAAGAGAGCGAAGCCTTTTGCCCCTTTACTGCTGTATACTCGATGCAGTTCAGCAACTAGCCCCTCAGTAGAAGAATTGGTATCAAGCACCTGATTTCTTAGGTTAATTTCAATTTCATCTTGATCGTTTTTTGTCAGCTGATGAAGGATGACATTAGAAAGTGTAAGACTCATAATGGAAAAGGTTATCAGTAAGACTAGAGTGTGGGTTATTATAGAGCGCTTTCTTAAACTTTAAACTAAGACATTAAACAAGATTTCCTATGCCAATTACTTCAAAATATACAAATCAAAAAATTGAACAGATCATTAGCGATGTGTTTGACGTACTTGAAAAGCATGATGCATCAGCGGAATTAGCGCTGATGGTGGTAGGTAACATTGCAACCAACATCATCAATGCCGATGTTCCAGCATCAAAGAAAAAAGAAATTGCCGAGCAATTTTCTCAAGCTCTGCTTAAGTCAACTAAATAAGATTTAAGTTTGCTGTAGTAAACGACATTTAAGACTGAGAAGAACTGACATATATGGTCGCCAGCGGAAATAATTATAAAGACAAAGTCTCACAGCTAATTAGCTGGGGACACTGGTTCAGCTTTTTCAATATTATCGCAGCCATGCTATTGGGCTCGCGATATATTGTGCATTCTGAATGGCCAGAAACGCTACTTGGACAACTTTACCTCTTATTGAGTTGGGTTGGTCATTTTGGCTTTCTGGTATTTGGTCTTTACATCTTAATCATTTTCCCTGCGAGCTTTTTGATCCCCTCACAACGCTTAATGCGGTTTTTTGCCGTATTAGTCGGCACGATTGGTCTAACGATCTTGTTGTTAGATACTCATGCTTACGAAAGTCTTAGCTTACACCTCAGCCCCCTTGTTTGGGATCTGTTGTTAAGTGGTGAGAAAACCGATCTGAATGCCCGTTGGCAGTACCTCTTTGTTGTTGTTCCGATCATCTTCCTTCTACAGTTAATTCTGTCTGAATGGTTATGGCGTAAACTCAGGAAGCTCACACGTAAGCATGTTGGCGTACCTATCGCTATCGTGTTTGGCATGTCCTTCCTGGGTAGCCATCTTTTATATATTTGGGCTGATGCTAACTTGTATCATCCTGTCACTATGCAACGTTCAAACTTTCCATTGTCATACCCAATGACAGCGAAAAGCTTTATGGAAAAGCACGGGCTACTTGATCTTCAAGATTATGCCAAGCGGAGTGCCGAACAAGGCTTAAGTGAAAGCCAGCGCATTCGCTACCCAACCGAGAAGTTGAATTTTGATGGCTTGGGTACAGATCAAAACCTACTCGTCGTTATGGTTGATAACCTTCGCAGTGACATGGTTAACAACAAAACCATGCCCAACCTATCTGCGTTTGCTAACCAAAATGTAAACTACACCAATCATTACAGTGCTAACAATGACAACATAGTGGGTATTTTTGGTTTGTTCTACGGGTTACCTGGTGGTTACGTTAATAGCGTACGCGCAGAAGGAACTACCCCGATACTCCTGAATACATTGGAGAAACGCGGTTATGACTTTGGCCTGTTCAGTGGTAATCAATTTAAATCTTCAATTTACTCTCAAGCTATTTTTAATGATAAACAGCTTGAAGAGCAATTATCAAAAAAATCAGAGCAAAAAACTAACGATAATCTAGCAATTGCAGATTGGACAACTTGGTTAGGTGAACAGAATAATAACCCATGGTTCAGTTATCTAGAGCTGACCTCTGTGGAAGAATTCGAAGAAGGTGGTGATTATGTACCACAATTCACCCCTTCACTGGGTACCGTTAAAATAAATACCGTAGGCGTAGATTCCAATCTGCTGCTTAAAAATAGTTACCGCAACGCGGCATATCATGTTGATCAGCAAATTGCTGATATTCTTGATGAACTACAACGTAAACAGGTACTTGATAACACGATTGTAATTATCACAGCTAATCACGGTACTGAATTTAACGAAACAGGTACCAATAGCTGGGGTGCAGACACCAATTATAGCCAGTACCAATTGAAAGTACCTATGGTTATACATTGGCCACAGCAAGCACCAGCAAAAATTGACCGTATGACCAGTCATTTAGATGTTGTACCGACCCTAATGGAATCACTACTAGAAGTAGCTTCGGCACCAACAACGTACAGCAGTGGTACGAACCTGTTTGAGAAAGATCCCAAACGACGCTGGATTCTCGCTGGAGATGACCGTGATATCGTTATGATTCAGAAAAACAGCACGACTGTCGTTGATAAGTACGGTAATTACCGTGTTTACGATGAAGATTACAAGCTGATGAGTGAAGGTAAACCTAGGTTATCGACTTTAATGCAGGTAATGAATGAACTAAAACGCTTTTACCAGCCAAATTAGCCTTCAACCAAACCCGCAATAATTAAAGGCAGCGATTTCGTTGCCTTTTTTATATCAACTGTCTCGTCCTAAAATAGTGTCCCGTCCTGAGATAAGTTGACACATTGGAACTGAACCTAAAGTTGACTACGTTAATGGTATTCAGCATTATCGGCATAACACTGTTCGTAACCATCATTCCAACCACTCGCATATTTATCTTCAACCTTCATTCGCTCGGGATCTCGACGAAAACCCTCTAAGTAGGTATTCAGATCTTCTTTACGGCTATTACACCCATCTTGATAGCCATCGAGATAGTGTCGAGTGAAGCCTAAATTCGATAACTGATCATGCCGTGTAGCAGAGCATCCGCTCAAAATAATCAACATACCAGCAGCAATACTTATACGCACAATTAAGAACATCAGTGCCCTCGCAATTCATTGCTTTAGTCTTTAAAACTAGTCAATCAAGGCATCTATCTTTGTCTCATTCTTAACACTCAGTATAAATTTTCATGATGATTTATCGTTATCGAGAAAAGTCATGATGTGCCGATGAGGCATACATCGCAATTTTATAAATCTATACGAAGTATCACAACATAGTGTGGGGTATGCGCATACTTTTAGCGTAATTTGGTTAAAAATAAGCTCATATTAATAATATACATATCATTTGGAACTGCGCTAGTGGCAAGTAATCAACAGCTAAGTATTTTCTATCAGAGAATTATCGAGCAATGGGGAAAGGCCCATAGCTTGCGTACAATTTGTGAGTTAACTTGCCGTAATTTTTGTGAAAGCTTTAATGCACTGCATTGCCAAATCATTGTCGACTCTCAATCAACGTGGAAAGTTTTGCTTGAGATGAATCGCCAAGGGATAAACTATCAATCTCCTCCTTGTGAGATTTCTGATAGTAATCATTTTCCATTGGATCACATCATAGAATTCACAAAGCACAACCAACCACATGTTACACGCCAACATGATGTACAACGTTTATGGCTACCTTTAGAGCGTCGATCTCGCATTATAGGATGCTTAGTGGTTGATATACCGCTTAGCGAACCACAGCTAGATTGTCAGGCATTCTCCACGCTAACCTCATTATTAGCCTCTGAAGTTGATACAGGTTTTCTTACTCAGTCAATTCAAGATGAGCATTGGGGACGGCGTTCAGCTGAGCGTGAATTAGAAATTAGTCAGCACGAGCAAAAAAACTTATTAGAACAACTACAAGCATTGCATGATATTTCTTTTAAGCTTTGGCGTACGCACTCAATGAACGAGATGCTTTACACTGCTGTTGAAGAAGGAAAAAAACAATTACAAATTGATCGCATGGCCATTTTTATTAGCAACAAAAATAACCGTATGCGCGGTACTTATGGTACGGATCTGCATGGTAAAACGGTTGATGAAAATTATTTTGAATCCGACATTCCTAATCAATGGTTTTTAACACACACCCGTTCAAATAAAGAATACCTTGCTATCGAAAATAATACACCGCTGTATCACAATCTTAAACAAGTTGGCTTTGGTTGGAGTTGTTACATTGCATTATGGGATGAAGACACACCCGTAGGTTGGATAGCTTGCGACAACCTACTAACAGGCACCCCACTGCATGACTACCACCCTCACTTACTCAAACAATTTGGTTTTATTCTTTCTCAGAATATCGTGTGTAGGCAAGCTGAAGAGAACCTTAGAAACCTCAATAAAGAATTGGAACAACGCGTCACAGAAAGAACCGCAGAGCTTGAACTTGTGAATCAAAAGCTAGAAAGCTTATCGAAACTCGATCCGCTTACTAACATTGCTAATCGTAGAGTATTTGATGAAAGAATCATCGAAGAATGGCGTCGAGCTGAACGGCATCAACTACCTTTATCCTTATTAATCATTGATGTGGATAATTTTAAATCTTACAACGACAATTACGGGCATGCTGCTGGTGATCTGTGTTTAAAGGCTATTGCTACCACATTAGAAAAACTAGAACGTAGAGCAGGTGCATTATTTGCTCGCTACGGAGGTGAAGAGTTTGTGCTCTTGCTACCAGGGCAAGATACACATGCAGCACAATATTCGGCCAAACAAGCATTAGATGAAATTCAACAGCTTCAACTAACAAGAACGAAATGTGCTAATACTGACGGCAACTCAACAATCGTCACAATCAGTATTGGTGTTAGTACTGTTATTCCTGCGGCACACCGTTCTTATCATGAATTATTCAAACAAGCCGATATGGCACTGTATAAAGCCAAATCACAAGGGCGTAATTGCTATTTTGTCATTTAGCTTTTCTTACTTTTAGTATAACGCTTTTTTTTCATTGGTTTTCTAGGTTCTGGTGATTTCAATTGACGCAGACTTTCAGGTACTTCGCTGTATTTCACTTTATCCATTAATTGACTAACTTGCTGCTGCAAAGCATCCATAAAGGGCTTATAAGCACATTTTTTATCAGCCATATCTTGCAACTGGTGCTCCCAATGAGCCGTCATATCAGGGTATGTTGCTTCATCGGGTAATGCATAAACGAGCCCTCGCCCCGCATCCGTCGCATGAATATTTTTCGCTTGGCGCATCAGTAGCTGTCGGTTAAATAATAACTCTAAAATACCCGCACGAGTCGCTTCTGTACCTAAGCCGTCTGTATCTCGAAGTATCTTTTTCAGTGAGCTATCCGAAACGAAACGGGCGATACCCGTCATAGCTTGTAGCAAAGTAGCTTCAGTAAACGCTTTTGGTGGCTCGGTCATTTTGTCTTTAAGTTCACCTTCTCGACAGGTTAAAACCGTACCTTTTTCAAGAGGAGGGACTTTATCTGTTAACCCTTGCTCACTATTTCCAGTGACTTTGGTTTTGTCTTCAGCCTGATCTCGCCCTAATAATTCTCGCCATCCGGCACTCATTAGCTGACGACCACGGGCAATAAAGTGCCCTTGTGCAATGGTAAACACTAACTTCGCTTCAGCATAAATCGCAGCAGGATAAAATTGCATGACGTATTGACGCGCAATCAATTGATAAACTTTACTCTCGCTACCGCTCAATGCGTTCGGGCTGATTTGCTTTGGGGTCGGTATAATAGCGTGGTGAGCATCCACTTTTTTGTCATTCCACGCTTTCGATTTCAACGTTGTGTTTGCGCCATTACATGCATTCGACAACTCGCTTGCATTGGATGCCACCGCGCGGCATACATCGTTAGCTTGTTTGAAGTGCTCGCTGGGTAAATAGCGAGAATCTGAACGAGGGTAAGTAATCACTTTATGCTTTTCATACAATGACTGGCAGTTCGCCAGCACATCAGCAGCGCTCATACCAAATCGTTTGGCAGCATCAATTTGTAACGCTGATAAAGAATACGGTAAAGGCGGCGCCTGACGCGTTTCTTTACGTTCAGACTCAGTCACTTCTGCTGGTTGCCCTTTGATACGCTTGAGCACGTTCTCACACAACTGGCGGCTGAGCACTCGCCCTTCTTCATCTTGCCAAGATTGGCACGCCTCACTTGGCTTCCAGCGCGCACGAATATCCATATCTTGATAAGGGATCAGCGCAAATACTTCGTAAAAGGGTTTCGGCTTAAAATTCGCAATGTCGTCATCACGTCGAGTCACCAAGCCTAAAATAGGTGTTTGTACTCGCCCTACAGACAATACGCCCCGATACCCGCCTTTCTGACCGAGTAATGTGTACGCCCGTGTCATATTCATACCGTATAGCCAATCAGCGCGTGAGCGTGCTAAAGCAGAAACTGATAAAGGGATGAATTCACGGTTGCTACGCATGGTTGATAAGGCACGTTTTACCGCTGCTGGGTTTAAATCTGAAATCAATAAACGTTGAATTTCCGTTTTCTTTTTCGCGGAAACTTTAACATAATCGATCACTTCATCAACTAATAATTGCCCTTCTCTATCAGGGTCGCCAGCATGCACAATGTCAGTGGCTTGTTTAGCGAGTTTACGCACCACAGCCAATTGCTGTTTAGCCGATTTACGTGGAGAAAGCTGCCATTGTTCTGGAATAATAGGCAGATCTGTCATGTTCCATTTTTTGTATTTTTCGTCATAGGCATCAGGTTCAACCTGTTCCAGCAAATGCCCGATACACCAAGTTACTATGTCCCCATTTCCGGTTTCAATATAACCATTATTATTTTTATGAGGGCGAGGTAATACCGCGGCAATCGCACGACCTAAGCTGGGTTTTTCTGCAATATATAGACGAGTCATTCAAATAATACACAATGACAAAAAAGATGAATAAACTGTACCGAAAAGCGAGTGAACGGGCAACATAATACTGGATATAACAACAGTTAAATAAAAACAGTTAAAAGAAAACACCCCGTATTCGCACCTAATCATAAGCATAGAAAATACGGGGTGTTTTCGATTTAATCAGTTTGGCTTGCTGTCTTTATTTATCAACTAACCAACTTTATTTATCAGCTAGCCAACTTTTGACTTCTTGATAATTACCACGGAACACAATGCGATCCGCTTTTTTGCTTAACTGATAGGTATACATTGGATCGTAATATTCAATTAAGAGTGGGCGTAACCAATTATCATGCTCAGTCAATGAACCATTACTTTTCTGGTTTGCAATTGCCTGTTGTTGCGCTACCAATAATTCTTCATAGCGCTTCATACCAAGACGCTTACGAATACCAAACATGCCACGCTCAAGGTATTCAGTGAATAATTCCCAGCCTTGCTGCTCACCGTTTAGTGCAATATAGTCACGCTGCATACGCACAACATAATCATCAATTAATCGATCAATACGCACATCTAGCGGATCATCAACAATCGCTACGTCTGCATTGCCCATCGCTGCATTAATTGATAGCGGCACACTTGTAGAACCGATAGCACGACCTTCATCTTCAAACACAAAGTGCGTACAACCTTGGGCTTGCTTTTTAAGCATTTCCACAGCTAATACATTTTCAAAATCAATTTGTGTTCGTTGCGCCGTTACATAACGACCAAATGAAGAGCCGCGATGGTTTGCCGCGCCTTCTAAATCAATACCATTGGCAAGTTCATTCACCATGATGGTTTTACCGCTACCAGTATTACCACCAACAATCGTCATCGGCTGCTGCGCAACCGTATCGATAGTATCAATTAAAAAACGGCGTAAGGCTTTATATCCACCGACAACCATCGGGTAATCAATACCCGCTTCTTTTAGCCATTGCTGAGTAATACGTGAACGTAACCCACCACGAAAACAATACAAATAGCCATTTGGATTTGCTTCTGCGAATGCCTTCCACTGTGCAAGTCGTGCTGCTTTTATATCGCCATTGATTAGCTGATGACCCAATGCAATGGCTGCATCTTGACCATGCGCTTTGTAGCATGTTCCAACAGCTTTACGTTCTTCATCTTCCATTAAAGGATGATTAGTTGATGTTGGAAATGCACCTTGGACAAACTCGACCGGTGCACGCATATCCATCAACGGGGTATCATTAACAAACAACTGACGAAAATCTTCACAATTTTGGCGTGGCATTAGCAAATCTCAATCAATGTATCGCCGTCTAACGGCATCATTTCACCAATAGCTTGCAGGTCAATATTATGACGAGCAGCAATCGCTTGCAGCTGCTGCTCCGTTTCCGCATCAGGGGTTACGGCAATAAGTAGACCACCCGATGTTTGTGGATCGCATAACAACGCTTTTTGTTGTTCTGTCATTACACCTAATTTTTGACCGTAACTATCAAAGTTACGCGTGGTGCCACCCGGTACACAACCTTGTGCGATATAATCAAACACACCTGGTAGGTACGGTACACTATCAAAATCAACACGTGCTTTTAGTTGGCTACCTTCACAAATCTCGCTTAGGTGCCCCATCAAGCCAAACCCTGTCACGTCTGTCATGGCTTTAACGCCTTCAACATCGGCAAAGTCTTGGCCTGGAATATTCAGTTTACACATCCAGTCACGTGCTAAGCCTTTGTGCTCATCCGCTAACTTAGATTGCTTCTCTGCTGTTGTTAATACCCCAATACCCAACGGCTTAGTTAAGTACAACTTACAGCCATTTTCCGCACGGTTATTACGCTTTACCCGATCGGTATCGACAATACCAGTTACTGCAAGACCAAAAATAGGCTCAGGCGCATCAATCGAGTGACCACCAGCAAGAGAGATACCCGCTTCACGGCACACTGAACGACCACCTTCAATCACTTGTTGAGCGATTTCTGGTGCCAGTACATTGACAGGCCAACCTAGAATTGCAATCGCCATAATTGGCTTACCGCCCATCGCATAAATATCACTGATTGCATTTGTCGCCGCAATACGACCGAAATCAAATGGGTCATCGACAATCGGCATAAAGAAATCTGTGGTACTGATTGCAGCAGTGCCATTACCTAAATCATAAACAGCCGCATCATCTTTACTTTCATTACCGACAAGAAGATTAGGATCAGAGAAGGGTGCTAACTGAGTTCGGAGAATAGTATCAAGAACTTGAGGAGAGATTTTACAACCACATCCTGCACCGTGGCTGTATTGAGTAAGGCGAACATTTTCCATGATACGCTCCGAAATAATTTTGAGAACCGTGAATACTACTCCTGCAAGGTGCAGGTGTCATCTATAGGGCTTGATTACAATCAAAAGAGAGACATTTTTATCACGGCGATCAATCAGCGTTAATGCACTCCTATAAACAACAAACGCCCTGTTGATCACTCAACAAAGCGTTATATTTATTCAAGAAGATTTATTCTAGCTTATTGATTGCTGAACGTTATTTGTTGCGTTATCTCTTTTATAAATACTCAACAAACTGACTGACATCTCGCTCATTCACTTTCGCTTCACGGCAACCCGGGGTGCCCATATACAGGAAACCGACAATCAAATCATCTCCGGTTAAACCGAGTGATTCACGCACAACAGAATGATAAGCCCATTTGCCAGTACGCCAAAAGCCAGAAAAGCCCTGTGCAACCGCAGCCATTTGCATGGCTTGAGTGGCACACCCTGCCGACAAATGTTGTTCAATAACAGGGACCTTGTCGTGTTCTGCCACTTTTGCGACCACTGTAATAATCATTGGTGCACGAAACGGAGCTTTGCTCGCTTTTTCAATCACTGATTCATCTGCGCCATCAAACTTGGCTGCATTTACAAGAATAGCCGCAAATTTTTGCAAGCCTTCACCTTGTGAAACAATAAAACGCCAAGGTGTTAAACCACCATGATCTGGAGCCCGAAGACCCGCACGAAAGATATTATCTAACACTTCGCCTTGCGGTGCAGGCTCCATTAGCTTAGGTAATGAGCGACGATTTAATAGTAGCGTTAATGCATCCATAGCAACCTCGAACTGCAAATAATAATTGTTCTTACAATATCATAAAACTATTCGCGTAAAACCCTGTAAATAAAAGGGAATAATTATTCCCTTTATGCACTTACTATTTGAATCTAAGCCTGATTACCTTCGACATTGCCATGGTTACAGTTTTGCTGCTAACTCTACCGCTTGACGGATCACGCGTTTAGCGTCCACTTCACCAGCGACATCGGCACCACCAATAACATGTGTATTGATTTTCAATGCTTGCAACTTTGCAGACAAGGCTTCAACAGATGTTTGCCCGGCACACATCACAATATGGTCGACATCCAAAATACGAGACTGGCCTTCAACGGTGATATGCAAGCCTTTGTCATCAATCTTGTCGTAACTCACACCGCCCAACAGCTCTACACCACGTTTTTCCAACACTTTACGGTGAATCCAACCTGTAGTACGACCCGGCCCTCTGCCTACTTTGCCCGGTTTACGCTGCATCAACCATACCTGACGTTGACTTACATATTGTTCATGAGGATACAAACCACCTGCATGTTCGATGGTTTTATCAATACCCCAATCTTTTAGCCAAGCATCTAGATCTTGATGATCGGGCTCCGTTAACAGGCTTGATACATCCACGCCAATGCCACCCGCACCAATCACTGCCACTTTTTGACCCAATTGCACGTTGTCACGAATCAGAGTTTGATAATCAATCACTTTGTCGCTATCAAGCGCACCTGGAATATTTGGAATACGCGGTTTCACCCCCGTTGCGACCACCACATCATCGTAACTTTTCAGCTCATCAGCTTGAACTTCATGTCCCAATTTCACAACCACGCCTGTTTGCTCTAACCGACGTGTAAAATAGCGAATTGTTTCTTTAAATTCCTCTTTACCCGGAATACGCATCGCTAAGTTAAATTGACCACCGACGTAATCATTTTTATCAAACAAATCAACAGAGAAACCACGTTCAGCACACGCAACCGCACATGCTAACCCAGCAGGTCCCGCGCCTATAATCGCAATACTTCGCTCGCTTGCTGTTGGTTTTAACACTAACTCGGTTTCGTAACAGGCCTGTGGATTCACTAAACAACTTGCACGTTTACCTACAAACACATGATCTAAACAAGCCTGATTACAACCAATACACGTATTAATATCGTCTGCTCGATTTTGCTCAGCTTTCGCAACAAAATCAGGGTCAGCAAGGAATGGTCTTGCCATTGATACCATGTCAGCTTGATTAGCCGAGAGAATATCTTCAGCAACTTGTGGCGTATTGATTCGGTTACAGGTAACCAATGGGATATTAACTTCGCTTTTCAGCTTTTCGGTTACCCATGCAAAGGCAGCTCTTGGTACTTGGGTGGCAATCGTTGGAACACGCGCTTCATGCCAACCAATACCCGTATTTAAAATGGTGACGCCTACTTTTTCTAATTCTTTTGCTAGCTGAACCACTTCTTGTTGGGTGCTACCTTGCTCAACTAAATCCAGCATTGAGATGCGGAAAATAATAATAAACTCTTTGCCTACTCGGGCTCTTACTGCCTTAACTAGTTCAATCGGTAAACGAATACGGTTTTCGTAACTGCCGCCCCATTCGTCATATCTATGATTTGAACGCTTGCAAATGAACTGATTGACTAAATACCCTTCCGAACCCATCAGTTCGACACCGTCATAACCTGCTTCGCGTGCTAATTCTGCACTTTTAGCAAAGGCTTCAATCGTTTTCTTGATTTGACGAGAACTCATTTCTCTTGGGGTAAATTTAGAGATAGGTGAACGAATCGCTGAAGCACTCACCGCTAAAGGGTGCATAGCGTAACGACCTGCATGAAGAAGCTGTAGGGCTATCTTTCCGCCTTCTGCATGGACGGCATCGGTTATTGTTCGGTGAGCACGCGCTGCACGAGCAGAACTAAATTCTGCACTTAAGGGGTGCAAACGCCCCCTAAAATTAGGTGAAAAGCCACCCGTTACAATCAGACCCACTCCGCCGCGGGCACGAGCAGCATAAAAAGCAGAGAGTTTTTTAAAACCATCGCGAGATTCTTCCAGCCCAGTATGCATTGATCCCATTAACACACGATTGCGCAATTGGGTAAAACCAAGATCTAACGGTGCTAAAAGATGAGGGTAAGATTTATCGTCCATGGCTTCCATTCTTTTTTGATTATGGTCTGACCAGTATATTGCACAATCACAACATTTTTCAAACATTTGTTTACATCAAAGTAACATTGCGTGATTTAAAAATGTAATTCCTTGTTTACTAAGTTACGATAAAGAACAAGAATCATCATCAGGAACGTTCATGAAAGCAATATTTAAAGGAATTGGAAGAATATTCCGTGCTATCTGGAAATTGATCAGTTTCACCCGGCAACTTATTCTCAATCTATTTTTCTTGATCATAATTGGCGCAATTTTTGTTGCGTTTAATTATGGTGAAGATACACCTGAACAACCCGATAAAGCCGCATTAGTTTTAGACTTATCAGGCCCTATCGTAGAGCAGCGTCGCTACATTAATCCTATTGATAGCATTGCATCGAATGTCCTAGGACAACCCCCTGCGCAAGACAATGTGCTGTTCGATATTACCGAGACCATTCGTAAAGCATCGACAGATAATAAAATTGAAGGTTTAGTACTCAACCTAAAAGGCATGTCTGAAACCAGCTTAACGAAACTACGTTATATCGCTAAGGCGATTACCGAGTTTAAAGCAGCAGGTAAACCCGTTTACGCTTACGGTGATAATTTCGGCCAAAGCCAGTACTACCTTGCCAGCTATGCTGATAAAGTATTTATGTCGCCAGACGGTGGTGTAATGCTAACCGGTTACGGTTCTTACTCGCTGTATTACAAAAGCTTGCTAGAAAAGCTAAACGTTAATACACATGTCTTCCGTGTCGGTACATACAAATCTTTTGTTGAACCTTATACCCGCGATGATATGTCTGCTCCAGCACGAGAAGCAAATACCGTATGGTTAAATCAATTGTGGGGTGCTTTTACAACTGATGTCGCGAACAACCGCCATATTGATGCTGCAACATTAACGCCTAATATTGATGACTTTGTTCAAGAGCTTAAAGCTGTTGATGGTGATTTTGCCAAACTATCACTAAAAATGGGTTTAGTGGATGAACTCATTTCTCGTCCTCAGTTACGTAATAAAATGATTGAAGAATTCGGCAGTGATGGCGAACACAGCTTTAATCAAATCAGTTATTACGAATACCAACCAACAATTATCAACACCGATTTGCCAAGCGATAATCAAATTGCCGTTGTAGTAGCCAATGGTGCCATTATTGATGGAACACAACGCCAAGGTACCGTCGGCGGAGATTCAACTGCGGCGCTATTACGAGACGCGCGTCTAGATGATGATATTAAAGCCGTTATCTTACGTGTTGATAGTCCTGGTGGCAGTGCCTTTGCCTCTGAAGTCATTCGTAATGAAGTGGATGCATTAAAACAAGCAGGTAAGCCTGTGGTCGTATCGATGTCGAGTGTTGCCGCTTCGGGTGGTTACTGGATATCATCAAGTGCTGACCGTATTATCGCGCAACCAACAACCATTACTGGCTCCATTGGTATTTTCGCTATTCTTACCACCTTTGAAAAAGGGCTGGAAAAAATGGGCGTATACAGTGATGGCGTAGGCACTACACCATTTTCAGGTGTTGGTGTAACACGTGAACTACCAGCAGGTGTAGGGCAGGTTTTCCAACTCGGTGTTGAGCACGGTTATAAGCGCTTCATCGGCTTAGTAAGTCAGTACCGTAACATGTCACTAGAGCAAGCAGATAAAATTGCACAAGGGCGTGTATGGACGGGGCAAGATGCGATGGAGCTCGGACTTGTCGATCAGCTTGGTGATTTTGATGATGCCATTGCCGCTGCGGTTGAATTAGCAAAACTAGAGAGTTACGAGCTGAACTGGATGGAAGAGCCACTCAGTACTGCAGAACAATTCTTACAGCAGTTTTCAAGTGATGTTAGCACGAAAGTTGCCACTATGGTGCTTGGTCAGCTTCCAAGTACATTGCAACCTGTCACACAGCAAGTTGTAACAGACTACACAACACTCAGTAACTTTAACGATCCAAAAGGGCAATATGCCTTCTGCCTAAATTGCAGTAATATCGAGAAGTGAGATCAGCCCAGCATATGCTGGGCTTTTTTTACCGTTCGTTAACCGTATAATGCGCTCACCAAAACCGATAAGTCTGTACCCGATTATGGAAAGAAAAAATATTTACATTGCTTACACCGGCGGCACCATTGGTATGCAAAAGTCAGATCATGGCTACGTACCTGTTGCTGGATTTATGCAAAATCAACTGGATAAAATGCCGGAATTTCACCGTTCAGAAATGCCAGAATTTACTATCCACGAATATGAGCCGCTTATTGACTCGTCTGATATGTCGCCAGAGGATTGGCAGCGTATCGCGGATGATATTAAAGCAAACTACGACAAGTATGACGGTTTTGTCATTTTGCATGGTACGGACACCATGGCTTACACTGCTTCAGCTTTGTCGTTTATGTTTGAGAACCTAGATAAGCCAGTTATTGTAACAGGATCACAAATTCCTTTAGCGGAATTACGTTCAGATGGGCAAAGTAATCTATTGAATTCACTTCATATTGCGGCTAATTACCCAATCAATGAAGTAACCTTGTTCTTCAATAACCAGCTAATTCGTGGAAACCGAAGCACCAAAGCACATGCTGACGGCTTTGGTGCTTTCATCTCACCTAACATGCCCCCGTTGCTTGAAGCTGGTATTAATATCAAGTTGAACAATGTTGAACTTGATAAGAAACCTGATGGTGATTTTAAGGTCAATGCAATAACACCGCAGCCTATTGGTGTCATTACAATGTACCCTGGCATTTCACCTGAAGTGATTCGCAACACATTACGCCAACCTGTTAATGCAATGATTTTGCTGACATTTGGTGTAGGTAACGCACCGCAAAACCCCGATTTACTGGCTCAACTGAAAGAAGCAAGTGAACGTGGCGTGATTGTAATGAACCTTACGCAATGCCTTTCTGGCAAAGTGAATATGGGGGGTTACGCGACAGGCTGTGCACTCGCGGATGCTGGTGTGTTAAGCGGTTATGATATGACCCCTGAAGCAGCACTCGCTAAACTGCACTACTTGTTAAGTACCGATTTTCCGGTAGAAACGATTCGCAGTATGATGCAGCAAGATTTACGTGGTGAACTTAGCCTGTAAAATCATCAAAAAAGAGTCGAATTTAATTCGGCTCTTTTTTTAGAGCTACACTTATTACCAATAAAGTTAGCTTGAGAAATAACTATGATTTTGCACGGTGCATCCATTTCCCCTTTTGTTAGAAAAATCATGTTGGCACTTGCCTATAAAGGCATTGCTTATGATCTACAGCCGCTAAACCCTTATCTTGAAAAAGAATTGGCTCATAAACGTCATCCAATGGGGAAAGTGCCCGTTCTAGAACATAATAATCAAACGATCATGGATTCCACCGTTATCGCACATTACCTCGATGATATATGCCCAGTACCGCCCCTCTACCCAGGCACAGCAGAAGATCGGGCCAAAATACGTTGGCTAGAAGAATATTCAGATACACGATTAACCTCACTCATTGGTGGGGTACTTTTCTATCAAAAAGTATTACGAGGTAAAATTCTTAATAAAGAGGTTGATCAAGATGCCGTCGATCAGTGCTTACAACATCACCTTCCTATGGTGTTGGATTATTTAGAACAGCAAATACCAGAAAAAGGGTATGTTTGCGAACACTTTTCTATGGCAGAAGTGAGCTTATGGAGCATCTTTCGAAATGGTTGGATGGCAGGGTTAAGACTCAATTCACATTATCCCAAGTTACATGCTTATATCAGCACAATAGAACAAGAACCTTGGATTGCGAACCTCATCAGTGAAGAAAATCATGAGCTCAGTAGCTTTTACTGTGAACCCATGATCTTTAAAGCAAACTAAAGGCTTTCTTTATAAATCGCCATGACCAAAGCGCGCAATATCATTAAGGTCAGATTCTAATACCGGTTCTTTTACGCCGAAGTCGCGCTTCAATTCTGCTTTTGACTTAAATTTAATGTCACCGCCAGCTTCTACCGACATATGTTCAGCATTATCATTATGTCGCGACTGGTATAGCATGACGGCTTGCTGCGCAGAATCACGCTGCTCTTGCGTTAATACCGAGCCATCAGGCCATTTACCTATTTCAACAGCTGTTGAGATTCGCTGGTATACTTCTGGCGTCATTACGTCTAATAATTGTTTTACATCCATTTTTTACTCCGTTGCACGACTCTCATCCGTGCGTTTACGATCCGCCATTACGTTAAATATGGTATAAGGTTTATTGCTTCCTTAGCGCTAACCATAAAGGCATGGTAAAAACAGTCAAGTAAGAACCGTATTTCTGCTTTGATGATCACATTTATATTGTCGTTCACACTGATGCCACACTATTTACTGATAGACTTATAAACAATAAACGACAGAACGTACTACTACCTTTAACCTGTTGACGAGTAAAGATAATTTATGCATTCCCGATTCATTAAACTTGCTCTCTTAGCGTCCTTAACAACGCTATTGAGCGGCTGCTACGAACGTCATCGAACAACAGACAGTTTATGTAAAAGTTACCCCGCATTGTGTGCAGAACTAAACGTCAACGATGGTCAATGTCGTATTCAACGCACGAATTTAATTTGGCAACGTTTTGATGTGCAGAAAAATCCAACTGATGCTGAAAAATTCAAAGAGCTGCAATTCACATATGATTATCAAAAATGCTTAGAGTACGCGGCACGTATTGAACCAACGGAATTAAAAGAACGTAAAACTATCCGTATGAATGCACTCATTCATAGCTACGACGCCATTAAACGTTTGAACTTAGAACTCTCAACGTCACCGGATCCCGACATTATTTACTACCGTTGGAGCCAAGGCGATCAAAATGCATTGCGTCAATTTTTATTATTAGAGGGTACGCCAAAATTAGAAACACCCGCTTTGCAGCTCGCACTTGCAACCTACTACACCTATAAAGATAAAGAAAAAACATTGGCGTTATTGAAGCATGCATTAGAGCTGTATAAAAAAGGAGATAAAATACAGCCTGAAATCATCCAGAGTCTAGCAACAATTTCACATCAGAAAGGATTAACTCAGAATGCATATATCTGGGCAACAGTAGGAGCAAATTTTAACCTACCCGTTGCGAACAAAGAAAAGCTTGCTGCTTTATACCCTATGGTAGACAGTAAACGAGAGACATTAGATAACAGTGCTAATAAAATCACAAATGCTCTCAAAAAAGGGAAATTCACAGCAGATATGATGAAATAAAACCACAAAATAACAAACCATAATAGCTGCATCGTAGTTTCACTACGTCTACATAATAAATTTAAAAGGACATTCTCGTCCTTTTAAATTCCAATCACTTTTTAGTTTTTAGTTTCAAACACTAAAGATACCGAGTTAACACAATACCGCTCACCGGTTGTGTTTGGTCCGTCAGGAAATACATGCCCTAAATGACTATCGCAATTTGCACAGCGAATTTCAGTACGCTGCATACCGTGTGAATTATCTTCAATATATCGGACAGCTTCCTTATTCACAGGCGCATCAAAACTTGGCCAGCCGCAACCAGAGTCGTATTTGTTGTCAGATACAAATAAAGGGGCTTCACAACATGTGCAACTATAAAGGCCAGTTTCACGGTTATGCAGCAATGTTCCCGAGAAAGATGCCTCTGTCCCCTTTTCTCGACAAATATGATATTGATCTTCGGTTAATTTTTTTCGCCAATAAGCATCTGTTTTATCAGTCATTTTAAAACCTATTTTATCCATTTTTGCACTAACTGACATTTAGACTTGCCAATTATCACAACTGTAGCACATACTTTCTGCTCTGAAGATTTGTTTACATGTCTAAGACAATTTTTGTTCTTAGGTACCGTATTGAAAGTTAATAACTATAACGCCGAACATTTGAACAAATAGCGTTCAAATTAACAACGTTGTAGTAAGAATGTAAAAAAATACGGACTTTTTTTTGACCTTAAGCAATTTAAGTTCGTTTTTTACTTGCAGGGTCACTAAGGATTCTGTAATTTTACCACCAGTTATCTTTCATAATAAATTAAGTCGTGGAGCTACTGTAATGACTATCAAAGTTGGTATTAACGGTTTTGGCCGTATTGGACGTTTTGTTTTCCGTGCATCTGTAGAGCGTAATGACATCGAAGTTGTTGGCATCAACGACCTTATCGATGTTGAATACATGGCATACATGCTTAAGTACGACTCAACTCACGGTCGTTTCAACGGTACTGTTGAAGTTGTTGACGGTAACCTAGTAGTAAACGGTAACACTGTACGTGTTACTGCTGTACGTAACCCTGAAGAGCTTAAGTGGGACGAAATTAGTGTAGACGTTGTTGCTGAAGCAACTGGTCTTTTCCTTACTGACGAGACTGCTCGTAAGCACATCACAGCTGGCGCTAAGAAAGTTGTTCTTACTGGTCCTTCTGGCGACGTTCCTATGTTCGTTATGGGCGTTAACTCTGCAGACTACGCTGGTCAAGATATCGTTTCTAACGCATCTTGTACTACTAACTGCCTAGCACCTATTGCTAAAGTTCTTAACGACAAGTGGGGCATTGAATCTGGTCTTATGACTACTGTTCACGCTACTACTGCTACTCAAAAAACTGTTGACGGTCCTTCAATGAAAGACTGGCGTGGTGGTCGTGGTGCTTCTCAGAACATCATCCCATCTTCAACTGGTGCTGCTAAAGCTGTAGGTAAAGTAATTCCTGAGCTAAACGGCCTTCTAACAGGTATGGCTTTCCGCGTACCTACTGCTAACGTTTCTGTTGTTGACTTAACTGTTAACCTAAAAACTGCTGCAACTTACGAAGAAATTTGTGCAGAAATGAAGCGTGCTTCTGAAAATGAATTCGCTGGCGTTCTTGGTTACACTGAAGATGCAGTTGTTTCTCAAGACTTCATCGGTGAAGTTCAAACCTCAGTATTTGATGCAAAAGCTGGTGTTGCGCTAACTGACAAATTCGTTAAGCTTGTATCTTGGTACGACAACGAAATCGGTTACTCAAACAAAGTTCTTGATCTAATCACTCACGTATCTAAGTAATTTTTACTTAGCAAAGTGACAAAAGGGCAGCTATTAGCTGCCTTTTTTTATACCTAAAATACACACAACAATTGATAGTAATATCACCACACTCAATGAAAACCCACCTCTTTAGTATTATAAGACCAAAAAAACACCATAAATAGATCACATTTAGTATCATTGAACCGCTACAGAGTCAGCTTTACATCCGTTCCCTTTGTTGAGATTTTACAAATTTAACAAATAAGTTTTCACAAACAATGATAATTTTAAACGAAAAATAAGTATTTATTCCGCTATCTTTTCTACCCGAAATTTTGATTAAATAGCTGAATAAACATTTAAATCATAGTTAAGTAAGGAATAGTCGATGGATTTACGTAAGCTTTCAACGATTAATGCACTTTCAGATGCTGTTACCATTTGTGAATTTCAGGGCGTGAAAATAGTTCGCGTTATTCATGATACTGCCGAAGCGGGTATATCTCTTCATGGTGGACACCTGATTTGGTTCAAACCAGCAGGTGAGCAAGATGTAATATGGCTTAGTGAAAAAGCTGAGTTTGATACAACTAAAGCCATTCGTGGCGGTATTCCTGTCTGTTGGCCTTGGTTTGGAAAAGCAGCAACACCCTCTCATGGTTTCGCACGAAACAGCCTATGGACACTCAAAGAACACCGTGAAAATAGCAATGGCGTGATTATTTCGCTGATGTTAGAAGACTCTGAATCAACACGTGAAATGTGGCCACATAAATTCAAAAATGAACTGGTTTTTGAAATTAGCACAGAACTTAAAGTCCACTTAACATCGACCAATGTCGATGATCATAGCTGGTCATACGGCGGAGCCTTACATACTTACTTTACTGTTGCTGATATCAATACTGTTGAAATTACAGATATGGGTAAAGAATACAACGATAGCACACAAGGTGGAAAAGTTGCTGAAGGTGGAGACACACTCACATTTACTCAAGAAGTGGATCGCGTTTATACTTCAGCACAAGACATCATCACTATTAATGATAAAAGCAATATGCGCCAGATTACGGTTGAAAATCAAGGCCATAACGCTGCTGTTATTTGGAACCCTTGGCAAGAATTATCAATCAGCATGAGTGACATGGCTGATAATAGTTTTAAAACCATGGTGTGTGTTGAATCAACGATTCACGGTAAAGGTATTGAGTTAGCACCCGGTCAAACTCACACCCTAAGCACACTGATTTCTGTGAAATAGTAATCGGGTTATCATTCGACACCACTGAGCTGTAATACTCAGTTAAACAAGCCGCATAGCTGTGCGGCTTTTTAATACCGACATAAGCAATGCTCATTAAGCCATCATATGCGATGTCGCTTCAATGAGTACCCAACCATTACCGTCTGGATCCGTGAACGTTGCAAAGCGGCCGCCAATAAGTGACACAATCTCAGACAAGCTCACCCCCCTATCCGCTAATTCATTATAAGTTGATGTTATATCATCAGTTTTAACTACAAGACCTTGTACAGAGCCCGCTTTCATTCCAGCAAATGGCACCACTAAACTAATGGTTGTTTCCGCGCCTTTAGGTGCGAGCTGAATCCAGCGTTTCTTATTATTTGCATGATGATCACGTACTAATTCAAAGCCCAACGCATCACGATAAAATAACAATGACTGGCCCTGATTAGAAACAGGAATTGATACTGTATCAACACGTGAAATACCCATAAATCAAAATCCCCTATCTATACTTTTTATTTTTCTATCTCTCAAGCTTAAAACAGGGTTGTTGATTTCGCTCGAAAAATAAGCATCGACAAAGAGAAATACAGCCAATTCAACGTCTTTTTTTATTCACTCTCAAAAATAGACAAATAAATTCACTCACATAGCACAAAAAATCACACGAACAGGTAAAAGTACATTTCTTATCATTATACGCACAGCCTTTAAAACGCAGTAATACTCCATAAAATCGACGTCAAAAGCTTAATTCAATTATAGAATAACGATAAGCAAGCATATAAAACCAAAATATATTAATTAAATAATGTTAACGACTACTGATAGAACAAATACTGAATACCAGCAAAATTCAGTTACATTTTACTAACAATCTTGCTTGCATCTCCCATTTTTTAAGAGGATAGTGAGATTGTGAGCAATAAATATACAAGCCAGCAAAATGATAGAAAAAAGGAAATTTATTTAAAAACCAACAACTCAGTGAAGCATTTTGATCAGTTAGGTCTAGTCTTAGATATGAGGGATGTGAAAGTTTTTTGTTTTCGTCCTTTCTAATTGATTAAAGAACGATTCAGGGGGATACCATGAGTATTTTTGACCATTATCGTCAACGCTATGAAGAAGCCAAGGATGAAGAGCTTTCGTTGCAAGAATTCCTTGAGATCTGCCGTAATGACCGTAGTTCATATGTGAACGCAGCAGAACGTCTGCTTATGGCCATCGGTGAACCAAAAATGATCGATACCGCTCAAGATCCATGCTTGAGCAGACTTTTCTCTAACCGTGTGATTTCACGCTACGAAACATTCGAAGATTTTTATGGCATGGAAGATGCGATAGAACAAATTGTTTCCTACTTAAGGCATGCAGCACAGGGCCTAGAAGAACGTAAACAAATTCTGTATTTACTTGGCCCTGTAGGTGGCGGTAAATCATCATTAGCTGAAAAGCTAAAAAGCTTAATGCAAAAAATACCAATCTATATTTTAACGGCAAACGGTGAACGTAGCCCTGTTAATGACCACCCTTTCTGCTTATTCGATAAAAATGAAGATAGCGATATTCTAAATAAAGAATACGGAATTCCGGATCGTTATCTAAATAATATTATGTCTCCTTGGGCAGCAAAACGCCTGCATGAATTTGGTGGCGACATCACCAAATTTAAAGTTATCAAGGTGCGTCCATCGATTCTTGATCAAGTCGGTATTGCTAAAACTGAGCCTGGTGATGAAAACAACCAAGATATCTCAGCCTTAGTGGGTAAAGTAGATATTCGCCAGCTTGAGCACTTCTCACAAGATGATCCTGATGCATACAGTTACTCAGGTGCCTTGTGTAAAGCTAACCAAGGGATGATGGAATTTGTAGAGATGTTTAAAGCACCGCTAAAAGTGCTGCACCCTCTACTAACAGCCACACAGGAAGGTAACTACAACGGCACTGAAGGTTTATCAGCACTGCCGTTTGACGGTATCATTCTGGCTCACTCTAATGAATCTGAGTGGCTAGCATTCCGAAATAATAAGAATAACGAAGCCTTCCTCGACCGTGTTTACATCGTGAAAGTGCCTTATTGTTTACGTGTTTCGGAAGAAATCAAAATTTACAAAAAACTACTGCAAAACAGTGAGCTATCTTCAGCTCCATGTTCACCTAGCACACTAGAAATCCTTGCTCGATTCACCGCACTTTCTCGTTTGAAAGAGCCAGAAAATTCAAGCATCTATTCGAAAATGCGTGTCTATGATGGTGAAACATTAAAAGATACCGATCCTAAAGCAAAATCGTACCAAGAGTACCGTGATTACGCAGGTGTCGATGAAGGAATGAACGGTCTATCGACTCGTTTTGCCTTTAAAATCCTATCCCGAGTATTTAACTTCGATCACTCTGAAGTTGCAGCGAACCCAGTTCATCTATTCTACGTACTTGAACAACAAATTGAGCGTGAACAATTCCCGCAAGATCTGTCTGAAAAATACCTTGAATTTTTGAAAGGTTATTTGATTCCGAAATATGTTGAGTTTATTGGAAAAGAAATCCAAACCGCATACCTTGAATCATACTCTGAATACGGTCAGAACATCTTTGACCGCTACGTGAGTTACGCTGATTTTTGGATTCAAGATCAAGAATACCGCGACCCTGATACAGGGCAACTCTTTGACCGTTCAGCATTAAATAACGAACTGGAAAAAATTGAAAAACCTGCGGGGATCAGTAATCCAAAAGATTTCCGAAACGAGATTGTGAACTTCGTACTTCGTGCACGAGCTAACAATGCAGGAACAAATCCAAATTGGACCAGCTATGAAAAACTGCGCACTGTAATTGAGAAGAAAATGTTCTCGAATACAGAAGAACTGCTTCCTGTTATTTCCTTCAATGCCAAAACATCAACAGATGAACAAAAGAAACATGATGATTTTGTCGCTCGAATGATGGAAAAAGGTTACACCCGCAAACAAGTACGTTTGTTATCTGAATGGTATCTACGCGTACGTAAGTCTTCATAAATACAGAAGATACACGCGGTAGGATAAATAAGATAAATAAACAGGGGGGAGAGCTTATGGCGCATTTTATAGACCGCAGGCTCAATGGTAAAAATAAAAGCACGGTGAATCGTCAGCGCTTCTTACGCCGCCATAAATCGCAAATTAAAGAATCAATTGCGGATGCGGTCAATAAGCGCTCTATCACCGATGTTGAGAGCGGGGAAGATATTACTATCCCTTCTCGCGATATCAGAGAGCCAAGCTTTCATCAAGGCCGTGGTGGACAACGTAATGTTGTTCACCCAGGCAACGACCAATTTAGCCCCGGCGATCGTATTGAACGCCCCCCTAGTGGGGGTGGGCAAGGTGGCGCAGGTGACGGTCAAGCTAGCCAAGATGGTGAAGGTGAAGATGAGTTCGTCTTTCAAATATCAAAAGATGAATATCTTGATTTACTGTTTGAGGATCTAGAATTACCAAATCTTCAAAAGAACCAACTCAATAAAATTGTTGAATGGAAGACATTCCGTTCTGGTTTTAAATCAGTCGGTGTACCGTCTAATATTGCCATAGTAAAATCTTTACAAAATTCGTTGGCACGTCGTACAGCAATGACAGCGGCAAAACGCCGACAACTACGTGAATTTGAACAAGCCCTAGACTTGTTACAGACCACCGAACCAGCACAGCCTTTTGAAGAAAAGAAAATTCTAGAAGAAATAGAGGCACTGCAAAAGAAAATAAGCCGTGTGCCATTTATTGATACCTTTGACTTGCGCTACAAAAACTATGAGCGCCGTCCTCAGCCAAGCAGCCAAGCAGTCATGTTCTGCTTAATGGATGTCTCTGGTTCGATGGATCAAGCCACAAAAGACATTGCGAAACGTTTTTATATTTTACTGTACTTGTTTTTAAATCGAACCTACAAGAATGTAGATGTGATCTTTATTCGCCACCATACACAAGCTAAAGAAGTCGATGAACACGAGTTTTTCTACTCGCAGGAAACTGGGGGCACGATTGTATCCAGCGCCTTACGTATGATGAATGACATCATCAAAAAGCGTTACTCCCCTGCTGAATGGAATATCTATGCGGCTCAATCATCGGATGGTGATAACTGGGCTGATGACTCGCCAGGCTGTCGTGAATTACTCAATAAAGAGATTCTACCAGTAACCCGTTATTACTCTTATATCGAAATAACTCGACGAGCACATCAAACGCTCTGGAGAGAATACGAAGCACTGCAAGGAACTCACGCCAACTTTGCAATGCAAAACATAAGGACTGTGGATGACATTTTCCCTGTATTTAGGGAGCTATTTAAAAAACAAGTCAGCTAGTGGCTAACACAGTTAACACGTGTTGATGATTAGTTTTTGATGTCAATAAGCGCTTTTGGGGAGTGTGTTATATGGTTTCAACCACAAAGACAAAAACACTCAGTGATGGTCCAGATTGGACTTTTGACCTACTTGATCAGTATCACGTAGAGATCAAGCGCATTGCTGAACATTATCAGTTAGATGCCTATCCTAATCAGATAGAGGTCATTACAGCTGAACAAATGATGGATGCTTATTCCAGTATCGGCATGCCAATTAATTACCATCATTGGTCATTCGGTAAACGTTTCATCGAAACTGAACGTGGTTACAAGCATGGTCAAATGGGTCTGGCTTATGAAATTGTTATTAACTCAGACCCTTGTATCTCTTATCTTATGGAAGAAAATACCATCACAATGCAGGCATTAGTGATGGCGCACGCATGTTATGGTCATAATTCTTTCTTCAAAGGTAACTATTTATTCAAGACATGGACAGATGCAAGTTCGATCATTGATTATCTTTTATTTGCCCGTAAATACATCACAGAATGTGAAGAAAGGTATGGCGTAGATGATGTCGAAAGGCTTCTCGATTCTTGCCACGCATTAATGAACTACGGTGTAGATCGCTATAAACGACCACAAAAAATATCGTTAGTGGAAGAAACAGCACGCCAAAAAGCACGTGAAGATTATTTGCAAACTCAAGTGAATTCACTATGGCGCACAATTCCGGTTAATGAAGAAAAAGAAAACCATTCAGAAGAAGTGCGCTTCCCTTCTGAGCCTCAAGAAAACATTCTTTATTTCTTCGAAAAACACGCTCCCTTGCTAGAACCTTGGCAAAGAGAAATCGTTCGAATTGTGCGCAAAGTTAGTCAATATTTCTACCCACAAAAACAAACCCAAGTTATGAATGAAGGCTGGGCGACTTTTTGGCACTACACCATCATGAACCACCTCTATGACGACGGTTTAGTCACAGACCGTTTCATTATAGAGTTCCTTCACAGCCACACCAATGTTGTAGTACAGCCTGAATATAATAGCCCTTACTACAGTGGTATTAATCCTTATGCCCTTGGTTTTGCTATGTTCCAAGATATTCGACGTATGTGTGAAAACCCAACAGAAGAGGATAAACAGTGGTTTCCTGATATTGCAGGTAAGGATTGGTTAGAAACCGTACACTTTGCGATGAGGAACTTTAAAGATGAAAGCTTTATTAGCCAATATCTATCGCCAAAGTTAATGCGTGATTTTAAGTTCTTTGCCGTCAATGATGATGACAGGCACAACTATGTGGAAGTCGATGCGATTCATAATGAAGAAGGCTATCGTGCTATTCGTGAAAAGTTATCCTCTCAGTACAACCTCAGTAATAATGAACCCAACATTCAAGTTTGGAATGTGGCACTTAGAGGTGATCGTTCATTAACTCTTCGTTATGTACCACACAATCGTGTACCACTCGCAGATAGCTATAATGAGGTGATTAAACACTTACACCGTATTTGGGGATTTGACGTAACGCTTGAAGAAGAGATGCCTGATGGCAGAACACAAATCCTGGCAACTTGCCCTATTCAAAATCAATATAACACTGAAATATAAATCCTATTTTATGTTACAGAATGTGTAAAAGGTAACGTAAAGAAGACAATAAAAAAAGCCGAAGGTAATATTACCTTCGGCTTTTTATATATCTAAATTAAAGAACAGTTACTGCTCTTCTTCGTATAAGTAACGTGCAATTTCGATACGGTTACTGTACCAAATCGCACCACTTTCACGACCATATTTCTTTAAACGATCGGCAACATGATCAGGTTGATTATTATCACAGTAAGACTGCATTTCACGGTAGAAATCTAGTGCTAACTGGCACGCTTCTGGGCTCATGAAATAATAACCACCCACACGAGTGTAAATTTTACGCAAACCATTAATCGTCAATACATACAACTTGTTACCTGATTTGCCCGCTAAACCTTGGAACAAACGATAATCATAATAGTTAAATGCACGAGCACGGCAAATTGCTTCACACAATTCAGGATCCGTTTTGCCATATTTATCAACAATTTTCTTAACTTGCTGCATAAGTGGCAGTTTGTCATCGCTGTTTTCTACAAACTCGGCAAAGCTATTTGCATTCAACAGTTCTTCACATGATTGAATAACATGCTCAATCAATTCGCTAGATTCTTTACCGTTACCCTTCACTGCATAGCGCATGAACACACTGCTGATATCAGTACGAGCAGCTAATAGATCTTCAAGTACACTCTGAACATCTTGACCGTCTAACGTAATCAAAGTGTCTAAAATGCTAAGACCTGAAGTCTCCATATAATTATTCACACGTGTTGGCTTACCGTGTTGGATAGTCAACCATCCATCACGCGCTAACCGTTGTAATACTTCACGTAATGTTGTGCGAGTTACGCCAATCAGTTCTGATAATTCACGTTCAGCTGGAAGAATCGAACCCTGAGGAAAGTGACCATTCCAGATACTCTCAATGATATATTTCTCAGCAAACGTTGCTGGGCTGTCAGCCTTTATAACCATTTAAATGCTATCCAATTTGCTTCTTGTTTATATTTTATTCACTCATCATACCACCAGTTCAGGAATAGGCGAAATTACAGTAAAGTAGAACAGATCCATATTCAGACCTAGATGTTAAGTAAAGTTGATTCTGCGCAACATTTGCTTACACTTTTAACTGTAAATTGCATGGCGTGGCTTTCTAGCACATTAATATTCTCATTTTGAGATGAAACCTGAGTAATTTATGTAACATCAACCTACATAACTTGACTGATTCAGATCTAACGGTACAGTTAGCATCGAATTAATACTGGGAGCTGAATGGACGCTGCTGCCTACTTTAAGTTAAACACCATCTAATTTATCCAACCAGATATGATGTTTAGCTTAGAGGTCTTAATTGATACAAAGGCCGCGCCCAGCTCATTTATTAACACGTACATTATAAGAGACCCCAAAGATGGCTATTTCGCTAGGGAACGCGTTTATTAAGAACTTTTTAGGTAAAGCGCCTGATTGGTATAAAATTACAATAATTTCATTTCTTATCATCAATCCCTTTGTTTTCTTTTTAGTTGATCCTTTTGTTGCTGGCTGGCTGTTAGTTGTCGAATTTATATTCACATTAGCAATGGCACTAAAATGTTACCCTCTTCAACCTGGCGGATTATTAGCTATTGAAGCTGTTGCTATCGGTATGACTAGCCCAGCTCAGGTAAAACATGAGCTGGTTGCGAATATTGAAGTACTACTACTACTGATTTTCATGGTAGCTGGCATTTACTTTATGAAGCAGTTACTGCTTTATATCTTTACTAAAATACTGATTGGTATTCGCTCTAAGATTCTGCTGTCATTATCTTTTTGTTTAATGGCTGCATTTCTTTCCGCTTTCCTTGATGCACTAACGGTTATCGCCGTTGTTATCAGCGTTACAGTCGGCTTCTATAGCATTTATCACAAAGTAGCATCAGGACAAGATCCTAGTTCTTCTCATGATCACACCACAGACACTCACGTGCGTGAAGTGAGCCGAGATGATCTGGAAAATTACCGCTCATTCTTACGTAGTCTACTTATGCACGCTGGTATCGGTACGGCATTAGGTGGCGTAATGACAATGGTTGGTGAACCTCAGAACCTGATTATTGCAGACCAAGCAGGTTGGTTATTCGGTGAGTTTATTCTTCGCATGTCTCCAGTCACTGTTCCTGTTTTCATGTGTGGATTATTGACGTGCGCTTTGGTCGAAAAATTCCAAATTTGCGGTTACGGAACACTTTTACCTGAAAACGTACGCAGAATTTTGGTCGATTATGATGACGAAGAACGTAAAAGCCGTACAAATATCGATTACGCTAAATTAACAGCGCAAGCACTGATCGCAGTATGGTTAATTGTCGGTCTAGCCATGCACTTGGCTGCTGTAGGCTTGATTGGTTTGACTGTTATTATCTTTGCTACATCGTTTACTGGTGTTACTGAAGAGCATGCTTTAGGTAAGGCATTTGAAGAAGCGTTACCGTTTACCGCATTATTAGCCGTTTTCTTCTCAATTGTTGCAGTGATCATTGATCAACATTTATTTACACCCATCATTTCTTGGGTGCTGACTCTTAACGGTAACGCACAAATGACGATGTTCTATATCGCCAATGGTTTACTTTCTATGGTGTCAGATAACGTCTTTGTTGGTACGGTTTACATCAATGAAGTCAAAGCAGCCTTAGTAAGTGGTGCGATTACTCGTGATCAATTCGACATGTTAGCAGTTGCCATTAACACGGGTACAAACCTACCGTCAGTGGCAACCCCAAATGGTCAAGCTGCCTTCTTGTTCGTACTTACTTCGGCACTTGCTCCTTTAATCCGCCTTTCGTATGGTCGTATGGTATATATGGCATTGCCTTATACTATTGTACTTGCACTGGTTGGCTTAGCAGGTATCGAATTTATGCTTCTGCCAATGACGGAGTGGTTCTACGATATGGGCTGGCTGGTTCATAATACGGGTGAAGTTATGTCGACGATTGCACCTGCTGCTGGACATTAATTGAATTATTCTCGATTATAAGTGTCCGATAGAAATGTAAAAGCCCTGATTAGTCAGGGCTTTATTCTATACTTTGACTTCAATTAGCTTAGAGATCATCATATGCAATTTCTGAACACATTCTCAAAAAGCCGTATATCTTGGTTACTGTTACTACTGTGTATTGTCTTTTTCGAGGGCAGTGCTCTGTTCTTCCAACATGGTATGAAACTAGGGCCTTGCGTAATGTGTATTTATGAGCGCGTTGCCATGATGGGCATTGCGTTTGCAGCACTGTTAGGCGCTATTGCTCCACAATATGCCCTCATTCGTTGGGCTGGGCTTATCGCATGGGGTTATAGTGCTGTACGAGGCTTACAGCTATCTATTGAGCATGTGAGTTATCAATTCAACCCATCACCTTTTGCAACCTGTGATCTCTTTGTACAGTTCCCTAGTTGGGCACCGTTGAATAAATGGGTTCCATGGATGTTCGAAGCTTACGGCGATTGTGCAAAAGTCGTTTGGACTTTCCTTGGACAATCAATGCCACAATGGCTCGTTATTATCTTTGCAGCCAATTTGGTCGCATTAGCATTGATCGTTATTGCTCAGTTTTTTAGTAAGAAGATGAATACCATTCGGGATATGTAAATGTTCAGTTTCTTGTCTAAATTGATATAAAGTACCATTGAATACGGTTTAAACAAAAAAAGGAGAACATCATGTTCTCCTTTTTTCATGTGCTTTGTTTGGCGTCTAAAGCCTCTAAAATAGGATAGTCTGCAGGGCAAAGTGCATAATGGCTTATTTCTGTTAACTCAGCCCACACACTTATTTGATGGCTATGTAAAGTTAATGAACCCGACACCCAATGGCTAAGATACCCTTTCAAGTGGATTATCTTATCACCATAGTCAAACACGCTATCAGCAAGAAACTGACCTGTCGTTGTTTGAATAGTGAGTTCTTCCATTAGCTCCCGTTCTAAAGCAGATTGAGGTGTTTCTCCCTCTTCCACTTTACCACCGGGAAACTCCCATAACCCACCTTGACTAGCATGTTCAAAACGCTGCGCTAATAAATAACGACCTTGCTTTTCAATCACTCCAGCCACGACCAATATTGTCGGTTTACTGCTTACTGGATTAACAGTATTACTCGCATTTTCTTGCGGCATTACTTACCACAACATTGCTTGAATTTTTTACCGCTATTACATAAACAAGCATCATTACGACCTGTTTCTTTATAGGGGTTTACCGCTTGAGCACCCGCGCCTTGCTGCATTTCATCAGCAGCCATTACCACTTCACCAATCATCAGTGATACCTGAGGGTAAAGATCGCTCGGAGCTGGTAGGCTTGTCATTCCAGCCTCTTTCATTTGCGCTAATGTGTCTTCTTCATCAAGCAGCAACAGCATCGTTGTAATAAGCGCAGATAACATGCGCATCGTGCCATCTGAAATAGCTTGATCGGCCCAATTAGGTTCGATTTGAGGCCATACACTTAGAAAGCCTTCAGCGAAATGTCCTAAAGATTCGCTCACGCCATCTTCTGCATTCCACGCTACACTTTTTGGTAATTCGTATTCACCCGCTTTGATGTACTGATACTGCATTTGAAAGTGACTAAGAATGGCTTTTTTCTGTTCATCGGTCACATCTTTTTGATCTTCTTCAACCACACCACCATTAATAAGTACTGGTAACCATGCTTCTGGAACGAGTGGCTTTGGGTTTGCATTCGCTGCCAATAGTGCGCCTTCGATGAATGCGGTTGGCATGCCGTCCCAATCAGCAGGTAGTGTCATTAAGTCTGTCATTTTATTTTCCGGTTCTATCATACGGTTTTCAATATAGCCCGATTATACCTCAACAACCTGAGGATGCGAGGAACAGGGCAGCAAACTCTACGTTAATAACTCCATAACTAACGTTAACAAATAGTTAAACCAAAGCGTGTAACTAAACTTTATCTTCAACCAACACTGCAATTCTACATAAATAGTGTTGATATTTGATGAAGATAAAGGCAAAACTGGTTTTATTCTCGCTGAAACGAGCATCTTAAGGTAACTTGGGTATATACCCACATGACTTCATACGTATTTCTTTTTGGTAGTTAGGGACAACATAATGCGTCAAGAAAAAGCGAGTGCGATTATTGCGGGTGCTAGTGGACTAGTAGGTGATGAACTTCTTCATCAATTACTGGCCTGCGAGCATTTTAATATCGTTTATTCTTTGTCACGCCGTGAACTGCCTTTTCACAGTAAAAATCTTACGCAAATTGTTCACCCAGAGCTACGGGTAACAACATGGAATGAGACAGATCATACACCAACATACGGTTACATTTGCCTAGGCACGACGAAGAAGCAAGCTGGCAGCAGCAAAGATTTAGAAGCTATTGATTATCAATTAGTCAAAGATGTGGCTAATACGATGCATTTATTGGGCGTGAAAAATATTACGGTTGTATCCAGTTTCGGTGCTCACCCGTGGTCACCGTCCCACTATTTACGCTGTAAGGGAAAAATGGAGCAAGCACTCAGCAAGATGGGCTTTGCTCGCTGCACATTCGTTAGACCAGGGCCACTAACGGGCGAACGTTCTAAACCCCGTAAAGATGAAATTATTGTTCAACGTTTATTTGAAATAATCCACCCGCTTTTGATTGGTCCTCTTGTTAATTTAGAGCCCATTCCTGCTGAAGATGTTGCCCGCAACATGCTTACCCTAAGTTTGGAACCTGAGTATACCGATAGCAAAAAAACACAGGCAATATCGGGAAAAGCATTAATAAGAAAAAAATCATCACACAAGAACGATAAGAATAAATCGGCTTAACGCATAAGATTAGATGACAAGCACGCCTTTGGGCACTAAAATCTCGCACCTTACACTTTTTGTAGCCACACAGATAAAGCCACGGGTGATATGCGAGTAATTTTAGGTCCAATGGAAGGCGTCTTAGACCCTTTAATGCGAGAGATGCTAACAAACATCAATGATTACGATCTTTGCGTCACAGAGTTCGTTCGGATTATTGATAGCTTATTACCCAGTAGTGTTTTTTATCGCCTGTGTCCAGAGCTTCACCATGGTGGGAAAACAACATCAGGTACACCTGTGCGTGTTCAACTGTTAGGTCAAGAGCCTGTATGGATGGCTGAAAATGCATACCGTGCAAGTAATCTTGGCTCGGCAGGTATCGATATTAATTTTGGTTGCCCAGCGAAGTCGGTAAATAAGAATCGCGGTGGTGCAGTTCTGCTTAAAGAACCCGAAAAGATTTACCAAATAGTCAAAGAAGTACGTAGTGCTGTTTGCCCAACGAAACCTGTAACAGCAAAAGTCCGTTTAGGGTGGGATGACCCAACGCACTGCTTTGAAATTGTCGATGCAGTGGCACAGGCTGGCGGTGATGAAATTGCCATTCATGCCCGTACAAAAGTCGATGGCTATAAAGCCGAAACAATAAAGTGGGACTACATCCGTCAAGTAAAAGAAAAAAGTTCTATTCCCATTATTGCTAATGGTGAAGTATGGAACTACCAAGACGGGCAAGCATGCTTAAACGTTACTCAAACAGATGCATTGATGATTTGCCGTGGTGCACTCAATTTACCCAACCTGTGTAATGTCATAAAACGCAATGAAGCACATATGCCATGGCACCATGTTATTCAGCTATTGCTTAAGTTTTCTGAATTTGAAATCAAAGGTGATAAAGGGCTCTACTACCCTAACCGCGTTAAACAATGGTTTGCCTACCTGCGTCATGAGTATCCTGAGGCTAAAGACTTATTTGTCGACATTCGCAGTTTGAATAAAGCAGCACCCATTGTTGATATTCTGCAACGGGCTCAAGCATTAGCACATGCTTAAGTCAGCCATTGCAAAAGCGTCAATCGACAAGACTTTCTCTTAGTATTAGATACACAAAACCCCGGCAATGCGTAACTTATAATAAGTCATCATTGCCGGGGTTTTATTAGAATTCAATAATGCTATTAACGGTTAGGGTGATTGGTAATGTGATCTTCCCAATCAATGACATCAATTTCATAGACAACTTGATCTTTCACCGACTCTCCCGCTTTGTGCATCGCCTTTTTAGAGCCTGTAATTAAAGGATGCCACTCAGGTAACGGTTTGCCTTCAGCAAGCAAACGGTATGCACACGTTTCTGGCAGCCAAACAAACTCGTCGATACGTTCACGTGTTAGCTTTAAACACTCTTCACCAGATTCAAAACGGTTCTGGTAGTCTTTACAAGAACAAGTGTTGTTATCCAGTAAGCTACACGCAACATTGGTAAAATAAATATCATCTGTCGCATCATCAATTAATTTATGCAAACAGCACTTACCACAACCATCACAGAGAGATTCCCACTCTTGATCTGTCATTATTGCTAATTCTTTATCTTCCCAAAAACGTACCATACTACCCAACCTATTCATTACCTAACCCTAGCCTATATAGCTAAGGAGGCGGTTTTATAGCTGTCTAATGATTAAAGTGCAAGCGAATACTACGGATTAAGCCTGAAGAATAGCGGTAATAAGAGGCATTATTATTTACACCATTAAAAAGCATGAAATTTTGACCCTGAGAACGATGAGTGGTAACTTGCGCAACCTTTTGTAAATGTCGTGATTGGTTATAAAACCCAACGATATATCTTCGTGAAGTATAGGATATGAGATGGAATGTCGCTTAAGTTGTGGTGCTTGTTGTATTGCACCAAGTATCTCTTCTGCTATTCCCGGCATGCCAAATGGTAAGCCAGCAGGTGTTCGCTGCATTCAGCTAAACGAGAAGAATCTTTGCAAAATTTTTGGTCAGCCAGAACGGCCAGCGGTGTGCCATAATTTTAAAGCTTGCCCTGATATATGTGGTACATCAAACGAGCAAGCTTTAGCTATTATTACGGAATTAGAAAACATAACTTAATGACAAGTTTTGCTCTAATTTTTCAAATGTATTAAACGGCTACGGTACCCGTTAAAATACGAATAGTTGATTTAGCATGCTCTACGGCTTGATGGCCAGAGAATGTTAAATAACCACCATCTTCTTGCGTTACTAAACCTTTAGTAAACAAACGTTTTGCTGCTGCTACCATTTCAGGCGCAGCATCACCGCGGACCTTGATTCCTTCCAAATCACTGTGCATTGGAAACCTAACAAGAAGGTTCATTTCATCAACAAGTTCTGCAGTATATGGCATAGTCACCTCTATATAATTTTACTACCAATCGAGACTTGGTCTGTTTTGTTTAAATACCAACTTGCTTAATAATAGCGCCTGATATGAATAAAAGTAGGTGTAGAGATCAATCTCTGGAAACCTTTAAAGCAGATATCGCGACCTAGTTCAAATATTTGGATATTTATACCCATCGTATTCATTATCCTGTAGCTCACTATGCCACCACTCCTGTTTATAACAAGTGCGCAATGCGCATAACTATGAATTCAATCATCTACTCAAAGTTACTGACTCTACTTTTTTAAACCTGATGACTATCTGTTCATCATACACACGTGGTACGAAAAAATAGTGCTTCAATGCATTTTACTGTTTTGCATATTCCCAAAAAAAACTCTTTAAACAAAGATGATAAAAATTCGGTACTCGCAAGTTACAGGCACAAAAAAGCCGCTCGATTAAAGCGGCTTCTACTTATACAGTTACGTCGCTGATTCAATGCTTAAGCTTGAATACCAACAATCAACCAAGGTGCATTAGGCGTACGTAAATCACGCTCTAAATGCCAAACATCGGTAATGTCAGCTTCATGCTCTTCATTACGATCTTTGTAACGACCTGAGAATTGAATACTTAGCTGTGCTAAATTCGCATCAAAATCAGCGCGTACCATTTCAGTATCAACATACATCACTTCTGTATGTTGCTCACCTTCAAGTTTTGCGCGCTCTGCCGTTAAATCAGCTAATAAAGCAGGTGAAACGTATTCACGAATTTTATCAAGTTCGTTGTGGTTCCATGCACCTTGCAAAATACGATAGTGATCACGAGCACCGCTCAAGAACGCATTCATATTGAAATTAGGTGGCAAATTAAACGGCACATCGCTATCTGTTGATGCATAACCAGATTGCTGAGGAGCTGTATTCATTTCAGGCGCTTGTTGACGCTGCTGAGTATTGTGCTGCTGTTGCGGGGAGTTCCCTGCATACGCTTCACGATGACCCGTTGGTGTCCCTTTAGCGCCACGCATTGTTTTGAATAACTTGAAGATGACAAATGCAATCAGACCAAAGATAAGAATATCCATGAATTGAATGCCGTCAAACGCACCACCAAAGAATGCAGCAAGTAGACCACCAGCCAATAACCCGCCCATCAAACCACCCATCAGACCTTTCTTACCTGATTGTGCAGCCGTTGGATTTTGTTTATTAATTGTATTCGTTTGTTGTGGCTGTTGCTGTTTCGCTGGCGCTGTTTTAAAGCTTTTACCAAACGATTTGCCACCACCAAATTTCTTTGCTTCTGCATGAGGAGCCGAAAACGACACCGCCACGATCAAAGCAAACAGAGTAAAGAAGCGTTTCATATTATTATTACCTTTGCCATGTTCTGGTTGCATCCTATCTGTATACCTTAAAAAGTCAATCAATCCTCATGTGCAAATTGTTACTAATGATGATGATAATGTAAAAATACGCTCAAACGGTTGAATTATAGACTTTTTAATACATACTTATTAAAGATAAAAAGCGGATAAATTAATAACTTGATCGAAACACATTAACAAAAAAACTTGAGACTCACTTTTATCTGTACGATCTGACAGTGGCAAATCATAAATAGAGATAAAAGAGTAGTATGTTGTTTCAAAACAGTTTTTTATTGCACTTTCCTCTATAAATTTTGTCAAAAAATGAATATAACAAGTATATGATCATGTGGCGTAACCACTCTAAATAAGAACAACAACGGGAATATTTATGCAAGATACACATAGTAAGTTAATTGGCTATTTATTATGGATTTTCGGCTTCACTGGTGCTCACCGATTTTACTATGGCAAGCCTGTTACTGGCACAATTTGGTTCTTAACATTGGGGTTATTCGGGATTGGCTGGTTAATTGATTTATTTCTAATACCGTCGATGGATCGCGAAGCAGATTTTCGCTTCCAAGCAGGCAACATTGATTATACCGTCGGATGGTTGCTATTAACGTTTTTAGGTGTATTTGGTCTTCATCGAATGTATATGGGAAAATGGCTTACTGGCATTCTATACTTGTGCACTTTTGGTTTCTTTTTAATCGGTATTCTTGTCGATTTCTGGACGTTGAACGATCAGATTTCAGTCAAAAATTCAGAACGTAACGCATAAGCATTCAATAAAATCATGTTTTTTTGTTGGGCTATATTTATGGTAACACTCTAAGTGAGAGTGTTATCACATATAGGCTTTTATTCGCACTCAGAATTGGCTAATTACTTGACCATATCGTAAGTGAGCAACTAGAATATCGAACGTCGTTCTATAATTAAACTAATCATGGATCGCTGGCTATGTTGCCTTTTTATTCATTTATAATAATAACAACAAATAAATCATTAAGAGTACTATTCGATGGCAAGACGAAATGACCACACTCGTGAAGAGTTGGTAAGCATGACACTAGAGCAAGTGAAACTTTTTTTAAATGAACACCCGCATCACGAACTCAGTTTACGAAAAGTAGCAGGCATGATCGGCTATGTACCAAGCACATTAGTGAATGTATTTGGTAACTACAACCTACTACTACTTCATGCTGTAGCACAAACACTTGATGAGTTATTCGCAGAAGCAGAAGCACAAATGAACTCTGCAACGTCACCTGAAGATGCACTTCGTAAGCTCGCTTATTGCTATCAAGAATTTGCAGCCGCCCACCCTTACCGCTGGCAGTTGATTTTCCAACACACAATGAATGGCGATGAACTTCCTGAATGGCAATCTGAACGAATTAATAGCATGACAAGTATGCTTGAAACCCTAATCCGTCAAATCACGCCTCAGAAATCAGATGCCGATATCTTAGAAGCAAGCCGCGTTTTATGGGCGGGTGTTCATGGTATTACGTTATTAAGTGTTGATGACAAATTGTTTACTTCCGTTCCGGTTGACGCTAAAGCACTGATAGACAACTTATTAAACACCTATTTAAACGCTTGGCACGTATAAGCGGAGTATTTGATGAGTGTTCAGCCCCAATCGCGCCTTTTAACTAAGCAGCGGTTTCTACCCTATTTTCTTACGCAGGCTCTTGGGGCTTTTAACGATAATGTCTATAAGAATATCTTGCTCATTCTTATTGCATTTTCTGCTCCTGGTACATTGCCCCTCGATTCAGATCTGATCATTAACCTCGCGGCTGGCTTATTTATTCTCCCTTTTTTCCTTTTTTCAGCCTCGGCAGGTGTATTAGCAGATAAATACGATAAAGCGCAGATTATGCGTATCGTAAAGTTTGCTGAAATTATTATTATGGCTTTAGCCGCTATCGCCTTTCTCACCGAAAGTTACATGATGCTGCTGATTCTCTTATTTTTGATGGGAACCCAGTCCGCATTTTTTGGTCCAGCCAAATATGCACTTTTACCCCAACATTTAAGAAAAGAAGAACTCGTTTCAGGCAATGCATTAGTCGAGACAGGTACTTTTCTGGCAATTTTACTCGGTACCTTGTTAGCTGGCGTGATAGCCAACCAGCAAGATGCGCCTTTAATTGCAGCCATTAGCGTCGTCTCTTTTGCTGTTTTAGGGTATGCCACGTCCCGTAAAATACCTGAAGCGAAGCCGAGTAATCCTAACCTTGAATTTAAATGGCAGCCGATTACACAAACACGCCATACATTAGCAATAGCCAAGAAAGACAAAACCGTTTTTCAATGTGTGTTAGGCATTAGTTGGTTTTGGTTTTTAGGGGCATGTTACCTAACCCAATTCCCTAATTTTGCTAAAATCCACCTTGGTGGTGGCGCGGCTTCTGTTTCTTTCTTACTCGCATTATTTTCAATTGGCATCGCTACAGGCTCACTATTATGTGACCGCCTGTCTGGCCACCGAATTGAACCCGGTATTGTCCCTTTGGGTAGTTTTGGTATTACGTTATTCAGTGCCATTCTTTTCTTTGCTTCGCCAGATATGGTACCAGTATCAAACAGTTTTATTGAGTTCATTGCTCAGCCTGAGCTTTTCCATATTTTCATCGCATTAATGCTGTTGGGTGTTTCTGGTGGGGTGTTCATTGTTCCTCTTTACGCCATGATGCAAAGCCGAGCAAAAGAAGATGAACGCGCACAAATCATTGCTGCAAATAATATTTGGAATGCGTTATTCATGGTGGCGAGTGCCATTCTATCGATTGTCTTTTTATCAGTATTAGAATTTAGTATTCCACAGTTCTTTCTGTTTCTATCAATCACTAACTTTATTGTTGTTATTTATCTATACGTACAAGTACCCGATTTTTTCTGGCGCTTTCTGGTGTGGCTCGTTACACACACTATGTACCGAGTGAAACATAAGAATTTAGATAATATTCCTCTACAAGGCGGTGCACTGATTGTCTGCAATCATGTCAGTTACATGGATGCGTTATTATTAGCGGGGGCTTATCCTCGCCCTATTCGTTTTCTAATGGATAAAGACATTTCTAGCCTGCCGTTTATCTCGGTATTTTGTAAAGCTTGTAAGGTTATTCCTGTTGACCCTAATGAGCGTCGTTCAGTGCATAGAGCCTTTTCGCAAGTCACCCAATATTTAGAAAATGGCGACATTGTTTGTATCTTCCCTGAAGGGCAACTCACCTACGACGGTGAAATAGGCCCATTCTTACGTGGCATTGATATCATCATTAAGCGGTCTTCTGTACCCGTTATTCCCGTTGCTTTACAAGGGTTATGGGGCAGTCTTTTCAGCCGTGAACGAGGCAGCGCTTTATTGAAGATGCCAAAACGTTTTTGGTCAAAGGTTACTGTAGTCGCAGGAGAACCAATTTCACCATCAGACAATATTCATAGCTCTGAACTGCGTGAACGAATCGTTGCCTTACGTGGCAATAATCCATAGGTGGCGAAATAATACAAAAAAGGGCGATGATCAATAACACTGATCATCGCCCTGTTTTTTATATCACATCATTTAAAGCTGCTGCGCTAACCACTCACTTAACTGCTTACGCGACACTTTAATACCCGATGTTGCTAGTTCCTTTGGCAATGCTAGGTAACGAATCGGTCGCTTAAAACTCACGATGTTGTCCGTCATGTGGTTTTCTAGTGATGCAATAACATCATTCGATAATACCGAGTCGGTATCTACGATTGCGATTGGTCGTTGCCCAAATTCTGCATCATCCACTGGCAATACAAAGGTTTGCCTAACACTAACATGGGTCATTAATATTTTTTCGACGTCTTCTGGTTGAATATTCTCGCCACCAGAAATAAACATGTTATCAGCACGCCCTAAAATGTGCAGTTCATTGCCTCGCCATTCGCCTAAATCACGGGTGGCAAACCATTCTCCGTCACAGGCTGGAAATATCATTTTATTACGATAATAGCCCAGACATAAGCTAGCACCTTGAACATACACTTCACCGTCTTTAATCATAAAGTGACGGTTGCCTAAAACCGTGCCTACCCCCCCACTCGCATCGGCTTTTTTTGCTGTAACGGTCGAACCCATCTCTGTCATGCCGTAACCACACCAACAGCTAATACCAACACGTTCAGCTGCATCTGTTAAGCTAACTGGAATAGCCGCGCCACCCAATAACACTTGTTTTAAGGCTAAAGTGCCACTGCCCTCATCCTGCTTAGAGGCTAATAAACGCTGAAGCTGCGTCGGCACGAGAGAAGCATGCGTCACCATAGTCAGTGAATGCTCAAAACAGGCAGGCTCTGTAACCACCAGCTTGGCACCTCGGTATAACCAGCGCCAAAGAATGGCGAGCCCTGAAATATGAAACAAGGGTAAAGATAACAACCAACTGTCATCGCTGCCAAAATCCATCACTTCAAGTAACCCTTCAGCACTGGCAAGATGATTCTCTGCAGTATGAACAGCCGCTTTAGGTACGCCAGTTGAGCCCGATGTTAACGTTAGGGTTACAGCTCGTGTTTGCTGCCAAGTAACAGGCACAATACGAGGTTGTTCTGGCTGCAATAAATGCAGGCGTTGACCGGTTGTGAATTGATGAACAGTACGTGCTGGGTACCAAATATAATCATTTTTTAATCGAGCTAGTTGTTCATTTAGCTCGATTTCTGTATTTTTCGGATTTAACCCAACATAACGGGCACCAATGCGTAGCGTAGCTAAAATAAGCCATATAACCTGAATCGAATTAGGTGCAACAATCGCAATCATTTGATCGCGTTTGACGCCTTGTTCAATTAAACCTTGTGCATACTCATCAACGCGATGGCTCATTTCCGCCCAGCTGAATCGTTGCTCGCCAATACATTCACCGTCGACACATTGTGCACCAAAAGAAAGAGCGACCGCTGACGGTCGCTCCTCTGCCCAATGTTGCCAAGGCCATGTGGCGAAGTATTGAGTTACTTCTGCCATACCACCTCTAAATCAGACAATGCAGTTTTCGGTAAATCACAATCAGGCCACGGCGTTTCAAGTTGCGCCTTAAATAATTGCATTGTATCTAAACCAGGAATAACACCTGGTGTTTGCCATTCAGCAAAGCGCGCTAGCTGGTTTAAGCCAAGGCTAGACTCCATACTAGAGCTAATAACAGCCATAAGCCCTATCGCATGCGCTTGCTTAACTAAGTCCATACAACGCTGCACAGAACCCACTAACGTTGGTTTGATGATAATTGCAACCACGCCAGGTTCAGCTTTAACTTCAAAGCCTTCATCACGCACGGTTTCATCCCATGCGATCTTGATCCCTGTCTCTAGAGAAAACGCTAAGCTGTCTTCTGGTGTCTTGCAGGGCTCTTCTAAGAACGCAATACCAGCACGGTGTTCAGGCTTCACATACTTCGCAAATTGCTGGGCTTTAATAGGCGTCCACTTACGGTTTGCATCTAAACGCAAACGTACATCAGGAATCGCTTCAATAAACATATTTGCCACGATGCCATCACGCACCGCTTCATACATACCGACTTTAATTTTTGCGACTTTCTCACCTGGCATTTCGTTCAAGCGAACGATCAAATCATCAGGATCGCCAGAACATAATGGCGCGACTAAATAATTACCTTTCATTGGTAACTCTGAAGCCTGCTCTAACATTGCCATGCTCAAACCAAACGCAACCGATGGCAGCGCTTGTGATAAGTCAATGGTTTCACCTTGAATCCAGCTTTCAAGTAACTGTTTTGCTTGCTCACCTGCTTGCTCGACAGTTTCATGACTAAACTCAGGTAAAGGTGCAATCTCACCGAAACCGACTTTATCACCATCACGTAATTCAACGATCCAACCTTCACGTGTTGCTAGGCGTTGAGTGCGAAGAATAACACCTGAATCCATAGGCAGTTGGTATTGATATAATTTCGCGCTACGAATATATTCTTCTGTCAGAACTACAGTTTTAGCCATGATTAATTCCAATCTGTTTTACAAAATTATTGATTGCCATGCTGAATGCATAAGGTTGCTCAACATGCACATTATGCCCCGCCGATGCGATCACCTGATACTGTAACTGGGTGTCTTCGACCAGACGTTTAAATTTTTTATCTCGCTCGCCACACACATAAATGGTCGGCAAAACTAATGCTTCCATTATTTGTAGTAATTGTGGTTGCTTCGCTAATGATGTAGCCAGCAGCATACGTGCAACACCAGAACCAAGATTACCACTGCGTTTCAGTACTAAGCTTTGTCTTTGGTCATGATTCAGTGACGAAAATACTGCTTGTTGATACCAGTCTGGTAAAACGAGGCTAAGTGGCTCATCTGTAAAACGCTGCGCCCACTTTTGATCATTTAAAAACCTTGTCGCACATTCTATTTGTGGCAGTCCGAAATGCCCACCTTCTATAACAACACCCTCTAATTGTGGTGTTTTTTTGCACGCTGGCTTTTCGCCTGAATGCGGGAAGACGGTAGAATGTGTGGATGCCGCATGGTACATCGCTAATCGTGCACCCATTGAGTAGCCAATCAACACGTACTGTTCAATATTACGATGTAACAAGGTTTGAAGAATAAGCTGATTAACGTGAGCAAAGTCGATGGCTTGCACCATCTGGCTTTTACCGTGCCCAGGTAAGTCGATCGTAATACAAAGGTGCCCTGACGATAATGTATTCACCACATGACGCCAATCTTGACCCGACCCGAGTAAACCATGAAGAAACACTAACGTGGGTTGTACGCCATTGCTCAATACACCAAAACTTTCAGAGTAAAGCCGCATTTTTTACCTTCCCAAATAATGCTTTGATCATTTCACCCGCCTCACCTGCTGGGGTTTTAATTTCAATGATTGTGGCTTTTGGCTGGGTTAGTGCGTACAGACATTGTTCTTCGACTTGAGGCAATGATTCTGGGCAGTGGTAAGCTAAACCAAACATTGCCGCTGCGTGGCTAAATTCAAGCCCATGCGGCATGCGATAGAGCTCATCGCGTTGAAGCTCTGGTACCGGCAATAAATCGAAAATACCACCACCATCATTATTCGTTACAATGATCACTACGGGTTGAGATACATCACGCAGTAACGCTAATGAATTAAGATCATATAACAGTGATGTATCACCCAACAATCCTACCATTGGCGCTTGTCTGGCTTTATTAACGCCAGCAATGGTCGCTATCAAACCATCAATGCCTGATGCACCACGATTAGCAAATGTCGCCGTTGAAGGTAATTTACCCACCATATCCAATAAACGAATAATTAAGCTATTACCCAAAAATAATTCTGTTTTATCAGGTAACCATGAACCTAGATGTGCCGCTAAAGATAGCTCGGTCAGTTGTTCTGAATACTCGCCCAGCATCTCGAAATACCGCTCAGAGGCGACTTGTAAAGGCATAGCCCAACCAGCGTGCTCACTGTTTTCGGTAAGGGACAACGCGCATGTAGCCCACTCATTAATATGGGCTTGAATACGCAAACTACGACGATGTGTTGAATCTAAACGGCCCGCACGGGGATCAATCAACCAATAATTATCGATAGGACTCGTCGCAAGAAACTGTAATAAACGCTTAGAAACAATACGCGCACCAAATTGAATAACCGTATCAGCTTGCTGAAGAAATGACTGACAATCGGCATTTTGCAGCCAAACATCAAAGCCAGCCCACTCACTAGTGCCACCAGCTTGTGGATCGACCAATAATGGCCACCCCAGCTTTTCAGCTAGTAAGGCGACTTTCTCCAGCTCTTCTGGCGCAATACGCCCCACAATCACAATCCCTTTACGATGGGTTAATGATTGCCACTGCTGTTTATCTATTACGATTTGAGGAGTTAAAGCTTGCTGGTGTGATACATAGGGTAATTCATCATATTGCCACTCAGAAACTGGGGCAAGATAATCTGAAAAATCAACATCATCCCCATACAGTGGTTCAGGATAATGACAATTGAAATGCACCCCGCGACCTTGTCGCTGTTGCAGTTGCATGGCTTCATCAATGGTCGACAATAACCAAGCAGGAGAAATATCTAACGTCGGTGAAGGAATATCATGAAAAGCAGTCACATGCTGTGAAAAAATCCCATGCTGAACAATAGCCTGATTAGCACCACATTGAATCAAATCAACAGGTCTATCTGACGTTAACAATACCAACTTTTCGCCAGTAAGGCCGGCTTCTGCCACTGCTGGCAATAAATTGGCAACCGCCGTACCTGATGTTACGACAACAGCAACAGGCTCTTGTGAAGCTTTCGCAATACCGAGTGCTAGAAAACCTAAACCACGTTCATCAAAATGCGTATGAATAGTAAGCTTATTATTCGCGACAGCCGCTAACGTTAGTGGTGTTGAACGAGAACCAGGGGCTATACAAATATGTTTCACACCTAAACGAACTAATTCCTCCAACATTAAACTCGCCCAAAGCGTATTTAATGCTGCACGATAATTAACCTGAGAGGTCATAGATCCTATCGTCATGCTATTTTTCGCTCTAGCTCAGGCCTATCACTAGACCTTTTATCAGGCTTATCTGATTCTAATAAACTGCATAACGTTGCTGTTTTACGATCCAGTTCTTTCCACTCGCTGTCTGCTGTCGAACCAGGAACAATGCCAGCCCCTGCAAACAAATGAACTTCATCACCCATCATTAACGCACTGCGAATTGCCACACAAAACTCACTGCGCTGACGACTTAAGAAACCAACAGCACCGCTATACCAGCCACGCGCAAACGGTTCATGCTCACTGATAAATGCTAATGCTTTATCTCGTGGTAAACCTGCAATAGCAGCAGTAGGTTGAAGGTTATCAAGTAAATCAGCGCTGTAGACTTGCTCATGAAGCTGAGCATCAATGCCACGCTTTAAATGTTGCACTTTACGTAAACGAATCAATTCTGGGGTTTGCGCCACGTTCATTGACTCACAACAAGGCGTTAAGCGATTCACAATATCATCAACCACTAAACGGTTTTCGTAGCCATTTTTATTATCAGCCATTAGCCAATTTGCTAAACGGTGATCTTCTGAGGCATCGAAACCTCGTCCAATGGTTCCCGCCAAGGCTTCCGTTTTTAAGTCACGATCATGGCGATGAAATAATCGCTCGGGCGTTGAACCGACAAAGCAATGCTTAGCATCAAGCGCCATCATAAAGTGAAAACTATTGTTATTACTTTTACGGCTCGCCTTTAATAATTGCGCGGGGGCAACAGGTGTATCTAAAGTCAGTGTTGTACGACGTGCGAGTACTACTTTCTCAAACACTTTATTCGAAATAGACTCTAATGCCTGAGCGATCATTGATGACCAGCCCGAATAATCTGGGGAATGTGTACGACCAATAATATGACTATCGATCTCGGCTACTTCGGTTGCCGTTGATGAAATTTTATTTAACGTTTCTACCATCTTGTCTTTATCAGTAGACAGATTAACAGCAAGCTGCCAATTACCATCCATACGGATAACTTCAAGTTGAGGTAAAAAGAAAAAAGAAGAAAGACAACGACGGTTGCGGTTAGTACGTCCATCGAATGAACGCCCTCCCCAAATACGTTGATCATCAGCAAGTACTTTCTCAGCCACCATCGGGTCGGTGAATGTTTTGACTTGTCCTAATGCTACAACCTCTTCACGGCAATCTCGAGATTGCCAATAAAATTTGGGAAATAGAGGTTGGGAGTCCATCCAATCAATTAGATCAGTATTGGCTGGTAAATCCAGCGATACCATTAATCGTTGGGTTGTATCTGAAGATTGTTGAATTTTCTGAATTAAAAGATCAACTGCAGTTTGTAATGCGGTCAAGGTAACCTCACTCAGCTCTATTGCACCATAACGGTCATCCCTGGCTGATTGTAAAATGTGCCTATCATTGAGCACACAATCCTACCCTTATGATAGTTAAATATATAACCTCATAATGAACGGGTATTCTACCCCACTAATCACGCGCTGACTATTGATGTAACCACTCAATATAAATATCGAACGCTTATTAGGCGTTATCTCCTTACAAAATGTATACCTTCTCAGACAGCCTTTTTTGCAGTCATATTTTGCTTAAATAGAATAAAAACATAGAGAGCAACCGCTATTTGATAAGGCGAAGGGAATTAAGCTCTGCAGTAATTGATAATTCCAACAGTATATTGACCGAAAATGATGATTTTTCAGCAAATAATATGGTAAATCATCAAAACACACAGGTTGGAGTTTTTACTTTATTGCTTTAAACGGTGTTTCTATCTAAACGACAAAGCATTAAGCAGTTGATCATCCCCCTATAAACAAAATTATATTGTACAAAATATTGTTTAACCTGATTTTTACCTGTCGGGTATTCCTTTTATACTGTTTTATAGTGTAATTTGGCACTATAAAAAAATAATTCGCAGGAAAACAATAATGCATAACATCGGGATGTCCTCCAAGCTTAATAATGTCTGCTATGACATACGTGGTCCCGTTCTGAAGCATGCCAAGCGCATGGAAGAAGAAGGTCATAAAATTTTAAAGCTTAATATTGGTAATCCCGCCCCATTTGGTTTCGATGCCCCAGACGAGATTCTGGTTGATGTGATCCGTAACTTACCGACATCTCAAGGGTATTGTGATTCAAAAGGCATTTATCCTGCACGTAAAGCCATTGTTCAGCATTACCAAAAACGCGGTTTACTCGATCTTGATGTTGAAGATGTTTATATCGGTAATGGTGTATCTGAATTGATCGTCATGGCGATGCAAGCTTTACTAGACAACAATGATGAAATCTTAGTTCCCTCTCCTGACTATCCATTATGGACCGCGGCGGTTTCTTTGTCTGGCGGTAACCCAGTACATTATATTTGTGATGAAGAGTCAGATTGGTATCCAGATCTTGATGATATTAAAAAGAAAATTACTCCCAATACTCGCGGCATCGTAATAATCAACCCGAATAACCCAACGGGTGCTGTTTATAGCCGTGATTTCTTACTCGAAGTCGTTGAGATTGCACGTAAGCATAAGCTGATCATTTTTGCAGATGAAATCTATGACAAGATTTTATATGAAGGTGCTCAACACACCTCTATCGCACCACTTGCACCAGACGTTTTCTGTATCACGTTCAATGGCCTTTCTAAGTCATACCGCGTGTGTGGTTTCCGCGCAGGTTGGATGGTGCTATCTGGTCCTCAGCATGAAGCTAAGGGGTATATCGAAGGGTTAGAGATGCTGTCGTCTATGCGTCTATGTGCCAACGTACCCATGCAGCATGCTATTCAAACGGCGCTTGGTGGGTATCAGAGTATTAATGAGCTTATCTTACCGGGTGGGCGTTTATTAGAGCAGCGTGACAAAGCCTACGACTTGATCACTCAAATTCCTGGCGTTTCTTGTGTGAAGCCCAAAGGGGCGCTGTATCTATTTCCTAAGTTAGATCAGAAAAAATTCAACATCGTTGATGATCAACGCATGGCACTGGATTTCTTACAACAAGAAAAAGTGCTTATCGTGCATGGAACAGGCTTTAATTGGGTAAAACCGGACCATTTCCGTATCGTAACCTTACCGCGTATCGATGATTTAGAAATGGCAATTGGTCGACTAGAGCGCTTCTTGCACAATTATCGTCAATAATAGCTACCGTCAATAACAGGTATCGTCAGTGGCAGATATCGCCAAAGAGTTGACCGTTAATATCGACCCAGTCGTTTAACATCGCCGATATCAACATTAATACCAAGATAAGCCTCAGTTATTACTGGGGCTTTTGTTTACCTGCTTTTAGCTATTTTCTGTTACCTTTAATAAATACGCATTTAATGTCATCGGCCTTTCTTTTTTGAAATAGGAGCATCCGATATGGAAAAAAGTCATTTCTTCGCACACCTAGCACGCATGAACCTAATTCAGCGTTGGCCACTAATGCGCAGTGTGTCGACTGAAAACATTTCAGAACATAGCCTTCAAGTTGCTTTTGTTGCTCACGCTCTCGCCCTGATAAAAAATAAAAAATTTGATGGCAATACCAATCCAGAGCGCATTGCACTATTAGGTATGTTTCACGATACCAGCGAGGTATTGACTGGTGATATGCCAACCCCGATCAAGTATTACAACCCTGCTATTGCAGAGGAATACAAAAAAATTGAGTTAGCAGCAGAACAGAAATTGTTGTCGATGTTACCAGAAGAATTTCAGGAAGATTACGCACCACTGCTTGATAGCCATTGCATCAATAAAGATGACTATGTGATCGTGAAACAAGCAGATTCATTATGCGCTTACCTGAAATGCCTTGAAGAACTCAATGCAGGCAATCACGAATTTGCTCAAGCAAAAAAACGCTTAGAAAAAACCTTACAAACACGTTCTACACCTGAAATGGAATACTTCCTTAACACTTTTGTAGAGAGTTTTAATTTAACACTGGATGAAATCAGTTAATGACTACTTTTGTTCTATCACCCGATTGGGAACAACGAAAGAGTAACGAACAAAAAATGCGCCGTAACGATCATCGCTCTGTGTATCAACGAGATCGCGCCCGTATTCTACATTCAGCTGCTTTTCGACGGCTACAAGCAAAAACACAAGTACACGGTGCGGGTAATCATGATTTCTATCGCACCCGACTCACGCATTCTTTAGAAGCCTCGCAGATCGGCACCGGCATTGTTGCTCAATTAAAAATCAAACAACCAGACTTTCGTGATTTATTGCCTTCAAATAGCTTAATGGAAAGTATCTGCCTTGCTCATGACATTGGTCATCCTCCCTTTGGCCATGGTGGTGAGGTCGCTTTAAATTATATGATGCGCGATCACGGCGGCTTTGAAGGTAATGCTCAAACATTTCGTATTGTTACCTTGCTAGAACCCTACACCGAACACCACGGGATGAATCTCGCCAGACGCAGCCTACTGGGTTTACTTAAATATCCGGCTTATATTCAAGAGACTCAAGCCACAGAACGCCCTAACGATGTCAGTAATTTTCGTCACCTTAAAGCCAAAGACTGGCACCCAGCTAAAGGGATTTACAGTGATGATAATAAGGCATTCCAATGGGTGCTTGAAGCCTTGTCTGATCACGACAAAGCATTGTTTAAACAGATGCGCGGTGAACGATCATCACCACTAGAACACCAGAAAACCCTCTTCAAGTCGCTTGATTGCTCTATTATGGAGCTGGCAGACGATATCGCTTATGGTGTACATGATTTAGAAGATGCCATTGTGATGGGGATTGTAAACCGTGAACAATGGCAAAATGCTGTTGCGAGTAAACTGGCTGAATGCGGTGACACTTGGTTAGAAGAACGCATCACGCAATTGAGTGAAAATTTGTTCGGCACACATTACCAGCGCAAAGATGCAATTGGCGCAATGGTTAATGCTCTGCTTACATCCATTCACATTGGTCCAACGATTCAAGATGGCATTCATTGTTTTGAAGAACCATTACTGAAATGGAACGCTTTTTTAACCGAACCAATGGAACGCGCACTCGATGTATTAAAACAATTCGTCAGCGTTTATGTGGTGCAAAAACCTGAAATTCAATTATCTGAATACAAAGGCCAGCAGTTAGTGATGGAATTGTTCGATGCCTTTGCATCAGATCCAGAACGCTTACTGCCAGAAAACACCCGAGATCGTTGGTTACACGCCGTTGAGCAAAATGAAAATTCACACCGTATAATTGCTGACTACATTTCAGGAATGACCGATGGATTTGCTCAACGATTGTATAGCACCCTTTTCCAACCAACAGCTGCAATCGCGATTGGCAATGAAGGGCATGGTTTATAGACGCTAAACGGTAGGTGTCGTTATCTCAAGATGTTTATTTCAGCACCTTGAGGTAACATGGGTATATATAACCAAGGAATACAGAGCGCTAGTTGCTAGAACCGCCATAATTTTTCTGATAAACCCCTTCAGGCATCTGCTGAATCTGAAAATCAATCATCTTATTGAAGGTATCTAATAATGGTTGAAACTTTTCAGGGTGTTCTTCAAGTGCAGTTAACGCTAAATAACCCGCTTCTACCGTTGAAACCCCCTGATCTTTAGGTGATTTACGGATGCGATAATTACCATTGTCGGCATTATCAAGATTAACGGTTGGCAATTGCTGTAAATTACTTGATAGCTGCCACATCTTAAACGCTTTTTTCCACGTCCCATCTAATAAGATTAATGTTCGGATCTTATTCGACGAACCCTCTTTCACTGTATCAGAGTGCATGGGTAACGAAGACGTAACGAGCTGAGAAATAGGGATTGAGCCATCCTCAGGATAGACTATCCACACTTCTCTATTTTTATCACTGAGTAAGGCATTTATTTCATCGTGTTCAGAAAAATCTTCACCCACCCATAGATGTGCGTTCGGCAATGACAAAGTAAGTATTCGCGCAGTGCCAATCGCTCGATTAATCTCAGATGGATGTTGTAATATCCATAATTCAGTTTTAGCATCAATGACCTGAACCCAGTGACAAATACAGGCTTTTTTAGCCTTTTTACACTGTCCACAATATCGACTCATGAGGTTGCCTTGTCTATTCGTACGTATTTATTTCTCATCATCACTATCTGCCTTGTTGCGCAAATACCTACGCTTCAGCCTTGGCTTGCTTGGGATCGTAATGCGATTCTTCAAGGTGAAATATGGCGGATATTAACAGGAAATCTAACGCATACCAATTGGGCACATTTGTTAATGAATGCATTAGCACTCCTGGTTATTAGTTTTATTTTTCGTGCCCACTTTAATGCCAAGCGTTACACCGCTTTAATCATCGTGCTTTCTATCGGAATAGGCGGCGGAATATTCGCCACTAACATGCAATGGTATGCCGGATTATCAGGGGTGCTGCATGGCATATTCGCCTGGGGAGCCATTAATGATATACGCACAAAAACCAAAGGTGGTTGGCTGTTATTTGTTGGGTTAATCGTCAAAATCATCTGGGAGCAAATCTACGGCGGTTCAGCCAGCTCAGAAGCTCTAATTGGCGCTCGCGTGGCAACCGAAGCACACTTAATTGGTGCGTTAATAGGTGCATTGTCAGGCTTTATCTACTTTTTTTCTTCTCAACAAGATACTGATAAAAAACATAATTACCCTAATTAACGCTACTTCAAACCCAATGCAAATGAGAATTATTATTGAATAATGACTAGGTAGGTGTATTATAAATGCATCTTTATTGGTCAACAAATCACTTTCTATGATCAATAACATTTGTTATCAGAGAGGTTAAACATGATCCACTTACGAATTCCTAACAATTGGAAAATACAACGTTCAACTCCTTTCTTTACCAAAGATAATGTACCAGCCGCTTTGCTCTCTCATCACAATACAGCTGAAGGTGTTTTCGGTCAGCTTTGCGTAATGGAAGGCACTGTCACATATTATGGTTTTGCGGATGAGAATGCGACAGAGCCAGAAGCCATCGTTGTTATTCGCGCTGGGCAGTTTGCGACCAGCCCTCCTGAATACTGGCATCGTGTCGAATTATCTGAGGATGCCCAATTCAACATTAATTTTTGGTCAGACAAAGACAAAACCGATCAAGTGTTATTTAATGCAAAGAAGTAGTGACTTCTAAAAAGAATAAGTAAGTATTGTGTCTAGAACACATGTCGCCAAGGAAGGCTTATCTGTGCTTTATCTAAAGTCAAAAAGGTAACCTAAATGACAGCTCTATATCGTGTAAATATAAAACTACCGGAGGGGATTGTTCGAGTGGGTAAGCGAGGAAAATATAAATTTTCATTAGAAAATGCACAGACACTAATGAGTGAATACCAGTGCTATGGCTATGACATGTTTTTATCTACCGCTCGTGCTGCATTTACGTATCAGAATACATAGAAGAACAGACACTCATGAAGGAGTACTACGCCTCTCTCCTTCTCGGTGTTATCTACAAGCTATTTATAATTCTATTCTTTCTCTGTTTTTATCAACAGTCGCAAGACCAATACCTTTCACATTAGTCAAATCATCAGCGGTCTGAAAATTTCCGTTTTCTTTACGATAGATAATGATACTTTCGGCTTTCTCTGGACCAATACCAATCAACAACTTATCTAATTCTTCTGCGTTTGCATTATTAATGTTAATTTTTATTTCAATTCCTTCGTATTCATTAGCAGCCTGACTTAACGGCGCTAAGAGTAAAAACATTGAGAATAATGCCATTTTAATCATTGTCTTCATTTCTATTCCTTTGAATATTCAATTAAGTACTTAGTGATAAACCACAGTGGTTATAACTGAGATGTAGAATAGCGGGTCAGAAACGAAGGAAAAGGTTTAAAAACGTTTTTACAGTATAAAAACGACGGGTCGCACAATGGCGACCCGTTAATAGAAATATCAATTTCAGTTAATTTGCAGATATATCCAATTATGGATAACTTACTTCTGCAGTATCGCGAAGCGATTGAAGTGTTGCGGCAACATCTTGCTGCGCATTCATTTGCTCAACTTGTTTAGCAAAATCACCACTGATTGCCTCTTTCGCAACATCAACATCAATCACCTTATCAAGGGCGATAATTTGAACGTTGCCAGTAGCATCACGCGTCATACCATATATCGATTTATCACCAACAGGTTTAGTTAAACTAAACGCCACTTGAGAAACCATACGATCAGGACCTGAACGGCTGATAGTTTGCTCTTCACCGAAGCTTAAACCTTCAGCTTCAAGCGCATCTGTATTTCCTGCACGAAGTCCTGCAATAAGGTCATCAGCTTTAGCTTGTGCATTTTGCTCGCCTTTCTGGCTTGCAAGTTGTGCTTTCACTTTTGCAGAAACTTCATCAAATGGTAATACCATTTCATCACGAGAATCATCAACACGTACAACCACCACGTGCTCTGGTGCAATCTCAATAACATCTGAGTTTAAACCATCTTCACGTACTTCAGCACTGAACAATGCTTGCATAACCGCAGGGTTAGCCAATACACCTTGTGCATCCATTTGTGAGATGAAATCTGTTGTATGAACCGTTGCATTCACGGCAGCAGCAGCGTCGTCTAGCGAGTCAGGCATCTCGAATGCTGTTTCCGCTAACTTTGTCTGCATATCGTAGAAGTGTTCAGCAGCTTGCTGTTCACGAAGCTCTACAATGATTTCTGCGCTAACATCTGAAAATGGTTTAACTTGGCTTGCTTTAACTGCGTCTAATTTAATGATGTGGTAACCGAAAGACGATTTAACAACACCAGAAATATCACCGTTATTAGCAAGACCGAATGCTGCATCTTCAAATGCAGGATCCATCACGCCACGTTCAAACCAATCTAGCTTACCGCCATCTTTGCCACTGTATGTGTCATCAGATGATGATAACGCTAGCTCAGCAAAATCAGCACCAGCATCTAGTTCGGCTTTAAGCGCTTCAGCTTTTGCTTTCGCATCAGCATTGTCACCCTGTACTAGAATGTGGCTAACTTGGCGTTGCTCAATAGAACTGTACTTATCTTTATGTTCTTCGTAATACGCTTTTACATCTTCATCAGACACATCCAGCGTATCTTTTAAACCTTCGCCAGAAAGCTCGATATACGCAACTTTCACTTGGTCAGGACGAGTGAACATTTGAGGGTTTTGCTCATAAAATACTTTAGCTTCTTCATCAGTCACCGTTGCATTTTTAGTAAAATCAGCAAGGTCTAATGTAAGGCTACGAACCACACGTTGCTGAGCTTCTAACTTGCGAAGTGCTGTTAATTCACTATCTAGAGCAAAGTCACTACCCTGAATTGCGGTTAAGAATTGCGTACGCAACATATCTGTACGCATGTATTCGGCAAACTGATCAGGTGTGAAACCTGAACGGCGCAGTAACATGGTGTACGAGTCATTATCAAACTGACCATCACGCTGGAATTCAGGCATTGAGGTAATCGTTTTACGGATATGCTCATCACTAATGCGAAGACCAAGCTCTGTAGCACGTTGCTCAATCAATACGTCATTGATCATGCGATCAAGAACGCTTTGACGGAACTGTTTAACATACTCAGGATCACCTAATAGCGTCGAGAAGTAGTCACCAAGCTGCGACTGCATTCGGTTGCGCTCATTTTGGTAAGCCTGTTCAAATTCGTTTTGGCTAATTTCAGTGCCATTAATTTTTGCTGCAGCTGGTTGGCTACCACCGGCTAGATAACTACCGACCCCGGCAAAAACAAAAGAAAAAATAATTAAGCCAAGAATAACCTTAACCCAAATACTGTTAACGCCTTCGCGCAATCGTTCCATCATAATCTGCCGTATCTCCTACATGTCTAGCTGATATGGTACTGTGAGTAATGCCTGCGCTAACAATCAACTAATCTCGCTAATTGTCTACCGCAATATCATCTGATATAAATTACACCAGTATAAAGTAAAAAAAGCGCATCTACACGATGCGCCTCATCAGATTTGTCTAATTGTAGAAACAACCGACAATAATCTTTGTGCTGTAATTTCACACAACGTAAACACAAGGCTAATTGCCCAGCTCTATTACAAGAGCTAATATTGCAGACGCTTATAAATTTACAGAATCTTTAAGTGCTTTACCTGGCTTGAAGCCCGGTACTTTCGCTGCTGCAATTTGGATTTCTTCACCCGTTTGAGGGTTGCGACCTGTACGTGCTGCACGATCACGTACTGAGAAGGTACCAAAACCGACTAGAGCAACCTGATCACCATCTTTCAATGTACCAGATACAGCATCAATGAATGCATCTAGAGCACGACCAGCAGACGCTTTTGAGATATCTGCACTTTCTGCGATTTTATCAACTAACTGAGTTTTGTTCACGATTTCATCCCCTCTATGAACATTGTCCGTAAGCAACCTTTTTGCAAAAACCCTTTTTATTTGAGCTTTCACAGCGGACAACCAAAATATTTATCAAGCTTTATTATGCCAATACAACAACCCAAGATTAAGTGCATGCATTGATATTATTGAGCAAACAACGAATTAGACCTAACTTATAGCCAGACAAAAAAACGCTGACAAGGCTTTTCGCACTTGAAAGCGTCTTTTCTTTACTTAACTTTGCTGCACGTCACTATTTGGGGCATTTACCAGTTCAATGCCTGTTGGATTATTCTGCAATGCTATCGTTAGCACTTCATCAATCCAACGTACTGGGCGTACGAGCAAATCAGCAATTACGTTAGCTGGAATCTCTTCCAAGTCACGTTCATTCTCTTTAGGAATGATGACAGTTTTAATACCACCACGGTGGGCTGCTAACAGTTTCTCTTTCAAGCCACCGATTGGCAGTACTTCACCACGTAGGGTAATTTCACCCGTCATTGCAACATCAGCACGAACAGGGTTACCGGTTAAGCTTGAAACAAGTGCCGTACACATTGCGACACCAGCACTAGGGCCATCTTTTGGTGTTGCACCTTCTGGTACGTGAACGTGAATATCACGCTTCTCGTAAAAGTCGGTAGCAATACCTAGACGCTCTGCACGTGCTCTTACAACCGTCATCGCTGCTTGAATCGACTCTTGCATCACATCACCGAGTGAGCCAGTGTAGGTCAACTTACCTTTGCCTAGCATTGACTCCGTTTCGATGGTTAATAAATCACCACCAACTTCAGTCCATGCTAAACCAGTCACTTGACCAATACGATTGCTTTCATCAGCTTTACCGTAATCACAGCGCTGAACACCAAGGTAGTCTTTTAGGTTAGCTTGATTAATCGTGACTTTCGTCACGTCTTTATTCAATAAAATTTCTTTTACTGCTTTACGACAAAGTTTTGAAATTTCTCGCTCAAGACTACGTACACCCGCTTCACGTGTGTAGTAGCGAATAATGCCGATTAACGCTGAGTCATCAATTTCAACCTCGCCCACTTTTAAGCCATTACGTTGAATCTGCTTATCGAGTAGGTGATTTTTCGCAATATTTAACTTCTCATCTTCGGTATAACCCGACAGACGAATCACTTCCATACGGTCAAGTAATGGACCAGGAATATTCATAGAGTTAGACGTTGCGACAAACATTACGTCAGAAAGATCGTAATCAACTTCCAAGTAATGATCGTTAAAGGCATTATTTTGCTCAGGATCTAGTACTTCAAGCAAAGCAGAAGCTGGGTCACCACGCATATCAGATGACATTTTGTCGATTTCATCTAATAAAAACAGCGGATTTTTCACTTCGACTTTTGCCATTTTTTGAATTATCTTGCCCGGCATAGAACCAATGTACGTTCTACGGTGACCACGGATTTCAGCTTCGTCACGAACACCGCCTAGCGCCATTCGTACGTACTTACGCCCTGTTGCGGCGGCAATAGACTGGCCTAGTGACGTTTTACCCACACCAGGAGGACCAACAAGACAAAGAATTGGACCTTTCAGTTTATTGATACGGCTTTGAACGGCTAAATACTCAAGAATACGTTCTTTAACGCGCTCTAAGCCGTAGTGATCGGCATTCAGTACTTCTTCAGCTTTCGCTAAGTTGCGCTTCACTTTAGAACGCTTGTGCCAAGGCACACTCAGCATCCAGTCGATGTAACCACGCACGACAGTCGCTTCCGCAGACATAGGAGACATCATTTTAAGCTTTTGAAGCTCTTGTTCTGTCTTCTCTTTCGCTTCTGCTGGCATCTTAGAGGCTTCAATCTTTATTTTTAAAGATTCAAATTCATCTGGTGCATCATCAAGCTCACCCAATTCTTTTTGGATGGCTTTCATTTGTTCGTTTAAATAATACTCACGTTGGCTCTTTTCCATTTGCTTCTTAACGCGTCCACGGATGCGTTTTTCAACTTGAAGCAAATCGATTTCAGATTCCATCATCGCCATCAAGAACTCTAAACGCTCTGTGATATCGATAATTTCGAGTACTTTCTGTTTATCTGCCAACTTCAAAGGCATGTGCGCAGCAATGGTATCAGCAAGGCGAGCCGCTTCATCAATACCATTTAAAGACGTTAGCACTTCTGGTGGGATCTTTTTATTCAGCTTAATAAAGCCTTCGAATTGGTTGATCGCAGTACGTACCAGTACTTCCTGCTCTCTTTCATCCATTTCTGGTGTAACCAAAAACTCGGCTTGTGCGCTGAAAAATTCATTGTCGACAAGATTTTCAACCGCAGCACGCTGCTGACCTTCCACCAAAACCTTCACAGTACCGTCTGGCAATTTCAATAACTGCAGAATAGTGGCAACTGTACCTACATCGTACAAATCTGTAATTGCAGGTTCATCAGTGGCAGCTTCTTTCTGAGCTACCAGTAGAATTTGTTTATTGTTATCCATTGCTGATTCAAGGCAACGAATTGATTTTTCCCGTCCCACAAACAATGGAATCACCATGTGAGGGTATACCACCACATCACGCAGTGGCAGAACCGGAATATCAAGGCGCTCGGAACGCTCCAGGTTCATATGCTTCTCTCTTCCTTTTAGTCTCTTTAATGAGTATATGGGGGTAACCCACTATTATTCAACGGGAGAAGTAACAGAAAACAAAAAAGGAGGCCAAAGCCTCCTTTTTTTATTCATTATGTGCAGTTATTAGACACTTATTCAGCACCAGCTGCCTGATTTTCGGTGTTTTCGTAAATCATAAGTGGTTCTGACTCGCCGTTGATAACAGACTCATCAATAACAACTTTACTTACACCAACAGACGATGGCAGTTCATACATTGTATCAAGTAAAACAGCCTCAACAATTGAACGTAAACCACGTGCGCCAGTTTTACGATCCATTGCTTTACGTGCAATAGCAACTAATGCATCGTCACGGAACTCAAGCTCAACATTTTCAAGCTCAAGTAACGCCGCATACTGCTTAGTTAATGCATTCTTCGGCTCGCGAAGAATTTGAACCAATGCATCTTGATCAAGTTCAGTCAACGTGGCAGTTACAGGCAGACGACCAATAAACTCAGGAATAAGACCGTACTTAACCAAATCTTCTGGTTCTACTTTCTTAAACAAGTCACTGATTGTACGCTCTTCGCTCTTTGAACGAACATCAGCACTAAAGCCAATACCCGTACCCGTTGCGACACGTTGCTCAACCACTTTATCTAGGCCAGCAAATGCGCCGCCACAGATAAATAGAATCTTAGAAGTATCAACTTGTAAGAATTCTTGTTGAGGATGCTTACGACCACCTTGTGGTGGAACAGAAGCCACTGTACCTTCAATCAATTTCAATAGCGCCTGCTGAACACCTTCACCAGATACGTCACGCGTAATTGATGGGTTATCAGACTTACGAGAAATCTTATCGATCTCATCGATATAAACAATACCGCGCTCAGCTTTAGCTACATCATAATCACATTTCTGTAGCAGCTTCTGAATGATGTTTTCAACATCTTCACCAACATAACCCGCTTCAGTCAGCGTCGTTGCGTCAGCCATTGTAAATGGAACGTCTAGCATACGTGCTAACGTTTCAGCTAGAAGCGTTTTACCACTACCAGTAGGACCGATAAGTAGAATATTACTTTTACCTAGCTCAACACCATCACTTGTAGTGTCGCCATTACGAAGACGTTTGTAGTGGTTGTATACCGCTACAGCCAAAACCTTTTTCGCATGGTTTTGACCAATAACATAATCATCCAGGTTTGTACGAATTTCTTGCGGAGTCGGAAGTTCATTGCCATCACGCTTAGGCATCACTTCTTTGATTTCTTCGCGAATGATGTCGTTACAAAGATCGACACACTCATCGCAAATATACACAGAAGGTCCAGCGATTAGCTTACGAACTTCGTGTTGACTTTTTCCACAGAAAGAGCAATACAGCAGTTTTCCACTACCCGTCTCTTTTCGCTTATCTGTCATTCGCTAACCTCATTTTGGGTTTTCACCCATCATTGCTTTGTTTTGAGTGTATAACAATTCTTACGATTTTGCTCCGTTACGCAGTAAAGCTGCACAACAAAGCCATCAAAAAGAATTAGTCACGCTGCGTCAAAACAGAATCAACCAAACCGTATTCAACCGCCTGATCTGCTGACATAAAGTTATCACGGTCTGTATCACCTTCAACAACTTCTAAAGGTTGACCTGTATGTTCAGCAAGTAGGTTATTCAAACGTTGTTTGATAGTTAGAATTTCTTTTGCATGGATTTGAATATCCGATGCTTGTCCTTGGAAGCCACCTAACGGCTGGTGAATCATAACGCGAGAGTTAGGTAGGCAGTAACGCTTACCTTTTGCGCCACCAGCTAGCAGGAATGCACCCATAGAACATGCTTGCCCCATACATACAGTGCTCACATTTGGTTTAATAAACTGCATAGTGTCATAAATTGACATGCCAGCAGTAACAGAACCACCTGGAGAGTTGATGTAAAGGAAGATGTCTTTATCTGGATTTTCAGATTCAAGAAACAATAGCTGTGCAACTACTAAATTAGCCATATGATCTTCAACCTGACCGGTCAAGAAAATCACACGCTCTTTTAGTAATCGGGAATAGATGTCGTAAGAACGCTCACCACGAGAAGTCTGCTCGACCACCATTGGAACCAGCGCATCCGTAATTGGAGACATTGCGTTTCTTTCTTGGTAGCTCATAACGTTATTTCCCTAAAATAAATGGCCCGAATGAAATGACTCACACGGACCATTGTTAGCAGATGATTCGAAACAAAGTCAAATCTCTACAGTAATTTCAGCAAATTAAGCTGCTGGTTGGTTCATTAAATCGTTAAAACCAACTTCTTTTTCTGTAACCTGAGCTTTAGCAAGAAGCGCATCAATAGCTTGCTCTTCTAGTGCAACATTACGCATGTTGCTCATCATCTTTTCGTTCTGCTCGTAGTAAGAAACAACTTCTGTTGGATCTTCGTATGCAGAAGCCATTTCAGTGATGATTGCTTTAACGCGATCTTCGTCTGCTTTTAGCTCTTCAGTTTTGATTACTTCACCGATTAGAAGACCAACAACTACACGACGCTTAGCTTGTTCTTCGAAAAGCTCACGTGGTAGTTCAGGCGTGTTCTTAGCATCGCCACCAAAACGCTGTGCAGCTTGTTGACGTAGAACATTGATTTCTTGGTCGATAAGAGCAGCAGGAACATTGATGTCGTTCTGCTCAACAAGACCGTCAAGAACCTGCTCTTTAATGCGGCCTTTAACAGCTTGCTTAAGCTCACGTTCCATGTTCTTGCGAACTTCAGTTTTCAGACCTTCAATAGAACCGTCTAGAACACCAAACTTAGCAATAAATTCTTCAGTCAGCTCAGGTAATTCCTGTGCTTCAACTTTATGCAGAGTGATTGCGAAAGATGCTGCTTTACCTTTTAGGTTTTCAGCATGGTATTCTTCAGGGAAAGTTACTTCTAGAGTAAATTCTTCGCCTGCTTTTTTACCAACGATGCCGTCTTCAAAGCCAGGAATCATACGGTTTTGACCCATTGCTAGAGCGAAACCTTCTGCTTTACCGCCTTCGAATTCTTCACCGTCGATAGAACCGATGAAATCAATCGTTACGCGGCTATCAGCTTCTGCTGCTGCATCAACGTCAGACCAAGTTGCTTGCTGCTTACGTAGCGTATCAAGCATGTTAGTCACGTCTTCGTCTTTTACTTCAACTGCTGGCTTTTCTACAGCAATTTTATCTAGACCCGCTAAAGCAATCTCAGGGAATACTTCGAAAGAAGCTTTAAATACAAGATCTTTACCTTCAGCGATGTCTACTGGAGTAAAAGTAGGTGCGCCAGCTGGATTGATTTTTTCTTTAACGATAGCTTCGATAAAGTGACGCTGCATTACTTCGCCTAGGATATCTTGACGAACAGAGCCGCCAAACATACGAGCAACCATTTTCATCGGTGCTTTACCAGGACGGAAACCATCGAAACGACGATTTTTAGCAATTTTTTTCAGCTCTGCAGTTACTGCGTTTTCAATGTTAGCAGCAGGAACTGTAATAGTTAGATGGCGTTCTAGGCCTTCAGTAGTTTCAACGGTAACTTGCATTTTATTAAACCTCAAATCTTACTCAGTTTTCCTGAGTGATGTCGCCGAACAGTCTTTTAAGACGGTGGCATCCTTTCGTGCTACGGCTAAAACCATAGCACCTCTAATTCTGCTAATTTCTAGTACTTCTGACTTAACAATTCCAAAGATGAAGCATCTTCAAAAGGGCAAAAAGCCACAGGACTAGAAATTTAACGCGCTATTATAACGATATGAGCACTTGCCGTCGAGGCTGATAATGTCAAACCGCAATCAAATGCAACTTCAGGACAAGATAGGGGCAAAAAATCGATTTTCAAGGGTGAAAAGTAAAAAATCTGCTTTAAGCATGCTTTTTCAACGTAAAAGACGCAAAAATAACCGAACGGGAAACAAGATAAGTATAAAGATTAGTCAAAACATTCAATTTTATCGGATCAAATTTATCGTTCAAAAAACGAACTTATCAATAGTTTTATAGCGAAACAACGTAGATTGTGTAACGCGGCTTAATCATAATGTATTGAAAAGACAAAATCAGATGATAATAATTATATTTCAATCATGCGATGGTCAGAAAGAGATGATAAAAAATGAGATGAACAAGAAAGAAGTGGTGCGCCCTGCAGGATTCGAACCTGCGACCACATCCTTAGAAGGGACGTGCTCTATCCAGCTGAGCTAAGGGCGCTCTGTACTATTTTTAATAACTAAGTTCGGTGATAACTAAAAACGAAATCACTGACGTAACATTGCGTTACGAGGCAGAATTATACGTCGCTACGATACAAGGTCAATGCTTTTCCCTGATTTTCGCCACTTTAAGCGTTAAGCGGTCAAAGTTCCAGCAACATGATTTAATTCAACTCTGAAATACCTCCCCTATTTTTTTCCTCCGAAGTAATTTAAGCCAATGGCGTACTTATCATTTAGCTATTAATGAAAGGCATGCGCTCGAACAAACAAAAGGCAAACGTTTGCGCGGTGGATCTGAATCACATTATCTGAGACAATTGCGTTGCTTATTCTTAGCCCTACCCCAAAAGGAAAAACATGGCAGCTCAAATTATTGATGGCAAATTAATAGCCCAAACTGTTCGACAAGAAGTAGCCGCGCGCGTTAAAGCACGCGTTGAAGCTGGGTTACGGGCACCTGGTTTAGCCGTGGTACTTGTAGGGCAAGATCCAGCCTCTCAAATTTATGTTAGTAGCAAACGTAAAGCTTGTGAAGAAGTTGGGTTCATATCTCAATCATTCGATCTGCCTGCAAACACAAAAGAAATAGAACTTTTAGCGTTAATTAACGAACTCAATACCAATAAAGAAATTGATGGTATTTTAGTACAGCTACCACTACCTGCAGGCATTGATACCACTAATATACTGGAGCATATCGACCCGGAAAAAGATGTCGATGGTTTCCACCCATATAATGTGGGTCGTTTAAGCCAGCGCATTCCTAAACTCCGTTCATGTACGCCAAAAGGCATTATCACTCTGCTAGAGCGTTACAATATCCCCGTACGTGGTAAACATGCTGTTATTGTTGGCGCATCCAACATTGTCGGTCGACCAATGACGTTAGAGATGCTACTCGCCGGAGCAACAACCACAACGTGTCACCGCTTCACTCAAGATCTTGAACACCATATAAGACAAGCTGATATTTTGGTTGTTGCTGTGGGCAAGCCTCACTTTATTCCAGGAGATTGGATTAAAGAAGGGGCTACAATTATAGATGTGGGTATCAATCGTTTAGATAGCGGTAAACTAGCGGGTGATGTGGAATATGATGTTGCCCGTGAGAAAGCAAAATACATTACCCCCGTACCTGGCGGTGTGGGTCCAATGACAGTCGCCACGTTAATCGAGAATACATTATTAGCTTGTGAGCAGTATCATTCGGACTAAGCGCAAAGGCAAGACGCGAGAGCCTAGATAAAAGCGTAGGAAAGAAAAAAGCGAGTGGCCTTGGAGCCTCTCGCCACTTCCCATTTAAAGTGTTTTAACCATGTCTTTTAAATAGGCTTTGAAATCATCACCAAGGCTATTATGACGAATACCATATTCAACAAAAGCCTGCATGTAACCAAGCTTAGTACCACAATCGTGGCTCTTTCCTGACATATGGAAAGCATTAACTTGCTGAGACTCCATCAGCATATCAATAGCATCTGTTAACTGAATTTCATCACCGGCGCCCACAGGGGTACGTTCTAGCATTCCCCAAATTTCAGCAGGAAGCACGTAACGCCCCACAATCGCAAGGTTTGAGGGTGCATCTTCAAGCGCGGGTTTCTCTACCACTTTAGTCATTGCTGCAGTTTCACCCGGCTTTAAGTCAACGCCGCTGACATCAGCAACACCGTAACTCGATACATCAGCCATTGGAACGGGCTCTACCATTACTTGGCTTATTTTTGTTTCATTGAACGCTGCAATCATTGCTGCCATATTTTCAGTGCGTAAATCACTGGCTGCATCATCAAGAACAACATCAGGTAACACAACAGCAAAAGGTTCATCTCCCACTAACGGGCGCGCACTTAGCACCGCATGGCCTAAACCTTTTGCTTGGCCTTGACGTACGTGCATGATCGTTACACCTTTTGGACAAATACTTTGTACTTCTTCAAGTAATTGACGTTTAACACGTTTCTCTAACGTCGCTTCCAATTCAAAAGAGGTATCAAAATGGTTTTCAATCGAATTTTTTGAGGAGTGAGTAACCAAGATGATTTCTTTAATACCCGCTGCAACACACTCGTTTACCACATATTGGATCAAAGGACGGTCAACAATAGGCAACATCTCTTTCGGGATAGCCTTTGTTGCTGGCAACATACGCGTACCAAGGCCCGCAACAGGGATAACGGCTTTACGAACAGGGGAAGTCTTCGTCATTATAAATTCCATTAATTTTCAAAAGATATTGGTGACACTCAAATCAGCACCAATGCCATCATGCTGATTTTTATAAGTGGAAATTAAATATGTGTCACTGTTTTATACATTTCCCAACTATACAAGCCTTGCTCTTTTTTGTCTTTCTTAATATACCCAAGCATCTCAAGATGCTTGGGTATATATAAAAAGCCCGTAAATTTCATCTGAAACTTACGGGCCTCTCAATAATTAAGGATTAATCTTTTACGATATCTTCATTTTCAACACTGACTTTTACAGGTTTACCCAATAGATTAATCAACATAAATGATCGTTTTTCACCATCAGCTTCTTGGTAGATCGCTTCTATCCCCTTAAATTGCCCTTGCTTTAGCTGTAGGCACTCACCAGGAATAGGTAAACTAGAGAGCTTAGCTTGGTGATCTTCACAGTTTTCATTCATCATCAAACCATACACCAACTCTTGCTGAACCATTTGCGGTCTAGCACCTTGTCGGATGAAATCTGCAACACCACGCGTAGAACGTACTGTTGTGTAGCTTAAATGTTCAGGGTCAAAATACACAAAGATATAGCTAGGAAAGAGGGGCTCACTGGTTTCAACTCGTTTACCACGTATAATTTTATTTACATTAACCTGAGGGTAATAACATTCGACACCTTGCCTGTCTAAATTTATTACTGCACGCTCTTGCTCACTTCGCTTACAGTAAAGAAGGAACCAATCTTTCATAACAATCTCTGCAATCTACATACGCTGCATCAAATTATAATAACTCTCCTATAAAGAACAACTCAAAATATGTATCCATTTTGATACTTTTGATTTCATCTCTCTTAAGATGTTACAAATGTAACAATCATGAATTATTAAAAATATTAATATATAACACCACACAAAAGCAAAAACTAAGATAAATAATCTATAGGATTATCACTAACAAGGATTATATTTCATTTAACTTAGAGAGAACTTAGTTTCCAGTTTTGTGCAAATTACACGCATAACCTTAAAAAACAACAGGTTAAAATGTTGGCATTATATTTCGTGATTGTGAAAACTTGCAGAGTAAAAATTTGTGCTTTATAAAACTAGCAGCATTAGCAAACACATAAATAATAAAACATAGAGAATAATTATGAACAATCGTAGTAGCGGTGACTTATTAGGTCATCCAAAAGGTTTGTTTCTTCTGTTTGGTACCGAATTATGGGAACGTTTTTCATATTACGCCATGCGCGCAATTTTAGTTCTATACCTTACAGATAAAACCATTAACGGCGGCCTAGGATGGTCGACACAAGACGCGCTTAACCTATATGGCATCTACACCGGCCTTGTTTACATCACCCCTTTAATTGGTGGATGGATTGCTGATAACTTCTTAGGTCAACGACGTTCAATTATTATTGGTGGTGTATTAATGGCCTTAGGTCAATTTACACTGGCATTACCGCACAGCATGATTGACCCTAATGCAGTAACGGCATTCTATTTAGGCCTTGCGCTATTAATTGTAGGTAATGGTCTTTTCAAGCCAAATATTTCAACAATGGTTGGCGATCTTTACCAAGATGGCGATCATCGTCGTGACGGTGCATTCACTATTTTCTACATGGGTATCAACCTTGGTTCTTTATTAGCAGGTATTATTGCTGGTACTGCATCAATGAATTATGGCTGGAAAGCCGGGTTCCTTACCGCTGGTATTGGTATGGTTATCAGCTTAGTCACTCAACTTATTTTTGCTGAACGGATTCTTGGTAACATTGGTAAAGTACCCGCCGCTAAACGCGCTGCAGAAATGAATAAATCAGGTAAAAAAGAGCCATTAACCACACAAGAACGTGACCGACTAAAAGTCATCATGATTATGGGCTTGTTTGTTGTTATCTTCTGGGCTGGCTTTGAGCAGGCTGGCGGTTTGATGAACATCTTCTCACAACAATATACTGATCGCATGATTGGTAGTTTTGAAGTGCCAGCAGCTTGGTTCCAATCATTGAACCCATTCTTCGTTATCACATTAGCGCCGATCATTGCCGCACTTTGGGTGAAGATGGGTCCTAAAGAGCCGAATTCTCCAGTCAAATTCGCAATGGGTTTATTCTTCCTTGCAATCGGCTTCGTATTCATGATGGGTGCAGTAATGCAGCAAGGTGGCGATATCACAGTGAAAACGTCAATGCTGTGGTTAGTGGGTGCATATTTCTTCCATACACTTGGAGAGCTATGCCTATCACCTATTGGTCTATCCATGGTCACTAAACTTGCACCACTACGTTTAGCATCATTAATGATGGGTGCATGGTTTGGCTTCAATGCGGTTGCTAACTATGTCGCTGGTATTATTGGTTCTTTAATGGGTGAATCAGGTCCAATGGCTATATTCAGTGGTATCGCAATTGCTGCAGTAGTTGCAGGCGTATTACTACTTCTTTGCTCAAACCAACTTGTTCGTTGGATGCATGGTGCAGAAGGAAAAGCAGTTGAAGATGTGAATGGTAAAGCTGTAGAAGCATAATTCATAGTTTTTAGCTTAAACTAGGGCGAGTGTTAGAATCCCGATTCTTACTACTCGCCCTACTTCATTTCGTATAATGTCGATAGACGCTTTCTCTACCCCTTTCTTTGTATCACTTATCACCTTTCCAATCGCTTTAGTGTGACACTGAAACTTGCCGAACCTATTTCACTTAAAGATAATCTGCCACCAAAGTCTGATAATGATAAATGAATAGTGTCATTATTTATGGCGCCTTGACCAAGCCATGGTTGTGCCATGATAGATGTTGTTTCTTCACTGGTTTGTAATACTGCGCCTAAGCCTGCAGAAATAACATTCAAGCTACGATCACAAGCACTAAATATTCCGAATAAACCTTTAATCGGCGAAGAATAGTCAGAATGCTTCATCCCCTTTTCAATTAGCTGAATGAGGTGATTTAAATTATTTTCATCTGCCATTCGAGTACGAATATAGTCATTAAACAGCGCACGTATAAGTAATGTGGTTGCTGTACCTTGCTCACTATCAGATGCCGAATCCACTAAGTAAAACGCTAACCGTCCATCCATTAACCACGTGTAATCGAGCAAAACAGGTTGCACGTCTATAGATTGAAGTACGCAATAATTAATCTGCCAATCACCAAATTTTGATTCAGTTTCGGGCATCAATCCAACTAATAACTCTCTGGCAATAGTTGGGTTGTCTTGCAATTCTTGAATATGCCATTCAAGCTCTTCATCAATAACGCTTTTATCTTCTCCAGCACCGAACCATTGGTTCGTAAAATCTCTGCCTTCTTCAGAAGAGTCTTGCGCCTTAAGCACAGATAAAAGAGACGCCTTTAATACCATGATATTATCGAGTGGCTTTATCAAAAAATCTTTGACACCATGCCGTAATGCCGTCGCAACATCTGCCATATCACCCGTACCAGAGATAACAATGACTGGCACCATCGGATACTGCATCGATATTTCTTCGACAAATTCCATGCCTGATAAAATAGGCATCGCAAGATCGCATAACAATATATCAGGAATCACTTCACGTAATGCTTGAAGCCCTTTTAATCCATCCTCTGCTTCACGCACCATGCATCCTTGGCTCTTTAGAAAGCCACAGATCATGTGCCGAAAAACAGGGTCATCCTCAACAACGAGTACATCTTTCCCCTCAAGCAATGAGAGTATCCTCCACAGAACAGCATCAAGTAGCATGAAATTCAATCAACTCAATGAGTTTAGATTAACTGCAGCTTAATCAAATGCCTATATCAATAATAAAGTACATTAGGGTGGTAAGGTTATTAATCTTCCTATCAGAAGCATAGGATGAAAATACCCATTCGTCAGGAAGGGAAGATAAAGAACAGTAAAAAGTACTCATTTCTGCAGACCATATCAAAAAAACAGACATTTTTATAAAAAATTAATCATCAATTTAAGAGCATAAAAACGCTTACCTGCAATTTAAATTAAAAACTTTAAGATAAGCGACATATTTAGAAACATTTTGTTATACAATTCCTTGTAATGAGTTTTCAAAAATGATCCCATATGAAACTTGATGATTTGAATTTATTCCGCATGGTAGTCGAAAATGGCAGCTACACAGGTGCCTCTCGTAAAACACAAGTGCCGGTAGCAACTCTGACCCGTCGTATTCAAGCTCTAGAAGAATGTTTGAATCTTCGATTACTCAACCGTCACGCTCGTAAACTGTCATTAACAGAAGCTGGACAAAAATTTTATGATGATTGTGCCCCCTTACTTCAACAGCTTGTTGATACGACGGAGCACATTAGTGAAGAATGTAAAGGCGCTGCTGGTAAGTTAAAAATAGCTGCACCGTCTAATTTAACGAAAGTGCTGCTACAGCCAATGTTGAATGCATTTATGCTAAAGCACCCAGCTATCAGCATTGAATTACATATGAGTAGTGAGCCCGAACAGTTAGATCCAACTGATTGGGATATTATGTTTAGAGTTGGCCCACAGCGTGATTCTACGCTTATCGCCCGCCGTATTAGCGCAGTAAAAGATATACTGGTTGCGAGCCCTATCTATCTCAAAAACAATCCAGAGCCTAAACATGCTCAAGACCTTCATGATCATACCTTGCTAAAAGGTAATCCACTGCTTCGTTGGCGTATCTCAGATCATAATGGTGATACCGTTGCTATCAATGAACGTGGTCTCTTTGAAGCTAATCAGCTTGATGTCGTTCGTAAGGCATGCTGCGCAGGTTTAGGTATTACACTCATGCCAGATGTAATGCTAGAGCAATACATTGAATCTGGCGAGCTTGTACGCATTCTGAATAACTGGTCAGCGAACCCTCGTGAAGTTTATCTTCTTTACAACCATCGAGATTACCAACCAGAAAAGCTTCGTCTATTCATTGAATTTGCAAGCGACTTTTATGCATTAAGCTAACTATAATTCTTAGTTTAATTCTAAAAAAGCTTAATGCTATCTAGTCCTAAAATAGGTTGACGCTTTTATGAAGCCAGTTGGTATTGCCAATTGGCTTTTTTATTCCTTGAATAACGCCATTCCTTGCTAACTTTCCAATCTCCGACTAAATGTTAATAGTAGTGAAATGCGCTACTTTGCCTTTCAACATCGAATATCTAACGATAGTTATGTGCTCGGCTGGCACTTTTTAACGAGGAAACGTTATGATTTTGGGACATTTATTTGGAATTTACGCCCACCCTAAACAAGAGTGGCGCACAATTGACAAGGAACATGAGGGAGTTACAAAAAGTCTCAGTCACATTCTTATTATTGCCACTTTACCGCCTCTATTTGCGTTTATTTCTAGTGTGTTTATTGGTTGGAAAATAGGTGTTGGTCAACCTATCTACTTAACCCAAGCAAGTGCACTTAGCATGTCGATTGCTATGTATTTCGCATTAGTTGTGGGGGTGTTTGCACTCGCCTATTTATCGTATTGGATGAGCCATACCTTTGGTTCTACACCAAGCTATACACAAGCACTTGAGCTTGCAGCCTATACTGCCACACCACTGTTTATGATTAGTATCGCTGCCTTATATCCGCATATCTGGTTTCTAATGATTGCTGGTTTACTGGGTATTGCTTACTCGGTGTACCTTTTATATACCGGTGTACCAATTCTGATGCACATACCAGAAGAACGTGGTTTCATTTATTCCAGTTCAATTGTGACCTGTGGCTTGGTTTTATTGGTATCAATTTTAGCGGGCTCTGTGATCCTATGGGAATACGGTTTAGGCCCACAATTTAGCCATTAAACGCATCAGTTCAAACAGCGAGCTAAATTCCACATACAAAAAAGCGAAGCACTTGGCTTCGCTTTTTTATTGCACGCTTTTTTATATATTAAGCTTTAGCACTCAGCGCTGATTAAACGCCTTCGTTATGAAGCTCTAAATTAGCAAGATCTTGCTGAATTTCACGTTGAGTTTTAGAGTCTTCGCTACGTAACGAATCTAAAAAATCAAGGTACAGTTGATCTATATCACCCGTTACATAATTGCCATTAAATACTGAGGTTTCAAATAGTTTAATATCAGGGTTACCTTCAGCTACCGCTGCCACTAAATCTTCCAAATCTTGGAAAATAAGACCGTCCGCACCAATCATCTTACTGATTTCGTCAACTTCGCGACCATGAGCGATTAGCTCATTTGCCGATGGCATATCAATACCATAAACGTTAGGGAAACGAACTTCTGGTGCAGCTGATGCTAAGTACACTTTGTTAGCACCTGCATCTCGTGCCATTTGAATGATCTGTTCAGATGTTGTACCACGAACAATAGAGTCATCGACTAGCAGTACATTCTTACCTTTAAATTCAGAGCGGATCGCATTTAGTTTACGACGTACTGATTTACGGCGCATTTGCTGACCAGGCATGATAAATGTACGACCAACATAACGGTTCTTCACAAAACCCTGACGATAAGGTTTGTCGATTGTACGTGCGATTTCTAATGCACTGTCGCATGATGTTTCTGGAATAGGAATAACAACATCAATATCTAGGTCATCCCACTCGCGTTTGATTTTCTCACCCAATTTCTGCCCCATGCACACACGTGCACTGTAAACTGACACTTTATCCATGAATGAATCTGGGCGAGCGAAATAGACGAATTCAAAAATACACGGATTCAATACAGGGTTATCAGCACATTGTTCAGTATATAATTGGCCATCAAAAGTAACATATATGGCTTCGCCAGGCGCAACATCACGCATGAAATCAAAACCTACCGCATCAAGTGCAACAGATTCAGAAGCAACCATATATTCCGTTGAACCGTCAATTTCACGCTTACCAATACATAACGGGCGAATACCATGTGGGTCGCGAAATGCGATTAAACCATGGCTAATCACCATAGCAACAACGGCATATGCACCTTTTACATTGCGATGAACTTCACGTACTGCAGTGAAAACATCTTCAGGTTTCAAAGGGTAAGAGTTAGACAGTTCTAGTTGATTTGCCAATACATTTAACAGAATTTCAGAATCTGATGTTGTATTAACATGACGACGAGCATGGGTAAATAAAGATTCTTTAACTTCAGCAGCATTTGTTAAATTACCATTATGTGCCAAAGAAATACCGTAAGGTGAATTCACATAAAATGGTTGAGCTTCTGAAGCACTAGAACTTCCTGCTGTTGGGTAACGTACATGACCAATACCCACATTCCCTTGAAGACGCTGCATGTGTCTAGCTTCAAACACATCACGAACAAGTCCATTCGCTTTACGCAGACGGAAACGATTGCTTTCCAGAGTAACAATACCGGCAGCATCTTGACCACGGTGTTGCAACACGGTCAGTGCATCATAGATAGACTGGTTTACTGGGGTAGACCCCACGATTCCGACAATACCACACATGTCCTAAATCCTCGTCACGCATTAAATATCAGATTGTGCGCAGCAATAGCATAGGTAACACTGTTGCCACATACAATTGATAAGAAGCCGACGCTACAGTGCGCCGGGTAAAAAACTTGATGTATCTTTGATATATGAAAAGAACCATTCAATCACCATACCAAACTGAGGAATCAGTTCTGACGCTTTCCACCAATCAGCACTTGAAAATCCAGTAAAGGTATCAATGAAAAATAGTATGGCAGATACAATGAGTACCCCTCTCACACCACCAAATACAACGCCGAGTACACGGTCTGTACCTGACAAACCTGTTTTCTGTACGAGTTGCCCAATAACGTAGTTCACTACCGCGCCAACAACCAGCGTTGAAATGAACAGGACAGCAATCGCACTACCATTTCGCAGTGTGTCGTCCTGAATATTGGTAAAGTAAGCTGCCAACTGATTATAGAAGTTGCTTGCAATGAAAAAGGCAGCAAACCAAATAACTAACGATAAAGCTTCTTTAACAAATCCACGGATCAAACTGACCAGTGCAGAGAAGCCAATCACGCCTAAAATTACGTAATCTATCCAGATCATCATTTATATATATCGTCTTGTTGATGCGTATTCTAACAGAAAAAATGAGAACGCAAACGTTTACCTAAGGATTTAGTGGGTTAAATCTGACCAATTGGCCTTTTAATCCGGTTAATTTTTCCAATTGAACAGCTTGGTCAGAAAGTTTATCTTTCGAGACATCTGGACCAACAACCACTCTTGCCAAGTCACCCGTTTTTGGTTGTTTAGGAAATACATGCGCTTGAAATCCCGCTTTGCGTAAATCAGCCACCAGCCTATGCGCGTTCTCAAAATTACGGAAAACGCCAAGCTGTACAACCCAACCGCTGTTTATATTGTTTGTCTTTGGTAGCTCAACGGGCTGCGGTTTCACCGCTAAAGGTTCAGCACTTTTTACCACAGCAGCCATTTTTGAATCAGATGTAAGTTTAAATCCTTCATCACCGATAACGGCAGATACCGGTTCTTGTGGCAGTACAACGTCTTCAAATTCAGGTTCAGGAATAACAGCGTATTCCTCCTGATCAGCAATTTCAGGCTGTAAAGGAATACTGGCAAATTGCTCTTGGTAATGCTCTTTTTTTCCATCAAATAAATCGGGTAAAAAAATCACACCAATCGCAACTAAAACAATGGTACCAATCAGACGATTTTGAAATTTACTCGCCACATATACTCCTGTTTATTCTGGGACTAATCGCAAAAAATTTTCTGCGAAAATGTCTCTGTTCATTAATCACAAAGAGACTAACGATGAGAGAGATAACTAGATACTTGACCGACAGTGTAAAACGAGCCAAAGACGATTACCACATCGTCTGGTGCTGCTTGTGTTAAGGCTGCGTCAAATGCCAACTCTGGAGAGGCAAAGCCTGTTACATCAATTGATAAGTGGCTGATAATCTCATCGGCTTTCGCTGCACGCGGACCTTCCAAAGATGCGGGATACCACATATCAACAATGCCTTTTATCTCATCTATTGTTGCAGCAATATCTTTATCGTGCAGCATCGCCACAACCGCATGAATACGCGTTTTGTTTTCGCGTACTTTCAACTGCGTTAATTGTGATGAAAGGTACTCAGCAGCGTGAGGATTATGTGCCACATCCATCAACACTAGTGGTGACTCACTCACCCGCTCCATACGACCCGGCAACGATACTTTAGCCAAGCCTGTTGCTATATTCTTATCGCTAATCTCAAGATCTGCAGTACCCAGCGCCATTAGTGCTGTCGCGGCGTTGGGAAGTGGTAATGCGGGAATAGGTAAATCTGTTAAATCAAAAGCCCCACAATTCCAACTCCAAGTACCCCCTTGCTGCTCATAGCTGAACTGGTAACCAACCTGATAAAGCTCAGCCCCAATATCATCCGCGTGAGCTGGTACGCTTGCAGGAGGGTTAGGTTGCCCACAAATCGCCGGCTTTTCAGAACGGAAGATCCCCGCCTTTTCAAAACCAATAACTTCAATATCATCACCAAGCCAATCAACATGATCAACAGCTAGGCTGGTAATAACAGAAACATCGTGATCGACAATATTGGTTGCATCTAGTCGTCCACCTAAGCCAACTTCTAGAATCACTACATCAACACGCTGCTGCTTAAATAAATGCAGTGCGGCTAATGTTCCAAATTCAAATAAACTTAAACTGATGTCACCACGGGCTTGTTCGATATGAGCAAAAGCAGCACTGTGATAACTGTCATCAAGTTCTTGTCCATTAATACGAACACGTTCGTTGTAACGAATAAGGTGAGGTGAACTGTAAACCCCTACCTTGTAGCCCGCATCAATCAATATCGCTTCAAGAATGGCGCAGGTAGACCCTTTTCCGTTAGTTCCCGCAACGGTAATAACCCGCTCTGCTGGTTTGATCAATTGCTCTTTTTGAGCGACAGCAAACGCACGATCTAAACCAAGATCAATCGCGCTTGTATGAAGTTTTTCTAAATAGGTCAGCCATGAAGGCAAAGAGGCTGTGGCATGTGGTGCAGTCAATCCAGACATTGGTGATATATTCACTTATTGATACCCATTGGAACGTCTAATCTAACACTGAACTGTCGTTAAATTAATCCAAACAAACTAATAAATTGTTACTGCTAGCATTTTGAAACATTTTCTTGTTAAAAACCCTCAAACTATTGATATAAAAAAGCGCCTGTTGAATACATTCAACAGGCGCTTTCTAAACAATTTTCGAACGACAATAATAATAAACGAATGGCTTATTCTTGTTCTTGTGTTTGCTCTGGTGCACTTTCTTCAAGTTTAGGTTGTTCAATAGGCACAACTAAAGGTGAAGAATGGTTGGTCATTTTAGCAACAAGACCACCAATACGTTGGCGCATTTCACGACGGTTAACAATCATATCAATTGCACCATGCTCAAGCAGGAATTCACTACGCTGGAAACCTTCAGGAAGTTTTTCACGTACTGTTTGCTCAATAACACGTTGACCAGCAAAACCAATCAATGCTTTTGGCTCGCCGATATTGATATCACCTAACATTGCAAGACTAGCAGATACGCCGCCCATTGTTGGGTCAGTCAATACGGAAATAAACGGCAAACCTTTTGCAGATAAGCGCTCTAATGCAGCACTCGTTTTCGCCATTTGCATCAGTGACGTCAATGCTTCTTGCATGCGTGCACCGCCACTGGCAGAAAAGCACACTAATGCACAATTACTTTCCATGGCTTCATTAACAGCACGAACAAACTTAGCACCCACAACCGAGCCCATAGAGCCGCCCATGAAAGAGAACTCAAATGCACAAGCAACAATCGGTTGCTCTAGCAATGTACCTTTCATAACGATAAGTGCGTCTTTTTCACCACTTGATTTTTGAGCAGCAGAAATACGATCTTTATATTTCTTAGAATCACGGAATTTTAATATGTCTTTTGGCTCTAGATCTGCAGCCAACTCCACTTGACTCTCCGTATCAAGAAACGTTTCAAGACGACGACGAGCTTTCATTCGCATGTGATGATCGCACTTTGGACAAACTTCTAGGTTACGTTCCAGATCGGCGTGATAAAGCACTTGCTCGCACGAAGTACATTTAGTCCAAACCCCTTCAGGGATTGAGACTTTACGAGAAGAGACAATATTACTTTTAGTTAGAATCTTTTCAAGCCAGCTCATGAATGACCTTTAATTTAATTCCCCCGCTTATTTTACGCCGAGGATACAAATTCAATAATTATAAGAGGGGAATTAAAGCACAAAGTTGCCAGTCTGTAGATAAAAAACTGGTTGTACCTTATGCGAGGTCCCAAAAAAATGATTAATCCGGAAGAAAAATAGGCCCTAACGGCGAACTGGGCAAACCAAATTCTTCAGGGTAATCAACGGCAACCAAATATAATCCCGCGGCTTTTGCCGTTTCACCCGCAACACGACGATCTTTTTGTTCCAGTACCCACTTCATCCATTCGGGTGTTTCTTGACCACGACCAACGCGAATTAAACTACCTGCAATATTACGTACCATATGATGGACAAAAGCATTCGCTTTGATATCAATGATAACGAAATCACCTTGACGGCTCACATTTACATGCTTCATCGCGCGCCATGGGCTACGAGATTGGCACTGGCTTGCACGTACTGACGTAAAATCATGCTCACCAACTAAGTACTGTGCAGCTTCGTGCATTTTCTTTTCATCTAAATGCCCGTGGTAATGGCTAACACCAACACCAAAAATAGCAGGGCGTAATGCACTATTATAGATGATATAACGATAGCGACGTGCTGTTGCACTAAAACGAGCATGAAAATCATCACTCACTTGTGTTGCCCAGCGAACGGAAATATCACGAGGTAAATGCGCATTAACCCCAATCGTCCATGCAACCATTTGACGGTCAACATCAACATCGAAATGAACAACTTGCCCCGTGCCGTGAACACCTGTATCAGTTCGCCCTGCACAAAATACGGCAATCGGTTTATTGGCGATATGCGATAGCGCCTTTTCTAAGCGTTCTTGTACGCTATCTACATCGACTTGACGTTGCCAACCACAGTACTTTGCACCGTCATACTCAATACCTAAAGCTATTCGCATAATTAAATTCGTTCTCAGAGCGGCGCATGGCCAATTTCAAAGGAAGGGATTATAAGGAATAGAGTGTAGGAAAAGAAGCCCCTTAGACGCTTGATAGCTCGCCTAAGGGGATAATAAATACTTAACGCTTGTATTGTGCTAATAAATTCGTTGCTTCACGCTGACTTACTGAGTCACCTTTTTGGGCAACTTCTTCAAGTAAGCCTATTGCGCCTTCTGCATCATTCATTTCTAAATAGGCTTTTGCGAGATCCAATTTACTTGAATATTCACCATGACTATCAACATCGTAAGATTCTATGCCAGCAAGTACATCAGGGAACTCATCCAATCCCACCTCAAGGTTTAGCGGCTCTGCATCTAAATCAACAGGGTTAGTGAGTTCTTCTTCTTTCATTAGCTCATCAATGCTGATGTAAGGAGAAGCGAGCGGTTCTTCCTCATCCAGTAAAACACTAGCTGGCTCTGCAAACGTTAAAGCAGGCTCTTCGCTTTCTTCAATTAATGATTCAGGATCAACCGATGTGACATCTTCAACTTGCATCTCGGGCTGAATAGACCAATCTTCACTTTCCAATTCAGGTTCAGGTGTTGAGCCAGCCCAAACAGCAGCGTCTTCTTCTGGTACAGATAAATCAATCGCGTCATCTTCAATAATGTCGCTGTTCATGAAATCATGACTATTAAAATCTAGATCTTGCTCAGTGTTACCTAACGGCTCATCAAATAACAATCCATCACGTTCTGCTGCTTCAATTTCTTGATTAACGCTTACCTTTGCATCCTCTTTGGTATGCTCTGGCACTATCGGATCATCAAGTTCAACGTTGGATTTTTGTGGGCTCTGTTCCCTATCTTCAGTTTGCTGTTCAGCGATTACTTGTTCATCCATCGCTTGTGTTTCTATTGCTTGTTCACCCTCCGTTTCTGTAAACATTGCTTCTGTAGACATAGCTTCTGTAGACATAGCTGCGGGTTCAGTCAGCAACGCTTCCATGTCTAATCCTGCTGAATCGACAAGATCTTCATCGAACATATCAGCGGCTGATTCTTGAAAGCGCGATTTCACTTGGGAGTCAGTCGCGTTCTGTGAAGCTGTTTGTGCAACAGGAGACTTAACCTTAAGGCCTTGTTCTAATTCGTACTGTTCAAGCTCATTCTGTTCTTCAAGCGATGCTTGCAATGCATCATCTTCACTGAATTCAGGCAGTGTAGTTGGATCAATCGCTTCAAATGCAGACTCATGCTCATGCTCATGCTCATGCTCATGCTCATGCTCATGCTCATGCTCATGCTCAAAGGATGTTTCAGTTCGTGGCGGTTGAGCAACGTTATTACTGTAAGATTCAGAGGCTTCTACCGCTTGTTGCAAATTTTTAACAACTTTATCGAGCGCAATGCGTTCATCATCTTCTGATAATAATGAAAGATCATCTTCTAATGCATCAGCTTCAGGATCATTGAAGGCGGTATCTTCATCAAACTCAGGTAACTCCTCAACAGAGAGTGATTCCCCTACCTGAGAACCAATAGGGTTTGAGCTATTAACGGGTGATTTTTCGTCTAATTCAGATAATGCAGCTTCTTCATCAAAAATAGGAAAGTCATCTAAATCGACAACCGGATGTTCTTCGCTTTGATTTTCATTTTCAGCAACAAGAGCTTCTGCTGCATCTAGCTCTTCAAGTAAATCTGTAACACTGCGCTCAATGGTTTCAACATCATTACCTTCAGATTCGCCTTTATCTATTTCATTGATTTCACTGTCAACATCGGCAATCAAGGTATCAATATCATCGACTGACTTTTCATTATCATCATCAGACTGTAAGGCTTCATTCAAAATAGCGTCAAATGCAGCTGCTTCTGATTCTGGAAAATCAGCATCAGGCTTATTGGTCACTTCTTCTTTGGCTAAACCTTGTTGCTCTTGCAAAGGTGCTGATAATGCACTTTCAAACTCAGGATCACTGAATTCATCCTGAATATTATCATCGGACAAGTTCGGCTCAGTAAGGTGACCAGCGGCAACCTTATCGTCAGCATCTAATACATTATTATGCTCAAGAATTTCATCAAGTAGCTCTATGCTATTTTCATCGATGATCAGCTGGTCAAGTTCAGTATTATCTTCTAATTCTTCTTCATAAAAAGAACTGGCGTCAATATCCGTATCATCATCTGCATCACCAATTAACTCATCAAGTAAGGCGGTACTATTTTCATCAATTTCAATTGTTGACGTTAATTCTTCGTCATCAGTACTGCCGTCTGATAACAGCTCATCGAGTAATTCCGTACTATTTTCTTCAATTTCGATATCGCTGCTAAATTCATCATCTTCAACAATATCATCGAGTAATGCAGTACTTCCTTCTTCAAATATCAGCTCATCACTGACATCATCTTCAGAGTTCAAATCAAAATCAGTCTGTTGAGCTGTACTTTCTTCTGCCACATCACTTTGTTGTGCTGAAAAATAGTCACTTTCAGTAACCACCGCCGGATTAAACATTGCTTCAGCATCTGCAAGCGCTTGATCAACCGCGGCTTGTTCAGCCTCATCACTGTTACCATTTTCTGATGATAAATCACTACCTGAACTATCAAACGAATCGAATAATGCATCCAATTCACTTTGATCACCCACTTCTTCAGCATTGGATGTTGCACTTTCTTCTATATTCGCTTCTAGCGTTTCAGTAAACGCAGTCGTATTATTCTTTGTATCTTCGTTTTCATTTTCTGCTTCAACTTCCGCTAATAGATCATCAAGAATAGACTGATCTAACAGACCATCCTCAATACTATTACTGCTCATCAAATCAGAATCAAACTCACTATCTGCATCATCAGATAAATCAAAGTCTGGCTCATCATCCGCTTGCTCTTGCAGTGATTTCTCCCACATTGCGGCAAGTGCTTCATCTGAACTCAACTCTGAAGATGGCTCCATTTGATCAAGAGCACGCTCCATATCTTCAAGACCAATCGCCTGATCATCGCCTTTAACTGAAATACTGCGCGATGAAAGCCCACTATTGCTATCAAGATCTAAACCAAACTCATCATCCAGATCAGAAGATAAATCTAAACTTGTCGTATCATCTAGCATTTCACTGGATGCAGGATTCGTATCATTATCAAACAAACTTTCTTCAGGGTTACCAAACAGAGAATCATCGGAAGCAAATAGATCATCAATATCCTGATCTTCACTTAACATTAAATCAGATTCATTATCTGTGGTATCTGCCATTAATGGCGCGGGTGCAATCGGTAACTCTTTGCCTTCCTGATTTTCTAATGATTTAATATCTGAATCATCGTCATCCTTACGACGACGTAACATGAAGAATGCTATCGCGCCCGCAATCAAACCTCCAGGAATCAACCCTGCCGCAGCCAACAGCCAAGGATTAGAAATAAATTGATCAAACCATGATGGTTCCGTGTCTGTTGTTTGTACTTGAGCCTGTTCTTTTTGCTGCTCAAGGAAGCCTATAATCTCACCACGTAATGCTTCATCGTCGGTGATTTGATCTTTTAGTGCCGAGACTTCATATTGCATTTCAGATAAACGTACACGAAGCAAATGGTTACTTTCTAACAGCTTAGTCATCTGTTCATCAGAGGCATCAAGCTGTTCCTGTAACTCTGTCGGTTCAGGTTTCGCCGGTATAACTGCCCGCGCTGATGTGCTTTTTTGCGATGTACTGGCTTTCGATGTAGAACGGGCTTTCGGTGGCGTAACCGATTCCACTATTGCTTTTTCAGGTTTTGCTATTGGTGTAGCGACAACCTGAGCGGTTGATTGCGTCGACGGCTTTACCGCTCTAGAGGTTCTAGATGTCGTCGAAGCTGATCGTGTTTGGCGGCGTTGATCTGCCTCTAAACGACGCTTAACACCTGCAACGTCTTCACGTTGAATTTGCGCCATTGTAGGCATGCGTAACTGGCTACCAGGTTCTAACCCATGGATATTGTTATTTTCAAAAGATTGCGGGTTTGCACGATGAATAGCGCCAATTACTTGGTAAATAGAAACTGAATTATTCGGACGATAACGAGAGGCTATACCCCATAATGTCTCATTGGCAGTCGTAGGGCCATAAAGGTTATTCGCTGACGCTGATTGATTCAAGGAATAGCTATTTGCCCCCCCAGTATCACGATAACGATCGGAAACAGTAAACGGCTGATCATCATCAGATGGGCCAATGATACGTACGGTATTCGCTTGCACCGGTAAGTGAAAAACTGTTGTTACGAAGGCAACCGGTAAAATGAAGCGTGTTACGAATTTAGGTAGGTTAGGCACTGCCCGCTATCCTCTCTGGCAGGGTATGAAATTGAAAGCTAGTTCTAATAATTAAAGCAAAAACTTCCATCCAAATTTCTATCGGCATTTCAAAAAATAACTGAAGTCGATTTTAATGATTGTTGCTTGTACGCAACGAAAGTCAAGACTGTCAAAGCGCTTTTACCTAAAGGATCATGAAAATGAACTCTAGCCATGAGCAGCACATCACGTGCTGCCCACATCTATTTCTATTTACATGTAATCGCGAATCAGTAGTTCAGCGATTTGAACGCTGTTGGTCGCAGCCCCTTTACGGACGTTATCAGCAACAACCCACATGTTTAGACCACACGGGTGACTGATATCTTCACGAATACGCGACACCATCACGTGATCTTTACCCGTCGCATCACTCACCTGCGTCGGGTACTCGTTATTATGGAACACTTCAATGCCTTCTGCATCGTCTAATAAACGGGTTGCTTCTTCGACGTTTACAGGTTGGCTTGTTTCAACATGCAGCGCTTCAGCATAGCCATAGAAAACCGGTACACGTACACAGGTAGGGTTAACACGGATATTGCCGTCGCCCAAAATTTTCTGTGTTTCCGACACCATTTTCATTTCTTCTTTGGTGTAGCCGTTGTCCATAAATTCATCGATATGTGGCAAACAGTTAAATGCGATTTGCTTATCGTATACTTTCGTTTCTGCTGCAAGGCCGTTCAACAATTTTGCCGTTTGGCCTGCTAGCTCATCAATGCCTTTTTTACCTGAACCAGATACTGATTGATAAGTCGCAACGTTAATACGCTCGAGACCGTAAGCTTCATGAATAGGTTGAAGCGCCACCAGCATTTGAATCGTCGTACTGCTCGGGGTCGCGATGATATTACGGTTACGGTAGTCAGCAATCGCATGAGGGTTAACCTCTGGGATCACAAGCGGTACATCATGGTCGTAACGGAAAAGTGAGGTGTTATCAATTACGATAACGCCATGGTCAGTCGCAATTGGCGCCCAATGTTCAGACGCTTCTTCACCCGCAGAGAAAAATGCAATCTGCACTTGGCTCCAATCAAAATTATCTACATTCTTTACTAACTTTGATTTACCATTAAAACGTAACGCACCACCTGCGCCATTTTCATCTGCTAGTAGGTAGAGATTACGAATAGGGAAATTGCGATCTTCTAACACCTGAACGATAGCTTCACCAACAGCGTCTGTTGCGCCAAGTACTGCTATATCAAATTCCTGACTCATTGAATGTCCTCTACGACTGTAAAACCTAATTTAGCCAGCGACTCTACCCCAAAATCGACCTTTCCTGCTACTGTAATCGCACTATATTCACGTCGATCCCAATAATTTTTACGCATCTGATCAAATGCAGTCGCCATTTGCGCTTCATTGCCTTTTGTCTCCAGCATATTTCGTCTAAATAAGGCATCATCTTTTCGAATATCGTAAATCAATTGGATTAAGCTAAATAACGTCGCATCATCCCACTTCCGGCTTAACGATACACTGGGAACGGGGGCTATCGGTAATAAGCTAGACGCTTCCACCGCCTGGTCAATGTTTAGAAAAGCACAATAGCGATTAAACACCATGGTAGTCCCACGTGCTTTACCTTCTAAACCGTAGCCCGCTATGTGTGGCGTTGCAAATGCTAACAAAGGTAATAATTCTAAATCGACGTGTGGTTCAAACTCAAAAACATCTAACACCGCCGTTAATTTTTTACCCAAACCAGATTGTGATAATTGAAGCGCTTTCTTTAGGGCTTGATTATCGGTAACGGGGCCACGTGCCGCATTGATCAAAATCGCATCTGGCTGCAAAGCATCAAGAAAAGCCTCATTAATCAGGTGGTGGGTTGGGTATTCACCATCTTTAGTGATCGGAGTGTGCACTGTTATTACATCACACTGGGCTTTAATTGCCTCTAATGAATGGAATTGTCGTGTATCCCCTTCTTGCTCTTTTATTGGGTCATTCAGTAAATAACGAATGCCAAGCGCATCAAGACATTGCGCCAAATAACTGCCCACGTTGCCTGCACCAATAATACCAATGGTTTTATCAAAAATTGAAAATCCTTGCTGCTGACCGATAACCATAAGCGCACTCAGTACGTACTCTGCAACACCGACCTTGTTACAACCAGGTGCAGAGGTAAATGTAATGCCTCGTTCAGCGAGTAATGCCTGATCGACGTGATCCTGACCTGCTGTTGCAGTACCTACAAACTGAAGTTTATTGGCCTTGCTAATGAGGTTATGGTTTACCTTGGTAACAGAGCGAATCATTAATGCGTCGATATCAATGAGATCATCGGCTGACAACGTCCGCCCGGGCTTAGTTATCACTTCACCAAGCTGACCAAACAGTTCTGCCGCATAAGGCATGTTTTCATCGATAAGGATTTTCATTATATCTCCGGAAAAAGAAATGAGATTGATGTCGGAAAAGCGCTAGTTTATCGCCAACATTTAGTCTGAACCAAACAAATCGCGGGTATATACTTTATCAGCAACATCGCTAAGCTCGTCGTCCATGCGGTTTGAAACAATAACATCAGACATTTGCTTAAACTGCTCAAGATTTTTAATCACTTCAGAGCGATAGAATTCTTTTTCACTCAATACCGGCTCATACACGACAACTTTAATGCCCTTCGCTTTAATACGCTTCATAATCCCTTGAATCGAAGATGCACGGAAGTTGTCAGACCCCGCTTTCATTACTAAGCGATACACACCAACAACAGTGGGATTTTTTTGAATAATCGAATTGGCAATAAAGTCTTTACGTGTCGAGTTTGCATCAACAATGGCACCAATAATATTGTTCGGTACTTCTTGATAATTCGCCAACAATTGCTTGGTATCTTTAGGTAGGCAGTAACCACCATAGCCAAACGATGGATTGTTATAGTGAGAACCGATACGAGGGTCAAGCCCCACACCTTCGATAATCTGGCGAGCATCTAAACCATGCGTCGCGGCATAAGTATCTAGTTCATTGAAATATGCCACACGCAATGCTAAATAAGTATTCGAAAATAACTTAACGGCTTCTGCTTCTGTTGAGTCAGTAAAAAGAATTTCAATATCTTCTTTAATAGCGCCATTAGCCAATAAGTTAGCAAATCTTTCTGCTCGCTCAGAGCGTTCACCAACAATGATGCGTGAAGGGTAAAGGTTATCGTATAACGCTCGACCTTCACGAAGAAATTCTGGTGAAAATAAAATATTCTCACATCCTAATTCTTCTTTAATTCGTTGGGTATAACCCACAGGCACGGTTGATTTAATCACCATGACGGCATTAGGGTTGAATGCAATTACATCTTTAATAACCGCTTCAACCGATGAGGTATCAAAGTAATTATTAATCGGATCATAATCTGTTGGCGTAGCAATAATGACAAACTCAGCATCAGCATAGGCCTGTGCTTTATCTGTGGTCGCAATAAGGTTCAGATTTTTGTCTGCTAGATATTCTTCAATTTCTTTGTCAACAATCGGAGACTGTCTTTTGTTGATTAACTCAATTTTATCTTTAACAATATCTAATGCTGTTACATCATTATGCTGAGATAACAGCACTGCATTTGATAAACCAACATAGCCAGTACCAACAACAGTAATCTTCATTACTAAACCTCAAAATAGAATATTTTCCGGGTGCTATATTACATCAACAGACAAGCCAAAAGTAGCCACTCAGTCGGTGAACACATTTCAACACAAACAAAAATAGATTAATTAGTATAAAAAACACATAAAAAAACCCGGCATATAGCCGGGTTGAAAAAATCCAGGTAAAAGCATTAGCAGCCAGAGATAGACACTTCCTTAAAAAGAAAATATCATTCGTGCTAGCTAATGTTGCGTCTGTTTATTTAAGGCACTGGCTATGTAGCCACTCGAAAGATGTCTCCGCTAAAAGCCGTCTCTTTGAATGGTTCCGTTTCTACTGTAAAAATAGAAACGGTTAGCCAGTGTCTACCCCGGAAAACTGCCTTCAGAAATAAGAGCCTATAACATTACGTATAGCCCCCTTACTTCCAAAATCACATGATTAACCTTCGTATTTTTTGATCACTAACGTCGCGTTAGTGCCACCAAAACCGAAGCTATTTGACATTACTGTCGTTAGTTCAGTTTCGCGGGTTTCTGTTACAATATCCAAACCTTCAGCTGCAGGGTCTAGATTATCGATGTTAATGCTTGGCGCAACGAAGTTATTATTCAGCATTAGCGTCGAATAAATTGCTTCGTGAACACCAGCAGCACCCAACGCGTGACCTGTCATCGCTTTGGTTGCCGAAATTGCAGGGCTATTTTTACCGAACAACTCTTGAATTGCACCCAACTCTTTCACGTCACCAACCGGCGTTGATGTACCGTGAGTGTTGATGTAATCAATAGGCGCATCAAGATCTTTCATTGCCATCGTCATACAGCGAACGGCACCTTCACCCGATGGCGCTACCATATCGTAGCCATCAGACGTTGCGCCATAACCTACCACTTCACCGTAGATTTTCGCACCGCGAGCAAGTGCATGCTCTAACTCTTCAATCACAACCATGCCGCCGCCGCCTGAGATAACAAAACCGTCACGGTCTGCATCATAGGTACGAGACGCTTTTGAAGGGTCATCGTTGTATTTGGTTGATAAAGCGCCCATTGCGTCAAACATCATGGTTAACGACCAATCAAGCTCTTCACCACCACCAGCAAAAACAACATCTTGCTTACCCAGTTGAATAAGCTCTACCGCGTGACCAATACAGTGTGCAGATGTTGCACATGCAGAACTCATTGTGTAGTTCACGCCACGGATTTTAAACGGTGTCGCTAAGCAAGCTGAAACAGTTGAAGACATAGTACGAGGTACCATGTAAGGGCCAACACGCTTCACACCTTTGTTACGAATAATATCTACTGCTGCCACCTGATTATAAGATGACGCACCACCAGAACCCGCTACAAGGCCAGTTCGGTCATTAGAAACTTGATCGTCAGATAAACCTGAATCTTCAATTGCTTGTTCCATCGACAAATACGCAAATGCTGCTGCATCGCCCATGAAACGCATTTTTTTACGATCGATGTGTTCAGCCGGATTCATTTTCAAATCGCCCCAAACATTACTACGCAGTTTATTTTCTGCGAATTGCTCAGAGAAGTTAATTCCTGACTTACCACTTTTAAGAGATGCCAACACCTCTTTTACGTCGTTACCAATGCTGGATACAATACCCATGCCTGTAATTACGGCTCGTTTCATGATGAATTCCTACTGTCATTTAACGTTGACGATAATAACGGGTTTATTCACAGAAAGTGGTCAGCTTTCCCCTCAATCGGGTACAATCGCCGATAATTTCGTTATTAACGTTCATTTTTAACGGTATACCCTCTCTGATTTTTCACTAATTATCAACTAACAGATGAAAATTTAGATGAAACTCAGAAACATATCGTAAATAAATAAGTAACCGAGGCTTTCCCCTTGTCTGACAAGCACATTGAACAAACTGTTCTTAATTCTAATGATAATCGTATATCACCATCCCATCTGTGCGATATATTTCTACCACAAAATGGATTACAAGAACGTTGGAAAGCCTTTACGCGCCGTCGCTTCGTGATTGCTGAAACAGGCTTTGGTACCAGCCTTAGCTTTCTTTCTGCTTGCCAACAATTTACGCAATTTCGTCAAGCAAACCCTACCGCGACAGTGAAAGAGCTGCACTTCATCAGCTTTGAGCAACACCCTCTTACGAAAAGTGAGCTTATTAAAGCCACTGAAGCCAAGCCTGAATTCGCCCATTTTTCCCAACAGCTTCAGGCTCATTATCCACCAGATATTTCAGATTGCCATCGCATTGTGCTTGATGATGGTTTAATTACCCTCGATTTATGGTTTGGTGATATAACGGATTCTATGCCTCAAGTATGGACTAATGATGACGGTATTGTAGATGCTTGGTTTACTGACTTCAGTCAAATAGAAGCAGCAGATATGCATCAAGTCGCTGAGAGCATTGCAATATTAGCTCGAAAAAACAGTACGATTCATACCATAACGTCTCATCAGGGCAACCAGCAAGACGTACTTAAACAAAACCTGACTGAAGCAGGTTTTGAGATGGCAGAAAGCCATAATCATCGCAATAGCATTAGCCCTACACACCGTTTACTTGTAGGCAGCGTGAAAACACGTCAATACCAAGCTAACTCAAAGCCATGGTTTACACGTACCTCTGCGACTAATGCAAACGACGTGGCAATTATAGGGGGCGGTGTTGCTTCTGCGACAACAGCACTCGCATTAATTCGACGGGGGGTGAATGTCACACTGTATTGTGCCGATTCTTTACCTGCTGAAGGTGCATCTGGGAACCGACAAGGCGCTGTTTACCCACTGCTCAATGGATCGAATGATTGCTTAACCCGATTCTTTGGTCCTGCATTTTTCTATGCCCGTCAATTTGTTGAACAAGCCGCAATGAATAGCACCTTTTCACACGATTGGTGCGGCGTTACACAGCTGGCATGGGATGAAAAATCAACCAGCAAAATTAATAAAATGCTGTCAGGTAACTTCCCTCAAGAGCTGGTGCACGCATTAGATATAGAACAAACAAAACAGAAAACGGCAATAACATCGAATTTTTCGAGTGTTTACTACCCATTCGGTGGCTGGTTATGCCCGCAAGAACTGACCCGAGCCTTAATAAAACAAGCTCAAGACACAGGGCGGCTTACGTTAAAATCAGATGTAGATATTTGTGGTTTGGAATCGACTAATGAACAATGGCAATTAACCGATTCAACGGGTAATCAATTTACTCATAACACAGTAATTATTGCGAATGGTCATCGCTTTTCTGAGTTTGAACAAGCTAAACAGATCCCCGCTTACTCTGTGCGCGGGCAAGTCAGCCACATCCCCACTGACGATACATTATCAACGTTAAAAACAGTACTGTGTTATGACGGGTATTTAACACCGCAAAATATAACCACAAAAACACATTGTATTGGTGCGAGTTACCGTCGTAACAGCGCTGACTTAGCCTTTTGTGAAACAGAACACCAAGACAATAAGCAACGTTTAGTGCATTGTATCCCAGATGTTGAATGGCCTAAAAACGTTGATATCTCTGCCAATCAGTCTCGTGCAGGTGTGCGCTGTGCCAGTCGTGACCACTTACCTTTTGTCGGGAATATTTGTCGATATGAAGCGTTAATTGAGCAGTATAAAGATCTAAGAGATAACCAAGCGACTGCCGAAACAGTGCCTATCTATGCGAATTTGTATTCCATCGTAGGATTAGGCTCTCGTGGGTTAAGCTCAGCCCCTCTACTGGGCGAGCTACTGGCATCACAAATTTGTGGCGATCCATTACCACTGCCTCATACCGTGCTCAATGCCCTACACCCAGGGCGGATGTGGGTACGTCGATTAGTACGAGGAAAACAACTAGGCAGTAAAAGCTAGAGGGTTAGCCGTTAGCCTCCAATATATATAAAGCAACTGGCATATGAGGCAGTTGGCATATAAAAGCAACTAGCGTATATAAAAAGCACATTGCGTCGAATACTATAACACCTTAATTTACAGCCGCGGTTACTGGTGGTGCCGGATCATCTCCACCGCCAGAATCAGAGACTGCAACACCAATAACAATAGCCGCCACCCCGACAGCCACCACGGTTGCCGTTATACCACCCGCAGATGCAGCAAATGCTGTATCAATACCAGCGGCTGTACCTTTAGAAGCTGCGGCTTCGGTTGTTGTATTCGCGGCATTCGCAGTAGACTTTGTCACCACTTCATCGGCGGCATTCACAGAAAAAGTGAATATACAGCTTAACAAAAGAATTATTGAACACGCTTTCATCATTAAATCCCTATCAGTAACGACGAACATAGTTCGAAATTAATTACTGATATAATTATAGATGAGATAAAATAAACTGGTTTTTAATTGCACTTTTTTATCATTTTTAAGAAAATCCAGTCACTATTTTAGCTTGTGGTTTTATTTGTTGAAGTAATTCTGCGAAGGCTAACTGAGCCTGTTTATCACCATGCACAACATGAATTTTTTGGGGCCCTTGTTTAATCCCCCCCACAAATTTTAATAAGTCAGCCTGATCAGCATGAGCAGAGTAACCAGACATCGTATGTATTTGGGCTTTCACGTTTATAACCGTATTATTAATTGTAATCACACGCTTGCCACTATAGAGATCACGCCCTAACGTGCCCTTTGCTTGATAACCGATCATAATGACATCGGTTCTTTTATCTGGCAGTAACGCTTCAAGATAATTAACAATCCGCCCACCAGAACACATACCACTGGCTGCCACTACTATCGCAGCTTCACCCGAAATTTTAAGCCTGTTTACTAACGCCTGATGATCACTATGCAGCTCAATCGTAATACATTGAGAAAAAGACAACGGGTGACGCCCTTGTTGTTTTCGTTCTTTCGCTTCTTTTGTCCATAGCATTTTAAAATTTCGGTATTGCGCTGTAATTTCCCCGGCTAAAGGCGAATCGAGTATGACCGGAATTTCTTGCCAATTCACAGCCTCATTTTTGACGTTAGACGCCGCAATAATATTTTCAATATCAAACAATAGCTCTTGTGTACGACCAACACTAAAAGCAGGTATCAGTATTACCCCACCATCGATTAACGAACGCTCGATAATTTCCTTAAGCTGCGCTTCTCGCCTTTCAATACCATGATGAGTCTTGTCACCATAAGTACTTTCAATGATTAATGTATCAACGGTTTGAGGCGAAATAGGATCCACTAAGAGTGGTGTATTACACGGCCCGAGATCTCCTGAAAATACCACTATTTCGCCAGTTGAAAGCATTATTTCAATATACGCTGAACCTAGAATATGACCTGCAGGTCGAAATCGAATTTTAACCAATTCGCCAGATGGTAAAATAATTTGAGCCCAACAATCATAAGGAATCGCTTTTAAACGTGATTTTACTAATAGCGTAAATTGATCGCATTGCTGCTGATTAAATCCCAGTTGAATTTTCAGCCCATCAGCAAGCATTAATGGTAATAAAGCTGCTGTTGCCTCAGACGCATAAATTTGCCCTTTAAATCCAGCCGCTAATAACCAAGGAATACGCCCAACATGATCAATGTGGCTATGGGTTAAAAGCAATGCGTGAATATGTTCGATAGGAAAATCGATATCTAACGCATCTTTAGATTCATCACCTTGAAACATACCGCAATCGATGAGTAACCCATGCTGTCCCAGTTTAATTTCATGACATGAGCCAGTAACACCCACCTTAGCACCGTGATGTAAAATCTCCACTGCCATCCCCTAATGAACTTGAGAAGTTCTGGATGATGCCAAAGCTGATACGTGGAAAGTAAATAGAAGAAAAATTGCTCGAGTCACATCACGAAAATAACTTTAAAAATAAAGTGTTAATCAATATTAAACACAAAATCGCCCCTAATACACCATAAAATAATTATAGGAATATATGAATATTTTGCTCTTTACTTTGACATACCTGTAATACTGACACTAAGCTCAATATAATGATTGGTCAGTAAATACTGATAAAATAAAATTAAAACAAACGTATCAGAACACATATAACTAGCTGATATTAAAGCATTAGTCAATATACCGACTGATAACATGATTAATAAGGTCTTGATTCATGATATTTATTGAGTTGATTATTATTTTCTTATTATCGTTTATTTTGATTTTCACGCTAAGGCGTATTGCTAAAAATGTTGGCCTAGTTGATAAACCATCATTAAGAAAATCACACAGTGGATTCATCCCTCTGGTGGGTGGTATTTCTATTTTCCTAACCCTATCAATGGTTTTATTTTTGCATCCAGCACTCATCATAAAATATAATGTATTTTTATTCTGCTCATCAACATTAGTTTTAACTGGCATTATTGATGATAAAAATAATGTACAGGTAAACATACGCTTAGCTATTCAAATACTAGTATCAATAGTAGCAATACAATTTGGAAATATAAGCATACATAACTTAGGTGCTATATTTAGCCCAAAAGAATTAACGCTAGCACCACTACTAAGCAATATAGTCACTATATTGGCAATAGTAGGAGCAATGAATGCATTTAATATGATTGACGGTATCGATGGACTACTTGGCGGGGTGACCATTGTTATATTTTCGGCTTTAGGCTATTTATTCTGGCTTAACAATAACGTTGAACTCTATTATTTTTGTTCCATTGTGATTATTGCCGTAATACCTTACCTTATCTTAAATCTTGAATTCATTTTTGGTAAGAATTTAAAGGTTTTTATGGGGGATGCTGGCAGCCTTTTTATTGGCTTTACCGTTGTTTGGCTGCTATTAAATGGCACTCAACTCAATAGTTCTCCATCATTTAAACCTGTAACGGCTTTATGGTTAATCGCATTCCCATTAATGGATATGGCAACGATTATAGTAAACCGTATACAAAATGGTAGATCACCCTTTCAACCAGATAAACAACATCTTCATCATAAACTTCAGGTATTAGGGGTACCTAATCGACTCATATTATTCATTCTATGTGGTTTTTCTGCAATTTTTGCATACATTGGTATTTGGAGTGAAATCAATGATATCACTGAAGTAGTAATGTTGTTTAGTTTTTCAAGCTTGTTTGTGGTGTATTTTATTTTAGTGTCGCATCTTTCGGTATTTTTTGCTCATCTACATTCATTCAGCACATCGCCTACAAAATGAATAATTCAGTATACCCAAGTCACCTCAAGATGCAAAAAGTGCCCAATAAAGGCACTTTTTCGACTTTCTGTAGGTTGTGGTCTATTTCTAGCTATCGAGTCATTAACTTAATGCGTTATAGATTCGTTACACCATCACTGCTAGACGGTTCAGATCTCGTTGGCTCTCTACCTTTAAAAATACGGTGTACCAGTGTCGTAATACGCCATATATGACTAATCACAAAAAAGTACACAGCAAAAATGCAGAGAAAGCTAATGAACATAATCGACTCCGACACTAGTGTCATATCAGCCCAGATACCCACACCGGCCATAATAGAAGCCATTAAACAAATAATAAATAATGCCATATGATTCGACATGCCTAAACGCTGGCATATATGGTGTAGGTGCTCTCTGTCAGGCTTGAACGGTGAGTGCCCTTTTCGAATACGACGTACCATAATGGTTGCCATATCCATTAAGGGAATCGCGATCATCCACAATGCAGTAACAGGTCGGATAGGTGTAACATTAGGCCCCTGAGTCGCTTCTATCAGTAACCAAATTACCGTAAAGCCAATGAATATGCTGCCAGCATCCCCCATAAAAACTTTAAAGCGGCGTCCTAAAGGAAACCCCATATTAAGTAAAATATAGGGCATCATTGCGGTCACTATTAAACCACAAAAAATCGCTAAATCAGTATTACCGTTAATTAAAAATACGAAGCCTAAAGCGCCAAAGGTAACCGATGCTAATCCACCGAGTAACCCATCAATACCATCAACCATATTAAACGCATTGATTGCACCAATAATCCCTAAAACAGTAATAACAACACTCGATGCTACCGATAATTCAATGACATCACTTCCCATCAAGTACCCAAGGCTATGAAGGCTTTTATTACCAACACCAATCATAACTAGCGATATAATTGTTTGAATAATTAACCTAGCTTTAAAGCTGATGTCATAACGATCATCGATCACCCCCGTTACCACCAAAATTGTGGCACAACTTATAAAGAGTGGTGACACAACCTTAAGTTGAGGGAACAGAAAAGATGTCACGATCAATGTCAGGAATATTGAAACGCCACCAACCAAAGGAATGACACCTTGGTGATGTTTTCGGGCGTTTGGCTTATCGACCAATCCAACCGCTTTGGCTAATTTTCGACAGATAAAAAGCATGCAAAACGATGTTATAAAAACAAAGAAAAATGCGGATGTCATCACAATGACCTTATAAATTTTAAATTTGCCCAAACGCATCCAAACGCTTTGGCATATAGAAAGCAAATAGCATTACTCTTAACCAGCCCCAGAGAGGCTAACCAAGAATAATGTTATTTACTCACCACACAAAAAAATATGCAACAAAACACACATAAGTATAATCTAGCTACACTGTATTACAAAAACATGACACAATAAATAGGCAGTACAAAAAAGAGCAATATCAGACGCTTCCCCTTAAACGAAAAAAGCGGCGCCTTCTCTCGAAGACACCGCTTTTCAATGATTCATTGCTCGTTAAGCTGCCTTTACTTGATCAGCAATATGTTGTGCCCACTTTTGAGCATCGGATTCCGCTTCAACCATCACACGTATTAACGGTTCGGTCCCCGATTTACGTAATAAAATACGACCTGTTGGTGTCTCTGTACCCACTTCTAACGCCGTTTCTGCTTCACGTAATGCTGCTTGCACCGCTTCAGAGCTTAATGGATCGGTGTCACCACTGAATCGAACATTCACCAATACCTGCGGCATCATTGGCATCTCAGCCACCAAGGTATCCAACGTTTTACCACTGCTCATGATCACTGCGAGCACTTGTAGTGCCGCAACAATGGCATCACCAGTAGTCACTTGCTGACGGCAAATAACATGACCGGAATTCTCACCACCAAACCACCACTGTCTTTCCAGCAGTTGTTCCATGACATAACGATCGCCGACATTCGCGCGTACAAAAGGAATACCCAGTTTCGATAGTGCCACTTCTAGGCCCATGTTCGACATCAAGGTGCCCACCACGCCGCCTTTAAGTTCACCTTTGATCAAGGCTTGTTTAGCCAGTACAAACAATAGCTGATCGCCATCAATTACATTACCTTGGCTATCCACCATCATAATGCGATCGCTATCACCATCAAGGGCGATGCCTAAGTCTGCGCCTTTTTCAACGACCCTCGACTGTAATAAACCCAACGATGTCGCACCACAGTTATCATTGATGTTCAGGCCGTTCGGCTGATTACCAATCACGTGAATATCAGCACCTAGTTCACTAAAGACAGCTGGCGCAATGTGGTATGCCGCGCCATGCGCACAATCGACAACCAGTTTTAACCCTGCTAACGAAAGCTCTGATGGGAATGTCCCTTTACAAAATTCAATGTAGCGACCTGCGGCATCATCCATGCGCATGGCTTTACCTAATAGATCAGAGCTCACACACGTCATCGGCTTATCAAGTTCTGCTTCAATCGCTAACTCAATCTCATCCGGTAACTTTTCGCCCGAAGCAGAAAAAAACTTAATGCCATTATCATAATACGGATTATGCGATGCACTGATCACAATGCCCGCTTCTGCACGGAATGTTTTGGTTAAATACGCCACTGCTGGCGTGGGTAATGGCCCAGTTAACACCGCATTAATCCCTGCCGCTGATAGACCAGCTTCTAATGCAGATTCCAACATGTAACCTGAAATACGGGTATCTTTACCTATGATGACTTTCTTTGTACCTAAACGTGATAAAACACGCCCTGCAGCCCAGCCAAGCTTTAGTGCAAAATCAGGTGTGATTGGGTAATCACCCACTTTGCCGCGAACACCATCTGTGCCAAAATATTTTCTAGTCATAATTATTATCTATTCTTCATGTGGAATGTTAATTGCCGTCTGACGTTATTTCTTAATTGGTCTTTGCCAATGTTGAATCGTTCGAGCAGGAATACGGGTGATCACTAGAAACAAAAAGAGCGATAACCCTATGCGGTTCATCGCTCTTTCATCACCCATTTCACACTCTGTGATTATTTACCCGCTTCACTCTCATCAAGGTTAAGCTGGATAGGGCCTGTTTTGCCAAACAGTTTGTGTACCCAAGTGGTGACTTTCCAGATGTGGCTAATCACCCAAAAATACACTGCAAATACTGCCAAGAAACTACCAAACATCACGGTTTCATTAATTTGACTCATATCAGACCAAATACCAATGCCGGCCATTATCGATGCACAAAGGCAAATTACAAACAATGACATGTGGGATGACAGACCAATACGCTGACAAATATGGTGCAGGTGCTCGCGATCCGGTTTAAACGGCGATTGCCCTTTACGGATACGACGTACCATAATAGTGGCCATGTCCATTAACGGTAAAGCGATGACCCACAATGCCGTCACAGGACGGATCGGCGTCGAATTCACCCCTTGGGTGGCTTCAATCAACAACCAAATAACGGTAAAGCCAATAAAGATACTACCCGCATCGCCCATGAAGACTTTAAAGCGGCGACCCAATGGAAAACCGAGGTTCAATAAAATATACGGGATCATGGCGGTCACCAGTAATCCGCAGACCATCGCCAATTCGGTATTACCGTCGATAAGGAATAAATAGCCTAACGCACCAAAGGTGACCGAGGCTAAACCACCCAGTAGGCCATCGATACCATCCACCATGTTGAACGCATTGATGGCTCCAATGACAGCAAAAATAGTGATCATGGCACTGGCAATGGGTGACAACTCAATCGCCTCACTGCCCATGAAGTAACCCAAGCTGTGCAAGCTCTTGTCACCAATGAGTATCATGGCGAGCGAGACCCCCGCCTGGATCACCAGACGGACTTTAAAGCTGATGTCATAACGGTCGTCAATCACACCCACTACCACTAAAATCGTGGCACAGACTAAAAACAACACGAGAGCTGGACTTAATTCGGTAAAGGCCAAAAAGGTCAGGGCGAGCGTAAAGAAGATAGAGACCCCGCCCACTAACGGCACCACCCCTTGGTGATGCTTACGGGCATTGGGTTTATCCACTAACCCTACGCCCTTGGCGACTTTTCGAAATGCAAACAAGCTGCAAAACGATGTTATAAAAACAAAGATAAATGCATTAATCATAATACTGAACTTACTAAAAAGGGAAATGGGTAGAAAGGTTGCTATAACTAGAAACTAGAAACTAGAAACTAGAAACTAGAAACGCATTATTGATTGAACAATGGTATTTAGCTGACCAGTTTTAAGATGTCATCTTCTTTCATTAATGTTTGTAGGTACTGTTTAAAGTCATCACCTAATGACTCATGACGCATACCGTATTCTACGAAGGCTTTCAGGTAACCGAGCTTATCACCACAATCGTGCGATGTACCCGTCATGTGAAACGCTTCCACGGTTTCATCGGCCATTAGCATATCAATCGCGTCAGTCAGCTGAATTTCATCACCCGCACCTGGGGGGGTCATCGCAAGCTTATCCCAAATATTGACAGATAAGACATAACGCCCTACCACCGCCAAATTCGACGGGGCATCTTCCATCGCCGGCTTTTCAACCATCGCCGTCATTGGGTGAGACTCACCACCTTTTAGAGCGGCACCGTTACAATCGACCACACCGTACTTTGACACATCGTGCATCGGTACCGGCTCCACCATAATTTGGCTGGCTTGGGTGCTTTCATAGCGTGCTAACATCGCCGCCAAGTTTTCACGTGATTGATCCGCGGTATATTCATCCAAGATCACATCCGGTAATACCACCACGAACGGCGCATCACCAATTAAGGGCTTCGCACACAATACCGCATGCCCTAGCCCTTTCGCATGGCCTTGGCGTACATGCATGATGGTCACATCTTTCGGGCAAATTGATTGCACCGCATCAAGCAATTGGCGCTTCACGCGTTTTTCCAGGGTGGCTTCCAATTCATACGAGGTATCAAAGTGGTTCTCGATCGCATTTTTCGATGAGTGTGTGACTAATACGATCTCTTTGATCCCCGCCGCCACACATTCATTGACAATGTATTGGATCAGCGGTTTATCAACGATGGGCAGCATTTCTTTTGGAATGGCTTTGGTTGCGGGTAGCATACGCGTGCCAAGTCCTGCCACAGGGATCACGGCTTTGGTAATTTTGTTCATTAAAAATCCTTAAGAAAAATAACAACCCTGTCGCTCTCTATCAGTTAGAGGCATATCAGCATGCTGTTTTAATAGCGGTGACCACTGCCGGTAAGCGGCCACTTATCGGTAGTGTATAATATTGAGTGTTGTCATTGTTAAGACAATCAAACTGTCTCAGAGGTGGCTCAGGAGAAAAACGTCTTGTAGCGAAAGAGCAGGATAACAAGGGGTTACCCACTCATCAATATCGTCGCCAATAGGTTCAACTATTGGTACTAACACTCAATGACTTAGTCATTACCAAATAAATCACGGGTGTACACTTTGTCTACCACATCCGCCAACTCTTCAGCCATGCGGTTTGAGACAATCACATCACACGATGATTTAAACTGCTCTAAATCGGTTAACACTAATAAATAAAAAAATCTGTTTATTTTCGTACTACAAAAATCACGACTTCAGTATGTACGCTAACAGTATAGAGCTCTACAGACTCGTTTACCCTGTATCAGCAAGTGCAATTTTCATTACTGACGAAGTAATATAAGAATTTCTTCTGTCTTTTCTTTCATCAAAGGAATATTTTTGCGTGATTCAACATTTAAGCGAACTACTGGCTCAGTATTCGATGAACGTAAATTAAAACGCCAATCTGCAAACTCTAAACTCACGCCATCAGTCTCATCAACGCTTAGTGCATCAGATTCATAAGCAAAACGAACACGACTAATCGCAGCTAGAGGATCTGTTAATTTAGAATTGATTTCGCCTGATGATGGATAGGCTTCTATACGCGCTTTCACCGTATCCGATAACTTCATGTTTTTAACACACAGTAGCTCTGCCACCAATAACCAGGGGATCATACCACTGTCACAATATGCAAAATCGCGAAAGTAATGGTGAGCACTCATTTCACCGCCGTACACCGCATCTTCTTTACGCATCCGCTCTTTAATAAAAGCGTGACCCGTTTTAGACATGATAGGCTCACCACCTGCAGCAGTGACAACATCAATGGTATTCCAACTCAAACGCGGATCATGAATAATTTTAGCGCCAGAATTTTTTTGCAAAAAGGCTTCTGCTAATAAGCCCACGATATAATACCCTTCGATGAACTGTCCGTTTTCATCAAATAAGAAACAGCGGTCAAAATCACCATCCCAAGCAATACCCATGTCGGCCTGGTGTTCAATCACTGCATTCGCGGTATCAGCACGGCAATCAGGCAGTAATGGATTGGGAATACCGTTCGGAAAGTTGCCGTCAGCCTGATGATGCACCTTGATAAATTCCACTGAAATATCTAATGTCTTAAAACGGCGCTCTAGCTCATCAATCACATGACCCGCCGCCCCGTTACCCGAATTCACCACCAGTTTCATCGGCTTGATATTCGAAGGGGTAATATAGGTCATCAAATGATCGACATAAGGCATGAGATTCGATTGTTGGGTTAACGAACCCCGTAGAGTGACAGGGTTAAAGTCATTCGCTTCTGCTAATCGCTGAATACCACGTAACCCAGTGTCGCCACTGATAGGCTTGGCATCTTCACGTACTAATTTCATGCCGTTATAATCCATCGGATTATGACTGGCTGTGACTTCAACACCGCCATCAACACCCAGGTATTTGGTGGCGAAATAGATTTCTTCCGTTCCTGTCATGCCGATGTCGATAACATCCACCCCAGCATCGAGCAAACCCTCAGACAAGGCTGTCTTCAGGGCTTCAGAGGTGAGACGGACATCCCCCCCCACCACAACGGTCTTAGGGGTCGAATGCTCACCAAACGCACGACCGATTCGATAAGCAATGTCTTCATTTAATTCATGGCCTAACTGCCCACGAATATCATAGGCTTTGAAACAAGTTAAATTATTCATATTTTATGACTTAATAATAAATTGAGGTATTTTAGATAAGTTTTTAATCAAGATAGCTTGAGGCCAGAATAATTGATTATTTTTAAGCGCCTTAATATCTTCTTTTGTTTTAATTATTATATTTCTCAAGTCTCGATTACTTGCACCACCAACTCTCATTTTCATGACTACTTTTGGCACATACGACATCGAAACATTATTTGCCCATAAATACCGTAATAAAGAATCATAATCAGCTGCAATTTTAAAACTAAGATCAAAGCTGCCAAAATTTTCATATAACTCCCTCTTCATATAAAATGTCGGATGAGGGGGCATCCAACCATTTTTTAATTTAGAACGAGTATATTGACCACTTTTCCATAACCGTATAACTTTGTTAGTGTCATCCTGAGCCACATACTCAAGATCGCCATAAACAGCTTGGCATTTATCAGTATCAAATTGAGCAACAATATCTTTAATCGCATCAGGGTATGCAAACAAATCGTCAGAATGCAAAAACCCAACCACATCACCAGTAGCAGTTGCGATACCTTTATTTAAGGCGTCATAAATACCTTTATCAGACTCGCTAATAATTGTAGTTACACGAGAAGATATATTATTAATCACTTTTAATGTATTATCTTTCGAAGCCCCATCAATAATAATATATTCAATATCGCTATAAGATTGAGATTCTAAAGATAGTAAAGTATCTCTAATAGTTTTAGCACTATTATAAGTAGCCGTAATAATACTGACTTTCATTAATACCCAACCCCATAGTCTTCAACGCGAACAACGTCATCTTCTTCTAGGTAAGAGCCTGAACGGACCTCGATTAACTCTAGCGGTACTTTCCCTGGATTTTCAATCGAATGTGCGACACCAATCGGGATATAGGTGGATTCATTTTCACCCACCAAAAAGGTCTTATCCCCATTACGTACTTTCGCCGTTCCAGATACCACCACCCAATGCTCGGCGCGGTGATAATGCATTTGGGTCGCCGTTTTCTCACCCGGCTTCACCGTCAAACGTTTTACATGAAAACGCTCACCATCGGCGATGGCATCATGCGAGCCCCAAGGGCGGTAAACCTCACGGTGCTGCAGGTATTCCGGACGGTCAGCTTTTTTAAGCTGATTGACTATCCCTTTCACATCCTGCACTTTGTCTTTATGCGCAATCAAGACTGCATCTTTGGTTTCCACTACCACCAAGTTGTCCACCCCAACGGTGGCCACCAATTTGCTCTGCGAATAAATATAGCTGTTGGTGGTATTCTCCATTAAGACATCACCCTGGGTCGCATTGCCCTGAGTATCTTTTGCATTCACTTCCCACAGCGCAGACCAAGAGCCCACATCACTCCAGTTCACGTCCATCGGCACAACCACCGCATCCTGGGTTTTTTCCATGACTGCATAGTCCACCGAGTCATCCGGGCAAGCGGAAAAGGCCGCTTCATCTAAACGGATGAAGTCCAAATCACCACGGGCACCCATCATCGCTTGTTGACACGCGGTCAAGATATCGGGACGATAGGCTTCAAGCTCTTGCAGGTAACGGGATGCTTTGAATAAAAACATTCCACTGTTCCAATAATACTCGCCACTGTCTAAGTACTGCTGGGCTGTCTCTGTATCTGGTTTTTCAACAAACGCATCCACGGTGTACGCCACACCAGAAACCGCCTGTCCTTGTCGGATATACCCGTACCCGGTTTCAGGCGCATGAGGCACAATACCAAAGGTGACTAGCTTGCCAGCCTCAGCTTGCGGAACCGCTGAATTCACCGCATCGACAAACGCCGTTTGATTTAAAATAACATGGTCTGCTGCCAGTACCAATAACAAGGGGTCATCATCATTCGCCGTAGCATGCAAGGCAGCCAAGGCTATCGCTGGGGCAGTATTACGCCCGACCGGCTCTAACACGATGCCACTGTGTGATAATTGCCGCTGGCGTAGCTGCTCAGCCACAATGAAGCGGTGCTCTTCATTACAGATGAAGAAAGGCGCCTGATGAGAGAGCCCCTCCAAGCGTGCCACTGTTTCTTGCAGCATCGTGGTATTGTTCGTCAGAGAGAGAAACTGCTTGGGGTATAACGTACGCGATAACGGCCATAAACGACTCCCTGAGCCGCCAGCCATAATGACAGGTAATAACATAATTTACTGATTTCCGTTCATAAAGTACCACTTGGTGTGCACGTGCACCTCATCGGATGCCAATAACTCTGACACCTCAAACCAACGGTAGTGATGATGTTGCTCTTGGGGCAAGCTATCAAGGTCAATATCGACCTGCAGGCGATAGCCCAACACAACATAATGGGTAGAAAAGTCGACACCGGAAAAGTTATCTGAATAAAAGTGTTCAAACGGCCCGATAAACTGGGCGTCTTGAATCGTCCGCGCAAGCCCCAGCTCCTCTGAGACTAACCGAGAAAAAGCCATAGCCATCGATTCATCTTTGCAAATACGCCCACCGGGGACAAACCAGTCCCCTTTGGCAGGACGGTTGAGGCGCTGACCGAGCAGCACCTGACCTTGCGTATTGCAAACAACTAAATCAATGGATATCAACGGTGTGTTAGCAACGACCGTTTTAAATAACGCCAGCTCTAAACGCTGTGTCATACTGCATCCTATCCTTAGTTAGCGTTTACGTTTATGCGCGAAAGTTCGCCTGATTGGCCAAGAACCATTGATAGGTTGTGGCTAAACCTTGCTCAAGTTCAATCTGGTAGCGCCAGCCTAAATCCGCCAAGCGGCTCACGTTCATCAGCTTGCGGGGTGCACCATCCGGCTTCGTGCTATCAAACACAACATCCCCAGTGAAACCCACCACTTTCGCCATGGTTTCAGCCATTTCGCGAATCGTACAATCCACACCCGTGCCCACATTGATGTGAGACAGCATCGGCTGAGTATTGTCCTGGTAGGTCTGTGCGTCTAGCTCCATCACATGGATAGAGGCGGCTGCCATATCATCCACATACAAGAACTCGCGCATCGGGGTACCGGTCCCCCATACCACCACTTCTTTATCGTTATTCAGCTTCGCTTCGTGGAAGCGACGCATCAATGCAGGGATAACGTGAGAATTGTCCGGGTGGAAATTATCGTTCATGCCATATAAGTTAGTCGGCATCACACTGCGGTAATTACGACCGTATTGACGGTTGTACGATTCACACAGCTTGATACCCGCAATCTTGGCAATCGCGTACGGCTCGTTGGTCGCTTCCAACATGCCTGTCAACAATGCCGTTTCAGTCATTGGCTGCTCAGCCAATTTCGGGTAAATGCACGAAGAGCCTAAAAAGAGCAGATTTTGCACATTATTCTGATGCGCAGCTTGCACAATGTTGCATTCCATCATCAGGTTGTCGAAAATGAACTCAGCAGGATAAGTGTTGTTAGCATGAATACCCCCCACTTTCGCCGCCGCCAAATACACTTCATCGATACGTTCAGTCGCAAAAAACTCACTCACCGCCTGTTGGCTGGTCAAGTCTAATTCTGCGCGATTACGCGTAACAAGTTCAATGTCATCACGGGCAGATAACTGACGCACAATGGCGGAGCCCACCATTCCTCGATGTCCCGCCACAAAAACACGTTTTTTATTCACTGACATAGTGTTTAGTTTTCCAAAGAGATAGACACATCAAAACCGTGGGCTTTCAATAACGCGTGTTGCTTTGATTTCGCGACATCCGACTGCACCATTTCAACGCACATTTCTTCAACGGTAATTTCAGGTACCCAACCAAGTTTTGCTTTGGCTTTACTTGGGTCACCCAATAGCGTTTCAACTTCTGCAGGACGGAAGAACTTAGGATTAACACGGACAATCACATCACCGATAGCCACGTCTGAGACCTTCTCGCAATCAATCCCTATTACTGTCGCGATTTCATCAACACCTTCGCCAGTAAACGCTAGCTCGATACCCGCCTCTTTGGCTGACATACGAACAAATTCACGCACTGAGATTTGCTTACCGGTGGCAATAACGAAATCATCCGCCACGTCTTGTTGCAACATCATCCATTGCATACGCACGTAATCTTTCGCATGGCCCCAATCACGCAACGCATCCATGTTACCCAGCTCTAAGCACGACTCTAAGCCCAGAGAGATATTCGCAAGAGTGCGGGTGATTTTACGGGTCACGAAGGTTTCGCCACGGCGTGGGGATTCGTGGTTAAACAAAATACCATTACACGCGTACATGCCGTACGACTCACGGTAGTTAACTGTGATCCAATACGCATACATTTTCGCAACAGCATACGGTGAACGCGGGTAGAAAGGCGTGGTTTCACGCTGAGGCGTTTCTTGCACTTCACCGTATAACTCTGATGTAGAGGCTTGATAAAAACGGGTCTTTTTCTCTAAACCATTAATACGAATCGCTTCCAATAAACGAATGGTTCCCATCGCATCAACATCAGCAGCATATTCAGGGGACTCAAATGACACAGCAACATGCGACATAGCCCCTAAATTATAAACTTCATCAGGTTCAATTTGCTTAACTAAACGAATCAGGTTAGATGAATCAGTTAAATCACCGTAGTGGAGGTGGATATTCTTATCATTATTACAAATTTCATCAACACGTTGAGTGTTAAACGAAGATGCTCTACGGATCAAACCATGAACCTCATAACCTTTTTCTAATAATAATTCAGCCAAGTAGGAACCATCTTGACCAGTAATACCTGTAATTAGCGCAGTTTTCATATAATAAACCGAATAAAATGTTATGTAGAAGATAAAATCACATCTAAGGAGTTAATATAAGCATCAATAGAAAACTCAATACTTGCATATTCTCTATTGTAACTTGAAACATTCAATATTTTATTAACATCGTTAAAATACCCCTCTAAAGATACTGATAGTGCTTGAATATCTTTCTTTTTTATTAAAGAGCCATTCTTCTTACTTATCAATTCTGGAAGATAGTTATGCTCTGTTGTAATAATAACACACCCATTAGCCATCCCTTCAATTATAGATATTGGCTGTGCCTCTGTTGGATAATAAGTAGGTAATACAAAAAAATGACTACAACTAAGCACCATTGCTTTTTCTTCCCTAAAAAGAGTTCCTTCGTATGAAATGTAATCATATTTATTACAGGAGCCCCTAACGTAACTAGATAACTCGTTATAACCTAGATCGGCTCCAACTATTGATAAAGAAACGTCATGATTTTTTTCTGTTCTTAGTAAAACAATAGCTTCAATTAGTTCAACCAAGCCTTTTTCTGGAATAAGGTTTGAAAGAAAAATAACTTTAAAAGATTTATTTCTTAGGTTTTCTAAACGATTACTCTCTACACCAACGCTTTCCTTTTCGTAAAAATTAGGAACGGTGTAGATCTTCATTTGTGGATACTTCGAATACTGTTCCATCATCCCTTTAGTTAAAACGATACTTGATGAAACCTTTCCATACGTAAAATCAATGATTTTTTGATAGCGCTCACAGCAGCTTTCACGAAAATCAATAAAGTCAGCACCATGCAAATGATTAATGACTTTGCATTTCCTACTAAATAAAATAATCAATATAAAATCACGAATAAATCCTACTTTTGTTCTAGATGATGTAAAATAAACAACATCGTAACGAAAAAAAACAAACTTATAAAGTAATGAACACATGAAAATAAATGGACTTAAATACTTGTTGCCCCCACTATTATATAAAACATCAATATCTTGAGATGAATTATTAACATAAGCATTAAAAGCATATGATTGACCTGTCAAAGGCTTGCTCTTCGGGCCTACGCACAAAATCTTAGCCATTATTAAACCTTAGTAATTTCATTGTATAAGTAAGAGTATCGAGACGCCATAATCGAAGACGAGTACGTAGAATCAAATATTTTCTTTGATAAATCTGATTCCGTATCTACATCACTTTGGGATAAAAAAATACAGTCTTTAAGGTTATTTGAAAAAAGACAGACATCATCACCTCTTGACATTCGAGTCAAACCATTAATTTGAAAAAAATCTAATAAACCCGGTGTAGGCAATCCGACAGGAATTAAACCTGTAGACATACCCTCAAGTAATGAGACAGGCAAACCTTCATATAGTGAAGAGAGGACAACAAATTGAGATTTAGAAAATAACTGAGAAAGCTCGTTATTACTACTAACATTTTCAAATAAATGTATCCGTTCAGACAAGTCAATTTTATTTTTCAAGTCTTGATAATATTTCTCATGTCCTGAAACGCAAACACCAACAATATACAAATTAGAGTCCGTATTTCTCGACGCATCAATAAAAGATTTAATTAAAACCTCATGTCGTTTAACAGGATCAAATCTCGCAACAATAACAAAATTACGATTAGCTACCCTATCAACAGAGCCTAAGTTTCTAGAACCATTAGGTATAATAGTTGAAAAACATGAAAAATTATTTTTCATCTCATTCTCAGATTTTTCATTTAAACTAACAATACATGGCTGTATTAGCGTATTAACAAGCTTAAATAACGATTTTTTCAAACCAGAAAATTCAATTGAAGGTTGCGTATGAACAGTATGGATCAACCTTATATCAAGAAACCAGGATGAAAGTGAAGAATAAAAAATACCTGTTAAGTGTGTATGTATAACATCTGGCTTAAGCTGTTTAATAACCTTATATAAAGAATAAACAGCCTTAAATTTTGACTTAAGGCTCAAGCCTAATTGAATAACATTAACATCTTTAGATAAAGAACCTGCGAAATAATCAGTTCCGACATCGTCAAAAATAGTTACTACAGTACAATTAATATCGCTTTCACTAGAGGAAATACTATTTGCAAGTGAAACGACAACACTCTCAGCCCCTCCAGCCCTAAGAGTAGGTATTATAATAAAAACATTCATCTCAACTCAACCGTATTTTTATATATAAATGAAGAAAAAAGAGGAATAAAAAAATAAATAACCTCCCATGGATCTGCAAGAGAAATACCACAGAAATTTAAAGTAATAAAAGCCACTAACATAGGAAAGCCGAAATATAATATCATCCCAACCCAAGATAGAAAATAGATCAATAAACCAACAAGCCCGATCTGCCCTAAAAGTAATGGTATTAGAGCATGGGCATAAGCAGCATCATTCGGCGAATAAATAAAAGGTCCTTTTTCTAAGCCAAAGCCAAATAAGAAGTCAAAAATTGAAACTTGAGTTATAAGATCTAAAGATTGAAATATTGCAATTTTAGTCAAAAAACTTGAGTCATTTTTAAAAAAGTCATAAACTTCATACCCAGCAAAGGGCAATAATAAAGCAATGATAATAAAAACAAATGGCGTGTACTTTCGTTGCCATTTAATAAAATACAACGTATAAATCATCAAAAGCCCAAGACAAGCCGAACGACTTAAAGAAAAAGCAACCAAAATTGACAACCATATAATATATAACTTCCTGTATTTGTCATTCGACAATGCAAGTATAACGATAGGAAGGATATTTAGACCGACATAATTAGAGTCAAAAAACATAATACTTCCATATTTAAAATAAAAGAAAGTATCTGCTTGCACACCAGCTGACATTCGATCAATAACGACATTCGAATCCATATTTTCATTCAAACCTAATTCAGGGTGTATAAAACGAATATAAGTTTCAATGGAAAATATTATACAAGATAAAAACAAAAAAATTAATCTTACTTTTAAAACAAAAGAAAAACTAACTTCTTTCAACAATGCTGAAAGAAGTGCAACACCACCAATAATATATAAAAAAGATAAAACACTATTAAAAAAAGATGTTAAAGTATCAAACCTGAAAAACCATAATAAATTAAATACAGCGACAGCCACCGCTAAAAAAGTTAAAGCTTTGAGGCTGGTTAAACTAGCTTTAAATCTATCTTCTGTAAAAAAAAACCGACGTACAATGAAAAGAAACAAACAAATTATTGTTATGCGATAAGGAATATATCTATTCGCACCAGCGAAAAATGCATCAAAACGAAATATCGTTGATGTGACCAATATAAGAAGAATCACTTCTGAAAAATCAAATTTATTTAATTTAAATTTAATCACAATAAAAGCCTTCCGAATTTATTTAACTTATATTCATCACAAACATAGTCAGAAACAAAAGTAGAGTATTCCTCTTCATTAAAGCCACTATTAATCACATCAGAAAGGTTATAATATTCATCCAGTTGAGACCAAAAATGTATATCAACACCTGAAGAACGATTCAGAAAACCTTCACATTTAGAGTTTGGTAGATACATATCAAAATATAAAGGCGCAAAGTTAACAACTGGAATTCCAGAATAAATAACAGTTTTCAACTCAGTTGAAACTATATTAATGGCCAATTTAGATTTGGACAACACAAAATCCAAATCTCCTATGGACATCGAGAAGGTAAAAGTAAAATCTTTTGCTAAATCCATCACAGTATCAGTATCGACAGAACCTGGATGAAAAACAACATGTACTTTTTTCACATTAATAGTATCAAGCCATTTAAATATTTTCCGATACATCTCAGATTTTTCGAACAACCTAAACTTATCATTATAACAAGTATCAATTAAGCAAATATAATTAACTTGTTCTAGATTACGCTCAATTCTTCTTAAGCCTAGGTCACCTATAACTACCTCTTCTCCATATCTGTATTTACCTATTTCATCTTGACTCTTCAATAAAACATAATCCTGCACCGTAAACTTTTGCTCAATTGCTTTTATATTACTCCCCCAGCTATAAGTGAAAACTTTTTTATTTAATGATTGAGCCTGAAAATTCAGTGCATGGCCTTCAGTTGTTGCTGAAAAAAAATTGACGATAAAATCAGGTTCATAAATATCTATAATAGATTTCCATTTGTAATGAACTCCAATATTTTTAAGAGCCAGACTTAAAACAAAAAACTCGTTTAACTTGACCTTCCGAGTTATCCCAACATAAAAGATAGTAACTAAGATTTTAGATACATCCTTAATATAATCTGGCAAGTATTTATAAGTAAATGACATCTGATTTAGGCTTTTCATATCAACACTTTCATCATTGGATATGGACACAACTTTTTTATCTATAATGTTAAAATAGTCAGATAAAAAAATCTTTTCTGTCTTAGTTTTTTCATTTCCATAATAAACTATATTTGAAGAAAACTCATTATCGGTAACATTCTTAAAACTAATTTTCCTTAGAAAGGCCAAACAAAAAAATAAATTTTTAAAAAAAAACAAAATGCATTCATATGGATTTTTTTTATTAAAAAAACAATCTTTCGCAAAATTAACATGAGTTGAAGATATTTCACTAACAATTAATTCAAAGAGAAGCGGTGGTACTTTCGTCTTTAAATTTAAAATATTTCCTTCACTGCCCACTTGAAATCACCTTTTCATAATATGCTATATAATCTAAAGCTACCTTATTCCAAGAATAATATTCTCGGACACACGTCAAACCAGATATTTTCATATCATTACGCAAATCACTATCGTTCAATATAATATTAAGCTTATTAATAATACTTTGAACGTCATTTGGTTCTATTTCTAAATACTCCGTATTTACCCTAGAATAAGCTATACCTTCCATGCTATTTTGAGAAGCTAAAATTGGTAATCCAACAGACATCGCATCGAGTAATTTATTTTTTATTCCAGCACCAGTATCAACCAATGAAACATAAATAGTAGAATTTGATAATTCTTTATAAATATCATCGACAAAACCCATCCCCAAAACCCCTAAACTAGGCGAATTATAGATTTCACTTCCTTTACCTATAATTTTCAAAGTTATAGGTTTTGAAAATGAAGATTGAATAATAGGAAAGTATGATAGTAACTTCGATAATGCTCTTTTGTTTGGTGGATAATACATATCACCATGGAAACAAAGTGTAATCTCATCAGTATCCAAACATTCGTTATAGATACTGTTATGTTCGATAAACACTCCATTTGGAATCACATTTACATTTTTATTAGGTAAAACAGATAATAAAGACTCTGCATCTGATTGTCCTACAAAACAAATATTGTCGACCTTATCATAAATCATATTAAAGCATAGCTTTGCTTTATATAAAAGTAACGATCTATAAATATGCTTGTAACCATTCGTAACTTTAACTCGACTCTCTTCATGTAACACTTTTGAATCAATAGCAAAAAAAACTACTTTTTTTAATGCATTTTTATTTAAAAAAGAGAGCACTGCCGATAACTGAAATGAAGATAGATGGATAATATCATAATTTTCATAGCTTTTGTTTATCCTACAAGCCATTTCATAACAAATCGATTTAAATATATATTCGTCTCGTGATAAAATCGAGAATGTAGAAACCACCTTATCTATAAAATCATTTTTTTTAACTTTGGCCTTAACCTTTATTACCTGACATTTACTTTCTATAGTAGAATCAGTCACCCCATCTGGTTGCAATATCGTCAATTCACAATCATTATATAACCGAGGTATTATGTTCATATTTATTTTATTTATTCCATTTGCATTTTCATCATCTAATGCATAAGGCGTACAAAATAATATTTTTATTTTTTCCATGCTAATACAAGTCCTTTAAAATCAAACCATGGCATTTTAAAACTAACTCTACTTATAAATACAATTAAGAACAAATAAATAAGTGACTGTATTACAATAAGTAATTTAAAATATTCAAAACTCATAAATGACGCCGTAAAATATTGCATTAATATAAAAACAATACCAACAGGAAATGCAAACTTAAATAGCAGCGTTGTTTTTTCTGAGTAATAAACATATACAATGAATAAATTACTAATCCCCTGAAAACAGAAGGCTGCAACAAAGTATGGGACTATATCTAAAGCTGATTCAAATTTATCACCTAATAAATAAATAGCGAAGAAATCACAAAATATAACATACACTATACCAATAATGATTAAACCAAAAGAAATCATGTATGTTGTAATGACAAGTTTATGCTTAGAATAGTTTTCTGATATCCTTCTTTGAACATAAGGTCCAATTGCTAATGTAACAGAATTAGATATAACTCCCATGACCATAGCTAATTGCCCTGCGACACCATATACGCCAAGAAGTGACATGCCAAAAAAAGCTCCGACTATGTACCGATCTAAACCAGATCTTACCCATCCTGAAACCAAATGTGGTAAAACTGGCAGGCATATCTTTAACAATCTTGTATCATTAGAAGATAGTTTGTAAATAGGACTTTTTACTAAAGAATTACTAGACCTGAGTATTTGACTACCGTTACTTGGATATCGATGCTGCAACAACAAAAAAGCAATAATTCCAAAAATAATAATGGATACAACTATTGCTATAATTCGACCTTCTGCTTTATATGTACTAACGAGTAATGCTGTTAAAGATACATTCAAAATCACTTCACTAATAGTGAACTTTGCATATGTACCTGTATTTCCTTCGAGACGCATTAAAGTGGTAAATAAAGATTGAGGAAACCAAAAAAAAGCAAACACAGAACACATTAGTAACATTAATAACGAATCACAGCCTGTTAAATAAGTAATAAACATACAAAAAACAATAATGCATACACTTATTAGCCAAAATTTAAAGCTAGAATTTAAATATACTCTTATGTTTTTTTTATCTTTATAAAAAAGAGCAGAAATTGCATTTTGACAATTAAGTCCAACTAATATACTAAGCAATGCAGCAATGGCAGTAAAACTAGTTATTTTTGCATATTCGTCAGGCGTTAAAGCTCTAGTCAGAAACGGTAACATTGCAAATGGAATCGATTTACTAACTACCTCTACTGACAAGTAGAGAATTATATCTTTTGCTATTTTCATTTTAATATTTCTTAATTACTTTACCAGGCACACCACCAACAACACAGCCACTAGAAATATCATTTGTTATAACTGAATTGGCTCCTATTACTACATTGTCATCAATTGTAACGCCTTCAGTTATAAATACATTTGCTCCAATCCAAACATTATTACCGATTGTAACATTCCCTGATGATATTTTCTCACCATTACCTGTTAAAAAATATTCAGCATTACGATTTGACGTATAAATTCTGACATTATGGCTAATTGCAACATTGGAACCAATCGTTATCTTATGTCCTTTTACAACTTGAAACCCTCCAAGATTTCCGCAATAAGAATATTCTCCAACATAAAAACAACCATCTCCATATATTTCACAGCCCTTACCTTGTAAAAAATTTTCATTCCCTATACCATATTTAGTATAAAGTAATTTATATGTCGATTTTTGGTGTATATTCTTTATTAAATTTACAGACTTCCGTATTATAACATTAAACATCATACCGACCTCAATATTGAAACTACACCATTGTCAACTAAATTATGTAATCAATATGTACTATAACTATAAACAGAAAATCATCATCAGCTCTGATTAAAATCAACAATCCGTTATTAGTAAATTCTTGATGAAACCATAAAGTTTGATCTCATCAAGATTAAAATCAACAGAAAATATCAAGTTTTATTAATAAACCTAATTGTATTTAAAAGCCCAGTTAAAATCTTTAAATTTGCTTTTATAAGAGAGCCAAATCTTGGTTCATCTTCTCTATCTCTTATTTCAATTTCTACTTCATTGACTTTTAATCTATTTAATAATGCCCATGTTAATAATTCAGTACCAATAGATTCAAAGGTTTCAAATTTTCCATAATCTTTAAATATTGAAGATTTATATATTTTCAATCCACAAAGTGGATCAGAAATACCGAATCTGTATAAGAAAAAACGTCCAAAAATCCACTCGGATAAACGAGCAAACTCTGGACGTCGCCCAACAACAACATCATTATCAGAAAGCTGAGATAAAAGTTTATTGACTGAATGTGGATCGTGTTGACCGTCAGCGTCCATAGTTAATAGATAATCAGCATCTAATTCAAATGTAGCATATTCGAATCCTTTATTAATTGCCTTAGAATACCCATGATTAACATTTAAATCAATCACATGAACACCAGATTCTTTAGCAATTATAGATGTATTATCTTTTGAACAGTCATTCACAATAACTATATCAATTGAACTTCCAACTATATTATGTAATTCATTAATGACATTACCAATAGTATTTTCTTCGTTATATGCTGGTATAATGATAACTATTTTAGTTGATGCCATTTAATATACTCACCAGATGGAATGGATTCACAAACGGTTTTTCCAATTACCTTTTCAATATTATATGGTTCAATAGCATCGACTGGGCATGGACGTAAACATTCTAGATCATCTTTTACAATAAGATCACCAATGTTTAGATTATTTTTAACTCGAATTGAACGTCGTTGAACAACAACAGTTTCTTTTTCATTATCCTCAACTTTTTTCACACCACCACCCAACGCTAGAGATAATTCATTAGAACGCTCTACCATTTCTTTCCATGATTCCGGATTCATTGCAAATTTGTGATCCGGACCTTCATTTTTATTATTATCTGTGAAATGTTTTTCAATAATATTAGCTCCTAATGCAATAGCACCAAGAGTTGTCGAATGACCAGGTGTATGATCACTTAAACCTAATATTGCATTTGGATACATAGATCTTAATGTCTTGATTACATTCAAATTAATATATTTAAAATTTTCCAAGGATGCTGTGTAATTAGTATTACATTGCATAATCACAATTTCATTTGTATAAGATGTTACTGTCTCAATAGCTTTTTCTATTTCATCTAAAGTTGACGCACCACAAGCTAAAAGCATTGGTTTACCTTTAGAACTCATCTTACCAATAATTTCAGGCCATGTTATGTCACCAGAACCTATTTTATAGGCTGGTACATATGGATCTACATAATCAACTAAGTCTAAAGAATATGGACTTGTAAAAAACTCAACACCAGCGTCCTTACATGTATCAACTAATGTTTGTGTCCAATCAAGAGATATTGATGCCCCTTGATATACTTCGAATACTGATTTTTTCCATTTCGATTGATGTGACTGTTTATTACCTAATTGCTTGAAACCATCTTTACTTACAATAGTTTCTGCCTTAAAATGTTGAAATTTTGCAGCATGAGCACCTGACTCCGCAGCTAAGTAAATCAAATCTTTTGCTTTTTCTAAGTCACCATTATGATTAGCACCAATATCAGCTATAAAATATGGTTTGCCATTAGCTTCTATTTGAGTGTTACCAATTTTAAATTTGCTAGAAAACTTCTCACTTAAATTCATTTGCTACATTCTCAATTTCAATCATTAATTTTGGAAGATTATATTTATAAGTGCGCTCAAATAAACTTACATTCATTCTCATATCTTTTGGTCTAGGTGTTTTTAAACAAACATCATCAACAGAAATCGACTTATATTTTAAGTTTTCAACACCAGCTTTTATCAAAAAATAACGTAGGAATTGTTCTTTACTCATCCCATTTTTTGAGCCAACATTAAAAACTCCGGGGATTCTTTCTCTCAAACAAACATTAATAACATCACAAAGTGTAATTATAGATAATGGAGAAAAATAAACATCATTGAATAATTTCAATTCAATGCCTTCTTGAGCTTGCTTGTATATTGTATTACATAACCCTAGTGAACTTTCACTGTGACTTTTTCCAAAAAAATTTGTTCTGAGAACAATACTATTATTAGGATTATAACTTCTTTCGGCACAGTACTTTGTCATTGCATAACTATTGCATATTTCAACATCTTGCTCAGTCGCATTATTTTGATTATAAAGGTGATCTGTTGAAATATGAATAATAAATGTATTATGTTTTTTTGAAAAACATGCAATATTTTCTGCAATTTTGGTATTCACTAAATAAGCAAGATTAATATCACATTCACAGGTATCAACATTTGTTAACGCTGCAAGGTTGATGATAAAATCAGGACTTATATCACTTAGTACTGATTGACTTAAATTAAGTGATGTCATATCAACTTGGTAGTCACTATGTTCTGATTTTCTTGTAATAGTGGTCACTTCATATTTATCAGCTAACACTTTTAATAAAGAACTTCCAAGTAATCCATTTGAACCAACAATCACTACTTTTTTCATATTTAAACCTTTAATGACATGAATTGATACTTTAACTCTGCTAAATCCCAATCCTCTTGAGTGTCAATATCATGAGCTAAATTAGGGTTAATAATAAAAGGAATGCAATCTTTTGTTATTAGCTTTTTTTCCTGCCTAACCGCTTTGGGAGAAAAAATATAAAACTGTCCAGCATCATGATATATCTTCTCCAAATCCTGACTTCTCATGTTATAACAATCAGGTTGTGTTGATACTACGTATTTACCTTCTACACGCAACGCTCGTTGGATTGGATGAGAATATTCAAGTACCCCTGCAATACTGGTAGCGGTATCATCAGACTTCAATATATCTACTGCACAATCTATCATTTCTGTGGTAACAAAAGCTGAGGTTGGATAGACGCAACATACAAAATCATACTCCTCATCACACCGAGTAAGTACCTCTTCTATAACTTCATATGTAGTCGCAAAATCATCAGAGTTTTTATCACTCCGCATAAATGGAACTGTAGCCCCAAATTTTTCAGCGACAGATCTTATATTTTTACAATCAGTTGATACGAAGAGAGTATCTATTCGAGTTGAGCTTAATAATGCATTAATTGGATAAGATATTATTGGCTGACCTAAAAAATATTTTATATTCTTTTGTGGTATTCTTTTACTACCACCTCGAGCTGGAATAATCGCCAAAATTTTGGTCATATCAACTTCCTAACGGTTTAAAACTAATTATACATTAAAATTTGGATCAACATGAGTTCGTATTAAATCACGTAAATTTTCAACAGATTCCCATTCAGTATTTGTACCTGAATTATACTTAAAGCCAAATGGAACTTTTTTAGCACTATGGTGCTTAATATAATCTTCTTCTGTACAAGTGAAAGATACTGAAGGAAGAATAGCGTAATAAGGTCCAAGATCAATTGTATTAAGTGAGTCAGTATCAGTAATCATTTCCTCATGAAGCTTTTCACCTGGACGAATGCCAACAATACGAATTTGGCACTCAGGAGCTACAGCTTCTGCAACATCTGTAATTTTGTATGATGGTATTTTCGGAATGAAAATTTCACCTCCTAAATGATGTCCTAAAGCAAACATTACAAGATTCACACCATCTTGTAGTGAAATATTAAAACGAGTCATATCTTTATGAGTAATCGGTAACACACCTTCCTTACTTTTATTTAAAAAGAAAGGAATAACAGAACCTCGAGATCCCATAACATTACCATAACGCACAACACTAAATCGTATATCTTTAGAACCCCTGATATTATTTGCTGCAGCAAATAATTTATCAGATGCTAATTTTGTTGCTCCGTAAAGATTGATTGGAGCACAAGCTTTATCCGTTGAAAGAGCAACAACATTTTTTATACCACAAGTTAAAGCTGCATGAATAACATTTTCAGCTCCATCAATATTTGTTCGAATACACTCTGTTGGATTATACTCAGCAGTATCAACTTGCTTTATCGCAGCAGCATGAATTATAACATCAACCCCTTCACAAGCCTGAACCATACGCTCGCGGTCACGTACATCTCCTATAAAAAATCGGAGTTGTGGAAAATCATACGGTGGATACTTTTGCTTAATAACAGACTGCTTCAATTCATCACGAGAGTAAATGATGATTTTTTTAACTTCTGGGTACCTGTCAAGGATAGTTTCAATAAATTTCTTACCAAAAGATCCCGTACCACCTGTAATTAAGACTGTCTTATTATTTAACATTTTTCATTCCAATATATTGTAGTTTGTAATAAAAAGTTTTTATTACTTTCTATACTTATAAAAATAATAAAAGCACATATGTCATGCGCCTTATATTGCGTCAAAAAAGAATAAATTAATTATAATTATTTTGATTCATAACTATAGTTATAGTAACCGTAATTACCACCGTAGTAACTGCTTGCTTTGCGAACGACTGCATTTAATATAAAGCCTTTCACTTCAATGCCATTTTTCTCAAAACGTTGCTTTGCTACTTCTATCTCTTTAACTGCATTCTGACCAAAGCGCCCAACCATGAATGTTGTACCAGCATGTGTACCAACAATCGCAGCATCTGTCACAGCTAAAATAGGTGGAGTATCGATAATTACCATGTCGTAATTAGAAGATGCCCATTCCATTAAACCTTGAAAACGAGGATGTAACAGCAATTCAGACGGGTTCGGTGGCACGTCACCACGGCTGATGTAATGGAAATTTTCCACACCCGGCTCTTTGATGATCTTTTCAATACTCGTTTGCCCTGAAAGGTAATCAGACAATCCTAATTTATGCGATGTTGCCATTTGACGCTCCATACGTCCTTTACGCATATCGGCATCAATCACTAACACACGTTGTCCTGCTTTAGCAACAACCGCCGCCATATTGGCAGATACAAACGATTTACCAATGCTCGGACTAGGGCCCGAGATCATCAATATATTATTTTTCGCTTCCATCATCGCGAAATGCAAACTGGTTCTTAAACTACGCAGTGCCTCAACAGACAAATCTGCAGGATTTGAAACCGTCAACAAAGTTTCTTGAATTATTTTGACTTTCTTGGTTTTTATCTTTTTATCTAACTCAACCTGCCAATCAGACATTGGAATACAAGCATAAACAGGTAAGCCAATCGCTTCAATATCATCTGGGTTTTCAACGCCACGATGGAACGCGGCACGTATTAATGCAATTGCAATTGCCAGCACTCCACCTAGTAAGGTAGCTAATACCACAATCAACGACTTCTTCGGCTTAACAGCATTCGTATACGACAGAGCGGCATCAAGAATTCGCACATTACCCACAGTACTGGCTTTTACAATATTCAGCTCTTGTACTTTATTAAGTAGTTGTATGTAAATCTGCTGATTCACTTCCACATCACGTGTCATACGTAATACTTCACGTTGAGTTTTTGGCAGCTTTTGAATTTGGCGGTTTAACCGTTCACGCTCACCTAATAAAGTTTTCCGTTTATCCAACAACGAGAGGTAGGCAGGGTGTTCTTTAGTGAAGCGTTGTGAAACATCGCTTTCTTTAAATGTTAATTCATTTAGCTGAGCCTCTAACGTCACCATGACATTTAACGTTGATTGCGCTTCAAGACCTAAATCAATCGAATCGTTATCTTGACGATAACGATTAAGCTTATCTTCAGCGATTGTCAGTTCAGCTTTTATATCCGGTAGGTGCGAGCGTAAGAACTCCAAACTATTTTCAGCTTCCGCAGAGTTACGAGCAACATTTTGCAAAAAATAGTTTTGACTAATATCATTTAAAATTTGTTCAATATCAGTGCGATCTTCACCCATCAGGGACAGCTGTAAAATACCCGTTTGTTTGCCTCGCTCGTTGACAGTAAGGTTATGCTGTAAATTCTGTATAACATCTAAGCGCGAACGTTTAAATAGTGTAAAGGTCGAACCTGTATCTGCATTGATTGAAGTAACAAATAAACGGTAATCACCTTTACTTACCAACTGACCCACAGTACCAGTTAATACTTGACGTTCATTTGAATCGGTTAATACATATTGACCACTTTCTATATCAGATACTGTTATGGTGTAAATCGGTACTTGCACATGCTCAGGAATTTCAAAACGACTGACGTCAAGTTCAATAGAAGTACCTTGTAGCCGTGCTAAACCTTTACCGATAACTGGTAAATATTGCGGTATAGTTACCGTGGTAAGATTTAATTTATCTACAGTTTTACCAATGATCATTCGTGATTTGATGATCTCAATTTCAGTGGAGGCAGAAGATTCACTGCTGAATAACTCGCCCATATCACCTATGGCTGGCATACCGCTGCTTTTTTGTTCTACCTGAATCAATGCATCAGCTTTATATATAGGTGTTGCTAATAACGCATATGCCACACCAACGACAGTAAACATAAAAACTATAAGGATGATGTACCAACGATTATCGATCAAAATGCCAAACAATTTGCCTAAATCGATTTCATCAGATGAAGATATTTTTTTTTGGGGTAAATCTTGCGTAACACTCATGATTATATATTGCTCAGTCGTATGGGGGCCAAAGGCCAAAGTTTTGCTAGGGGTGAGTTATTGCAAAAGCAATGACTTATTCCTACACTTATTTCAGTTTTGCCACCCATGCATTAGCGGCTTGTTCAATTAACATATAAGCATGATCAAAGGCTTCTCTGCTTTGGCGGTACGGATCGGGAATGTCTTGCAGCCCAATCCATTGCCCAAAGAGCATTATTTTACCACGAGCTTCTGGTGCAATATGCGTTACTGCGTCAATATGCCCTTTCTCCATGACTAAAATTAAATCATGCTCACGACACAACTCGGGGGTTAATTGTTGTGCTTGATGGGCATCAAGCGAGTAGCCGTGCTCTTGCGCGACAGTATTTGCCATCTTGTCGGCAGGTTTACCACTAAGACCACTTTTGGCTGTCGCAATGCCTGCCGAGTTAATTATTCTATCTGGTAGCTGTTGTTTTAATAAATATTCGCCTGAAGGCGAGCGGCAAATATTACCAACACAGACGACAAGAATTTTATTGAACATAATAATGCCACTTGAAATGGATGAAATAAAAGTGCTTATCACAAACACTTTTATCATCGTTATTAAATTACAACATCAGCCGCATTACCAATTTCTTACTCGTAGTGCGCCTTCTGTCAACTCATTAAATCCACTGATGGTTGGGATAAGCTGTGTAATCACACGATTCCAACGGGTTAATGGCGCAGCTGTTACATATACAATGTCATACGGTTCTAACGCAAACTCAGTACCGATAATCAAAGCAGACGCTTCTTGAATATTCAACTGGTAAATATCAGCAATAACAGGATCGTTCTCTGTCGTTTGCTTATTACTCCGAATTACAAAAACACCTGTCGCATCAGCTGATAGTTGATTAATACCGCCGACATTACTTAATGCTTCAGTTAAGCTCATACCAGCACGATCAATTTTAAGCAATTTGGGATCGTTCACTTCACCCATTACAAACACTTTCTGCGCATCATTACGTGGCACATGCACAATATCGCCAGCTCGCAACAATCTATTTTGGGTTAGATCGCCACGTTGCATTAACGCATAAAGTGACAAATTTTCTTCTGCACCATTGCGCGTCAAGGTAATGTTGCGCCAATCGGCATCTTCGGCTAAGCCGCCTGCGCGATTAATTGCATCAAGCAGTGTTAACGGCACATTGGTAATAGGTTGTTGACCTGGGGTATTTACTTCACCTGTCACATACGATTTTTGTGAGCGGAAAGAAGCTACATTGACATCGACTTGTGGGCTTTCAATGAATTCTGCTAAACGCTTGGCCATTTCGATGCGAATTTCAGTGACTGTTTTACCTTCCACTTTTACCAAACCGATATACGGATAAAAAATGGTGCCGTCGGCGTGTACCCAATTACCAGACTCTTCAGAGCTTCGGTACGAGCCTGCCGGAATAGTCAATTCTGGATGGTCCCAAATGGTAATATTCAAAATATCACCCGGTCCAATACGGTATTGATAACGTACTATTTCGGCTTCTAAACTTGGGTTGGTTTTCGAAAAAATCGCTGGCGCTTTAAATTGATTAACGGTATTTGCAGTTAAAGGGTAAACATTAACCTGATCGCTAACATCGCTATCTTGTGACTGACCAGAGGTAACAATATTTTTATCATCAACTGTTAAGTGAGAACCCGGCACGGTACAACCAACCAGCATGGTCGAGGCCATAACGGTAATGAGCAGCTTCTTAGTGAAATCCATATGCTATAAATTCAATCTTAAAAAATGGATGGACTGCAGATGCAGCAAAAGATGAAACGACACAAAGATCCCGTTTCTGAAAATTAGTCTATTCTTGGTAATATTAGAATGTATAAAGCGCATAATTAAGGTGTTTTTCCATGCTACCGCCCTTAGGTTGCAGCTCCCAACATGCTGATATGATGCAGAGACAAAGCTGTTCGCGTCTGTCTTTGGTACTGGCGTTGATAGCGAAGATAACGTGATTAAACGTTACTTATTGACCGTATAGTACAGTCAGCGCTATATAAAAATGGATAAATAAAATCGACTTTTATATGAAATCGAGCTGCATTTTACACTCAACATAGGGAAATAGAAATCAATTTATGCCTTTCAAGTACGCGTTGCGATCAAACTCTCTTATCATAAACAACAAACCATTGATATTTCGTACCGTCATTAATATACATCTACTTCATACCTCTTTTACTATCGTTCCAAACCTTAAATAAATATAAAACCTTCTAACTAACAGTAGTATCAACACAATTCCAACATAAACAATGAGACGCTGTTCCCATTTACTTTAAAATAATTTTATGACAACTTTAAGGATCCATTGCCATTGCCTGAATATCCCCATATCATTAATAGGAAGATTACCTTTGATCTTTTTATAACTTTTTATACAAATAAGGGAATAGGATGAAGAAGACAACGATTGCTTTACTGGCAGCAATGTCAATGGCTAGCTCTGCATTTGCTGCTGTTGAAACAGGCAGCACTGCAGCAACAGCAGGTACAACAACTGCATCTACTGGTGCTGCAGCTGGCACAGCTGGCGCAACAGCAGCTGCAGCTGGCGGTATTACGGCAACAGCAGTAGCAGCTGGTGTTGCAGTAGCAGTAGCTGCCGTAGCTGTAGCTGATTCAGGTGACAGCAACAACACAACAACCTCTGTTTCAGCCGCTCAAGGCTAATACATCGTCTGCGATGTAATACAAAATAATAAAAACAGCTGTGTTATTTAATGATCGCACTTTTAAGTGCGGTTGTTATTTTACTCTAATGATTAGCTCACAGCATGTTCAACCACCCTTTCAGTACCTTTTACTTTCCCAATGTGGACATAAGCAGCTCGGATGCGGATATTTCAATGCTTTACCCTTTTAACACTGACAATTCTACTGTCTGCTGGTATAACCGGCTGCAGCCAAAAGTTCAATGATGTTAACGATACCTTATCACTCGCACTTTTTGGTGATAACGATACCGAACTCGCCAGCGATGACGTACAACGCTTGCCCTACGCTAGCCTCTATGCGCAAGTTGATGACGGTCCACAAGCTTTTATGGTATTGGCCTTAGCCGAACCTGCGCTGTCATTAACGCCAAACACCCGCACACAACTCAAATGGGTGTCATCCGATAAAGGGATGCTGGTCACTGAAGGCGGTCGATTAGTTAAAAGTCTGAATTTACCTCAAGGTAATTTGATTGAGACATACAGTAATCAACCTGATCCGCTGATTTTGGGCTTGCAGCGTGCAAGCACGCCTATGCATTGGCAGCGTACCATTGATTGGCAACCCGGCTACCATTTCAGTTATCAATTAACCTCGAGGTTTTCACGTCAAGATAATGCCGTCATTATGATCAATGAGCACCCTATTACAACGTGGCATTTTATTGAATCCGTCACCATTGATGCACTCGATACCCGTTACCAAAATCAATTTTGGATCGATGGGAAAACAGGAAAAGTCCTTAAAAGCCAGCAAACATTGGCACCCGGCTTACCTGTCATTGACATGACTTTATTAAAGCCTTATTCATAAACACGGACGATCATGACCTTGCTTTTATCATTATCTCGCTGTTCATTGCGATCCCAATTACGGCGTCTACTGCCACTCGCGCTTATTACTTTTTGCTCTGTGACCTATGCGCTGGCAGCTGATACGTCGATTATTTCGGGTACAGCGACGCTTACATCGACAGACGCTAAGCCCTTCGCCATCAATGTCACCACATCGTCAGAACATGAGCGTCAGCTACAGCTGAGTTATTCAGCGCCAGTGCGCATAAAACAAGTCTTATCAGACAGTTTGACCCATTTACCGACGTTCTTAGGCAATGATGTCAAGCAAGACCCACGTATTTATTGGACGGGGGCAGCACTCTTTCAAGCCTTTCCTCATCCACAACAACAAACTGTTGTCGACCAAATCAACCAATTAGCAACATATTGGCACGATGAACGACAACAAGCGGTACTTAAGCTAAGCCAGCAAATCGAACAACTCACAACGGGTGAGCGTATTTTTACGTCATTGGATTATGACAATGTTCGATTGAATAAACAGGCTAATACCTTAATTACTCATGATCTCACGCTCATTCTGCCACCACGCCCAGAGCGTATTTTAGTACTGGGTGCCCTTGAAAAATCTGTATGGGCAAAATGGCAAACTCGATTTGACGCCGAGGATTATCTTAAGCAAGGCAAACCGCTCAGCAATGCCAATAACAGTGATGCGTGGGTGATCCAGCCGGATGGCACTGTAGAACAACACCCGATTGCGTATTGGAATCGCGATCATCATGATATTGCCCCCGGTGCCATTGTGTATTTAAGCTTCTCTTCACTGCCCAAGGGCTTTGAAACGCTGAACGAGGATATTATTAATCTGCTAAGGAATCGGGCACTGTAATGCATACTGTCTTAAAAACCTCTCTCTCTGCCATTACATTGGCCATGCTGCCGGTACTGCATGTGCAAGCCGACGACTACAGTTACCCCGTATTAACCCCTTCACAGTCAGATTTTGGCGGCGTGGGCTTGATCCAAATGCCTACAGGGCGTTCAGCACCAGAAGGCGAATTCAGTTTTGGCGCCACGTACAATGATGAATACCTTCATTATAATGTTTCACTCCAATTATTGCCGTGGCTTGAATCCACCATTCGCTACACCTTGGTACAAGATCTTTTTTACAGTGATGATCCCAGTTTCAGTGGCGATACCAAATACACCGACAAAGGCATCGACTTTAAAGTTCGCCTGTTAGAAGAAAGTTACTGGCTACCCGAGACCGCTATTGGCGTGCGTGATTTTGGCGGTACTGGGTTGTTTGATGGCGAGTTTATTGCTGCCAGTAAACATGCCGGTCCATTTGATTTCACCGTCGGTGTGGGCTGGGGCTATATAGGTAATAGCGGTAATCTGTCTGGTGATAAAGCCAATAGCATTGACTGTGGAAGGGATACCAGTTTTAAAGGCAAAGGCGGTAGTGTTGAATTTGAACGCTGGTTCACAGGCTGTAGCGCCGTATTCGGTGGAGTGGAATACCAAAGCCCTTGGGCGCCCCTTCGCTTAAAAGCGGAGTATGACGGCAATGATTATGTCAGCGACTTCCCGGTGACTCGCGGTGGGGTTGATATGACCCAAGACAGCAAATTCAACTATGGTGTGCTGTACCGTTTCGGTAACTGGGGTGATGCACGTTTAAGTTATGAGCGGGGCAATACTTGGACCTTGGGCTTTACACTCAACACCAACTTCAACGATCTGAAAGCGATCTGGCAGGATGAACCGTTACCGGCTTATTTACATCGTGACATGAGCGATGAGAATCTTAGTAACGCCGATTGGCAGCAGCTTGCCCAAGATTTACACCAAATTGCCGGCTATGAAGATCCAACAATTTACACCACGGACGATACGGTGACTGTCGTTGCACCGCAGACTAAGTACCGCGACCGTAATGAAGCGCATGAGCGTGCCGCTACAGTGATTGCCAACCAAGCACCCGAGGCCAAAGAATACCGCTTGATTGAAACGTCCAACCATCAGGCGATCACTGAAACCCGTATCGATAGCGAGCAATACGCCAAAGTGGCGCAATACGAGTACTTTGGTGCCAAGGTGGAAGACAGCGCTACCGTTGATATTCCTGAACCGCCACAGGGCACGTTGGTTGCTAAATCAGATAAAAACTGGGATTTCAGTCTTTCACCGACCTTGCAACAATCGATTGGTGGCTCTGAGAACTTCTACATGTTCAACATTGGTATCAATGCGGGCGCCAATTATTGGTTCGGCGATCATGTTGAAGTGGGAGGGTCGCTGTACTTTAACCTGTATGATAACTATGACAAGTTCTTGTACGAAGTGCCGCCCGATGGTACTGACCTGAAACGTGTTCGTACCTTGGTCCGCCAGTACATCAACGATAACCCAGTGCGAATGGATAACCTCCAACTGACGTGGATGGATCGCATGGGTGACAACTGGTACGGTCAAGCCTACGGTGGCTACCTAGAAATGATGTTTGGTGGTGTGGGTAGTGAAGTACTGTACCGTCCGCAAGGCAGCAACTGGGCCATCGGCTTAGATGCGAACTACGTGATTCAACGCGACCCTGATTCACAATTTGGTTTCTTCACCGAAGAAGTGCAATTTGATCCGCTGACAGGTCGAGACTACCGCGTGCAGACTGGTGCGATGACAGGTCATTTAACTGCATACTACCAGCCGCAGTGGGAATGGTTGCCAAATACTTTATTCAAAGTCAGTGCGGGTCAGTACCTGACGGAAGATAGAGGGGTTACCATTGATTTCTCGAAGCAGTTTGACAGTGGCGTGATTGCCGGTGCGTTTGTCGCACTGACCGATTTAACCGCAGAAGAATACGGCGAAGGCAGCTACAACAAAGGCTTCTACATCTCGATCCCGTTTGATGTGATGACCGTGAAACCGAGCACCAACCGTGCAACGATTTCGTGGCTACCGTTGAGCCGTGATGGAGGTCAGATGCTGAACCGTAAGTACAGCCTTTATGGTGTGACGGATGCCCGCAGTCCTTGGTATGAACGTAAGGCGATGAACTAAGTGTATTCGCTGTGCCTGAGCGCTTAAACGCAAAACGGCTCGACGATGAATATAATCGTCGAGCCGTTTTTTATGCAATTGCAGAATCAGTCACGCAGGATAAAAACACGCTTATTAATGACACATTAAATAAAGTGGTGCAAATAGCTGATGCTATTAATGGCCTCAACAACAGAGCAAAAACACGATGAAAATAAAAGAGTTAAAGAGGACTCTATTTTCGTGGACAATAATGACAGGCACACCCAAAAATTGAGACATTGATGACAGTGACATTAGCGCTGTGCCCACTAATGCGTATACGTAGCCGTACCATAAGTACCAGCAATAAACAGCGTTAATATGTCAAAAACCTGGCAGGCTTATCTCTCACGCCTCCCGTTGAAGTCAATATAATGACAATCACATATCACCTATCATATCAACAATAAAAAATGAAGGAGCAACAGAGATTAGTCACAAATCTAGAGAAAATAAGCCTGTTAACGTCTAAATTGAGATACTATTGACTGATGACATAATTAAGTTGATAACAATTCAACATAGAAGAGGTTGTTGTATGTTTAGGGCTTATGCTCACTTTTCCGTAAATCACCCATTTGTTCATAAATTCAATTTACTCGCAGTACTCAGCATTTTTGTGGTGAGCAGCTATGAATTATTAGCAAATGAGTCGATTATTTTCTCTCTCGGTTTTGTATTAGTTGCATTTCCCATGCTTGTTTTTGCAAAAGCATCGGATTACAAACAGAAATATTTGAGTGCGCAAAATTAGGTTAAGCTCTGAAATAAGTTTTGCCTGCAAATAAAAAGAAACGCTGTAATGATGAGGGTCATTACAGCGTTTTTGTATCAATTAGTTAGTTGCCATTTACACAGAAGTACGTGCCTGAAGCTGCTGCCACATCTCTTTGACAATAAGTTGATCGGCTGGCGTTAGTTCAGATTGTGCTTGCGCTATGCTGGTATCAACCGCTTCTTTCATTACATCAATCGATGCTATACCGTTAAGCTCACACTCTGCTGCCGATAATGAAATATGACCCCGTAAGTAACCGCCAGCAAAGAGCTCATCATCAGAAGCTGTTTCTACCATTTGGTCTATCAAGCAGGATAACTTTTCTTCATATTGCTGGATCATGTTCATTACTCTCAATCAATTATTAGTAAGCGTGAATGCTCTCGGACTTTAGGATCTAAGTAGGGTTTGGCCGCTAAGCTGGCACCGGAAAATGCACTGCCGCTAGAGGGTCTATTTGATAATACGCACGCAAACGATCAGATAAAATCTGAGTTCGCTCTGGTATACCCTGCACTAAATAGCGTAATACCTGCTCTCTCACTTTCAATGTGAAGCCTACCCTATCTGGCTCTCTGTCTCCATTCAAGTTATCACAGCTTACGTGGAATCGAAAACCACAACTTGCAGACAAGATCCACTCAACAGCTTGTGGTTTAATTTCTACTTTCTCAAACTCCGCTTGCACCGCATCGGTTCGACCATCGGGTTCATACCAGTAGCCGTAATCTTCTAACAAGCGACGTTGCAGACCCGCAATACACCAATGCGCAACTTCATGCATGGCAGAGGCAAAAAAGCCGCGAGCAAAAATTATACGGTGATGAGCGTTATCAACATCTGCAGGTAAATAGAGAGGTTCATCACCGCCTAATACTAGCTCAGTGTTAAAGCTTTCTAAAAAGATATCGTTAAAAATGTTTATAAGATCATTGTAGTTATGAGGCATCAAACAACTCTATTTTCTACTACACTACATTCTAAATTATGCTTTTTTAGCCAAACAACATCCCCAATACCATCTGTCGGGTTAAACCCTGTAGGTGCATCGAGTAAAATTTGACGAATATCTTCATGATTGAAGTCATGACAAGCACTATCTAGAGATTGAATTAATTGTTCGTAATCTTCGAGAGAAAGAAATTGTTCATTCGCTGTCATGATACGTGGATGAGTTGTTTTTCCAACACTGTCGCCAATCAATAATTCTTCAAACAATTTTTCGCCAGGTCTTAACCCCGTAAACTTAAATTCAATATCACCATACTGATTAGCCTCAGACTTTATGTCTAATCCTGAAAGTTTAACTAGGTTTCGAGCGAGATCGACAATTTTAACAGGTTGCCCCATATCCAAAACGAAAACATCCCCCCCCTTCCCCATAGCACCAGCCTGAATCACAAGTTGCGCTGCTTCTGGTATAGTCATGAAATAACGAATAATTTCTGGATGGGTGATCGTTATTGGACCACCTTCTTTAATTTGGCGTTTAAATAATGGAATAACAGAACCAGAAGATCCTAAAACATTACCAAATCGGACCATGCAGAACCGAGTGCCAGATTCTTTCTTTGCTTCACTTTCCGCTAATGCCTGTAATCCTAACTCCGCCATTCGTTTCGTCGTACCCATTACGTTTGTTGGACGCACGGCTTTATCTGTTGAAATCAATACGAATGATGAAACATTAGCTTCAATAGCTGCACAAGCTGTATAATAAGTACCGAAAACGTTATTACGGACTCCCTCAACAACATTGTATTCAACCATTGGAACATGTTTGTACGCTGCTGCATGGTAAACAGTATCGACGCTGAATGTCTTCATGATAATCGATAAACGGTTAATACGTTGGACAGAGCCAAGCAGAGGTATTATTTTAATATCTAAGTCTCTGTGTGCAGCATACTCTGTTAGCTCTTTATCTATACTGTACAGACCAAACTCTGAAAGCTCAAAAAGTAACAATGTTTTAGGTTGCAGCTTAATAATTTGGCGACAAAGTTCTGAACCAATTGATCCGCCAGCACCTGTAACCATCACAACTTTATCTGTAATATTCGATGCCATCAAATTATTGTCCGGCTTAACAGGCTCTCGTCCTAATAAATCTTCAATAGGCACATCACGAAGTTGAGCAACTGAGACATTATCATTCACAATGTCATCGAGATTAGGAATTGAAAGTACTTCAACAGGCAAATCCACCAAGGATTCAACAATCGAACGACGCTGAGAACGGCTCGCACTAGGGATAGCCAATAATACTTTCTTTATTTCACATTTTTTGACAAGCTTTGGTAATTTATTCGGATTATAAACCGTCAACCCTTGGAGTACATGTTTATGAAGCTTACGATTATCATCTACATAAGCTACCGGATTTAATTCATCACCTTGACGCAGTAAATTTACCAATTGTCGACCCGCAACGCCTGAACCGTAAATGATGACATTCGGTTTACGTCTAATTGAACGTTGCGAAAACAATAACCGGATAGATAGCCTAGCACCACCTGTCAGGATAAATAAGTAACACAAATAGATAACAGAAACACTTCTAGGCACCCAGATATTATAAAAATAGGTCGTTATTATGAATGCGACAGTGGAAAAAATAGCGCCCAATCCAAGCGTAAAAATCGCATGAACACTTAAATATCTTAGAATTGCTCGATAGAAACCAATTCTAACAAAAAAAACAATCGTAATAACCGAAAGAAATGCAACAAAAAGCCAATACTCAGACTTAAAGAACTCATCAAATTCACCTAAACGAGTCCAAAAAGCCCCCCAGAACGCAACTTGAATGAATATCAAGTCAATACAAACACTTATAATTCTCTTATAAGCACGTGGTATTGAAAAGAATGTATCTAAAATTGACATACCACCTCAAAAAATTAACATTTTCACGACTGCAAGCATGAGAGACAGATTATACAACAACTCAATCACAAAAACGTTATGAGCCTTATTAGGAGTGAGCTACTTGTACATTATTGCATTATGACCAATAAACATTTTTATTTTTAATCGCTATCAGCTCTATCGTACACTCTAACGGAACAAATAAGTAAGGCTCATTCTTCAAGAAACCTTCATTACAAACGAAAAAGCGACCAACAGTCGCTTTCACATACGATTATATCAAAAAGTAATCGTTTTACTTTCTTGGTTTAACAGCATCGCCAGTACCGCTACCCGTTACTGTCATAATAATATATTTGAAATAATCCTGAACTGTCAGTGTATCTATCATTTTCTTATCTGTATTTGCCAATAGCTCAGGGGTCGACATATCAATATTTTGCACTTGGGCTAATCCTGTTACACCCGGTAACACATCATATACACCCAGTTTATCTCTTTCTCGGATTAATTCTTCTTGGTTAAATAAGTTAGGTCTTGGACCAACAAGACTCATTTCACCTTTAAGAACATTTATTAGCTGAGGCAGTTCATCAATTTTTGTTTTTCTTAGAAATACTCCTAATTTAGTAATTGATGCTTCATTTGCTAAATGACTAGCGACTGATTTGGTATCAACACTCATTGTTCTAAACTTGATCAGATTAAATGGCTTTTTATTCTTACCCACACGCGTTTGGATGAAAACAGGAGAACCAGTATCAAAAAATCCAATAACAACAACAATTAATAATATAGGCCATAAGAATAGCAAACCTAAAAATGCAGCAAGAAAATCGATAATTCGGATCATTTATAATTACTCTCTTTTTTCGATACCAACAAAGCATCTACTGTTTCTTGGAATCCATCTTCAACCGATTGAGGCGGAGTCCATCCAAGAACCTCTTTCGTATGGGAAATATCAACTTGCAACGAACCAAGCAGGCGATTCACTACATCTTGTTTACCAAATAGTTTACCCGCTAAATAATAACACCACAAAGGGATTGGTATTAGTCGATTAGGTTTCCCCAATGCCTTAGACATTTGTTCAACCATTGACGCTGTCGATAAATCATTGTCATCAGAGACTAAAAAAACTTGATTCACTGCTTTAGGGTGATCAATGCAAGTCATGATCAAATCAACTAAATTGTTAACCGAAACTAAACTACGTTTATTATTCGTAATACAGCCAAAGGGTAATGGTAAACCTTTAGATACTAAGTTTAATAAAGACGCAAAATTTGCTTTAACACCAGGTCCATAAACTAATGTTGGACGAATAATAACAACTTCTAAACCAGTTTCCTCAGCAAGCTCTAACAGTTGCTCCTCAGCTTCTGATTTAGATTGACCATAAAAGTCCTCTGGAGCTCTTCTATCTATAGCTTTAAATGGATGACCTAGCTCAGTTGCTTCGCCATTTACTTTAATGCTACTAATAAAAATAAACCGTTTCACACCAGATTTAGCCGCTTGTCGAGCTAAATTTAATGTACCCGCAGTGTTAATTTCACGATACTCATCAATTGGGTTGAGAGAAACATCATTCATTAAATGAACTCGGGCTGCACAATGAATAATACAAGAAAATGGTTCTAAACTATCCATCCATTTAGTTTGAGAGTCTATACTCTTAACGATATAGTCTTCACCTTGAAAAACATTTTCTGAAATTTCCTTATTTCTGGTGAGATATGTCGTATCGATTGCTTTATATCCCAATCGTTGTTTTAAAAAAGACCCAACAAAGCCGTTAACTCCAGTAACAAGAATACGCTTATTCATCATAACATCTCGGTAGATTATAAATATCAAAAAAAGAATTAATGATCACTTCATAGCCAAATTTATTAACTGCCATCTCTCGACTTCTTTTTCCCATTACTGACATCTCTTCTGGGTTATCTACCATATATTGAATTGCACTAACTAAAGATTTTACGTTTCTTGCTGGCACTAAAATACCATTATTATTCGATACTATTTGCCGACATCCAGGAACATCAGTAGTAATAATAGCCAAGCCACAAGAAGATGCTTCTATTAATGACTTAGATAGGCCCTCTCTATAAGAAGGCAAACAAGCAACGTCAGAGTTCTTATATATTTCAGCGACATCAGAACGTTGACCAAGATATTCTATATAACCACAATTATTTGCATGCTCTATATCACCTTGTTTCATAGATGATATATTAAACTCATCTATAGAACCAACCAATTGCAATTTAACATTACATTTGCTTTCTTTTAATTTCTTTCCGGCTTCTATATATTCCTGTACACCTTTATCTTTCAACAAACGAGCTACAAGAACAACAATCAATGGTTTATTATTCGTATTTTTAGGCGAAAACTCAAGAACATCAACGCCTGCGCCATTAACTAAAAAAGAACGATTTGAAGGGATAATATCATTATTCAAAAATAAATTCCTATCATCTTCATTCTCAAAGATTACACTTGTTGAATATAAAGATAAAACAAACTTATATACTGAAACTATACATTTCCACAATAGTTTTCCTTTAATAGAATCAGAAAGGGATGCAGAGCCTAACCCAGTAATTGAAGCTACTGTCTTTTCGGTTCGGATGGATTTAAATAATTTATTAACAAGCCCGCCATAAATAATTGGCTTTACCGTTAACATATGTAAAAGATTGGGTTTAATTAATTTAATCGCTTTGTATATTTCAAATATTGTTTTGAATTCATTGATTATATTAGTACCACCTCGCGAAAGAGGTATGCTTATATATGTAAATCCTTTCTTTTCAAATTCATCTTTCTTTACATCATTTCCAGAAACAATATATACAGAGTGACCTTTCGCAAGACTTGCTTCAGCTAACTTTAAAAAATGAGAATTAAAAAAATAAGAACAATTCACTAAATACATTACTTTCATAACTCAAATTTATTCCTTTACACGAATTGAAAATATGCAATAACCGTTTGAGCGATCCAGAATTTAAGGCTCACGGTAGACCAGAGAAAATACATAAACGTTTTAATCAAATAACAGATTTCGCTGTATTCATTAGTGGTTTTATTTTTGCTAGATTTATACTGCCTTCATCTTTTTTGACAAAAATAATATATCAATCAAACTAAATCATTTAAACTTGTAAAATAAACGCTTTCCAGTTGCTACAATAAAAGAAGCTAAATTATTAAGATTTGGGTGAAGTAATAACTCTCTATAAAAGTAACTGGCTACTTCACAATAAGGTAATAGATTACCTCTACTTTGTCCGTCTCTAATTCTGTAATTAAGCACTTTTTCTTCTGAAAAATGAGTTCTAACCCCCCCTTTTCGATAAGCTCTTATCCATAAGTCATAGTCTTCTGACTGAAAACCACCAAGATAGCCTTTACAAGAAACAAGAAAACTTCGTTTTATCATTGTAGCAGGATGTACAAATGGATTTTTATACATAATATTAGACAATTTATTACCAGACAAGCATTGCTCTCCAATAATCTCGTCTTTCTCATTTATCAAATCGACAGAGAAACCGACTATGTCATACTTATGTATAACTAAATCATTACACTTACTTAGTCTATTCGGTAGAGAAACATCATCGGAATCCATTCGTATGATGTAATCTCCTTTTGACAAATTAATCGCAAAATTAAGATTAAAGCTAAGCTGACCAATTATTGTTCTAAATAATCTTATTCTTTTATCCTTTGTAGATAATTTTAATTTTTCATAAAGTTCATCCGTACAATTATTTGCGACTATTATAAACTCAAATTCATCATAGTCTTGCACCAAAATACTATTTATAGCTTTATCAAGGAATGGATTATCTTCATTAACACACAAGATCACACTAAATATCATAATAAATTCTTCCTAAAAATTAAAAATTGGCAAATCATACATTAAGAAATTTAACTGATAGAAAGCGCAAAGAACAAATACGATAACTAACCATATACCCCAACCTATAGTACCAGCCCGATTGTTAAAAACTTGAACCATAAATGATAACTGAATAGGTATAGCCACACTCAGAATTTTATAAAACCTTGATGCTACATCTGATGAAAAAGATAACAAGTTATACATAAGAAAACATGCAATCAATAGTGCGAAAAGTTCACGATCAAATTTATAACGCCTAATGTTAAAGAAACCTGCTGATAAAAACATAATCAAAAGCATTAAAACATTCGTAGCTGATAACAAGCGAACAGAACTGTTAATATTTTCTGTATAAAGATAAAACTTAGATACCAACCTTTCATCCAATAAGGAAAGAATTATTGGAGCAACAATTGAAATGAAATCAAAATAATGGAATAAAAATACAAGTAATACCGAAAAATAAATAACGGTGAATCTATTACGATATATGAAATTACGAAAAAAGACACTAAATACAATTATGGGAAAAACTAAAATTGCACTAATATGAAAAAGACAAGCAATTACATAAAATAAAAATGAACTAAGATATCGTTTATTTAAAAAATATATCACGGTACAGACAGAAAAAGATACAGCTACACCTTGTCTGACTTGAATCATAAACGAAATAGCATAGCTAAACGTTACTAATAATGCGGTGGCACTATAGGTTACATCCGGATAAAGTCTAAAACCAAAATAAACAAAGAATATAGACAAGAGGGTCATTAAAAATGAGGAAAAATCAAAATTAAACCCTACAATTTTACTAAACGAGGAGAAATAATAATATCCAATTTCAATATCTCTATTTTCAATACTAGAAAAATTCAAATCAACAGGTGCATTATAAAAGTAAAACTTATAGTTCTCGACATCAGGGTAATCGCCCCTAACAATCACTAAGTAAGAAACAAAAAAAATCAGCACCCAGAATATAAACTTAAGTACGAATACGTGTTGATCACTTCGATATTTATCTATATAAGATGCAAAGATACAAAGATTAAAGAAACACAACGAGATCAATATATAATCTATCAATGTACTAAGCATCAACGTCGCCATTAAAGAAAGCCTTCAAATCTTTCGTAAATGTCATTGCTACCTTTTTATTATGTTCTTCGATATCAATTATATGTTGATTTAGTAATCCTTGAGAACTAATAGCCCAATCAATCTCCTCCTTCGAAAAACCATAGGCGACACCATATCTAAATTTTTCATCAGGTTGCCAAGTTATCTTATTAACACCTTGAATAGGGACGACAATAGAAATACAACCACACAATGCGGCTAAAATAGAGTATGCCGACTCTGTATCGAATGAGATATAATATTTAGAGCGTTTGAAGATTGCTGCAATTTCTTTATGGGATTTACCATCAATGAGTACCGAACTAGAAAGGTCAAAATCAATATCCCTAACCTTTCCTTTTCTAACGAGGTGACATACTCCGTCTCTGTTCTCAATAAGCGATTTGCTATTATAAAGCTCAGTATTGAAGAATTTTATATCCACAAAGTTTTTCGATGTCTCACTATCCAAAATATTAACAGAATTAAAATGTGGTCCATACAAAAAATAAAGCTCGCCACAATTATAGTGAACTTCCTTACTAAAATATCCTGGGTTGTGTAATAAAAGTCGAACTACATTTTTTGCATTCAAAGGATTGTCTGCCATACCATCTAAATAAACGACAACATAATCATCCAAATTACGAGGTTTTCGGTATAAAAGATACTTACTGTTATCAGGAATAGATTTTATTTTCAGTAAAAAACGTTTAGCTAACGTACTAAAAAGGACCCATAAAGACTTCGTTATACTACCATCTCTAAAAGAAGGATAAATATATGCTCGGTACATATAACAATCATAATCTGTATATTTATTTACGTACTTACACAGTTGATGGGGCACAATAGAGCCGCCAATATTTTCATCATAACAACCCGTAACAATTATAATTTTATTATCAATCATTCCACTCACATTTAATTCTATTTACGTTATTAGGGTACTTACACTCACCAAGCCACAAGTTGAGTATAAATAGGTATATTCAATCTGATGTTAATATGTAAGGCGAGCTCGCTATGAGCATACAAAACCAAAACAATCAAGTAAAAATGAAATATATACCCATAATCTGTTTAAACTTAAGTTCTATGCCTTTTTAATAGTCCCCTTCCCTGATCAGAAAAAATAAAGCTAACCAAGATAGTAATCAGACCGACTCCCATTACTAATAATATATTTAAAACTCTATTGTTTCCTATCCAATTAAAATCAATAAGGAAAACCAAACTAGCAATAGAAAAAGCGGGAATGATTATTTTTATCGCATCATTAAATAACCATTTAAAATGCAAATTTGGTTCCAGCTTATAGTGTACATAAGCGACCCATATAAATAGAAATAGAGCATTCATGATTAGCCAAACATAACCTGCGCCCATACCACCAAAATGAGTTGCGGAAAAAATAACACTCGGAATTAATATAACAACTAAACCGGCATTACCAATAAGATGGTAGCGAAGATTGCCAAGCGCATATTGTAAATAATAAGCAAAGGCTGAAATAGATAAAAACAAGTTGCCGAGTGCATATAATTGTAGGATTGGTGCCGCCTGTTCCGTTAACTGTATATCTCCAGTCCAGGCAATCAGTAATGGCTTAGCGGTCACAACTAAGGTTATTGCAGCAGAACCACCAATAATAGCCACTAATTGTGTCGCTTTACGATACACAGCGATCATTTCATCATGCTTATTTTCTGCGTGTAATCTTGCCATTCTAGGCATAACAGCAATGCTAATAGGCCCTCCAATAACCATAATGCCATTTGCCACTAACACAGCCAAGGTGAAGTGACCATAATCTTCTAACGAGAGTATTCCAGATAATACCAATTTATCCGTTTGTGTGACAAAAACCCAAACAGAGGCAGTAAAAGCGATCGTTAATGAAAATTTCAAGACAGGTTTCACGGGTTCAAATGACCAACCAATAATGTCACTTAAACTTTTTTTCTTTGGTAATAAATAGTGCGTTTTTATCGCTAAACCACAGTTTTCTATCAATGCTACAAGAAGTTGATGAGTAAAAAACACCACAGGAGTAAAACCGAAAAACCACATACTGGCAAATACACCGCCAAACCGTAACGTTGCAATAATCGCATTAAACCCACTCAACCATACTAGCTTTTCTGACCCAGTAACCACACCACGATATAACCCTGTCAGCCAGCGTAAAGCGACACTTATAGCCATAATTTGCAGTGCGAAAATAACTTGATCTTGAGGAAGATTTTCCAATTTAAGCCATTTCGTTGCTATTACTTCGGATAAAACAAACAGCCCACCTCCACCGATCAAGGCAACAACAACAAATATGATCATCAATGCACGGAACAATCGTCTAAAATCCAGTGCAGATAACACTCCACCTTGATAACGTGCAGTTTCACGTCCGATAGTCGGAGTGAGTCCTAAATCAAGCACTCCAAACCATGCTTGTAACATGGCAAAAAATCCCACTAACCCATAAGCTTCACTGCCCATATATTTAATGTATAAAGGCAGTAATAAAATACCAATTAGTGTTACATATATTTGGCTCGCATAATTTGCGATGATATTCTTCTTAAGCATAAATTTTCACATACAACCTAAAAGGTAATTACTGCTCCTGCCCACGAATAACCAACCCCAAACCCACAAATTAATAGCTTATCACCTTTTCCTAATTGGCTAGAATTTAGTGCTTTTTCAATACCAAGAGGGATAGTTGACGAAACCGTGTTACCATAACTTTCATATGAAGTTAAAAACTGCTCGTTAGTAAAACCTGTTTTTTTTCTTAGTTTCTCAAGCATAAATTTATTTGCCTGATGAAATATCACTTTATCAATCTGCTCTTCTGTTAAGTCAGCCTTAGATAAAATTGCTTTAATACTTTTAGGCACTGTCTTTAACGTAAAAGTTAATATTTCCGCACCATTCATAAACAAGTTATTTGGAGCTCTAACATTACCACTAGCATCTTCTTTTTCAATTACAGACTCTGCTGATATTGGATTTTTTGAACCGCCATGAGGGACAATTAGGTTATCAGCACCGCCACCATCCGTTCCAAATACAAATGAGCCTATTCTATCGAATTCAGATTCTACACCTTCGATTAAAGTTGCTGTCGCTGCATCACCGAATAATGTTCTAACACTTTTATCTTTTTTATTTATATATTGAGAATATAATTCAGAAGTGATTAGTAATATTCTTCTGCTTTGAAGGCTTTCAATAAGCCCCTTAGCAAGGCTTAAGCCATAAACATAACCAGAACAACCTAAGTTAAAATCCAATGCACCACAGCTTGTAGGAATACCTAATTCATGTTGAACGATACATGCCGTAGTTGGTAAGACATAATCAGAACTTTGAGTACACAATAAAATAAAATCTATACTCTCTGGTTCAATATTATTATCACTCAACAATGCTTTAGCCGCCTTTACGGCCATAACAGAGCAGGTTTCATCATCAGAAGCAATATGTCGACTATGGATACCTGTTTTATCAAATATTTTATCAACACTCCAATCAGGAAAATCTTCCACTAATTGAGCGTTATCTAAAACTTTAGAAGGCAAATATGAGGCAACAGCAGAAATTGTCGCTTTTATACTTTTATTGGGCACTATAACCACCATCTACACATAACGTTGTTCCGGTGACCCAGCGAGACAGGTCACTTGCTAAAAAGGCAGCAGCATGTGCGACATCCTCGGGTTTACCTAACCCTAGTGGATGTTTAGCTTTAATATACGCTAACTGTTCATTAGTTAACTGCTTAGAAAACTCAATAGCCATTTCAGTTTCCACATGGCCAGGTGCAATACAATTAACTCTAATTTTATTACGAGATAACTCTGACGCTAACGATTTAGTCAATCCAATTAAAGCAGCCTTAGAAGCAGAATAAGTAGAAATTGCAGGCTCACCACAAGTCGCAGCAACAGAACTAATAAAGACTAAAGAAGCACCATCTTTATTATATCGGCCTTTCCTTCTAAAGTTTTTAGCGAGAAACTGTGCAGATTTAACGTTCACCGAAAAAATATCATCAAAATCAGACTCTTTTAAAGCCTGAAGTGGTAATGTTTTTTGAATCCCAGCACAATGGATAATACCATCAAGAGCACCGACTTTGTTGAATACACTGTCCATCATAGCTTTTAACTGCTCAACATCACTTAAATCTCCAGTTACGGAAAAGTGACCATTGCCACTCAATAAGGATAACGTTTCATTCAATCGACTTTCCGATTGACCAGCTATAACCACACAGCAGCCTTGTATACTAAAAAATTTAGCGACAGCACGTCCTATTCCAGATGACGCGCCAGTTACAAGTATCGTCTTTCCATCTAGCATATTAATCATGACTTAGCTCCTTAACAGGCAATAGCAGCGTTTTACTTAAATCACACATAATAGCCCCCCAAGATAATCCAACACCAAATCCTACTAATAGTGATTTTTCGTACGAAGCTTGCGGACGAGCACATAAAGTAAGAGGGATCGATGCACAACTCGTATTCCCATATTCATCAATACTAATAGCCACTTGATCACTTTCAAATTTTGATTTTTTCGAGAGATGTTTCAACATAAAGTGATTCGCTTGATGATAAACACACAGGTCAACATCTTCAGCATTCATATTAAGTGAACTTAAGAAGTTATTTATTAACTTAGGTACTGTTTTTAAAGTAAAAGTAAATACTTCACCACCATTCATTGCTAAGTAAGATGATGAATTACCTCTAACACGACTTGTTACCATGCGCTCTTTCGCAATAATATGCTCAGCCCCTGAACCATCTGAACCAAGCTCAATGTGTAAAACCTGCCCTTCCTCTCGTTGTAAAGCAGTTGCAGTACCTGCATCACCAAATAATAACTCAGTACTGCGATCACCTGGTTTAACGATTTGACTAATCGTATCCCCAACAAGTAACAACACTTTATTGATACCTGCATTGATCAAACTGGAGGCTACCTGTATGCCATACACGTAGCCAGAACAACCGAGATTAATATCAAATGCCATCGAATTATTAGGTAAGCCCAAAGCATTTTGTAAAATACAAGCGGTTGCAGGTAATTGATAGTCAGATGTTTGCGACACAAAAATTAGAGCGCCAATATCTTCAGGGTTCCAAGATAATGAAGTTAAAAGCCTCGAAGCAGCATCTAAACATAAATCGGAGCTTGTAGTATTTTCGTCTACAACTCTTCTACTATTAACACCGATACTAGCGATTAATTTTTTTATTTCTTTCTCACCATAAATTTCAGAAAGTTCAACATTGTTGATTTTCTTCTCTGGTACGGTTGTTGAAATCCCTTTTATAGCGACATCTTTTATAGTGAGCATCACATCTGCCTATTTATTTTGATATTAACTATTTAACTAATGCAATTAAATCAGCAACAGTTTCAACTTTATTTACAGCTGAAGGTGAAATAATCTGATCAAACGTAGAGTCAATTTCAGAAATGAAAGTAACTACTGCTAAAGAATCCCAATTATCTTCGTCTAACTCAGTAGTTAGAGTTACCTCATTTACTTCTACTTCTAAAATTTCAGCTACAATTTCTAAAATTTGATTATTTTTACTCATTTTTAACTTCCTACTTTATTTTCTTAGCTGGATTACCAAAAACGGTAGTCCCTGATTTAACTTTTTTAACTACAACCGAACCAGCACCGACAATAGAATCTGATTCTACAACTTTATTTGGGATCACCAAAGCATGTGAACCAAACATAACACGCTCACCAACACTGACTCCGCCAGTGATGTCACAATGGCCACTCAAAGTAGAAAAATTACCAATTACTGCATCATGCCCGATAGAAGAATGTGCATTAATCAGAACGCCCTTACCTACTTCAATATCAGCTGTTAGGGTTGCATATGGGCATATCACGGATCCATCACCAATTGTGACATTATTACCGACATATGCCATCGGGTGAATAAAGGAAAGGATCTCACAGTTTTTATTTTTGTAGTAATGGTATAATTCGTCTTTCAATTTACAATTGGCAACCGCTATTAATATAGCATCCCCTTCAAGTACTTTGTCAGAACGAATATTATCAACAACCCCATGAATCATATCAAAGTCATCTAGGTCATCTGAATAATCAGATAAAAAACCGGCAAATTGATAGTTTCTATATTCAAAATCATATTCTTTAATATAAGAATACAATTCTCTAGCAAACCCTCCAGCCCCTAAAAAATACAATTTATTCAATTTTAATACCTTATTTGTTTGAATTTAATACAGCCAAAACATTAAATACGATATCTTCATTTAAGCTTGGGAATAGTGGTAAGCACATTACTTTTTTACTTAACTTACGGCTAACCTCACAAGTACATTCTAAAGGATTTAAAGCATTAACATCATCTAAACTAGGATAGAAATACCGACGAGCAATGATCCCTTCTTTTTCAAGAGCGCCTTTTTTTATAAGTAATTCCTGCTCGTTTTCACATACAATCGGCATATATGCGCCATTGTTTTCCAAAGGTTTAAGCCATTGCTGGAAAGTGAATTTATTCACCAAATTATGCTGATATAGATCTATTATTTTTTTTCTAGCTCTAATTACCTGATGAATATCATCTAAAATGCATAATCCCATCGCAGCTTCAAATTCATTCATTTTAGCATTTGTTCCAATACCTTCAATTTTATCCGGTCCGGTAATACCAAAATTAATCAATTGTCTCACTTTATCTGCTATTTCGTCAGACTCAGTAATCACAGCACCACCTTCAATGGTATGGAATAACTTAGTCGCATGAAAACTCAACGTACTGATATCACCATGCTTTAATACACTCTGACCTTCATACAGAGTACCAAATGCATGAGCGGCATCATAAATTATTTTTAAGTTGTGCTTATCTGCAATTTTTTGAATTTCGTCTACTTCACAGGGATTGCCAAATACATGTACAGGTAAAATAGCCGATGTTTTTTTTGTGATTTTTTCTTCAATCAAACTTGGAGCCAAATTCCAAGAGTCGCCATCAATATCACTGTAAACAGGTGTTAGTCCTTCCCATACTAAAGTGCTAGCTGTTGCTGCAAAAGTAAAAGGAGTCGTAATTACCTCCCCTTTTAAATCTAACGCTTTATAAGCCACTTGTAATGCAAGAGAACCATTCGCGACGCAAATTACATGCTTTACACCTAAATGTTCTGCTAATCGTTTTTCGAGGCTTTGTAATAGGGGGCCATTATTTGTAAGGTGTTCAGAGTCATATATTTGGTCTATATAGGCTTTGTATTTTTCTTTATTCGGTAAATATGGCTTAGTGACAGGTATCATCTTAATATTTCCCAACTAGACTTAACAAATATTGCCCATATGTGTTTTTTTTCAAAGGCTCTGCTAATAATTCAAGTTGCGAAGCTGATAACCAGCCTTGATTAAATGCGATTTCTTCTAAACAAGCAACTTTATAGCCTTGGCGATGCTCTATAGTTGATACAAACTGCCCCGCATCTTGTAAGCTTTCATACGTACCGGTATCTAGCCACGCAAAGCCACGGCCTAACAATTCAACCTTTAATTGCTGCTTCTCTAAATAAGCTTGGTTAATACTGGTTATTTCTAATTCACCACGCTCTGATGGTTTGATCGTTTTAGCAATATCAACCACTTGGTTATCATAAAAATATAACCCGGTGACTGCATAATTAGATTTTGGATGTAATGGCTTTTCTTCAATTGAAAGCGCATTAAAATCTGCATCAAATTCTACTACACCAAAGCGCTCGGGATCTTTAACTTTATAACCAAACACTGTTGCACCAGTTGTTTTTTTGGTCGCAGCGAGTAGCATTGGAGAGAAGCCTTGACCGTAAAAAATATTATCGCCTAAAACCAGACAAACAGAATCTGAGCCAATAAATTCTTCTCCGATAATAAATGCTTGCGCTAAACCATCAGGGCTTTCTTGTATTGCATAGTCAATTTCGATACCAAACTGACTACCGTCGCCTAGCAAGCGTTTAAAGCTTTCATTATCTTCTGGTGTTGTAATTATTAAGACTTCACGAATACCAGCAAGCATTAATACGGATAATGGATAGTAAATCATCGGTTTGTCATAGACAGGCAGTAATTGTTTAGATACCCCCATCGTAATCGGATAAAGACGAGTACCAGATCCTCCCGCTAAAATAATTCCTTTCATTACTTGCTCTCCTCAGAAGATACACCCAAACGCTCACCCGCATAAGAACCATCTAATACGCGTGACCACCATGGTTGATTATTTAAATACCATTCAACGGTCTTACGAATACCAGACTCAAATGTTTCTTCTGGTTTCCAACCCAATTCACGCTCAATTTTTGACGCATCAATCGCGTAACGAACATCGTGACCAGGGCGGTCAGTTACATACGCAATTAACTCTTCGTAATGTGCAACACCTGCAGGTTTATTTGGCACTAACTCATCAAGCAATGAACAGATGGTTTTGACCACATCAATATTCGCTTTCTCATTATGGCCACCAATGTTGTAAGTTTCGCCTACTTCACCTTCAGTAACCACTTTATATAAAGCACGGGCGTGGTCTTCAACAAACAACCAGTCACGAATCTGCATACCATTGCCATAAACTGGTAACGGCTTGCCATCTAAGGCATTTAAAATCATCAATGGGATTAGTTTTTCAGGGAAATGATGAGGCCCATAATTGTTTGAGCAATTAGTCACAACTGTTGGCAATCCATAAGTACGTAACCAAGCACGCACTAAATGATCAGAAGAGGCTTTTGACGCTGAATATGGGCTCGATGGTTCGTATGACGTTGTTTCAGTAAATAAATCATCAGTCCCTTCTAAATCACCATACACCTCATCGGTTGAAATATGGTGGAAACGGAAGTCCTGTTTTTTATCATCCGATAACGTATTCCAATAAGCACGAGTCGCTTCAAGCAAAGTATACGTACCAACAATGTTCGTTTCGATGAACGCTGCCGGACCATCAATAGAGCGGTCAACGTGCGATTCTGCCGCTAAATGCATGACGGCATCGGGTTTATGCTCAGCAAACACGCGGTCTAACTCAACTCGATCACAAATATCAACCTGTTCAAAAAAATAACGCTCATGTGAATCAACATCGGAAAGAGATTCTAGGTTCCCTGCATAAGTCAATTTATCGAGATTAATAACGGCATCAGAAGTATTCTCAATGATGTGGCGAACAACCGCAGAACCAATAAAACCTGCACCACCTGTGACCAGTATTTTCATATTAACCCTATTTTTCCATGCTACCGCCCTGAGGTTATTCGTATCCCCAACACGTTTACCTAGCCATAAATGTCATTTTGAGTTGTTGGTGAATGTTCCTTTCACCAACAACTCAAAATAGCGCATTCTAACAAAATTTCGATTATTAAACTAATCAATCAGACGCAATCTTCACTGAAATATTATTCAACCACTAAATACTTCTCTCTAAATCATATTTACCTCTCATTAATGATTTGAATTCATACATAGAGTTTTTTCTTTCATTTTTACATGCCTAAAATCTCAAATATAATCTGTACATCTTGTTTTTCACCTTTTTACGTAGATTTTTCTCATGCTTTTAACAACTATCTATATTATTGGTATTACTGCTGAAGCGATGACTGGTGCTTTGGCTGCGGGCAAGCGTCACATGGATTGGTTTGGTGTTATGTTGGGGCAAGTGCGACAGCTATTGGGGGCGGTGCGTGATGTGCTGTTGGGTCACTACCCTCTTGGTTGGGTGGCAAATCCGCAGTACTTAGTGATCACTTGTCTTGCAGGTCTATTAACAACAGTAATTGCTAAATGGGTTATTCGGTTTCATAAGATTTTCATTATTTTGGATGCGATTGGCTTAATTGTGTTCAGTATTATCGGTTGTCGTGTCGCGATGGACATGGAATTATCTGTATTGTCTCGGCAGTTGTTACGGGCGTGTTTGGTGGTTTGTTACTAGATTTGATTACTCGCAGCCAACCGATGGTATTACACAAAGAGTTGTATGCCTCAATTGCACTACTGGCAGGTGTGATGTATTTCGGCATGATGTACTTTACAGTCCCTGAACTGATCACCACAATCGCTACGTTAGTCGTTGGATTTACTGCTCGTATGGCGACTGTGCAACTACGCTGGCGTTTGCCGGTGTTTGTACTCGAAGAGCCAAAAGAAGACAAGTTACTAGAAAATAAAGCAAAAAAAGCGGAGAAGCCATTAAGCTTCTCCGCTTTTTTATTTGTAAGCGCTCGGTAAACCGCACATACTCATAACATCTAAGCTTTGACATAATATCTTTTCAACAGAGGTATTATGAATCAAACAGAAAAACGCCTTAAGTGGCCTAAACCTCAAAAAGACAATGCTATCCATATCGCTAAACAGCAGTTGAATTGGTTATTATCTGGATTATCTCTTGATAATCCTAGAGCACACAGGCCTCTTTATTACTTAGAAGTGTGACCGCTGATACTGATCTTAATACTGGGGTTGAACGATCCTTTTTTACTGTCAAACTTGGCTCATTAAAATTACATGAGCCTTGATATGACTGAACTTCCCGATGATATTGAACAACTGAAAGCTATGTTGATAAAGCTTCAGGAAGATAATCAGGTCAAGAGCGAACAACTGCAGGCCAAAGATAAGATAAAATAATCAGTTACAGAGGAAAAAATTGAGCTGGCGAATAAAGTACAACTGCTCATCGAGCAGCTTAATAAATCTAAACACTTTTCCTCTCAAAGCGAAAAAGTCGTCAAAGGAATGCTCAATGAAGCTGAGCAACAAAATAGCCTTCCAAAACTAGAACCGAAGCACCATAAGAAAGGCCGTAAACCGCTTCCAAAAAAATTAGAACGTGACGTTATCCAGCATGAGTTAAATGCACCTTATTGTGAATGCTGCGATGCACCCTTGCATCAATGTGGTAAGGAAGCGTCAGAAGAGCTGAAAATTATCCCGCAAAAAGTTAGCGTGATCCGCCATGAACGTACGAAATACGCATGTCGACAATGTGAAAAAACACAAACTTCCAGTAAAATCATTACGGCCCGAAAACCTGCAAGTATGATCCCTAAAAGTATCGGTAGTGCCGATGCTTTTGCTGCCGTCGTCACTGCCAAATATGTTGATGCACTACCGCTTTATCGCCAAGTTAATATCTTAAATCGTTCTGGCATTGATATTAGTCACAGCACATTAGCCAACTGGTGTGTGCTATTGGGTAGTAAAAACCAAGTGATCATAGACGCAATGAAAGAGTCACTACTTAAAGAAACGTTAATTTGCGCCGATGAAACCACGGTTCAGGTATTGAGAGAAAAAGACCGCGCAGCACAATCGAAATCTTATATGTGGGTTTATCGCAGCGGTGAATTCACTGCCAATCCAATTGTGATATACGATTATCAACCTAGCCGATCGTCAGCTTGTGCAAAGGGATTTCTTGGCCATTATGGCGGCTACCTACTTAGTGATGGCTATGCAGTTTACGATTGTTTAGAGCATGTGACCCAAGCGGCTTGCCTTGCTCATGTGCGTAGAATATTCACCGATGCACAAAAAGCACGACCAAGTAAAAAAGCGGGCAAAATTGAAAAAGCATTAAACTACATTGGTAAGCTTTATCAGATAGAAAAAGAAACCAAACCACTAAGCAGCTTAGAAAGACAAAGGCTGAGATTAGAAAACTCCAAACCGATCCTTGATGATTTTCATCAATGGCTGATTAAAGCTAAAAGTACAGCCCTACCCAAAAGTGCGCTAGGTAAAGCCATCAACTACAGCTTAAATCAGTGGCCTAAGCTACTGACGTATTTGGAAAATGGTGAGATTAGTATCGATAATAACGTCACTGAACGTGATATCCGCCCGTTTACAGCGGGGCGGAAGAACTGGATGTTCTCAACGTCTGTCGATAGAGCTAAAGCCAGCGCTAACTTATACAGTTTGGTTATGACCTGCCGAGCCAATGGCATCAATCCATACTATTATTTCCAGCACTTATTTACAGAGCTACCAAAATGCCAATCGTCCGATAATCTAACGGATCTAATGCCGTGGAACATGAAGAGCAGTGAAGCGGAGTGAGGCTTAATTGAGCGCTTACTATGCTAGCCTCTATGGGCAAGTCGATAACAGTCCACAAGCTTTTATGGTATTGGCCTTAGCTGAACCGGCTTTGTCATTAGCTAATACATCATTAACACCAAATACTCGTACACAGCTCAAGTAGGTATCATCCGATAAAGGGATGTTGGTCACGGAAGGCGGTCGATTAGTGAACAGCCTAAATTTACCTCAAGGCAATTTGATTGAGACTTATAGCTCTCAACTTGATCCACTAACACTTGGCTTACAACGTGCAAATACCTCATGCACTGGCAACGTACCATTGATTGGCAACCTGGCTACCATTTTGGTTACCAGTTAATCTCAAAGTTTGTACGCCAAGACAATACCGTCATTATGATCAATGAACGTCCTGTTGAAACGTAGCACTTTATTGAATCTGTCACCAGTGAAACACTGAACACCAGTTACCAAAATCAATTCTGGATCAATGGGGTAATAGGCAAAGCACTTAAAAGTCAACCAATTAGCAACACATTGGCAAAAACAACAAAAACAAGCTGCACTTAATTTGAGCCAACAAATCGAACATATGATAACGGGATGAGCGTATTTTTATGCTATGTCTGAACGACGCCAAGTATCCTCCCATTCATATCCATAATAAAACAAAGGGAGTAAATAGATATTCATTTAAAAATGAAAGCGATAAAGCTTATTATATGTCTAGATTACGATATTATTGACAGATTACATAGTAAGGTTGATAACAATTCAGCACCGAAGAAGTTGTTGTACGTTTAGGGCTTATATTCAGTTTTCCATAAGTCATCCTTCCGTGCATAAATTAAAATTCAAAAACGCTGTCATGATGAGGGTCATTACAGCGTTTTTAATTTATATGAATCGTCTAATCATCAAATACTATTGACATCATTCAATTTTTCATACTGTCTAGATGTATGCCGAATCAGTACAACCGCAACACCTAGCATTCCGCCAAGCAATGCTCCTAAAATCACAATTAAAGCCCGCTTAGGCTTATCTCTAGCAATGGGTGCTTGTACATTTTCTAAAGTTTTAAATGTTTGAAATTGGATACTTCTATCTATTGTTAAGCTATTTAACATTTCAATTTTAGCATTAATTCCATTTAACCTAGGCTCTATCACATCTAAATTTTTAATGGCTTTTAAGGCTTTTACTTTAGCGATTAAAGCATCTGAACCTAGGTTGATGGCAAATAACTCTTCATCCCCCAAACCCTGAACTGGTTTACTCACCCCAGCAGCTTGTGCAATAGCAAGTGCATATTGTGAACGCTCTACTTCCATAGCTAAACGATTTTTAGTCTCTATTTCTAATATTATTTTTTGCTGTTTAAGCTCATTTTTTTTAACGTTAACAATTGTTTGTAAGTTGTTTAATGCATCATTAAATACCTTGCGTTTTACAGTATCAATATATTCATTTAATAAACGGACACTACTTTCCTTTGTTGTTGCTTGCAAACTAACGTCATAGTCATGATTTTTATTTTTATCAACAGGGGTTATGGTAATTTTAGTTAACCATTCACTATAAAGACGGTGTAGCGCTTCATCTGTATTTGTATCCAGCTGCGTCTTGATTTTTTTAAATTCAAGGCTACTATCTAAAAATTTCTTCTTATTGGCAGGGGAATTATAGGCATCAATAAATCGCTGAAATAATGTTTTAGGATTAACCAATGCTTCCAAGCTCTCACTCACAAGCACGGTGCCATCCTCTTGATAAATATCAAAAATAGGCTGAAACTGCTTTACTTGTTGTTGATAAGAAGAATAATCTTGTATTTGGGGTTCCATTATTCTTGCTTTGGATGACCACCACTCTTGTGCTGTTAATGCGTATATAACAGCAATAATAGAACAAAGCATTGTCAGTGCAATGATCCATACTTTACCTTGCCATAAAACCTTAAATCGCTCTCGTAAATAAATTTCATTATTTTTAGGCGGAGCATAATAGGCAGGAATAGATGGCTGGTTTAATGGTACTTTCACTGTTTGTCTCACTTGATTCAATCGATATTCAGCGCACTTATACGATATAACGCAGGGACCATGCTTGAGTATTGATTTATGAAAAAATAATAATTTGCCACTAAATCGTATTAAGATCTATTCTCAAACATAATACGTAGCAAATTCTAACTAATGATAAAGTGAATATTATATCGCACTTTGTTGAAGTTGTTGCCACATCGTTTTTACAATCAGCTGATCGACAGGGGTAAGTTCTGATTGTGCTCGTGTCAAGCTCGTATCTACTGCCTCTTTCATCGCTTCGACCGATGTAATGCCGTTAAGTTCGCAATCTGCTGCAGACAGTGAAATATGCCCACGTAAATAACCACCAGCAAATAATTCATCATCGGAGGCTGTTTCTACCATTAAGTCTATCAAGGTGGATAACTTTTCTTCATATTGCTGGATCATGTTAATAACTCTTCAATCGATAATTAATACGTATGAATTACATCAAACGCTGAAAATTGGTTTATTGCTAACGGTTCAATCTGATAGTATTCACAAAACAAATCAGATAAAATCTGAGCCCGCCTTGGTATACCCGACTCCAAATACAGTCGCACTTGATCTTTTACTTGCTATGTGCAGCCTAGCCTATTCGGCTCGCAATCACTACTCAAGTTGTCACAGTTTACTTGAAATTTAAAGCCACAACTTGCCGATAGAATCCACTCAATGGCTTGTGGTTTTACTTCAACAGCCTCAAACTTTGCTTGCACTTGTTCCGTGCGACCATCGGGTTCGTACCAATAGCCATAATCTTCACGCAAACGTCGTTCAGAACCTGCGATACACCAATGTGCCAGTTCATGCATTGCTGATGCAAAATAGCCTCGTGCAAAGATGATCCGATGATGGGATACTCGTCAGATGCAGGTAAGTAAACGGGTTCATCACCACCAAGCTTCAACTCAGTATTTAACTTTTCAATAAATGTTTCATTGAATATTCTAATGAGATCATTGTAATCATGCTGCATAGATTATGTGCTATCTATCTCAATATTACGAAATGTTGGATATTATAATGATTTTACTATCACCACGCGACAGTTCATCTATTGATATAATAGAAACACCCCATTAATCACGAAATTTTTATCATTTATTTTCTTTTTCAAAAAACAATGCAGCAATAAGCAATGATATGCATTCGGCCAAAAATTAAATTGGTATTAATTGAATTCATGTATGAAGTTTTTTCTTTCATTTTTACATGACTAAAATCTCAAATATAATCTGTACATCTTGTTTTTCATCTTCTTACGTAGATTTTTCTCATGCTTTTAACAACTCTCTATATTATTGGTATTACTGCTGAAGCCATGACTGGTGCTTTGGCTGCAGGCAAGCGTCACATGGATTGGTTTGGTGTTATGTTGGTGGCAAGTGCGACGGCTATTGGTGGCGGTACGGTGCGTGATGTGCTGTTGGGTCACTACCCTCTTGGCTGGGTGGCAAACCCGCAATACTTAGTTATCACTTGTCTGGCGGGTTTATTAACAACAGTAATCGCTAAATGGGTGATCCGCTTTCATAAAGCTTTCATCATGTTGGATGCAATTGGCTTAATTGTATTCAGTATTATCGGTTGTCGTGTGGCGATGGATATGGGATTACCTGCAATTATCTGTATTGTCTCGGCAGTTGTTACGGGGGTGTTTGGTGGTTTGTTACGAGATTTGATTACTCGTCGTCAACCTATGGTATTACACAAAGAATTGTATGCCTCGGTTGCACTACTGGCAGGCGTGATGTATTACGGCATGATGTATTTTGCTGTACCTGAACTGATCACGACTGTTGCAACATTAGTGGTAGGATTCACAGCGCGTATGGCTGCGGTGCAATTACGCTGGCGTTTGCCTGTGTTTGTACTCGAAGAGCCAAAAGAAGATAAGTTACTAGAAACTAGAAACTAGAAACTAGAAATTTTGCGCTGACGATAAAAGAAAAAGCGGAGAAGCCATTAAGCTTCTCCGCTTTTTTGATTGTCCCGTTCAGAGATAAGTTGAAACTTAAATCTTTGGTGTGGTAGTCACGACATCTGCATTTTGACCACGATTACGTAACAAGTGATCCATCAATGTAATTGCTAGCATCGCTTCTGCAATTGGCACAGCACGAATACCCACGCATGGATCATGACGACCTTTGGTGATCACTTCTGCAGATTCACCTTTACTGGTAATCGTCTCACCCGGAACTGTAATACTTGAAGTCGGCTTTAATGCAATGTGAGCAACAATATCTTGCCCAGAAGAAATGCCCCCTAAAATGCCACCAGCATGGTTGGTTTTAAAACCATCAAGTGTCATTTCATCACGGTGCTCACTACCACGTTGTTCAATCACCTCAAAGCCATCACCAATTTCAACACCTTTAACCGCATTGATACTCATCAGTGAGTGTGCAACATCGGCATCTAAACGGTCAAAAACAGGTTCGCCTAAACCGACAGGTACATTACTGGCGACAACCGTTAGTTTGGCACCAATGGAATCGCCTTCTTTTTTCAGCTTACGAATAAGTTCGTCAAAGGCATCAACTTTATCGGCATCTGGGCAGAAAAAAGCATTCTGTTCAATTTGATCCCAATCGACTTTATCGATCTTCACATCACCCATTTGTGATAAGTACGCACGCACTTCAATACCATGAACCTGCTTCAGGTACTTCTTCGCCACTGCACCCGCAGCGACTCGCATTGCCGTTTCGCGGGCTGAAGAGCGGCCACCACCACGGTAATCACGTACCCCATATTTCTGGTGGTAAGTGTAATCAGCGTGACCAGGGCGGAATAAGTCTTGGATATTAGAATAATCTTTAGAACGCTGATCGGTATTTTCAATCAACAAACCAATTGATGTACCGGTTGTTTGCCCTTCAAATACACCTGAAAGGATTTTCACTTCATCTGCTTCGCGACGTTGTGTGGTGTATTTAGATGTACCAGGACGACGACGGTCAAGGTCGTGTTGCATGTCTTTTTCTGTCAGCGAAAGACCAGGAGGGCAGCCATCAATGATACAGCCTAATGCTATACCATGACTTTCACCGAATGTGGTGACGCGAAATAGTTGTCCAATCGTGTTGCCTGCCATTACTTCCTCTGTCTTTATCCGCTACTTGATCACGTTAGGTAACGTTTTCGTTAATGACTACATAGTGCAAAGTTGTGACATGGATTGCAAGAGGGAATTAAGCAAAGATAAAAAACAACAAAGCACCTAATAAACAGGACATCATATACCGTAATATTTGATGTCTTGTAATTAGGTGCCTATCTATCAAATGCTTGTATATCGGCTTTTATATAACCGATACAGTTACATCAATATCGTTATGCTGTTGCCGTTTGAACTTTCGCCATGCGCATTTTCTTCAGTGATATCGCCACAAGTGCAGTGACTACCATACCCGTCGCCATACATAGCAGCGCAAGTAGCGGCTTGTTCATCGCACCTAGTAATGCAACCACCGGGCCACCGTGTGCCACGCTGTTAGTAATACCAAATGAGAACGCCATTACTGCAGCAACCATGCTACCCAGTACGTTGGCAGGAATTACAGATATCGGGTCTTGTGCAGCGAAAGGAATCGCGCCTTCAGAAATACCAACCAAGCCCATTGCACCTGCTGCTTTACCAGCTTCAATTTCACTCTCTTCGAAGATATTCAATTTACGACCAATCACTGTTGCTAAGCCCATACCTAATGGTGCAACAGGAATCGCACAGGCCATTGCACCCATGAATTGAGTTTGGCCGTTAGCAATCATGCCGACAGAGAATAGGAACGCCACCTTATTAAAAGGACCGCCCATATCAAAGCCTGCCATACCACCTAATACAATACCCAGTAAAACAACGTTACCCGTGCTCATATTGGTTAGAAGAGCATTTAAGCTTTCCATCAAACCTGCAATCGGAGCTCCAATTACAAAGATAAACGCACCAGCAATAAACAAGGTACCTGTAATAGGCGCAATCATGATTGGCACTAAAGGCTGAATCATTTTATGGTAGTTACGCGTCGCGATAAACCGCACGAAATAACCAACCAGTAGACCAGCGACAATCGCACCAATGAAACCTGTTCCTGCTTCAGCACCGTAGAAAGAACCGTTATTCGCTATCCAACCACCAATGAAACCTGGGACTAAACCCGGGCGATCAGCAATCGCAAATGCAATGTAACCCGCCAGTACTGGAATCATTAATGTAAATGCAATTACACCGACATCTAATACAGACTGCCACAAACTCCCTTCAGGAATGGCCATACCAGCATCTGTCGGTTGACCGCCAATTGCTAACGCTAACGCAATCAACAAACCACCAGTAACCACAAACGGGATCATGTGTGATACACCGTTCATTAAATAACGGTATAGGTTTGAACGTGCCTCTGACACTTTACTCTCTGTCGAGCTAGGCTTTTCATTTGAGGCATCAAACGGCACTGCCGCTAATGCTTGCTCAATCACGCCTTTACCGTCTTTGATCGGTGCTTTTACGCCCGTCTTAATTAATTTTTTACCCGCAAAACGCGCCATATCAACTTGCTTATCACAACTCACGATAATGGCATCGGCACGGGCAATCTCTTCGGCTGTTGGTGTGTTTTTTACCCCAATCGAGCCGTTGGTTTCGACCTTAATTTCATACCCCATCGCAGCTGCTGCTTTTTCCAATGCCTCGGCTGCTAAGTAAGTATGTGCAACACCAGCAGGACAACCAGTCACACCAATCAGAAAACCTTGATCTTTTGCGACACTTGGCGCGGCCGCTTTTTTCTCTAGCAATAACGCTAAGGCATCTGCCGGAGTTTTAGCCGCTAAGAACGCCTCAATAAAACCGTCTTCAATCAACTTCGAGGATAATTCAGCTAACACTTCAATATGGTGGTTGGCGCCGCCATCTGGCGATGCAATCATGAAAAAGAGTTTGGAAGGTAAGCCGTCTTCAGCGCCGTATTCAATGCCTTGGCGACTTACACCAATGGCAACAGCTGGTGATACAACCGCAGCACTTTTTGCGTGTGGTAATGCTACGCCGTCTTCAAAACCCGTATTTCCCAGCTCTTCACGTGCTTGGATATCTGCAAGGAATTGAGTTTTATCACCCACCTTGCCTTGTTGAGCGAGCATCTCTGCCATTTCAGAAAACACTGCGTCTTTAGTCGTCGCCTGTAAATTCAGACAGATTAGTTTTTCGTTGATGAGTGTTGTGATCATCGTTCTTTCCCCGATTTATTCTCTTCTGTGTCGCTCTACACCTAAGATGTATTCATCCACCGATGGTGCGCTCATTTCTATAACTATTGTGGTCGTTGGCAAGCCATTTCGGTAGAGCATAAAAAAGGCTTTTACTGGATATTTGTACCATACATCTTTCAATGTGATCGGCGTCTCACATACTCAACCATATGCACGCATGTAATAAAACAAACGAAAAAAACCATAAAAACATACAGTTAAATAAAAAAGCAACTATTGATGACATATATCGACATAGAGGAAATAATCAACAAAAAACGTAAAACTGCAATAAAGTAACACTAGAAGCGGTTCGATATGAGTAATTTAAGTGATGAAGATCACAAGATAAATCAGATTAGTAGAGCTAGAGCGGGTTAAACGTGAAGTATTTAGTCATTTGAAGTGCAGACTAGAGCAGTTGATAGCAATATGAGGCTGAGGGGTCGGCGCTTTACGGCTGATATATTTTTGACTTTGGGTTTAAGCAAGAAGCCTAAACCCAAATCTTATACCATTCTGGACAAGTAAATGGTCAGATACTTATCTTATTGGTATTAATACTTAGTTGTAAGCTCTCGCAAAACAACCATTACAGCTAGCAGCATAACTCAATGCATAAGCAGGAATGAATACCGACTCCCCTTTTTCAATTGTGATTGTTTCACCATTTTGGTGCGTCACAGTGACTGGGGCATCGACTGCAAATAAGATCTCTGCACTGTGATGATCTATCACTGTGTTGCTGACTTGCTGATACACACTAAACTTAAAATCAGGCACCGGAATCGGATAATGCTGGCTACCTTCACCCTGTTCAGGGGCTAATAACAAACTGTCTGCAGGTTTAGTCACAAACAAAGTACTCGCCACCAATTCTGGCACATCCATGTATTTCGGGGTTAGCCCGGCACGTAATACATTATCTGAATTCGCCATGATCTCTAAGCCCGTCCCTTTGATATAAGCATGCGGTGTGCAGGCGTCAAGGAACATGGCTTCACCCGGTTGAAGGGTTAATACATTCAACATTAATGGTGCGAACAGGCCGATATCACCAGGATATTGTTCAGCTAATTCAATCAGTAAACCAAATAATGCATCTTCTTTATGGCTGTTCGCATAAGCTAATAATGCGTTCACCGCCGTTTCTTTTACTTCCCCCTCAAGAGATAACATCGCTTGGAAAAAAGCTTGTAGACCCGCTTCATTCTGTTCGGTAGAAAATGCTGCAACTAGGTCAGACAATACTGGAATATTGAGTATTTCAAATTGCGCCACGATATCGGCAATTTCACGGAAACCATTCATTGCTTGATAAGGCGTTAACGCAAACACTAATTCAGGCTTATGGTTTGGATCTTTATAATTACGGTTACCCGCATTACGAGGAATGCCTTCAGCGTCTTCTTTCGCAAAACCTACTTCGGCTTGCGCTTTACTTGGGTGCACTTGAATTGACAGTGCTTTTTCAGCCGCTAACACTTTGAATAAATACGGCAATTCACCAAACGTTGCCTGAGTGTTCGCCCCTAAAATCGCATCAGGATCGGTTGCAATGAAATCAGACAATAATACTGGCTTGCCAGACATCTCGATTGTCGAACAGCCATTTGGGTGGGCCCCCATCCAAATTTCAGCTTGCGGCTGGGCATCTGGATTTTCTGTACCAAACAACTGCTGCACAGAAGTAACACTGCCCCATGGGTAATTTTGAATTACATTATCCATTTTGAAAAATACAGGACGGATTGAATCAGTCATTACCATAAATCCTTGTTAAATATGATCATCAAGATCGAATATTAAAATCAAATGCGTTAAAACGACTTTCATCAATCAGCCAGTTATCAACCATAGTTATTAGAAGCATGGTTATTTACAAAATAGCTATTCGTAAACTATGGAAGCCGCAAACTGATGGAAGTCGTTTCGTTATCGATATTTACCGCGAGTATTGTTAGTTCTCCAACCAACACAATGCCGATCAACGCCGATCAACGCCGCAAGACTATAGCAAAATCGTTTACCCGATTGCGATATGCATTCATCATAAACTATTGGCTATCTTGTTTAAGATCATGAATCACCCTTCAGATAACCAGTAGGATACTGTCGCTTAATTACCACACTTTACTAACTTATCGTGGCATTTAGCATCTATTTAAGCGCTTTTACACACTTTAACCATGAGCATCTATGAGTACTGTATTTCTCGATATCATTGATACTGTTTTATCTGAACGGGAGAATTTTAACCGTATTTGGTTTGCAGGTGATCAACATGCGCCTCCCGCCTTTAGCTATCAAGTCAATTTTCCACGGCTGGAGCTAGTATTAAGTGGAGAATATGTTAATCAACTCGAAGATCCCGTGATGGGAATTAGCGAAGTTAGCCTAATGGCGGGTGATGCTATTTACATCCCCCCTAATACTTGGAATAAACCGAATTGGGAAAATGAATGTTCGGTATTGAGCTTACTGTTTGGCAAACGTCAATTGGGGTTCAGCTTAGTCAGTAAAGGCAAAGAAAGCGTTGGGTTTTATGACGTACAGAAGCACAGTATTCAGGCTTGGACTGGGCATGCTATCGACCACATTTTGAGTGCCCTGAATACCTTAGCCAAAGAGCCAAATCACAGCCCGATGGATGAGCATTTGTTAATGGCATTATTAAGCTATTGCCGCACGATGATTCACTCCCCCACGCAATCTGCAAAAACACGCAGTGAGGATCTTTATCAGGGGATTTGTATCTATATACAAGAGAATTTTCACCGAGCAGTCACCCGTGAAACCATTGCACACCGCTTTAACGTCTCACCCAATCACCTTTCACGCTTATTTCGCCAGCAAGGGCACATGCGGCTCGCCGATTATATCTGCTGGGTAAGGCTAGAGCGGGCAAAGTTCATGTTAAAAAAGTACCCTTTCCGCTTGCATGAAGTCGCGACTCGCTGCGGTTTCCAAGATGTGAATTATTTTTGTCGGGTATTTAAAAACAAAACCGGCAGAACGCCAACAGAATACCGGGAGATAACATAGCGAGTGATGGTATAACAAGCCGTTTATCTCAACGATTCGACAGAGCTAAGCGCATTCAAGATAATCGCATGAATCACAGCAGGTGTTTTAGCTGTCGTCAGCGCTTCACAAAAATCATCGTTGAGTAAGCACTGCGAGAAATGGGCAAAAGCCATCACCACTGGGCGTTGTGGTGGCTTGGGCAGTACCATTGCAATCATTTGTGTTACAGGTCCTCGGTTTGAACCCCACTCAATACCCGCATTACTGCTTAATACTGCCATACCCGGTAATGTAATCGATTCATGCATGATATGAGGCAAAGCGATCTGTTGCCCCATCACTGTCGCAGAGACTTTTTCCCTAGCCATAAAACATTCGACTAACTGTTTTTTAGTGCCAGTACTGACTTTTTGCTGATTCAACCGATCCACCAGCGATGCAATCACTTTGGGTTTCGGTGTTGCAGCATCAACAGTTGAAATAGAGTGGACTGAAAACGAAAAATCAAAGGGTAACGGTGACTGAATATTAGCTAGTAACCCTGAAGACGATGCATTTTTCATACGACGTTGAATAACAGGTTTAGCAAATTCGGCAATGAATTCTGTTAACACCATATGAGCTAATTCAGCATCATTCCCTTGAATCACCAACTGGCAAAGTTCACCCGGTTTGCTCGCGAGACTGAGCATACGAAGAGGTTGGCGAATATCTGCTTTACGTAACTGACGAAGATTTAACAACGTGACTGATGAGCGGAAATAATCAGCCAAACGTTTTAGCTGATGAAGCTGATAAGACGGTAAGCCTTTCGAACAACAATAAAAGGTTATACGCCGTTGGATCATCTTACAATTCCTGGCAACGTTGAATAACAGCAGTCGGGTTGATTAATACTTCTTCAATGGTCACACAGTGGATTTTACTGCCCGTAAAGCGACCACGCTGTTCTACTTCGATATCAGACGCAATTAATACGATATCTGCTCGGGCAATATCTTGTGGTGTTAATAGGTTTTCAATGCCCATTGCCCCTTGAGTTTCAACTTGAATTTGAATCCCTAATTGGTGAGCAGTTTTAGTGAGTACATCGGCAGCCATATAAGTATGCGCAATACCCGTCGGACATGCAGTGACAGCAACGATTTTCATGTATCTTCCTCTATAACATCAAAAATATAAATACAACGTCAGAAATATAAAAAAGCGAGCAGCAAGTAAATCGTTACTCGAAGCTCGCATTTTACTCTTTATCGGCTATTTAGCGTATTGCTAATTATGACTCTCTTTTTGATTTCCACTTCTTGATGCCGCTGCTTGGCTTGTTGCCATGTGGTGCTTGGCTATCACGCGTATTTTGATCACGAGAGCTTTGACGATCACGGTTCTGACTTGGGCGATTATCACCATTGCGTGCACTGCCCGTTTGATCATCACGTTCAGTATTACGACGTGTACGGGTGAATTCGCCTTTGGCTTTAAACGTTTTATACGTTGCATCACGCATACCACGTTCACGCTCACGTTGGCGCTCTTCTGCTGCTTGTTGACGGCTATCAAACAACTTGGCATCTGTGGCTTTCGCAATCGCTTGCCCTTCGGCATCGACTTTAGATGCTTCTTCAGTGCCGCTCGACTGTGAAATTAGGGTGTTAATTTCAGCAATTTCAGCATCGGTTAGGTAACGCCATTTACCGTTTGGTAAGCCATCGATGGTGATGTTCATAATACGTACACGACGCAATTTATATACATCGTAACCAAGTGCTTCACACATACGACGGATCTGACGGTTTAAGCCTTGCGTCAGCGTGATACGGAATGAATAGTCCGTTTCTTTCTTAACCGTACAAGGTAAGGTTACCGTATCAAGGATTTCAACACCTGATGCCATTTTTTCTAAGAATTCAGGGGTGATCTGATGATCGACACGTACTACGTATTCTTTTTCATGTGAGTTACCTGCACGCAGAATTTTATTTACGATATCGCCATCGTTGGTCAAAAAGATCAAACCATCAGAAGGCTTATCTAAACGACCAATCGGGAAAATACGTTTGCGGTGGCCAATAAAGTCCACAATGTTATCTTTAACATGACGCTCTGTTGTACACGTTACCCCTGTAGGCTTATTCAGCGCAATATAGATAGGGCGCTCTTTCGCACGTAACGGTTTATCATCAACGAGTACTTCGTCATCTGGCATCACTTTAGTGCCCATCTCTGGCTGTGTACCATTAATGGTTACTCTTCCCTGATCAATTAGCTTGTCCGCCTCACGGCGTGAGCAATAGCCTGTATCACTGATGAATTTATTTAATCGAACTGGCTTGTTTTGTGTATCAAGCTGGTCTTTATTGTCAGACTGATTTTGTGGCATGGGATTCTTCTTTCGTAAGCGTTTCGCAACGCGATCAAGGGTGATGTTTTCTGTATCGATTATATACAGGCGTGATTTTACCTGAATCTCAACAAAACAGAACACTCTAATTATACCTATGAATGAAAAATCACGTACGAATACAATTCGACTGCAAAAAAGCCAATACAACAAAGCAACTATTATCAGCACCTCACCCAAGAAAAAACCGCCAATACTAGAGCGTATTGACGGTTTCTTATTTAATGATTTCTCACACTCAAATTAATTATCTATAACAAGTTATTACCTATGAGCTAGGCGGTAATTCACCATGTGTACTTCGACCGACATAATCTTGCTGCATTGCTTTTTCCAACTGAGCGGCAACATGACCTGGTGAGGTTGTTTTAGCACATAACAAACGGTACATCGCAGGGATAACCAATAGCGTTACCAGTGTGGCAAATGCCATACCAAAGAACACCACAGTACCTACAGCCATACGGCTTTCAGAACCCGCACCTGTCGACATGATAAGTGGAATAGCACCAAACAACGTCGTGAATGCTGTCATCAAAATAGGACGTAAACGTCGTACTGATGCATCCACAATCGCTTGCTCAAACTCAATACCTTTATCACGTAGCTGGTTAGCAAATTCGACAATCAAAATACCGTTTTTAGTTACCATGCCAATCAGCATGATCATGCCTATCTGGCTATAAATATTGAGCCCTTGCCCCATTATCCATAACCCTGCCATGCCGCCAAAGATCCCCATAGGCACCGTTAACATCACAACAAGGGGATTAATAAAGCTTTCAAACTGGGCAGCCAATACCAAATACGCAATCAGCAATGCCAAACCAAAGACCATAAAGATATCACTTTGGTTTTCACGGAAATCTTTCGATTCACCTGAATAGTTAATCGTGATATCACTCGGTAAAATATCAATCGCTTGCTGATCAAGAAAATCGAGAGCATTTCCTAAGGTATAACCATCATTCAGGTTACCTTTCAATGTGATCGACTTTTGCTTATCGGTGTGACTGAGGCGTTGCGGTGATGCTATTTCCTCAATTTTAGTCACTGTATCGAGTGTAACTAACTGACCCGTCTTTGAACGCAGATAAATTTGGCTGAGATCGGCTGAGCTATTGAAGCTGTTTTCATCACCACGAAGGTAAACATCATATTCCTCACCACGATCAACGTAGGTGGTTTCACTGCGTCCACCCAGCATGATTTCTAAGGTCTCTGCAATATCTGCCGCCGGAATACCCAATTCAGCAGCTCGTTGGCGGTTTACAGTCACCACCAATTCTGGCGTGGTTTCTGCGTAATCAAGGTCGATACCATTCATTATTGGGCTATCTTCGGCAATGGCTTGCAGTTTTGTCGCCCATTGGAAAAGTTCTTCGTAATCAGATCCACCCAATACAAATTGGATCGGCTCTGAAGAACCACCACGGAAACCTGGCATCATAGGGCGTACCCAAACATCGGGAATACCTTGTAACGCTTTGCTGATTTGACCCAGCGCTTGTTGAGCCGTTACATCACGATCAGCCCAATCTTCAAGCTGCATGATAACAAAGCCTGTCTGATCGCCCGCTCGACCACCAAAAGCTGGTGTTTGAATACTCACCGATTTCAGCATGCCTTTACCTAACATGGGCAATAAGCGTTGTTCAACTTCGTCCATATTACCAATCATACGGTTATAACTGGTGCCTTCCGCCCCTTTAACGAAGGCAAACAGCACACCGCGATCTTCCTGGGGTGCTAATTGCGCGGGTATAATTTGCATCAAGCCATAGCTCGCCGCTATACACCCAGCAACAATAAACGGGGCAAAGTAACGGCGTTTTACGGCCATAGCCACCACGTTACGGTAACCATTTTCAAGTTTGCTAAACTGGCTATCAATCCATAGATTAAATTTGCCGGGTTTCACATTGGCTTTTAGCATTTTACTGCCCAATACCGGGGTCAGTGTTAACGCGATAATGGATGAGAAAATGACTGACATCGCCAGCAACACAGAGAACTCAGTAAACAGACGCCCAACCATGCCTTCCATAAAGGAAATTGGTAAGAAAACCATCACCAATACCGCAGTGGTCGCGACAACAGCAAAACCAACTTCACGTGTCCCTTTATAAGCCGCAAGTAATGGTGATTCCCCTTTTTCTAGGTGGTGAAACATATTTTCAACCACCACAATGGCATCATCGACCACCAAACCAATCGATAGAATCAATGCCATCAAGGTTAATAGATTGATCGAAAAACCCAGAAAGTACGCTGAAATAAAAGCTGAAATTAAAGAGACAGGTACGGTTACCGCAGGGATCAAGGTCGCTCTTGCTTGACCTATAAAAATGTACAGTACCAAGATCACCAATGCGCCAGTGATCAATAGAGTGCTATAGACTTCTGAAATAGAGCGATCGATAAAGACTGTTGCATCATAATCGACAGCTAATGTCGTACCAGCAGGAATGAATTGCTGCATCCTGTCTACTTCAGCGTGCACATCTTTCGCAACATTCAAAGGGTTTGCATCAGACATGGTCACGATACCTAAACTTAAGTTCGCAACACCGTTACTTTTAAACGTGGAATTTTCATTCTCAGCGCCAACATCAATATCGGCAACATCTTTCAAATAAACAGGGGTGCCATCAGCAGCCGTTCGTACCACCAAGTAATCAAAATCTTCAGGTGTAAGGTACAAGCGTGCAGTTCTAACCGACATGACTGTCGCATCGTTACGGACCTCACCACCTGGCAGTTCAACATTTTCATCTTGAAGTGTATCGACAATGTCTTTAGTCGTTACCCCACGCCCCGCCATTAATGCTGGTTTTAACTTAACGTACATGACTTTATATAAAGCCCCCGATAAGCTTACCGAACTCACGCCATTGATTAAGCTAAAGCGATCTTCCAATACCCGTTGGGCGTAATCAGTTAGTTGAGTACGATCCATCTCTGAAGATGTCAGGTTGATATAGATCGCGGGCTCACCTGAGCCATTATCTTTTGACACAACAGGATCATCAGCTTCATCCGGTAGACGACGATTTGCACGTGCTACCGCATCACGAATATCACTCACCCCTTCGGTTAAATCCCAGTCCATTGAAAACTCAACAGTAATACGGGACATACCATTTCGGGTCACCGACGTAATATTATCAATACCACTAATACCAGACAGTTCATCTTCAATTGGGCTGGTCACCTGGCTTTCCATGACCGTTGCCGATGCCCCACTGTAGTTAGTCATTACCGTAACGACAGGATTTTCTACATCGGGCATTTCACGCACAGCCAGCTTAGAAAAAGAGACCATACCAAAAACACATAACAGTAAGCTCAGTACTATTGCGACCACAGGGCGTTTAACAGAGACATCAGATAACCACATTAGACATCAGTCTCCGCTGTTAGGGGCAAGCTTTGGGGCTTTTTTGCGGTTAGGTCATCCACTTTCAAACCATCACGCATATTCACTAAGCCTTGCACTACGATACGGTCACCAACCTCGATACCCGATTCAATCACCACTTCATTATCGATACGTGCACCCAATATGACCTCGGTACGTGTCGCGATGCTTTCATCGTTCACTAAATAGACAAAACGTTTAGTGCCTGAATATTCCAATGCTTGTACCGGAATAATCGCCGCTTCTTGTGGCACAAACCCAAGCGTTGCTGCCATTAACATGCCCGGTTTTAAGAATCCGGCTTGGTTATCAAATAACACGCGTACTTTAATGTTAAGTGAATCCGTTTGTACTCGAGAATCAATGGCTTGAATTTCACCATTAAACATTTTTTCTGACCATGCTTGGTTGGTCGCACTCACTTTCATGCCGACCGACAAAAATGATAGGTACTGCTCAGGAACCTGAATATCAAGGCGCATACCTGTTAAGTCATCAAGCGTGAAAAGCTCACCACCCATAGTCACCATATGGCCCACACTGTAATCAATTAAACCAACCGTGCCATCAAACGGGGCACGAATGGCATAATCACTCAATGCCGCTTGCGCCGCTTTTAATCGGGCTTCTGCAATATTCACGCTGGCCTGCATCGCATCTAGTTCAGTTTGGGTAATTGCACCGCGATTTACCAAACGTTCGAATTCTTTATATTTGCGTCTTTCATCATTGAGATAAGCTTGTGCTTCATCCAATGCTGCCTCTGCTTTGGCATCATCAAGTTGAACCAGCAAATCACCTTTTTCAACTTTACTGTTCACTCGCACTGGAATGTCATCGATTTTAGCCGCAACTTCTGTCGCAATATAAACAGAGCGCTCAGCCTCTAACTTTCCAATTAAAGAAAGCGATTGAGCGATAGGATGAGAAGAGACCTCACCGGTTGTCACCGCAATAACGCGTGCTGACCCAGCTTTTTGTTCTGCAGCGTGAGCAGTGCCTTGAGAAAAGACACCATTTTGAATAGAGAAAATCCCACTGCCAGTCAACGCTGCAGTAACTAGAACAGCAACAACTATTTTTTTCATGCTAAAACCACTAATAAAGGACTGACTAAATGATATCTGAACCGATGCTGAAAGAGGGTAAAGAAGTGTAAAGTTAAGCAATAAACAGTACATCTCCGCCTATATGATGAAAAATTCAGCAAGCGCACAAAATTTATAAGGAAAAAGGTTTACAGGGTCTAAATGTTTGTTATTATCCGCTCCGCACTTGTGGAGGGGTTCCCGAGTGGCCAAAGGGATCAGATTGTAAATCTGACGGCTCTGCCTTCGAAGGTTCGAATCCTTCCCCCTCCACCATTATTTAGAAAATGGTTATTACAATCTTAGTCACAAGGTTGATAACGATAACGGTTTTCATCGCAAGACAAAACAATCCCGTGGAGGGATTCCCGAGTGGCCAAAGGGATCAGATTGTAAATCTGACGGCTCCGCCTTCGAAGGTTCGAATCCTTCTCCCTCCACCATCATTTTGAAAATGGTTTCGCAACCTTATGTCACGAGGTTGAACAACGAAACGTTTTTCATAGCAACACCGCACAATCCCGTGGAGGGATTCCCGAGTGGCCAAAGGGATCAGATTGTAAATCTGACGGCTCTGCCTTCGAAGGTTCGAATCCTTCTCCCTCCACCATCATTTTGAAAATGGTTATCGCAGCCTTTGTCACAAGGTTGAACAACGAAACGGTTTTCATCGCAAGACCGCTTATTGACTAACAATAAGCAAATCCCGTGGAGGGATTCCCGAGTGGCCAAAGGGATCAGATTGTAAATCTGACGGCTCCGCCTTCGAAGGTTCGAATCCTTCTCCCTCCACCATCATTTTGAAAATGGTTTCGCAACCTTCTGTCACGAGGTTGAACAACGAAACGGTTTTCATCGCAAGACCGCTTGTAAAAAAACAAGCAGAAAAATCCCGTGGAGGGATTCCCGAGTGGCCAAAGGGATCAGATTGTAAATCTGACGGCTCCGCCTTCGAAGGTTCGAATCCTTCTCCCTCCACCATCATTTTGAAAATGGTTATCGCAATCTTTGTCACAAGGTTGAACAACGAAACGGTTTTCATCGCAAGACCGCTTGTTGATAAACAATAAGCAAAATCCCGTGGAGGGATTCCCGAGTGGCCAAAGGGATCAGATTGTAAATCTGACGGCTCCGCCTTCGAAGGTTCGAATCCTTCTCCCTCCACCATCATTTTGAAAATGGTTTTGCAACCTTATGTCACGAGGTTGAACAACGAAACAATTTTCATTGCAAATTGCTTATTAAAAGACCGCTTGTAAAAAAACAAGCAGACAAATCCCGTGGAGGGATTCCCGAGTGGCCAAAGGGATCAGATTGTAAATCTGACGGCTCTGCCTTCGAAGGTTCGAATCCTTCTCCCTCCACCATCATTCAAGCCAGTTGCGCAAGCAGCTGGCTTTTTTTGTGCAAATTTATCACTCTTTTCGCCTTTTTTTTAGATATGCTTGCCCAAAAACCAGCTAAGATACATAAATACACTTAAGTGCATATTCCACAAAGGACGTGTATGCCCGAACAAATGAAGCGCTTACCAACGATTGATTGGTCAAAACTAAAAATACTGGTTGTTGACGATCAGCGTACTGCTGCGGTTTTATTAAAAAGCTTGCTGAAAAACATTGGGATACATACCACCAATATCGATATGGCGTTCAGTTATGAAGAAGCCATTCGTTACTGTCAAAATAATCACTACCAGCTTCTACTAACAGATTATCACTTAAACAAAGCCCTCAATGGTAACGAACTCACGACGTTACTACGCCAAAAGAAACTCTTATCTTCCGACTGTGGTATTCTCGTTCTCTCTGGTGATCATTCTAGGGAAGTCATTTTAACCACACTCAGTATTGAACCAGATAGCTTTCTCTCTAAACCCATTACGATAGCTGGTCTAAAGCAAAAACTGGAAGAAATCTGTAATGATTGTGCCCAACGTAAACCCATTTACGCTGCACTTGAAAATAATGATATTCCACTCGCCATTCGTTTTGCCAAGCAACAACTGAGTGAGTATGGTCATCATCATAAAATTGAAGGATTATTACTCGATCTGCTAATCGAACAAAAGGATTGGGAGCAAGTTAAACGACTGACAACATTGCTGATAACACAAAATCCAACCCATAAAATTAGTCTCGTTGATGCACGTATTAGTCACCATGAAGGAGATATCAATACTGCAATCAACAAGCTACAACAGCTAGTCGCACGCTCTCCACTCTATGTCGATGCCTATGACTTTCTTTCACTATATCAGGAAGAAAATAAGCAATATCACGATGCACTTAACAGTGCTAAACAGGCCTTAAACTATACACCCAGTGTGACTCATCGCGTCTTGCAAGTTGCTCAACTCGCAGCCAACCTAAATGACTCTGAGAGTTTGATAAAAGCCGGGAAAGTACTGGCATCTCATCTGCCCATTATTGATGTTTCTTGGGTAACCCGTTTTGCTGAATTTACCGCCATTTTTGAGCAACTGTACTTTGCTCAAACCTCGCACCGTCTACAACGACAGCTCATTCAACAACTCAAAGGTATTCATCAGCTGGCTATCAACCGATTATTACCCATACAACAACCCTTCTTAACGCTCTATGGTCAGATAACACTGGCACGCTTTTCGTTAGCTAACGATCAACCTTTAAAAGCTAAGCGCCGACTGATGGTTAGCTTATCAGCACATTTTGACGCCATCGCAAAACTGCCTTCTGTTATATTAATCGAAATATTGCCAGTATTGTTCCACCTTGGTGAGGCACAGCTAATTTTTGATATTTACCAAGTATTTAAACAACGTGACCGTATTGATGGGCATAGCCAAAACCGACTTACAGAACTCAAGAAAAATACCACGTCGATTAATAGTATCCGCGCTTTGATGATTGACTTGAAAGAAGCAAAAATACTATTAGAACAAGAGCACATTGCAGATCTTGTGACTTTGCAGCATTACAATGACATCATCAGCCGCTACCCACTCTGTAGCGAAGCTCACCTTGGGCGCCTACAAAGCCTTTATCAATTAAACCTTTATGATCAAGACAAGATCAAAGAAAGTATAAAAGCGATTAATATGATGCCACTGCCTAGTGCACTTGCAGAATGGCGAAACAATATATTTCAATGCTTATTGATAAAAATGACAAAAACGCAACATAACATCACCATTGATCCTTACCTGCGTCGTTACCACAGTAAAAATACCGTCACCACTTTTATCTCTTGATCTGCAAGCTTGCACTTATTACAAAGAACAAGCTCACAACATTGATATTAAATAGTATCCCGACAATGAAGCGTAATAAGATCGAGTGCTGGTCCCATAGGGACAATACCCGTTGGGTTAATCATGGTATGACTAAAATAATAATGACGTTTAATATGATAAAAATCGACGGTTTCAGCAATACCTGTAAATTGGTATAACTCCTTCATATAACCTTGAATATGAGGGTAATCCGCAATACGTTTTAAGTTACATTTAAAATGCCCAACATAAACAGCATCAAAACGGATTAAGGTCGTAAATAAACGCCAATCAGCTTCAGTTAATTGATCTCCGGCTAAATAACGATTTGTCGCTAAATGTGCATCTACGGTATCAAGGGCTGAAAACAGCTCAGAAAAAGCATCTTCATACGCTTCTTGCGTGGTCGCAAACCCGCAGCGGTATACACCATTATTAATGGCAGGGTAAATATAATCATTCCATTGTTCGATAACAGGATGGAGTGCTTGCGGGTAATAATCATCATGATTACCCGTTAAATCATTAAACGCAGTATTAAGCATACGAATAATTTCTGACGATTCATTGCTCACAATTGTTTGTGTCTGCTTATCCCATAATACTGGCACAGTCACACGCCCCGAATAATCCGGTTTTGCTAGGGTATATACTTGATGCATAAAATTAAAACCGTAAAGGGGCTCAGGTTCATCAAATACCCAACCTTTTTCTAACATGTCTGCGCTGACAACCGTCACATCAATATGAGGGGTTAATCCTTTTAACTGACGGAAGATAAGTGTGCGATGAGCCCAAGGGCAAGCCAAAGAGACATACAAATGATAGCGTCCAGATTCAGCTTTAAAGCCTTGTTGACCATCAGGGCCATTCTCACCATTTGGCGTTAACCAGTGACGAAAACCTGCATCTTCACGAACAAATTTGCCATCGCTTGTATCTGTGTCGTACCACACATCGTGCCATACACCTTTAACTAATTTGCCCATAACCCCACCCTTAAATCAAAAAACGTTCAATTAGAGTATATGTGGGTTTATCAACAAGATCGGCAGTGATGAATTGATGGTGATGGTTGAAATTTTTGAATAAGCTGACGGCAGACTCGCTGCCGCTGTGCGTTAAGGCCATCAATAGTTAGAAGCAATATGGTCGTTATGCAAAACTGTAGCGTTTATGTACATACTCTGACGTAATACATTGTAATGCACCATTATATGTAAGGTAGAAACTAAGCGCATCTCCAACTTGATAACAAGAAGTCGCATCAGTAATGTCGAGTATTAGGCAATTATGACTACTACCGACAATGGTGACCCCATCATCAACTGGCGTTAACTGGCTAATATCGACATCTTGTTTACCTATCGCACATAGAGCTCTTAATCTGGCACCACGATCAGTGAAATAGAATTCATTGTCTAAAGTATCTAACTCAATAGAATGAAGCTGAATTGAAGACTTTTTTTTAATTTCAATCACTTCAGCTTGTAAGTACATTGGTACTTGCGATATATCGATGATGGACTCATTATTTAATCCCTCTCCCATGATCAACGACGCCCCTAGACGTAGTTGATTGAACCGTGCTGTTCCTTCTCTTGGCATCATCAACACAATACCAGTTACGCCTGCGCCCGAAATAGCATCTAAATCGCAGTAACTCCCCCATTCAGTATGCTCTTCCTGATGAACGGGCAGAGTGTCACTGTCGGTCGTAGATTCAACCTCATGATAACACTTCAAATGACTGCCAATACCAACAAATGTGAGCCCTGGAAGCATCAGCACTAACTCCGCCAGTTCTTCAGTTTTAGAGTCATCGAAAGTCTTTTCATGCAGCTCGCCCAAATCATGCATAATAATAACTTCATGACGCTTATTCGCCTTTACTGCTGCTTGAGATAATGCCTCTAATACCGATCGCTCAGAGTGCAGTGAAATATCAGCATGGTATACCACCCCCTCTACTTCCGAGAGTAACGGCCGTCGGAGCAACATTTTTCGGATCGGAAGATCTTTTAACTTCATCAGGTTTTGAATTTGCGTATCCCCGATGGTTTGGATCCCGCCAAATATCATCGCACGAACAATCGGCTCCGAACCTTCCACCAGCTTGGTTATACCCACTGGAATAATCCCTTTATTGCAACAAAGCTGAACCAGCTCACGAGTATTATTTTCGATTATTCGAAGGTTGATCGATAAAGAGGGATATTGCATATGGGCTAACCTATAAATAACCAAAATCAAAAGAAACGGCAGTTATATAGATTTATTCGAGCTATTAAATAGTAATTTTATGATGTTTACTTAGCCATTTAATAATGTAATCAAACAGAGTTTTATAAATAAACCAGTAGAGTGAGCAGCTAATGCATGCAAGACGTATTATTCGCTTAATAATTACACAGGGTGTATATGAAACAAGACTAACACACTATGCAGCTGGTTGATCATCAATATATTACTAAGAAGAACAAAATAATCAGTTCTTTCTTCTTAATAAACACTCTCACTCGAAATTAGTATTAACATCATGCGCATCTAATATTGCTGTGACTAGTGCTTTTGTCGCATACGATAAGTCATTTTTCTCATTAATCGTCAGATAAAAGCTAGGGGTATATTCCAACCCATGAATAGCAGAAATTCTCACCATCTCATCACGCTCAATCCATATCTGTGCATAGTGATCTGGAAGATAGCCAATAAAGTGACCTGAGAGAATCATATGAGCTGTCGCCTCCATATTGGTCGTCGTAGACTTATACAGATGCTCACTGGCATAACTGAGAGGAGTCACATGATGGGTCAGCCCACGATCAACAACAGGGTGTACCAGAATATCTTCTACTGTGACTTCGCGATTTAAAGCTAATATTAGATGTGATGGTGAACAATATAATTGCTGTTTTTCATTAAAAATATAAATATATTTAAGACCGCTTTTAAGCACTTCTGGAGAGGTTATACCAACGTCTAGTTTATTCTCCAATATACTTTTTTCAATCAAAGATGAATCATAGATCTGGGTGTTAATATTGACCTTTGAATGCGTATTACAAAAGGTATTGATCGCAGTTTGGATCCGACAATTTTTATTGGTTGCTAAGTTATCCGTAAAAGCAATATTAATACTGCCGCTCGATACATTACGAATTTCGTCGATTTTCACTTGAAAATCATCGATGCAATCAAATAACTGTTTGCTTGCCTCATAGACCTTCAACCCATCACTGGTTAATTTAAACCCACTTCTTCCTCGTTGGCATAATGTCATGCCCAAGCGAGTTTCCAAATCACCCATTTTTTTACTTATACTCGATTGATGCATATTTAATTGATATTGGGCTACAGAAAATCCGCCGCTATCAGCAATAATAAGAAAGAGCTTTAATAGGCGAATATCAAGATTATCTATTGGTTTCATTTAGTTAGGCATCTTGAATGAGAATTTGTCAAACTTACCATACATACAAATACAATAAAAGCATGATAATGCTTCCAAAATAAACATCAAACTTCACTCTCGATCATAGGCTAACCTGAAAAAATATTCGTACGCGACGGTTTTGGCTCCGAATCCTCCTTTACAATTCAATCGCCAAGCACAATTCTTTCACCGCTTTAGCTGCTGTATTCTAAAATCCAGCAACTGCCGAGTAATGTAGAAGTGGACCGCAATCATAACCCAACGCACCAGCCTTCTTTCAGCAAAACGTTCGCCGACTCGCAACATGTATAGATCGTTGATCCCATCCATTCAAAAAGTAGCCACATTAGGCATTTCATTCGGACAGACTGTATGCAATGGCTATTTCCACTCTTTTTAATCAGTGCCTTAACGCTTGTAAACGGTAGCTTTTCCAAACCGAACATACATACTGTAAACACACTGACCATTGCCAGCTGGAATCTGCAATGGCTCTCATCTGATCCTATTGTTATCAAAAACCCTCCGCCCCATCGCACCCATGTTGATTATCAGCAACTGGCCAATATAGCGACCCAGTTAGATGCTGATATCTTGGCCTTCCAAGAAGTCGCGGATCGTCAAGCTATCTCAAAAGTATTAACAAATGACGAATATATCTTTGAGTTCTCCCGTCGACGACTAGAGAGCCAACACAATGACAAACGCTACGCACAACCCTGGCCTCAGTTTGTCGGTTTTGCCATTCGAGATGGAATCTCATACGTGCGTAATGCAGATTTACATCAGTTGGATCTGAGGGGAAATAAGAGCTTGCGCTATGGGGTTGATATTACGCTACTGAACGACGGGAAACCGGCTCTGAGGTTGCTGACTGTTCATTTGAAAAGTGGTTGCTATAGCCAACAGCCAAGCACCAAAAAACGGGCCTGTCGTCAGCTCAACCGACAATTTGAAATACTGGAGCAATGGGTAGACCACCGAGCGGCTGAGCCTCTACCTTTTATGATATTGGGGGATTTCAATCGACGGCTCACATTGCACAATGGCAAAATTTGGCAACAACTGGATGACGGACGCCCTACCGGATTATCACTCTATGCCGCAACCGAAGGTCAAAAGAGTCAATGTCGTATAAAAATTCATAGCAAACGAAAAAAACACGGGCAAATCCGTCACTATCCCAATTTCATTGATCACATTGTGCTTGATGGACGAGCCAAACTGAAAATGGTCAACAACAGCTTTCGCGAACTCACCTCTGACGTAGAGGTGGTCAAAGCATTCAACCTAAGTGATCATTGCCCGATAGCTCTATCATTGAACCTATAATACCAATTCCATTAATTATCTGACCATTCAGAATACCACTGGGAGTCGAGTTCAAGGATAGTGTTTGATAGAAGAGTGGTTCTCTTTTGAAATCGCTAGACACAGAAGTTGGCTTCCAGTGGTGTTCCCTTTGTATCAGTGAGTACGTACAAAAAAGCCGCCCATGACGGACGGCTGACAATTATTCAATAAGGTTGCCAGATCACGCCTGCGCTTCCACTTCCATTTCTTGACGATCGCGCATTAGATCATCAAACACTTTACGTGCTTCTTGCGCTTGCTCAGAAGCTTGTAATTTATGTTCTTTAGCTGCCATCGCTTCATCGGTAAGACGCTTGATTTCATCCAGTTGTTCTTGAGGTGCATCACCCAATTCCATGCCTGATTCGCCTTTTGACAGGGCTGTGGCACGGATTTCTTTCTTCAGCACCCAGATAGCATTGAGTTTTTCGCGCTCTTCTTCCGCAGCCGCAATAGCTTCGTCTTTCAAGCGTTCAAATTTCGCCATCGCCATGCCTTCTTTTGACCATGGATCAACATCCGGAAGCTCTTCAATGTTGATCACTGGATCGCTATACCCTTCCTGATGAGCCAAATCGAGTGTTGCGGCTTTCACACCAGAAATCATCAACATAACAGCAATAATTAGGAGTGGCAGACCACCAACAATCGCAGCGGTTTGTAACGTTGCCAGATCGCCCATAAACATCAGTACTGAAGGCATGAATGACAGTGTGAATGCCCAGAACAAACGGTTCCAACGCATCGGATCTTCAGTCACGTTATTTTGTACAACAGAAGCCAAAATAAATGAGATAGAATCAAATGTTGTCGCCGTAAAGATAATACACAAGAGAGTGAACACAGCGATGACCATGGTGCTCATCGGCAACTGCTCAAGAATCGAGAAAATGGCGCGGGTTGGGCCATCATCGTTCAGGATACTAACAACGTCCAGCTGACCCGAAAGTTGCAGAGACAAACCATAGTTGCCCAGAATCATGAAGTAGAGCGCACAACCCGATGAACCAAAGAAAATCGCGCCAGACACCATTTGCTTGATCGTACGACCGCGAGAAATACGTGCAACGAACAAACCCATACTTGGTGCAAATACCAACCACCACGCCCAGTAGAAAATGGTCCAATCTTGTGGGAAGTGCGTATCTTCAAACGTGCCGTAGCCACCAAACGGTTCTGCCCATGTTGCCATTACGAAGAAATTAGACAGCATGCGTCCGATAGAATCTAAGCCCGTTTCTAACATAAAGAGCGTTGGACCCGCACACAAGACGAAAGCCAGCAACCCAAGTGCACCCCAGAAGTTAATGTTACTGAGAACCTTGATGCCTTCATCCATCCCCTTGTAAGAAGAGTAAGCAAACAGTGCCGTACAAAGCAGCAACACACCAATCTGTGTGGTCGTAGTTGATGGAATACCAAAGAGGTAGCTTATTCCTTCGTTAATCAAAGGTGCAGCAAGACCAAGTGTTGTCGCGGCTCCGCCAAGCAGGCCGAAAATGAAAAGTATATCAATGAACTTGCCAAGTTTACCGTGACTACGCGATTCACCGATAATTGGCATTAGCGCCGCCGATACTTTCAATACAGGCTGCTTTCTTACGTAGAAAAAGTATGCGATGGGGATCGCAGGGATCATATAAATTGACCACGCGATTGGCCCCCAGTGGAAAAGACCATAAGTGGCAGCCCATCGAACGGCTTCTTCACTGCCAGATTCTAACTGAAATGGCGGGCTCTGATAGTAATAAGCCCACTCAATGGTTCCCCAATACAAAATACTGGCACCGATCCCCCCACAGAACAGCATTGCAGCCCAAGATGCAGTAGCAAATTCAGGCTTTTCGTCAGCATCACCCAATTTAATTTGGCCGATATCACTGAACACGATATATATCATGAAAAAGAAAGCTGCTATGCCTAATGCAAGATAAAGAAAACCGAGTTTATCGGTCATAAACGTTTTAGCAATCGCAAGCCATTCAGCTCCTTGCACTGGAAACAGTAACAGTGGCACTACAACCGAGATCAATAGCCCCAGCGCACCAAAAAAGGTGGGCTTATCAATCAATTCAAAGTGTTTTTTATCTATCATGCTTACTCCTTAATCATGAAAAATTCCATGCATAAACTGGCTGATAGTCACGTATAAATAGGGTTGTCATCAAATCCATCTTTTCATCGTTACGATGAAAGCAGTAGATTGTTGTGCAATATCAATAAATACCACTATTTAACACTTGCTCTGTGATGGCTTATTGATAGTATAGACAGCGCAAACCCTTAATCAGTAGAGGTGCGCTGCCTATAAGTAACCGTGCGGAGGATGATACCGACGATGCCGGAGAAAGGAGTCAGTGCCGAAGTAACTGTTGTTATCACACTCAGTTGCTGGGTCTGCGTCAAATAGGCGCAGGACTGCCATAGTTTTTTTCCTATGGAGCGCTACCTGAAGGGGTAACAAGTCACTTTTTCAGACGTCTTCGTTACACCTCTTTTTGGTAGATCTCCACCTTTTTTTATAGGTGTAAAGAGATCATGAACCTTATCCATTATTCAGATTCCGCTTGGTCGGTTCTTCCCCCATTGTTGGCGGTCATTCTAGCTGTGACTACTCGACGAGTACTGTTATCACTCGGAACAGGCATTGTTTCCGGCGCCCTTATGCTGACGCATTTTTCACCCACTGCTGCGCTAAACTACCTATTTGATAAAGTACTTAGCATTGTGTGGATTAATGGCAGCCTAAACAGCGATAACGCCAATATGATCATCTTCATGTTATTGCTTGGTGCATTGATCAGCCTGATGAGCGTCTCTGGTGCGACTCAAGCCTTTGCCGATTGGGCTGCAGTCCGTTGTAAAGATCGCCGCAGTGCAAAATCGTTAACAGGTCTCATGGTATTTATCTTTTTTATTGATGACTTCTTCCATAGCCTGTCTGTAGGTGCCATCTGTCGCCCTGTCACCGATCGCTTCCAAATTTCGCGTGCCAAGCTGGCTTATTTGCTCGATTCAACCGCTGCACCCGTTTGTGTGATAATGCCTATCTCGTCTTGGGGGGCTTATATCATCGCGCTAATTGGCGGCATTATGGTCGCGCATAACGTCACAGACCAAAGCCCTATTGCAGCTTTTGTCGAGATGATCCCGATGAACTTGTACGCAGTATTTACCCTTGTCATGGTGCTCTGTGTTATTGCTTTTCAGCTTGATATCGGTCCAATGCGTAAACATGAAGAACGGGCACTGGAAGGACAATTATGGGATGAATCTCGCGGTCGCCCACCCGGTCTTGATATTGAAACGCCTGAAGGCAGCAATGGCGGCATGATTGACATGGTGCTTCCTATCCTGACGCTGACTGCGGCGGCGGTCTACTTCATGATCCAATCAGGTGCGACAGTGCTAACGGCGAAAGGTCTCGATTTTAGCGTGATCGGTGCTTTCGAACACACCAATGTCGGTTCTTCACTGGTATACGGGGCGATCTGTAGTCTGGTGGTCTCTGTGGTATTGGCACTTCGCTTGAAGTTAAGTGCGAAAATATGGCTAGAAGCAGCGCCGCAAGGTATTAGCGCGATGCTACCCGCGATCGTTATTCTGTTCTTTGCTTGGACAATCGGTTCTGTTGTACGCGACATGGAAACAGGCATGTACCTTGCGTCTATGGCCAGTGGCAATATCCCGATTGAAATGTTGCCAGCAGTGGTCTTCGTACTGTCTTGTGCGATGGCATTTGCAACGGGCACTAGCTGGGGCACTTTCGGAATTATGTTACCGCTAGCAGGCGATATTGCCGCCGCAAGCGATATCAGCATGTTACTGCCAATGCTGTCTGCTGTTCTGGCCGGTGCTGTTTTTGGTGACCACAGTTCACCGATTTCCAGTACCAGTATTCTGTCTGCTACCGGTGCAGGTTGCCATCATATGGATCACGTGCTCACCCAACTTCCTTATGCGGTTTCTGTTGCCTTTGGCGCCCTGCTTGGCTACATAGCGATCGGTTATACCCACTCAACATGGGCTGGACTTATTGTCAGCGGTCTGTGGTTTGTGGTGTTTTGCTTATTTGCCTTACGTAAAAACCAACCCGTTATGAGTATGGCCGAAGCCCGATAGTAGACACTCGCCCTCCAATTACCTTATTCCCTTTCACATCAAACGTCCTCTGGGCACTTGATGTGAAAGTAGAGAGCTTGACGTTCAGTAAGCCATCTTGAAGTAGCTTAGGTATAACAGTACTTCAAGGGGGTATGCTAATATCGAGAATCACCAGTTAACAAGCTCATAATAATTGGAATTTAGAACATGAAAGTCATCTCATTTAATATTAATGGTCTTCGCGCTCGTCTTCACCAACTTCAAGCTTTGATTGAAAAGCACCAACCCGATGTAATTGGTCTACAAGAAATCAAAGTACATGATGAAGCCTTTCCATTAGCTGATGTTGAAGCCATGGGCTACAAAGTTTATCACCATGGTCAAAAAGCCCATTACGGTGTGGCTATGTTGTGTAAACAAGAGCCAATTAACGTTCAAAAGGGATTTCCAACTGATGATGAAGATGCGCAACGTCGCATGATCATGGCGACCTTTGAACAAGAAGATGGCAAGAAAGTGACGGTGTTAAATGGCTATTTCCCACAAGGTGAAAACCTGAGCCACGAAACAAAATTCCCAGCGAAAGAAAAGTTTTATGCTGATTTAATGAATTACTTAAACACTCACCATACTAACGAAGAAGAAGTGATTGTGATGGGTGACATTAATATTAGTCCGATTGACTTAGATATCGGTATCGGCCCTGCCAATGCCAAGCGCTGGTTAAAAACCGGAAAATGTTCATTTCAGCTGATTGAACGTGAATGGCTAAAAACCTTAATGGACTGGGGATTCACCGATACGTTCCGTCAGTTACACCCCGACGTAGATGACCAATTCTCGTGGTTCGACTATCGCTCAAAAGGTTTTGTCGATAACCGTGGTTTACGTATTGATGTTGTACTTGCTACACCATCGCTTGCTGCGCGTTGTATCGATGCTGGCATTGACTACGAATTACGTGGTATTGAGAAGCCATCTGATCACGCGCCTATATGGTCAACATTTAAATAAATCATCTTCGATCTTCAGTGCAAGCTCGTGAAAACAAGCTTGCACCTTTTCTCTTCAGCACTCGTAGGAAAGCCCATGAAATTATTTATTTTTGATCATTGTCCGTTTTGTATAAAAGCGATGATGGTTGCCGGTTATAAAAAAGCTAGCATTGAATTCGTTGCCTTACAAAATCACGATATTGAAGCGCGTATTGAGAAAGTCGGTGCTAACTTAGTCCCTATTTTACAAAAGCCTGATGGCAGTTACATGGCAGAGAGCCTTGATATTGCAGCTTACATCGATCAGATCGATGGCAAACCTGCTTTAGGGCAAAGCGTGGATGCAAATAAGATCGCACAATGGTCAAAGAAAACCCGCCCATACAGTAGCTTATTGCTTTACCCTCGTTGGCTAAAAATTGATTTACCTGAATTTCAGTGCCAAGAAGCTAAAGAGTGGTTCCACAAGAAAAAGTCAGCAACAATTGATGAATCATTTGATGATGCTTTTTCACATTCCGCACAATATATCACAGCATTGAATGCAGTATTAACGGAACTCGATTGGTTAATTTTGCCATCTGAACGTGATAACAATCTAACGTATGACGATGTGAATCTGTTCCCTTCTTTACGCAACTTAACCGTCGTTAAAGGGCTTGTATTCCCAACACAAGTACGCCAATACATTGATGAAGTGGCGGTATTAACAAACATCAATTTATACGATAACGTCGCGCTGTAGTTAACAAAAAAGCCCAGACGTGTCCGTTAGTAACGGGAACATCTGGGCTCATCTAATAATCTGTATTAATCTAATAAGACAGCGTGTTTACACAATCGGTCTTAAGTGTTGTAGCCAATGTTGCTCTAACTTTTTAAAGCCCCAGATAATAGTAAATGTAAGTACCATGTAGCACATACCTGCAAAAAGGTAAGATTCAAATGGCGCATAATAACGCGAGTTAACGATACGAGCCGCACCCGTTAAATCAACAATGGTTACGATACCTGCCACTGCAGAACCATGAACCATGAAAATCACTTCGTTACTGTATGCTGGTAATGCTCGGCGCATCGCACTGGGTAAAATAATACGGCGGAATGCTAGTGGTGTACTCATTCCATACGCTTTTGCAGCTTCAATTTCACCTTTAGGTAAGCTATTAATTGCCCCTCGGATAATCTCTGAAGTATAAGCGGCTGTATTTAAAATAAAGACAAAAAGCGCACAAAACCATGCTTCTTGCCACACTGTACCTTGCACCTCAATAAGCTGACTTAATCCGTAATACACAAGATACAGCTGGATTAATAAAGGCGTACCGCGGAAGAAATAAATATAAGCCCAAGCAGGAAAATAAATCATCGGATTTTTACTGTTGCGTGCAATGCCGACAGGTATGGCAATGATTAATCCCACAACCAGTGCAACCGCGACCATCCACACCGTGGTGATAAACCCATCAAGGTAAAGATCCCAGCTTTCTAAAAGAATACTAAAGTCCATATCTTACCTCGTATGAATGCTAAATCGACGCTCAACCCACTTAAGTGCTGATGTAGACAATGTAGTGAACAATAAGAAAACAACCGCGATGGTCATATAAAAGGTAAATGGCATTTGCGTTGCGCCAGCTGCCAACGACCCTTTACGTACCATGTCGTCTAAACCAATAATCGATACCAGTGCCGTTGTTTTGAGTAGTACTAACCAGTTATTACCAAAACCCGGTAACGCATGACGGATCATTTGCGGTAATAGAATTCGATGGAACGACTTAAAACTGCTCATGCCATACGCTTTGCCAGCTTCAAGCTCCCCTTTATCGACAGCCAATATTGCACCACGGAACGTTTCTGCCATATAAGCACCAAAAATAAAACCTATGGTTACTACACCTGCGATAAAAGGGCTTATCTCAATATAGTCAGGTAAGTAGGCCGTCCACTCATGGGTTGGATCGCTGGATGTAAAATATTCATTAAACCATTCATTGATACTATACAAACTATTGTTGAGCAGCATTTGCCCACCGAAAAAAATCAGCATCATCAATACTAGATCAGGAATACCACGGATGACTGTGGTATAGATGGTGGCAATGGCTCTTGCCCAACGGTATGGAGATAGTTTTGCCAACGCACCAAGCATACCTAAGATGACTGCGAATAAGAGTGACAACAACGCAACCTGGACTGTTACCCAAGCACCTTCTGCCAATGCCCATTCATATCCTTTTAAATCTAACAAAAGGTTGCTCCTTTATAGAGAGAAACTAGGGGCGAGTAATAAGTAACTTTTACTCGCCTCTCGAAACTCGTCCCTTTGACGCTTTACTGCCCGTAAACATCATAAGCAAAGTACTTAGCCGCAATTTCTTGGTAAATACCTTTTTCACGTAGTGAGATAATTGCTGCATCTAGCTTCTTGGTTAGCTCTTTGTCTTGCTTGCGTAATGCAATACCAAAGCCTTCACCAAACCATTTAGGATCGGTTAGCGAAGGGCCAATAAACTCATACCCTTCACCACCTTCTTTATTAATCAAACCTTCTTCTAGTGCAGAAGCATCACCTAATACGGTGGCAATACGACCCGCTTTAAGATCAAGATAAGCATCATCAAAAGAACCGTAACGAACAATAGTGACAGAATCACCAAAGTTATCGGTCAGGTATTTATCGTGTGTTGTCGCACGCTGAACACCAATTTTCACACCTTTTAAGCCCTCTTTCGTGAAGTCGATTTCAGTGCCTTTTTTAGCAACATACTTGTTCGGGATAAGTGCGTATTTACCGGTAAAATCAATTTTTTTCTTACGTTCTTCAGTGATCGACATTGCAGCAATAATTGCATCATATTTACGTGCAAGTAGAGAAGGAATAATGCCGTCCCAGTCTTGAGCAACGATCTTACACTTCGTTTGAAGTTCTTTACAAAGTGCATTAGCCATATCAACATCAAAGCCTTTCAGCTCGCCGCTTGGCTCGGTCCAGCTAAATGGAGGGTAAGCACCTTCAATACCAAAACGTACTTCTTTATACTCTTTAGCTTGTAAAGATGTTGCACCCAGTGCCGAAACCATTGCTGCTGCTAAAATCCATTTTTTCATCTTACTTCTCCTATGATATTTACTGTCTGCTGCATGCCCCAACATCGTTCAGCAGCCATCTTGTTATTTATTTTACAAATGTATTCAATTAGCTATCTAATATTCATGTACAAACATTCACCTCTAATAAATTGAAGAGATAAACTTTTTTAATCGTTCTGATTCTGGATTTGTGAATAACTTTTCAGGATGACCTTGTTCTTCAACAATACCTTGATGTAAAAACATCACTTGATTTGATACATCACGGGCAAACGCCATTTCGTGGGTAACCACTAACATTGTACGGCCTTCTTGCGCCAAATCTTGCATTACCCCTAATACTTCCCCGACTAATTCAGGATCAAGCGCAGAGGTGGGTTCATCAAAAAGCATCACTTCAGGGTCTACCGCCAATGCGCGAGCTATCGCTGCACGTTGTTGCTGTCCACCCGATAAATGGCCAGGATAATAATGACGTCGTTCATAAAGACCCACTTTCTTTAAAAGTGCTTCTGCCTTTTCAATGGCTTCTGCTTTAGGCACGCCCAAAACATGAATAGGAGCTTCAATGACATTACCCAGCACTGTCATGTGCGACCATAAATTGAACCCTTGAAAAACCATTGCTAAACGGGAACGAATACGTTGAACTTGCTTTTCATCAACCGGTAGAAATTCACCACGACGATTATTCTTCATTTGAATGAGTTCGCCATTAACCCAAATTTCACCCTGAGTCGGAATTTCTAACAAATTGACACATCGAAGAAAGGTACTTTTACCAGAGCCTGACGATCCAATAATAGAGATCACATCACCTCGGTGAGCCGTCAACGAAATCCCTTTTAAGACTTCATTCTGACCAAAAGATTTATGTAAGTCCTTTACTTCAAGCGCCACTACATCTGTCATGTGCGCTAACTCCTGTAGCTCCATAAAATCGAGAAATTGCTCGCAAAATGTTTGTCGGTTTTACAAGCACATTCACGAAGGTATCACCACAAAACACAATAGGCAACATTTTGTTAACTTTATGGGTTTGGTATGAATATTCAGTCAAAGCGAATATTTACCCGCAAATACGTATCTGGTGTTATTTCTCAAGGTATTGAGCAGGCTGTAAATTAGAATATTGAAATGACATGTTTTTGTCTTGTTGTTGGCGGTATTAGGTTGGTATATGTTTCAATTATCATTCCAACTGAACTTTCGTGTTGTTTCCTCGCTGTTACTCCTTCTCTTATCTAGCTTTCCAATATTGTTCTGGCACAAGAAGAAGGTGGTAGAAAGAGCACTGTTCTTACCCTTATTTCTCAGTATAAAGTTCAGATAATTGCAAATTTCACCCCTTACTCAATGCCTAGCATGTCAATGACGTGTGAGTTCACGTTTTAACCACAACTTATTTTTAATATCCAACAGAACAATCAACCAGAATATCGGCTCGTTATAGGCTACAAGCTTGATGATGAGTTAAGCGGCGTACTTTTTACCCTACTAGAGGGTGTTCAATGGGGCGAAGGAAAACCCTTTACTGTTGATGATATTTTGTTTTCATTTCCACAGGTCAAAAATATCCAGCACTTGATTCACATGGCATAAACCAATGGGTAAAGTCAGTAAAAAAACAGGGTTCAAACGGGATCTACATCAAACTAAATAAGCCCTATACCCCAGCTTTGTTTACACTTGTGTTACTTCCTGTGGCACCACAATACTCACGTAGCACTATTTGCCAACACTTTGTGCATACTGTAAATTAATGATACGGCATGTTTTTGTCTTGTTGTTAGCTGTATTAGGTTAGTATATGTTTCAATTATCATTTCAACTGAACGTTCGCGTTATTTTCTCGCTGTTATCCCTTCTTTTATCTATCTTTTCCAATATTGTTCTAGCGCAAGAAGATGGCGTTAAAAAGAACACTATTCTTACCCTTGTTCCTGAGTATAAAGATCAGATAGTTGCAAATTTTAACCCTTATTCAACGTCTAGTATGCCAACGACACATGAGTTCATTTTTGAACCTATGATTATTTTTAATACCCGACAGAATAACCAACCAGAATACCGACTCGCAACAAACTACAAGCTTGATAATGACCTTAGTGGCATTAGTTTTACCCTGCGTGAAGGCGTTCAGTGGTCTGATGGGCACCCCTTTACCGTCGATGACGTTCTATTTTCATTTTCACTAGTCCAAAAATTTCCAGCACTTGATTCACACGGCATAAACAAATGGATAAAGTCGGTAAATAAAAAAAGTGCTAATGAAATCTACATCAAACTAAACAAACCCAATGCCCTAATCGCGTTTACATTAGTATTACTCCCTATTGTTCCTCAACACCAATGGGAACTCATTGCTGATCCACTTCGATACGCAAACCCAACCCCAATTGGAACGGGTCCGTTTACATCGATTGAATCCTTAAACCAAAGTGGCTATTTGCAGTGTAAAAACCGCTTTTACTGGCAAGCAGAACAAAGGCACATTGATTGCCTTCGCTACCCTAAAGTCATCAATAATGACGATTTCATATCTCGAATCATGACCGGAGAGTTTGACTGGACTGGGTCGTTCATTCCTGATATAGAACGCAACTACGCCTCTTTTTCGCCCCATTTTAAATATTGGTTGCCCCCTGCGAGCACCATCAGTTTATTTTTCAATTTCAAAGCAGCCGATCCGGAATTACAGGCATTAATCAGCCACGTCGAATTTCGTCGTGCGATTTCGATGAGCATTCGTCGTCAATTTTTGATTGATATAGCGGCATTCGGTCAGGGGGAAGTGTCACACTTAGCATCAGGCATGAGCCAAGATTTTGAGCAATGGGAAGATCCATTGAGCAATGAAAAGTATCAACAATACATGCGCTATACCCCTTTGCTGGCCAAAAAGTTATTAGATGAACTGCATGTTAGAGACGGTAATAATGATGGCTGGCGAGATTTACCGTCGGGCAAAGCACTCGAATTAACAATCTTGACACCGAATGGGTGGTCTGATTTTGATACCACCGCTTTACTCCTTGCTGACATGCTGCAAGAAGTAGGCATTAAAGTTAGCACACTACAGGTAGATTTTAGAGAATTTAATGAAAGGCTAAGTGCGGGTGATTATACGGCGGCTTTAACGAATTACCCACAAGGCCCTACACCCTATAAGTATTTTGACTCGGCATTTAATAGTGTTTATCAAGCACCGCAATACCCTCGCTATGCCAAACATTTCTACAAAAACACAAAAATAGATGAGTTGCTGGCACAATTCCCGATAGCTTCAACGCCAGAGAAACGTCAGGCTATTATTTACGATCTCAATAATATCGTTGCCAGTAAACAAATCACAGTACCTCTGTATAACACGGTGCAGTTTTTCCAGTACAACACGCAACGATTTACAGGGTGGTTTAATGAAGAAAACCCCAAAGCAAGCCCACTTGTATGGCCGCAAGCACCAGAACGTTTATTACATGTATTGGCGCTAAAACCAGTCGCGATGGAATCGGTTGATATCAAAGCTGCACCTTAATTATCGACGACCGTAACAATCGGGCAAATATTTTATTCTGTGGGCGTACTGCAACATTCATCTTGTAGAAAACCGATTACGCCCTCTAAAACATCATATTGTGGAAGACAGTATAATGTACGTCCGTCTCGGTGTTGTTTTACTAAACCTGCAGACATTAAACTGGAGATGTGGTGCGATAAAGTTGACCCAGGAATAGATAACTCTTCCTGTAATCGCCCAACAGGTAACCCGTCATGACCCGATTTAACCAGATGTTTAAAAATAAACAGCCGTGTAGGATGGCCTAACTCTTTTAGTGCTTTCGCGACAAACTCTAATTCCATTATCGATCCTGTTAGCTACTCTGCTTTCTTTATCGCTAGATCTGAGTTCTAACGCGTTTTGATTCGATCATTATAATAGAAAAGAGGTGAATACCGAAGATTAGCCCTCCGAAATTCACCTCTCACAATTATTGTACAAAAAATCCAGCAAACAATGTTTATGAACAACAGTTACGAACTGCACTTATAAACAACGCTTACCGATTGATTATGACAACGCAGCCCCTGCAAATAGGATCACGATAGTCACGACAAATACCATGACAACAAACGGCATTACCCACTTTAAGAAACGTTCATAAGGTATTTTAGCTAACGCCAGACCAGCCACCAAGTGCCCCGCAGTCGGTGCAAACATATTGATCCAACCACTCGCTGATTGATAAGCCGTAATGATCAAATCACGCCCAATACCCGAGAAGTCAGCTAAAGGTGCCATTAATGGCATTGAAACAGTTGCCAGCCCAGAGGTTGATGGAATGAAGAAGCTTAATACAATATGTACCAAGTACGTCACCACAACAAACACACCAGATGATAGACCAGTAACCGCGCCTTCAGCCCAGTTCAAAATGGTATCAATAATGGCACCATTATCCATCACAACGTAAATACCACGCGCAACAGCAACCACCAGCGCAACGCCGATCAAATCTTTTGCACCTTCTAAGAAGGTTTTAATGAAATCACCTTCTGACATACGGTTAATAACCGCAATCAAAATTGCAGATGCTAAAAATAGTGTAGAAAGCTCATCAAACCACCACCACAAGGTTGGGATAACCGTGATACCCATGTCTTCCCAAGGAATAACCCCGTAAATCATAACCATGAACGCACCAAAGAATACGCTCATGGTGAGTTTTTGTTTGGTGGTGAACTCGCCCAAATCCTCTTTAATCTTCGAAAATTCATCGTCAAATTCGATATCAGCCAATACAGAGGCAGATTTATCTGCTTTGACTTTGGCTGCATAACGCATGACATACCATGAAGCCAGTGCAATCAAAATGACAAGCTGCACCAAGCGCAAACCAATACCATCGCCAATGGGCAAACCAGCAAAGCCCGAGGCAATACCTGTCGCAAATGGGTTGACAGTAGATGACAACACCCCTACACCAGAGCCGAGCAAAATAATACCGGCAGCGACCATACGGTCATAACCCGCTACCGCCATAACGGGCAATATTACCGCCCAAAAGGCGACGGTTTCTTCCGCCATGCCGTAAGTCGAACCACCAACAGCAAAAAGCGTGATTAACACTGGGATCATCATTTGCTCTCGGCCTTTAAACCGACGAACAATAGCGGCAACACCTGAATCCATCGCACCCGTTCGCATGGTCACAGCTAAGAAGCCACCAATCACCAATACAAATAACGCAACATCAACGGCTTTATGGAAGCCTTTGATTGGGGCCATCAATACATCAATGAAACCCTGCGGTGTAGACTCAATTTCATTATACGTACCAGGGATCGGTAATAAACGCTCACCTCCACTATAGTCCAGCACTTCGGCAGCAGGAATGATCTGATCAGTCCCGTTCACCATATAATCGTATTTACCCGCTGGCATTATCCATGTCAGTAACGCAACCAAGCCGATTATAATGAATAAGATGGTGTACACCGTAGGCATCTTAAAAGACTTTTTCACCTTGTTTGTTTCTGTTGCCGCTGTCATAACTCCACTCCTTGCAGCTGATGAATTGCATTGGCGTAGACATTCATCGCCTTGAGCATGTCATCAATGATTAAGTATTCATTTGGCATATGTTCAACTTTATCGCGCCCTGGAAAAATAGCGCCAAACGCCACACAATTAGGCATGGCTCGAGCATACGTTGCCCCACCCGACGTCATCGGCTCACTGTCAACATCGCCACTTATTTCTTGATAAGCGCGCATCAATGTCTGAATGATCGGACTATCTTTTGGCATATATAAAGAAGGCAATACGTCAAACTCTTCATAATGTAAGCCATACTGCTCAACCACAGCCAAAATATCGTTATCAAAATCTTCTTTACTAAAGGTAACGGGAACCCGAATATCAATCCCCGATTTACTGTGCTCTTTCGATATATCTAACTGCGCAACATTGAACGTTAGACGACCACTCACATCTTCGATATCCCCAAAGATGTTTGTAGCATTCGCATCTTGACCAATTTGATCAGCAATAAAGACCACAAGAGGATGAGTCACACCAATCTTCTTCAATGCGATACATAAGCGAGCGATAGCATTAACGCCTTTGGTATCGGCAGAGGCTGAATGCGCTGCTTTACCAAATACGGTAACTTCATCGTCTTCACAGCTAAAATCAAACCCAAGTTCATCAAGTGCACTCACTAGGCTATCGCCTAATGGGCCTTGGTATCGTGCTAATTCAGGAACGGCATTCAATGCGCCACCACACTCAAGAAATAGCGACGAGTCACCATCACCGTGCAACCACGATTGAATCAGCATTTTTTCAGCATGGATCAAAGGGAAACTGGCATCAGGTGTGAAGCCACACTGGGGGATTTCTTCTTTTTCTAGGTAGCGTTCAATACAACGCCACAATGTTTCTTCATCGGTGCCGAAAATAAAGCGAATTCGCTTGGTTAACACCACACCACTTTGCAATAAGGCTTTAACAGCAAATAAAGCCGCTAACGTCGGTCCTTTATCGTCCTGCGTGCCACGACCGTATAAACGTCCGTCTCGAATTTCAGGCTCAAAAGGCAGTGAATCCCATGTAGATAAATCACCAACGGGTACAACATCAAGATGACCCAACACGCCAATCATTTGTTCGCCTTGCCCAATATCGGCATACCCGTAATAACCATCGGGATCTTTATACACCGAGAAACCCATCTCTTGGCATAGTGCCAATGTTTGCGTTAGACAATCATCAATAGGTTGACCAAACGGTACTCGATCTTGTTCAGATGATGTTGCCTCATCATAAACACTCGGAATGGTAACTAGCCGCTTAACTGCTTCGATATAATCATCGCGCATACCATCTATATTTAACGCTATTTTCGCTTTCATCGTATCCCTCTGCTCCCCTTACATTTTAGTCGTCATAAAAATAGAAAATCAGACTAAAATAATGAAGGATATTTAATTATTGGTATAAATATTCAACGAGATTTCCTTATACCGGATGATTCTGCTACAACGAACAGTAACAATCTGTGACAAATTTCACTTGATTAAGGATCTAAATGGGATAGCGATCATAAAGCCAGCATTATCCTATCCTTATAACAATGCATAGCAGTTCTACACACAAGATAAATCCATCGCATTAAGATTTCTGACGAGAAAAGAGTTCTGAGCTGGAGACCATGGCAGGGTTCAAAACGATAGTAAGACGACTTCCCACTTTTACTAAATTACAAAATGGCAAAGTCGCACAGAAAAACAATATATATATATAACTCGTCAACATTACCCATTATTATAAATTGCGATCAATTATTACCAAATACCAAATATAATGAAAAATAATGCACCCGTTATAATATCCCATATGCAAATATAAATTTAATACATCTACTAAAGTACAACCATTGCCTATATAATATTCAGCAAAATTATAATAACTGACGCTATTGCTATCAGTTAATACAGCGCTATTGCATATTGATTAATAATTTTACTCAATAAGTATTATTCCTCTATTTATTAAAAAACATTACGACGTTGATACCTCATGCTAAATTCAATTAAAAATATACCATTGCGAATATTGCTTTCGCTATCTTCAGCCTTTGCTGTGTTATGTTTCATCATTACCATCATAATCAGCCAGAGCCTGTTATCAGAAGTTGAAACAAACACTGACAATGTCGATGACTTCATCGCACTTAACAACACATTGAAAGAATTTCAGGACCTACAGGACGTAAGCCGAATGAGTTCTATTTATGCGCTGGGATTTTATGAGCGCCTAGACGAAATGGTGCGTGTCAATAACGAAAATTATGCGCAAGTTCAGAAAAGCTATAATCGCATAATACAGACAGATAACAGCGCCGTGACTCCAAAAGTCAGACAAACACTGGAAACATTCATCCGTAATTACCAGCAATATACACAGAGTTCGGAGCTGCTAAGAGAACAGCGTCGTAAAATCAAAGAGATATACGATGCAACCAGCTGGATCACCACCGATCTCAGTGAAGCTGACTTTCAGATAACCCAAAACAGAAGCGCAGATGATCTGAAGCAATGGAATCAAGATATATCACAAATGGCAGATACCGCAGGGCTGATGCTGTTTAATATCGCTGAAGGCGTTAAAGGCAAGAGCCGCACTGCAACGAAAAAAACATTAGATCAAACCCAGTCGCTCATCACCCTGCTTCAGCCTTTTGAAAACTGGCCTGAAAACAAAGAGCTGGTAAATAATGCCCGTCTTTGGGAAAAACAGCTTCAAGATATTCTTCAGCTACAAAATGAGAAAAGAGATAATGTTGCGCAGATGATCAGGCTTGGTAATGAAAACACCCAGTTAATTACCACTCTGGCAAAAGAATCGATTAATAAAACTGAACAGCTTTCTGACAGAACATCAGAGTTATTAGAGTCGGTCACTACAAGTCAGTTAACAGCGACCGCGATTGCAACTCTATTAGCGTTGTCAATCAGCATGTTACTATCAAATGCCATTAGTGGTGTAATGAACACGCTTTATTTAACAGTGAAAGATTTAGCCGACGGTAAATTGCATACCCGCACAAACATCAGCGGTAAAAATGAAATCGGTATGCTGGGTTCCAGCCTTGATGATGCTATTTCTCAGCTTAGCCACACTATCCGCGCACTGCGTGGCGTTGGTGATGAAGTCGCTACCTCTTCAACTGAACTTGCCGCAGTGATGACCCAAAGTGAAGTCAACGGCCGAGAGCAACAACAGCAAGTAGAACAAATTACTACCGCAGTAACAGAACTATCTGCAGCCGCCGAACTGGTTGACGGCTATGCCAAAACAGCTGATGAGAGTGCCCAACAAGCACTCGCGCTGGGCGCTGAAGGTACTGCTATCGCCCAGCATTCCCGTCAATTGTCACAAGAGCTCACAGTGCAACTTGAAGAGACATCAAGTCAGGTTGTCGACCTTAACGAGCAAAGCGTCAAAATCAGTGAAGTGATCACTGTGATTGACAGTATTTCAGAGCAAACCAACCTGCTCGCACTCAACGCGGCGATTGAAGCGGCACGAGCAGGCGAAAGCGGCCGCGGATTTGCCGTGGTTGCCGATGAAGTCAGGGTGCTGGCGGCCAAAACGCAGGATTCAACTCAACAAATTCAGACCATTATCGAGCAGCTGCAACACAAATCGTCAGCCGTCGTTACCGCGGTGAATGACAGCCTAGACAAAGTGAAAAGCACTAACGAAATCGCTGAACAGACAAGTAGCCAGATTGACTCTATCACCCGAGCGCTGGATCATATCAGCCAGGTCAACGCCGATGTCACCACCTCAGTTGACGAGCAAAGCCGAGCCATTGGTGATATTACACTGAACATAAATACTATTAATGACATCATCAGCCAGAATGTGGCCGGTATCAGCCAGACAGCGGAAGCCAGCAGCCACTTATCACAACTGGCAGAAGATCAGAGAAGCCGTCTGGGTGAATTCCAGGTCGCGCAATAATATTCAGCTGGAAGTGGCTGTAATGCCACTTCCTTTTATTTTCTAACCTTTCCCACCCAAGCTTCCAAATAAAAAACCACACCGCAATCATTAATCTTAACAATCAACCAGCACTCGCCAATAATTTCCTCATTAAATTCAAATGCAACGGTTTACAATGCATATATATGACATATAGACTGACAAAAAATTATTACAATATAAAACAATAAGCATTGCAATATTCATGTTAAATTCTATTAAAACATCCAATTACGAATTCTTCTTTCGTTATATTCCGCATTAGCCCTAATATGCTTTATCATCACGAACCTTATTAGCCAGAACAGGCTAGTAAGGTAGAAAATAACAGCAATAACATAAATGACTTCATTTTATTCAACAGTTAAATCAACCAATATCAAAACCTGTTCGATGTCAGTCGAATGCATGGAATCTATGCCCTCGGTTTCTGACATCCAAGTGGTTTGGGTATATACTCCGCGCCTATCAATACTGACGATAGCTTTTACTGAAGAGACATATAATGAAAACATCTGTTACAGGTAAAGATGCCACACTTGAACAATCTATCGAACATTTCCAAACTCAATTAAAAAAATTGGGTTTTAATATAGAAGAGGTTGCTTCGTTTAATCCTGTGCCGAATGTCTGGTCAGTACAAGTTCGTGATATCGATGCACCGATGAATGCCACTCAAGGAAAAGGGACTACACAGCAAGCAGCCCTTGCGTCTGCATTAGGTAAATTCTTTGAATGCCTATCAACCCATGCTTTTTATAATGACTATTACTTGGGTCAAGCACTGGCTAATAGCGATGTTGTTCACTACAACAACGAAAAGTGGTTTGATATTGGTGAAGATAACTTGCCGCCAGAAGGCATGTTAGATGAACGTTTAACACAATATTACGATCCGACTCTTGAGTTACTGGGTACCGATTTAGTTGATCTGCAATCGAGCAATATGGATCGTGGCGTATGTTGTTTACCGTTTGAACGTCAATTTGACAATGAAACCGTCTATATTCCAGCTAACATCATCAGTAACCTTTATTTGTCGAATGGTATTGCAGCAGGTAATACGCAAGCAGAGGCACGCACCCAGTGTTTATCTGAAGTGATTGCTCGTGCAATTAAAAACCGCATTATTCTCAAAGACATCAGCTTACCGGTAATTCCAGCTGAGGTAATAGCACGCTACCCAGCAATCACAGAGTCTATTGCAGCGTTAGCCGAAAAAGGATTAACCGTAACGTGTTACGACGCATCACTGGGCGGTGAATTCCCAGTGCTTTGTGCGATGTTACCGATTCCGGGAAATGATGTGTGCTTAGCAGCATTTGAGGCACATCCACGCTTTGATATGGCACTTGAGCGAGCGGTAACTGAGTTACTGCAGAACGATACACTGATCGAGTTAGGCATTTACCCACAGCCAACAGTCAATGATAACAGTCAGCAAAATGAACAAGCGGCACATACGCCTAATTTCTCATGTGTGATGGTTTCGGGAGAGTTGTTTAAAGCAGATGCAAGTTATGATTTTGTTGATTGGAATTTCACAGGCAGTTCTGAAGAGTCATTCAGCCACCTAATGGCAATTATGACCAAAGCAAGAGCTGACGTTTACATTGCCGATTACTCTCATCTTGGTGTGAATTGTTGTCGTATTATAGTGCCAAGCTGGTCTGAAATTTACCCAATTGAAACACTCATAGAAAGTAACAATAACGTTGCGTTGGAGCTGCGTGAGACATTCCTTGCCCTACCAAACGTAGAATGGGAAGGTGAACAGTACGCAGAAATGTACGGTATTTTAGAAGAAGAAGGGTACGATGACTCTGTACTGCTTGCTGAAATTATCGGCCTAGTCCCACAAACCGGCGATGCATGGCAAACATTGCGCATTGGTGAAGTAAAATGTCTACTCGCACTCGCAGGTGGCGACCTCGAGTTAGCCCTCGAACTGGCGACTTGGTGTATTGAGGTTAATGCAACCACTTACGGCCCTGAACGTATCCAATTCTTCCATTGCCTAGTGGCTAGCCTTAATCTTGCACTTGATGATGAACGCGACCCAGCTCAGGCTAAAGCTGATTTCGAACAGCAATATGGCATAGAAACCGTTGCCGCAGCATGGGGATCCATAGAAGGAACGGTTCGCTTCTATGGTGTCACTGGTGGCGACCTCACCATGCGCCAGTACCCTGCGCATCAACAATTATTAGAGTCATACCAAAAACTGCATATTGGTCAATAGAGACCGATATATATCTCCATCTAAAGCCAGCTTTGTTGCTGGCTTTATCTTTCATATTCCTTCACATTACGAGTAATTAACAGCTTCCAGGCTGCCTCTTTTGGTGTAGACTCCCTGTAGACCGTAAAACCCACACTACAAAGCTATATTCGTTTTAAAATAGTTAGTTAACAAGTTTTCTTTCATTTTTTGGTTATTACAAACTCACATAACCTACTCACTTATTACAATATTTTTTAACAAATTATTTTTTCGTTCAATTTTTTTTAGTTATTTTACTACATTTTTTGAGGGGTAGTGATCAAGATCAATTCCATCTTCCACTTCAACCCGTATACTTTGCTAAAATTTGGTGAAATATAATTACACTGATATAGCAGTTCCTACTTGAGGGTGAGTTATTAGTAGAGAACGGCAAACAGGTCACCATAAAAAAATTATTATTTAACGTAGAAACGAGGCAAATATGTCATCAGAAGAAAGAAGTTACCAGGAGCAACACCGCCCTGCATCTGACTTCTCTAGCCGATCTGAATATCTAGATAACGAATTGAAAATAATGAAACCACGCCGCTGGAAGCTAAACCTTCCTGGTCGTGATTTCCGCTTTGAATGGGAAGATTTAGTTCCCGCGCTTGCAGGTACTATCGGCATCATCGCAATGTATTCTGCGGTAATGATGTCTTGGGCTGATGGCCTAACACAAGCTTGGGACCATGTTGAGCTTGGTAAAGAATTTGCCATTGAAGTAGCTCGTGTCGAAATGCTTATCCCAGCATTACTCTTCTGTATTTTAGCCTCCGGTTTCTTTAACCCAAGGGCTAACTTAGCAGGTAACCACGGACCAATGATTCCATTAATTGGTACGATTGCCCTAGCCGGTGCACACCCTCTTGCTCTTGCAATTCTTTTAGGTGTATTCGGTCTATTATTAAGTTACTTTAAAGGTGGCTCTAAACTGGTGAATTTAACCGGTGAAGGGGTTGCAGGGGGCTTACTCGTTTTTCTCGGTTTTACGGGAGCAATGAGCCAAATTGGTGATATCCAATCTTGGGCAACAAGCCTTGAAACTGCCGATGCCGCGAAAGGTAGCATGGGGTATATTGGTTTAGTGGTACTTGCTGTTAATATCGTACTTTATGCTTTCCTTGCTCGTATCGGTAAGCGCTGGCTTGCGATTCCAGCTTGTGCAGCAGCAGGTCTAGCCATTGCGCTAGCGCTGGGGGCAGGTTTTGACCTAACATTTGAAACTGAAATGGGTCTACCAAATCTAAACCCTGTATACTGGTGGGGCAGCACAGATCAAGGTTGGATGCTTGGTTTACCAAACTTTCAGCACTTCCTTGCATCATTACCGTTCGCTATTCTAGCAGTAGCAATGTGGTCACCAGATTTCCTTGGTCACCGTATTTTCCAAGAACTAAACTACCCACGTGGCGCAAAGAATGTATTGATGGACGTTGATGATACAATGACAACGTGTTCACTACGCCAAATTGTAGGTACAGCGGTTGGTGGTGGTAACATTACATCATCTTGGGGTACATACATGATCCCAGCGGCGATTGCTAAGCGTCCAATTCCAGCGGGCGGCATCTTACTGGGTAGTTTGTGTATTATTGTTGCAATTCTTGGTTTCCCAATGGATGTTGCGGTATGGCCACCAGTAATGCGTATTGCGCTGCTTGTGGGTGTATTTCTTCCTCTTCTAGAAGCAGGTATGCAAATGGTTCGTGATACTAAAGACTCTCAGTCTGCTGGTATTTGTATCTTTGCAGCAGCAGTGACTAACCCTGTATTGGCTTGGGCACTCACAATGCTACTTGATAACAACGGCCTAATCGGTGATAAAGAGCGTGCTAAAACACTGTCTATCTTCGACCGTATTATCATCCCAGCATCAGTATTGATTATCTGTCTAGTTGCGATGCTTTCTGTCGGTATGCTAGAAGGCCAATACGGCATTCAATCACTACTATAAGACTTGTGGGCAGTGCGTTTGCACTGCCCTGCTTTACTCGAAAATAAGCACGAATACGAATAATGAAATCTCAATGTTGTTAAGCTGTAATTTTTCATTATCCGTATTATTGTTAATAAAAGTGTACTGTTCATCATTTATGATGATTGATTGCGTAATTGCATCGTAATCAGTGCGTATTTTTTCTACTGAATAGAAACAGGTAGGTATAACATGGCAGAGCAATTTGCTAAAGCTTGGGAAGGTTTCGCTGCAGGCGAATGGCAGAACGATGTAAACGTTCGTGATTTCATCCAAAAGAACTACACACCGTATGTCGGTGACGAGTCTTTCCTAGAATCTGAAGCAACGCCAGCAACGGCAAAGCTTTGGGAACAAGTAATGGTAGGTATCAAGCAGGAAAACAGCACTCACGCTCCTGTTGATTTCGATACTTCAGTTATTTCTACTATCACTGCACACGATGCAGGTTACATCAACAAAGATCTTGAAACGATTGTTGGTCTTCAAACTGAAGCTCCACTTAAGCGCGCTATCATCCCTAACGGTGGTATCCGTATGGTTGAAGGTTCTTGTAAAGCGTACGATCGCGAACTAGATCCTGAAGTTTCTAAAATCTTTACTGAATACCGTAAAACACACAACCAGTGTGTATTCGATGTTTACACGCCTGACATCATGAAATGTCGTAAGTCTGGTGTACTGACTGGTCTTCCAGATGCATACGGCCGTGGTCGTATCATTGGTGATTACCGTCGCGTAGCACTATACGGTATCGATCGTCTAATGAAAGACAAGTTCGCTCAATTTACGTCTCTACAAGAGCGTTTCGAGTTAGGCGAAGATCTTCAAATGACAATGCAACTTCGTGAAGAAATTGCAGAGCAACACCGTGCTCTAGGTCAGATCAAAACTATGGCAGCTAAATACGGCTACGATATTTCTGGCCCTGCTACAAGTGCACAAGAAGCAATTCAGTGGACTTACTTCGGCTACCTAGCTGCGGTTAAATCACAGAACGGTGCTGCAATGTCTCTAGGTCGTACTTCTACGTTCCTAGATGTGTACATTGAGCGTGATATCGCAGCTGGCGTAATCACAGAAGTTCAAGCACAAGAAATGATTGACCACTTCGTAATGAAGCTACGTATGGTTCGTTTCCTACGTACGCCTGAATACGATGAGTTGTTCTCTGGTGACCCAATCTGGGCAACAGAATCAATGGGTGGTATGGGTCTTGATGGTCGTACATTAGTTACGCGTTCAAACTTCCGTTTCCTAAACAGCCTATACACTATGGGTCCTTCTCCAGAGCCGAACATCACTGTTCTTTGGTCTGAGCAGCTACCTGATGGTTTCAAGCGTTTCTGTGCAAAAGTATCTATCGATACTTCTTCTATCCAGTACGAAAACGATGATCTAATGCGTCCAGACATGGACTCAGATGACTACGCAATCGCTTGTTGTGTATCTCCAATGATTGTTGGTAAGCAAATGCAGTTCTTCGGTGCACGTGCTAACCTTGCTAAAACAATGCTTTACTCTATCAACGGCGGCGTTGATGAGAAGCTTAAAATCCAAATCGGTCCTAAGACTGCGCCAGTAACTGACGAAGTTCTAGACTACGCTGATGTGATGGATCGTCTAGATCACTTCATGGATTGGTTAGCAACACAATACGTGACTGCGCTAAACAGCATTCACTACAGCCACGACAAGTACAGCTACGAAGCATCACTAATGGCGCTTCACGACCGTGACGTTCGTCGTACAATGGCTTGTGGTATTGCTGGCCTTTCTGTTGCAGCTGACTCATTGTCTGCTATCAAGTACGCAACAGTTAAGCCTATCCGTGACGAAGACGGTATTTCTATCGACTTCGAAATCGAAGGTGATTACCCTAAATTCGGTAACAACGATTCACGTGTAGATGACATCGCTTGTGAACTAGTTTCAACATTTATGGGCAAAATCCGTAAGTTGAAAATGTACCGTGATGCTATCCCTACTCAGTCAATCCTTACTATTACATCTAACGTTGTATACGGTAAGAAGACGGGTAACACTCCAGATGGTCGTCGTGCTGGCGCTCCTTTCGCACCAGGTGCAAACCCAATGCACGGTCGTGATGAGAAAGGTGCTGTAGCATCTCTAACATCTGTAGGTAAACTACCGTTTGCTGACGCAAAAGATGGTATCTCTTACACATTCTCTATCGTGCCAAACGCACTAGGTAAAGAAGCAGATACTCAAAAAGCTAACCTTGCAGGTCTTATGGATGGTTACTTCCACCATGAAGCTGGCATCGAAGGCGGTCAGCACTTGAACGTTAACGTATTAAACCGTGAAACGCTTCTTGATGCCGTTGAGCACCCAGAGAACTACCCACAGCTAACTATCCGTGTATCAGGTTACGCAGTGCGTTTTAACTCTCTAACAACTGAACAGCAGAAAGACGTAATCGCACGTACTTTCACTGCATCTCTATAATTTAGAGCTGAGTAACGAGAAACTAGTCATTAGTCTTCTCTCGCTGTCCTAATAAAAAACCGACTTTATAGTCGGTTTTTTGTTATCTGCCACATAGTCGCATCTTCTTATTAAAGCCCTGCTCTATATAAAAATGAAAAAGAAGTCGACTTGTACGATTGATCGAATGCAAACATTAACAAATATGAAGACTTAATATGACTTTCGAAGAAGTAATGAAACTCCCTATCAAGGAGAGAGGCGCTCCGATGCATGAACTTGCAAAAGCCGAAGACGATAAGGCATGTGTCGCGTTTGCAAAGCTAGTCTTTGATGACAAATTCAAAGGGGTAGTCGATAAAACATTATCAAAGGAAGACGCAAAAGCCGCAAGTAAAGCTGTACGTTCAGACGCCTTAAATCAACTGCTGAACGCTGGGAAACGTGGATACCTCCCAGCAATCACAGAAGGTCAGGATGCTGCTTTCCTAGGTCGAAGAGGCGCTTTCAGCAAAGTATTTTGCCCTGTAAACTATAAAGTTGCTTTAGAGTTCTACGACCTATGGCTTACTCACGATGCAGAACTAAAAGAAGAGGATAGAGCATTACTATTAATGCGAAAAGCCACTTGCTTGCGACTGACAAACCTTAACGATATCCCTTGGGATCAAATGATGGAGTTATGGAAAGAAGGCTCTACATACAACGGTATTTTTGCTATTGAGTGTAGCGTCAAGATTGGCACTTATCATTTCGATAACGGCCGATATGAAGAAGCAATACCTTGGCTAAAAGCAGGAGATAGAATCAGTATTACCGCTGTAGCTCTGCTTTTACTAATTTATAAAAACTATATTATTGATAAAGACTTATATGCTTCATACGTCAAACTATGTGAAGCCATGTGCCAAAGAAAAGCTAAGCTGCAAAGCCTCTGATAATAATGACCACTAAAACGGACTTTGTTCCGTTTTTTGTTTTAGCCCCCAATAGATATACCAAGCAACAATAAGTGTTGCTTCATTACGTGATAAAGAGAAGAGCGCATAATACGCAGACAAAGCACTGCAATTACCCTTACACTTTAAACGTATATAGGGCTACTTTACCCTGTCATTTTGTAATAAAATAATAGGTAAATAACACGCACAATATACATGCGGAGATAGTAATGTCAGTAAAAGGTCGTATTCACTCTTTCGAATCTTGCGGAACCGTCGACGGACCCGGCATCCGTTTTATTATCTTCATGCAAGGCTGCTTAATGCGCTGCCAGTACTGTCACAACCGTGATACTTGGGATCTTCATGGCGGTCGTGAAATTTCGGTTGAAGAAATCATGAAAGAAGCGGTGTCTTACCGTCATTTCATGAAAGCATCTGGTGGTGGCGTGACCGCCTCAGGTGGCGAAGCTATGCTTCAACCTGAATTTATTCGCGATTTTTTCCGCGCTGCACAAGCTGAAAATATTCATACTTGCCTTGATACCAATGGCTACATCCGTAAGCATACCGATGTGGTTGATGAAGTATTAGATGCAACCGATCTTGTTATGCTTGACCTTAAGCAAATGGATGACACGATTCACCAAGAATTGGTCGGTGTACCTAATAAGCGTGTACTGGACTTTGCTCGTTACCTTCACAAGCGCGGTCAAAAAACATGGATTCGCTATGTTATCGTTCCGGGTTATACCGATGATGAACAGTCTGCCCACAATTTAGGTGCGTTCATTAAAGACATGGATAACATCGAAAAAATTGAACTGCTACCCTACCACCAGCTAGGTGAACATAAATGGGATGCAATGGGTTACGACTACCCGCTATCAGGTGTTCAACCACCATCAAAAGAAACGATGGAAAAGATGAAAGAAATCATTTCGAGCTATGGTCATAAAGTGATTTACTAAAAAAATCGAGGGGACGACGTTCATCGCCCCTCAACTTCTGCACTTATATAAAGGCTAACTGGCTACCTGAGTCTTAGTCGTTGTTTTGCAAAGCAGCGACTTGTCATCACCAGAGCAGGTCTGATTAACCAAGTCACACTTACTCTTGGCCACCCCTTCCAGAATGCTGCACTGGGCATTGATCAGACAAAGATTTTTGCGAGCAGACAGACCTGACACTGATGCGGTAAGTGCCTCGCCTTCGACGCAGCTTGCAATTTCTGCCTGGACCTTGTCATCAAATGCATTAAGCTGTCGCTTGAAGGTAATATCCTCTTTGGGATCAAAGCGTCCGGCTGTGGCAAGCGAAAGAATATCGTCATATTTATCAACGTTCAGCGGCTTACAGGCAACATCCCACTTATTTCTGAAACGGTTACGGTTTAACTCAACCGGTTTTTTACTTCCGTCAAATTGATAATAACGCGCTCGATCATCTTTAAAATAACCATAAACACTGTATTTTTTATTTAAAAAATCATAAACCAGATCAACAATAAATGGCACCCTTTCACGGGAAAGCCCCATTGCATTTTTCGCAGCATAATAACCGCAGGTCGTGAGATTAAGCACATTGTCTTTTTCCATCACCGTTGCCGGGCTAAACATCCAGTTCTCACTGCTGGCCAGGCTATAGAACTCAACCGAATCAGGAAAATTAAACTTATTGGCAAACCGCACTAACGCCGCTTGCCTGAGTTCGAAAATCTCATCTTCAACGGCGGTGATCGCCTCACTAGACGGAGTATTCTCTTCGGAAGAAGCCGCTAAAGGCTCTTCCGGTAGTGATGATGGCTTTTCGCCAGCGCTCGCCGGCAAAGTCAGCTGCTGAAGCGCAAAAGCTGAATTAGACAAATTGTCTGTAACCGTATGCAAGTTCATCAACAGCAGCAGTAGCAGCAGGCAGCCGACCCCTCGAAACAGAGTATTAAGTTTGAAGGATAAGTCCCTCACCGGCTTTCCTTTGATGATCATTTTATATTCCCTAGCAGTATCAACTACGGCCGGATTCTATAGATAATTGTGCCCTTGTCCATAGATCAACCGCCCACTTTTTGAGCAACTATTGATGTGGTAAATGAAATCAAATAGATGTATTTCCATTTTTTTCAGTCTTTGTGAGCAACCTCTTTTTTCTTGATAGTCCAAGCTCCTTACGGTAAAAAACAACTTTCTCTTCTGTGAACTTTATGAACAAAACGTTTAGAAGGTTCTTTAATCTCTTTTTTTACGCTTTATATCCCACCACGCAACACTACTTTAACCTTCCATTAACCCTGCTAGCCCAGTAGGCATCTCAGCAGTGATAAAAAAGGAAGCTTAATCATGTTGAACACCTTAAAAAAACAGTTTACGACGCGTGTTGCGGTCACCCTATTAACATCAAGCATGGCGGCAATATCAGGCTCTGCGATGGCTGAGTCACTAGAAAAAATTCACTTCCTAGTACCGGGTGGTGCAGGTGGTGGTTGGGACATGACAGCCCGTGGTACGGGTGAAGTACTGGCAAAATCAGGTCTTGTCGAAAAAGTATCTTACCAAAACCTATCTGGCGGTGGCGGTGGCAAAGCCATTGCACATTTGATCGAAACCGCGAAGCGCCAACCTGATACCTTGATGGTGAATTCCACCCCTATTGTTGTTCGCTCACTGAGTGGTATTTTCCCGCAATCTTTTCGAGATCTAACCCCTGTTGCGGCCACTATCGCAGATTATGGCGCTATTGTGGTATCGGCTGACTCCCCTTTTACCGATTGGAAACAAGTAGTCGCACAGTACACCAAAGATCCTCGTAGTGTGAAAATTGCGGGCGGTTCAGCACGTGGTTCGATGGATCACCTGATCGTCGCTGCAGCCTTTAAAGGCGAAGGTTTTGACCCACGCAAAGTACGCTACATTGCCTACGATGCCGGCGGTAAAGCCATGGCCGCCCTACTGTCTGGCGAAACTGAATTGCTATCGACAGGTCTTGGTGAAGTACTGGAAATGAGCAAATCAGGTCAAGTACGTGTACTGGCAATTACGGCACCAGAACGCCTAGCAGCCGCCCCTGAAATTCCAACCTTAGTCGAGCAAGGCAACGATACTGTTTTTGCAAACTGGCGTGGTTTCTTTGCCGCACCCGGTGCAAGCCAAGCAAAAATTGATGCATGGAATAAAGCGCTGTCTGGTATGTACAAAACCACTGAGTGGGCTGTGGTTAGAGATCGTAACGGCTGGATCGATACCTACAAAAATGACAAAGATTTCTACAGCTTCCTTGAACAACAAGAGAAGCAGATGGGTGGGCTAATGCGTGAACTCGGATTCTTAGAATAAGGTTCTGAGAGCAACCCTCACGCAACACACTGCAATAAGGGCTGTATAGCAGCCCTTATATGAAATCTATACCGCACATAACAGTTATAGCTATCACTTTAGGTGCGGTTCTTTTAATTCGGGAGAGCGTAATGAATTCCTCTACTTCGAAGCCTAATTCAGCACCGACATCATCGGTACAATTACTCAGTCGTGACCGTATTGGGGCGTTAATTTTTCTTGTTGTTAGCCTTATTTATGGTTATCAAATCGCAAATATCGCCCTGTTTCCTGGTGATGAATTTGAACCCTTTACCGCCCGTACATTGCCATACCTACTGACGACTGCAGGTATTGTATTGTCATTGTTACTACTAATTACTGGTAAAAATGATGAACAAAGTGGTGCAACGGTTGATTTTAACTGGAAACTACTGATTAGCTTTTTAGTCTTAATGGCGGCTTATGGTGTGGGGTTAACGTGGCTAGGCTTTGTGCTTTCCACCAGCTTATTCTTACTGGGTGGTTTTTTACTGCTGGGTGAGCGTCGTAAATCTATTCTCTTTGGTGCGTCATTTCCTTTTGTGACGGCTTTTTGGTTATTGCTTACTCAAGGGTTAGATATTTACCTTGAGTCAGGCTACATATTCTCAGCTTGGTAGGAGAACACGGATGTTAGATGGAATCCTTTCAGGTCTATCCACGGCCATTATGCCAACCAACCTAATGATGGTTATGGTGGGCTGTTTTGTTGGTACGTTTATCGGCATGTTACCCGGCCTTGGCCCTATTTCAGCCATCGCGCTGATGATCCCAATCAGTTATGGGTTAGACCCTGCATCGGGCCTGATCTTAATGGCTGGCGTGTATTACGGTGCTGTATTTGGTGGGTCGACCTCATCTATTTTGATTAATGCCCCTGGCTGTTCGTCCACCGTAGTAACCACATTTGATGGCTACCCAATGGCACAGAAAGGCCAAGCAGGTAAAGCCCTCGCATTGGCGGCTTACTCGTCATTCGTTGGTGGTACGCTTTCTGCTATTATGTTGTTAATTGCCGCGCCAGTACTTGCCAATGTCTCTCTGAGTTTTCAGTCTTCAGATTACTTTGCCCTGATGCTCGTAGGTTTATCAGCCGTTGCTGCCTTTTCCGGTAAAAACCAAGTGGTAAAAGCATGGATGATGACCGTTCTTGGCTTAATGTTAGCAACAGTGGGTATCGATAAAGGTGTCGGTGTTGAACGCTTTACCTTTGGTTTAACTGATCTGATGGATGGTTTCAGCTTCCTATTATTGGCAATGGCGACCTTTGCTTTAGGTGAAACGCTCATGGGGATATTAAAACCTCAAGACGATACTAGCCAAGAAGAGCAAGCAAAAATCAGCCAGATTGGCAGTATGAAAGTGACCAAAGAAGAGTTTAAAGAACTAGCACCCGTTTCTATCCGTTCATCAATTTTAGGCTTCTTTGTGGGCGTACTACCTGGTGCAGGTGCGACGATTGCAGCATTCTTAAGTTATGGTTTTGAACGTAGTATTGCACCAAAAGACAAGCAAGCTGAATTTGGTAAAGGCAGCCTTCGTGGGTTAGTCGCACCAGAATCGGCTAACAATGCCGCCTCTAGTGGATCGTTTGTACCGCTATTAACCTTGGGCATTCCAGGTTCAGGTACAACCGCTATCATGCTGGGCGCGTTGATTGCTTATGGTATTCAACCGGGTCCTCGTTTGTTTGTCGATCACCCCGATATTTTCTGGTCAGTGATTATCTCAATGTACTTTGGCAATATTGTACTGGTGATTCTAAATCTGCCGTTAATCCCCTACATCTCAAAGCTATTGATGGTGCCAAGAACAGTATTACTGCCGATGATTTTGTTCTTTTCTATCACTGGGGTATATCTGGTTTCCTTTAACACGGTCGATGTCTTTATCATGCTATTAGTCGCTATGGCTGCGATTGCACTAAGGCTTGCAAACTTCCCTCTTGCACCGTTACTACTCGGCTTTATTCTGGGTGGATTAATGGAAGAAAACTTGCGTAGAGCCTTGATGATCAGTGATGGGGAAATTAGCTTCTTATGGGAACGCCCTATTACACTCGCGTTCACGGTTATTGCCGCATTAGTGTTAATCACACCGATTATTCGAACGGCGTTGCAGTATAAGAAAAAAGCGAGTGGCGCGAAACTCAATGTGGAATAAGAGAAAGGCGCGCTATATAATTCAATATGTTGCCTAATCATCAAATAGAACCACGTAAAAAAAGCCCTGCTAGCAATACACTGGCAGGGCTTTCACCTGTTTTATCATTAGATTAAATGAGCCTTAGAGGCACTCATTTAATGTTCGAAAAACAATTTTCAAAAACAGTATTCCAGAGCAATATTCGAAAACAAGGTCTTCTATAAAGCAGCTTCTAATACTTTACGGTTCACTTCTGGTGTCATGTCGCCATGCTCGCCCAGTGATGTCATACCGTGCAGTTCAAGTTGTGCCAAAATATTATCGATACTTTCAGCATCTAGGTCAGCATCAGTCAAGCGCACTGGCATACCCATTGCTTTAAAGAATGCTTCCGTCTTTTCGATAGCCTGATCAATTACTTCATCTTCAGTACCATCAACAATGTTCCAAACACGTTGTGCGTATTGCACTAATTTACCGCGTTTTTGCTCACGCTGTACTTTCATAACAGCAGGCAGAATAATTGCTAGAGTACGTGCATGATCAATACCGTACTGACCCGTCAATTCATGACCGATCATATGAGTACTCCAATCTTGAGGTACACCAGAACCAATCAAACCATTCAGTGCCATTGTTGCCGACCACATGATGTTTGAACGCACCTCCAAATCATCAGGGTTTGCCAGTACTTTCGGACCTTCTTCAATCAGGTTCATCAATAAACCTTCAGAGAAGCGATCTTGTACTTTTGCATTCACAGGGAACGTTAAGTACTGCTCCATAGTGTGAACAAACGCATCAACTACACCGTTAGCAATCTGACGCTCAGAAAGGCTTAATGTTACTTTTGGATCCAGTACAGCAAAAACAGGACGAACAAACGGTGACATAAATGCCAGCTTCGTTGTATCACGAGTTACAACCGCACCAATGTTACTTTCAGAGCCCGTTGCTGGCAGGGTTAATACACATGATAGTGGCACAGCATCTTTAACTTGTGCTTGCTTTGCTAAGATATCCCAAGGTTCATCACCTTCGAAACGTGCAGCTGCTGCAATGAACTTGGTGCCATCAACAACAGACCCACCACCAACAGCAAGAAGGTAAGTAATGCCTTCAGCTTTAACGATATCTACAGCCTTCATTAACGTATCAAACTGTGGATTTGGCTCGATGCCTGAAAATTCAATCCAGTTATGATCTTTTAATGCTGTGCTCACTTGCTCGTAAACACCATTTGATTTGATCGAACCGCCACCGTAAGTCACGAGGATTTTTGCATCAGCAGGGATTTGTTTTGCAATCGCTGCAATTTGATCTTCACCAAAGAAAATTTGAGTAGGGTTATGAAACGTGAAATTAAGCATTGCTCATTCCTTTATTAGTCATGAATACAGTATTCAAGAGTGTTTTTATATTCGGTGTACATTACACGTGACGTATTACGACCTTAGGTTTCTACACTAAGTGCAACACGCCACTTTAATGGATTTTGATTAACTATTTATTTAGCTAATAAGCTGAGCAGAGCTTCTGCAACCGCTTCAGATGACGCTGGATTTTGTCCAGTAATTAGCATGCCATCTTGAATTGCTAATGAATTCCAATCTTGTGCCGATTCAAACTGCCCGCCACGGGATTTTAGTGCATCTTCCAGCAAGAATGGCACTACTTCAGCCAAACCAACAGCCGTTTCTTCTGAGTTTGTAAAGCCTGTCACCGCTTTACCAGAAATAATATATTCCCCATCGGCTGTTTTAGCATTTAATAACACTGCTGGTGCATGGCACACAGCAGAAACAGGCTTGCCTGCTTGCCAGAATGCTTCGATTAGCGAAATAGAATCACTGTCGCTCACCAGATCCCATAATGGTCCGTGACCGCCAGGGTAAAAAATTGCGTCGTAGTCTTGCTCATTCACATCGCTAAGCTTACGAGTATTGGCTAACACGGCTTGCGCTTGCTCATCGCGATTAAAACGTACCGTCGCTTCTGTTTGTGATTGCTCAAGCTCACTATTAGGATCGATAGGAGGTTGACCACCCGCAGGCGATGCTAATGTGATATCCGCGTTTTCATCTAAGAAGCGGTAATACGGTGCTGCAAACTCTTCAATCCAAAAGCCGGTCTTATGATCCGTATCGCCTAGCTTATCGTGAGATGTTAACACCATTAAAATTTTCATCATCAACCTCGTTATGTCCTATTTAAAGCGTGATGAGAGTGTATGCCTGTTCATTAAATTCGACAATGGAGATAAATTAGGAATCATTGTTCGAACAATTAGAACAATAGATACTCTTTAGGCATACTAGAGCACTATTCCCTGACCATTTTGCCCCTTAAATGGTGCGTTAACGATATAGAGTAAAAGAATGGATGTATCTTTTGAGCAACTGAAAAGCATGGTAGTTTTTGCCCAAATAGTCGAACAAGGGAGCTTTTCAGCCGCTGCACGGCAGCTGGGCTTATCGCGTGGGGTCGTAAGCTATCACCTGAAAAAGCTTGAAGATCATATCGGCATGCCTTTATTGAACCGTACCACGCGTAGCATTAGCCTAACCGATGCTGGTCAACGTTACTTTCAGCGGTGTAAACGTATCAGTGAAGAAGCTGCTGCCGCCAACCTACAGATTGAAAACCTACGTGAAGAGCCCGAAGGTAAGCTTACAATTAGCGCCCCGGTGAATATCAGCATGCATACCATTGTGCCTGCGCTAAATACGTTCAAGACCTTATACCCCAAAATAGAAATAGATCTGAACCTGACCGACGATATCGTTAATATTATTCAAGAAGGGGTCGATTTAGCCATTCGAGGTGCGCCACTTGCTGACTCTGGTTTGTACGCCAAAAAGCTGATGACGATGAAGAATATATTGTGCGGATCACCCAGCTATTTTAACCAACACGGTATACCTCGCACCCCTGCAGAATTAGCCAATCATGAATGGGTGGTTTATAAGAAGACATCAAAAATCCAAACTCTGACAAAAGGCACACGATCATACAATGTGAAAATGCAGGGCAGCATTACCACCAATAGCGCATCGGCAAGAACTGCGTTTGTGGTTGGCGGGCATGGCGTCGGACGTTTACCTATCTACGACGCATTACCGTTAATTAAAGCCGGGCAACTCACCCCAATTTTAGAAGATTACGCATTAAGCGACATTACGATTTATGGTGTCTATCCGCCTCGGGCTGCAGATTCAAAAAAAATGCGCCTACTACTCGATTACTTACAAGAACACTTCGCTCAATATGTATTGTGATAGCACGGCGATATCAGCTATGTCTGTATTTGGCTCATCACTAAATAGCAGCCTTTATGTGCGCTTAACATACGCCCGCTCTGGGCGGCCCACTGTGCCGTAGCTCAGATCTGCTTCCAACTCACCGCTACTGATCAAGTATTCAAGGTAGCGCCTGGCGGTAGTTCGGCTGGCACCGATTAACTGCCCAGATTGTTCCGCCGTTAATTGAGTATGGGATTTAAATAACTCTCGCACTTTATCAAGCGTGACATTATCAATACCTTTCGGTAATTGGGCCGTCGACTTATGCTCTTTGGGGCGCATCAACATGGCATCGACATCACTTTGTTCGATAGCACCCAACCCTGCCATAGTCACTCTTGAATCCAAATACTTATGAATAGACTCTTTTAAACGCGAAAAAACCACAGGCTTTAATATGTAGTCAACCACCCCACCTCGCATTGCTTCTTGCAGGGTATCGACATCTCTTGCGGCGGTAATCAATAACACATCGGTTTCTTGTTTTTCAGCGCGCAGCATACGCAATAAATCTAGCCCACTTCCATCAGGAAGCTGTACATCCAATAAGACAAGATCAGGATTTAGGACTTCAAATAACGTAATGGCTTCTTGATAGCTGTGTGCCATCGCCTCTATTTCTATGCCAGCAATCTGGCTTAAGCAACGGCGATGCAGCTCTGCTATTCCGGCATTATCTTCAACAATCACAACACGAATCAATGACACTATTCACACTCCCTGTCTGTATTTTGATGATGCATTCCTTTAACGTATTGACGCTGTTTTCGGTAAATAAACCGTCATTCTGGTTCCTACCGATTCCCTGTCTTCCATCGTATATTGCCCGTTATAACGTGACACAATTTGGTTGATCAAATATAAACCGACACCGTGATTATCGCCTGCTTTGGTCGAGACTCCACGCTGTAATAGATCATGCTGGCTGATACCTTCAGGTAACCCTATTCCTGAGTCTTCCACTTCAAGAATCAGATCATTTCCATAATCACTTAGATGCAAGTGAATAAACGTATCTGTAGAATGGGAAGCTAAGGTGGCATCGAACGCATTATCGATCAAATTACCTAAAATCGTCACCACATCTTCAGGCACGATGTGTTCAGGTAAGGCAGATAAGCAACTTTCTGTATCAATCACTAACTGTAACCCAAGCTCACGAGCGCGTTCACTTTTTCCCAATAACAAACCTGCAATTAATGGCTCTTCAATCGCACCACGCAAAAACTTGATCAACGCTTCATAATGTTGATTTTCTTGTCCGATTAATTTAAATACATCGTTATATGCCCCAAGCTGAACCAAGCCCGCTATTGTATTCAGCTTATTTCGGTGCTCATGGGTTTGTGCTCGTAATAACTCGGCATATTGTGTCACTTGCGACAATTGACGATTTAATTCGGTTATTTCATCTTTTAATCGAAAACTCGATACCGCCCCAATGAGTACACCATTTTGAAATAGTGGCTCACGGTTAGCAATCACCACCCGGCTGTTAAAGTACAGTTCAATATCATGCTCAGATTGGCGAGTTAACAGCAATCGTTCAAGGCTGCTTTCTGGCAAACTTTCACTTAATGGACGATTCAAGGCACGAGCCGCATCAACACCTAACATGCCGCACGCACTGCGATTGATCGACCGTAGAATACCTTGATTATCAATACTTAATACGCCTTCGCGCAAGGTACTCATAGTGGCATCTTTCTCGGCATATAATCGCCCGATTTCTTCAGGCTCAAAACCCAGTAACGTGCGCTGAAAGCGCTTTGCCAATAAGTTCGCCAATAAACCATTAGCGCCAACAACCACAATGGCCATCGCCAATAAAAAGGTTAAAAATGGTAATAATTTATCGTGAATGCCAGTCAGTAAATACCCAACAGATACGACCCCAATGATCTCACCACGACTGTCGAATACTGCCGTTTTACCTCGAACAGAGTGACCCATCGAGCCTTTGGCATAAGAAATATAAGACTTCCCTTCTGTTAGGGCACGAATATTATCGCCCCCACGCATTGGCAGCCCCACACGCTCTGCTATCGGGTGCGCAAGTCGGACACCATTATTATCACCAATCACAATAAAGGCAGCACCAATGGCTTGCCGGAATCGTTCAGTACCCTCGGTGAGTAGCTGCGGATTTTTTTGCTCTACCGCGGTAATAATTGATGGTGTTTTGGCTATGTATTCCGCCACACCAATGGCTTTTTCACCTAAATCTTGTGATTCCCATTTTTTAATGTAGCTAAACCCTAAAGCCGAAAGAATCAGTAATTCAAGTAAGCCCGACATTGTCATAATAATCAGCAATCTTCGCCGAAAATTCAGCTTCTGCCATTGAATCATCTTTCACCTTTTATAACGAACGTAACAATATTGAAACATAGTACTCGTTATTCATTTCAAAGACTTTTAGCAAGCTCCCGTATTCAGCCTTTTAACAATGTTATCAGCGCCAACAAATTAACAACATTTATCACGGAATAATTTCGTTTATCCGTGATAAAATTATGGTATAAACACAGCGCAATCGATTGCGTGAACTGTAAAGTCAATTGAATGCAGAATATTGACACATCAACATCTTCCCTGCTGTCACCACTAGAAGGAAATGCGCCCTTATGAAAAGCGACATTCAAATTTGCCGCGACACCGCACTCACTCCTATTGACCAAATTGCCCTAATGGCGGGTATTGAACCTCAAGATTTAACCCCGCAAGGTACGTTAAAAGCGAAAGTAAAGCCGTCTATCCTCAAGCGCTTAGCGGATAAACCTGAAGGTAAATTGGTATTAGTGACAGCGATTACACCCACACCACTCGGTGAAGGAAAAACCGTTACTACGATCGGCCTTGCACAAGGTTTAGCAAAGATTAATAAACGTGTTATCGCCTGTATTCGCCAGCCATCAATGGGGCCAGTATTTGGCGTAAAAGGCGGTGCAGCAGGCGGTGGTTATAGCCAAGTCGCACCAATGGAAAAGTTGAATTTGCACCTAACGGGTGATATTCATGCGGTTACCGCTGCCCATAACCTTGCTGCTGCCGCTATTGATGCCCGCTTGTATCATGAAGAGCGCCATGGCTACGAAGCATTTAGCGATAAGACAGGCTTACCTGCGTTACGTATCGATATAAAAAATATCGTGTGGAAGCGTGTGATGGACCACAATGATCGTGCATTACGCATGATCACTGTCGGTAAAAATGAAGCAGGCAAAACCATTAACGGTCTTGAACGTGACGATGGTTTCGAGATTTCTGCCGCTTCTGAGATTATGGCAATTCTTGCCCTTTCAAAAAATCTCGCTGACATGCGCCAACGTATTGGTCGTGTTGTTTTAGCTTACAACATCGACGGTAATCCAATCACTGCTGAAGATTTACAAGTCGCAGGCGCGATGACCGTCACCATGTGTGAAGCGATTGAACCGACACTCATGCAAACGCTGGAAGGTGTACCAACACTTATTCATGCGGGACCTTTTGCCAATATCGCCCATGGTAACTCCTCTATTATTGCCGATCGTATCGCCTTAAAGCTGAGTGAATTTACGGTTACAGAGGGTGGTTTTGGTTCTGATATGGGCTTTGAGAAAGCCTGTAATATTAAAGCTCAGCAAGCCGATCGTGGCCCAGATTGCGCCGTGGTCGTCGCTACATTACGCGGCTTAAAAGCCAATTCTGGTTTATATGATTTGCGCCCAGGGCAAGCACTACCCGATGCAATTTTTTCACTGGATGAAAAAGCCTTAATCGCAGGTTTTGATAACTTAAAATGGCATATCCGCAATGCTGCTCAATATGGCTTACCGGTTGTGGTGGCAATAAACCGCTTCCCACAAGATACCGATGTAGAGCTTGAGCTGCTAAAAAACATGGTTGCAGATACAGATTTCAGTACCTACGTGGATGTCGCTATTAGCGAAGCCTTTGGTAAAGGCGGTGAAGGTGCAACAGAATTAGCACAAGCGGTTGTTAAAGCGTGTGAAACACCAGCCAACTTTAAGCCATTATATAGCTTGTCGCAGTCTCTTGAAGAAAAGCTAATGGCAGTTGCTGAAGTCGGTTATGGCGCACGTAGTATCGAACTCTCTGATTGTGCGAAAGAACAGCTCGCGACACTGAAAAAACACGGCCATGATAACTTAGCGGTTTGCCTTGCTAAAACACCACTTTCAATCACTACTGATCCAAGCATTAAAGGCGCCCCCTCTGATTTTGTGGTGCCTGTACGAGAGTTAAAATTATGTGCGGGTGCAGGATTTGTGTACGCACTGTGCGGTAATGTAATGACAATGCCCGGCTTACCTGAAAAACCGGCTTATATGAATCTTGATATCGACGCTGACGGTAATATTGTTGGTTTAAGTTAAGAAGGTTAAGTGGATTGCATTCACGTAAACCCATAACGTTATTCGTTAAGATCTCGTGCCTTGAGTGTTAGTCTTCACTAACCAGACACGAGATTTTTTTTACCTTACTGAATACTAACTGTCGTTATACGCACAATAAGTATCACAGGGTAAATGACAAAGTGCGCAACAAGGCTCTTATCAAGGATGTTGTATATGAACATCATAAAAATTGATAAGTACTTTTAATACATGGCAAACAATTAGCTACAACATTCTCATTTCAAATAAAAAGCTTTATAAACAACAAGATAAAAAATCATTAATAGAGGTGATATTTACATTTCCAATTTTCTATCTTTAATCATACGGATCGCTTCACGACGAATGCAATCACGTAGCGGATTTTCAATCGAGTCTGCACGCCAAATAAAAGATAACGTTCGCTTCATATTCAACTCTGGAACATTCAGTGCCACCAACTCGCCACGTTCTATATGCTTAACAACATCAAGAAAAGGTAAACAACTTAAATAAGGGCCATTAGTCACTAATGTTCTTAGTACTGAAATCTGTTCATATTCCCGCCAAACATTCAAATCTTCAATCACACCGTGTAATGCGCTTTCAAAACTCTGCCTTGTACCTGCACCTTGCTCTCGAAGTACCCATTGTGCCTGCTCTAACTGTGCAAAGCTGACTTTATCTAGCTTGGCATAAGGGTGATATTTAGAAGCAATAATCACAAGATGGTCGTGACACCATACTTCTTGATCAATACGGCTATCATCACAACGGCCTTCAATAATACCCAACTCACATTCAAAATCTCTTACGTGATCAACCACTTTCTGGGCATTTTTCACTCTAAGCTTGATACGTAGCTCGGGGAAATCCTTATCAATAATACTGATAAGCTCTGGTAGCAAGTGTTCTGCGGCAGTTTGACTGGCTGAAATACTGATTTCACCACTCACAATATGCTGATCGTAAAAGCCTTGTTCAATCTGCTGGGCATCAAATAAGAGCTGTTTTGCCCTTGGTCTTAACCACGATCCCCAGTACGTTAATGTCATTTGTTTGCCCTGCCGCTCAAACAAAGGTCGTCCTAACATCTTTTCTAGCTGTAATAACGCCATGCTAGTTGCTGACTGGGTTAATGCTAGATTGTCTGCCGCCTTACTCACACTACGAGAGCTCGCAACCTCTTCAAATACAGCCAGTTGTTTGAGTGAATACCGCACTTAATTAAAACTCCTACTATCAAACGTCGATGACATTTTGCCACCTTACAATATCAATTTTTATGATGAGGGTTAAGAAAACTATCAATTTTACTTGGCACTCCTTCTCACCTTATTCTGATTACCAGTTACCACAATCAAGGAGAGGAGAAAATGATGCAACACTATGTACTTACCAGATTCGACCTAAACGTCGGTCTATCGATAAGAGGTTATTAAGATGAGTTCAGCAACAGCATCGACGAATAATAACTTCACACCAAAAGAAATGATGAAGCAGGCTGAAAAGTACGCCGTTGGTAAAGCGTCTAAACCAACACGTACAACCATTGCCCTTGCAATTACAGCAGGGGTTTTCATCGGACTTGCTTTTGTTTTTTATATTACCGTCACCACAGGCAATGGCGGCGTAAGCTGGGGGCTCAACCGTTTCTATGGCGGTCTAGCTTTTAGTCTCGGGCTTATTCTTGTTGTTATCTGCGGCGGTGAGTTATTTACCAGTACGGTACTGTCTTCCATTGCTCGTGCAAATAACCATATCTCATCCGGCCGTATGCTGGGCACTTGGGCAAAAGTGTATTTTGGTAACTTCCTCGGTGCCATGCTGCTGTTGTTATTGGTTTCAATGGCGAGTCTTTACCAACTCGATGGTGGGCAATGGGGATTAAACGCACTTAATATTGCTCAGCATAAACTGCACCACCAACCGCTTGAAGCTTTCTCATTAGGTGTTCTTTGTAACCTATTGGTTTGTCTTGCTATTTGGATGACATTTTGTACTGAAAACATGATGACAAAAATGGTGATTATGATATTGCCGGTCGCCATGTTTGTCAGCACAGGCTTTGAGCACAGCGTTGCTAACATGTTTATGGTGCCACTTGGTATCACTATCCAGAATTTTGCACCTGAATCATTCTGGCTAAACCTCGGTGTACTACCTGAACAATATAACGACCTAACCATCCAGAACTTTATCTTTGCCAATTTAATCCCTGTGACGTTGGGCAACATTGTCGGCGGTGGCGTTCTTGTTGGGCTGAGCTATTGGGCAATATTTAGTTCACCAAAAGAACATCACGCATCAGCAACAATTATCACACCAGACTTCTCAAACACTCACACTCTGAATATGGAACATACTATGTTAAACGAAAAACAATTTGTTAACGACCACATGCGCCCAGCAACAATCACTCTTTTACCTGGTATGCCTGTTGCACAAGCTCTTGATATTCTAATGAATGAAGACCTAACGGGTGCACCTGTACTGACAACAGACCAACGATTAGTTGGTTTCTTCTCAATCCATGATGCGCTTGTTGATCTGTGGTGTAACGACTACATGCCAGATGCTGAATCTAAAGTTCAAGACCTGATGAAACATGAAATTCAAACGGTAAGCCCAGATAATTCAATTCTTGAAATTGCAGAATACATGAGCATTGATAAAAACATTCTTTACCCAGTATCTGATGGCGGTATCGCAACACGCTTTACATCGCTTTCTTTAAATGAGCGAGCACGTGCAATGGTTATTAACCGCCCTCACTGCTTCCCTGTCGTAAAAGACGAGCAACTGGTTGGTATTATTACTCGTAAAGAGATTGTCAGCGCACTTCGCCCTGTATACGGCAACATTGTATCGGTTACTGACGTAGCCAATACACAGCCTAAAGCAGTTTCTGATATCGCATAATATCTCAGTTACCTGCTAGCTCTGCTGGTAGGTAACATTTTATACCCAAGCAACCTCAAAATGCAGGATTCAGAGTGTTCTCAGAAAGCATCTTGAGGTAACTTGGGGATGTATAAGTAAAATTGATACTGCTTTTGGCAGTACATAAATTGCATCAGAATATGATCACTGTCAACAATATAGCCGCTTAAGTTTAATCACTAATAAAGTAGTTATACCCACACTTTTAATAAGTCTAAACATTCAGGCTTATAAGCGTCACATCCCTACTGTATAAGCTTTCATCAGGTAATTATTATTAACAAAAAAACGACTGCAACTTGTCATCAGATCAAGTTTTTTTAAACATAACCTGCTAATCTCATTGCCAGATTATAAGAGAATTTTTAAGGCCGACCTCCATGGATATGACAAACGCTCAACGTTTAATTCTTTCAAACCAGTATTACCTAATGTCTCAGCTAACGCCTGAAAATGAAGCTAAATATCGTCGTTTACAAACTATTGTAGAGCGCGGATACGGCTTACAGATGCGTGAGTTAGATAAAGATTTTGGCTGCCTTCCTGAAGAAGCATGTCGTAACATTATCGATTACATGGAAATGCACCACGCATTACAAGAGTCGTACAAAATGTTAGATGATGCGAGTCAATCACAAGTAGAACCTCGTCGCCTTCAATTCCTTGGATTTGATGCAGCAACAGAATCACAACAAGTGCACTACGTGCGTTTCTTAACAGAAGAAGAAGGCTTATACCCTCAGTTTGATAAGTCTGAACATCAGTTCAACAGCCAAGTGCCGATGCAAGATAAGTATCAACGTATGCTACAAACATGGCGTAACTGTCCACGTCAATATCACTTATCAAGCAGTGAAATTACACAAATTTTAAGTGCATAATTGATGTCGTTATAATCAATTGATTTACTTGTAGTAACTTACATTTAAAACCGGAGGACTCCCTCCGGTTTTGTCATTTCTGTGTAGTGAATGTTTTTTGTGATAATACGCATCAGCAAACGCAAGATGAGTTACTTTTGACACGCATGTGAAATATGAAAATTTAAAAGCGCTAGTGACTTAAAACATTAATGAACACAGCCACTATTTGGCTATAATCACAATAAATAACCCTGTATATAAGAACATAAATAAAAGAAATTATTATTAAACTTATGATTCGATTGCTATTACTACTGCTTATTCTGTCGCCAACTTGTTTTGCCACAACGACGAATCATTTAATTATATTAACCACCTTTACTGAAGCATCAATAACCCCTATTACGAATAAATTCCAACAACTGTATCCTGATTCGACAATCAAAGTATTGCACCGTCGAGCTGATTCAGGGGTACGACTACTAAGCAAAGATGATCATGACATTGATCTTGTTATTTCATCGTCGCCTGCTCTTTTTCTTCCGCTGATCAAAAAAGGCACATTAAAACCGTTACCAACGGCAATAAATCAAGCCCTGTTACAACCAACCTATTTAAAAAAACACTCTGATGATATCGCGATTTTTGGCTACTCAGCCTACGGTCTAATGTGGAATAACGATTACTTAACTAAACATAATCTCGATCAACCGAAAGACTTTAAGAGCCTAATCGAGCCACAATATTTCCGTCATTTAATAATGAGTAGCCCAGCCCGTTCAAGTACTACGCACCTCATGGTTGAAAATGTACTGCAACAATACGGGTGGAAAGATGGCTGGAAAATGCTACTGCAAATGGGGGGGAATCTGGCCTCTATTTCAGCACGCAGTTTTGGCGTTAGTGATGCTATTTCACGAGGTTTAGTCGGTATTGGCCCCGTTATAGATAGCTTTGCTTTTGAAAATAAACAGCGTTTTCCATTTATTGGTTTTACTTATCAAATCAATAGCCCTCTCATGCCCAGCTACATTGCGGCAGTAAAAAATCAACATCAAGCGAACCATACGAGCCATTTTATTGATTTTTTATTATCAGACGACATGCAAAAAAACTTGCCTGAAAGTTCATTGTATAAATACCCTCTTAACAGTGAAATCACGCAGACTTTTATATCACAATCATTCGATTTCAAATTAATGCAGCATCGCGATGTCGTGATTAAACACTTATTTGAACAAGCTATTGCCCATCAACTGATTTTACTCAATCAAGCATGGCAGCTAATTAATGAAGCTAATAAATGCTCATCTCATTTTACCGATAAACAACAGCATCAATATAACCTTGCGATAAGCTTAGCCTCTACACCACCAGTGACAGAGGCACAATCAAACAGCGATGTATATAAGCACTTATCACTATCTCGAAATGATATAGTCACCACAAGACAACTTGATGCTTGGCGACGAACTATGTGTAGTCAGCTTGAGCGATCAATTGCAATCTCGCAAAAAATCATTCTTGAACACGAAGGTCATTAATTGTGTTTAGCAAGAAAACGATTGGCTACCGGCTCACATCCGCTATTGCCTTTATGGGGTTTCTTACCATTAGTGTGGGGCTCATTGCCGTTATTAATTGGGAAACATTAGACGATAAAATTGAAACTATCGTGAATAGAAACATGCCGACATTACGTGCGAGTTACCAACTTGAACGCAATACCGCGAGTTTGCAGGCAGCCCTCAACTTAATAAGTCATAATACCGATCCCATTTTGCATCGTAACCTTAAGCAAAACATTTTCATTAAACTGGAATTAATCACTGCCGCAATAACCGAAACCACCAGCTTAGGTGACTACCCTGCAATAAAGGCAGAACATGCCATTTTAGCCAACGATATTACGGCTTATACTGTCCTATTAGATCAACGCAATAAACATTTACTGTCGTTAACGACCACGGTGAATAGCATTAAATGGCTACACCAAGACTTGATAGATGAGCTTACCCCACTCCGTCAAGAGGTCGAGTGGCAACTAACACGCCTATTGCCAAATGTGATCAATACTCATTCGATCACTGAAATCATGACCGAATTTTCATTAATTCAATCAATCACCGTTAAAGAAAATGAGCTGGACCAATTAGTACAAGAAATTTTATTGCAGCGACATGAACGCGACATTAGTAATGCCTTCTACTTTATTGGTTATAAAATCAAAGAAGTCAGTAATATGAGTCAAACACTCAGCCATTACCCTTCGACGGTGTCTTACCGACAACTACTCAACGAATTAATTGTTTTAGTCCAACCTATGGGCGTACTGGAAAAACAATTACGAGAAGATGTATTGCTCTTCAATACCATCAATGAATATGCTGAACGTATTCAGAATCGGTTACGTGATCAAGAAGAATTAATTCAAACAATGGCAGAACAAGCAACAACCTCATTGAAACAACTCAATGATGAAACTCGCCACTCCATTACTGTCAGTAATTTTATACTCTTTGGGGTCGTCTCCTTAGCTATCTTCTTATCTATCGTGATCTCAATCTACTTAGTGAATCGCGGTATTGTTAAACGCCTTAACCTTCTCAGCAAAGCACTTTACGACGTGGCCAATGGTAATCTTAATACTGAAATTAACGTGACAGGAAATGACGAAATTGGAATGTTGGGTAATAATTTGCAGTATTTCTGTCAGCAAATGCAAGAGATGCAGCAAAGTAACGCCTTGAATCTGATTAACAATACTCAGGCGAGTATCATCACCTGTGATTTAAATGGTGTAGTCGAATCGGTCAATACCAGTGCATTGAAACTATTTAATTACGATACATCTTCTAAGACAAATACAATCTGGAATTTGTTTGATAAAAATATGCAACAACGCTTAAAATCTTTATTTGTCGATAGTAGCCCGCTTTTGGTCAAAGGGGCGTGTAACCTTACTCTCAAACACAACACCAAAGATGACTGTGTATATTTACGGCTCGATTTCCGTCTATTTACCCAAGGTAATAGTGATAAAGTTATTATCACTATGACGGATATTACAGAGCAAGAAAATGCTGCTCGTTGGTTAGAGAATATGGTTCGTGAGAAAACGCTATCATTGACCAATCGTAACCACCAATTAAAGCTGGAAGTTGAAGATAGGAAGCGGGTTGAAAATGATTTACTTTCCGCTCAAGATGATCTTATTCAAGCAACAAAAATGGCCGTTGTCGGGCAAACAATGACATCACTTGCGCATGAATTAAATCAACCATTATCCGCGATTTCAACATATGTCTTCACCGCAAAAATGGCCGTCGAAAAAGAAAATTATGCCCGATTGCCCGCCAGTTTAAATAAAATAGACAACCTAACCGCTCGAATGGGACGTATTATTGCGAGTCTACGCAGTTTCTCGCGTAAGCAATCTGCGAATAATCCTTTGGTATCAGTCAATATTCGAGAATCAATTAACCAAGCAATGTTAATTGTTGAAAGTCGGGCGAAAACACAAAAAACCATCATCACCAATACCATTAATCAGGATCTATTCGCGAATGCTGATCAAGTGCAATTTGAGCAAGTACTCGTCAATTTATTGGTTAATAGTTGTGATGCGGTCGCAGGGCAAGAACAGCGCGAAATTTCTGTATTTAGCTTATTAAATAACAATCAATTATTACGTATTGCAGTCAGTGATACGGGTAATGGTTTTGACGCTGAAATTATAAAAAAACTATTTATTCCCTTCACAACAACAAAGGATGTTGGGCTTGGCCTAGGCCTGAGTATCTGCCGTTCAATTATGAACCGTTTAGGAGGGGATATTTTCCTAGCTTCAACTATTGAAGGAGGGGCTATGGTCGTATTGGAGTTAAATAATCATGATCATAAATAATGATGTACAAGTACTCATCGTTGACGATGACAAAGATGTTGTAGAAGCGTATCAAGATTTACTTGAAATCTCTGGTTACAAAGCACAAGCAACCACAGATCCGACTCAAGTATTAGCTATGATCACTAAAAATTGGTCAGGGGTGATTGTATCTGACATGTACATGCCAGGTTTAGATGGTATGGAATTACTGGCTAAAATTAAAGACTTTGATAATGAGTTGCCAGTCATACTTATTACGGGTCATGGTGACATTCCCATGGCTGTTGATGCAGTAAAGAAAGGCGCAGTCGATTTTCTCCAAAAGCCATTGCAACCGACTGAGTTACTAACATTGCTTGAAGTACTGCTGCCTAAACGCAAGCAAGTGATCGATCAGCGCCAAAGCTTGAATAACACCGTGTCTGAAGTCTTAATCGGTGATAGTCCACTGACCGTAAAACTGCGAGAGCAAATCGCAAACATTGCCTTGACGAACAAGGATGTATTAATTGATGGTGAAAGCGGCACAGGTCGACGTACCGTATCAAAACTTCTGCATCACAGTTGCCAGCTAAGCGTCGGTCCTTACGTTGAAATTGATGGTAACGAAATTACGTGTACACCCGATCTTCAGCGCACGATGATTTCAGTACGAAGTGGCAGCTTATGTTTAACCAATCCACATAAAATGCCCATGGAAGTGCAGCAATGGCTATGCCGCTTTTTACTTGAGCAAGATCGGCAAGGCAAAAAAGAAGTACGAGTGTTAGCGATCATTGATGGCGATGCTGAAAAAATCGTTGAAAGTGAAGAAATGTTACCCGAACTTTTTTACTTTTTAAGCCAAATACGCTTTGCAGTACCCACACTTCGACAACGCACCAGCGATATCACCCCGATTTTTAAACATTACCTGAGGTGTAGCTGTAAGAAATTAAACAAAGCTGTGCCCGCTGTCGATAAAGCGTACATCAATACACTCAATCGACACCAATGGTCAGGCAACATACATGAACTAAAAAGTGTTGCAGAGCTATACGCTATTGGGATAGTAAAATTGACAGGGCAAGAGCGTTCTAAGCCGCTAGAGCAAATGAGTAGCCCACTTGATGAATTAGTTGATAGCTATGAAAAACAAGTCATTGAAGATGCGCTATACCTTTTCACTGGCCGTATCAATGAAGTGTCATCTTACTTACAGATACCACGAAAAAAACTGTATTTAAGAATGAAAAAACACGGTTTAGATAAAGCGGAATTCAAGGTGAGACCCACCACCGAATTTTAGTGCCTCGAAAGATAAATACGTGTTCAAAGCACAGAACAACATTAAAAAAGGCCATGACTGAGCAAACTGTTGTAGAACGATCATACTTAATTTAAGTGTGAAGAACTGCAATGGTTTACTCTCATGAATGAACAAAAATTTATTCTATTATTGCAAATAACTTAATTTGTTATCGCCTAGCCAACGACTGCATCATTCCCTTAACAATCGTGAAACCTCCCACCAATGAAATCACCTCACGCCAGACTACGTCTGGCGTGATAAGTTACCCCTGTATGCCCAACCTCTCATTGAGAGGTTGTCAGTAAGAAAAGTAACAACGTCAATAACATCGGTATCAGGTAAGAGTTCGCCCGTTGTTGTTTAGGGGGGAGATGAGCGAACTCTTATTTGAGGTTAAATTACGAAAAGTCCCAGTACATACAGTACGTTCAGGATGACACCGGTCAATATAGCTGCAACAACAGGCGCTGCTATTTTGAGTATTGGTCGACCCATAACTTCATTGAGGTAGTAGAGAATGGCGAAGATAGTGAATCCGGTTGTTGAACCCATTTCCATCACTGCCAGCACACCACCAATCAACAATGCAAATTCCATTAGAGTATTCATTGAGTTGCGAATATTATCTGAAGAATTACGGATAGAGGGGAATTGCTCTAGGAAGCCACTGATTCTCCGTAACAGGAAGACTTCAGCACAGATAATAATTGCACCCAATATTGCTGCGACGGGAATGCTTGGAGCAAGGTAGCCAGCAACGAATACAAAGGACATTCCGACGACGCCGTAAATCCCTGTCGTAAGAGCCGTGGTCGCTATAAGCGGGAGAAATGCGAGACCGCGCATAAACTCAGACAATGCCACCCGATTCATCGCGGCATCTTGAGCAACCGGATCGATCTGCTTGTACACTTCGCCCAGTGTGTAGATGGACACTTCCGAGCCAGCAAGAATACCTGCATTCGTCACCGCGGCAATCAGGGCACCAGTAATTGCAAGGAAAGGCAGATTTTTGACGATGCGCTTGGTGCGTTCGTCAAACAGGCTGTACATACCTGACATATCGGGTGGTGATATCCCGTTTTTCCTGTCAATCAGATCTTTGCGGATTGCGGCTCCGATTAACATAACCATACCAATCAAAATCTGGATGGGTTCAGGATAGATCGCAATGTATTTGATGACTAATAGACGGAAAATAATAACAACAATGGCAGCTACAGCCCCAGCTCGCCAACCAAATTGATAGAAAATAGCAAGCAGCGGGAACAAAGCGAATGCCGACATCACCGGGGTACCCAGTTCGGCCAGTGCTCCTAAAGCATCAATCGGCAATCCGGTAGATAGGGTATTGACGGCCGAAAGTGATGTGAGCACCAATATTCCCCACAAGCCACCAGCCAGCCCAGCTAATACGCGGCTACCGATCATCACGCCCAGAACATCTGTGGGTAAAAACAGCAGCCAAGGATTGAGCAAACCCGTTGAAAGGGTAAATGAAACCCCCACAGAGACAACAAAACCAATAGACAGGCCAAATGCGGTAGAGCCCGCATCTCGCCTTGTCATGTTACCTTCCACAACCTGAGGAAGCATGGGGCGGATCCCATCGTGAAATACTGCGGCGCTCATGTTGGCGATAACTGCGGTCATGGCGCAGAGCAGTGCGACTAAACCTATGTGCATAACATCCATGTTATGTCCTTACCTCTTAGATAGAATAGAAATGAGCATGGGAATGGCATGTTCAACATGTTCAATGGAAAGTCCGAAAGCCACCTTTCCCTCATCGACAAAACGCTCGACTTCGTCTGGTTTCGCTTGAATAGATGGCTTGGCGATGGTGCAGCTCTGCGGATAACCAATGATCGCGATTGCCATGGATAGCGCCGCGCCAGCCCCCGTATTACAGCAACCGATATAATAATCCAGCTGGCCGGATTTCACTTGCATGGCCGCCTCCATGTCGTTCAGAATGTGGCAGTTAAAAGCACCTGGCGCAGTGGCGTCAATTTGCTCTTTTATCTGTTCACGCTGCAAACCTGCAATACCAATTTGTTTCATACGCTAACCTCTTTATTTAGCCAAATAGCTGGCTGGGATTGTGTTTTAGCATGGTGTCTATCTCTTGCTGGCTAATTCCACGCTCTCGTAACATGGGGATGAAGACATCCATCAGGTAGCAAAAACCAAGACCGCCATTTGCTTTCAGGTGAGACCGTCGAGTGATGTCCATGGAAAGCATGACCCGCTCTAAATAACCGCGTTCAGATAGCACTTCCAACATGTCTACACGTTTGGTATCGGGGTAATAGCCATTTTTGCCGATCGTGTCGAACTGCACATAACAGCCCTGATCAATAAGCCAGATAATGTCATCTAGGTTGTCTTTCAGATCGCAGTGGCCGATCGTCACATTATTCATGTTGACGCCATACTGCTTCAGCCACATTACCTGCTGGCGGCCCATGGAGCTCATCGACTGGTGAGTAGAGATTGGACGGCCTGTTTCTAGGTGGGCATAAGCGGCAGCTTCAAATACTTTTTTCTCTATGTCGGTAAACGTGTTCTCACTGCTGCCAATTTCACCGATTAAGCTGGCTTTCAAATCACTTCCGTCAATGCCATTTTCGATTTCACTCACCATCTCGCGACTGATCTCCTGTGCCGACAGAGCGTGCAGCTCGGGTGGGAAAAAACCATCGATGTAGTAACCCGTAGAGAGCAAGACATTCATTCCGGTATCGCTCATTAAATCCTCAATAAAATGATGATTTCTCCCCATAAAGCAATTAGTCACTTCTACGATGTTGAATACACCGCGTAACTTAAGTTGCAACAGCTCTTCTTTGATCAGATTGTACTGATCCAGCCTGCAGTCGACATCGCCTTTTTGTGGCGATAAATCAATATGCAGGTGTTCGTGAACATAGGTGTAACCGCTATCGTCAATCATATTGGTCTATTCTCTCGTCACTATTTATTTCGCGCAATAAAGCGAGAAAAGGTTACTGAGAAAGCGATCTGGGATATCACCCCCGCATCCTTAAGTAAGGCTAACCTTTCTTTGTTGAATTGCTCCTTCGAATTCTCTATTAATAGCTCGGCGTTATTTCGCCTGTCACTACTTTTTTCTGATGAGAGATCAAGGCGTCCTTGTTGATTAAATTTCTCAAGAGTACCTTAATATGCGGTGCTTCATTTCGAACCAGTAATACTGCCTCAGAGGCCATTTCACACTGGGGAATATGGTTAAGCGATTTTTCTGCCAGACCGACATTACCCATATCTATCGCTTCCGTCAGCCAAATCACCGCATCTATATTTCTGCTAGCCAAATGGACCAAACTGTCACCGTAATTGATTTCGACAATGTCAATGTCTTGATCCGGAAAAGCCTGCTTAGTCAGGATCTGCTGGTCAGGAGAATCCGAGTCGACGCCAACACGACGGATGGCACTATATTCGCCCTTACGGTAAATTACCCTGTGATCGTTCGAATAGGAGTTCTTTCCCAGATTCACGGCAACCGTCAAACCATCGCTGTAACTCTGTGCTGCAAGCTTTGACATAATAGCAATATCATGCACACCGGAGCTTAATAATTTAGCTCTAACGCTGGCACCTCGCATGTGGGCAAAATACAACGGTAAGCTGCTCATCTGGGCTTTTAATCCGCTAGCCAATCCTTCGTAATGTTTGGTGTAAGGCAGCGGCATGGCACACACGACGTGACCTAGCCCCGCCAGACGGACAATTTCTTCGCTGTCTAAGCGAGAAATATAAGTGCCATTGCGGCCTTGCCGTGAAAGGGCAATCACGCCATCTGCTTCAATCTTTTTCAGGGCTTTCTGAACTAAGCCAACCGACAGCTCGAACTCTTCAGCCAACGAATCAATGGTACGTAAACGGGCACCTTCTTTTTGTGACATTAAATATCGGGCAATATTAATGACAGCGGCACCTTCTTTTTTTATATATTTTGTTGGCATAGCCAAACCTTCAGTTTTATGAAAGTTCCAATAGTACGCCTATCTATGGTTAAGTAAATTAGCGCCAAACACAAATGAGACGCCTATCAATAAGATTGACATTATAATGTCGGTGGATAAAAAGCAGTGATATCACCTTATTTATCAATTTTCTATGAAGAAGTGACGGCTTTTTCATTTTATGAGACCGATATTCAAATTAAGAATAGAAATTAATACCTCCACCAATTCAAGGCCACCGTATTCTGAAAATATCTCCTTCACTTCGCGGTTACTGAGTTCATAATTTTCCATCTCAGTTTGCAACAGAAACATTGATAGTTCTAATTGCGTCGCAAATTAGTGTTTCTTTTATCATCAAAAAAATGAATATTTAAAAGATGTGAGTTTGAACCATTATTTTTATTTAAGGGGCGATTATTATCGAACCATAAATTTTTAGAGTGAAATAAGTTTAAGGGAAGATAGTATGAAAATTTTTCTATGCTGTGCAGCTGGGATGTCAACCAGCATGCTTGTAAAAAAAATGCGTGAAGCTGCTGATAAGCAAAATATTGATTGCTCAATTAATGCTTATTCAGTTTCTGAATTTGAAACATCACTTGCTGATAATGATGTTTGTCTGGTAGCACCTCAAGTTAAGTTCCAATTTGAAGATTTCAAGAAACGTGCTGAAGATAGCGGTAAAGCTTGTGGCCTTATCGACATGATGACCTACGGCATGATGAAAGGTGACGTAGTTCTTGATCAAGCAATTAATCTTTATCAATCGATAAATAACAAGTAATTAAATGGAGTTAATTCATGTCTGTTCTTAATGGAATTATGACCTTCGTTGAAAAAGTCGTGGCTCCTGTTGCCGCGAAAGTTTCAACTCAGCGTCATATCAATGCAATAAAAGATGGTTTCGTGGCAACAATGCCGTTTTTGATTGTGGGTTCTTTACTTTTGGTATTAGCTTTTCCACCACCGGGAGATAACTTTTTCCTTAATGGCTGGCATTCCCTTGTGGAGATGATTGGTCGAGATAATATACTTACACCGTTCCAGATCAGTATGGGTATTTTTTCTGTTTATGCTGCATTTGGTATTGGTTTTAGTTTGGCTGAAGCATATAAGCTACGTCCAGTAAACACTGGCTTACTATCATTATTCACCTTCCTTTTAGCAGCAGCTCCTATTCAATCCGTTGAAGGTATTGGTGGTATGATACCAGCAGCTTATCTAGGTGGTACAGGTGCATTTACCGCAATCATGGCTGGTTTGTTTGTTCCGGAACTACAGCGTTTCTTACGTGATAAAAATATCAGCCTAAAACTCCCTGAAGCTGTGCCTGAGAAAATCGCAGCATCATTTGACCTGCTAATTCCAATCGCTATTCTCGCAGTATTGGTTCCGGGTCTTAATGCTATTCTTGCTGGCAGCGATCTAACGATTCCATCTGCTGTTATGGAATTATTCATGCCATTAGTATCGGCATCAGACTCGTTCTTGGCATGTCTACTTGCCGTTGTTATGATTCAGCTACTTTGGTTCGCTGGTATTCACGGTTCAGCCGTTGTTGTTACTGGTATCTTAGGTCCAATCCTACTGGTCAATCTTGGTATGAACCAAGACGCACTCGCCGCTGGTCTTGAGATACCGAAGATTTTCGTTAACCCGCTTCTTGACTTCTTTGTCTTTGTTGGTGGTGCCGGTGGTACTTGGGGCCTCGTTGTTCTGATGATGCGCTCGAAGGCTACCCACCTGAATGTAATAGGAAAAATGTCTATCATTCCTGGCAGCTTCAATATCAACGAGCCAGTTATTTTTGGTACACCTATCGTAATGAACCCAAACTACTTCATCCCTTGGATGCTTTCACCAATGATTAACACATGTATTGTGTGGGTGGCCTTTAAGACAGAGTTTGTATCTAAAATTATTGCACTTCCACCATGGACTATGCCTGCGCCTATCGGTGCGGTTATCGCGACAAATTCAGGTACAGCGGCCATTTTGGTTGGAGTCTGCGTACTTGTGAGCATGGTTGTTTTCTATCCGTTCTTCAAGGTACATGAAAAGCAATTACTTATCGAAGAGCAAGCAAATATTGAAGATGCACCGAACTCTGAACCAGTAAAGGCTTAATCATGACTTTCGAAATTAATACTCAAGAAGATATTACTGAAGAATTTTTAATGACACTACTTTGCAAAGCAGGTGAAGCACGTTCAGCTGTTATGCAAGCGATGAGTGAGGCTCGTAATGGTGAGTTTGAGCGTTCTGAAGCAATGTTAGTCGCTGCCGAAGAAGCACTTACCGAAGTACACAAAACGCAAACAGGCTTAATTGGTTTCGATGAAGGTGAAGGTAAGGTCACAATGACTCTTATTCTTACTCACATTCAGGATCACATTATGACAGCTATGTTATGCCGCGATATGGCAAATGAGATCATTGCTATTCACCGTCAGCTAAACAACGCATAGGACAACTGAAATGAAGAAGCGTATTTTTGATTTAACGAGTCATGATGTTAATAACATGACACGTGCCGAGATTGTTGAGTGTATCAAGCAATCTGAAGGTCGCACCATGATGGTTGAGAACGTTGTATCTATGGCACCACCACTAGATCTCGTCTCTGGTGCTGAGATTGCAGCAGCATTCGGTGCTGATATGATCACCCTTAACTGTCTAGATATCTTTAACCCTCGTGCAGAAGTGACCGGAGCCGATAACCATGGCGTTAAGGACCATTTCACTATTGAAGAATTACGCGATCTAACAGGCCGCCTAATCGGATGTAACCTTGAGCCAGTACCAGCTGGGTTTACTGATATTGAGGTCGGTCGTTCAGTGACTCGTGAAACTGTAACGCATGCTGTTGAGTTAGGCATGAACTATATTATGTTAACGGGCAACCCTGGAATGAATGTATCACAGGAAGCCATTCTTGATGCTATTCGCTTATGCCGTGAAGTATCGCAGAACATCGTTATCATCGCGGGCAAGATGCACGGTGGCGGCGTTGGTAACGACTATGACTTAGACATCGTTAGCGATTTTGCAGAAGCTGGTGCTGACATCATGATGTTCCCTGCCCCTTATACAACACCTAGTGTTTCACCCGATATAGCCCATCAGATGATGGATGCTGTTCACAACGCCGGAATGCTTGGGCTATTAGCAATTGGTACATCTCAAGAAGGTGCATCAGAGAGCTATATAGAGCAAGTCGCGATGGCATCAAAAGGAGCGGGAGCTGACATCGTTCATATTGGTGATGGTGGATATGGTGGTATTGCACCACCAGAAAATATCATCCGTATGGGCATGACAATTCGCGGTCGTCGCCATCAATTTAAACGCATGGCTAACCGTCGATAACGCTAAGTAAATAACTATCACTGGTAATCAGAAATAACTATAACTATTAAGGAGGTCGGTTAAACCGACCTCCTTATTTTTTTGCGTGTTTTTTATTTGATTAAAGACTTGCCGAGCAACCGTTAGCGTATTTGAGTGTTAGGGGTAATCAAGTAAATATTAGCCCTTTATGGGGAAACTGAATCTTTTCAATAAGTGGAAGACTATGGCAAATATTATTTTTCTACACGGAACAACGAGTTCAGGTAAATCAACACTATCACAGGTAATACAAAAACAATCGGAAACACCTTTTTGGCATTTTGCGTCCGATCAGTTTGTTGAAGCGGGAATGTTACCCAAAAGAGTAAATGATGGCGGTGACTTTGATTGGAGTAAAAATCGTCCACTTTTCTTCGATGCTTTTCATGGGTGTATTAAGGCAGTGGCAGACGCAGGAAATAATATAATTCTCGATCATATTATCGAATCTAAAGAGTGGTTTCATTACTTGCAAGAGCTACTTTCAAACCACGATGTTTTCTTTGTTGGTATTCATTGTCCAATTGAGGTACTACGAGAACGTGAAATTAATCGAGGAGATGGAAGTATTGGTAATCGATATTTAGGTGAATCTGAGTATCACTTAAAACATGTTCATACCTATTCAGCGTACGATTATGAGATTGATACTAGCTCGCAACCTACAGAGCATAGTGCTGAGATGGTTTTATCTGCATGGGAGCAAAGGGGACAAAGTGCATTTTTCAGTGTTCTTGAAAAATAGGGCTAATAAGGCGTTTTAGTGGAACTAAAAAACATGCGGACATTTCGTTATTTATCATATTTCTCAGCATGTTCTGGTAAGATTCAGGTCGCTTCGTGGACTTTTCAGATAGTCGACTTTCTATTGAGCAATGGTTATTAGTTTTCAACGCTGATACCGCATCGTTTCTCGGATGACCATCTTCCCAATATCCTGCATTTTTCCTCGGTGGGATAAGAGGTATTTTAGTGAAAAAAAACCTCTGCCTTTCAGCAGAGGTTTGTGTCTAAGTGGCGGCATATTAGCTGCCATTTTGTTAATTATCTATTTAGCTGCAAGCCTTAACAAGCGCCCATGGACCACCCGCATCAGGCAGGTTACCACTCGTCCACCATTTAGCCTGATAAACATTACCCTGATAAGTCACTTGATCGCCACCAGTATAGACCGCTCCAGCTTCCCATGGTACAGGACATGTAGTCGATGCCCCAGCTTCAAAGCTGACCACCAGTACAGATGCAGCACTGACCGCCGTAAAGGTATAACTGTTAGCGACAGGCTGTGTAACACCATCTACCACGACAGATTTCACTTTGAATCCACTGTCGGCAATGAAATTGACGGTAAAATCTGTTCCGCCTTTAGCTTGTAGCAGACCATTCGCATCAGGTGTCGGGGAAATAACACCGCCAACGCCATTGACCGTGGCAGTGATTTCAAACATCACAGAAATATCAGTGGTAACTTCAGAGAAGTTGCCGCTAAATCCTGCGAAATTTGATGCACTCAAGGTTTTAACATCAGTACTTTTCAGTACGATTCTTTTCTTGTCGCCTTTTGCATACGGTTCGATCAACGTGAGTACCGTGTCTGCCCCTTCTTGTGTCAATTTGACTGCAGAAAATGGTACTGGTTGATTGCTTGGTACTGTCAAGATTGTCTTAGCAGTGTCAAAAGTGTTCACTACCAATTCCATGTTCCAACCCCAGTTAATGTGGTTGAGTGGAACAATGTAGCCAAGACGATCGTATCCACCAGTGACGTTAGTAAACATCTCAGCGTTAATGTCGGCAAGAGTCAGGCCAACTAACTCGTAAGAAGCATATATCCCGCCATCATCTGCTTGTGGACCAATGATGATAGATGTTGCTGTCTCGTAGGCCTTGAGATGTTTGAATCCAATACCTGCACTGCCTTCGATTTTGTCAACTGCCGGATCAAAGCCCTGTACTACTTGTTTACCTGTATTCCATGCAAGAACATAGGTATCAGACTTGGCGATAACGGCTGCTGGATTTGCAGTAACTGCAGCGGCAGAGACGCCTTTCAGCACAACACTCTGTCCGGCAAATTGCAGCTCAGTATCACCGGCCATGTCTGAAATTGTCAGTGATGCCAGCGGATCTGGTGTCTGCCAACCTCGAAGTACAATCAGATCATCACCTACGGTGAAGTCAGTAACCGTTGTGACAGAGCTTTTTTCTTCATTGAGTAGTATTTGGTCTTTGCCGCCACCAGTGATCACAGTATCATTGCCCCATCCAGCGGTCATTACTTCGTTATAAGTAGAGCCGTGCGTTATGCTGTTTCCTGGAACATCGAACAAGGTGTCGTAAGCACCGAACTTGTGTACGTACTTTGTGATACAAGTGTTTGTTTCATCACATGTTATTGTATCTTTAAGTAGCAGCGCTGCAGTTCCCCATGCTCCACGTAGGTGAGCGGCAGCCATGAGCCCAGAGATTGTCGATTGGATTTGGATTGGCTGGCCGTTTTCGTCTTTACCTGGCCAGCTTTTTGCCAGCGCCTGTTCCCATGTCATGTTGCCATCGGCTAGCAGCTTAGTCATTACTTTGTAGTTAAAGTGCATCGCATCACGTATTACCAGCTCTTGGTTTTCCGGTATGAGCAAGTCATTAAACGAGTTCACGCCATTTTTACCGACAAAGGTTCCCTCCCACTTGTTTGTATCCGTGACGTAGACTTGATTGCCGCCAGATCCTTCGATTTCAGCGAGGGCTTCAGTTTTACAGCCGATCCAGGTGGAATCCGGAACGAACATGTAGAAACTGTCATAGTTTTTACCTTCGATGGTTACTTCTTTCGGGCTATAGTAACCCGCATCGATCAGCACCGCTTCACCGAGTTGATATCCGACAAACCCCCATGCGTTCATTGAGCTAAATTGCATAGAACGGAACATGGCACTGTCGTAGGGCGTCGCTGGGTTATAAATGGTGTCTAGGCCCAGCTTTTTGAAATAGCCGTTGATGGTTGTTGGCTCTGAGATCATCGATCCGGTAGCGCAATCTCGCACTAGGCGGCCAGGCTTGGTCACTTTGGCGTAGGTGTAGATTGGGTTGTCTAAATTCGCCAAGTACTCATCAGCCTTAGCAGGGTTAATACCTGATTCAAAATCGCGTAGCGAATCAAGAAAAGCTTGCATCCCGCCTTCAGCGGCAAACGTGGGTGAAGACAATCCTAAAATAACGGCTGCTGATACTGCTTTAATATGTGTTTTCAACGTTCTATCCTTGTCATTGTTGTTGCACTTAATTAGGGCGTAGGCCCAAGTTTTAGCCCCAATAACAATTATTGGGCACGGTGTTTTATCTTTACAAAGACGTTGCAGCCGGTCGCACATTTGAGGCTGATATACGTTCTCTGACCTTTTGCTGTTGCATAATTCTATTTAATAAGAGAAAGGAACGAGCTTCCGCTTACGGGCAACCCCGCACCAAAAAATGCCGTGACACTGGCGCCCACATCGGCAAGTGTGGTTCTTGTCCCCACCTCAACGCCCTGAGTGTGCTTGTGATACACCAACAAGGGCACCTGTTCCCGTGTGTGCCGGGTATGGCCGATGAATGGGTCATTGCCGTGATCAGCCATTACCACCAACACATCATCGTTTTCCATCAGCGAGATAACCTGTTCTAACCCCTTGTCTGATTTCTCAAGTATTTTCCAGTACTGACGCGGATCCTGTAGATGTCCGGATAAATCAGTTTCCTGAATATTGGCGCAGAAAAAGCCTGTCGTTTGCTGCTGCAAATCCTGATGCATTAGCTCAAATACCCTCTCAGTGTCGACGACTGAAAGGTAAGAGGTGCCAGTTTCATTCTGGACAATATCGGCGACTTTGCCGTACAGGTAAGTATGGATACCCACTTCGTTCAGTTTTTGCGGAACCTGTGTGGCAGCATCTACGCCATAGCCCAAATGAACCACCTGAAATCCGTTGTCATAAGTACCGGAATCTGGCGCGTTGACACCTATGTATTTAACTTCGCCATTTAGATCAGCCTTGGTTTCGATGGCATTAAGGATCTGCCGCATAGAGTCGACAAAACCGCCGAAGGCGATATTGCGGCCGACCCCATTGGCCGAGCGCACCACTTGGCCAATCTGCTTAACTTGATCGAAACTAATTTGAGAAAAATTTGCCGTCAAGTTGTATACCTGACCCAAGTCAGCTTCAAGATTGTCACCCACCACGACGCAATCATTCACGATAAGAACTTGCAATCCGGGTTTTCCCAACCGACTAACCTGATAGTTATTTTTCAGTAATGCTTGTTCTATGGCATCAATCGACTGCTGAAATGGCAGGACAACTGGCGGTTTGGGAAGTGTACCCATGATCTCTTGGTGGCCCATGAAAGTGTCTCCACCTTCATGTGCAAGCCATGCCTGGCCCCAGTTCGCATCAGGATTTGCTTCCATTACCGATTTGGTTTCGCCCACGACATTAATTAGCCCAAGCTTTTCAAGCGTTGGAAGCTCTTTTAGCGGGAAATGATTGAGTAATTTTTCTGCGGTACTAGCACCAGTATCCTGAGGACGCACCACTGGTACATCTGGCATTTCACCGACACCGAAACCATCTAATACCACCACGATAAATCTAGCCATGAAACACCTCATTGCCTAAAGAGTCATAAACGCCCACTAACTGCGGAGCACCCTGCGAAATACCGGAAATAAGCGCAACATCGCTACGGGTGACGAATATTTGAGTGCGGAATGCCATAACCACTGACGAGCCAATAGCGAAGTTCCCCTCAAGTTTTAAGTGATAATCAATATTTGAATCGTCATCGTTGCTAACGGGAACGATCATCTCCTGCTCCGCTTGGCCGTTTTCGTCTTGCCAAACCAATGCCGAAACAAGGTTACCCCTACGGTAATAGCCGCCACCGTAGCAGTAACTGTGCTCTCCATAATGATGTGAAACCTCACTAAGATAGAGCATCGCAATCTTTTCAGGCTGACTGCCATCCTGATTCGCGGGTGTGGTACCTGTCAGCGCATGTCCGGGTTCACCGTGCGTGCCCCCGTATTCCGCCAGCATAGGAAGTGTTTCACAGCTTGTCGACGATGGGCCGTTTAATTGTTCAATGGCATATCCCAACGATTTAGCCTTATCCGCGGCTAATCTCAAGGTGATCAGATTCACCGTGGGCTCTGTCATGTTGGTTTTAGTGTTGTATAAAAAGCAAGGGAAATGCGTTAACCCCACTAGCTTGATATTTGGTAAGGCGGTTATCGCTGCAAGAACCTGTTCCAATAGCTCGAAAGGGAAGCCTGATTCCTGATTCACGTACATGTGATCATCCACTCGGTAAAATTTAAGCAAAATCCCTTGTGTTCTGTTCGCATTGACTGCCGCAGCAGATATTTCCCGGGCCTTATCCAACGAGTAGACGGTGATCACTTCAGGTTGAATATTTTCGACTATAGAAGTAACCATACCGCTTGGCGGCTGAACCAGATGTCCGATATGGGCTATTTTTATTCCAGCTCCAGCTAGTTGACGAGCCTCCTTAAAGTCGACGCAGACGATACCTTGGTACTGACACTCCTCTACCAATATCCGGGCAAGTTCCGGATTGCGCCCGATCTGCTTGGTCATGGCATAAAGCTTGATACCCAGCTCATCCGCTTTGGCTTTGATGCGATTGGCATTGGCTTTGAACTGATCAACGTCAATGACATAGGTATCAGGTAATAACCTGCCTTTCCTTAAGTAATCGGCGGCAGTATCTATAAGTGCCGGGTTCTGCTTTTTTAGGGCAGTTAGAAACATAAAGAAAACCTTCTTAAGAGGTAAGAGTTCGCTCGTTGTTGCTTAGGGGGAGATGAGCGAACTCTTATTTGAGGTTAAATTGCGAAAAGTCCCATTAAATACAGCATATTAAGGACAAAACCAGTCAAGATCGCTGCAACAGCAGGCGCTGCTATTTTGAGTATTGGTCGACCCATAACTTCATTGAGGTAGTAGAGAATGGCGAAGATGGTGAACCCGGTTGTTGAACCCATTTTCATCACTGCCAGCACACCACCAATCAACAATGCAAATTCCATTAGAGTATTCATTGAGTTGCGAATGTTATCTGAAGAATTACGGATAGAGGGGAATTGCTCTAGGAAACCACCTATCCCCCGTAGCAAGAAAACTTCAGCACAAATAATGACAGCACCCAATGCTGCTGCAACGGGAACACTTGGAGCAAGGTAGCCAGCAACGAACACAAAGGTCATACCGACGACACCGTAAACTCCAGTCGTGAGAGCCGTGGTCGCTATCAGCGGGATAAATCCAAGACCGCGCATAAACTCAGACAATGCTACCTGCTTCATCGCGGCATCTTGAGCAACCGGATCGGTCAGTTTGTATGCCTCGGCCAGTGAGTAGATGGACACTTCCGAGCCAGCAAAAATACCGGCATTCGTCACTGCAGCAATCAGGGCACCGGTAACTGCAAGGAAAGGCAGGTTTTTGACGATGCGCTTGGTGCGTTCGTCAAACAGGCTGTGCATACCTGACATATCGGGTGGTGATATCCCGTTTTTCCTGTCATTCAGATCTTTTCGGATTGCGATACCGACTAACATGACCATACCAATGAAGATCTGGATAGATTCAGGATAGATCGCAGTGTATTTCATGACCAACAGACGGGAAATAATAACAACAATGGCTGCCACAGCCCCAGATCGCCAACCAAATTGATAGAAAATAGCAAGCAGCGGGAACAAAGCGAATGCCGACATTACCGGGGTACCCAGTTCGGCCAGTGCACCTAAAGCATCGATCGGCAACCCGGTTAATACGGTATTGACTGCCGAAAGTGATGTGACCACCAATATCCCCCACAAGCCACCAGCCAGCCCGGCCAATACGCGGCTGCCGATCATCACGCCAAGAATATCTGTGGGTAAAAAGAGTAGCCAAGGATTGAGCAAACCCGTTGAAAGGGTAAATGAAATCCCTACCGAGGCAACGAAGCCGATAGATAAGCCAAATGCAACAGAGCCCGCATCTCGCCTTGTCATATTACCTTCAACGAGCTGAGGAAGGATGGGACGGATACCATCATGGAATACTGCCGCGCTCATATTAGCAACTATTGCCGTCATGGCGCAGAGCGATGCAACTAACCCTAAATGTACAACATCCATGTTATGTCCTTACTTCTTAGAGAGGATAGAAATGAGCATGGGAATGGCGTGTTCAACATGTTCAATGGAAAGTCCGAAAGCCACCTTTCCCTCATCGACAAAACGCTCGACTTCGTCTGGTTTCGCTTGAATAGATGGCTTGGCTATGGTGCAGCTCTGCGGATAACCAATGATCGCGATTGCCATGGATAACGCCGCGCCTGCCCCCGTATTACAGCAACCGATATAATAATCCAGCTGGCCGGATTTCACTTGCATGGCCGCCTCCATGTCGTTCAGAATGTGGCAGTTAAAAGCACCTGGCGCGGTGGCGTCAATTTGCTCTTTTATCTGTTCACGCTGCAAACCTGCAATACCAATTTGTTTCATACGCTAACCTCTTTATTTAGCCAAATAGCTGGCTGGGATTGTGTTTTAGCATGGTGTCTATCTCTTGCTGGCTAATTCCACGCTCTCGTAGCATGGGGATGAATACATCCATCAGGTAGCAAAAACCAAGACCGCCATTTGCTTTCAGGTGAGACCGCCGAGTGATGTCCATGGAAAGCATGACCCGCTCTAAATAACCGCGTTCAGATAGCACTTCCAGCATGTCTACACGTTTGGTATCTGGGTAATAGCCGTTTTTGCCGATCGTGTCGAACTGCACATAGCAGCCCTGATCAATAAGCCAGATAATGTCATCTACGTTGTCTTTCAGATCGCAGTGGCCGATCGTCACATTATTCATGTTGACGCCATGCTGCTTCAGCCACATTACCTGCTGGCGGCCCATGGAGCTCATCGACTGGTGAGTAGAGATTGGACGGCCTGTTTCTAGGTGGGCATAAGCGGCAGCTTCAAATACTTTTTTCTCTATGTCGGTAAACGTGTTCTCACTGCTGCCGATTTCACCGATTAAGCTGGCTTTCAAATCACTTCCGTCAATGCCATTTTCGATTTCACCCACCATCTCGCGGCAGATCTCCTGTGCCGACAGAGCGTGCAGCTCGGGTGGAAAAAAACCATCGATGTAGTAACCCGTAGAGAGCAAGATATTCATTCCGGTATCAGTCATTAAATCTTCAATAAAATGATGATTTCTCCCCATAAAACGATTAGTCACTTCTACGATGTTGAATACACCGCGTAACTTGAGTTGCAACAGCTCTTCTTTGATCAGATCGTACTGATCCAGCCTGCAGTCGACATCGCCTTTTTGTGGCGATAAATCAATATGCAGGTGTTCGTGAACATAGGTGTAACCGCTATCGTCAATCATATTGGTCTATTTTCCCGTCACTATTTATTTCGCGCAATAAAGCGAGAAAAGGTTACTGAGAAAGAATGTATTTTCCGCATCCGGAGCCTGTTCGATACCAAAGCCGCCGAGGATTTGCCTGTTCGTCGCCTGAATCACTGGGAAGTCATCGTCGCTGATGATCTCAGCAAGAATATCTTCGTCCAGACCTTGCGTGATAGGTTGATCGGAAAGAATACGATCCGTTGCGCGTGCAAGATGCGTCATGGCCATCTGTAATTGCTCTGTTGACGTGTCCAACTGCCATTCGGATACCAGCAGATCAACGGCTTTTACCGTTCCGTCATGAGCGACTTGGGATATCACCCCCGCATCCTTAAGTAAGGCTAACCTTTGCTGCATTATTCCTCCTGATTTTTTACTAATAGCTCGGCGTTATTTCGCCTGTCACGACTTTTTTCTGATGAGAATTCAGGGCATCCTTGTTGATTAAATTTCTCAAGAGTGCCTTAATATGCGGTGCTTCATTTCGAACCAGTAGTACTGCCTCAGAGGCCATTTCACACTGGGGAATATGATTAAGCGATTTTTCTGCCAGACCGACGTTATCCATATCTATTGCTTCCGTCAGCCAAATCACTGCATCTATATTTCTGCTAGCCAAATGGACCAAACTATCACCGTAATTGATTTCGACAATGTCAATGTCTTGATCCGGAAAAGCCTGTTTGGTCAGGATCTGCTGGTCAGGAGAATCCGAGTCGACGCCAACACGGCGGATGCCACCATATTCGCCCTTACGGTAAATCACCCTGTGATCGTGCGAATAGGAGTTCTTTCCCAAATTCACAGCAACCGTCAAACCGTCGCTGTAACTCTGTGCTGCAAGCTTTGACATAATGGCAATATCATGTACACCGGAGCTTAATAATTTAGCTCTAACGCCGGCACCTCGCATGTGGGCAAAATACAACGGTAAGCTGCTCATCTGGGCTTTTAATCCGCTAGCCAATCCTTCTGAATGTTTGATGTAAGGCAGCGGCATGGCACACACGACGTGACCTAGCCCCGCCAGACGGACAATTTTTTCACTGTCTAAGCGAGAAATATAAGTGCCATTGCGGCCTTGCCGTGAAAGGGCTATCACCCCATCCGCTTCAATCTTTTTCAGGGCTTTCTGAACTAAGCCAACCGACAGCTCGAACTCTTCAGCCAGCGAATCAATGGTACGTAAACGGGCACCTTCTTTTTGTGACATCAAATATCGAGCAATATTGATGACTGCGGCACCTTCTTTTTTTATGTATTGCTTGGACATATTTAAATCTTCACTTTCTTGAATATTTAAATAATACGCTTATGACAAACCAAGTAAATCAATATTGATCGTAATTGAGATGTTGATCAATAGAAATGTCATAAGGTTTGTAAACATTAAACTCCATGTAAAAATGCTTTCTAATATGTAATACCTTTTTCACTCGGCGCATCAATGAAGTGTCATCTTACTTACAGATACCACGAAAAAAGCCCCGCAAGATATAACCTTGTGGGGCTTTTTGTTTGTAATTATTAAAGCTTTGCTTAAATGCGCTAATTTAACGTTCTAAGTTTATAAACCTAGCGCCCAACGTATAAATTCTTTGCGGCTTTTTTTGTCAGCATTTTGATATAAATCTTTCATCAATTGATCTGCTTGGGCTGGCGTTAATTGGTTAATATCAACCGTTGAGACAGATTGAGAAGAGGCTGTTATTACAGCTGGTTGTGGCAAGGTCTGTTTTGTACTCGCCGCAACTTGAACCGCTAAAATATCATTATAGTTAGCCATTAATGGAGAACCTGATACCACCAACTTTTCACTCTCAAAACTAACAGACTTGCCAGCTGTATCTGTTAATTCAAAACTAGGGTTCTTAGCAAAACGTTTTACGTCTTGTTGGGTATCAACACGAGGAGCAACTAGTTTAACCACCTCACCATCATTCGCTGAAAAACGAATTAAAATCGGTTGCGATGACACATACCCCATCGATTGCCCCGTCGAATGTGGATTAGTAGGACTATCAAAACGTACCAACACCTGCTGATCACCTTCTGGTAGTGCTACTATTTTTGTCGCTTTTTTGATTTCCAGATGCTGGGCCGCAAGAATTTCAAAATTGCCAGGCACTTTCAAGGTTACATCTGCCATCGCAGTTTGTGATGCCAATACCAAAGGCAACGTAAATGCTAACAGTATTTTTTTCATCATGCTTTCTCTCTGAAAATAGATATTCAATAAACAATAAAGCCAGCGAATCACCGCTGGCCTTGTATCACACATTAACGGTTCAATTAGAACTCGTAACGTAGACCTAAGTGGTAGAAGTCTTCTGATGCATCACCAGCAAAACCTTGTGATTGACCGTTGTCACCGTCACGGAATACATAGCTCGTGAAGATAGAAGAACGATCTGTTAGCTTGTATTGTGCTTCAAACGTTGTATCTTTCAGCTCAAGGTTGTCGCCATCTTTGTTATCAAGAGAGCGGTAACCAGCACGTAGTACCCAATCAGCATTTAAGTCATAAACGGCTGTTAGCTCATAGACTTCATCAGTACTTTTAGCCGATGAACCATCACGCTTAACTTCATCTTCAGAGTACATTGCGCCTAACATTAGATCGCCAACGTAATAACGCGTACCTGCGCCCCAGAACGTGTATTTATCGCCATCGTTACCTTTATTGTACTGGTATGCAACTACAGGTGCTAACTTACCCGCATTACCTAGGTCAAACGTATAACGAAGTGCTGTGTTATAAGCAGCATCTAGGTCAGAAGAACCATTGCCTAAGATATAAGCAACAGAAACATCAAGCGCATCAAAGCTGTTTTGGTACTGTAATGTACCATCTTGACGGAATACCTGTGTTGCCGTTGAATCAACATCCCCTACTTGACGAGCAATTGCCACATCAGATGCAGCGAATACATCGGCAATATCGGTTAACATGATCAGGCCAGAAGCCACACGTCCACCCGTAATTTTACCGTACTCAGACGCATCAATACCGGCCCACACGTAACGTGCTGTTAGGCTGTCATTTCCTTTACCAGCATTGGCACCTTCAGCTGCATTTACTTGGTATTCAGCCCAACCAATTACTGATACTTTATCGTTAACAGTTTGAGAACCACCAAGACCAAAACGACCATCAAAATTACCTTGAGTATCTTTTGAATCTTTATCTGAAATGTTAAAACCTAAACGGCCGTAAACATCAACATTTGACCCGTCTTCACCTTGGTAAACGGATGCAGCTTGTGCTGCGCCAGCCACTAACATAGCAGGTAAAAGAGCTGCTAATACTGTTTTTTTCATTGTTTTAAATCCTAATATTGTTATTTTTTTCATCCTGACTTTGATTCTGTGGATTCGGCGGTCACACTGACAAAATCATGCAGCTCTTTTCTTCCTTGAAATATCACTGAAACTCAATAGCAACAGCGACATACCTTCTACTACATAGAGGATAATACAAATTGTTTAATGGAAAAAAACATGAGCAAAAAATGACTTCATGTACATTCCCCGTTCAAGTTAAGCTGCAAGATAACCGAAAATGCTGAATAAAAGCTGAACAAGCCGATCGTTATTTCGCGCTGTGAAATAATAGTTTTCAACTGTGATTTAAGTCTATTTTTTCATCGCGAATTATGTGATGTATATCCTTTAAACTATTGAGTAACGAGCGTATAGAAGGCAAATAAGGAGATATTCAGTGGGTAGTTACTTTCGAAGTTTGGTATTACAATGAGCACTGAATTTAATCGTGCGGTTTTCATCATGTCTTATCAATGCCCTTTGTGTCACTCAGCTTTAGTCAACCATACTCAATACTGGCGCTGCGAGAATAATCATCAGTTCGATCTAGCCAAAGAAGGCTATGTGAATTTAATGCCCGTTCAGCATAAAGGTTCAAAGAACCCTGGTGATAACCAAGAAATGATGCAAGCACGACGTTTGTTTTTAAATACCAACCACTACCACCCATTGCGCGAGGCTGTGATCAAGCATTTGGATGAGCACTTGCCAGAGAACGCGCAACAATTATTAGATATTGGTTGTGGAGAGGGGTATTACACATCCGAATTTGCCCAATTACAGGCTAAGCACCCTGAATTAAGCGTACATGGATTAGACATATCTAAAGTAGCTGTTCGCTATGCAGCCAAACGCTACAAAAACTGCCACTTCTGTGTCGCGTCGAGCCATCGTTTACCCTACTCCGATGCATATCTTGACGGTATCGTGCGTATTTACGCACCTTGTAAAGATGAAGAGTTACAACGTGCAGTTAAAAAAGACGGTATTTTAGTGACTGTTTCGCCTGCTGCGCGTCACCTATACCAGTTAAAAGAGTTAATTTATAACGGTGTACATTTACACGATATGGAACCAGAAGTCATAGAAGGCTTCGATTTAGTCACTGATCAGCAATTACATTACGACATGACGCTGAACGGTGAAGAGGCAACAGCCTTAATGCAAATGACACCTTTCGCATGGAAAACATCAGATGCAGTATGGGAACAACTAAAAACGGCGGTTGATTTACTCTGTGAAGCCGACTTTTCAATCCGCGTTTATCGTCGCCAATAACAACTCTCTTCTTTTCCTTTAATCTCTGGGTATTGATTATCAATTGCATTTGATAATCAATCTCACCTCCTTTACTATCACACACCGTCTACAGTTATACCTATTGCATGAGGTTTGATCCCATCATGAATAAAATAGGTATTCATACTGTGTATTTCGACTTTGGCATGCACATCTTCGCATGTACGTTATTTTTTAAGGTGTGATATTTAAATGAAAAAGTGGTTCTCTCTTGGGCTAACCGGCATGCTTATGGGCTGTGCAACACAATCTGAATTACCTGTAAATACAACGGCTACGCAACCCTTACCACCCACAATGTATGATTACACAATTACCTCCCCACAAGGCACTACGCTCAGCCTATCAAAGCTTGCCCTCGCGATTAGCGATGCCGATATCGTACTGGTAGGTGAATGGCATGGGCATCCGGGGGCGCATTTAATGCAAGCCCAACTGTTTGCTGAGCTTTATCGTCAAAACCCCAATATGGCTTTATCGATGGAACAATTTACCCGCGACAAGCAACCTTTGCTTGATCAATATTTAGCGGGAGAAGTTGGCGAAAAAACGCTAATAAAAGAAGGTAATGCTTGGCCTAACTACATCAGCGACTACCGCCCTTTAGTGGAATTGGCAAAGCAAAATGGTTTAGATGTGATTGCCGCGAATGCGCCTAAGCCTATTGTTCGCTGTATTGGGCGAGAAGGCGCTGATTATCTTGATCGCCTGCCGAGTAACGAACGTAAGTGGGTAGCTGATGATTTAACACTAACAACCGATGCTTACCAAGCGAAATTCAAAGCATCGATGCACCATGGTGATGAAGCAAAAACGCAACGCCAGTTTGCCGCCCAAACCGCTTGGGATGACACCATGGCAGAAAGTATGGTGAATTATTTAGCGAAGCATCCTGGCAAACAAATTATCCATGTTGCAGGCCGCTTCCATGTTGCTGAAGGACTAGGTACAGCATCACGCATTAAGGCACGTAACCCAGAACTTAATGTCGTTATGGTTACCCCTGTCACTGAGCAATCGAATATCGCAGAGGATGCACCTGATTATAGAGTCAATGTAATGCCACTGCCCAAAGGTTATGTCAGTAAAGATAAAATGATGGCTGCAATGAAAGGTATTTCAGGCAGAAATAAAGAATTGAAGTGTTATACCAAATAAAACGAATAGCCAGAAAAGAGTAGTCCCCCATCGGCGGCCAGCTGGTGGAGGACTTAGGAGAGATACAGCTATATATCCCTTTTACTAGCTCATTATCCTGCAACGACCTTTCCTGAAGCTGAATAGGCTTTGAGTTTTTCAACGTGAAAAATAAATCAGTTAAGATCAATATTATCAATAATTCCAATTAAGAATAATCAACCAGATTGATACTCAAAACACAGCGTTTAAACACTACTAACCCAAGAGATTCAAATCAATCCGCCACCATTTCATAAATAAACCACACATTAGATAGATATAATGTTTCAAGTTTGTTAAAAATTAGATGTTCTTTCTTTTCTCTTTGCGCTAAAACATTATCCTATGAGATCACAGTTCCCACTACAGACTGTTCTCTAACTGGATAAAATAATAAAGCAAGGAGCTTGCAATGAAGGGTAAAAAACTACTTATCGCGGCCGGTATAGCGGCATCATTCGCACTATCATCCGCATCTGTCTTCGCGGAAGTTGCCAAAGTCGCAGTATCACAAATCGTTGAACACCCCGCTCTTGATGCTGCACGCCAAGGTTTACTTGATGGTTTAAAAGCAAAAGGATACGTCGAAGGTGAAAACCTTGAATTCACTTATCAGACAGCACAGGGTAATCCTGCCATTGCAGTTCAAATAGCCAAACAATTTGTCGGTGAACAACCAGATGTCTTAGTCGGTATTGCAACACCTACCGCACAAGCCCTTGCCGCTTCTACTCGTTCTATTCCCGTTGTATTTACTGCTGTTACTGATCCTGTTGGCGCAAAACTTGTTAAAAACATGGAAAAACCCAACGGTAATGTAACAGGGCTTTCTGACTTATCACCCGTGGCTCAGCATGTTGAGCTAATGCAAGAAATCATTCCAAATCTGAAAAGTATCGGGGTGGTCTTTAACCCAGGTGAATCCAATGCTGTTGCGTTAGTTGAATTACTACATGAAGCCGCAAAAGCAAAAGGTATTGAAGTCGTAGAAGGCACAGCGCTTAAAAGTGCTGATGTTCAATCAGCAGCGCAAATCATCGCATCAAAAGTGGATGTTATTTACGCCCCGACAGATAACACAGTTGCCAGTGCGATTGATGGGCTAGTAAACGCAGCAAACCAAGCCAACAAACCGATTATTGGCGCATCCACTACTTACATTAAAAATGGCGCACTGGCCGCATTAGGCTTTGACTATTACCAAGTGGGTATTCAAACAGCAGACTATGTTGATGCGCTACTTAAAGGCACGAAAGTCGCTGATTTACCGGTTCATGTTGCTAAAGGGTCAGATCTAGCCTTAAACCAAAAAGCGGCCAAGAAATTAGGGATCACTTTCCCTGCTGCAGTATTAGCACGCGCAACCTCAATCGAAAAATAAGTTTCAAATGGCAAGAGGCAAGAGCCATAACTCTTGCCTCTTTCATATAAGACAAGGAGTGTTATAGATGTCTTTCTTTGCCTTCATCGGTACGCTAGAAATTGGATTAGTGTATGGATTGGTTGCGCTTGGGGTTTACCTGACTTTTCGCGTTTTAGATTTTCCCGATTTAACCGTCGATGGCAGTTTCCCAATGGGCGCTGCAGTCGCTGCTACCGCGATCGTGGCTGGCATTAACCCATGGATAGCCACATTACTGGCAATCTTTGCCGGTGGTGCTTGTGGTTTAGTAACTGGTTTTTTAGCCATTCGCTGCAATATTTTGCATTTATTGGCCAGTATTCTGACCATGATTGCCGCTTTCTCTATCAATATCCGCATTATGGGCCGCCCTAATCTCGCTCTTTTAGGGGAAGAAACTATTTTGACCCCGTTCGAAAACTTTGCGATGGATTACGGTTTTGATTCTAATTTAATTCGTTTACTGGTTGTTGCTCTGCTTGTGGTCTTCAGTGCTTGGTTCATCATTCGTTTGTTAGCCAGTGATTTTGGCTTGGGTTTACGTGCAACGGGCGTGAATAGCCGCATGGTAAGTGCACAAGGCGGCAACACTGCGTTATATACCTACCTTGGCCTTGCGCTTTCAAATGGGTTTGTCGGTTTTTCTGGTGCTCTTTTCGCCCAAACAAACAGCTTTGCTGATGTCACCTCGGGGGTTGGTACCATTGTGGTCGGCCTTGCTGCGGTTATCTTGGGACAAACCCTTATCCCAGGTAGAAAAATATGGGTTGCCGTCGTCGCAGTTATTGTCGGCTCAGTGCTATACCGTCTCGCAGTCGCTTTTGCATTAAGTTCAGGTATGTTTGGGCTTAAAGCTTCCGATCTTAATTTGATCACCGCTGTTCTTGTTGCGGTTGCCTTAATTGCACCTCGAATGAAAAACAGCTTTAATCGCAAAAAGAAACGCGTAACAGCCACTAAAAAACTCGCCTAGGAGGTAAAGCTAAAAATGATTGAATTAAATGATATTCGCGTTACCTTCAACGAAGGGACTATTTTAGAAAACCAAGCACTTCGTGGCATTGATTTAGTGGTGCCTGAAAAGCAATTTGTTACTGTGATTGGCTCAAATGGCGCAGGGAAATCGACATTGCTGGGCGCAGTCAGTGGTGAAACCCCGATGAGCGATGGGCAGGTATTAATTGATAATATTGATGTGACGGATAAGTCTGTACACCAACGTGCGCAATATGCCGCACGTGTATTTCAAGATCCCTTAGCTGGCACTTGTGCTTCTTTAACGATTGAAGAAAATATGGCATTAGCCTATAAACGCGGCAGCCAACGCAGTTGGAAAATGGCGCTATCAGCAAACCGCCGTAAACTATTTCAAGAACGTATCAGTATTCTTGGTTTAGGTTTAGAAGATCGCTTAGGTGACAGTATTGGCTTACTTTCAGGTGGTCAGCGCCAAGCTGTAAGTTTAGTTATGGCCACATTGGCCGACAGTAAGCTGTTATTACTTGATGAACACACTGCAGCTCTGGATCCAAGAATGGCCGCTTTTGTCCTCGCCCTTACAACTAAAGTGGTGAAAGAGTTCGATCTTACCGTAATGATGGTAACGCACTCAATGAAAGATGCCCTCGCGCACGGTGATCGCACAGTCATGCTTCACCAAGGTAAAATCGTTTTAGATGTTAAAGGTCAAGAACGAGAAAGCATGGACGTGAAACAGCTACTTGAAATGTTCAGCAAAGTGCGGGGCGAAGAATTAGCAGATGACAGCCTTTTACTGAGTTAATTAAATTCAACGAACATAACCCTGTGTGGCGGCGGGGTTATCTCAACGCTTTAAACTGTCACGTTTGATATCATGCCTCGCTCAAATTACTCATTACTCCCCTCTTCTACTGCATTCTAAAAAATCAAAAAATGTTTATTAACAATGAAAAATGAAAGAGTTATCTGTTATTGCTATTCGCATAAAAAGCCTAGAATCAATTGAAATACCACTTCACCGTCGCTACTGTTGTAGAATTGAAGTAAAATATGCCTAGCGCTCTATCTTTTCTGAGCCCTTATTTAGATTTAGGAAAACAATGAAAAAAACATTTGCTTTAACTCACCCAAAAAAAGCTGTGCCAAGAATCGTTGAATCAGTTAAAAGTGAAGTGAAAAAGTACATCAAAAGAGAGCGCAATAAGCAGCTTCCTTCTGGTGTCGATTTTTGGGATTTTGATTGTAAGTTTGGTCACACCGAACAAGAAGCAAAAGTAATCCACCTTAAAGAAATCAACAAGTGCATCGATGAAGCAGAGAAATTAGAACTGACTTCATTCTATCTTGAGATTTTAGTTAAAGATGGCATTCGTACTAAAAAGCCACTAGACGGCTTATTTGAAGACGAATAAACATTTTCGCTGTTAATAGTTTCACTGTTAACATTAGTATTGAAGGCAGTACTGGGTAGGGCTTTACGATAGTTTGATCAATTCACTATCGTCTTGCGGCGCAGAATATGACTGACCTGAACTAAAAAGCCCTTACTCAGGGCTTTTTTACTTTCTTCTTTCTTCTTTCTTCTTTCTGATAGTAGATAGTAGATAAAATTTCACAACGTCCACGGAATCACACCGTATTTGTCGTTAAAACCACCTTTCTAACGATGTTTTATCCAGTTGCTTAAATGCACGATTCAAGACTTCTGCCAACTCAAGGTATCGAGGCTGTTTTTTCAACGGCTGCATTGCGTGCCCTTCACTGGTGATCTTTTCATAAATTTCACGATACCAAATGGCTAATGAAGGTGGCAACGTCGTTCGACTGCGCTTACCCAACCACCACAAACCTTGCAAGGGCATGGTCAATGCAAATAGTGCCACCGTCATTGCTTGTGGTAACGCGCCATAGTTATTGAATGCCATTTGGCTTAAGACACTCATCACTGCAACGGCTGGCATAACACGAGTCGCGAATTTTGTCGCTTTAATGTAGCGCTGTTCTGGGAATATGGCTGCTAGCTCTTTGCGCATAGGCCATGTTGCCATGTACTGCTGACCATTTTGGAAGTGTTGCCAAACCGTTCGTTGAGTCATAAAGCACCAACCATCAAAAAAAACCATAATTATTAAAATAAAGTAGTAACAAACTTGATTCAAATTAAATTTTTCTAAAATCTTTTTGTTATATTGGGTAACAATCGGCTATCCTAAGCACGCTTTAAGTTAATTGTTGCCTGTAATTACCATTTAGGCAACCTAAAGCAGCCATCAAGGATGACCCAGGATTGCGGGTTACTCAATTCTAGCCCTACGGATAGTGCACAATTTTAACCCGATTTAGGCTGACTGTATCAAAAGTCGTCTACGCTATGGGTACTTTTTTTATTCTCACGAATATCAACTTTCAGACAGATTATAGGTAGTCACTCTCATGTCTAAGCTGGTTCTAGTTCTTAACTGCGGTAGTTCATCTCTTAAATTCGCTATTGTTGACGCTGTTTCAGGTGAAGAACACCTAACAGGTCTTGCAGAATGTCTGCACCTTCCAGAAGCTCGTATCAAGTGGAAACTTGATGGCAAGCACGAAGCTCAACTTGGCGATGGTGCTGCTCACGAAGAAGCACTAGCATTTATGGTAGAAAGCATCATTGCTTCTAAGCCAGAACTTGCCGCTAACCTAGCCGCTATCGGTCACCGTGTAGTTCACGGTGGTGAGAAATTCACTAAATCTGTTCTTATCGATGAAACAGTAGTTAAGGGTATCGAAGATTGTTCTGCACTAGCACCTCTTCATAACCCTGCTCACATCATCGGTATTAAAGCGGCACAGAAAGCATTCCCAGCACTTAAAAACGTTGCTGTATTCGATACTGCTTTCCACCAGACTATGCCTGAAGAAGCGTACCTATACGCACTTCCGTACAACCTATACACAGACCACGCTATCCGTCGTTACGGCATGCACGGTACTTCTCACCTGTTTATCACACGTGTAACAGCTGAGCTACTAGAGAAGCCAGAAAATGAACTAAACATCATCAACTGTCACCTAGGTAACGGTGCTTCTGTTTGTGCAATCAAGAACGGTAAATCTGTAGATACATCTATGGGTCTTACTCCTCTTGAAGGTCTAGTAATGGGTACGCGTTGTGGTGATATCGATCCTGCGATCATTTTCCACCTACACGACACACTTGGTTACTCTGTTGAAAAAATCAACAATATGCTAACTAAAGAGTCTGGCCTTCAAGGTCTAACTCAAGTGACTTCTGACTGTCGTTTCGTTGAAGACAACTACGGCAAGAAAGAAGAAGCAACACGTGCAATGGATGTATTCTGTCACCGTCTAGCTAAGTACGTTGCTGGTTACACTGCAACACTAGAAGGTCGTCTAGACGCAATCACTTTCACTGGCGGCATCGGTGAAAACTCAGCTCCTATTCGCGAAATGGTTCTTAACCGTCTTGCTATCCTAGGTGTTGAAGTTGACGTTGAAGCAAACCTTAAAGCACGCTTCGGTAAAGAAGGTGTTATCACGACTGCAAACAGCCGTGTACCTGCAATGGTAGTTTCTACTAACGAAGAACTAGTTATCGCAGAAGATACAGCGCGTCTAGCTGCTATCTAATCTAACGATTATTATAACGGCTGGCCTAGGCTGGCCGTTTTTTCATGTGTAATACAATTGTTTGTTGTGGCGTTGCTCCATAATTGTTCTAATTTGCAGATCGACCTGCCTTTAGAATCGTTATCGAACAGCGCTGTATTATTCAATAGTTTGAGGAATTCATAGTGTCCCGTACTATTATGCTCATCCCAGTTGGCGCTGGTGTTGGTCTAACAAGCGTAAGCCTTGGTGTTTTACGTGCAATGGAACGCAAAGGCGTTCGTGTTTCTTTCTTTAAGCCTATCGCACAGCCTCGTCATGGTGGTAAGCAGCCGGATCTGACTACAACGATCATCCGTGCTAACAGCGATATGGAAATTGCAGAACCATTTACAATGGCACGTGCCGAAGAGCTTCTTCGTAACGACCAAAGTGATGTACTACTAGAAGACATCGTAGCGCGTTTTAAAGCGTCAACAGCTCAATCTGAAGTAGCATTAATCGAAGGTCTTGTACCTACTCGCAAACACCCATTTGCGAACCAGATTAACTATGAAATTGCTAAAACGCTGGGTGCGGAAATCGTATTCGTTATTGCGCACGGTACTGATAACCCTGCACAACTAAAAGAGCGTATCGAAGTAGCATGTTCTAACTTCGGCGGCATTAAAAACAAGCAAATCTCAGGCGTTATTGTTAACAAACTAAACGCACCTGTAGATGCAGAAGGCCGTACTCGCCCTGATCTATCTGAAATCTTTGACGATGTAGACGGTACAACTATTCCGCTAAACGTTGAAGTAATGCAAGTATACAACTCTAGCCCTATTCGTGTACTTGGTTGTGCGCCATGGAGCTCAGAGCTAATTGCAACACGTTCGACAGATATTGCAGCGCACCTTAACGCTGAAATCATCAACGAAGGTGAAATTGCAACTCGTCGTATCAAGAGCATCACTTTCTGTGCACGTTCTATTCCGCACATGGTTGAGCACTTCCGTCCTGGTTCACTACTAGTGACTTCTGCAGACCGTCCTGACGTTATCGTTGCGGCATGTCTTGCAGCAATGAACGGCGTTGAAATCGGTGCACTTCTTCTAACTGGCGGCTATGAACTACCTAAGCCAGTGATGGATCTTTGTGAGCGTGCATTCGCAACAGGCTTACCTGTGATGACTGCACTGGGTAACACTTGGCAGACATCTCTGAATCTTCAGAGCTTCAGCCTTGAAGTACCAGCAGACGATAAAGAGCGTGTAGAATTCGTTAATGAATACATGGCTAGCCACATCGATGGTCAGTGGATTGAATCATTAACTGAAGGTTCTGCTAAAGAGCGTCGTTTAAGCCCACCAGCATTCCGTTATGAATTAACAGAGTTAGCGCGTAAAGCCGCTAAGCGTGTTGTTCTTCCTGAAGGTGACGAACCTCGTACCGTTAAAGCAGCAGCAATCTGTGCTGAACGCGGTATTGCTGAGTGTGTTCTTCTTGGTAATCCAGAAGAAATCAAGCGTGTTGCTGAACAGCAAGGCGTTACACTAGGTGCTGGCGTTACAATCATCGACTCTGAAGCAGTTCGTGAAAACTACGTTAAACGTCTTGTTGAGCTTCGCGGTGCGAAGGGCATGACTGATGTTGTTGCACGTGAAAAACTTCAAGATTCTGTTTTCCTAGGCACAATGATGCTAGAAAACAATGAAGTTGATGGTCTTGTTTCTGGTGCGGTACACACGACAGCTAACACTATCGTTCCTCCGTTCCAAATCATCAAAACAGCACCAGATGCATCTATCGTATCTTCAGTATTCTTCATGCTTCTGCCTGATCAAGTACTGGTATACGGTGACTGTGCAATCAACCCAGATCCAAATGCTGAACAACTTGCTGAAATCGCAATTCAATCTGCTGATTCTGCAAAAGCATTCGGTATCGAACCTCGCGTTGCTATGATCTCATACTCTACTGGTACATCTGGTAAGGGTGCCGATGTTGATAAAGTACGTGAAGCGACACGCATTGCTCAAGAGAAACGTCCTGATCTAATCATCGATGGTCCTCTACAGTACGATGCTGCAATCATGGAAAATGTAGCCGCTTCTAAAGCGCCTAATTCTCCTGTAGCGGGTAAAGCAACAGTATTCGTATTCCCAGACCTAAATACTGGTAACACGACGTACAAAGCAGTACAGCGTTCAGCTGACCTAGTTTCTATCGGTCCTATGCTTCAGGGCATGCGTAAGCCGGTAAATGACCTTTCTCGTGGCGCACTAGTAGACGACATCGTATACACAGTAGCACTAACTGCGATTCAGGCTCAGCAAACTGAAGATGCTGCGAAGTAATTACTGATTAGCTAAACAAACAATATCGAACGCCCCTGCAGCAATGTAGGGGCGTTTTTTTTGCTTCAAAAACTGGTTCATCCGAAAAAACGGGCCATGCCAAAATACGAAATTAATAGCCTTTCCAGCTCATACAATCGAGCAACATGCTTTCCCTAGTACGAGCTTCCCATCATGGAGCCGTGTATTAGAAAAGAGCCCTCTGTCATTTATGAATGCTAATGCAACGGTTTTATTTGAAAATACAACAAAATTTGATCAAGTATTAGGCTTTGTATTTTATTGGGTATTAACAATTACAGGGCTATCTGGAATTTTATTAGTTTTACTTGATTATCTTGGCGCTTTTTTGCTTCTACCTTGGCAACTCAAATACCCAAAAAGGCCATAATGACATGACCGTCATTATGACCTTTTTAAATGCTATTTATGGCTAAGTTCGCTCTATTCTAAGCGCCCTCAGTAAACAACGATATTATTCTGGATGAACCATTCTAACCAGCAAGGATGATCAAAAACCTGCCTAGGTTGATATTACTCACTGCGCAAATAAATAAGCCAGTAACCCATCCCGACGAACACACCACCACCGATAATGTTACCGAGAGTCACTGGAATAAGATTATTAATAATAAAATTACTCATGGTTAAATCAGCAAAATCAGCTGGATTCATACCACTCAGTTGCCAAAACTCAGGCGATGCCAATGTCTTAATACCAATCGCCATTGGCACTTGGAACATGTTAGCAATACAGTGTTCAAAACCTGAAGATACAAACATCGCAACAGGTAAAATCATAACCAAAATTTTATCTGTTAGTGTGCGGCCACTGAAGGTCATCCAAACGGCAGCACAAACTAATACATTACACATAATGCCAAGTGCAACGGCTTGAAAGAAACCATGGTGCAATTTATGCTGAGCAATTTGCATGGTATTAATACCTACTGCGCCATTAGCCGACATATATTGCTTAGCCACCAACATGATACCCACCAGCAACAATGCACCGATCAAGTTACCGAGATAAACAATACCCCAGTTCATACATAAGCTTTTCCAGCTAATTTTGCCACTCGCGCGAGCCACTAACGTCAAGACAGAGCTCGTAAAAAGTTCACCACCCGTGATCACAACTAAAATAAGCCCGAGACTAAATGCAAGCCCACCGATAAACTTGCTCATTCCCCATGCCATATCCCCAGAGCCCGTCGTCACCGTGGTATAGAAAATAAACGCAATCCCAATATGCAGCCCTGCAGTAATAGCCAACAGAAAAGACTTCATTGGGTCTTTAGTTGCCTTACCTACTCCGACTTCTGCAGCTTTTTCCGCCATCTGCGGCGGTAAAAGGGAATCAAATTGCCCCTGATTCATAAACACTCACCTGATACATATTGAAATACAAAAATTTGCCAGCGGATACTGAACCCAACAAGGGTTAATTTCAAGCCTTAAAAGCCATAAAACCTCGAAAAAAACGCAATCTTTGTTCGCATATTCCGAGGTGAATGATTGCCTTCAAACTAACTCCTTTCCACTAATAATGTACATCCATTTGTAAATAAAGAAATTGTTTACATTTTATAAGTAATTACTTCGTGTGGGATAATTAAGAAGTGCTGCTGGCAATTAAAAAGACAGCAACCTTAATCAAACCTAGCTTAGAAGCATTAATCTTTGGATTGATTTGGGAACGAAAAGCGGATGGTGGGTGTTCTGATACCAAACAACTTAAACAACGTGTATGAGATGAGATAGATCCTGAACGGGATTGATATCATCCTACATAAATATTTGGTCACTCTTGCTGGTATTGAATACAAACTAAAAAGCGCACCACTCATTCAAATAGCCTTGAAAGTGAATACGCTTCTCGTGTGTTTACGACTGTATTTATGCGCTTGTATTTCTATGTATAAATCTAGTTCAGTGCTACAGAACAAAGCACATCACCATCAAATGTGATGACTTTTAGCATGTTATCTTCAAACATACCGAAGCTTGCCTGATGATCGCCACGAGGCATGGTGACTGATCCGGGGTTAAACAATACAAGATCCCCTTTTTGTTCAGCTACGGGGATGTGGGTATGACCCGATACAATCACATCACCCACTTTTAAGCGTGGGTGCTTATCGGCATTATATAAGTGCCCATGGGTCAAAAATAAACGTCGACCATTTGGTAAAAGCACTAAGTTGTAGTCAGCTAACATCGGGAAATCAAGTAGCATCTGATCAACGTCACTGTCGCAGTTACCACGCACGGCAATAATACAGTCACCAAACTGGTTCAATAAATCAGCGACTTTAGTCGGTGCATAACCCGCAGGAACGGCATTTCTTGGACCTGGATTCAAGACATCGCCTAATAAGATTAAATGCAGAGCTCCGCTTTGTTCAAATGCAGCAATCGCTTTTTTCGCGCTGTCGTAGCAGCCATGTATATCGGAGGCAAAAAATAATTTCATAAAGCAAAATCACACGTTGTAAAACAAGAACAGCATATTACGCTTATCCAGTTTTTTTTTCTATTCAACATCGTTTCAAAACACACTCAATCTAAGATTGAAACGCCGTTAAATACGCTCAATCATGCAACATGCCATTTAATACAATATTGTTATAACTCACCATGCCCAATACCTTGCCATCTTCAATAACGGGGGCACGACTGATCCCAAAGCGTTCAAATAAGCGAGCACAATAGCGAACATCCATCGAGGCATTTACTGATAATGCTGGCTTGGTCATGATCTCATATATATTGGTGCGCTTCGGCGAGCGATCTTGAGCTAAAACTTGCTTGGCAATATCATTCATCAATACAATACCGTATTCATCGTCTGCATTGCGCTTATTAACAATTAACGCTTTTACCTGACGCTGCTTGGCAATAACGATAGCATCAGCAACCGTCATGACACCTTCAACCATCACGTAAGCATCCATCATTACATCGCGGACCCGAATAATACGCTGATCGCCAAACTCACGATGACTCAAATTATATTCATTCATAACTTATCTCCAACCACCTTGGTTAACTCTTCAATTTGGTGAGCAACACCGACGACATCTTCAATATTTAGCTGAAGTGCAATACCTTGCCCTTTCTCACTATCAAATTCGCCGACTTTTTCAATCGTCTCTAAAATCGAGCGTGCCAAATGCTCTTCAACCACAAATAAGATAACATCACGCTGTACCTCTAAAGTAAGACCGAAAAACGTTTTCTTTTTATTCAGCCCTTCTCCACGTGCATTATTAATAACAGTGGCGCCAGTCGCCCCAGCATCACGCGCTGCATCGAGTACAGAATCTGTTTTTGAATCTTCAACAAAAGCAATTAACAATTTAAAACGCATTATTCAGCTCTCCTTTCCAGCCAAACCGACAATTGGGCATACCCCATCACTGTGATCATCGGAAATAAACTGGCAAACGCGATCAAACCAAAACCATCTAACATCGGGTTACGCCCCGGAACCGTAGAGGCTAACCCTAATCCTAATGCAGTTACTATGGGCACTGTTACTGTCGATGTTGTCACACCACCAGAGTCATACGCTAACGGCACAATTGATTTAGGTGCAAAGTAAGTCTGTACCACCACAATGATATACCCCGCCATAATGTAATAATGCAAAGGGTCACCCACCACAATACGATAACTGCCTAAAGCAATGCCCATGGCAACACCTAATGCAACAGCAATACGCAACCCATTCACTTGAATTGTACCGCCCGATACCTGACTCGCTTTAATGGCAACCGCAATCAAGGATGGCTCTGCCACTGTGGTACTAAACCCTATTGCGGCGGCAAAAATATACACCCAATAGTAATCGACCCAGTCAATAACCAAAGGAATGACTGCGCCTTCACCATACAAAAACTCAGGAGCAGTCAGTTGCTCGGCCATCGATTCGCCCAACGGAAATAACGCCAGTTCTAAGCCCATTAAGAACAACGATAAACCAACAATAACGTAAACAAACCCCAAGACAACACGGCGCCAATTAGCAACGGGGCGACGTAAAACAGCTAACTGAAACCCAAAGATAATCACTACTATGGGTGCAACATCGCGCACCGTCATCATTAAGGTGTCAGAAAATTGTACAAGTGTTGAAGCAAATTGACTCATTTCTTTAGGTCATCCTCATTAGCTCAACACCATGCCGTACCCCATGACAAAAATCATCGGCGTTAATGAGGCAAACGCAATTAAACCAAAGCCGTCAATCATCGGATTTCGCCCCTTAATTGACGAGGCTAAGCCCACACCTAAAGCGGTTACCAAAGGCACAGTAATGGTCGATGTCGTTACACCCCCAGAATCATAAGCAATACCGATAATGCTAGGTGGAGCAAACCATGTCATGACCATTACCAGTATATAGCCCCCGACTATCATCCATTGAATTGGCCAGCCTTTTAGAATACGAATAACCCCTAACATAATAGCTAGCCCAACAGAAAAGGCGACGGTCAATCGTAAGCCTGATGCATACTCTAATTGCGCTTCTTGATTGTTATCTATCATGCCTCCTTCAGCCGCTACTTCTGCGGCCTCTGTCGCGACTGCAGTTAATGCGGGTTCAGCAATGGTGGTACCAAAGCCTAAACAAAAAGCGAAGACTAATAACCAAGCTAAGCTGCCTTTTTTCGCAAAAGCGTGCGCCATTGATTCACCAATGGGAAACAATCCCATCTCTAAACCAAAAATAAAAAAAGTTAATCCCATCACCACAAAAATAAGCCCAAGTAATATAGGTCCCCATTGCGGTAACGGCTGTTGTAATACCACCAGTTGAAAAAAACTGATCACAAAAATAATCGGTAATAAATCACGAAAACTAGAGAGCATTGCTTTCAATAAAGCCATGATAGATTTCATGCATCTCCTTGTTGTGATATTAATGCGTCCTACTCTATTTATGGCTCATTAATATTTAGACACAACTTTTATTGCACGAGGCGAGAAGCCCACCACACTATTAAATATTCATAATAAAAAGACCTTGTAAAAGTAGTGTTTTTTCTCATTCTGCTATTTCTAAGGCCTGTATAGCTAAACCACTTCAAGGTGCAGAATTCAGAGCGATCTCAACGAGCATCTTGAGGGAATTTAAGGATATTTATTCCTGAGCACACACACTTGGTTATACTTATACCGACTGACACCTAAATACTTGTGTCTACACACCATGTTCAACAATAATTCTTTGATCGTATAGTTTAAAAGAGGCGTATTATCTGAACAGGTAGCAGAAGGAGAAGCACTGACATGAATATATTAGTAACAGGTGGAACCGGGTTTATAGGTAAAGCACTGCTGCCACATTTCAATCATGATCATATAATCGTACTCAGTCGTAACCCAGCAATGGCCTATCAACGATTAGGGCATCACATCAAAGTCATCTCATCTCTCGAAGAACTCAGTGACTTCAATGATATTGATGTGGTCATTAATCTCGCGGGTGAGCCCATTGTTAATAAACGTTGGAGCGACAAACAAAAACAGATTATTTGTGAAAGCCGCTGGGCAATTACGAATGCAATCGTAGATAAAATGAATGCGAGCAGTAACCCTCCTCGTACATTTATCAGTGGTTCTGCGGTGGGGATCTATGGCGATCAAAAATCTAAGCAATTTGATGAAAGCCTACAAATAAAAAATGAGGATGACGCAAGCTCCTCCCCCCTTGATTTCGCTCAAACCGTCTGTACAAAATGGGAAAATACAGCCTTACTGGCGCAATCAGATAAAACGCGGGTATGCTTATTACGTACTGGTATCGTGCTCGCTAAACATGGCGGAGCACTAGCAAAAATGCTACCCGCTTATCAATTAGGGCTTGGTGGGCCACTCGGAAACGGACAACAATATTTCCCTTGGATTCATTTGCAGGACATGGTGAAAGGGATTTTATTTTTACTTAAAACTCCACAAGCACAAGGTGCATTTAACTTCACCGCTCCAAACCCCGTTACCAATAAAGAATTCAGTCAAACCTTGGCGAAGGTTTTACATCGCCCGCATATTTTAAGCACACCAGCTTGGTTACTTAAAATCGGATTAGGGGAATCAGCCTCATTGCTGCTCGATGGGCAACGTGCTTTACCAGCAAAATTGGAATCACAGGGCTTTCATTTTTGTTACCCCGAACTAGAGCATGCCCTGAAAAATACGCTGACCTAGTCACAAAGAAATGAGCAATACACATCCGCGAACACGCTAATGTTCACGGATGTTCATCGAGATTAATTAAGACTTCAATGGCTGTAATAACTGCTTCAGCATGGTGCTAATAATAAACAGAACCAAACCAATCGCAGCGGTAGGCAACATTATCCATAACATAGGGTGCCATTGTGGGGGCATTTCAAATCCCCACTTTACCAGCGCAGCAACAATAGCTTCTGCACCGACAACAGCCATTAAGCCAGCAATCAATGCCATCAAGCCATACTCGCCCCATACCGTCGCTGAAATACGTTTTCTACTCGCGCCTAATGTTCGATACAGTTTAATTTCTTGTTGGCGCTGAGCCATACTCAGGCGTAGCAGCGTCATCACCAGTAATAGTCCACTGAGTACCCCCAACGCCGCTAACACCGATAATGATAATGACACTTGTTGGAGCATCAGTTGAATACGCGATGCCATGGTGCGTAAGTCCATTAAACTCACGGTTGGGTAGTCTCGCCCAAGTTGGTTTACCACATCATTTTGGTTTGACTCGATTCTAAAACTTACAAGCCATGTCGCAGGTAAATCAACCATTACATCTGGGGTGAAAATAAAATAGAAATTAGGCCGCATGTTTCGCCATTCAACATGACGAATACTATTCACCATGGCTGAAAATGGCTGACTATTCACATTAAAACCCAGTTCATCACCTACCGATAATCCTAACCGTTCAGCAATACCAGACTCAACTGACACCCCTTTTATTGCTAATTCAGGTTCTGGCCAATTACCATCTAGCACATCATTATGAATAGGCAAGGTTTCACGCCATGTGAAATTTAACTCACGACGTAATGCTTCATCACGCTGCTCGGGATCATCAACCTGCGTCAATAGATCGATCCCATTCACCGCGACTATTCGGCCACGAATAACAGGATAGGCTTCAGAATGAGGAATATTCTCTTGATCGAGTTTCGCTAAATAGTCTGGCTGTTGTTCAGCACTGATGTTAATCGCAAATACGTTAGGTGCATCAATGGGCAATGTTTGCTGCCAATCAGCTAATAAATCGGATCGTAATAACCAAATGACGGCCAATAACATTAATGAGCTTGTGAGTGCCGCTAATTGAGCCCCTGTGGTTAATGGGCTGCGACTTATGCGGCTCAACGCTAACGTCATTGCTGGTCCCCACTTCCTTTTACGTAATAGTGATAAAACTACTAAGCCAAAGAAGGCGAGTAACACCAATACAACCACAATACCCGCTAAGGTCATCCACATTAATTTATTATCGCCAAACCAAATCAATGCAGCGGCAACAGGTAATAACAATAAGGCGTAGGCTTTATTATTCTTCGGTCTATCTGCTTGTTGTTGAATCACTGAAATAGCTGGCGCATCAAGCAAACGAATTAAAGGTATACCAATCCCAGGGATCGCCACCAGCAACGCAACGAACATACTGATTAACCACGGAGACATTCCCATATCAGGCAATGGATCCGGTAAAATATCCGCCAAGGGTAAACGCAGTAAAACTTCAAGCCCCCAGCCAATCGATAACCCTGCAATGGCTGAAAGCCCAAATAACATCGCTAACTGACCAGATAACCAACGCCATAACCATCGCTTACTCGCCCCCAAGCTTTTCATCATGGCAACGGTTTCTACGCGGGTTGAGGTGTAATGCTGGCACGTCAGTACCAAGGTCGCTGTCGCCATCAAAATGACCAGAATTAACGTCAAAGATAAATATTGTCTGGCACGATCAATAAATTCACCAGTACGACCTTGTGAGGTTTCGCTCAACCAGCGTTGACCAGGCTCTAACGGTGAAAATTTTTGGATAGCAGCAAGCTTATCGTCACTGCCCATAAAATACAGGCGATACTGTACACGCCCTCCGGGTTGCACCGCCCCTGTTGCCGCCACATCATGCTCATGAATAAGCACCGCAGGCATCTGACTAAAAGGGTTAAACGACAGCTCGGGTTCTTGTGCTATTTTTCCTGATACCTTCAGTTCGGCGTCACCAATCGCAACAATATCCCCTTCTTTAACATCTAAAAGAGAAAATAAACGTTCAGATAACCACAACTCCCCTGGGTTTACTTTGCTTTGTACATTTAGTCGATCTTGTAACGCCAATTGCCCACGTAATGGGAAATCACTTTCTACAGCTTTGACGCTGATCAGCTGCATTTGCTGTTCACTAAATGCCATCGTGCCAAAACGTGTTTGCTCTGAAAACGTCAAACCAAGTGCTTCAGCTTTGCTTAGTAATGACGGTTCAATCGGGTTATTCGATACCAGCACTAAATCAGCTGCGAGCACCGATCGCCCCTGATCTGTCATGATCTTCTCAACTCGGCTGACTAATGCAGCTAATGCAAATACACAAGCAATAATCAACGTGAGCGCAACAGCCACAGGCCAAAGCTGACCTTGCCACAACTCTCGCCAGCTCCATTTTAGCAACAGTTTGGGCTGCTGCCGTTTTTGTACTTTTTGTGAGTCAGTCATGTCTGTCATGCTGCCTCCACCTTTCCACCTTGAATTCGTAAAGTTCGATCACAACGCTCTGCAAGCACAGAATCATGCGTCACTAACACCAAGGTTGTGCCGTGATCTCGGTTTAATGCAAAAAGTAAATCAATGATATTCGCCGCTGTCTGCTCATCAAGATTACCGGTTGGTTCATCGGCAAACAGCACCTGAGGGCGTGTCATGAATGCACGCGCAAGTGCTACCCTTTGTTGCTCTCCACCCGACAGCTGTGAAGGTAAATGGATCTCTCTACCCGCTAAACCGACCAATTTTAATAAGTCTGATGCTCGAGCCTCATCACCCACATCGCCTTTAATAATGGCGGGTAACATGACATTTTCAACCGCATTTAAGGATGGAATTAATAAGAAACTTTGAAAGACAAACCCTATAGCCTCACTGCGTAAAGCAGCACGCGCTTCATCGTCTAATTGCGACAAAGACTGCCCCAATAATTCAATTTCCCCCGTACTCGGAATATCCAACCCTGCTAACAATGTCATTAAGGTGGACTTACCTGCGCCAGAGACGCCAACAAGTGCTATTGTTTCTCCTTGCTCGACCTCGAGGGAAACATCCTGCAAGATGGTGAGTGAGGACGATGCCGTCGTCACTTTTTTAGACACAGATACAGCCTTAATCACGGATGTTGACATGATGCGAATCCTTTCAGTTTTATTGATCTATTTATGTTCGCTAAATGCGTGGGGCAACACGTTACTGGTTGTCGGTGATAGCTTGAGCGCGGGCTATCAAATGCGGGCAGAGCAAAGCTGGCCGGTGTTACTGCAACCCGCATTAAAGCAACAAGGTCACGAAATCACCGTTGTAAATGCCAGTATTTCAGGCGATACAACAGGAAACGGCTTGGCTCGATTGCCTACATTATTACAACAACATAAACCAGCTTACGTCATAATTGAACTCGGGGCGAATGATGGCTTACGTGGTTTCCCTCAAGGTACTATACGTAACAATCTCAGCCAAATGATCACTGAAATTCAAAATGCTGATGCCAAGCCAATGCTCGTGCAGATAAAAGTGCCGCCCAATTACGGCAAACGCTACAGTGATATGTTCAGTTCTATTTACCCTCAACTCAGTAAAGAGTTAGCTACACCACTGTTACCTTTCTTTTTAGAGCCGATCATTTTAAAACAAGAATGGATGATGAATGACGGTTTGCACCCTAAACCTGATGCTCAGCCATGGATTGCCGAATATATGGCTGAGAATATCGCGCCTTATTTATAATTCCCCAGCGACAGCAAATCTTTAAGATAGATAACAATGAGCACTGCCATTTTAATTACAGGCTGTAGCACTGGCATTGGCTACCACTGTGCAATGCACTTCATCAAGCGGGTTATCAAGTTATTGCCAGCTGTCGCCCCCCAAAAAATGCTGCCGCCTTACAAGCGTAAGGGCTACATTGTGTACAGCTTGATCTCACCTCTCGCGAGCCAATTCAACAGGGATTAAAAGAAACGTAAGACATTACCGGAGGGACATTAGAAGATTTGCCCACGCATGCGTTACGTGAACAATTTCCTAGACATCAAGTTACCTCAAGATGCTCGTTTCAGCGAGAATTTTGCACCTTGAAGTAGTTTAGTTTATGGCATAAATATTAAGGGTAAACCGTAATTATTCGTTGGCTGCAGCTTGTACTTCACCATGAATAACCCAAGGCTCATCAGCAACAGTTAAGCTCTCTTTGTCTGCCCAGGTTGTGCTAATGGTCGGAATATTCGCCGCTGTTGGTAATGTCAGCAGAGCCGCGCCGTTCAGATCCAACCCTGAGTTAGTACAATCACTTGCGCCGCCAGCCGCAGGTACAAAGCGTTTGTCAATACCGGTGGCTTTCACAACATAACGGTTGCCGTTACTGTCGGTATGCACTTCGGTACCGTCTGTAATGCTGAACTGAGCATTCCACTGGCCGTCGGCCTGTTCCCATGGGATACCATGCATGTTACCCGGTCCGTGGTACTCCAGCATTACCTGCTTACCATCGCTGTTGGATTCACCGTTTCTATCATTTGCTGTCTGGTGGGTGTAAATGAAGTTGACGGGTTTGTCGAACTCATAGAAGCTCTGATCTGCCTGATTTTTCAGCATAGTCAGCTGGCTCCAGATATCGACCCCCATTTCCCAGCGATAGGTGACCAGGCTTTGACCATTAAGATCATCCCAGCTAGTGACAGAGCCTGCATCAGAACTCAGGACAAATTCACCGCTCGATGCTCCCCAAAACTCCTGCCCATTACTTAGATCATCACGGGTAAAGTTAAGTGTAACCGGCTGACCTGACAGTTTCAGGGTCATATCTGCCGGATCCAGGCTATACGCGATACCTGTACTAGACGGATCTTCGTAAGACTGAGTGAAGGTCCAGTTAACCGCATCGTTAAGGCTGATGTTGCTTTGCGGGCAGTCGCCGTAACAGGTCAGGCCGATCGCCCCGCTGTTGAAAATGGCATCATTGGCACGGACGGTTTCGCTGGTCGTGTAAGCCACCTTATGAACTCCGCTACCATTGCCCAAGTAATTGACATTCTGACGCAGCAAAGGTGACCAGAAGTAAGTATTTTGTGTTATGCCTGTATCAACACCATCTGGGTTACCAGAGCCATTATCGGCCTGGAACTGGCCTGCACTTTCAACCCAGTAAACCGTCGTTGAACTGCTGCCGTTCCAGTATTCGAAAGATTCACCATCTTGCAAGGGACGCAGCCCTTTTGTCTGGCGTACCAACTTACCTGGTGCAGTCATGACAGTGTAGCTCACACCATCATCATCGGTAATTGTTGTTGGGGGCACATAATCTGGTTGCTGTTGCTCTTCTGTCCACAGACCCCACTCACCGATAAATCCGTATTGAGGTTGGCCGTTAAGCGATGAAATGTATTCGAAGTTAAAGCCAGCCTTAATGTCCAGCAAAGCGCCAGTCGTGGCATTAAATAAAGAATAACGGTGGACATTCTCGCGCGGGTTATTGCGGCTTAAGCAAACTTCCGGATCACTGCCGACTTGCTTGAAATAGTAATCTTCATTGTAGGCCAGTTTGTACTCAATAGGCACAGGAGGATTTTGGCTCCAGTCTAGGCCTTTTGTTTTACCGCGGCCGCTGTTGCCCTGAGCATCGTCAATCTGCACAATCGCAGCCTGTTCTATAGTGTTTCCACCCTCTTCGAAAGTATTGATCAGGCTGATCACATTCTGGCCATTCTGAACGGATATATTCAGGTCACCCTTGTCGCCGCCACTGGCATGTTTAAAAGTAAACTGCAGTTCGCCGAAAGGACTGGTCGGGCTTGGGGCTGCAGATACGCTGGTGTTAATAATATACTGGCCATCCTGCTCTTCAGCTTCCTGGAACCAGACGGTAACGTCTTGCGAGCTTTGACTGTTAGCGCGGGACGAGCTAACCACCACCTCAGAATATGAGATTTTATTTGCCGCGGCCTGCGAACTGTCACTATCTTGTCGACCTTCGCATTGGGCTGAATCTACCAATGCCCGGTAATCAGAATTAGCAAAATTTTCAGCCCCGGTCGCCTTCATAATACACAACAGCATGTTAGCCATATTCAGCGGCTCAGCTGCCTGTTCACCGACATAACTGTCGGTGATCGTATTCGAGTAATCAGTGCCTGAATCGCTAAAATTTGCCGCACTTGGTAAAGAAAATAGTGCACTGGCAATTGCAGCCGATAAAGATAACTTGTTCATATCAAATCCTTTTTATATTTAGTTTTAGTTAACGACGCTAACCGTTGAAGGCGTGCTAATTCCACTCACATCTTGCGATGCTTCAACTGCATTCGAACTTCCCCCACTATTACAGGCAGTTAATACAAAACTAATAGTGACTAAACATAACAGGCGCTTTATTAATCTCATGACACTTCCTCTGTAAAATACGTCAAACGTTCGCTTGGTTGTATATAACTAAGCGCAATATTTCTTAATTAGTAATTATGAGTTTTTAGATGGCAATTAACTTCATATGCATACATATAAAATTAACCTTGAACAACATAAAAAACTTATCGGCATTATAGACAGCCAATAAAATAAAATCTTGGTATTTTTAAGTGGATTTTTAAAGCTTAATCACAAACAATGAAATATAAATATCTTTTAAGTTAAACGTCAAAACAATAACCAAGCATGTCATTAAATTGACGTAAAGATATAGTCATCAATACTGGTAAAATAGATTTTTAACTCTAAATAAATGGAAGATTCAATTCGATAAAAGTAATACGCAATAAAAGCAAGGCTCTTAAGTCATTGATTTAACAGTGGCATTATTTTTACCAATAATAATTACTTTTATATCATGCGCTTATATTCAATGTGTTTTATTCTTAGGCATGTCTACCTGCTGGGGGGGAGATTACGTAATTTACAATAAAGTTAACGATCTATCTTTATATTGCGATGGTTAAAGATTCGTCGAGTTATGGCTCTAAATAAAATAAACGAATTTGTATTATCTAAATACCTCAATCATGTTATTGAACACTATGCTCATTTATATTTTACATTAATGTTTGTTTATGAAAATGATGGGCTTATTAAACAATACTGATTTTCTTGCTCCCTCTAATATCGACTCACTCGATGGATGTTTTTGAGCGCCCTTATTTCATAGGTAAAGGCGGTATGAATCCTGTATTTGTCTACAGTCATGACTATGCTCGATTCTGTAGGACTAACACACGACTCTCTATTAATTACCTTTAACTAAAATACGATCAAGCATTCTTGATGATAAAAAGCGACGAAGGTACCCAAATATATAGGTTGATTTTGTCACATAGTAACGCGGCTTAGGGCTGACGCTATCTAAGATTCTCTGTAACTGATTCAATACCGCTTCCGGACCAAGTGTAAAAGGGGTTGAAGACTCCTGACTTCCCAGCCTTGCTAACGTTTTCTGATAATTATTTTTATGCCGGGAGCCATCTATATCTATTGCACTTTTAACTGCACGTAAAGAGTTCTCTCTGAACTTGCTCACAATTGGCCCAGGCTCGATTAAACTGACAGAGATGTTTGTATCCATCAATTCCAAGCGAAGAGTATCTGAATAGCCCTCTAAAGCGAATTTTGTTGCCGAGTATGCTCCGCGATACTTCATTGCGACCAGCCCCAACACAGAACTATTTTGAACTATTTTCCCATGCCCTTGCTTCAACATAACTGGAATCACAGCCCTAGTCAGGTCATGTAAGCCAAAGAAGTTCGTTTCAAACTGTGCTCGAAGCGCCTCTGTCGGTAGGTCTTCGATTGCTCCGCCCTGACCGTACCCAGCATTATTGAATAACACATCTAACTTACCGCCCGTTAGCTGCAATGTTTCTTTTAGTGCAGAGTGAATAGATGCTGAGTCCGTTACATCAAGCTGAACACAGGAAACCCCCTGTGCTTTGAGCACTGCCACATCTTCGGGCTTTCGGCAGCTAGCAATAACCTGATAGCCAGCTTCGTGTAGTTGCTCTGCACAGTAACGACCAATACCACTGCTACACCCGGTAATTAATATCGACGTTTTCATATTTTCTATCTTCCCACTGCATTCACTGAGACTGCCTTTATGCCAACCTTAAACTGCAAATAGCCAGCCTTTTATTAGTGAATAAGTATTGAACAATCAGTCCTTTTGATCGAGCATCATAACATGAGGTTTTTAGTTTACGAACAGTACGACCACAAGCATCAACATTGTAATTTCGTTCGATCTAGAAGGCTACACCGATACACTGCGCCTTGAATTATTCGTGATCACTGCTATTTCCACTTAAAATTACACCTTTATCTGTGTAATAAAAGTTCAATCCTTGCATTGTAAACATCATAAATAAGCATTAAGCACGATTATCGCGTTAGTAATGACAAAAAAAACAATAACGTAATATTACTGTCACACATTCAGGTTATCTTAATTACGTAGATTGAAGAGAAACCTCCTGTATCTGATTTCTCGGCACCTCCCTACGACTTATAACTAAAAACACTGAGGGTGTGGTATGACATTACGCCAAATAAATATGCTTTGTGTCTGTGTGACACTCGCTTTACTGTTAACATTTCAAGGCTAAAAAGGAGAGGATGACTCTCCTTTTTTTCGTCTTTACTTCACATTCCCCCTTCTCTTTCTTGATAAACATGTATTAATCCCCATATTATTTAATTAAATGCCCCACATTTTTGCGCTAACTCTGGCAAGGTATTTAGGCAAATTTAAATTTAAACATTTACGGATGAGTAGCATGTACGAACAATTAGCGATTGAACTGACAGAACAGAATCTTCAACAAGTGATTGAGCAATCAATGCAAACACCTGTTGCAATCAGCTTTTGGGCACCATCAATGCCTGAGACCCTTGAAGTAAATGCAATACTTGAGAAAATTACTCGTGAATATCAAGGGCAACTTGTTCTTGCAACGCTTAACTGTGAAACCCAACAAATGGTTGCCTCGCAGTTTGGCGTTCAAGGTCTACCCACTGTTGCATTGTTTAAAAATGGTCAACCCGCTGATGGCAGTTCTGGTCCTCAAACAGAAGCTAGCTTGCGTGAAATGTTAAATAAACACTTACCAAGCCAAGAAGAATTACAGTTAAAGGCAGCGTTAACGCTAGTCGATAATAAAGAATATGCTCAAGCCCTGCCTGTACTTCGCCAACTCGCGACTGCATTTCCCCAAGCAGGCATTATCACTCTTGCCATCGCCGAATGTTTAGTGGAAACCGCTCAATTTGATGAAGCTGAAACGTTACTAGCAACCGTTCTAATGCAAGATCAAGATGCAAAATACAAAGGCTTAATGGCGAAACTTGAATTACACAAGCAAGCAAGCGATTCACCAGAGATCCGTTCATTAGAAGAGAAACTTGCCGCGACCCCAACAGATTCAGCCATCTCTTTCGATCTGGCTATTCAGTACAACCAAGTAAATCGTACAGAAGAAGCATTAGAATTATTGATTACGATTTTACAGAAAGACTTAAACTTTGCAGATGGTAGCGCGAAGAAAACGATGATGGATATTCTTACCGCATTAGGCCAAGGTAATCCAATTGCAGGTCAATATCGCCGCAAGCTATACTCCCTTTTATACTAAATAAAGATTTTCGACATATAAAAAAGGGCAGAGTAATCATCATTACTCTGCCCTTTTTAATTTTAAATCTGTACCAATCAATTAAATATGTTTATTGGCTTTTTCAAATATTAAAAAACGATCACCAGAATCCACGACTAACGTCTCATTCACTACTTCAATATTGGTTGCATGACGTAAAACATTCATAATATTTTGCTCTTGCTCAACGATTTCAGGCAGGCACATTTTATGCGTCATAATAGGTAGTGTGAAATTCACTGCACTATCATCTAGATTCACTTTCCCTTTAAATAAGTTACAGCCAGTAAAACCTGCTACGCCTAGATCCTCTTCAATGATCATACCCGGTTGGCGCTTAGTAATACCTGGAATACTAATCCCACCCTCAAGAACCCACTCACCCACATATTGATCAGATTCACTTAATAAGTGTTGATTTGAAAAGCACCCCGTTAAAGGCAAAGCGAGCATGGCTAAAATGCAAAATTTATTTTTTTTCATCATGTAATTGTAACTTTCCGAGATACTAATCACCTTAAGTAACGGATACCCACAATTATTTAAGGTGATTAAAATTTGAATAAAAAAATGCCGGTAAAACCGGCATTCGCAATTGTTACCTGAAATCAAGATAGTCAAAATGCAATAACGCCTAACGCTACTGTATTGAACATCTAATTACTTGATTACAACTTCAACAGAGCGCTCGATTAGAGACTTGCCGTTGTCGTCTGTAAGTGGGTTCTGATCAGCAACTGATGTTACTGTTAAACGAGATGCATCAACACCGTTGTCAATTAGGTACTGAGATACCGCGTTTGCGCGTGCTTCAGATACTTTAGCGTTGATTGCTGCAGTACCTGTTGAATCAGTACGACCAATAATTTCAGCTGTTAGTTCAGGGTTCGCTTGCAGCGTTTGTGCAACTTCGTTCAAGTTGTAACGACCGTAATCGTTCACATCAACTTGACCCGTTTGGTAAGGAAGTACGAAGTTTGAACGAGTCATTGTCGTCACTTCTACAGGCACTTCTTTAACAACTTCAACGTCTTGAGTTACGATCATTGGTGTTGCCGGTTGACCGAACTTGTAAGTCATACCCCAGTAAACCTGATGTAGATCAGTATCTTGACCTTGGTTCAATTCTAGATTCTGGTAGTAATCGTAACCAATCTTGGTTGATACAGCATTAGTTAGTTGGTACTCAAGACCAACACCAGCAGTACCTGTGAAGCTATCATCAATCTCACCTTCAGCAAAGATGTAAGTTGCACCCAACTTACCGAATACAGATAAGTCTTGTGTAAAGTAGTAGTTACCCTTAACACCAAGAGTACCAAGGTGTAGATCTGCATTACCTAGGTCATGCATGTAATCGTAGCTAGTGTAAAGACCAACATTTTTGTTGAAGTCGTAACCTGCTTCTAATTTAGAGCTAAATGCTTCACCAGTACCGCCAACGTTAGACAGGTCATTGCTATCAACGATACCCATACCCATACCAGCACCGATCCAAAAGCCAGCTTTATCTACAGATTGAGTCGCATCATTTGCAACTGCATCGTCAGCCATCGCTTGAGTAGCTACGCCTAAAGAAAGTGCAGCAAGAACTGATAAAGATAGTGATTTCAATTTCATTATAAACTCCGAATTTTCTAATTGGCCACTCGTTAATGCGTACTGATTTTTTTCTATTGTACTGCCGAGGGCATGTCAGGAACGAGATACATACTGCGACTAAGTTCCCTACTGAACAAATAATAAAAAATGTTGTTCATTATTAATTAGGTTTATTCATTCCCATCAACAGTACGAGTTCTGAAACATGACATTTTCAGAAAAAAACCAAAACAAAGAGTGATAAAGATCACAATTCAAGTTCTGAAAAACATAAAACCCAACACAAGAAAAACATAAAAACATAAAAAACAATAATTAACAGCAACTTAAGAAAGACTCAGGTTAAGTGCATTTATAAAACCACTCACTTCTGAAAGCTATAAAATGAAAATAAAAACACGCTAAAACAATGATTCAACCAATTAACGCTCATGGCCGTCTCTTCCATAAATCCTTTATTTTGTTAGCATCCCTTTCGAAAATAAACATGTGTGAATAACAATATGCCTGACTTTTTATACCATTGAGTATATTCATACGAATACCCAATATTGCACTTTGTCGAACATGGTTTCATTACGGTGTTATATAAAAACCATTGCCCTCAGTGTATTTAGCCGTCTTGATAAACATCATTAAGAATAAGAAAGCGACAAACCTCTGGTTTTGTTGCATACAATAAATAGGTAACAGCACATGATCATCTATAAGCATGGTAATGATATTTTTGAGCCTCAGAAAAGTGCTTTTCGAACCACAGAAAGCACGACAAAACTCAGTGCGAGCGAAACTAAAGTTTTGCAGTATTTGATTGAAAATAATGGCGAGATAATTACACGAGAAAAATTGCTAGAGATAGGATGGCCCAACAAGGTTGTTGTACCTAACTCACTGAATGTAGCCATTGCTAATTTAAGAAAAGCATTCAAAACCAAGATCGAAATTATTATCACAATTAAAGGTGCGGGGTTTACGATTGCCAAAAATACCTTTATTCAACATACAATACAACCAGAACCAATCTCTCTGGTTAATGAAGAAATGGATGCAGAAAAGTCAGAGAAAAAAAGCATTAGCAGCCATAACGATGGTCATTCAATAAGCAAATCTAAACGCCAACTATTTCAAACGGTATCTTTTAGTGTTTCTGCTGTGGTGGTATTTACGTGGGTCACGTTATGGGTGAGTAGCTGGCAATCGCCGCCTTGCATCAGCTTTAACGAACAAGAAATTTGCGGAAATATTGAGTTGCTCAATCTAGAAGATCTTCCAAAAACAGCAAGTCGTTCTCTCTATATCGATTTTAAAGGTAACATTTATGAAGCACAGTAAACTCATATTGATAGCGTTTATTGCCTTTGTAGGATTATTGCTATTTCCTATTATCAACGGGTTTGGCTGCGATTTTAGTTTCAAATACATGATTGGTGATCGTGAAGAGTTTGGCAGCTGTAAACTTGGGCAGTACACATTAATTGACTACCCAGATAAAGATAACGGCTATACCGTACTTAACGGTTGGTATTTTAATATCTTTAATAATGCCGTGATTGTAGTAACCAGCCACGAAGATCATACTAAAAAAATGACCCCAGAAGTCATGAGTGCTATCAATGTATTAAATCAACGTTCTTGGTATCAAATGAGCATGAAACAAATATCTCCAGCCCATATGGCGGTTTATACCAATACCCCATCAGATACCATGAAGGTTATTCAATACAAGGGCAAGCTGTCTTTGTTAAATAAAGACGCTTAATCTTGGCTTAACCCCTCAATAATTGGGCATGCCGCCCCCTCATTCCCTGGGCATTGTTTCGTCAATGTTTCCAGGGTTTTTTTCATCTTCAGTAATTCATCTATTTTATGATCAATTTCAATTAGCTTTTCCTGGGCTTTCAGTTTTACATCTGCACTTTTACGCCTTGGATCCCGCGATAATGCCAGTAATTCACCACACTCCTCTAAAGAAAACCCAACTAAACGTGAGCGACGAATAAGATTTAACTCTGCAACATGCTTTTCACCATATAGGCGGTAACCATTACTGCTACGTTCTGGCACCGTAATAATCCCTTTCCCTTCATAGAATCGGATCGTTTTGGTGGTTAACCCTGTTTTTGTTGCGACGTTGCTAATATTCATACCAGCCTCTTGAACATTACAGCTTATGTAAGGTTATTGGACTCTATTATTCTGTGAAGATTCCCTTTTTGACAAGTATTTTCTTATCCGATCTTCCAGTTAGCCCCCTTCACGAATTAATTTATATAACTCGCTTGACCTTACACCAACTAGAAGGTTTATTGTTACTATCAAATTAAAATATTCTTTACTTTTCCACTTATCGCTTCTCGTAGCTAAGGTGACAAACATGACCGAATTTATCCTTCCTCTCGGAAAAGTTCGTTGTATGAATTGTGCGAACAAAATCCACACCGCTCTAACGACCTTACCGAATATCGAGCATGTTGAGGTAGATACTCAACGCGCCATCATTATAGGAAACGTTGAGCTAGCACCTATCATGTTAACCATTACAGCACTGGGCTACGAGGCGGGCTATCAGCACGTATTGCCACTTCAGGGTTTATCATGTGGTAAATGTGTGGCAAAAGTAGAAGCAGCGCTGGCTGATAATGACCAAATCACTGATTTTTCGGTTACCAAAACGGAAGTGTCAGTAACAGGGGCCATCACAGAGACAAACTTAATCACCTTGATTGAAACGTTAGGTTACTCAGTGCCTACCGAACACACTTTTCATTTTGCTTTATCAGGGTTAAATTGCGGTAAGTGCGTCAAAAAAATCGAAAGTGCACTAGCAGAAAAATCCACTATCAGCGATTTTACTATAAGTAAAACGCAAGCAACTATCACGGCTCAAGCCGAAGCCGATACGCTTATTTCTCTGATTGAATCACTTGGATTCATGGCAAAAGAAGTAGACGGTACAGAGGCTGTAGTCAATCACGACAATATCGAAATAAGCCATACAAAAGACACACCAAATATCGCCCCGATACAAGAAGATGCCTCTTCGAGTACGTTGCAATTCCTGCTTTCAGGAATGACATGTGCAAGTTGCGTATCCTCCGTTGAAAAAGCAATCTTAGCGGTATCTGGCGTCAAGCAAGCCAATATTAATTTAGCAGAACGTACTGCATTAGTTACCGGTACAGCCTCTGAGCAACATATTATTACAGCCATTATTAATGCGGGTTACGGGGCTGAATTAAGTGGCGATGAGCAAACACGCCGTGCACGCCAACAAAAACAAAATGACACAGCATATAGCCTTCATATGCGTAATGCCTTTATTTCTCTCGGCTTAGGTATACCTATGATGGCCTGGGGATTATTGGGCGGGAATATGATGATTAATTCCCCTAGTAGCCAAATAGCTTGGGGGCTAATAGGCATTATCACTTTTATTTTATTAATCACCGCTGGACGTCATTTCTATATTAATGCTTGGAAAGCATTCATGCACCACCGTGCAACCATGGACACCTTAGTCGCCCTTGGTACAGGATCCGCTTGGCTATTTTCCATGTTAGTGGTTATTGCACCCGATATTTTCCCAGAGCCCGCTCGTCATGTGTACTTTGAAGCAAGTGCAATGATTTTAGGTCTAATTACTGTTGGGCATGCACTTGAAGCGAAAGCCCGTAGCCGTACATCAAAAGCGTTAGAGCGCTTGATCGATCTACAACCTCAAACAGCCATTGTTATTATTAACGGAAACGAGCAAGAAGTACCGCTCGCCGACGTACAAGCAGGCATGCTGATACGCCTTCACCCAGGGTCAAAAATTCCGGTTGATGGGGTCGTTGAAGAAGGCCAAAGCTATATTGATGAATCAATGTTGACTGGTGAACCCATTCCAGCCAACAAACAAGTCGGTGATAAACTGCATGCTGGCACAATGAACCAAAATGGCAGCTTAATTTTTAAAGCAGAACAGATTGGTAGCAATACAATGTTGGCGCGTATTATCCAACTCGTTCGCCAAGCCCAAAGCAGCAAACCCGCACTGGCACGGTTAGCAGATACCATTTCAGCCATCTTCGTGCCCAGCGTCATGATTATTGCCATTCTAACTGCGATGGTATGGTACTACTTTGGCCCAGAACCATCGTCAATCTATATGCTGATCACAGCAACGACAATATTAATCATCGCTTGCCCTTGTGCGCTTGGTTTAGCTACTCCTATGTCGGTAACTGTCGGCGTGGGGCGGGCAGCAGAATATGGCATCTTGATTCGAGATGCAGAAGCGATGCAGCTTGCCGCTGATATAGACACCGTTGTGCTTGATAAAACAGGAACACTGACAGAAGGCAAACCTCAAGTCGTTAATATTCATACCTACAACAATGTCCAAAGTGACCACTTACTCAATTTAGCAGCCAGCCTTGAACAAGGCTCTGAACATCCTTTGGCACGTGCAATTATTGCAGCAGCCAATACTGAAGCACTCGTGCTACTTAAACAGCAATCATTCGAAGCCAAGCCTGGTTTTGGTGTTATCGGTAAAGTAAGTGAACACCAACTTCTATTAGGCAATGCACGTTTGCTTCAACAACATCATGTCGATATTCAAGCAGCTGAAGAAAATGTTCATGATATTGCCAGTAAAGGTGCAACCCCTATCTACATGGCGATTGATAACCAATTAGCAGGTGTTTTGGGGGTGAGCGATCCCTTACGTCAAGATTCTATTTCAGCGGTAAAACGTATGAAAGCAATGAACCTTAATGTGGTGATGCTAACGGGGGACACTCTGATTACTGCTAATGCCATCGCCCATGAAGCAGGCATTGATACCGTCATTGCAGGCGTATTACCTGACGGTAAAGCGGCGAAAATAGCAGAACTTCAACAGCAAGGGCATAAAGTAGCGATGGTTGGTGATGGTATTAACGATGCCCCAGCTCTCGCACTGGCTGAGGTCGGCATAGCAATGGGAAGCGGTAGTGATATTGCAATAGAAAGTGCCCAATTTGCGTTAATGCGTCATTCTTTACACGGTGTTATTGATGCGATTCAACTCTCAAAAGCAACATTGAAAAATATGAAGCAAAATTTATTTGGTGCTTTCATATATAACTCACTAGGAATTCCAATTGCAGCAGGCGTTTTATTTCCATTAACAGGTACCTTGTTAAGCCCTGTCATTGCTGGTGCTGCCATGGCTCTATCGTCTATCACTGTGGTAAGCAATGCAAACCGCTTACGTTTATTCAAACCTAATCAGCAGGAGAAATAACATGGTCTGTTTTATCGGATTGTTCGCTATTGGTTTTATCATCTGGTGGTTTTGGTTATACCCGACGACGAAAGCAGAATAATACCGTTAATCATCTCTATTGAATGACGCGATTTAATGATAATCAAAACGGCCGACTCATCGGTCGTTTTCCTTCTCTCAATTCCACCCCGCATACAATGGTAAATTATCTATATAATTGATATAACAAACTCTCTTGCAGCAACTTTGGTTCAACCATGTTCAAAACTTTATTTTCAAAAGTACTTATGGTGCTGCCATTTATCACGACATCCGTTTTTGCCGAGCCTATTGTTTGGCAAGTAAAAGACGCTAATCGCGAGTTTATTATTTTAGGCTCTGTACATGCAGGTACTCGTGATATGTACCCTCTGCCAAGTGCCTTTTTAGAGCACTGGAAAACGGCAGATAGCCTCGTTGTTGAGGCCAACATTCTACGCCCCTCTCAGGCCCCTTTAGATATGTCAGGCCCTACAACATCATCAATGCTTAATCACCAACAGCTTGAAAAGCTCTCTTCGATAGCCAGTGACTTAAAACTTTCTTATTCATCTCTCAGTAAAAATCCACCTTGGTTAACAGTGATCAGTATTCAAATGTCACTTGCCACTCAATTAGGCTTGAGTGCAGAACAAGGTATTGACACTATTTTACTAAGAAGAGCAATGAATGAAGACCTGCCTATTCTTGAATTAGAAAGCGTTGAACAACAACTATCAATGCTAAAAAGTATGCCCGATCACGGCAAAGAAATGCTCACAACATCGATTGATGACTGGGAGAAAATGAGTAGCGAATTTACATGTCTGATTAATGCTTGGAAATCAGGTGACAGCCAAAAATTAACTGCTCTATTTGAAGAAAGCCAACACAGTGAAGCTATCGATAATGTGCTTATTTTTGATCGTAATGAAGACTGGGCTGAGCAATTAACCAATGGCTCAACTTACCAGCAAGGTAAATTTATGATTGTAGTAGGCGCATTCCATTTATTTGGTGATAAAGGGTTGCCTAATTTATTAAAGCAGAATGGATTTACGGTTACTCAGCTGACAAAAAGCAAGAAGGTTCAGTGCTAATTTGAAGAGCATGAAACCTCTAAGCATAGAGAAAAACATATGCTAGAAACGAAAAAAGCCTCGTCCTAAGACGAGGCTTTCAAAAGTGGTCGGTGAAGAGGGATTCGAACCCCCGACCCTCTGGTCCCAAACCAGATGCGCTACCAAGCTGCGCTATTCACCGACATTGTATATTTTTAATCTTACCAGATTGATTCTATTCGACTTGTATCCAATAGAAATAATAGTGGTCGGTGAAGAGGGATTCGAACCCCCGACCCTCTGGTCCCAAACCAGATGCGCTACCAAGCTGCGCTATTCACCGACATTGTATATTTTAAATCTTACCAGATTCATTCTATTCGACTTACATCCAATAGAAATAATAGTGGTCAGTGAAGAGGCTAAACAAGGTTAAGGTTTACCCCCGACCCTCTGGTCCGCTATACCTAAAATCAGGATGCGCTACCAAGCTCTACTATTCACCGACATTGTATATTTTTAATCTTACCAGATTGATTCTATCCGACTTATATCCAATAGAAATAATAGTGGTCGGTGAAGAGGCTAATCAAGGAAAAGGTTTACCCCCGACCCTCTGGTCCGCTATACCTAAAATCAGGATGCGCTACCAAGCTCTACTATTCACCGACATTGTATATTTTAAATCTTACCAGATTCATTCTATCCGACTTATATCCAATAGAAATAATACTGCTCAGTGAAGAGGCTAATCAAGGTAAAGGTTACCCCCGACCCTCTGGTCCGCTATACCTAAAATCAGGATGCGCTACCAAGCTCTACTATTCACCGACATCGTATATTTTGAATCTTACCAGATTGATTCTATCCGACTTGCATCCAATAGAAATAATAGTGGTCGGTGAAGAGGGATTCGAACCCCCGACCCTCTGGTCCCAAACCAGATGCGCTACCAAGCTGCGCTATTCACCGACATTGTATATTTAAAATCTTACCAGATTCATTCTATCCGACTTATATCCAATAGAAATAATACTGCTCAGTGAAGAGGCTAATCAAGGTAAAGGTTACCCCCGACCCTCTGGTCCGCTATACCTAAAATCAGGATGCGCT
>NZ_PYMJ01000019.1 GCF_003025615.1 Photobacterium frigidiphilum | reverse complement strand
TTGATAAATCTTTCGACTTAAAATTTCACGAGTGCCCACACAGATTGCATGGTCAAATTGTTAAAGAACATACTGACTAGGTTGCTGGCTAAGCGCCGTGCTCCGTGTCAGTGAGGTCGCATTATAGGGAGATTTTTGCGAGTGACAACTCTTTTTTAAACAAAAAAAACCAACCGTTCAAAATTTGAACATGATTGGTTTTCGTGGGCTGTTTATTACTCTCAAGGCGTGATTTTGGAGATTAATCGAATTCGCTGTACTTGGTAATAATAGTGCCTAGTGCCACTGATTGAGTTGTATTCCACCGATCACGCCAAATTATCGATACTTTAATCTGTTTAGCATCTGGTACCGGAGCATTGGTTACGACAACAACTCGACTAACTGTTGTTCCAACCATTGATAGCGATTCAGTACTACCCTTTATGTCGCTATATAACATAGTGCCAGTTCCTGCACTTTGTGAGCGAGTCCGAAATCGCTCTAGTTTTTCTTCTGCTAGGTATAAAGCATCAATACTGTGAAGCGCATTTTCAGATTTCACTTCCATATAGGTTTGAAGCTTTACGAGGCCGAGTACACCGACAGTAAGAACAACAAAGGAAATCAGCACCTCAATAAGACTAAAACCTTTAGATTTAGATATCATGCCAAGATCCCTCAAGCCAAGTTAATTTACCATTAATAAACTCACCTGATTTATCTGCATTATATGAAGGAATGATAGAACCATTAATTCTAACGGTTCGCTCAGGAGCATCAATACCAATAGCTCCATCAATATAAGTTGAGCCATTGACAAAAAAGCTTACATTTAAAAAATTAGGATCTATATCCGATTTATTAAACGCTCTGACAGGAAACGTAATATTATCAACTCGGTCTTCCCATATTGACTTTGCATTGAGTGCTATTGATGCATATTGATATAACAGCCCATTAAATGCACCCGAAGCATTAAACTCCACAAAACCATCATGAATCACTAACATAATTGACTTATCAGAAACCACACCACCAAAAATATTAGCACCTAATGCACATGACCCATCGACCCAGATCTTTTTATTTCCAGCTAAAAAGGAAGCTTCAACTAATTTCGAACATTCTGTAATCCATCCTTGCGCTGTAACTGCATCCCCACCTTTTCCATTGACTACACTTGGGCTAATAATATCTCCCTTTGAATCTTGAGCAATCTCACTTCTAACTGTTTTCCATTCGGCATGGTCAACGCCAAAAATATCTTGAAATACATCTACAGTGGTGTTTTCGATAATATCCAACCCCTTGACTAGATCACTCACAACAAATCCAGTAGGTATATTTGTTGTATCAAACAGATTAGAACGATAACGACTATCACAAGTAAATGAGATTGCTCCTCCCGGCCCTCCACCATGGTGACTAACTGTGCTATCCGTTGTTAAAAAGTGTTCATCTGTACCACTTGCGCTACTTATATAACTAACAACCCCACTCGTCACAACTGACTGACAAGCGAAATTGTCAGCGCTAATAAACGTTTCTGTCGGATTGGGGACAAAGTGCTGAGAACCTGTAAGTTCTAGAACGGAAGCATTCATCTTAATCGTGCTATTTATCCCTCCGCCAAACTTAGCAGTCTTTGTGACAATTGATTTTGCCACGATACCAGATGAGGCTTCTGACACAATTTTAATCTGATTGCTTGACGGGAATGAAAAGCGTATATCCGTATCCGCAAGATTATTACTACAAGTATTCATATAGGCTGGATCATTTGGCAGATTACTTGATGCATTCATTTCTGAAAAAGCACACTCCAGCCCCCCCTCCGCCAGCCAATGTGCTTGCCTTGCCAACACCTCATTCTGAGTTCGCTTTATTTGATAAAATATATTTTTATAAGATGCAAATGAAAACAATAACGACACCACTAATAACATGGTCGTTATTAATAAAGTCGCCATTCCTTTTTGACTATTCATTAATTCCAATTCCTTGTTTTAATGTCTGTTGATACCGTTTTTGTATAACTCGTATTTTTTAATGTCGCTGACAAGCTAATATTTATAATTGAAGACGTTGCCGATGATGTCGATAGAGGAGTTGGCACCACCTTAAATTCAGTAACGTTTATATAAGCTTGATCCATCAATGAAGAAACACTACCAACGCAGCTTGCATCGCTCAGCGCTACACCACCTACTGACTTTGGCACCGTATTAACGCACATTTGAACCACACTCGGTGATCCCGATTTAAAGCGAAACTTCACAATTCGCCACTCAGCATTTTCGTCTTCATACACATAACTAATTGAATCATTAGCGGAACCGGCAACAATAGTCGAAGAGGCGCCTGATAAGATCAAAGTTCCTGAATTATCCGAGTTATAACCTGCTCGCTGTATGTCGTTTTTCATGATCCTTATTGCATCATTCACATCTTGGGCTAGCATTAGCTGCTTTGTTCGTTCGGCTGCCATATTATGCCCGCTTAGAAAAACGCTACCTACTGAAGCTAAAATAATGAGGCCTAGACTCGAAGCAACCAACAATTCAATCAGCGACATACCTCGTTGAACGCGAACAAGATTAATCACACGATTTATAGCCATAGTACTCCCCTGTTTTACCACACGTTCTTACGCGACCAGTTAACTGATTAATCATAACTTTAACGTCTTGACTCGAATCGATATATAGCCAGTAACTACCTGAATTGCTCGATGTTGCTCGAACAGGGTCAATCGTATAGCTAACAAAATTAGTTGATGCTTTTATCGATATTCTCTTGAACTCTTGGCCATCAATGAGTGCAATGGCTGCATTTTTTGCAGAAGCTCGATCTGTAATCACAGCAATTTTTCGCGTCACTGCAAGTACCCAATCACCATCATCCTGATATGCTAATTCACCGGAGTCATCCCGAACAAAATGCACTTTCAGCTCTTCATTACGCATCACCGCTTCAGACTTCGCTTGAACCAACAACCACTCAATTTCGGTTGCTAAGCGTTTAACCTTATTACTCTCGATTAAAGAACTAAACGAAGGGGCGGCGGCAGAAACTAAAATAGCGACGATTGCGAGGGTCATAATCAGCTCTAACAGCGTAAAGCCAAGAGCCTTCCAGCTATTAAAATGTATATGGTGTAATGATTGAACCATTTCGCGAGCCATTACCCAGTTCCCTTTATAAACATGTCGATAGCGTAAGTTCAACTTGATTCATATCGTATCACCAGAGCAAAATACCCCTGATTATAAAGAGATAATTATCGAGTGAATTCGAATATTAGAGGAAGGGGTAGTCAATGAATGAACAAAAAGGCGTGACACTGATCGAGTTACTTGTCGCAGTTGCTATTATTGGCATATTAACCGTTATTGCTTACCCTTCTTATGAATCACATGTTTTTAAAGGCCATCGATCACAGGCAATGGCTGATTTAATGAAGATTCAACTTACGCTCGAAGAAAAATATACACAAAGCGGTTCTTATGACTTTTCGATAGTAGCTGCAGATACTTGTGCTTTCTGCGAAACAGATACAACACGATATCACCTAACTATTAAAAAAGGTTCAGGAATGGATAAATACAAAGTCGTGGCCACACCACAAACTGATAAAGGCCAAACTAAAGATGAATGTGGCATACTTTATCTCAATGCTGCGGGTGTTGGAACTGCCGAAAAAATAGGGGGAGGTTGTTGGTAATCTGCTGATTTATAGGTAACAAAAAGCCGACTTTCGTCGGCTTTTTTCGTTTAACTGATCAATCAATTATCAACCAGTTAAATCATCAAAAAATTTCTTTACACCATTGAAGAAACCTTCAGACTTTGGCTTATGCTTACTTGCTGCATTTCCACCAAAGCTTTCTTCTAGCTCTTTAAGTAGCTCTTTTTGATGAGTACTTAAATTAACTGGTGTTTCAACAACGAGCTTACAAATCAAATCGCCAACAGCACCGCCGCGTACAGACTTAACGCCTTTACCACGCATACGGAACATACGTCCGGTTTGTGTTTCTGATGGTACTTTTAGGTTTACGCGACCATTCAAAGTAGGTACTTCGACTTCACCACCAACGGCGGCCATCGTAAAGCTAACAGGTACTTCGCAATATAGGTTGTTGCCATCGCGTTCAAAAATTGAATGCTCTGCAACATGTACCTGTACGTACAAATCACCTGCCGGTGCACCAAACTCGCCCGCTTCACCTTCGCTAGAAAGACGAATACGGTCACCAGTGTCGACACCCGCAGGGATCTTAACTGACAAGGTTTTCGTTTTTTCAACTCGACCTTGACCATGACATGAATTACATGGGTCTTTGATGATCTTCCCGCGACCGTGACAATGTGGACAAGCTTGCTGTACAGCAAAGAAACCTTGACGCATTTGTACTTGGCCTTGACCATGACAAGTGCCACACGTTGTTGCTGATGAACCTTTCTTGGCACCAGAACCGTCACACGAATCACAACCAACCAATGTTGGTACACGGATTTCTTTAGAACAGCCGCGAACAGCTTCTTCTAATGTCAGTTCCATGTTGTAACGAAGATCGGAGCCACGTTGAGCACGCGACTGTTGACGTCGACCACCGCCGCCGCCACCAAAGATATCGCCAAATACATCACCGAAGATGTCTCCGAAATCAGCGCCGCCGCCACCACCGTAGCCGCCACCACCGCCACCTTGTTCAAAGGCTGCATGGCCGTACTGATCGTATGCCGCTTTCTTCTGAGGGTCGGTCAGAATTTCATAGGCAGTTTTGACTTCTTTAAATTTTTCAGCCGCATCTGCTTCCTGATTACGATCAGGGTGAAATTTCATTGCAAGGCGTTTATAAGCCTTTTTAATGTCACGTTCTCCGGCATCTCGACCAACACCTAGAACTTCATAAAAATCGCGTTTTGACATACTTAACTGTCACCTGCTTTAAATACAGCTACGGGCGATAGAGTAAACTCTAACGCCCGTTCGAAAATAAGATTATGAATTAACTATCTTATTTTTTTTCGTCTTTTACTTCTTCGAACTCAGCGTCAACAACATTGTCGTCTTGCTTTGCTTCTTGCTCGCCTTCACCGCTTGGTGCTTGCTGAGCTTGAGCTTGCTGTTGAGCGATTTCCATAAGCTTCTGAGAAGCAGCAACTAGCGCTTGAACTTTCGCGTCGATTGCTTCTTTATCTTCAGCTTTACGTGCTTCTTCTAATTCAGAAACAGCAGCTTCGATTTTCTCTTTGTCTTCAGCTGGTAGTGCTTCGCCAGCTTCTTCAATTTGCTTACGAGTACCGTGAATTAGCTGATCAGCTTGGTTACGAGCAGTTACTAACTCTTCGAACTTCTTGTCCGATTCTTTGTTAGCTTCAGCTTCTTGAACCATTTTCTCGATATCTTCGTCGCTTAGGCCGCTTGAAGATTGAATAGTGATCTTCTGCTCTTTACCTGTGCTCTTATCTTTAGCAGATACGTGCAAGATACCATCAGCATCTAGGTCGAATGTTACTTCGATTTGTGGCATACCACGAGAAGCAGCTTGAATACCTTCAAGGTTAAACTGACCTAGTGATTTGTTGTAGCTAGATTGCTTACGCTCACCCTGAAGAACGTGGATAGTTACCGCGCTCTGGTTGTCTTCTGCAGTAGAGAAAACTTGGTTCGCTTTCGTTGGGATAGTTGTGTTCTTCTCGATCAGTTTAGTCATAACACCACCCATGGTTTCGATACCAAGAGATAGTGGCGTTACGTCAAGAAGAAGTACATCTTTCACGTCACCCGCAAGAACACCACCTTGAACAGCCGCGCCTACAGCAACAGCTTCATCAGGGTTTACGTCTTTACGTGGCTCTTTACCAAAGAACTCAGCAACTTTTGCTTGAACCATAGGCATACGAGTTTGACCACCAACAACGATGATGTCAGTGATTTCGCTTACAGATAGACCAGCATCAGAAAGAGCAACTTTTAGAGGCTCAAGTGAACGCTGTACAAGATCTTCAACTAGAGACTCAAGCTTCGCACGAGTCACCTTGATGTTCATGTGCTTAGGACCAGTCGCATCTGCAGTGATGTAAGGAAGGTTTACATCAGTTTGTTGTGCAGAAGAAAGCTCAATTTTCGCTTTCTCAGCAGCTTCTTTTAGACGCTGCATTGCAAGAGGATCATTGCGAAGATCCATGCCTTGTTCTTTTTTGAATTCTTCAACTAAATAGTTGATCAAGCGGTTATCGAAATCTTCACCACCAAGGTGTGTATCACCGTTAGTTGAAAGAACTTCGAAAGTCTTCTCGCCTTCTACTTCATCGATTTCGATGATAGAGATATCGAATGTACCACCACCAAGGTCGTAAACTGCGATAGTGCGATCGCCGCCTTTCTTATCAAGACCATAAGCAAGTGCTGCTGCTGTTGGTTCGTTGATAATACGCTTAACTTCTAAGCCAGCGATACGACCAGCATCTTTCGTTGCTTGACGCTGAGCATCGTTAAAGTATGCAGGAACAGTAATAACTGCCGCTGTTACTTCTTCGCCTAGGAAGTCTTCAGCTGTTTTCTTCATTTTCTTAAGAATTTCAGCCGATACTTGAGGAGCAGCCATTTTTTGGCCTTTCGCTTCTACCCATGCATCGCCGTTATCCGCTTTAACGATTTTGAAAGGCATGATTTTAAGGTCACGCTGAACTTCTTCATCTTCAAAGCGACGACCGATTAGACGCTTAATTGCGTATAATGTGTTTTCTGGGTTTGTTATCGCTTGACGCTTAGCTGGTTGACCCACTAGCGTTTCACCATCTTGGGTGTAAGCAACAACAGATGCCGTAGTACGCTCACCTTCCGCATTTTCAATTACGCGCGGTTTGTCGCCATCAAGTACTGCTACACAAGAGTTAGTTGTACCCAAGTCAATACCAATAATTCTACCCATCAGGCTTTTCTCCGAAATTCATTCAATTTTACAAGCGCGTCCGAAATGAACGTCGCTATATGGGTTATACCCAGACAAAATAAGTTTACGATGTCGTATGATTACTAAATAAGGTCAATCATCCCCTTTTCAAGGGCAACACCTAAAAAATATCAAAATAAAATAAAAAACCCACCGTAGTGGGTCTTTTAAAAGCATTTATACAATTATGCTTGCATATCTACACTGCCAGCAGCAGCTTTAGATACCATTACCATTGCAGGACGAATAATACGGCCGTTAAGCTCATAACCTTTCTGCATAACAAGCATGACAGTATTTGGCGCATGCTCTGCACTTTCCTGAATAGACATTGCTTGATGGAATTCAGGATTAAATACTTCTCCCACAGGGTTGTGTTGCTTCAGGCCGAATTTCTCAACCGTTGCAGTCATTGTCTTAAGTGTTAGTTCAACACCTTCAATCATTGACTTTAATGCTTCGTCATTCTTATCTGCCATTTCGATAGCACGCTCAAGGTTATCGATAACAGGCAATAACTCTTCGGTAAATTTATTCAAGGCAAATTTACGTGCTTTATCGATTTCTACTTCTGAACGTCGACGAACATTTTCACCTTCAGCGCGAGCACGAAGCACGTTATCTTGCGCTTCTTTTACTTTTGCATCACTCGTAAGTAGCGCTGCTTCTAATTCAGCAATACGTGCGAGTTGCATTTCTTCAGCAGTAATTTCTACAAATTCTTCCTCAGCAGAAACAGTCTCAGCCGCTTCTACAGTCTCTTTCTGCAGCTGTTCATCCTGTAGTTTTTTGTCTTCATTGTTCATGCTTTTACTTCTCCGCCAAGATACTGATGTATTTTAAATACAATTGTTCACAAATTTGAGTCGATAAACCAGTATTATCTACTCAAAAAAAACATTCATGTGCCTATTATGGGGATGAACTTCAATGATTCAAGCAGAGTTCGTTAACAAAGCGCGACAAGTCTCTAAACCTAAGGCTATACTGGCTTCACTATCATTTGTCGGATCAAGGACATGAAGCGCATTTTTCAAACAATCGCGTTAATTGGTAAGCCAAGAAACCCAGATGCTCTGCAAACTCACAAAACCCTCTTTGACTGGTTAACAGGCAAAGGTTACGACGTTTTAGTCGATCATCGATTAGCGAACGACCTTGATGTGCCTCAAGACTGTTTGTGCGATTTGCTTACTATTGGTGATAAAGCGAACCTCGCGATTGTCGTCGGTGGCGATGGCAACATGTTAGGCGCGGCGCGCGTGCTATCGCGTTTCGACATCGCTGTGATTGGTGTTAACCGTGGTAATTTAGGTTTTCTGACAGATCTTGCTCCAGAAAGCTTCAAAGAAGAATTAACCCGAGTGTTAGAGGGTGAGTTTGTAACAGAACGTCGCTTTTTATTAGAAGCAGAAGTACATCGTCACGGACAAATAAAAAGCCGGAACGCCGCATTAAACGAAGCTGTATTACACCCAGATAAGATCGCTCACATGATCGAATTTGAAGTGTATATCGATGATAACTTCGCCTTCTCTCAACGTTCTGATGGTTTGATCATTGCAACCCCGACAGGCTCAACGGCTTATTCACTGTCTGGTGGTGGCCCTATTCTGTCACCAAGTTTAAATGCGATTGCCTTAGTGCCGATGTTTCCACATACACTATCAAGTCGTCCTTTAGTGGTCGATGGTAACAGTTGTATCAAATTATTGGTGTCGCCAGACAACGGCAGTACATTAGAAGTGAGCTGTGATGGGCAGGTTTCACTGCCTGTTAGCCCTGGGGATGAAGTGCATATCTATCAAAGCCCTGAGCAATTACAGCTTATTCACCCTAAGAATTATAACTACTACGGTGTACTCCGCGCCAAACTGAATTGGTCAAGTAAACTGTTTTAATCACAACGCTTTTTCTGAAAGCATAAAGCCAGCATCTTATTGCTGGCTTTTTATTACCTGAAATTCATCGACTTACCCCATTTGATTTTTTCATCAAATATTTCACCACAGTACTTTACTGTACGTAGATACAGTATATACTGTGTAAAAACACAGGTGTTGATTTAAACAGGTGAACACATGCTTTCTCATATGACTATCTCCAATTTTGCTATTGTCAAAAGCCTAGAATTTGAACTCAAGTCAGGAATGACCACCATTACTGGCGAAACCGGTGCAGGTAAATCTATCGCGATTGATGCGCTTGGCCTCTGCCTGGGTGATCGCGCTGAAGCGTCTATGGTTCGTCCTAACGAAGATAAAGCAGAACTTTCTGCCACATTCTCATTAAAAAATAACCAAGCAGCACGCCGCTGGCTCGAAGACAATGAATTGGTCGATGGTGAAGAATGTATTCTTCGCCGAGTGATAACAAAAGAAGGTCGTTCACGTGGGTTTATCAACGGTAGCCCTGTTCCTGCTTCTCAGCAGAAGTCACTAGGGCAATTATTGATCAATATTCATGGTCAACACGCCCATCAACAGCTAATGCGCCCTGATTATCAACAGCAAATGTTGGATCAATATGCTGGTCATCACCTTTTAATGGATAAAACACGTCAGGCTTATCAAAACTGGCGCCAGACAAATAATGAATTAAAGCGCTTAACTCAAAATCGTGAGAAAAATGAAGCACAAAAGCAGCTTATTCAATACCAAGTAAAAGAACTGCATGATTTAGCACTTGGCGAAGACGAATACAGCGAGATAGAAGAAGAACATAGACGCTTATCAAATAGCGGTGAACTTGCACTTTCGAGCCAAACCGCCCTATCAATTTTATATGACAACGATGATGGCAATGCCTTACAGCTGCTTCAAATGGCAAGCCAGCAAGTCGTATCCTTGGGTGAATTCGATAATAGCTTGAGTGGTATTCCACAAATGCTGGAAGATGCCATTATCCAAGTTCAAGAAGCGAGCCAAGAGCTACGGGGTTACTTAGATAATCTGGATATGGACCCTCAACGTTTAGTCTACCTAGAAGAACGCATTGCTAAGATTTTATCGTTAGCCCGTAAGCATTACGTTATGCCTAACGAACTGTTCCAGAAACACCAAGATCTACTCAAAGAGTTAGAACAACTTGATTGTAGTGATGAGCGACTGGAAGAACTTGCAGAGCTTGTTGAAAATAAACGACAAGTATTCTTAGCAACAGCAGAAAAACTCAGTAAAAGTCGCCACCGTTATGCCAAAGAGCTTGATAAAAAGATCTCTTGCAGCATGCATGAACTCAGCATGGAACATGGCATCTTTAAAATTGACGTACAAAATGATGCAGAAGGAATGTTAAGCCCACTAGGCTTCGATACCATCACCTTCTTGGTATCGACCAACCCAGGTCAGCCACTGCAACCCTTAGGTAAAGTCGCATCTGGCGGTGAGTTATCGCGTATATCGTTAGCCATTCAAGTGATAACAGCCCAAAAAATAGAAACACCCAGCCTTATATTCGATGAAGTCGATGTCGGTATTAGTGGACCAACAGCCGCAATTGTCGGAAAAATGCTGCGTACTTTAGGCAATTCAACCCAAGTCATGTGTGTAACGCACTTACCGCAAGTGGCAGGTTGTGGGCACCAGCAAATGTTTGTTGCCAAGAAGAGTACCAAAGGACAAACAGAAACAAGCATGTGCCCTTTAAATGACGACGCACGTGTTGCCGAGTTAGCAAGATTACTCGGCGGAAGTGAGATTACCGACCGTACGCTAGCGAATGCGAAAGAATTACTGATTGCCGCATAAATATTGATATAAATTAGCATTATGTTCTGATTAATGAGACATATCGCTAATCATTTTGGCTAAGATGAAATAAACTGAAGTAGAAATGCAACTATAGGGGCTGACAGCAGTCTCAATTAGAGTTTTTTCTTTACCACTTTTTTTACTTCTGCGTTGACCTTGTTTATCATCGCAGCAGTTAAAGCTAAAAAGCCAGGATGCTATGAGTTGGAAAAATATCGCCGCACTAACACTAGCGTTAAGCTTACTTAGTGGTTGCTCAGTAATTGAGAAATTGGTTTACCGTATTGATATCAACCAAGGTAACTACCTTGAGCAATCTGATATTGATACGCTTCGAATGGGCATGAACAAAGAACAAGTACGTTATGTACTTGGTTCACCAATGCTTGTAGAACCAAGCTACCCTGACACTTGGTACTACGTGTATTACCAACAACCAGGTCATGAAGACAGCGTACAAAAGAATTTAATTTTGGCGTTTGATGCTCAGAACAAGTTAACTGGAATGAAAGGTGATTATCAGCCTGGACCAAACTTCTTAACTGCCATCAATTAATGAAAAAGCTCGCATTGGCGAGCTTTTTCTTTATCTGCTTTATAACGTCAAGAGCGACTAACAAACCACGTGGCTACCGTATTATTTCGCCTCAGATTTTGCTTTTAATGCTTCTTTCTTTGCTTGTTCAGCACGCTTTCGACGGATCTCTTTCGGATCGGCAAGTAAAGGTCGATAAATCTCTATCCTATCGCCATCACGTACCGTCGCATTGAGTTTTACATTACGACTGTACACACCGATCTTATTTTTCTTCAAATCGATCTCAGGGAACATTGCCAATATACCGGACTGCTCAATGATCTCTTGAACATCAGTCTCGAAGTTAATCGCCAGTTTGATCACTCGCTGATTATTAGGCAGAGCATATACAACCTCTACATGAATCAACTTATCATTAGAACTCATAAATTTCTTTTGCTCGCTTGGTAAAGGCACTTACCATATTGCTCGTCAAATCGCGGAACACTTTACCAAATGCCGCATCCACCAATCCGTTGGTAAATTCAAAATCCAAATTCAGCTCAATTTTACACGCAGTTGCATCAAGCTCTATGAATTTCCAACCGCCCACTAACTTCTGAAACGGGCCATCAACCAGCTGCATGTCGATGGTATTAAAATCAATCAGCTGATTACGAGTCACAAAGGTTTTACGAATACCGCCTTTAGACACATCGACAGAAGCCATCATATGCGCATCAGAGCGTTCAATAATTTTAGTTCCTGAACATCCCGGTAAAAATGCAGGGTAAGATTCAACATCATTAACAAGTTCAAACATTTGCTGGGCACTAAACGGTACAAGTGCAGAGCGACTGATCTGAGGCATAGATTCTCCTTAAGCTTCACAAACCCCTTACACATAGATTTTAAAGCAATAAAATCAAAATCTATGAGAAGAAGTGGCTCAATGATACCATTAGTCGGTAAACAGCCAAAATCAGAGCGAATACAGTTAAACTTTCAACAACATAACAACGTAGAAACCTGTATTACACTCTACTCGACCAAACTGATGAACATCTGTTTTGGGAATAGCAACATAAAGAAATGGATACCCCATGGCTAAGAAACCGAACAAGTCAGATAACACCATTGCCAAAAACCGTACCGCCAGACACGAATTTGCCATCCAAGATGATTATGAAGCCGGGCTTCAACTACAAGGCTGGGAAGTAAAAGCAATTCGTAACGGTAAAGTAAACATTGCCGAAAGCTATGTGTTTCTGCGTGATGGCGAAGCGTTTATTTCAGGTGTAACAATCACACCACTGAATGCCGCATCAACCCACGTTGTTGCCGATCCAACGCGTACTCGTAAGCTATTATTGAATCGCAAAGAAATCGATAAGCTAATGGGTGCGGTAAACCGTGAAGGTCAAACTATCGTTGCATTATCTATGTACTGGAAGGCATCTTGGGTTAAACTAAAGATAGGTACAGCACGTGGTAAAAAGCTGCATGATAAGCGCGCAGATTCTAAGAGTCGTGACTGGGATCGTGATAAGCAGCGAATCATGAAACACAGCACACGATAGTAATAAAAACGTAAACTGATGGATTTTCATACACATCCACCACGTTAATCGTAATTTCGTTGACGTGAAAGATTTATATGCTACTATCCATCTTGTTACACCTCTGGGGCTGATTCAGGATTCGACAGGATCAAGAAAGCTTGTGGAGCATGCCGTGGGGCGGTTGGCCACGTAAAAAGCCGCAAAAAAATAGTCGCAAACGACGAAAACTTCGCACTAGCAGCTTAATAACCTGCTAGCGCACTTCTACCCTAGCTTCCGCTTGTAAGACGGGGATTCATAGAAGTTCAAACCCAAACGAGATAGCGAGGGAACCTTTGACTAGAGAGGTGAACCGCGAAATAGAATTCTGGTATGTATTTACATGGCGTGTCTGTTCGCAGTGTACTTACGAGAATAAAGATAGACTAAGCATGTAGCGCCTATGGTTGGATTGCTCTTGGACGCGGGTTCAAATCCCGCCAGCTCCACCAAACGTTTGGAAAGCCCGATAACTCAATGAGTTATCGGGCTTTTTTGTATCGGCAGCATCCATTAGCGTTTGCTAGTAGCCGCAACTTTTGGTATTCCAAGTGGTATTCCATACAAATTGGAGTAATATTTTGGAATACTAATAGGCTTGGAGGCTAGTTAGCATGGGCACTAAAGCAGTACGTCTAAACCAAAAGCAAATCGAACACGCCAAACCCAAAGAGAAAGATTACGTTCTCTCTGACGGTGACGGTCTACAACTATGTGTTCGCACCAACTGTTCTCACCTATAGAATTTTCAACACTCGGGTGTCCTTTTTTGTATTTATAGCATAATGAAATTATCTTAGGCTCCTACTTCCTATACATCGACCAAAACCTTACCACTCGCTGACTAATAACCTGCTTTTGACTCCTCGCACCTGTAACCCCATTGCTTCAAAAACAAGTTCAAAGTCTTGGCATTGCGGTGGGATATTTGGCAAGGTTAAAGCGGCTTCTGAAAAGAAACGTGTTTGTAGTGATTCTTCTTGCCCCCAAGCGAGATTCCACCAATCCAGAATTCGGTTTTTTGAGGCTTGTAGGCGATAAGCTGTGGGCAGTTTGTCGCTCTTTTTTAGGTTCTCGCTAGCTGTTGTTGGTAGCAAATTCCATTTATCATTGTTGGGCCAGTAAGCAAAAGGGAGGCAATGATCAACGTGATATTCATCTTTGAGCTTACGCCCGCTCCATACACTATGTATATCTACACTTTGCTGGCGTAATTGTTCAACCCGCTTACGTATATCTCTCGTGTCGTGGTCTTTATCTATCCACACTAAGCAATCATGGTAGGTTTGCAGCGTAATATTACGCCGACGATTTAACTCAAATCGCTGCATCTCCAGTATCCATTGGTTCACAACCAGTGGCTCGATCCATGAGTTATATAGGCGGAAGCACTCCCACAAACTTTCATCTAATACAAAACTGCCAAAACTACTTAAAAAATCACCATCGATAACTAACGAATCTAAAGACTTACGCTTTACCGTGGGAGGAATAATCTCAAACAATCGATTGTTTTTGTCACCTTGATATATGAAGGTAACTGGGCCGCTCTTAATCGTCGTCAGGGTATGAGTAAACGTTTTTTGTAGTGCTTTTGCTTCTTTCCCCAAAAACATCGCACCTATGGTTAAATCATCTGCCGCTAAATGCTTTAGTTGATTCCAACCATCGTCTTTGACAAATCCCAGCCCTTTGCTGCTATTTGCACTTTGCTGAATACCTTCAACACCATCAATATTAATATCAATCAAACGCTTAAACTGACGTATCCAATAAAGGGCAACCAAGCCGGCAGAAATCGTAATTTTGCCATCGCTACGATCAATAACAGCACCAGCATGGGCATCGGCCACACGTAATAAGGTTCTAAGTAACGCCAATTTGTACGTTGCGACTTTGTTGTCGTTCACAATAATGTGCCGTACTCGTTTAAGATCACCAGATCCGTCATCGGGTAAACTCATGACAACGGTTTGCCAATGCACATCATCGCGGTTAAGTGAGTCATCACTACTACTGATATGCCTAACCAACAAAGCGCTGTTTTTAGCGAACTGCTCTAATTCTTCGACAGACACACCATAATTTTGGCGCGAATCTTTAAATTCACCATGACGGAGAGTGATAACGAGTCTGCCATTCGAGGCTAACAAATTAGAGAGTTTACGAAAGGCGCGTTCTCTGTGACTAGGGGCAAGATGCATCCAAACGGCACTAACCAATATAAGATCAAAACGCATTCCAAGATTTTCAGTTTTGCTTAATGCGGGCAGTGCGTCGTCTAACCAAGTGACAGCGGCCCCTGTATACGCACTACCAACCTGACGAAAAGAGTCACAAGGTTCAAGCGCAATGATTTCACAGCCTTGCTCAGCCATCCACTTAGTATCACGCCCACTGCCAGCACCAACATCGAGAACTCTGTCGCCTTTATGCGGCCAGAATGCCTTCCAGCTTTGGTGTACCGTTTCAAATGCTAGAGAGTTGTATTGCTCACAGAGCATTGTCGTATTTTGGTCGTAAAAAGAGGTAGTCGCTGACATGAGGAAGACTTATTAATTAAACTGATTTCATCATAAATGGGATGACGTATGATTTCTATTTAAACCATTGTGCCTGTAGGTAATTTTTGCTTAAGCAATGTAATGTCTAGCGGCTTTTGTAGAAATGCTATATCCGTAAATGTTTTAACCTTCTGGATTTCATCTTCAGTATGGGCTGATAAAATAAAATAATGCTGTTGGCGGTAGCCCTTAGCTTTCATCGATTCAATCAGCGTGAAGCCATCGGTTTCTGCTAGCATGTAGTCCATTAAGATGATTAGCTCATTGTATACCGCACCGTCATTATGCGTAACGTCATTATACGCGACGCTACTGTCACTCAGTGCAGCCATTGCAGAGAAAACCTCACGTTCGTTTTCTGCTGTGGTAACATCAAAGCCTTCGTCTTCAAGCATCGCCTTACACACTTCTAAGTTAAAGCGATTATCATCCACCAGCAACACGCGCCCTTGCCGTTTAGTTACAGTGCTTTGTTGCTCAATAAACTGAGCAGTATGTACTTGTAACGGCCTACCATGTTGCCGCGCGGGTGCCACATTATCTTGCGGCACAAGAACGCGCTCTTCGGTTTCCGAACAAACGCGGTATGGAAAATGAAATATCACTAAGGTGCCCTTTCCTTTTCGGCTGCGGATTTTGATTGCGCCACCCACACTTTCGATCACTGTTTTACACGTATATAAACCGATGCCAACGCCTGATTTTAACGCTGTTGGCGAACTATCGTCAGTGGTAAATGGCTTACTTAACGCTTGCTGAGATGCCGCTGACATTCCCTTACCAAAGTCTCTTACTGCAACCCGAATGAAGCCATCCACTTGCGTGCACAACACGGCATTACGCCGATTAGCAATGTCTTTAATCGCCTTAACTTTAATATCTAAAATAACAGTATCACCGCTACTGTATTTAAAGGCGTTGTTAACAAGGTTGGTGGTCAATTGAAAAAACTTGGTTGTGTCTAACAAAATGTGGGGTGGCGTCGCATCCCTAAGGTTTAGCATCAGCTGTTTTTTATGAGTGCTACCGAATGCTCGGTAATAATCATCAATTTTATACAAGTACTCAATCAAATCGACCTTCTCATAATAGAGCGTCAAGCTACCTGAAGACGCTTTGGTATAAGTGAGGGTATTTTGCGCGACACTATTCAGCAGGTTCGCCGACCAGATAATTTTCTCTACCGTATTTTGCCTTTGCGCATCATCGCAAGCCATATTGTTGAGCATGTTGGCATAACCCAATACGGCATTAATGGGTGTTCTGATCTCATGATTGAGGGTAGACAGTAAGGCAAATTTTAAATTTGTTTCAATGCGCTGTTTATTTATATTGATCCGATGTTGCACAAGAATAAAAAATAAGACCGACAAGCCAACGCCAAGCAATGTAATCGCTAAAATGAGCAAGCTTATACCTAATAACTCTTTTTTCGTCGGTACATAATCAACGGCCAAGTTAAAGCTCGTACCATATTCAGGCAAATCAACAAATTGCTCGGAATGAAAACCAAACATCGCAGTCCAGTCTTGTTCTTTGTCGCAACCACGGTTAAATAGCGTAATACCACCAAATGTAAGGCGGGCACATACATCGCTATGCTGATCGATACGCTGTTGGATCTTTTGATGGGATATCGCATAAACGATATAGGGCATCTTCGGTTCATCAATTTTAATCACTATTGATGAAAAGTTATCGATTAGGTAGGTAATATTACCCTTCTCATCTGTTTCCGCTTTGCCTTTTTCTATCGCAGATTTAAATACGGGATCAGATATAAGTACTGGCGTTAAAACCGGACTCAGCGTGAAAGCCACCGCCGATTTGATCTTTAATAAATTTTGGGCAAATAACGCAAACTCCACTTCAGTGACTTCGTTAGAGGCGTTAAAGAATGCGCGTAATGCATCGGTCATAATACGGTGCTGTATCAACATCTCTCTTGAAGAGTCCAATACAAGATCAGACTTATATTGATACTGTTTATTAAGCTCATTCTGGGCATAATTCCATAATGCGGTATTAATCAGCGTCGTAACGACTAAGCCTATTAACAGCACAATGCAAGCAACACGACTAAATCTCACTTTCAATGTCATTTAATAGTTGTTGTAAAGTAAGGGTATTAGCAACCAATTCACTCTTGGTCTCTTTTGCTAACTTAATCATGTCACTTTCAATGTTCAAATAACGACAAATCCCTTTGAATTTGTGCTGCAGAGCCGCAACCTCATCACGTTGAGTACTATCTAATGCCATAGCTTGAGTTAACAGCATATCAATCTCTTCTGTTAACACGTTATACAGGCGTCGTTTGTTCTCTTCAGAGTAATCATTAAAGAACGACATTACTTTTGTATGGGTACATTGGCTAGTGGTTAGCATTTTTAACCTCACCTTGATGGTTATAGTCATTTACCCATGTCATTAAATAACGCCCTTCTATTGGCGGACTAAAGTAATATCCTTGCGCAGTATGGCAACCTAATAGCTGTAATCGATTCAGTACACCTAACGTTTCTACCCCTTCTGCAACCACTTTAACGTTGAGTTTTTTCGCTAAAGCAATGGTCGATTCAACAATAGCTTGGTGCTGAAGATTGGAGTCGAGATCTGAAACAAAGTCTTTGTCTATTTTGATTTCTTCAAACGGAATGCTATCAAGCCTATCGAAAGTGGAGTAGCTTTTACCAAAATCATCAAGCGAGATCGGAATATCATTAATGATCAATTTAGCAATCGCCTGCAAAGAACGCTCTTGATTAATGGTGTGTTGTGACTCTGTTAGCTCCAACATAAGCTGAATATCACTTGCGGCTAAATGTTTAGCAATCAAGTGATTAATGAGTTCTTCTGACAAAAGATCGCTAGCGCTGATATTAATAGACAGACCATACTGTTTTAAAGCCGGAAATAGTTGCCAATGAGAAATAGCCTGATCAAGCACCAATTTAGTAAATTGACAATTAAGTCCAGCTTGCTCGATCAGAGGGATGAATTTATCAGGATAGATAAAGCCATCGCCTTGAATCGTTAACCGCGATAGCACTTCAAAACCGATGAGCTTGTTAGATTTAATATCGACCTTAGGTTGATAACAGAGAAATAAATTATCTTCATTGAGCAAAGAAGCAATATTGGCGCTGTTACAGTTAGTCTGCTCCGCTTTAGATTCCGGCACCTCATGGGCTAAAAACTGTTTAGTATTCACTAAAGTGAGTACTTCATTAACATTTAACGGCTTTTGAAATACGCCAACAAGGTTAAGGTTAAAGCTGTTCGTGATATTACCGATCAGATCTAAGGTACGTTGATCAGACGAGCTAACGATAACCAAAGGAATATTTTTACTTTTGGTTGTTGCCATATAATTGATGATCGCAAGGCCATCACCATTTTCCATTTTAAGATCGGTGATGATAAGATCAAATTCAGGTTCAGTATTTAATGTCGATTGTTCAAGTAACGCGATGGCTGAATTACCGCAATCTGCCTCAAAAAAGATAAAACTTTGTAACGGATCCACACCTACCAATTCACTTTTAATTGCTTCCCTAATAAAAGTTTGGTCGTCAACAATCAATATTTTCAATGTGGTTATCCCTTACCTTTGATATTGAGAAAGTCTACTAGTTGTTTTGGCGATATTACGGCAAGTTTCAGTAGAAAACGGTTCGCCATCAATTCTGAGCGACTCAGCAAGAAAGAGTGTACAGCAACCGTTTTGTCTTCTAGCTGTATGGTTCGCACCTTAAAGGCATCTAATTTTGCTGCATTAAGCTTCTTGATGAACCCTTCATCACACACACTGAAACAAAGATAACGTAAGTTTTTTTGGTTAACGAAACGATTAATATAGGTAGACATAATGCTGTTCTCTACCTCTTTCGTTGCACCTGCTGACGACAGTACTAACATGGTATCGGGCAGTTTTTTAGAGCTTCGAGTAACGATCTCGTTTAAATCACTCTTGATGTTCACCAATTCCAATACATATTGAGAAGACGTTTCGATATAGAGAGCGTGCCCAACGATCTGATCATTGAATGCATTGGCGACATGGATTTTTAGATCTTTAAGCCCATCAAACTCTGCTAGAGGTAACTTAAGGACAAGGCTTGGATTATTTTCATAACGCAGAATCATTTTCAGCATTATGTAGAAGCTGTCGTCATTAATATCAATGACTTGGATATCGTAATTATCATTGGTGTAATAGGGATGAGAGGATTTGAACCGACTCTGATTCGGAATTGAAACTAATGTACTGCACTCCTCCAAAAATTGAGGATCATGGCGATAAATACTGGTCAGTTCATTATCATACAGCTCAACAATTTCAGCTTGTTTTGCCAATGATGGAATATTAATGCTTCGCTCCCAGCGGCTCACGGTTATGGTATCGAGATTGTAGAATAGGCTACTATGTTGGCGTAAATACAAACAAAGCTGTTCTTGAGATAATTCGTTACTTTGGCGTAGATGTTTCAAAAACATCGCAAAGACATTATGTTTTTTTTCTTTTGAATAAGAGCAACTTGTCGGTGTCATAACGCTTTCCATTCGTCTTGCTTAATTCTTTTAATAATCCCATATACTGTTCTCTATCGATACCATCGATACGCTTTGCGTATAACTATGTATACATAATCAACATTCGATCAGGAATTTCATGAAATACTGGCCTGTTGTTTGTCCGTTTGCCACAACATCACAGACCATAATTATTCATTAACTATGGTATTAGTATAATATGCTATGAAACTCGGCAACATTGGCAACACTAAAGCCAAAACCTCTACCGTATGCCTAGCTCATTTAAAGAGATTGCGGCATCTCATACCCCAGCGCAGTGTAAAGCCCCAAAGATAGTTTTCGTGTTTCATTTAAAGTGACTTCATCGTCAGTAATCGACTCCCCCACTGAGCGACTATAGCCAATAGGCCAATTGATATTGGGAACAACCTCGGCACCTAGTGCTATGGTAACGACTTCAAGATCGTCAATGAAAGTAATACCGCAGATAAACGCTTCGTCTTCATAGGTAGCAAATAGTGCGTGTGAGCTCATGAGTAAGGTACAAAAAAGCCCCATATCATGGACTTTTTACAGTAGATACGGGGCTTTAAAATAAATTGGATTGGCTAGAATATTTGATCAGTTCAATGCATCCAGGCTTCCACGTTTTGTCGTACCAAGGCTCGGGTTACCAAAGCTGTCAAACTGGTAATTTGTCGTTGTGTTGTTTTGGTGATGCTCTTGCAGCTGATTCAACTTATCGTAGCTTAACTGCCGCCCATCAGATAAATTGGTTATGGATGATTTGGTGAGTATTATTGAGAGACCTAGGTTGAGACCGCTATCTCCTTGCCATGTCTGGCTGATTAAGCGTGAGTGCACATCAAACAATTGTTCAAGTGTAATGTCGTTGCTGTGTTGTTAGTCGCCCAACACTGTTGTAACTTAACTCCAATACGTAGTATTTGTTACTAGTTGTTGTTGGAATCAGTGCTACACGCTGAGTTGCCCGTTAATATGATCGTGCTGTGCCACGGTGCGCTCAGGTGATATGGCTCAGCTTATCGTTGATTTTTGTTTACTCGTTATTTAAACGTTCTATCTCATCGAATAATTCCTGATCCCACTCAAATTCCATATTGAATTTACCTGTAGGTTCCAGTGTGAATTTGGCTCTATTCCATTTATTTTCTGAATTTTCAGTAGTGGTAGAATGAAGTTCTTTAAATAGTTTAAATAAGCTATAACCACCATTTAGATCAAGTAGTTGCCCCTTCGTATTAATATATGTCACATCGAATTCGGCTGCATCTTCAAGAAATTCCACTTCGATTTTGCATTCTTTCCAGTTTTCATTTAACTGACTGATTAGATGTTCAGCAATCCCCATGTATATTTCGTCAATAGTTTTCAATTGTTTTAACCCCCAGCTTGGTTTAATAGTGTGACCGATTTCTTTTTACCATCTATAAAATATGTAACATCAAATGCTTCGGCTCTTTTGAAGTACCATCATAAATGGCTTTGTTGCAACACTAAAGCTATGTGGTTTTTTGATACGGTTAAGCGACTCGGTAGCTCTTGGGCATCCCGATGTGAGTAAAGCGATTTAAAATAGAACAACCGAGTAACATTTCCGTTGACTGGTTTTCAAACTCTCTGCTGTGTAATGTGTTACCTATTATCTTCTTGTAACGTTGCATGGCAGTTTCTGAGATATTCCTTTTTCCATATTGCCGCACGCTCTGCCAACCGATAATGCCTAGGGCGAAGCAACCTATCAGGTTGCTCATCCGCTTTGGGTGATGAACCTCATCGGCAAACGTATTGTCTTTCGGCGGGATAACAATCTCAGCATCCGGGAAATGGTCCTCTAATGTCTGGTACACCACATTGGTATCATACATTTTGTCGGCACTTACGTGCTCGATATCCGTAATTGGCGTTTTCTGTCATTGTGTTTGTAAGGCATGTGTTAAACAGCTAACCGGAATGAAGGGCTGGTTATGATAACTGAACTCAGTGTTAATGGAATAATTGGATGTTATCTGAGCGCTTCAACAAAGCCGAACTCGGTGGTTATACGCCTAATTACGCCTCAATCAATCTGTTAGAGGGCAACGACCCTGAAATTAAGGATGATATTTTTGCGTTTAGCTGCATTAGTTATGAGCTCTGTTCAAGTAAGCATCCTTTTAATCGCAAGCCTGCTGATGTAGCCCAAAAGGAAAAAATTCAACCAATAAAACCTAAGCATTTAAATTCATCTAAATGGCGTATTATTCAACAAGGGCTATCATTATCCGCGAAAGAGCGTATCGGTGATGCTGCTTTAATCAGCTCCCAATTACATCGCCAATACAAATCAACAGCCATAATGATCACGGCTATTTTGAGCTTAAACTCTGTGGTCGGGTATGTATTGTATCAACAAAAAGAAGCCATCTTAGAGCTAGCAACCGACAATCGAAATTTGCACCAACACATTGAAGAAAGAGCAAAACTCGCAAATCTCAGTGCACGTGAAATAATTAAACAGCTCCCTGAATTATCAATTAATGCCCCCATTATTGCCAGCGGTCTACTCAAAAGTAAGCAACGTGACGTTATTGCATTATACGAACACAATATTGACCTTATCTTTAATACACGAGAGAACTATTACCCAAATTATTACGCAATAGAAGCTGAATTAGCCGAAGTGAGTCAACTATACCCTGACTCACATGCTATCAATGTACTGAGCACCGACATTTCAACCAGCTGGCAATCAACTATCGATATTTTATCCAATCAGCTCAATACCGCTCTAGAAAAGGCGCATTATCAAATATCTGCCGATAGTAATATCTATGAGCTATTAACTAACCTTAAAAATTTACGTCATGATATTCAATTTAAACCGACGTCATTGGCTGAAAAGACCTATGCAACCCAGTATAAAAAAGCTGCTAACCAGCAAGATACTGAAACATTAGCAACCTTAATTCAGGTGGGAGAAACTTTCTTCTCAACAACAGATGAACATATCGCTCAATTACAGCATACAAAAATTCTACACAAAGCCACTCTTCAACTGGATCAGTTCAAAGCCGCTAGAGAAGGCGATAAACCCGCCCCCTTCCCATATGAATCTGCAGAACTTTTATATGCAAATAAATTTGATAAATTTAACCACCAGCTTAAACGCGTGAACAGCGAATCGAAGTTAGACAAGTTACTCAAGCAGGTAGATGAAATCGCCAAAGAGTTACCCGCTGATTTTTCATCACTCATTACCTTGCGCTTAGCAAGTGCTAATCAGTACCTCGATTTTTCAGAAAAATGGCAAAAAAAGAGAAAGCAAAGCGCCGCACGTAATGCAATGAAAAAAGCCACACATCAATTTAACTTAGTTGAAAAAGCACGTTCACGATCATAAATGGACATTATAACCCTCCACTAAAATGGGCTGGAGTAATGCAATAAATGTAAAGTTTGTTTCTTACCCTTCATTACGACTCAGGCGACGAATAATATCTTCATGTTGTGGATACATTGCCATTAATGTTTCTTGGTTAAACAGCTCAAAATCATTAAAGGTAAACCCAGGTGACACCATGCACCCCACTAAAGAGAACCCAGGTTGATTCATTGCGGAACCAAAAATACATCCTTTAGGCACCAGAAATTGCGGTCGTTCACCTGCCGCAATATTGAGACCCAGTTGCGCCGTCGTCAACTCACCTTGTTCAGAGATCATATAGATGGTTAGCGATTCTCCCGCATGGAAGTACCACATTTCGTCGGCGGTTAAGCGGTGGAAATGTGAAACCTCACCAGTACGAAGCAGAAAATAGATGCTGCTCCATAGTGAACGAGTCTGATCGAAATTGCTCTGTGAGCTATAAGAGGAGCGATAGTATCCCCCTTCAATATGCTGTTCCAGTTCTAATAGTTGAATGAATTCATCGGCTGTTTGCATAAGTAATACTTATTCTCATATATCTGTGGTCATTCGGCGAGAGTTAAAATACCAAATAAATAAAGGCATTAATCTAATACCAATAAAAAACCCGACCTATGATCGGGTTTTACTGTTTACTGCACTTACACAATTAATTCGTATTTGTACTATTTAGCTACGTTGGCGACTTTTTTGGGCTTTTCGTTTTTATTAACAGCCTTGTCTTCTTTTTGTTGGCTGTTAATCACAGTGACTGTTTCTTCACTGGTTGGCTGCGTCTCACCAAGGAAGCTTCCCCCACGCTCGATACTTAAATCATCACAATGAATCGTACCGCTCGCCTTACCGTCTTGCAGTATTTCGATGCTATTCGCGTAACACGTGCCATCATGCATACCGTTAATCACGATATGATTGGCGATGATTTCACCTTTCACCCGTCCTTTATTACTGATCACGAGCGTTTGGTCGGTACGAATTTTACCTTCAACATAGCCATCAATTTGAATATTACACGTCAGTTCGATATTTCCTCTGATGGAACAACCTTGTGCAATGATAGTTGAAGATGCCTGCTGGCTTGAGCTTGCAGGATTTTTACTAAAGAGTCCCATCTGATACTCCTTTCATGGTCAAATAGTATTTCAAAATTGGTCGAGTTCCAGTCCAAAAACGACTTTGGATTTAAGGCTCGGCCAAGAAAACGAACTTCATAATGCAAATGAGGTCCAGTGGATATGCCACTATTGCCAGTTTGGGCAATAATGTCGCCTTTACGGATAAAATCACCGTTTTTGACATTAAATGAGTGCAAATGTGCGTACAAGGTCATAAAACCATAGGCATGGTTTATTTTAAGCAAATTACCATAGCCTTTTTTACTTGGGCGAACCAATTCAACGACACCATCAGCCGGAGCGCGTACCAGTGTGCCTGTTTTAGCGACGAGATCGATTCCAAGGTGGCGACGTTTCTTACCTTTTATCGGATGGATGCGATTACCAAAGCCAGAGGACATTCGTCGGTACTCAATCGGGCTGCCATTTGGAATAAGCTGTAACATGGACAAGCGCACGGCTGAGTTAACCGCGGCAGTATCTAACCGATTATTGAGCGATAATTCAATTTCCGACTCTATACCAAGTACGTGTTCAAGTTCCCCCATCCGCCCGGTGACCTGTTCAAGTTCATCGTTTCGTTCTGCTAAATCTTGCTCTAATGTATAGCGGAACCTTTCTAGCTGTTCGATTTCTGATGTTAACTGCTCTGAATGAACATTTAATTGTTGCTGGCTCTGCCGGGATTGATCGACCTCGCCAACAAGGTAATTGATAACGATTGCGGTAACAATAACGGAGACTGCAACAAAGATTGAGGCTGCAACCAAATTACGTTTGAAAAATTTACCCAGTTGAAAGTGCCGCGAACCATGGATATTAGATATTGATATAATGAGTTGATCTTTCATTGTTATACATAATTAAAGATTCCTATCAGTCAAAGCGACCAGTTGACCAGCAGCTAAAGGAATTTTTGTAAATATCTCAGGTTATGATCCCGACATTGGTATTAACCTAACTCATTTTGATAGATGTCATACTGATTGGCACCACTACAGAAAAACCTCTTTTTCTTATGCTATCTTTAACGAATAATAAAAACATAAGGAGATCAAAATGGAATTTGATTGGGTGGAATGGTTCGGCTATCTCGCGTCACTGGTCGTGTTAGTGTCTTTAACGATGACCTCTATCGTAAAGCTAAGAGTTATCAACTTTACAGGCTGCTTACTTTTCGCTGCTTTTGCGTACTTTATCGATTCTCTTCCTACCATGTTAATGAATCTTGGTATCGCGGGGATTAATGTTTACTTCCTATATAAAATTTACAGTGTTAAAGAACGCTTTAAGTTAATTACAGCCTCTACAGATTCAGAGTACTTTTTACATTTTATAGAAATGAATAAAAAAGACATCGAACTGCAAGTATCGAGTGAAGAACTGAGATTATCGAATACGGCTTTTTATATGCTGCGTAATAATAATATTGCGGGGGTGTTAGTGGGTTCTAAAGATGAAAATGGTGTGCTAAACGTTTTATTAGATTATGTCACTGAAGAGTATCGAGACTTTAAAATTGGGACTTATTATTTCGAGACGAATCCTGAAGTTATAAAAAGCCGAGGTATTAACACGCTTCATGTGCGTACAAGTAATGTAGAACATCGTTCCTATCTTGAAACGGTGGGCTTTAAGCCATCTGAAGATGACCGCCAACTGTATATAAAATTATTATAAGTCATTAACTTACACATCAAAGGCAAGATAAACAGCGAGAGAGTGATATTCTCTCGCTTTCAATTGCAGGCTTAAAAGCTAACCGTTAAGCCTGTTGTAGACAGTGCCAAATCTTGTTTGATAGGCTCTGCAATCTTTAATAGATCACCGCCGTCTTCAGGATGATCTTCGCTGCCATTACACACCAGTGCCAGATCATAAGTGCCGAATGGAACATAACCAACATCAAACGTGCCATTCTGAGTTGACGGATTCACATTAACAGCAACAGAAGTATACGGTTCAAATTCAGATCCTAGGTCGCCGTGAGCTAGTGTTGAAGCTGGGTAAACGTAAACGAAGGCATCATCGATATTGTTTATATAATCATTACAGGCGCTACTGCTCACAGTGCCATCGATAGCAGCGACATTTTCATTATTAACTAAGCGTACACCACGTGGTTTTAGCTGATAGCCATTGGCATTTTGTACCATACTTTTACGTAAATCGAATTCGAGCGTATAAGCTTGTGTTGCATCCGCAACAACATCGAAACCGTCTAATTTTAGCTCACCACTGGGTACTCGAATACCTTCCACACTATGGGTATCGGTTTCTATTACATGGGAATACGGTGTGCCATCGCTATAACTGCCATCTTCTAGTACTGATAATCGCATTTGAGTGTATTTACCCGATTCCATCAGTTCATCGCTTAATACTTGTAGCGAATCATTACCTTGATATGCCATCAAGTTAATCACCATGAAATCAGGGTTGCCGTTGCTATCAGAAGGTATTTTCATACCTGCTACACATTCGGGCGAGCTTTGATCAGCAGCAAAAGATGTTGTGCCCCAGCTCGATTCGCCACCATCAACGTGATGAACTGAAATCTGATCAAAGGCAACACAGACTTGCTCTAAACCATCAACAGGTGCATCAGAAAAGGCTAACGAAAAAGTACCTGTACCATTGCTATCTGACGAGTCTGAACCACCACAACCAGCCAAAGCCGCACTCACAAGACCTACGATTACTGCTTTTTTCATTGCTCACCCTCTTTTATTATCGTGAGTAAAGACTAGCCTAAATTCAAATTTCGCTATAGACACCAGCACTCGTTATTGGCAATCTTGACAGTAAAATCACATTCAAGATGCAACTTTACCTGCTATCTACCCCACTTACCGTTTATCTGCAATACCGCCCGTTCATCACATTGATAAGAATAGAAGCATGTTTGTCAGTAACCTTTCAGCATCAACATATGAAAAGGACAGCAACCATGATAATTCAAGCGCAGCATTCAGCTCTTTATTACATCAGTAAAACAACCCGCTATTCACTGGCCATTGTTGGCATCGTATTAAGCAGTATTGTTATTACAACCATAAACCCTGTGCTGGCAACCCCTTCCGTAGAGACATTGGCACTGTATAACCAAGCCGCTTCGGGCGACGAAAGTAAAGTTGATGAAGTATATAAACAGCTTAATGACAACTTAAATCAACAAGGGGCCACACCACTTAACTTGGTTTATCTCGGCAGTACACAAGCGTTGCAAGGAAGGGATGCTTTTCTGCCATGGAACAAAATGAAGCTCACCGAAAAAGGGTTGGCAACGATTGATAAAGCGTTGAACTTATTGGGCAATCTTAATACGCCTCTCGAGCAACAAGATATCGTTCAAGGCTTACCTGAGGCTTACTTAACCCAAGCTATGGCAGCGGTGACTTATTCTAAACTGCCCGATCTCTTTAATCACTTCGAACGTGGATACGATCTGTTTATCGGTTTGCTGTCTGAGCCTCAATTTGAACAGCAGCACTTTGCGGCAACAGCGTGGATTTATCACTACGCCATTCAAGCTTCTCTTCGTGCTAACGATCTTGAACAAGCTAAACAATGGTTACAGATCATGGAGAGTAAAGATCCTCAACATGCCGATACCATCGCCGCAAAAGCATTAATCAGTAATACCTAGTATCTAGCACCTAGCATCTAGTGCCAGAGATGACTCGTAATAAACATGGTCAGCGAAGCTTAAGGAAAAGGGGAAAACGATGATCCGATTTAATCAAATACAAAAAACTTACCAACTAGGCAATCAATCAGTGCCTGCTTTGCAAGGTATCGACGGGCATATTCAAAAAGGTGACATGATTGCTCTATGTGGGCCTTCAGGTTCAGGCAAAAGCACCCTACTGAATATTCTTGGATTACTGGACATGGATTACCAAGGCGAGATCACGCTTGATGGAAAAGCTTACCCAACAGAGCGATTAGCCGCTGCCAAAGTGCGTCGCCAGAAGCTTGGGTTTGTATTCCAACGGTTCAACTTAGTGCCAGTCATGACGGCATTAGAAAATGTTTCTTACCCGCTGCACCTCAATGGATTCAGTAAACAGCAACAAGACGAGCTCGCGCTACAGATGCTAGAAAAAGTGGGATTGGCCGATTTTACTCAACAACGACCCGATAACCTTTCTGGCGGTCAACAACAGCGTGTCGCGATTGCTCGGGCATTGGTTCATAAGCCAGCCTTGGTTATTGCTGACGAACCGACCGCGAGCCTAGACAGCCAAAGCGCTAACGTAGTGATCGATATAATGAAGCAGCTGGGGCATGAAATGGGCACCACATTTATCGTCGCGACTCATGATCCTCGCATGGCGACCCGTTGCGATAGAAGCATCGCGCTATTTGATGGAAGGCTTGTTAATCACGCTAGCGATATAAGGGGCATGTCATGGGCAAGTTAGCAGCACGGTTACCGCATTTTCCGGTATCACTTCGGTTTGCTTGGTTGAACCTATTGCGCAATGGGCGACGCAGCTTGTTGTCGATTTTAATTATCGCCATCGCGGTATTCGCCCTCACCAGCGCTGGTGGCTTTGGCTTATACACCTATGAATCGCTGAAAGAATCGACCGCAAGAGATACCGGACACCTAACATTAAGCCAACCCGGTTACTTCACCCAAGATGAAGACATGCCGCTCAGCAATGGTTTAGATAATAGCCAAGCATTGATCAAACAGATCATCACCGATGATGCCATACGCGGTATTCAACCTCGTATATACTTCAGTGGTTTAATCTCTAATGGCAGTAAGTCGACCATATTCATGGGCACTGGTGTCAACGAGCGTGAATTTGATATGAAAGGACCGTTCCTCGATATCAGAGCAGGTCAAAGCCTATCTGATGTAACCTCTAGCCGTTATGACCCTGCCGAACCACAAGTAATGTTAGGTGTCGATTTAGCCCGTAACCTAAAAGTCGATGTAGGGGATTGGGTAACATTACTCGCAACCACTAGCGACGGGGCACTTAACGCATTCGATTTCAATGTACGTGGCATCTATTCAACTGGCGTTCCAGAACTCGATAAACGTCAGCTATACATTCATATAACAAGTGCACAAGAGTTATTAGCGAGCGATAAAGTCAGCACTCTATCGGTATTCTTATTTGAAACCGCACAAACCAATGCCGTACAGCAACGTATTGGCAAACAACTTCATCAGCTGTCCAGCTCTTCTTACCTATTATCAAAAGCATCTGAGCAATTATCAAATACATCAGATCAACTGTCTCAGCCGATTGAAATCACCCCTTGGCAAGATCGCGCGTTCTTCTACAACAAAGTAAAAGATTTATACGACCGCATCTTCGGCATTATGGGAACAGTGATGGGCTTGGTGGTATTCGTCTCCCTATTTAACACCATGACCATGACAGTGACGGAAAGAACCCGAGAAATCGGCACCTTGTCGGCCCTTGGTAGTTACCCATCAGAGATCGTTCGAGGATTTTTATGCGAAGCAGGGTTATTAGCACTCATTGGTAGCATGCTAGGCGCAGTATCTAACGCCTTAATGTGCGTGTTGTTACTATTTGTCGATGTTCAAATGCCCCCGCCGCCAGGAAGAAGTGAAGGCTATCCGCTGAATATCTACTTCTCATTTGAGCTCGTTACATTGACCACTATCGGCGTGATGTTTATTTGTTTATTGGCTGCATTTTTCTCTGCGCGTAAAGGCGTAAACAAACCCATTACCGAGGCATTAATTTATGTTTAACTTATATTTTAGCCCTCATACGGCACGTAGTTTTCAATTCAACCGAACGCTGGTTTGCGCTGTTTTACTGGCACTTACATTACCGATATCGTCGTTGGTTTTTGCCAATGAAAGCATCGATCAACTTGAAGGCATAAACCAGCAAGCCGTAACAACAATGATAACCAAAGCCGACAGCTATCGCATTCATCCCGGTGCAGCTAAAGTGGTTTCATTAGTGAAGCTTTATGAGTCAAACACGTTAGATAAAACGCGTCTGTACAATGTGTATTCCCGCCCTGATCGCGAATCACTGGTGGTATTTAAATCAGCAGTGGAAGCTGGGCAAAAAATGCTGATGATTGAAGATAACTATTGGTTATTGATGCCCAAAAGTCGTCGTCCTATTCGTATTACCCCCATGCAAAAATTACTGGGTGAAGCATCTGTTGGTGATATTTCAACACTCACTTGGAGTGAAGATTATCAAGGTGAATGGGTAAAATCGACAATCATCAAAACACTTAATGGTGCAGAAGTAACAACCCACCAATTAAAATTGACCGCCAAAACCAAAGGGGCCAGCTATCAAACCATCGATCTGTGGTTAGCCGCCAATAATGATTTTCCAATCAAAGCGGATCTGTATTTACGTTCGGGCAAAATGGCAAAACAAGCGTGGTTTACTCAAGGTTTGCGTGAAGGGGTAACCAGCGTTGTCGCCATGACTCTACTTGATAAGATCCAACCCCATAAAAAGACGATCATTGAATATCAAGCAATCTCACGCCAGACGCTGGAAGATAAATATTACAACCCAGCGTATTTGTCTCGCAATAGTGTGTCAGAGCTATAATCATGAATAAAAATAAGGCGATTAAAGCATTCAATAACATCGGGATTCTTATGATCCTGATGTTACTGAATACGCCATGTTCAGCCGCCAGTAATAGTGATTTATCGCTACACTGGGATTGGATGATCAGTGCTGAAAGCGTGCAATCAAGAAACTCACCATTTATTCCGCCGCAGCCTGATAGCCGTCAAACCATTGATGGATTATTAGAAGTGGAAGTGGGATACAAACAATGGCTAGGATTGATTTCACTTAAAACCACGGATCTATATTCAGAGAATCAAGGCAGCACTTCAAGCACTAGGCAAAATACTCTCTCAAGCAATGAGCCAAACAGTGATCCAAGCGCTGAATTCATTATTCGAGAGCTGTACTGGCAAGGCGGTTTTTCCTTGGCGAATGAAGCTCTCGATGAACAGTACATTGATGTCACATTGGGTAAAATTCGATTAGATTGGGGCGTGGGTTACGGATATCGCCCGCTTGATATCATTAAGCCATATCGCAGAAATCCCGTTGGAATAGTCGCAGAAGAAGGGGCTGGCGTAGTGGCATTGTCTGTTTTCGATGCGACAGGTGAATGGACGCTGCTTTACACCGATTCATCATGGACATCGCAATCACTGAATGACCTAGAGCGGCAATCTCAACAACAAGGTGTGGGCATTCGCCACTATGGTATGCAGGGCGAGCAAGAATACCAATGGCTGGCTTACTATGACGATGTACGCCATGGATTAATCGGTGGCAGCATGGTGTCTGTATTAGATCTCGCTTGGGAATTTCATGGCTCTGCCACTTACCAACATCAAAGCCTAGGTTATGAACTACCAAGTTCGAACCAGCAACCCGTCGTTTTAAGTGAGCAAGGCAACGCTTTTCAAACCTTATTGGGGTTAACGTGGGCTAATGAAGTGGGCAATAGTATTATTTTAGAATACTGGTATGACAGCCGAGCTTGGTCTTCATCGCAATGGCAGCAGGCTATCGATACCGCCACCAGCCTAAATAAAATAGCAACACCATCGACGAATTCAACTCAGACTGGAACATCGCAAAACACAGCATTGAGTGCATCGTATGCGCAAGGTTTTCAGCTTAGCAATATTGTTCAGCATAATGTGATGTTGCATTGGTCACTCAATTCAACAGCATGGGCACAATGGGATTGGAGTCGAGAAATAAATTGGATTCAACACGTAACGCCAACCTTTGATTTGCTTTACTCCCCTCAAGATAATGGGATTATCGCGACACAGTGGCTGAACTATGAATGGATAGATACTGGAAGTGCATCTCTCGATTTAGAGCTTGCTGCACGATTTTTGACTGGAAAATCAAATTCAGCTTATGCTAACTTGCCAGATAAGCATATGATTTTGCTAAACCTGAAAGGGCGATTCTAATGAGCAATATACAGATGGACGAAAAAAAAGACATGGATCACTCATGGGCTAAAACGTTCCTATTCACCAGTATCTTTTGTTTTATCATCGCGTTAACCACTCAATCGGTTTGGCCTAGTTCGCTTTTTAAACACCTCATTATCAGCTTTGGCTTTGGCTATAGCGCTATTTTCAGTGCCAAGCTTATCGATCTTGTATTCCCTTCAGTTTCACGCCACCGAGAAATCATCTGTACTCTGAGTTTTTCGATGGTCTTTGGTACCTTAAATGCGCAATATTGGGTGAATGATTTTCTTGGTGAAGATGGTTGGAGCAACCTAAAACCCGTTATATTACTTGGGCTTATTTTTACTAGTTTTTGCTATTACTACTTTTATTCAAAAGAGCAAAAACTCATTGCAGATAAAGAACTCGAAACCCTTAAAAGAAAGCAAATAGAGCAAGAAAAAGTACTATTAGTCAGCCAACTAAAGCAACTGCAAAGTCAGATCGAACCGCATTTTTTATTCAATACACTAGCCACAATCAGTGTGCTGATCGAAACTGACAGTGATAAAGCTAAATTGATGCTAGAAAAACTAACAGAGTTACTGCGCGCAACCCTCAATAACACGAGGCACCAACAAACTACGGTAGAGCAAGAAGTCTCATTGGTTGAGGCATATTTGAAGATCCAACAGATACGGCTTGGGGATAGATTAGAGTATGCCATCAACATCGACGGCATCTCATCAACCCAAGTATTACCACCGCTATTAATTCAACCGTTAATCGAAAATGCATTAACACATGGTATTGAACCAATAGCCAAAGGTGGGAAGGTCACACTCGATATAGTCAACCTTGGTGAGAGTATGCAGATCAGCGTAACGGATAACGGTGCAGGCTTCAGCCCCACCCCGCATGCAGTAGGGCATGGATTAGGGCTAGAAAACATTCGCCAGCGCATAGAGATGTTATTTGACGGAAAAGCCAGTATATCGATAAAAGAGCACCGTTCTGCTGGCGTCATTTCAACTTTAACCCTACCTATATAAAAACATGATTAGCGAATTAAACGATCTAAGGACGGATAAGATGACACAATTTTCAACCGCGATAATTGCCGACGATGAACCGCTTTTACGTCATCATTTAAATCGTTCTTTAGCCGAAGTATGGCCAGAACTCGAGATAGTGGCGAGTGCTGAAAACGGAAAAGAAGCGTGGTTGAAAATCAATGAGCATCAACCAGACGTTGTATTTCTTGATATTCGCATGCCAGAATTAGACGGTATGGCACTGGCAAATAAACTCAAAAAAATGCCTACCCCACCCTTGATTGTTTTTATTACCGCGTATGATGAATATGCAGTAAAAGCGTTTGAACAAAGTGCGGTTGATTACTTATTAAAGCCTATTTCCGAATCACGCTTACAGACTGCCTGCACTAAATTACAACACCAACTTTCAATGCAGCAATCAGAACAAAAACACCCATCAAATGCACAATCGCAACCCGACATATCAGCATTGATCCAGCAAATTCAACAGTTATCGACACAGTCTGAGCCACAATACCTCACTTGGATAAAAGCCAGCGCGGGTGATGACATTCATTTAATTGCGATATCCGATGTGATCTATTTTAAAGCGGAAGACAAATATGTATCGGTGTTTAAGCGATTACCCAATAACGCCGCTCAAGAATATATTATTCGCACATCACTGAAGGAATTGCTTGCACAGCTCAATCCAGATTCATTTTGGCAAATACATCGTTCAACCGTCGTTAATGTCGCAACCATTGAAAAAGTGAAGAAAGATCTAGCAGGAAGAATGTCAGTTATCATTGATGGGCAAAAGCTGCCTGTTAGCCGAACAGCACAGAGTTTATTTAAAGGAATGTAATAGTTAGATTGATAGATTGAACCAACAATAAACTGTAATTAATCGTACCAAGCCCAAACATATTTGTTACTAATAAATAACGTCATTTAAGCTTTTTGAAGAGCCAAAAATGAGTATAAAAACGAAAGAAAATCGCGACAAAAAGCCTAACAAATAAGATATTTTAACGAGAATCAGCCCACAAGGTGTATAGGTTTACCATCATCCAGATATAACGCGATAGTATCACCAACCCTCTGTTTATATTCCTATGGGGTATTCACTGTTTTTACCCATTAAACGCCGAGCAGAATTCGCCATGACGCCTCTTGATAAACCAGTAAATTAAGACGCTATTTTACATGCAAAATTTCAAGTAGAAACATCAGTGCCCCTCAACAGAACCATCACTAAAACAGTAATAACAACCTGAAATCAGATAATCGCCATAAGAATCATATGATAACAATGATAAATAGCGACACCAATCATACAGAAAATGTATAGCTCACCTTAATCTGACGGTTAAAAAGGAAGTCCGTTATAGGTCTGCACCTTCTCTTTATTTTATAAATCACCTTCGTTAAAAACACGTTCTTGATAAAAAACTTAATTTACGATGTGAATTTTGTTCCATTTTTTACCCATTCTTATTGTAAACTATATTCCTTTAACGAAATCAATCGCACTTTTTATACCTCATAGATTCCTTTGATAAGGATGTCAGTAGAATTAGGTATGACTTTTAAGAATGCCCTTTGCATTCGTATAACGGTAGCGGGAAGCTTTATAATGGGATATTTAGAAAGAATTAAACAGTTAGCTAAAATCCAAGGAATTAGCCAAAAGCAACTTGGCGAATCTTTGGGTCTTCAGCAAGGAACAATGAGCCGTAAGTTATCGGGTAAATACGGTATTGAAGTCCGCGAACTAGAAAGAATCGCTGAGACATTAAATACGTCTATCGGTTACCTTTTAACAGGGCAAATTGATACAAGCACTCAAGCAACGACAGCCATTACTCATGAGTCTTCACAAGGTTCAACCTGTACTTACATCCCCATTATTCACCGTAAAGATTTTGGATCTTTCATCGACGGTGAATCAGTAAATGTGGTCAGTAAACGCGTAATACCACAACACCTTGAACGTAATGATTGCTTGGGTTTATTTGTTGATAACGAAAATATTTCGCAATGTGCACCTATTGGCAGCTATGCATTAGCCACCAAGCAAGCGACTTACCGCCCTAAACAACCAGTATTTGCATCGGTACGTAACAGTGAGCCTGATTTTTATCACATGACTCAATTGGCTGATGGTGTCATCTTTTCGACATCCCAACCCGATTTCCCTAACCTCTTTGTCAATAATGATGAATTTAAAGTTCACGGTTACATCATTCAATCAGATTGGGCTTACGATCGTTAAGCTCTGCTTGTAATAGATATGTGATTTATATACCAACCTATGATTTTAACTAGAAAGAGTTTCAAAACAGGCTGCTTCGATTATTTCAACAGGTCTGATACTTGTTTAGGTTGGTATTCACTTTACGACTACGTAGAATAGCGAGGGTAAAAAACCGTCGATATTATTCTTTAGCTAGTGGTAAATCATGTCAAAAATTATTGTTGCCTCTGCCAACCCTGCAAAAATTTCTGCTGTTGCTTCAGCATTCTCACAAGCCTTTCCTGAGCAATCTTTTACTGTCGAAGGCATTAGTGTCGCCAGCGAAGTAAGAGATCAGCCTTTATGTGCAGACGAAACCTTACTCGGTGCAAGAAACCGTGTTAAGAATGCACGAAAGTTGCAGGCTGATGCTGATTTTTACGTCGGACTGGAAGCGGGAATCGATGGGAATTTTACCTTCGCGTGGATGGTGATTGAAAACCATAAGCAACGCGGTGAAGCACGCTCGGCTTCTTTGCCTTTGCCCCCTATTGCGCTAGAAAAAATCCAACAAGGCATTGAACTTGGTGATGTGATGGACGATATGTTTAACCAACAGAACGTTAAACAAAAAGGTGGGGCCATTGCAATGTTAACCAATCATACGCTCAGCCGCAGTTCGGTCTATCAACAAGCACTGATTCTGGCATTAATTCCATTTATGAATGAACAATGGTTCCCTAGCAGCTAGCGCCGGTGTAAAACGTCAGGCATTAAAAAATCCCGTTACGATCCTCATTATTGAAAAAAGAGTATCGTGACGGGATTTAATGTATTCAGAGCGACTGGCTTATTGGAGAACTTATTGCTGTTGCTTCTTTAATAAAGAAGCCAGCCATTCTTTTGTATCGTCACTCTGATGCTTTAATTCATTAGATCCTCGGGTAATCGTTGCTACCCCAACCCCTAACAATTCACTAATTTTTCGTTGGCTACGCTGCCCATTCATTAGCTCATGAAGAATATTCACGCGAGCCAATAACGCTTCTCTTTCATCAGGGGTAAGTAATAGCTTCAGCATCACGTCATCTTTCTGCTCTAATGCTGCCTGACGAAGTAAATCTACGACCTGTTGCCACTCGGTAAAATCAGCCGTTTCCGGAGTTGTTGACATGTAAACCTCATTAAGGCGTTTTGAATCTTCAAGGAATGTTAACCTGTTCTGATCCTGTTGCACACTAATTTGATAAATTCTGCAAGATTTCAGCCTTGCAGAATCACCGTCAAACACCCTTTAGTAACGGGTTGTTAATTCATTCTTTTTAAGTAATACCGATTTTTTACCCATCAAGTCGCTGTAGTAAATTTCAAACATTAAAACGTTCTGTACATAGCCACGGGTTTCATTAAATGGAATCGCTTCAATGAAGGTATAAACATCACGAGAACCGCTGTTTTGGCCCTTCCAGCGATTCACTCGACCAGGACCTGCGTTATACGCTGCAAACGAATAGACACGGTTATCATCGTAGCGTTCTAGCATCATTTTCAAGTAACCACTACCAAGGCGAATATTCACACCTGGATCAAACAAACTGTTTTTCCCAGTATAATTACGCCCCAATTTTTTAGCCGTTTCTTTGGCAGTGGCTGGCATCAATTGCATCAAACCTCGTGCCCCAACGGGTGATTGTGCTTGTGTGTTCCACGCACTTTCCTGACGGGCTAATGCCATCATCGTCGGAGTTGGCAGGTCACGTTGCTTACTGAAGAAATCAAACCACCACTTATGAGCCATCGGAAAACGCAATGTAACGTGATCCCACAACTGGCCAGAAATGGTTGCCTGTACCGCTAAATGGTGCCATTTATGTTTGCCCGCATAAGCGGCCAACATACGCTTTTGCTCAACCGTCTTTCCACTTAATAAGTAATACCATTCACGATTCGCATCAAGCGACTTATCCAGCGCAATCAGCTCTTGAATACGCACCAAGGTTGTCGTGTACTGCTTACTTTGCTTCGCAATACTCTCTGGCACCGTTTGGGTTGGATAGACGATCGGCTTGTTTAACACGGTGGCCGCCGCGGCGCTGTAGAAATCACGTTGCCCTAAAATCGAGCTGTACAGCTTATTCGATTCTGATTGTTTACCGTTACGCGCAAGGAAGTAGGCTTGCCAGAATGTCCAACGCGTGGTGTCTTTTGCTTCTTGTGGTAAACGATTCACCCACTTTTCAGCTTCCGTATAATCAGCTTCGCGTAACGCTAATCGAATACGACGTTCTAGCGCATTAACGCTCGAGCTGGTTTTTAGCTTGTTGTCACGCCACTGAATAAGATCGGGCTTATCTGTCGACATCAACCTTAGCGTTGTGTAATCCGCAATGTGCTGGGTACGTGATGGAGTAAGGTGTTGCCCATCAACAGTACGCTGAAATTGTTTAACCGCTTCTTTTACATCTTTACGGGCTAAACGCTTATAAGCGGTTTCCGCTAATTGTTGATTAAACTCGGTGACTTTACTGCGTTTGGCAAAATCAGCGACGTTCTGTGGTTTATCTAATAAGCCTAATACATCGTCACCTATCGCTTGGCTCGTACCTGATAATTGTTTATCGAGGTATTTCAGTAAGCCACTGTTGCCTTGCTCGTACGCTAATAACATACGATCGAGAATCCGCTGATTAGTCCGTTTACCCGCTTTCGTCCAATCAGACAATAAAGGGTCACACTCGTCGTTGATAGAAGTGCCAGTTAGCCAAAGTGCATTGGCTCCCTGCCAAGCAAGGTCCTTATTGCCCTTCTGGCTTTGCGCATAATAGTAGTAACACTTTAGTGTTTGTCCGTTCGGCTCATTTGGCTGAACCGTTAAAAAGTCATTCCAGCGTTGTGTTTTTGCTAGATAACTTAAGTAATTCCCCTTAACTGTCGTATTAAAAGGGAGATCCTTATAATCAGCAACAAACCCAGTCACTTCCTTGGGTGTTTTCTTACTGAGATCTTTAGAAAAATCATGATAATCTAAGTATGGCGTTAAAGGGTATTCATCTAATTTTTCACGTAATTGACGATAACCATCTTCATCTCTCTTATCTAACGCTTTACCTGCTTGTACATACCACTCACGTTGCTGCTCAAGCTTAGAGGCGTGACTTGCTGGCACACAACTTAAACCGAATATCACCACGGTTACGGTTACTACCTTATGGACTGAAAAACTAAGCACAAGAAAACTCCATTTCGGTTTTAGGATGATATTTATTCATAGTAAACGCTAATTATGAACAATGCTGTTAATCTTATGTCTAGATTGGGTAAAATACCTTCTTCATTTTAGATTAGAGATCATAAACTGATTATGGCTGAATACGTTTATACCATGCAGCGCGTGGGCAAAATTGTTCCACCAAAGCGTCAAATCCTTAAAGATATTTCATTAAGCTTTTTCCACGGCGCCAAAATTGGTGTTTTAGGCTTGAATGGTTCAGGTAAATCAAGCCTGCTCCGTATTATGGCTGGTATTGATAATGACATTGAGGGTGAAGCACGCCCACAAGCAGGGCTGAAGATCGGCTACCTGCCGCAAGAACCTGTTCTTGATGAAGAAAAAACAGTACGTGAAATTGTTGAAGAAGCCGTCTCTGACGTAAAAAATGCCTTAACACGTCTTGATGCGGTTTATGCAGCGTATGCTGAACCTGATGCAGATTTCGATGTGCTTGCTAAAGAGCAAGGTGAACTTGAAGCCCTTATCGAAACCAAAGATGGTCATAATCTAGAGAATACTCTAGAGCGTGCGGCTGATGCATTGCGCCTTCCTGAATGGGACGCTCCGATTAAATTACTGTCTGGTGGTGAACGCCGTCGTGTGGCAATTTGTCGCTTATTGCTTGATAAGCCCGACATGCTGTTACTTGATGAACCAACAAACCACTTAGATGCTGAATCGGTTGCATGGCTTGAGCACTTCCTATGTGAGTACACAGGTACTGTTGTGGCAATTACCCACGACCGTTACTTCCTTGATAATGCAGCAGGTTGGATTCTTGAGCTTGACCGTGGTGAAGGTATTCCATGGGAAGGTAACTACACATCTTGGCTTGAGCAGAAAGATGCACGTCTACAACAAGAATCATCTCAAGAAAATGCACGTCAAAAAACGATTGCTAAAGAGCTTGAGTGGGTTCGTCAAAACCCTAAAGGTCGTCAAGCAAAGTCAAAAGCACGTATGGCGCGCTTTGAAGAGCTTAATACTAGCGACCACCAGAAGCGTAACGAAACCAATGAACTGTTTATCCCACCGGGTGAGCGTTTAGGTGACAAGGTTATTGATGTAACCAACCTAACGAAATCATACGGTGATCGTGTATTGATTGATGATCTATCGTTCAGTATGCCAAAAGGTGCCATCGTCGGCATTATCGGTGCCAATGGTGCTGGTAAATCAACATTGTTTAAAATGCTAAGTGGTGCTGAACAACCTGATTCAGGTACAGTAGAACTCGGTACAACGGTTAGCCTTGCATCTGTTGATCAGTTCCGCGATAGCATGAACGATAGCAACACCGTTTATCAGGAAATTTCTGAAGGTGCTGAAATTATTCGTATCAACAACTACGAAGTACCAGCACGCGCTTATGTGTCACGCTTTAACTTCCGTGGCAGTGATCAGCAAAAACGCATTGGCGATCTTTCTGGTGGTGAGCGCAACCGTGTTCACTTAGCGAAACTGCTAAAAGCGGGTGGTAACGTATTACTACTCGATGAACCGACCAATGACTTGGATGTTGAAACACTTCGAGCACTAGAAGAAGCATTACTTGAGTTCCCAGGTTGTGCCATGGTTATCTCGCACGACCGTTGGTTCCTCGACCGTATCGCGACCCATATTCTAGACTACCGTGATGAAGGCAAAGTTAACTTCCATGAAGGTAACTACACCGAATACACCGATTGGCTGAAGAAGACACTGGGTGCAAAAGCTGCAGAACCACATCGCATTAAATACAAGCGTATGACTAAGTAATGTAGTCACCGTTAATAACACTAAAAAGAGCCGACATTTCGGCTCTTTTTTTATGTGAAAATCTTCTAACGACGAAATATAGACCTTTGATATCGCTTTTCATTCATAACCATCCGATATAAAACACTCCGTCTCATCACTCAATCGTAGATATAATGCCAATTTCTTTACGTTTGTCTTAATAAGCAACTGGTTTTAATAAATTTGTGATCATATTCCTAGAGATAAATCTCTTTTCTCTTTAGACTTATGTGACGATAATCCAAAAAATAAGAAGATTATGGTTGAACGTCGTCATTTCATGCGCATTATTTATCAGTCATCAGCAACGCTTTCTCAAGCAAATGATGAATGGACTGCTGCTGTCTGTGATCTCTCGTTGCAAGGGATACTATTAACCCGCCCAACAGATTGGCAACCTAATCACGATACGCACTACACCGTTCGCTTCTGCTTACATGAATGCGATATCGAATTGGTCATGGACACCCAATTAGTTCGACACTGTAATGATTATTTACGCATGCGCATTCATCATATGGATATTGATAGCGCAAGCCACTTAAAGCGCCTAGTCGAATTGAACATCGGAACGGATGAACTATTACATCGCGAGTTAGAACAACTTGCCGACTTAGAAAGATCTATTAACGAGCAGTAGAAACGAATTATTCATCATGTCTGACAATATTTGTATCTCGGTTTCCGATCACCGAGGAACCTCACATTACCGTATTAACCGTTTTAAAAAACGTTATGTCGTATTGCTATCAACCGTACTTCTCTCTCTTTTGATAGGTGGCGGCTACAGTATTTATTTTCTCTATCAGCAGACACAGTTATCTGATCACCAACTTAATCAATTAAACGTGCAAGCAGAACAACTGTCTGAATCGCTGACAGCTGAAAACACCACAAATGACGACCTCACCAAACAGCTTGCAGATAAGAATGCAGAATTATTGCGCCTTACCCAGCGCGTGGATGATGTAGAGACGATTTTAGGCTTACAAGGCGATAGTCCTGAAGACATTACACTCGATCAGCGTATTGATAGTGCGGCAATTAGCTCTGCCGTTAGAGGCACACTGTTTCGCTTGATACCTAACGGTAACCCTACTGATGATGTTCGCCTATCATCCGGTTTTGGCACCCGTATTCACCCAATAACCGGGAAACGTAAAAGTCACCGCGGCTTAGATTTTGCCGCAAATACGGGAGCGGCAATTTATGCACCAGCCGATGCCGTAATAGAACTTGTTCGCCCAAGTAACAAAGGCTACGGCAATCATTTAAAATTGAGTCACTCCCTTGGTTTTACGAGTTCTTATTCTCATATGAGTAAGTTCAATGTAAAGCGAGGACAGTTTGTCCGTAAAGGGGATTTAATTGGCTGGACGGGTAATACCGGCATGTCGACAGGTCCACATTTACATTACGAAATCCGTTTCTTAGGGCGAGCCATTAACCCCCGTCCGTTTGTCGATTGGACGCCAGATAATTTTGATAATCTGTTTGAAAAAGAAAAAACAGTACAATGGGCAGCACTGTTAGAGATGGTTAACAACGTTGTTTCAATGCAAGTGCAACTAACATACGTACCCCAGCCCGCAGACCCGATAGATACTGCGAGCACTCAAGCAGTTTCAAGTGATGAGCGAAAGCTCTAGGGTAATGCCAAACAGGTTAATCATAATCGCCCTTCCACCTAAAAAAACAGATAAAAAAACGAGAGCATTTGCTCTCGTTTTTTTGCTCATCGATTATCAATAAGTCATTATCGACGAACCTTTATCAAGCCATATTACTCGCAGCGGCATCAGATAACCTAAGACACGCGATCAAATGCTTCTAACGCTTCTTGCAAATCTTCTACCGCAATAATTTCAATACCGTTAATTTTCCGGCTCGCATTCGCCTTAGGTACAATCGCGCGTGTAAAGCCCTGCTTAGCCGCTTCCCGAATGCGTTCCATGCCATTAGCTGCCGGGCGAATATCAGCATTCAAACCGATTTCACCAAACACCAGCACATCCTGTGGAAGAGGCTGATTCTTGAAACTCGAGAAGATAGACAACAATACTGCCAAGTCAGCAGACGTTTCTTCAATCTTAATACCGCCAACACAGTTCACGAAGATATCCATGTCTGACAACATTACACCACCGTGTCGGGCTAATACGGCAATCGACATGGCTAAACGGTTAGAGTCATAACCAACCGATAAGCGACGAGGGTTCTCTGTCACCGAGTTATTACACAATGCTTGGATTTCTACCAACAATGGCCGTGAGCCTTCCCACAACGTCGTACAGGCTGAACCTGCATGGTTCTTATCAGAACGACTCAAAAAAATAGCCGAAGGATTTTTAACCTGCTTCATGCCTTGTTCGGTCATTGCAAAGAAACACGATTCTGAATCGGCACCAAAACGGTTTTTAGAAGTACGTAATACGCGAAACTTTTCATCCGATGTCGAAGATAAAGCAAACAATCCGTCCACAATGTGGATTAACTGCATAGGGCCTGCAACATTCGAATCTTTATTAATATGGCCAATCATTAAGAAGGTGACGCCTTCCGTCTTGGCAAAACGCGTTAAGGCTGCCGCAGATTCTTTGACTTGGCTTGGGCTACCAGCCGCTGAATCATTGTGTGCGACCGTCATGGTTTGAATCGAATCAATAATAACGAATTCAGCTTTCAGTTGAGTCACTAAATGCAATACTTGCTCAACAGACGTTTCAGCGACAACATTAATTTTATCAATGTTTTGGGTTTTTAATCGTTCTGCGCGTTGAGAGATCTGATGAATAGATTCTTCACCAGACACATACAATGCCGATTTTATTGCTGCTACCGCCCCAATACTTTGCAATAGTAAGGTTGATTTACCTGCCCCCGGATCACCACACAAGAGTAATACTGACCCCGGTACAATACCGCCACCTAACACGCGATCAAACTCACCAATACCTGAACTAAAACGCGGTAAATCTTTGTTTTCGACTTCAGACAATTTCTGTACTTTGGTTGAAGCACCTGCATAGCTGGTTGCAGCACCCACAGAGCCTATCGCTGCTTTTGTTTTAGGGACCGTAAACTCTGTAATAGTATTCCATGCGGCACATGCGCTGCATTGTCCTTGCCAACGAGGAAAGTCAGCCCCACAGTCACTACACACATAAGCGCGCTTCACTTTTGCCATTTTGTATCCTAATTTATTGATCAAACACTCAATATTTATCGAAATTACGGCTAAAAGACGTTTTTAATCGATTAATCTCACTACACACTTAAGATTTGCTGCAAAATGCAGATAATAGAAGCACAAGTAATGTATCAGAAAATAAGATGTTACTGGACGAATATAAAGGACTAATCGAGCAACTCATCCCCGTTTACGATAGTGAAGACTTCGACGATGTCTTTTTAATGCTAACGTATGAGGAAACAGGCCCAACCCGCCTTCAGCTCAAACTCGAAATAAAGCGTATAATGGCACCTTGCCAGCAAATCGTTGATCTTCGCGGTCGAGTAAAAGGAGAATGCCGCCCGTATGATCTTCACGGTCTCACCCATTGGTTAGATGATGTCGCGATCAATACTTATCACAAACGTATAAAAATATACGGTGGCAAATTTCGGGTCGGATTATATGAAGCTTTAATCAATACTCGTAATAACTTTCGCGTGCTGCATCATCAAGAAAAACTCAAACCACAAACCATCGAAAAAACAAAACAAGATACTCAATTTGATGCAAATCTGATTCGTTTTGGTCATTATTTAACACGTGAAGAAAACCGTTTACAAATATCGACGCAAGTGAATCTGCGTCTTCCTTTTGGTCAAGCCGTGCATGGGGTGACGTCTGACCTCTCCTATTCAGGGGCTAAATTTAAAGTGCCATCGGCCTTTAAATATAATCTTGGTCAAACGGTGAAAGCCAGTTTTCCAGTGTTGGCAGAAAAATGTCATGATGCTCGCCTTGCGAAAGACATTGAATACCGCATTCTTGGCATTGATGATAATAAAGATAACGACAGCTTCAAATGGTTACGCTTAACGCTACTGAGTGATAACCAAGTAATGAAAGACACCATCAAGCTGAATCAAAATCTGAACACGAGCCGCTCTCGAAATAATCATGAAGACAAAGTGATTCAAGCCCGAACCAAAGGCTATGAGCATTGCTTCTTAAAACATACCGCCAGCTTGCCATTATTTTTCTCTGGCGCGGAACTAAAATACAGCCTGTTAACCGAGCATAATCAAAATATTTGGGAAGATTGGCACGACGAACGAAACCAGCCCGTTATCAACCACCTTCTGTCAGAAGCACGGATGGCAACCCTTGGCAAAGCAGGGTTGAAGCAATGTAGTACTCTGATTTACAGCTTTTACCACGAGCATAATCATAAGAAATTTTTCTACTCTGCAGCACTGCCAGAGATGAACCAAGAACAACGACAGCTCTTTTGGCAAATAGGGGCAACGCGTAAAAGCTGGCGAGTCACACGTATAACGGTATACCCAATCGGATCGAATGATCTAGAACGTCTGCAAGATGTTGCACCTGAAATGGTGGAACAATTCCAGCATTTAACGCATATCGGGGTCATGCAAAACCTAACCAATGACCAAGCACAGCAAGATTACAGATTAAGCATTAAATCGCAATTACCGTCAAAAGCCTTGCATGTGTTTAGACACCAGCGCGATCCAATTTGCCAAGCAAAAGGCGTATTTTTCGATCCCAAACCACAGCGAAGTGAAGATCGTTTTAAATTTAAAACCCCAGTAGAGATCCAACACCCAGAACTCGGTAATGTACTCGGAGCCTCTATCGACTTCTCCACTCGCGGGTTAAACCTCAGTCTTGCCCTGCCACTAGCCGCGAAGAAAGACGACAGTGTCATTGTTAAATTTACCCAGTTACACAAGTTAGATACAAATTCATCATTAGATAAAATGCCTTACCGCATCATTAGAATCAGTCCAGACTGCCTTAACATTCAATTAACGTCTGGCAGTGGTGAAGACGCTCTAAAAGGCGAGCAATTCTTACGACGATTAATCAATCATAATGAAGAAAAACTGCTTTTATCTAAAGAGACTTTCCCCAAAGGCCCGCTATTATTAGCCATGCACCAAATGTTACTAACACGCCTTAATTGTGTGCCTTATTTTGCTGAAAAGATTAATCACAAAGTCACCGTAAAAGCGATTGGCTGTAATTTCCCATTACCCGCCCTCGCGAAGTTGTTTAATCAGTTAGCAGACGGCAAGGGATTTTCGTTACAGCCTATTTTTAAAAATCGGGTACAACGAATGCTGGCTGAAACCATGCGTCCGGTTGAAATTCGTCAACCATTCGTGCATGAACTTTACCTTTGGGTGCAACGTCAAGGTGACTCTGTCCAGCATATTGAGAGTAAATTGTTAGATGAGTTTGATGATTTAGAGCAACGAATCAACTTTGTCAAAAAAGCCCGCCAACAAGGTGAGTTCATTGCAATTCGTATCACTGCGGTACCTGTTCTGAATCCAATGACGGCATTAATTGGTGAAGAGTTAGGGCAGTTGGCACGCTTAACAATGCACCGTGCACGCGCATTAGAAGTCGAGTTTACGTCATTAATTGGCAGTGGTGAAATGTTCGATGTTACGGATGAAGTGCTGGTTAGACTCGAAATTAATTAAGCCTTTAGCCGTATTATATAGAGCATAAAATAGGACCATGAGTTGACATATCATGGTCCTTTTTTATTACTCGTACTTAATAGTTAATGCCGTAATACGCAAAGATAGCGGTAATGGCCATATAAGAATAAGTAAATGGTCAGATGTTTGTCTAGATGGGTATAGCTACCAACTCACATTTTGTGGCATTAACGATGCGGATAAAATACACAGTACCCCACCTAAATCCGCATGACGAATAGCAACAGACGCATCGGCTTCGACTTTTGGTTTCGCATGATAGGCAATCCCTAAACCTGCAGCCGCCATCATCACCAAATCATTCGCGCCATCACCAACAGCAACCGTATTATGCGGTTCAATATCATATTCATCAGCAAGCTCATACAGAATATCGGCTTTTGCTTGCGCATCAACAACATCACCTAACACTTTACCCGTTAGCTTGCCATCCACAATTTCTAGCGTATTCGACTGAGCATGAACTAAGTGCAACTCATCTTTTAGGTAATCAGAGAAATAGGTAAATCCACCCGATGCAATGGCAACTTTCCAACCATATCCATGCAATGTCGCCACCAACTCTCGCAGCTCAGGCATCATGGGTAATGTTGAACGAACGGTTTCAAGAATCGATTCATCTGAACCTTTTAAAGCCCCAACACGCTGACGAAGGCTTTGCTCAAAATCTAATTCGCCCTGCATTGCACGTTCTGTTACTTCTGCAACTTGCTCGCCAACCCCTGCTAGAACAGCAATTTCATCAATACATTCGATTTGAATCGCGGTGGAATCCATATCCATCACTATCAGCCCAGGTTCAAGCAAATCGGGCAAATCAGAGGTACGAGAAAAATCCAGCTTTTGGCTAATAACAGCCGCTGCATATTCATCGGTTAATTCATTCCCAATCAACAATGCATCGTATGAGCCCACTTTCCATGCTGCGACAATATCCAGCTCTTGTCTTGCACTGTCTCCGATCTTATAGACATCAAGCTCAGTAATATGCCGACCGTACAATAACCATGATGCTTTCTGCTTGGTTGAATTAGGTACCGCTAATATTTGAGGGAAACGCTTGTTAAGCGAAGTGTGCTTTTTGATTTTAAGTAGTTGTTGCTCATCCATGTTTGTTTCTATCCATTTAATTCAAAAACAGCTTGGGCGTGATTGTTATTTATTCATAATCCAAGCTATTTATAATGACACGCTATGCGCAATTACATTCTATTATAGCCATTGATGGCACTTTCACGCCCAAGTTACTCTTTGCTGTTACTATCAAAGTACCCTATTGCAATTTGTTTGGGCAAGCCCCAATATGGCAATCGTTTGATTTTGCAGTGTAGAATAAGACAATATGCATCTACTCTACCAAGCTTATAACTGAATTACGTTGGTTATTATGAAAATAAAGAAAACACGATTACAGCGAGTATGGCAATTATTTGTCTTAGTTTTCAGTCTGGGCGGTTTAGTTGCCATGCTGGAGTATGGCTCTGATGTGAATATACGTAACTACGAGGTGCTCAGTGAACAAACACAGTCATTGTCTCGCCTAGTTGTTCGTCAAGCCGCCGAGAGTGCTTCAAAAGATGTTGTCGATAATAACCAAGACAAATTAAAAGCCCTTGTTCAGCAAGTCTCGCAAGAAGCCTTAATTTTAGATGCCAGTATCTATGATTTAGAGGGCGTTACCCTTGCGAAAACTGAAGAGGCTATGCCACTTGAACAAGTCACTGGGCTATCGACACCCTTAGCAATAGCAAGCTTTGGACGCCAACAAATTGTGGAACCCATTTTTTCTGGCGATAACATTATTGGTTTTATGCGCATTACACTGGAACACGGTAAGCTACTCGAGAATGCCAATAACCAGATAGAAGAAATGACCAGCATTGTTCGAGGGCTCATTATCGCCGCATTACTTATCGGCTTCTTGCTGGCTTACACCTTCGGGCGTCGTAAAGACATCTGGCACTTCCCATTCTTACTGACAGCCAATGCTAAAGATTGATGATCAAGTAATCGGTTTACAGCCATAAAAAAAGACGACCTTGTGGTCGTCTTTTTTATATCTGGCTTAATGTTATCGAATCATCGATAAATTATGCTTCGTCTGCATCACCTAGCAATACAGATTCAAGTGCGATTTCCATCATCTCATTGAACGTTAGTTGACGCTCTTCAGATGTTGTCGCTTCACCACGTAGAATGTGGTCTGAAACAGTACAGATAGTCAGTGCTTTAGCACCAAACTCAGCAGCAACACCGTAGATACCAGCCGCTTCCATTTCTACGCCTACGATACCGTACTTATCCATTGTTTTGAAAAATTCAAAGTCAGGATTGTAGAACAGATCAGCAGAGAAAATGTTACCCACTTTAACAGGGATACCTTTTGCTTTTGCTGCATCAACGGCATTTTGTACCATACCGAAATCAGCAATCGCAGCAAAATCGTGGCCGCCAAAACGGATACGGTTTACTTTAGAGTCTGTTGATGCGCCCATGCCGATAACTACATCACGTAGTTTCACGTCATCACGTACTGCACCACAGCTACCCACACGGATAATTTTCTTAACGCCAAAGTCTTTAATTAACTCTGTCGCGTAGATAGAACAAGAAGGGATACCCATACCATGACCCATAACAGAGATCTTACGACCTTTATAAGTACCGGTATAACCAAACATACTACGTACGTTACATACTTCTTTTACGTCTTGTAGAAAAGTTTCTGCAATGTACTTCGCGCGTAATGGATCACCCGGCATCAGTACTACGTCAGCAAAATCACCCATTTCAGCATTAATATGTGGAGTAGCCATAGTTGTGTCCTTATTTCGTTTTTATAAACACTAAGTCGCGTTTTCTGTCATTACTAATAGCTGCTATTTCACTAAGGGGCAAGTATAAATAGCCTCTTAATCAGTGAAATAGCAAAATGCGTAATCATTAACCTGAATTACAGGAATGACTTACCGTATTCCATGTCAGATGTACCGTAATACTCTGCAAGGCTTTGACCAATATCTGCAAATGTTTCGCGACGACCTAAAGAACCAGCAGGAATCTTAGGACCCGTTACGATGACAGGAATGTGCTCACGCGTATGATCTGTACCTTCCCATGTTGGATCACAACCATGATCCGCAGTCAGAATTAACACATCATCTTCTTGAAGCAATTCAAGAACTTCAGGTAAGCGCTTATCAAAGTATTCAAGCGCTGCAGCATAACCTGCAACATTACGGCGGTGACCATAAGCTGAATCGAAATCTACAAAGTTAGTAAAGACTAAGCTGTTATCACCTGCTTGTTTAATTTGCTCAAGCGTTGCTTCAAACAGAGCAGGAATACCATTCGCTTTCACTTTTTTAGTGATACCACAGCCTGCATAGATATCAGAAATTTTGCCGATAGAAATAACGTCGCCGCCTTTCTCATCCACTAATTTCTGCAGTACTGTTATTGCTGGTGGCTCAAGAGATAAATCACGACGGTTACCCGTACGTTCAAATTGCCCTTTACCTGGACCTGTAAATGGACGCGCAATTACACGACCAATATTATAGTCTTCCAGCTCTTCACGTGCGATTTGGCACAGTGTTAGCAAGTTATCTAAACCAAACGTCTCTTCATGACATGCAATTTGGAATACCGAATCTGCAGAGGTATAGAAGATAGGCATGCCCGTCTTCATGTGTTCTTCACCCAATGCATCCAATACGTGCGTACCAGATGCATGGCAGTTACCCAAGAAGCCAGATAAGTTCGCTCGCTTTAGGATGCGATCTGTCAGCTCTTTCGGGAAACTGTTGTCGTGATCAGAGAAGTAACCCCAATCAAACAATACGGGTACGCCTGCAATTTCCCAGTGACCCGATGGGGTATCTTTGCCTGATGATAATTCTTTTGCGTGACCGTAAGCGCCTGTAATTTCAACACTTGGGTCTAAGCCTTCAGGGAAGTAACCAGAAGATTCTTCACACGCTTTACCTAAACCAAGTTTATTTAAGTTAGGTAGGTGAAGTGGACCACTACGATCACCGTTATCAGCTTCGCCACGTGCACATGCCTGAGCAATGTGACCCATGGTATTTGAACCTACGTCGCCAAAATCAACAGCGTCTTCTGTTGCGCCGATACCGAAAGAATCGAGAACTAGGATAATTGAACGTTTCATTTAAACTCCATTAAATATCTTCAGCGCGAATGCGACGGTAAACGTCAGGGGTTGGCGCAGGCTTTTCATCAGCAATAGTGATATTAGCACGTACGGCATTTGCCGCTTCTTGCCACTGTGCTTCGCTACGAGCGTGAATCACACATAAAGCAGTATCAGTATTCACTTCATCACCCAAACGGATCATGTCGCTTAAACCTACAGCGTAATCAATGCTGTCACTCGCCACACGGCGACCGCCACCCATGCCTACAACCGCCATACCTAAACCACGGGTATCCATGGCGTAAGCGTAACCTGTTGTTTCAGCAAACACTGGCTTAGCAATCTCTGCTTTCTCTAGGTAGTTGTCGTAATTTTCCATGAAATCGACTGGGCCACCTAAACCTGAAACCATTTTGCCGAAGCATGTTGCTGCTTTACCGTTATCCAGAACCGCTTGTAACTGCTCACGTGCTTGCTCAATATCTGAGGCTAAGCCACTGTTTACAAGCATTTCAGCACACAATGCCATGGTCACTTCAAATAAGCGAGGGTTACGGTATTCACCGGTGAGGAATTGTACGGCTTCGCGTACTTCCAAAGCATTACCGGCAGTAGACGCCAATACTTGGTTCATATCTGTCAATAATGCTGTCGTTTTGGTGCCTGCACCATTTGCCACAGCTACGATCGATTTAGCCAAGTCTTCAGATGCTTCGTAAGTTGGCATGAATGCGCCCGAACCTACTTTCACATCCATAACCAAAGAGCCTAAGCCCGCAGCCAGTTTTTTCGACAAGATAGAAGCGGTGATCAATGAGATATTATCGACCGTTGCTGTTACGTCACGAGTGGCGTATACACGCTTATCTGCTGGTGCAAGATCGCCTGTCTGGCCAATAATCGCTACACCTGCATCTTTGGTCACTTGACCGAACACGTCATTGGTAGGGGTGATATTGTAACCAGGAATCGATTCTAATTTATCTAGCGTACCGCCAGTGTGTCCCAAGCCTCGGCCTGAAATCATTGGTACGAAACCACCACATGCTGCAACCATAGGGCCAAGCATCAAAGATGTTACGTCACCCACACCACCGGTAGAATGTTTGTCGACGATTGGGCCATCAAAGTTCATGTGGCTCCAGTCGATTACCATGCCAGAATCACGCATTGCACAGGTCAGTGCTACACGCTCATCCATGGTCATATCATTAAAGTAAATTGCCATTGCAAACGCAGCAATTTGACCTTCAGACACCGTCTCTTTTGCGATGCCTTGAATGAAGAAGTTAATTTCGTCAGCAGTTAATTCAATGTTATCACGTTTTTTTCTAATTATTTCTTGCGGTAAATACATGGTATTCCCCAATCAAAAGTTGGTCGTAGGATAGATAACTATTCGATTATTTTTAAATGAGAAATATCAGTTATTCCCCATAATTCGCTGGCATTAAGGCGCAGCGATCCACACAAGTATTGTGTTGTTTTAACAGAAACAATGAATAGTCACAGGTAGAGCTAAGATAAGGTGGCATTATGCCACCTTCTTTTTTCAGACTTAGTAGCCGCCTTGAGCCGCTTCTTCGCCTTCACCTAAAGTGTGCAATAAGTTTGCAAGTAGGCTTGATGCACCAAAACGGTAGTGCATGTTGTCTGCCCAGTCACCGCCAAGAATGCGGTCTGCCATAGCAAGGAATGCTTGAGCATCTTCTGCAGTACGAACGCCACCAGCAGGTTTGAAACCGACTGTTTTAGCAACATCCATATCTTTAATTACTGTCAGCATAATTTCTGCTGCTTCTGGCGTTGCGTTAACAGGTACTTTACCCGTCGATGTTTTGATGAAATCTGCACCGGCTTTAATCGAAAGCTCAGACGCTTGCTTGATTAACGCTTCAGTTTTAAGCTCACCCGTTTCGATGATAACTTTAAGCAGAGTATCGCCACATGCAGCTTTACACTGCTTAACTAGCTCAAAACCAACTTCTGCATTTCCAGCAATCAATGCACGGTATGGGAATACAACGTCAACTTCATCTGCACCGTATGCAATAGCTGCTTTTGTTTCAGCAACTGCGATATCGATATCGTCGTTACCGTGTGGGAAGTTAGTAACGGTTGCAATACGCACTTCTGGTGTACCTTGTTCACGCAACTGCTTCTTAGCAACAGGAACGAAACGAGGGTAAATACATACTGCTGCTGTGTTGCCTACAGCTGTTTTAGCATTCTTACAAAGCGCGATCACTTTTTCGTCAGTGTCGTCATCGTTCAGAGTTGTAAGATCCATTAATTTTAATGCACGTAATGCAGCAGCTTTTAAATCGCTCATGACTATCTCCAGTCCAGTTATTTTCTACCAAGCTTATAGAAACTGTTCCATACGCTTAACGATACGTTTTTTCATACCGCCAAACGGCCCGCTGACAGCGAACAGTTAGATAAGCGGACTTGATTCCTTGAAGACTCAAGTAAACAACGCGAGATCGTTTTACTTGATTGCTATCCTTTTCACCGCGCGAGACGTTATGTTTTTTTCATCTGTAATACTTTTGATCTGTAATACAGAGACGAATAAACCAACGCCTTGCAAGTTCGTGTTGTTCAGCAAAACCGTGACAGTACTTCCATCATGGTTAGGTAACGCTGAAACAACAGGTGCCTTTTTATGATGGTACGCCCTAATAATACCAAGGTCCGATGCACGTCACCATCAAAGTCGTGTTTCCACACGTGGACAATGTGTTTACCTTGAGAACTAACCCTAAGTCATTAATAAATAATAGTTAAGGTTATTCAGCTACAACGAACACAGCTAAAACATGACTTATTAATTCATCACTTATGAATAAACTACCCTTCCGATAAGTGTATTCATGAGTGTAGACCGTCGTGATAAAAGTATTGTCTGAATCAATATGCAAGATGCTATCAAAAGAATAGAGCAGAAAACGGAGCGCAATCGATTTTATGAAGGAAAGAAACAAGGCGAACGTAGTTTTTACCAAATCTGTTGATCATTAAGATGAACTGGAAACAATGACGGTAATACTGGATTTGATAAGTAATACCATTCTGGATAAGTAAAGTCAGATACTTGTCTAGATTGGCATAAGAGGCATAAAAAAACGCCACAGCAAGCTGTGGCGTTTTTGTGCTGACAGAGTCAGGTATTACATTGCGCTTAGCGAGAAGAACAAACCAGCGATTGTTGCAGACATTAGGTTAGATAATGTACCTGCAGCAACTGCACGCATACCGAAACGAGCGATATCGTGACGACGGTTTGGAGCAATGCTACCAAGACCACCCAGTAGGATTGCTACTGAAGATAAGTTAGCAAAACCACATAGTGCAAAAGAAATAATGATTTTCGTCTTCTCAGCTAGAATAACTGGAGCCGCATCGCCTAGGTACGGAACGTAACCTAAGTAAGCAACAAATTCATTCAAGATCAATTTCTGACCAATGAAAGAACCAGCAATGTTTGCATCTTCCCATGGCACACCGATTAGGAATGCTAGTGGTTGGAATACATAACCAAGAATAAGCTCTAGTGTTAGTTCAGGCATACCGAACCAACCACCAACACCACCAAGCAGACCGTTAACTAATGCAATTAGACCAACGAAAGCCAATAGCATTGCACCAATGTTTAGTGCTAGTTGCATACCAGAAGACGCACCGCCAGCTGCAGCATCAATTACGTTAGCAGGCTTATCGTCAGCAGCATCAGCATCTGACGCTAGTTGCTCGATTGGCTCTTCAGTTTCAGGCTTGATGATTTTAGCGAACAGTAGACCACCAGGGGCTGCCATGAATGATGCTGCGATCAAGTATTCTAGAGGAACACCCATTGCAGCATAACCAGCAAGAACACCACCAGCTACAGATGCTAGACCACCACACATAACTGCAAACAACTCAGATTGCGTCATCTTTGGTACAAACGGACGCACAACAAGAGGTGCTTCTGTTTGACCAACAAAAATGTTAGCAGTTGCAGACATTGATTCAGCGTTTGATGTACCTAGTACTTTTCTTAAACCACCACCAAGAACATTGATTACCACTTGCATAACACCCAAGTAGTAAAGAACGCTGATTAGTGCAGAGAAGAAGATTACTGTTGGTAGCACTTTAAATGCGAAGATAAAACCAATACCTTCAACAGAAAAGTTAACTAGGTTACCGAATAGGAATTCGATACCTGTGTTACCGTAATCGATAACGCTCTGAACACCGCTACTCGCAGCACCTAGAACGTCCTTACCCCAAGGTACATAAAGAATAAATGCACCTAAAATAAATTGAATGGCAAATGCGCCACCAACAGTACGTAAATTAATAGCTTTACGGTTATCAGATAATAGAACTGCTAGACCTAGCAATACTACCATCCCAACCAGGCTCATAAACATGCTCATAGTTTATGGCATCCCTTTATAGTTAAGTTTGGCGTCTCGACAATTTGGCTCATTAAGAGTCCGGCAGCATTATACTCATGCGGGTAACGATAAAGTAATGCGGCCATCACACTTTCTAAGGAAAGGAGATGTAAGTTTAGCGGCAATTGTGACAGCAATCACACTAAGCTCGTTCATTCACGCAAACGTTTCGCGCAAACGTTTCGATCTGAGAGTGACATCACAGTGAAATACGAAATAATTCAGCGGTAGTTAAGGTTGTTACCTCTTCTATCACCTGTTCAGATTCCACTCTAAAACTCGCTAAAGTTCGCAATATATTACATATCCTATCAGGGCGATTAGGCTCACCTTGGAACCCTGATATCGGCATATCTGGTGCATCGGTCTCTAATATGAGTTCTACCAACGGTAGAGATGCTATTGTATGGCGAGTTTTACTGGCACGGCTATATGTAATCGTTCCACCTACACCAATTTTGATACCTAGATCAATAAGTTGCCTTGCTTGTTGAAAGCTACCACTAAATGCATGATAAACACCACCAGCAATGGGTGGATTTTGCCTCAAAACTTTCATTAATTCAGGAAAGGCTTTGCGGCAATGCAAAATAACGGGTAAATCAAACTGATTGGCTAACGCTACCTGCTCGCTAAGCAATTCTATTTGTTGCTCTTTATCTGGATTAACAATGGCAAAGTCTAGTCCACATTCCCCGATAGCAACGCACTTTTTTCGATCAGTGTCTGAATCTTGAGTCACTTTTTGTATTTGTTCTTTAAGTAACGGTAAAGCGTGTTCTGAATGTTCATGGCTAAAAAAAGGATGTAAGCCCAGTGCATAATACAACTCATCAAATTGGCGACTTAACTGCTCAACTACATGCCAATTCCTCTCCCCTACTGAAGGGATAACAATACGCTTAACCCCCGCATTTTTTGCCAATGTTAAGTAATGTTCTGGGGCATCGATAAAAGGTGCAAAATCAAAGTGACAATGGCTATCAATCAACATATAAACGCTTTTTATTCTGTAAACCAGAGGTCGAATCGCACTTTTTCTGTTGAAAATGTGCGGCTCGACGTTTGGGGTGTCGCTCGTCATCTTCATCGTAACGAATAGGCGCACAGCAGCGCCTATTTTCAGGCGTAAAGCCCATACGTTCGCACCACTGATCATACTGAGCGATATATTTTTTCAACCATGCCAACATCTTCATTCTCCTAAGCGACTTTATTATATTCACTTTTTAGCAGCCATCACCACCATGCTTCGCCCTAAGACTAAAATGCTATCAGAGTTATAAGCTGGTGCATCGTCAATATCATAAATATCAAATGGGCTTGCTTGCCCCGTGTTTATCAATAAATGCCAATCACTATGCTCGCGATTAGGGAGGGTAAATTCAAGCGGATCCCAATACGCATTACAAATAACGTATAACTCATTTTTGGTTAAAGGGTGATTCGCCGTAAGCGCCAATGAATGTGAATGCTCCGACCAATCGGGTTGATTAGGCTGTACACCATGCCAGTTAATATCAACGCTTTTGATAACCGAGTTTAATGATATGTGCATGTTCCAATCAATCGTAGGCTCTGCGCGTCTTATTAAGCTTAGCTGTTTCACAAAACGGTGAAGATCGGCATTCTGATCGACAAGTTGCCAATCAAACCAACTTAACTCATTATCTTGGCAATACGCATTATTGTTACCTTGTTGGGTACGACGAACTTCATCCCCCATATTGATCATCGGTGTGCCTAAAGACAAAAATAACGTTGCCAGCATGTTTTTACATTGTCGATTCCTGATAGCATCAATTTCAGCTATCTGCGTCGGCCCTTCAACCCCGTAATTACACGATATATTGTGGTTATCGCCATCGCGATTATCCTCCCCGTTGGCGTAATTGTGCTTCTGGTTGTAACTCACAAGATCATTTAACGTGAAGCCATCATGGGCACAGATGAAGTTCACTGAACGATGTGGCGAGTGATGGTGACTACAGTAAATATCAGGCGAGCCTAAAATACGGGAGGCAAATGTTTCTACACTGCTACTATCGCCACGCCAAAATGCGCGTATATCATCGCGGTATTTACCGTTCCATTCATTCCAGCGATCGCCAATAAAGGATCCTACTTGGTACAAGCCTGCGGCATCCCAAGCTTCAGCAATGATCTTAGTGCCACTCAAAATGGGATCGGAATCTATCGACCATAGCAATGGCGGCTCTTTCATCGGGTGACCTTGGCTATCACGAGCCAGCACCGATGCTAAGTCAAAACGAAAGCCATCAACCCGCATTTCAGTTACCCAAAAATGCAATGCATCAATAATCATTCGGCGTAAGACACTGTGATTCGCGTTACAGGTATTGCCACAACCACTGTAATTAGCGAACTTGCCAGTATCACCCTCAGTCAAATAATAGGCTTTGCTCTGTAGCCCTTTAAAGCAAAATGTTGGACCGTTTTCATCCCCTTCAGCGGTGTGATTGAACACCACATCCAAAATCACTTCGATATCCGCTTTATGTAACTCGCGCACTAGCATTTTGAATTCATCAATGGCAGCAATGGGGTTTTGCTCAACACTGTATTGAGCATGTACCGAAAAAAAGTTTATAGGACTATAGCCCCAATAGTTCTGCCGCCCTTCAGGTGCATCATGGATATCAAATTGCTGTACTGGCATTAACTCAACAGCCGTTATGCCTAATTCTTTAAGGTACGGTATTTTTTCAATAATGCCTGCAAATGTGCCCCGCTTAGCGTCGGTAACACCAGATGATGGATGTTTGGTAAACCCACCTACATGCATTTCATAGATAACGGTATCAGTCAGAGAATGACTGGGGGTGCATGATTCTTGCCAATCAAAATGGCGATGATCAACCACAATGCTTTTCATACAAGCATCCATGTTTGAGCCCGGATCTATCGCCCGCTGGCGACTGTAATTTTGACTGAAGCAAACCGCATGGCTGTAAGGATCGATTAGTACTTTGTCTTTATCAAATCGCAGCCCTTTATCGGGTTGCCAAGGGCCATTAACTTGAAAAGCATACACCTGACCATGACCAATATTGCCCACGAACATGAACCAATAATGGCCGCGCTTATGAAGAATAGGGTCTAGATCAAAAGAAAAGAAAGGTGCATCAGCGTGCTGATGGTGGAACAGGTGAAGAGTGACTTTCGTGGCATCTTTTGAATAGAGGCTAAAGTTAACGCCGTTGTCTTTTGCTGTCGCCCCTAGAGGTGATGCTTCACCAATCCATGTGAAAATATCTCGGTTTGCTACATTAGTATTTGTAACACAACTCTTTTGCTCACCCGTGGGTACTACATTATCCATTGTTTAGCTCCTTGTTGCCCATATGCACAACAGGAGTATACACCCAAGCTACCTAAAGATGCAGGATTCAGAGTGATATCAGGTTGTTGGTTGATATCAGGAGATAAAGCACAAAAAAAGCCGCCACAAATGTGACGGCCTTCTGAACATGTTACTCGTTGGTGACTCTAATTACGCTTAGTGTTCACGAGTGGCATGGAATTCAACAGCAGGGAAACGCTCTTTCGCCAAATTCAAATTGACCATGGTTGGTGCAACATATGCTAAGTTATCACCGCCATCGAGAGCGAGGTTCTGTTGGTTTTTACGTTTGAATTCTTCAAATGTTTTCACATCATCACACTCAACCCAACGTGCTGTCGCGACATTAATACCTTCGTAGATTGCTTCTACGTTGTATTCTGCTTTTAAGCGTGCCACAACCACATCAAACTGAAGCACACCCACCGCACCAACAATCAAATCATTGTTTTGTAAAGGACGGAAGACCTGTACAGCACCTTCTTCAGAAAGCTGTACCAAACCTTTAAGCAACTGCTTCTGTCTCAATGGATCTTTTAGGCGAATACGACGGAACAGTTCAGGAGCAAAGTTTGGAATACCAGCAAACTTAAGGTTCTCACCTTGGGTGAACGTATCACCAATCTGAATCGTACCGTGGTTATGCAAACCAATGATGTCGCCCGCATACGCTTGTTCAGCACGAGTACGGTCACCAGCCATAAAGGTTACCGCATCAGAAATACTGACATTTTTACCAGTACGTACATGGTTCATTTTCATGCCTTGGTTATAAGTACCTGACACGATACGCATAAAGGCGATACGGTCGCGGTGCTTAGGATCCATGTTGGCTTGAATTTTAAAAACGAAACCCGAGAATTTCTCTTCGACGGCTTCTACATCGCGCTCATTCGCTTTACGTGTTTGTGGTGCTGGCGCCCACTGCGTTAAGCCTTCAAGCATGTGGTCAACACCAAAGTTACCCAATGCTGTACCAAAGAATACAGGCGTTAATTCACCTTTCAAGAACAACTCAAGATCAAATTCGTGCGCAGCACCAATAACCAGTTCAAGTTCTTCACGTACGCTTGCAGCTAATGCTTCACCAACAGCGACATCTAACTCAGGGTTGTCTAACCCTTTAATTATACGTACTTCTTGAATCTCGTGGCCGTGGCCAGATTCATACAAAACAGTTTCATCACGGTGAATGTGGTAAATACCTTTAAATTCTTTACCACACCCAATCGGCCATGAAATTGGCGCACAAGCCATCTTTAGCTCGGTTTCAACTTCATCTAATACTTCCATTGGATCACGTACTTCACGGTCCATTTTATTCATGAAAGTAACGATTGGCGTATCACGTAAACGGGTTACTTCCATCAACTTACGCGTACGATCTTCGACACCTTTAGCGGCATCGATAACCATAAGACATGAGTCAACAGCCGTTAATGTACGGTACGTATCTTCCGAGAAATCTTCGTGTCCAGGAGTATCAAGAAGGTTCACGAGGCAATCATTGAATGGGAACTGCATCACAGAAGTCGTTACTGAGATACCACGTTCTTTTTCCATTTCCATCCAGTCTGATTTCGCGTGTTGATTAGAACCGCGACCTTTTACGGTACCCGCTTTTTGAATAGCGTTTCCGAATAAAAGAACTTTTTCAGTAATGGTGGTTTTACCCGCATCGGGGTGAGAAATGATGGCAAACGTTCTACGTTTACCCACTTCTTGTAAAAAAGACATAAGTGTTGATAATCCTGTGAGAGATTCCAATAGGGGCTGACCCTAGAAAAGTGCCATCGCCTGCGTAGGCAGGGAACTGCGAAAATTGTGTTATAGCAACAAATTACATGTCGACCTCAATCGTACGCAGGAAATAGATGGAACTCAGGAGCCTGATAATGGCGGAATTATACGCAAATCCCACGAAAAGAAACAGAGATAACAAAGGAGATATAAAGGCTACATAACCAAATACGTCATAATTAACGCATCTTCACGTCCATTTTCTGATGGGTAATACCCTTCACGGCGGTTTATCTCGTTAAAGCCAGTCGCTTCATACAGTTTATAAGCACGAACATTACTGGCGCGCACTTCTAACCAAATATCTTCAGCATTCCGCTGTTGTAATATATCAATAAAGCCTTCTAACAACGCTTTACCGTAACCCTTGCCTTGCTGATTAGGATCAACCGCAATATTCAGTAATGTTGCCTCACCAGCTACAAGCTGACCATAACAATAGCCCACGAGTATATCATCGACTAACAAAACAAAATTCGTCGCGATATTATTAGGCTCTTTACGAATCATCGATTCAGCCCAAGGAAAAGTGTTGGCGGCACGTTCTATACGCCAAACATCATCATGGTGTTGCGATTCAAGTGGAACAATTTTATTTATCATAAGAACAAATCTGCTGCCATAAGGCTTTTTTACTTGATGGGTTTGAATGCATTGCTCGCAATGAACTGGAATTCAACACTTGGCAACCAACTGGGTGTGCGCCTTGGCAACCTGCAAACCAACACCAGGTTAAATGATGTTCTGCAACTTGCTCTACCGCTTCTAAAGGTAATGATAACGCTTGTTCAGGCTTCAATTTCATACTGCCTAAAATGCGCCCAAATAGCCAAGCATCATGTTCGTTCAGTTCATCATCAGTAATAAACAATAGTTTGCAACTTTCAGGTAGATCGATGACAGGTACTTGCATATTAGGGAAGAACTCCGGTTTGCGTACCTGCCAATAGGTTAACCCCATTTCTTGCAATACCTGAATATCACGCTGTTTCATTCAATACTCACAATAAGCTTCTAGTAGTGATAAACACTTTGGGCGGCAATCCTATCAAATTCACACCACACCACCAAGACATACCCAGCATGCGTTTAATATAGCCACCATCAAAAATAAAAAACCACCGTTAAGGTGGTATTTTATGATGAATATAGAATCAAGCTATATTCCGTGATATTACCGAGATTACAGAGCTGAAAATTCTTCACTGTATTTAACGACGCCTGATTTTCCTGCCAAATGCTCAGGTATCACTTCTAAAACCATAAAGGCTTCATCAGGTACTTCCCAAATACAGCCAAGACCGTGCTCAGAAGCTTTCTCGAAACCCACTTGTGGATAATATTCACTGTGACCAAGCACAACGACAACAGGGTAACCAAAATCAGCCAGCATTATTTTTGCTTCTTCCATTAATGCTTTTCCGATACCTTGTCGTTGGTATTCAGGTTTTACCGATAATGGCGCTAAGCCTTGCCAATTATCATCCACATCATCAACGGTAACAGGGCTAAAGAGGATATGTCCAATCACCTCGCCGTCATCACTACACGCAACAAGAGATAATGTACGGTGACTATTCTCACGTAATCTCATCACTAAATCGGCTTCAGCATCGGTCTCAAACACCGTCTTCAACAATCGATCTATGGGTAGAATATCCGCAGGCGCTTCAGTTCTTATGAGCATTCATAACCTCTTTTTCAGCACCAGCATCTTGCATTCCTTTTTGAATGAAGTCTGCCGATTGCTGTAACAAAAATTTGAGCGGCGAAGGCAAAGAATCCAGATCAATACTGTCCATCAAGTTCTTTACTTCCAGTCCTAACTCAGTATCCCCTTCAATACGAAGACGACGTTGAAAAAATAAGGTGTCAGGGTCTTCTTTACGTGCGGCAATTAAGACTAAGTCATTACATTCGCCACTGAAGCTAACATCTTCTTGCTCGATATGTTCAGCGACGACTAGTTTGTCATCTTGGTAACTAATATACCAGTGCAGTTCTAAATCCCTGACTTCGACTTTTAACCATCGTCCATCAAGAAATTCAAAATCACCATCTTCTAACGCTTCCTTAAAAACGAGTGTTAAGCCTTCTAACATCATTTTTTTCTGAACCGTAAAAGGCGTCAATTTTGCTGGAACGCGTAATAACGCAGGACCATGTTGAACAATGTGCTTTCGAAGTTGGGTTATCACTGTATGTATATTCCTATCTCTACCGCTATTAATACCTGATTGTATTGCAACCTTGGCAAACAGTTTCATGCCTTGAGTCAAAAAAAATGCTTCTCTCAACGCAAAATTTAGAATTCTTCCTCATTCACGGGTTATATTACAGAACACGACTCATGAGATGAAACATTAAAATCATAGTCACCCTTTATAGTGCTACCCATTAGGGTTATTCAATTCGGTAACCCCGCGCTATTTTCAATCTGAATATGGATATACGGTGCTTTAATGCCGACAGAGCAACTTAATTATTGGTTTCCTCTGCTCACAGATAACAGTCCGTTTCTGTTTGCAGTATTAGATCCACAACATAACTACTTAGTCGTTAATAACCGTTACTGCGAAATAAGCGGTCTTCAACGTGATGATCTTGTAGGTCAAAATGACAGAGACATTCTAGGGCAAGCCTTCTATCGCTCTCTGCGTCCATTTTATGAACGTGCCTTTCAAGGGGAATCCGTCGAAGGTGAAGTCGTTCTGGATGACAGCCGTCATGAAACCAGTATGCATTTCAGCCTATCACCACTGCGAAATAAAACTGGGGATGTTGGCCATATTGTTCTGCATTCAGTCGATACCTCTGAACGACAAATTTTGGTTAACTCACTTGAAGAGCTTGAGCATCAATTAAATCAGCTGAATGAATTGATCTCTGACGGCATGTGTATTGTTGAAGCTGACATAATTATATCGGCCAACCAAGTTGCGGCGAATTTATTAGGATTCGATGATTCTAAAGAATTATTAGGTGAAGAGCTTGGGCGTTTACTGATTGATAGCCATAGTCAGCGCATCTTAGGTGAAACTCTGTCTCAAATACCGAGTGGCGATCCCCGTAAATGCCACACAAGCCCACGCTGCTGTACCGAGCGTCCATTATTGGTCACCACATCAGACATTACTTTAATGGGTTCACCCGCTAAACTGGTTAAACTACAAGACGCAGCTGAACATACGATGCAACAAGGACAAGTTGAACAGCTTGTTCATACCGATCCATTAACGGGTTTGTACAATCGCCATGGCTTTAGCCGTCGATTAGAAAGTCTAATCACCAATGAAACACCACTGGTCATGCTGTACCTTGATATCGATAACTTCAAAAATATTAATGATTCATTAGGTCATCATATTGGCGATCGGGTACTGCAAGAAATCTCTCAACGCTTACGCCGTTTATTGCCGGAAAATGCCATTATTGGTCATTTGGGTGGCGATGAATTTGGGATTGTTTTATCTGAACCTGAGCACGATAGAGCGGGAGATCTCGTTGCTCAGCAAGTTATCTCGTTAATTAACCAACCTTTTGATCTGCACCATTTCAGCAAACATTTAGCGTGCTCAATTGGCATGGTGTCTTACCCTGGTAATGGTAATGATGCACGTATTTTGCTGCAAAATGCCGATACCGCGATGTATGAAGCAAAAAATCGTGGGCGTAATCGTTTAGTTAAATTCAATGAAGCCATGAATAAAGAAGCGCGCATGCGCTTGTGGTTAGAAATAGAACTTCAAAAAGTACTGCAAAATAATGGGTTAGAAGTCTGGTATCAACCCAAAGTAAATGCTCGCGACTTTGCTATTAATGGTGCAGAAGCATTAGTTCGCTGGAAGCACCCTGTTGAAGGTTATATTAGCCCGGCACAATTTATTCCCGTCGCTGAAAACTCTGGATTAATCGAGCAGCTTGGCTTGGTCGTTATGCGAGAAGTTTTCACAACGGTAAGACGCTGGAAACAACAAGGTATCTTATCTGGACGTGTGGCGATCAACTTATCACCACAACAATTTGGTAACCCAAACCTCATTGATTTCGTGAAAAAGCTACTCAAAAGCACAGGTGTCAATGCCACAGATATTACCTTTGAATTAACCGAAAGCGCCGTAATGAGTGATGGCGAACACACCATACAAATGTTAAACGCGATAAAAAAACTCGGGTTTGCATTATCGATAGATGACTTTGGTACTGGCTATTCATCGCTATCGTATTTAGCGCGTTTTCCACTTGATGAGCTAAAAATTGACCGCGCCTTTATTAATGACATCGATACGGTGCCCAAGCAGGTAACCCTGATTGAAAATATCATTAACTTGGGCAAAGCCCTTAATATGAGTATCGTCGCCGAAGGGGTCGAAACACGTCAACAAGCAACCTTGTTGTCAAACCTCAATTGTGACTATATCCAAGGGTTCCATTTCTATCGTCCGTTGCCAAAAAATGAACTCGAAGCGATTTTAGTAAAAAACAGTCGAAGTAAAGATTAATCACTTTTTATATGTCCATCTACCACTAAAAAGTTGTCCTAAATCAACAAAAACCTGCCTGACATCAAAACAAGGGGGCACTAAGCCCCCTACTATTTGCTCTATTAATTATTCCCATCAAAGACTGGTTGATAAAAATAATATGGAGCTACTTTGCCCCGCTGGTAACCTTCCAGCCTTAAAAACAGCGATTGATAACGGTGCTGACGCGGTATACATCGGCTTTAAAGATGATACAAATGCCCGCCATTTCGCTGGTTTAAACTTTACAGGTCGTAAGCTAGAAAAAGCCGTTCAGTATGTGCAAGATCACAACAGAAAGCTGCACGTTGCCCTTAATACTTTCGCCCACCCAGACGGTTTTAACCGCTGGACGAAAGCGGTCGACAATGCTGTTGCTATGGGGGTAGATGCCCTCATCGTCGCTGATATTGCAGTATTAGAATATGCCGCAACGCGTTATCCTGATCTTGAACTGCACTTATCGGTTCAAGCATCAGCAACCAATACTGCTGCCATTGATTTCTATAAACAGAACTTCAATGTGAAGCGCGTAGTATTGCCGCGTGTACTGTCGATTCATCAAGTAAAGCAACTCGCACGTAATACCGATATGGCTCTAGAGGTATTCGCGTTTGGTAGCTTGTGCATTATGGCTGAAGGTCGTTGTTACTTATCTTCTTACATGACAGGTGAATCGCCCAATACGGTAGGTGCATGCTCACCGGCTAAATATGTTCGCTGGCAAGAAACGGCGCAAGGGCTTGAATCTCGCTTAAACGATGTATTAATTGATCGTTATGCCGCTGGCGAAAATGCAGGCTACCCGACCCTGTGTAAAGGTCGCTTCGATGTCAATATTGATGGTGATAATAAGCGCTACCACGCCTTGGAAGAGCCGACGAGCCTCAATACGTTAGAAATATTACCGGAACTCTTTGCCGCCAATATTGCATCGGTAAAAATAGAAGGTCGGCAGCGTAGCCCGGCTTATGTTGAGCAGGTAACCAAAACATGGCGAGCAGCCATTGATCGTTATAAAGCCAATCCTGAAGGCTATAGCGTAGAGCCAGCTTGGAATACGTGCTTAGGCAACGTCTCTGAAGGTAAACAAACAACACTCGGTGCTTATCACCGTAAATGGCAATAAAGGAGCCAAACATGAAATACTCTTTGGGGCCTCTTCTTTATTTTTGGCCAAAAACCGACGTTGAAGATTTTTATCAACAAGCAAAAGAAACAGACACCGATATCATCTACCTTGGTGAAACTGTTTGTTCAAAACGTCGTGAAATGAAGCCTGCTCATTGGTTTGATATTGCAAAAGATATCTCATCTACTGGTAAGCAAGTTGTCTTGTCTACGATGGCATTGCTGGAAGCACCTAGCGAAGTCAACATCATGAAAAAGTACATCGATAACGGCGATTTCATTATAGAAGCTAACGATGTGTCAGCAATTCAACTCGCTCATGAGAAAAAAGTGCCGTTTGTAGTTGGCGCTGCCGTTAATTGCTACAACGCCCAGACGCTGAACCTTTTTCTGAAAAAAGGCATGACGCGCTGGTGTATGCCCGTCGAACTGTCTAAAGAGTGGCTCCAGAATGTTGTCGTCGAATGCGAAAAATTAGGTATTCGAGATAAGTTTGAAACGGAAGTTTTCAGCTATGGTTATCTGCCTCTGGCCTATTCAGCTCGTTGTTTTACTGCTCGCGCTGAAGATAAAGCCAAAGATGATTGCGAAACCTGTTGTATCAAGTATCCAACAGGCATTACCGTTAATAGCCAAGAAGACCAAAAAGTCTTTACGCTAAATGGCATTCAAACCCAGTCTGGCTACTGTTATAACTTGGTCAACGATTTGAAGAGCATGCAGGACCTCGTTGACGTTGTACGTTTAAGCCCGCTCAGTATCGATACGCTAAGCAAAGTGAACGACTTTAAATTAAATGAACAAAGCACCACTCGCCATTCGTTAGTGGGGGGTCATCACTGCAATGGTTATTGGCATAACGTTGCTGGTCTAAATATCGAGTAACATTTTTTATTCAAATAATTGTTATTCAAACATTTTTAATCAGATACAAAAAAGCCGCGACAATCGCGGCTTTTCTTCATAGCGTTATGTGGCAATCAATAGAAAGAAACTAGTTAGTCTCTTTTTGTCCATTTTGTGCTTCATAAGCCGCCATAATTCTGCTGATTTCTAACAATGAGAAACGGTGCTCAACAAACTCATACACATTACCCGCTAAGGCTAACTTGTATAGCATCACAGCCGCAGAAAAATCATTTTGTTGTTGATACGCCTTCGCAAGGTAGAAGTACCCTTCAGTCAAACGCTCTGCCAACTGATCGTTGCTTTCACTTTTTGTCGCAATCTCATTTAAAAATTGAGTTTCTGTGATTTCACCAAGATACAGACGCACAATTTGCCATCCCCAATCTTGCTTATCACTGGCATCATAACGTAGCTTTAATTTTTGAGCTGCCGTTTCAGAATCTTGTTCAAATTCAACGAAATATAACCAAATAACACGATAAGGGTCATTCACACCTTGTTGGTAATGCACCAACAAATCATCGTGAGCCAATGCTAAACGACCACCATAATATAAAGCGATACCACGGTTACGCAGAGCAAACGGATGCAGAGGGTTTAACTCTAGGGTTGAATCAAACGCTTCATACGCTGCATCAAAATGGGCACTTTGGGTAAAATACACACCGAGAATATTAAAAACATCAGGCTGATTTGGCTTCAACGAAAGAGACTGGTTAAAATCAAGGCGTGCCAAATCACGTAAGCCCAGGCTGTCATTCAATAAACCACGCTCATAAAACATTTGTGCAACGGTATCTTTATCGAGATCATCACGCTTTAGTAATTGATCAATACGCGCCAATTGTATTTGCTGTTGAATCGTAGGCTGAAATGGCACAGCCATCGGAGGATGGGTCCATTTCGCTTGAGACGATGCACATCCTGTTAGTACCATCACTGCGGCAATACATACGAGCTTTAACCTGTTTGCAATCAATGCTGTTCTCCCTGAAGTACACAATTTAGATATAAAAAAAGGGGCTAATTAGCCCCTTTATAACATGCTTTGTGAAGAAAGACTTAGCCTTGTGGCTGTTCGTCTTGTACTGGAGCAGGGTTTTGATCTGCAACAGCTTCTTTCATGCTTAGGCGAATACGACCCTGACGGTCGATTTCAAGTACTTTAACTTGAACTTCTTGACCCATTTGTAGATGGTCAGATACTTTCTCTACACGCTCTTGAGCGATTTGAGAAATGTGTACCAAGCCTTCTTTAGCACCGATAACTGATACGAATGCACCGAAGTCTACGATACGCATTACTTTACCAGTATAGATGCGACCAACTTCAACGTCAGCAGTGATTTCTTCGATACGACGGATAGCTTCTTTAGCTGCGGCACCTTCAGTTGCTGCAATCTTGATTGTACCGTCGTCTTCGATTTCAATTGTAGTACCAGTTTCTTCAGTTAGTGCACGGATAACTGCACCACCTTTACCGATAACATCTTTAATCTTGTCAGAACTGATCTTCATCGTATGAATACGAGGAGCAAACTGAGAGATATCATCACGGTGAGTACCAATTGCATCGTCCATCACGCTAAGGATGTGCTTACGTGCACCTTTAGCTTGATTTAGAGCGATCTGCATGATCTCTTTAGTGATACCTTCAATTTTGATATCCATCTGAAGTGCTGTGATACCGTCGTCAGTACCCGCTACTTTAAAGTCCATGTCACCTAGGTGATCTTCGTCACCAAGGATGTCAGAAAGAACAACGAAATCGTCGCCTTCTTTAACAAGACCCATTGCGATACCCGCAACAGACGCTTTAATTGGCACACCAGCATCCATAAGCGCTAGAGAAGTACCACATACAGAAGCCATTGAAGATGAACCGTTAGATTCAGTGATTTCCGATACAACACGTACTGTGTATGGGAATTCTTCAACAGAAGGCATTACAGCAGCAATACCACGCTTAGCAAGCTTACCGTGACCAATTTCACGACGCTTAGGTGAACCGACAAAGCCAGTTTCACCAACACAGTATGGAGGGAAGTTGTAGTGTAGAAGGAAGTTATCTTTCTTCTCACCCATGATGCTGTCGATGATTTGAGCATCACGTTGTGTACCAAGCGTAGCAGTAACTAGCGCCTGAGTTTCACCACGTGTAAACAAAGAAGAACCGTGAGTACGTGGAAGTACACCTGTACGTACGTCTAGCGCACGAACCATGTCTTTTTCACGACCATCGATACGTGGGTTACCCGCAATGATACGGCTACGTACAACGTGCTTCTCAAGAGAGCTTAACATGCCACGAAGTTCACGCTCATCAAGCGTTTCGTCTTCAGCAAGAAGGCTTGCAACAACATCGTTCTTAATAGAACCGACTTCGTCGTAACGTGCCATTTTTTCAGTGATTTGGTATGCGTCAGAAAGGCGAGTTTCAGCTTTATCAGCAACGCGCGCTTTAAGTTCAGCATTAACTACTGGTGCAGTCCAATCCCAAGCAGGAGTTGCTACTTCAGCCGCAAACTCATTGATTGCGTTGATAACAACTTGTTGTTGGTCGTGACCATAAACAACAGCTTGTAGCATTGTCTCTTCAGATAGGCGATCAGCTTCTGATTCAACCATTAGAACAGCGTCTTTAGTACCAGAAACAACTAAATCTAGACGGCTTTCTACTAGCTCATTGTTGCTTGGGTTAAGAACGAATTGATCGTTAACAAAACCAACACGTGCTGCACCGATAGGACCATTGAACGGTAGACCTGAAATAGCAAGTGCCGCAGACGTTGCGATCATAGTGATCATGTCTGGGTTTACATCTGGGTTTACAGAAACCACAGTTGCAATTATTTGTACTTCGTTTTTGAATGCACTTGGGAATAACGGACGGATAGGACGGTCAATTAGACGTGCTGTAAGCGTTTCACCTTCAGAAGGGCGACCTTCACGCTTGAAGAAACCACCAGGGATTTTACCTGCAGCGTATGTACGCTCTTGGTAGTTAACTGTTAGAGGGAAGAAACTTTGGCCTTCAACAGCTTCTTTCTTACCAACAACAGATACAAACACAGACGTATCGTCCATGCTTGCCATAACAGCAGCAGTCGCTTGACGTGCCATAACACCAGTTTCTAGGGTAACTGTGTGGTTACCGTACTGGAAAGTCTTTACGATAGGATTCACGTGAATTTCCTTAATATTATTCGCATTTTATTTGCGCCATTGAGTATATCTGACACAAAGAAAGGCGTCATGTGATGAAACCCACTTTTCGATGATTTTACATATCGCGACTAATGAAAATTATCTATCGAATCAATATTTTCACTTATTCGTCAAATAACATTCATTAGCCGCGACCTTAAGGTCGGGAAAACGACTGCATAATCAGGGTAAAGGTGTATTTCAGTAAATATAGAGCCTAATAAAAAGAAAGGAGCCATAAGGCTCCTTTCTCGAAAGCAATCTTAGCGACGTAGGCCTTGACGCTTGATAAGATCTTGGTAACGATCAAGATTCTTACCTTTAAGGTAGTCTAGAAGCTTACGACGGCGAGAAACCATACGTAATAGACCGCGACGGCTGTGGTGGTCGTGTTTGTGGTTAGCAAAGTGACCTTGAAGGTGGTTGATTTGTGCTGTTAAAAGCGCAACCTGAACTTCAGGTGAACCAGTGTCGTTTTCGCATTGTGCGTAATCAGCAACGATAGCTGCTTTAGTTTCTGCATTCAGAGACATAACTCTTCCTAATACTAGATGTTTTTAATTTGTGTCGCCAATCTCTGATTCAGCCGACACCCGAACCGCGGATTATACTGGCAGCATAGAGCCGCTGCAAGAAAAAAGAATAGAAAGAAAAATGCGATGAAAATAGTGACTATTTTCATCGCATTTATTATTCGAATCGCAGGCATATAACTGCTCAAATAACAGTTAGCTAACGCTTATGCTTCATCTTGCTTGTTAGCCATAACACGCTTAGGCGCAACCATATTGTTTTGGTCTATTTCACCAATACCAATGAAGTCACGTTGTTCCCCAACGGTAATGCGCACTAATGTACCTTGTTCTGGCACTTTGCTCGCTTTTACTGGCTGACCATGCAAAATAGCATCGCCACCTTCAACAGTTACATTCGCCTCAGGCAAATCTTGTACTGCAGAATCTGTCGGTAACAATAGTGGATCAAGTAATTCGCCAGGTTCAATACCTTGCTCTATTGCTTGATCACGCAATGCTTGAAGTTGTTCTAAGGTAACAACGTTTTCCATCGGGTAGTCAGACACACCGGTACGACGTAAATATACAACGTGTGCGCCACAACCCAGCATTTCACCAAGGTCATCGGTAATAGTACGAATGTAAGTCCCTTTTGAACAATGCACTTCCATTTCAACTTCATGACCTTCAAAGCGAAGAAGCTCAATAGAGTGAACGGTGATTTTACGAGATTCACGAGGAATTTCGATACCTTCACGGGCATATTCATAAAGAGGGCGACCTTGATATTTCAATGCTGAAAACATTGAAGGGATCTGGTCAGTCGTGCCACGGAACTTAGCGATACAACGTTCAAGCTGACCACGGTCAACTTTCACGTCACGCGTTTCAACAACTTCACCATCAGAGTCAGAGGTATTTGTACGCTCACCTAATTTTGCAATTACACGGTAGCGCTTATCTGAATCCAATAAAAATTGAGAAAACTTCGTCGCTTCACCAAAACAAATCGGCAGCATACCTGTTGCTAATGGATCTAGCGCTCCAGTATGACCCGCTTTTTGAGCAAAGAAGATACGCTTTACTTTTTGCAGCGTATCATTCGAAGTAATTCCGGTTGGTTTATCGAGAAGAATAACTCCATCGATTGGACGACCCTTACGACGACGTGCCATTACTTATCCTCACCTTCTTCCGTGTTATCTTCATCAACACGACGCTTTTCGTCATCACGAACAGCATTAGAAACTAAGTTTGAAATGCGCATACCTTCAGTCAATGACTCATCAAAGATGAACGTAAGTTCAGGGGTTACGCGTAGGCGAATTTGCTTACCAAGCAGTGAGCGAATGTACGGTGCCATTTCACGCAAAACAGCTAGGCTGCCTTTTGGTGTTTGTTCGCCGATAGTGAAAAATGTTACAAACACTTTTGCGTAACACATGTCACGAGATACTTCGACACTTGAAATTGTCGTCATGCCAACACGTGGATCTTTAAGCTCACGTTGAAGGATAACAGCAAGCTCTTTTTGTAGCTGTTGCGCAACACGCTGGGTACGACTGAATTCTTTAGCCATTTTAACTATCTCTCTTAAAGAAACGGGCTATCTTAAAGAAGAAAGCGCTCTTGAAAGAATGGGGAGCCTAAGCTCCCCATTGGGTTGTATGTTTACTTAATAAGATAAGTAACAACCTTGATGATTAATCAAGAGTACGTTGAATCTCAATGATTTCAAACACTTCGATCTGGTCACCAACGCGAACATCATTGTAGTTCTTAACGCCAATACCACATTCGTAGCCATTCTTAACTTCGTTAGTATCATCTTTGAAGCGACGTAGTGATTCTAGCTCACCTTCGTAGATAACCACGTTGTCACGTAGAACACGGATAGGGTTATTACGCTTGATAGTACCTTCAGTAACCATACAACCAGCAATTGCGCCAATCTTAGGAGATTTGAATACATCACGAACTTCAGCTAGACCAATGATTTCCTGACGGAATTCAGGAGCAAGCATACCGCCCATTGCTGCCTTAACTTCATCAATCAATTGGTAAATGATTGAGTAGTAACGTAGGTCAAGGTTTTCGTTCTCAATCATACGACGAGCAGGAACATCAGCACGAACGTTGAAACCAAGAATGATTGCATTAGACGCTGCAGCTAGTACGGCATCAGTTTCAGTAATACCACCAACACCCGAACCAACAACCTTCACTTTAACTTCGTCTGTAGACAACTTCATTAGTGAATCAGCAATCGCTTCGATAGAACCTTGTACATCTGCTTTCAGTACAACGTTACATTCAGCAACTTCACCAGCTTCCATGTGTGAGAACATGTTTTCTAGTTTAGATTTTTGCTGACGTGCTAGTTTAACATCACGGAATTTACCTTGACGGTAAAGTGCAACTTCACGTGCTTTACGATCATCACGTACAACAGTCGCTTCGTCACCCGATGCTGGCACACCAGAAAGACCTAAGATCTCAACTGGGATAGAAGGACCTGCACTCTCGATGTCTTTACCATTTTCATCGCGCATTGCACGAACACGGCCATGCTCAAGACCACAAAGAACGATATCGCCCTTACGTAAAGTACCTGATTGAACAAGTACTGTTGCTACTGGACCACGACCTTTATCAATACGAGATTCAACAACAACACCGCTAGCCATACCTTCTTTAACTGCAGTCAGTTCAAGAATTTCAGACTGAAGTAAGATAGCTTCTAGCAAACCGTCAATGTTAGTACCTTCCTTAGCAGAGATGTGAACAAACATGTTCTCACCGCCCCACTCTTCAGGAATAATATCGTACTGAGCTAGCTCATTCTTAACGTTGTCTGGGTTTGCGCCGTCTTTATCGATCTTGTTCACAGCAACGATCAAAGGAACACCTGCCGCTTTAGCGTGCTGGATTGCTTCGACTGTTTGAGGCATAACGCCATCATCTGCTGCGACTACTAGTACAACGATATCTGTCGCTTGAGCACCACGAGCACGCATAGCGGTAAACGCTGCGTGTCCCGGAGTATCAAGGAAAGTAATCATACCGCTACCAATTTCAACGTGGTAAGCACCGATATGCTGCGTAATACCGCCAGCTTCGCCAGAAGCAACGTGTGCTTTACGAATGTAATCAAGCGTTGATGTTTTACCGTGGTCAACGTGACCCATGATAGTAACAACAGGTGCGCGAGACTCAACAGCTTGTGTCTCACCGCGGTCAGACATTAGTGCTTCTTCAAGTTCATTTTCTTTACGGAAAATAACTTTGTGACCCATTTCTTCAGCAACAAGTGCCGCTGTTTCTTGGTCGATTACCTGATTAATGGTAACCATAGCGCCCATCTTCATCATTGCTTTGATGACTTCAGTCGCTTTTACTGACATTTTATTAGCCAGTTCAGAAACAACAATTGTTTCGCCAATCACAACATCTGATTTAGCGACTGTCGCTGTTTTATCAAAACCTTGTTGCATTGAAGTAGGCGCATTAACCTGAGGTTTTTGCTTACCACGTCCACCACGTTGGTTACGACCACCACGACCTTTACGATCATCTGCTTTTTTAGCAGCTGGCTTTTTCTTACGACGAGTACCAGTGGTTTCTTCTTTACGATCTTGCTCATCTTCCGCAGCACGGGCGTGAGTAGATGTTGTTACGTGGTAATCTGATTTTTCCATACTTGTTGTTGCATTCTGCTCAGTAGCTGACCAGGTTTTTTCATTTGTTTCTGCCATTTTGCGGGCCTCTTCTAGCTGACGCTGACTATCTTCTTCGGCTTTACGCTTGGCTTCCTCTTCCCGGCGAAGTTGCAATAACTCAGTTTCACTCTTAGCCTGTTCGACAGCGACGGTGCGTTTAGCTTTCTCTTCGGCTTTACGCTTATCTGTAGCTTCACGCTTCACCGTATCCTCAGTGTTACATTTAGCCTTATTTTCTTCTTCACGCTTCGCTTTTTCTTCAGCCAAACGCGCTTCTTCTACTTTACGTTTTGCAGCTTCCTCTACTTCTCGCTTAGCGTTCAATTCAGCATCTTGCTGAGCTTGAGCTTCACGTTGTGTAGTTTCTTCTGCGACACGTTTAGCGTCATCAGCAGCACGCTGCTCTTCTTCAAGAGCTGAGCGCTTCACGAAAGTACGCTTTTTACGTACTTCCACTTGAACACTTTTACTTTTACCACCCGTACCTGACACACTTAAAGTGCTGTGTGTCTTACGTTGTAAAGTAAGGCGAGTTGGAGTGCCATCAGTACTCTCACCACCGTGCTCTTTTTGCAGGTGTGACAATAGAGACTGCTTCTCGGTTTGGCTTACGTTATCTTCAGCTTTCTTGCTGATACCAGCATCGGAAAACTGTTGAAGCAAACGGTCAATTGGTGTTCCCACTTCTTCCGCTAATGCTTTAACTGTAACCTCTGACATACTGCTCCTCCCTTGCTAATTTTTTATTACGCTTCGTCGCTAAACCAACAAATGTTACGCGCAGCCATAATAAGCTCACCCGCTTTTGCTTCATCCATCTCTTCGAGGTCAAGCAAATCATCTGTGCCTTGGTCAGCAAGATCTTCCAGCGTACAAATACCTTTCGCAGCTAGCTTAAACGCCAATTCACGCTCTAAACCGTCAAGACCAAGAAGATCAGCAGCTGGCTCGACACCTTCAAATGATTCTTCTTGCGCAAGGGCAAGCGTAGTCAGTGCTTCTTTAGCACGAGTACGTAGCTGATTAATTGCGTCTTCATCAAGACCTTCAACATCCATAAGCTCGCTAACTGGAACGTAAGCGATTTCTTCTAGTGTTGTGAAGCCTTCTTGAACCAATAGCGTCGCGAAGTCTTCATCAATGTCTAGGTGTTTAGTAAACGTATCAATCGATACTTGTGCTTCTTCTTTGTGCTTCTTCTGTAGATCTTCTACAGTCATTACATTTAGTTCCCAGCCAGTAAGCTGTGATGCTAAACGGATATTCTGACCACTACGACCAATTGCTTGAGCAAGATTATCTTTCTCAACAGCAATGTCCATTGTGTGGTTATCTTCATCAACAATGATTGAAGCAACTTCAGCAGGTGCCATTGCGTTGATAACATACTGTGCTGCGTTTTCGTCCCAAAGAACGATATCAATACGCTCACCAGCAAGTTCACTAGAAACGGCTTGTACACGTGCACCACGCATACCAACACACGCACCAACTGGGTCAATACGTTTGTCGTTCGTTTTAACTGCAATTTTCGCACGTGAACCAGGATCGCGAGCTGCGCCCATTAGTTCAATCAGCTCTTCACCGATTTCGGGCACTTCAATGCGGAATAGTTCTAACAACATTTCTGCTTTAGAACGTGTCATGAACAATTGGAAACCACGCGCTTCAGGACGCACTGCGTATAAAAGACCACGAATACGGTCACCTGAACGGAAGTTTTCACGAGGAAGCTGATCATCACGTTGGATTACGGCTTCTGCATTATTACCTAAATCGATAATTACTGCATCACGGTTTACTTTTTTAACGATACCAGTGATTAGCTCACCTTCGTTATCCATAAACTGTTCAACAATTTGCTCGCGTTCAGCTTCACGTACTTTTTGTACGATTACTTGCTTAGCAGTTTGTGTTGTAATGCGGTCGAATGTTACTGATTCGATTTCGTCTTCAACAAATCCACCAAGTTCGATGGTTTCATCATCGTATTGTGCCGCTTCAATCGTCATTTCTAATGTCGGTTGAGTGACTTCGTCAACAGCAAGCCAACGACGGAATGTTACAACTTGGCCCGTCTTACGATCGATAGCAACACGAACATCAATTTCAGCTTCGTGTTTTTTCTTAGTAGCTGTTGCCAGTGCGATCTCTAGTGCTTCAAAGATACGCTCACGAGGAACAGCTTTTTCATTGGATACCGCTTCAACGACAGCCAAGATTTCTTTGTTCATTTCTAATGCCTCTGCTTAGCGGTTAGAATTTTGGAATCAGGTTAGCTTTGGAAATATTGCTAAGTGCGAATGTTTCATCATTACCATCGACTTTCAGAGTGATAAGTTCACCCTCAACAGCAACAATGTCACCTTTCCACTTACGACGATTATTCATCGCCATTTTCAACACCAAGTTGACCTCGTGACCAACAAATTGTTGGTAATGTGCAGCTTTGAACAGCGGCCTCTCGAGACCAGGGGAAGACACCTCCAGGTGATAAGCCACAGTGATAGGATCTTCTACGTCCATAACTGCACTGATTTGACGGCTTGCTTCGGCACAATCTTCCACATTAATACCATTTTCATGATCCACGAAAACACGTAATGTAGAATGTTCGCCTGCGCGAATAAATTCCAAGCCTACCAGTTCATAACCTGAAGCATTGACAGACGCCTCAAGTAGTTCGGTTAATTGCATCTCTAAAGCTGTCAAGACAACCCCCTGAAAACAAAAAAAGGGCCAAAAGCCCAGTGAATATCTGAATTGTCATATTTCAGATAATAAAAAACCCCGAATACGGGGTTTTTTATTACTGGACCCTGATTACCACAGCAAGCTGTGATAGAAAAACAACATCTCTATTAAATAGGATAGTCGCTTTTCGGGAAAGTGGTTGCGGGAGCTGGATTTGAACCAACGACCTTCGGGTTATGAGCCCGACGAGCTACCAAACTGCTCCATCCCGCGTCCGAAATCTAAGCGTATTATATCGCTCAGATGTTACTATTACAAGTAACCAGTATAATGGTGCCGAGAAGGGGACTTGAACCCCTACACCTTGCGGCACTAGCACCTCATGCTAGCGTGTCTACCAATTTCACCATCTCGGCTAAATCTTTTATTACTGAGGAATGTCGCTATTTGCAGGCGCAGTCTCAGTTTTTTCTACAACTTGCTCTGAGTTTACGTTACCACTCAGATCTTCCCAGCCACTTTTTTCAGATGCTTGTTTTGCACTCATGTTGCCAAGAACAAGACTAATAATGAAGAAAATTGCCGCACAAACTGTAGTCATTCGGGTCAGAAAGTTTCCAGAGCCGCTAGCGCCAAACAGAGTTCCTGATGCACCAGCCCCAAATGAAGCTCCCATATCCGCGCCTTTACCTTGTTGAACCAGTACTAGGCCAATAACACCAAGCGCAGCCAACAGATAAATCACAAGTAGAATTTCGTACATGGGTTCCACCTATTGTCAATTTTGCTGTGCCGGCTTTTGTTGTAGTACTGCCAGCGCACTCCCATCACTAAGGAGCGGGAGAATACTAGCGAATGCATGTAGATGTGACAAGCACTATTTCATCAAATAGTTATTAAGGCGAGCCACTTGTACAACATTTAAACAAAAACCGACACAAACTATTAAATATCACCTAAAAATAAAAAACGGATGATATTAAACCAATGCTTAACAGTTATCTTTAACTGCTTGAGCGATTTCAAGTGCGTATTGCTGCACTAAATCTGCATTTTCGCCTTCAACCATAACGCGAATCAAAGGCTCAGTACCAGACTTACGTAATAGAACACGGCCAGTATCACCCAACTTAGCTTCAACCGCTTTTTGCGCTGTAATAACAGCATCAGACTCTAACGGATTACCCTCGCCTTTGAAGCGAATATTTTCTAACACTTGCGGGAACAGTGTCATGCCATCGCTAAGTTCTTTCAATGTCATCTTACTACCAACAATTGACGCCATCACTTGCAAGCCAGCAACAATGCCGTCACCTGTCGTGATTTTATCTAATAAGATAACGTGACCTGAATTCTCTGCACCAATTAACCAATTATGCTTCTGCAGTTCTTCCATTACATAACGGTCGCCTACTTTTGAGCGAACAAAGGGAATACCTAAATTTTTCAGGGCAACTTCCATACCAAGGTTAGTCATTAATGTACCAACAACCCCACCTTTTAGTTCACCACGGCGCAATGCATCGCGGGCAACAATATAAGCGATTTGGTCACCATCCACTTTGTTGCCTTCATTATCAACCATGATCACGCGATCGCCGTCACCATCAAGAGCAATACCAAAATCGGCTTTCTCTTCCAATACTTTAGCTTGTAATGCACGTACATCGGTTGCGCCAACTTGGTCATTAATGTTTGTACCATTTGGCTCACAACCAATGGTAATCACTTCAGCGCCAAGCTCTCTGAATACATTAGGGGCAATATGGTACGTCGCACCGTGAGCACAATCGACAACGATTTTATACTCAGAAAGATCATATTGAGAAGGGAAAGTACCCTTACAAAATTCGATGTATCGACCAGCTGCGTCATTGATACGGTATGCCTTGCCTAGCATTGCTGATTCAACGCAAGTCAGTGGTTTTTCCATTTCAGCTTCAATCGCTAATTCAATCGCATCAGGTAATTTTGTGCCTTCCGATGAAAAGAATTTAATACCGTTATCATAATACGGGTTATGCGATGCTGAAATGACAATACCCGCTTCAGCACGGAAGGTACGCGTAAGGTATGCAACAGCAGGTGTTGGCATAGGTCCAGTAAATGCGGCTTGCAGGCCAGCCGCAGCAAGACCGGCTTCTAATGCAGATTCAAGCATGTAACCAGAAATGCGCGTATCTTTACCAATCAATACCTTCTTGGTGCCTTGCTGAGATAAAACACGCCCAGCAGCCCAACCCAACTTCAGTACAAACTCGGGGGTAATAGGACCTTCGCCAACCAATCCACGAATACCATCGGTACCAAAAAACTTACGTTCCGCCATTATATATGCTCCTAGCAATTTCTTTTATTTTTTAACGTGATTCTATAAATATCAGCGTTTAAAAAAACAACGTTATCACATTGAAATCACGCTTGATTTTATTCTTGTGCCAGCGTCATACGACACACTTTTAGCACATCGACAGTTTCTTGTGCATCATGAACGCGAATTATTTGCGCGCCTTTCATTGCTGCAATTGTTGCACATGCTAAGCTGCCGACAAGGCACTCACTTGGCTGTTTATTCAACAACTTTGAAATCATTGATTTTCGAGACATCCCCACTAAAAGAGGGAGTCCAAATTGATGAAATTTATCTAAATGTGCCAGCAATTGATAATTATGCTCCAAGGTTTTACCAAAACCGTACCCTGGATCCAATAACAACTGTTCACGGGCAATGCCTGCTTTTTCACATGCCGCCACTCTTTCAACAAGAAATTCACTCACACCTGTGAATAAATCATCATAATGTGGTTGAGCCTGCATTGTACGTGGCTGGCCTTGCATATGCATTAAGCAAATCGGAACATTGGCTTTTGCTGCAGCCTTTAATGCCCCCTCTTCACGTAATGCGCGCACATCATTGATCAAATCAGCACCTGCAGTAACCGCTTCCGTCATCACAAGCGCTTTACTCGTGTCTATTGATATCCAACAATCAAAGCGCTGCCGAATTGCCTCAATAATGGGTACAACACGTTCAAGCTCTTGCTCTTCTGAAACATCTGCGGCACCAGGGCGAGTCGATTCACCACCGATATCGAGAATACTGGTTCCAGCCTCTAGCATTGCCTCGACATGCCGCAGCGCATGATCAAATTGATTGAATTTCCCCCCATCTGAAAATGAATCAGGGGTAACATTTAAGATCCCCATCGTATGGGGGTAAGACAAATCGAGTGTTTTTTCTTTGCTTGTCAAAATCACGAATCATTACTCCATGATAATTTAAATAAAAAAAACCCCGACACAAGTTCGGGGCTTTAATATTTGAAAGGCAATTAAGCTTGAGGCTTATCGTCTTCTTTTGGTGCTTGTTCTGTTTTTGGCTTTAGCTCTTCGCTGTCAGTTGCAACTGGCTTTTCTTCAGTTTCAACTTTAGCTTCTGCTTTAGCTTCAGGTGCTGACTCTGGTGATGACTTCATTACATCGTCAGTATCGCCCCAACCTTTCGGTGCACGAATTTCTGTTTTACGCGCCATCAAATCATCGATTTGAGCAGCATCAATCGTCTCATACTTCATCAATGCATCTTTCATTGCATGCATGATATCCATATTTTGAGCCAGAATTTCACGAGCACGTTCATAGTTACGGTCGATAAGAGCACGAACTTCCATATCAATAGCACGAGCAGTATCATCAGACATATGTTTAGTCTGGGTAACTGAACGGCCTAGGAAGACTTCGCCTTCATCTTCAGAGTAAAGTACAGGTCCCATCTTTTCAGAGAAACCCCACTGAGTAACCATCTTACGTGCAATATCTGTAGCACGTTCGATATCGTTAGAAGCGCCAGTAGACACTTTATCAACACCGTAGATCAACTCTTCAGCTAAACGTCCGCCGTAAAGGCTTGAAAGCATAGATTCAAGGAATTCACGAGAGTGACTAACACGATCCTTCTCAGGCAAGTACATTGTCACACCCAACGCACGACCACGTGGAATAATTGATACTTTGTACACTGGATCGTGATCCGGTACCAAGCGACCAATAATTGCGTGACCCGCTTCGTGATATGCCGTTGATTCTTTTTGGTCTTCAGACATAACCATTGATTTACGCTCTGCGCCCATCATGATTTTATCTTTCGCCAATTCGAACTCTTTCATTGAAACAACACGCTTGTTACCGCGAGCTGCGAACAACGCCGCTTCGTTCACAAGGTTTGCCAAATCAGCACCAGAGAACCCAGGTGTACCACGAGCAATCAAAGATGGTTCAACATCCCCTTCAAGCGGTACTTTACGCATGTGAACTTTAAGAATCTGTTCACGACCACGTACATCTGGCAAGCCAACCACAACCTGACGGTCGAAACGACCCGGTCGAAGTAATGCTGGATCCAATACATCGGGACGGTTTGTCGCAGCAATAACAATGACACCTTCATTGCCTTCAAAACCATCCATTTCAACAAGCATTTGGTTCAATGTCTGTTCACGTTCATCGTGACCACCACCAACACCAGCACCACGTTGACGACCTACAGCATCAATTTCATCGATAAAAATAATACAAGGCGCTGCTTTTTTGGCTTGTTCGAACATGTCACGTACACGAGATGCACCTACACCAACGAACATTTCAACAAAGTCAGAACCGGAAATAGTGAAGAACGGTACTTTCGCTTCACCGGCAATTGCTTTTGCCAACAGCGTTTTACCCGTACCAGGAGGACCAACCAACAAAATACCTGTTGGAATTTTACCACCTAGCTTTTGGAAACGGCTTGGATCGCGTAGATAATCAACCAGCTCTTTAACGTCTTCTTTTGCTTCATCACAACCTGCAACATCTGCAAACGTTGTTTTGATTTGGTCTTCACTCATCATACGTGCTTTAGATTTGCCGAACGACATGGCGCCTTTGCCACCGCCGCCGCCTTGCATCTGACGCATGAAGAAAACCCAAACACCAATAAGAAGTAACATTGGGAACCACGAGATGAAGATTGAAGCAAGTAAGCTTGGCTCTTCAGGTGGAGTACCCAACACTTTCACATTAGCGTTGATAAGATCGTCTAGTAGTTTCTGATCGTTAAAAACAGGCAGATAAGTGACGTATCGCGTGTTGTCACGCTTAAATACGGTGATTTCACGCTCGTTGAATCGTGCTTCCCTTATCTGATCCTGACCGATTTCACGGACAAACGTCGTATAATCGACTTGACGGCCAGCGCTATCACTAGGACCGAAGCTCTGAAAGACAGACATCAGAACCACAGCGATAACCAACCACAAAATCAAGTTTTTTGCCATGTCACTCAAGGTGTTAGCCCCGCAATAACTTAAAGATGAATGTAGAGTACTACAGTTTGTAACCTGTAGCCACAATATAGACCTCACGAGAGCGATCTCGAGAAGAATCCGGTTTTCTTATTTTTACTACTTTGAACATGTTACGAATTTCAGCTAAATACTGATCAAAGCCTTCACCTTGGAAAACTTTAACAGCGAAGCTGCCATTCGGAGCAAGAACTTGTCGACACATATCTAATGCTAGTTCAACAAGATACATTGCTCTAGGTTGGTCTGAAGCAAGGTTACCGCTCATATTTGGTGCCATGTCTGAAAGGACGACATCAACCATGTTTGGTTGAATGCGTTCTAACAATGCACTTAACACCGCTTCTTCGCGAAAATCCCCTTGCAAGAAGCTGACGCCCGGTAATGAATCCATCGACAAAATATCGCATGCGATAACTTGTCCTTCATCACCAACCACTTCAGCGGCGTACTGTGACCAACCGCCAGGTGCAGCACCAAGGTCAACCACTGTCATGCCAGGTTTTAATAATTTATCTTTCTTTTGAATCTCTTCAATCTTAAAGATGGCACGAGAGCGATAGCCCCTTTTTTGTGCCTCTTGGACGTATTTATCATCAAAATGTTCTTTTAGCCAACGACCAGAGCTGGCCGATTGTTTATTTCTACTCATACTAAACCTAATGAGTTGATGTATTTATCCAGTATACTGCGTTGAAAATGTTCTGCGTATACTAAACAAATTAGTCTTCTAGTCTAGATGGCGTTAGAATGTCGTGTTTTCAACCCTAATTCACAAAATAGAGTCATCATGAATCTAAGCACCAAACAGAAGCAACACCTTAAAGGCCTTGCTCATAATCTAAAACCTGTTGTTCTTATGGGCTCAAACGGTTTAACTGAAGCAGTAATCGCTGAAATCGAAATTGCGCTTAATCACCATGAGCTAATCAAAATCAAGGTTGCTACTGAAGACCGCGAAACCAAAATATTGATTGTTGATGCAATCATTCGCGAAACGAAAGCGGACAAAGTTCAACTAATAGGTAAAACACTCGTTCTTTACCGTCAAACGGAAGAACGAAAAATCGAACTTCCTCGCAAATAAAAAAGGCCGCCAATGCGGCCTTTTTTACATCCACTCATTATGAAATTGTAACATCTACGCTAAAAATAACCGTTCAAATGTAACATTTGCTAACAGTTAAATTTCATTACCGCTTTATTGCTCAAACCGCTATCAATCAAAGATATTGAACTTGCTCGATTTCAAATTCTTTAACGCCACCCGGTGTATGAATAGACACTTCATCACCTTCAAGCTTACCGATTAACCCACGAGCAATCGGCGAGTTAACGGAAATCAGGTTTTTCTTAATATCTGCTTCGTCATCACCAACAATACAATACGTCAGTTCATCATCAGTATTAATATCAATAAGCTTAACAGTCGTACCAAAAATCACTTTGCCGGTATTTTCCATTTTAGTGACATCAATAACCTGAGATACAGAAAGCTTATATTCGATATCTCGAATCTGTGCTTCACAAATACCTTGTTCCTCTCGCGCTGCGTGATACTCAGCATTCTCTTTTAAGTCACCCAATTCACGAGCTTCACCAATCGCCTTTGAAATAATAGGGCGACGCTTTAACAGTATCTCCAGTTCTTCACGTAGGGTTTGTTCACCACGCACAGTCATTGGAACCTTTTCCATAAATATTACTACCTCAGTGCACCCCAAGACGCTCGTTACTCTTAGGGTAAAAAAAGCCAGACCAGCATTGGCTGAACCAGCAGGGTTTAAAGGGTTACTGTCATTTTAAACAAAGATGGCAAAGAGATCACCTTCGAAAGTCATTATTACTGAACTCTTACAAAAGTCAGCCTGTAACACAACCAAGCAGCATAAAGATGTGTTAAACCTCACAATTTAATCAACAGTAACGATTTAAACATCAGAAAAGATATCAACAAAACTCTAAATACAACTAAATCAACACGACAGCATCGAACTTTTTTACAATTAAATAAAACACTGATAAATAAAAGGATAAATACAAATATAGCTCTCAGATTATCCCCATGTAGTATTTTTCAGTTTTTTTTACTAACAAAAAACAAAATAGACAAGTAAAAAGAACGCCATGCATTTGGAACTTAAATGTACATAAATAAAATAATTTTAAAAAGGATTCGGCAATGAACAAGAAACTGATTGCTTTAGCAGTAGCAGCAGCATCTATCTCTTCTGTAGCAACAGCAGCAGAAGTTTACTCAGACGAAACATCTAGCCTAGCAGTTGGCGGTCGTTTTGAAGCGCGTGCAGTACTAGCTGACGTAGAAAAAGACAACAGCAACAAAACAAGCAGCGAAGTGTCTGATAAGAGCCGCGTACGTATTAACGTTGCTGGTAAAACAGACATCACTGAAGATTTCTACGGTGTTGGTTTCTTTGAAAAAGAATTCAGCAGCGCTGACAGCGACAACGACGAAACACGTTATGCATACGCTGGTGTTGGCAGCCAATACGGTCAGCTAGTATACGGTAAAGCTGACGGTTCTCTAGGCATGATCACTGACTTTACAGATATCATGGCATACCACGGTAACGAAGCGGGTAACAAACTTGCTGCTGCTGACCGTACAGACAACAACCTTAGCTACGTGGGTTCTTTCGACCTTAATGGCGACAACCTAACAGTTAAAGCGAACTACGTATTTGGCGGTAGCGAAGACACTGAAGGTTACTCTGCTGCAGCAATGTACGCTATGGACATGGGTCTAGGCTTTGGTGCTGGCTACGGCGAGCAAGACGGTCAAGATGGTCAAGACAAAACTGGTAAGCAAGCATTCGGTGCTATCTCTTACACAATCAGCGATTTCTACTTCTCTGGTCTTTACCAAGATTCACGTAACACTGTAGTTAACAACGATCTAATCGATGAATCTACTGGTTACGAATTCGCAGCAGCTTACACATACGGTAAAGCAGTATTCATTACTACTTACAACTTCCTAGAAGATTCTAACGCGTCAGGCGATGCATCTGACCTTAGAGATTCTATCGCTATTGACGGTACTTACTACTTCAACAAGAACTTCCGTACTTACGCATCTTACAAGTTCAACCTACTTGATGCTAATAGCTCAACTACTAAAGCACAAGCTTCAGATGAGTTCGTTCTTGGTGCACGTTACGACTTCTAATCCCACTTGGATTAGTTAAGCTTAACGCTGATACTTTTAAAAACGCAGATCGTAAGATCTGCGTTTTTTTATGTTTATACCCAAGCTACCTCAAGATGTTCGTTTCCTGTATCTTGAGGTAACTTGGGTATATCTACTATATGATTAGCACTATTCTTTTCAGATAATTGTGCATACTCATGTTTAAACAAATCTTATCACTGTCACTGCTCGTTATGAGTCTGCCTTCACTGGCTGCGTTCAATCCCCAAGCCGCCATCAATAAACTGCCTAACGGGCACGATTTAGCGTTAATGATCGTTGACCCTGCAACCAATCAGGTGCTTTATTCTCAGCGTACAGAGCAATTACAAGCCCCAGCGAGCACACAAAAAGTGATCACAGCGCTTGCCGCTAAGCTCTATCTTGATGACAACTACCGCTTTAATACCGATCTTGAAGTGAGTACTAACGATGTGGTTCTTCGCTTTACTGGCGATCCAACACTATCCCGTACTGAACTCGCCTCGCTATTGAAAACACTGAAAAAAAATAACCTTTCAACGATCAAAGGTAACCTATACCTAAACGGCAATGCTTTCTCCGGTTATGAGCGCGCAGCTGGCTGGCCATGGGATATTTTAGGCGTTTGCTACAGTGCGCCATCAAGCAGCATTACACTTGAACACAACTGTGTACAAGGCGCTTTATACAGTAATAAAGCGATCGGTCAGAAAACGCGTATTAACATTCCCAGTCACCAGCCGATTAAAGCGACAACGAATGCGCTTATCGTGACAAAAGAACAACAAAAACAACAACACTGCGAATTAGAATTAGTTGCAAATCTGAGTAACAACTATCAGCTAAGTGGCTGTTTACCACAAAGTAAGAAACCACTGCCGTTAAACTTTGCCGTGCAAAATACCGAAGCCTATACCGCTGCAGTGATTCAGCAGGAATTAAAACGTACGGGGATCCAGCTAAAAGGCAAAATTCTACGAAATGACAATATAAAAGGTAAACGCATTGCACGTCATCAATCGGCACCGCTGTCGGAACTGATCGATATTATGCTGAAGAAATCAGACAACTTAATCGCTGATAACTTAACCAAAACATTAGGGCGTGAATACTTTAAACAAGCAGGCACATTCAACAATGGCGTGGCAGCAATCAAAGCCATTTTACAGGAACAAACCAATATCGACTTAACCGATACTGTAATGGTCGATGGTTCAGGCTTATCGCGTAATAACCGCATAAAAGCAAGCTCACTGATGCAAGTGATCACTCACCTCTATAACAACCCTTCACTGGGTTTACTGAAAAATATGCCAGTATCAGGAGAAAGTGGCACGTTACTTTACCGACAAAGTCTTCGCCAAGCGCCACTGAAGGGCAATATAGTCGCCAAAAGTGGATCGTTATATGGCAGTTACAATCTAGCAGGAATGATTAAGACCCAATCAGGTAAAGCACTGTTGTTTGTCCAATTGGTAAATAACTATTTTCCGCCAGACAATTCGACGAATGATAAACCTACCACGCCACCCATCACTGAATTTGAAAAAGCCTTATATCTAAGTATTTATAACGAATATTAAGAGAACTTAGATAAACCTGCGGTTTAAAACAACAAAGCCCTAACGTATCAAATACGTTAGGGCTTTCGTTATGATTTCTAGCTTAATGCTACGATAATCCAAGCATCCAATTGACGGTGGTAAAGTAAATCATCATACCGGTGATGTCGACCACAGAGGCCAATACAGGGCTAACCAATACAGCAGGATCTAACCGGCATGCCCGTGCCACCATTGGCAGTACACCACCGACACTCGTTGATAATACAACCTGAAGCGAGATTGCCATGCCAATTGCCATTGCTATATCTTCTAGGTTCATACCTGCAGGCAACGAGCTGCTATCGCTGAACATCATCACACGCCCCATAATCACCGCGGCTAATACGCTAGCCATGATGATTGATACGCGAAATTCTTTCCACAATACGAGTAGCCAGTCTTTACACCGTATCTCTTCCATCGCGAGCGCCCTTACCACCAGGGTTGCTGCTTGCGAGCCAGTATTACCACCAGCAGCCGCAATAACGGGCATATAGATGGCGAGTAATACTAACTGGCTTAATGTATCTTCATAATGAGAGATAATTAAACCGGAAACAATACCGAGTAAAGCCAACCCCACAATCCAACCGATACGCTCACGTACATGGCTCATCACACTGTTTTTCAGATAATGGCCAGCAGGCTCAGCTTCAGAGCACAGCAAACCAAGCCCACTCGCTAAGTGGCGCATACGCACTTCTTCACCCAATTCATCTAACCGATCAAGTAGGTTTTGGACATGACGTAGCGGGCACTCATGGAGCACACCAGTGGCCTCTGTCATTGGCATCACAACTAATAATTTCGCTTGTTCATCAAAGGTGTATTTTAAAAATGCATTTCGTGCAGCCAGAATATCATTCTGACCATAGTTTTCCGTTACAGCATCTGCTGCATAGTTCATTACCGCCATGGCGAATCTCCCGATTGGCATAGTTACAGTAACGACCATCAAAATTTTGCCACGATACAAGGTAAACGTGCTTTTTACTCTTTGCTGTAATACTAAAAAATAGCGCTACAAACAACAGCAAAATGCCTGTCATTTACGACTTATTGACATAATTCAACATTGAGAATAAAGGAAGAAAATCGAGGAAATATTGTCAGATTGGGTATAAAAAAATATACAAATAAGGACAAGCTATTCCGAACCCTAGCAGGATCGGAAACATAGGAGACCGACACCATTAAAGGGTTTGATTTTCCACCTTCATACTCGGAGGATGGTCGGTATCGTTCATTGAAATCTCCAAAATTTGCCGCTTGTTGCGACGTCGGTAATTGTACGCAATTCAATTCTGAGTTCAAGATCTATATGAGTTAAAAGTGATACAAATTGTGATGGTTACCACGCCTACCTGCCTAATTCGCGAATATAAAAAAACCCACCAAAAGGTGGGTTTCTAAAATATAAGCAATATACCGTTAAGATTGCATCTTAATGGTAGTGATTATGCCTTAATACGAGCGTGAAGCTCTTGCAAAGATGTAACGTGGCCACGGTCATCGGCAGTGTGAGCCATACACGTTGCAAATGCAGCATTTAGCGTAGTGGTGTAATTCACCTTTTCAGCTAACGCGCCGCGACGAAGTACTTTAGAATCTTCAATCGCTTGACGACCTTCTGCCGTGTTCACAATATAGCTGTATTCATTGTTCTTGATACGGTCAAGAATATGAGGACGACCTTCGTGTACCTTGTTCACTAGGCGTGGATTAATACCCGCTTCACCTAGAATCACAGCGGTACCATGCGTCGCATCTAGCTGGTAACCAAGCTTAATAAGCTTAGATGCTAAATCGACAACACGTTGCTTGTCATTATTACGTACTGATAATAGTGCGCGACCACCATCTTCATACTCTTTACCACAACCAAGATCAGCTTTAGCAAATGCTTCTGCGAAAGTATCACCAAAGCCCATAACCTCACCCGTTGAGCGCATTTCTGGGCCTAACAGTGGATCAACACCAGGGAATTTGTCGAATGGCAGAACCACTTCTTTAACCGAGTAATACGGTGGAATGATTTCTTTGGTGAAACCTTGAGATTCAAGAGATTGACCAGCCATTACACGTGCAGCAATTTTCGCTAGCGGTGCACCCGTTGCTTTCGAAACAAATGGGACAGTACGCGCAGCACGAGGGTTAACTTCAATTAAGTAAACTTCGTTATCTTTCACTGCAAACTGGGTATTCATCAAACCACGAACACCTAGCTCGAATGCTAGCTTTTTCACTTGCTCACGCATTACGTCTTGGATTTCTTTACTTAGCGTGTAAGCAGGCAGTGAACATGCTGAGTCACCTGAGTGAACACCCGCTTGTTCGATATGTTCCATGATGCCGCCGATAACAACTTGCTCGCCATCACAAATGGCATCAACATCGACTTCAACTGCATCATCTAGGAAACGGTCAAGCAGTACTGGTGATTCGTTAGAAACACTTACCGCTTCATTGAAGTAACGGCGAAGATCTTGCTCGTCATAAACAATTTCCATCGCACGGCCACCTAAGACATACGATGGACGCACAACTAATGGGAAACCAATAACACGTGATTTCTCTATTGCCAGTTCCATTGTTGTAACAGTGGCATTCTCTGGCTGTAGCAGACCTAAACGATCAACTGCTTGCTGGAAGCGTTCACGGTCTTCTGCACGGTCGATAGCATCAGGGCTAGTACCAATAATCGGTACACCAGCGGCTTCAAGTTCACGAGCCAGTTTAAGTGGTGTTTGACCACCGTATTGAACAATAACGCCTTTTGGCTTTTCAACACGCACAATAGCCAGCACATCTTCTAGTGTTACTGGTTCAAAGTACAAACGATCTGATGTGTCGTAATCAGTTGAAACCGTTTCAGGGTTACAGTTAACCATGATTGTTTCATAACCATCTTCACGTAACGCTAATGATGCATGTACACAACAGTAATCGAATTCAATACCTTGACCGATACGGTTAGGGCCACCGCCCAGAATCATGATCTTATCTTTATCTGTTGGCTGTGCCTCACACTCTTCATCATATGTAGAGTACATGTAAGCCGTGTCAGAAGAGAATTCAGCCGCACAAGTATCAACGCGCTTATAAACTGGGTGAATGTCGTGCTGGTCACGTAATTTACGAATTTCACTCTGTGCAACACCGAGCAATTTCGCTAAACGCTCATCAGAGAAACCTTTACGCTTGAGCTTACGAAGTTCAACGGCATTTAGGCCCGCAAAACCGTTATCTTTAACTTTTTGCTCATCTTTAACGATGTCTTCTATTTGCACCAAGAACCAACGGTCAACATTCGTTAAGTTGAATACACCATCAACCGACATACCTGAACGGAATGCATCAGCAATGTACCAAATACGCTCGGCACCTGGTTCTTTCAGCTCATGACGAATCTTGCTCATTGCGTTTGGTTCGTCTAGGTCAACCATTTCATCAAAGCCTGTTGCGCCAACTTCTAAGCCACGCAATGCTTTCTGTAATGATTCCTGCTGATTACGACCAATCGCCATCACTTCACCCACAGACTTCATCTGTGTCGTTAGACGGTCATTAGCACCCGCAAACTTTTCAAAATTGAAGCGAGGAAGCTTCGTTACAACATAATCGATAGTCGGTTCAAATGATGCAGGTGTCGCACCGCCCGTGATGTCGTTCATTAGCTCATCAAGGGTGTAACCAATCGCCAGTTTCGCCGCAATTTTTGCAATTGGGAAACCTGTCGCTTTAGAAGCAAGCGCAGATGAGCGCGATACGCGTGGGTTCATTTCGATGATAACCATACGGCCATCTTTCGGATTAATACCAAACTGTACGTTTGAACCACCCGTTTCAACACCAATTTCACGCAGTACCGCTAGCGATGCATTACGCATCAACTGGTATTCTTTATCTGTTAGTGTTTGTGCTGGTGCAACCGTAATTGAGTCACCAGTGTGAACACCCATCGCATCAAAGTTTTCAATCGCACATACGATGATACAGTTGTCGTTTTTGTCACGAACAACTTCCATCTCGTATTCTTTCCAGCCAATTAACGATTCATCGATAAGTAATTCGTTAGTCGGTGAAAGATCTAAACCGCGAGTACAAATTTCTTCAAATTCTTCTTTGTTATAAGCGATACCACCACCGGAACCACCCATCGTAAACGATGGACGAATGATACAAGGGAAACCCACCATATCGAGAACTTTGTAAGCTTCTTCCATTGTTTTGGCAGTATCGGCATTAGGACACTCCAAACCGATAGATTTCATTGCTTTGTCAAAACGTGAACGGTCTTCAGCTTTATCAATTGCATCAGCTGTAGCACCAATCATTTCAACATTGAATTCTTTTAGTACACCGCGTTTTTCAAGTTCTAGTGCACAGTTAAGTGCAGTCTGACCACCCATTGTTGGCAATACAGCATCAGGGCGCTCTTTCGCTATGATATTACGCACAACTTCCCAGTGAATTGGCTCGATGTAGGTTGCATCGGCCATGTCTGGGTCAGTCATAATAGTTGCAGGGTTCGAGTTAACCAGAATAACTCGGTAACCTTCTTCACGCAGCGCTTTACAAGCTTGTGCACCTGAATAGTCAAACTCACATGCCTGACCGATAACAATCGGACCAGCACCTATAATCAGAACACTTTTTATGTCAGTACGTTTTGGCATTTCTTACTACTCCGGCTTAGGCGCTGCGTGCTTCATTAACAGAAAACTTAATTAACTCGATAAAGTGGTCAAACAATGGTGCTGCATCCGTTGGACCAGGGCTCGCTTCAGGGTGTCCCTGAAAGCTGAATGCTGGCTTATCTGTACGGTGGATACCTTGAAGAGAACCATCGAACAGGGATTTGTGTGTTGCACGCAGCGTATCTGGCAATGTTGCTTCGTCAGCAGCAAAACCGTGGTTTTGGCTCGTGATCATTACCACATCACGGTCGATATCTTTAACCGGATGGTTAGCACCGTGGTGACCAAACTTCATTTTTACTGTCTTCGCACCACTTGCCAGAGCAAGAATTTGGTGACCAAGGCAGATACCAAAAATCGGTAAACCTATATCAAGGAATGTTTTCGTCGCTTCAATCGCATACGTACATGGTTCAGGGTCACCAGGGCCATTCGACAAGAATACGCCGTCTGGATTCATTGCCAGTACGTCTTCTGCCGACGTTTGAGCAGGCACAACCGTTAAGCGACAACCACGGTCAACTAACATTCGTAAGATATTACGCTTAGCACCGAAATCATAAGCAACAACGTGGTATGGCAGTTCACTGTCATCTTTTGCCTCAGGCAAACCATCAAGCAATGTCCATGAACCTTGCTTCCACTGGTATGTTTCAGCCGTTGTTACCACTTTCGCAAGATCCATCCCTTTCAAGCCTGGGAATTCTTTTGCTTTTTCTAATGCCAATGCTTCATCAAGGTTATCACCCGCCATAATGCAGCCATTCTGAGCGCCTTTCTCACGAAGAATACGCGTTAGCTTTCGCGTATCAATCTCGGCAATACCGACAATGTTTTGTGATTTAAGGTAATCAGAAAGGGAACGTTCATTACGGAAGTTTGAAGCTAGGAGGGGTAGATCACGAATTACCAAACCTTGCGCATGGATTGAAGTAGATTCTTCGTCTTCGGAATTTGTTCCGGTGTTGCCAATATGGGGATAGGTAAGCGTTACAATCTGTTGGGAATAAGAAGGGTCAGTGAGAATTTCCTGATACCCCGTCATCGAGGTGTTAAAAACAACTTCACCAATGGCCGAACCATCTGCCCCAATGGATATACCACGGAACACAGTCCCATCTTCAAGGACTAACAGCGCAGATTTGCTCAAGACAACCTCCAAAAAAAATAAAAATGCAATTAAAATAGATAAACTTGCAACTACCCATTCCATACAAAGTCGAAACCCAAGTCAAACTGAATTTTGACAAATTCCGCGCATTCTATGGATCGCTGCTAAAACTGTCAAGAATCAATCCAAAATAAGTGTGAAATATATCGACTTTAGAGAAAAAACGCACCCAAACGATAGAAATAGTAAGATTTAAGGTAAAATACAGGACTAATTTTATGAGCAAGTCACACTTTATCGTTTGCGCAACCAAAGAAGAATCACTAAACAATTAATATGCGAAGCAAACGATCAGCTATTACGAGTTTAGCCTTACTAACGGGGGGTTTATGTGAATTACACCTATAAAGCGAAACTATTCACACAAAAGTAAGCAATTATTAATAAAGAAATGAGGCGGGAAGGAAGCGTGTATAAAAATCACTGTTTATGCACCAAAACAAACATGATGCATAAACATTTATAAAATACCTTTAGGGAATAACGCAAGTTTCAGGCTAACGCTTAAAGATCATCAAGCCCAAGCACATCTTGCATGGTATAAAAGCCCGATTGATTATCTGCAAGCCATACCGCAGCACGTACTGCGCCATTTGCAAAGGTCATACGATCGGTGGCTTTGTGCGTAATTTCAACTCGCTCACCAATATCAGCAAACATAGCGGTATGCTCACCCACAATATCGCCAGCACGAATGGTTGCAAAGCCAATTTCATCACGTGTACGTTCACCTGTAATACCTTCACGAGCATATACAGCAACATCACTCAACTTATTGCCCATTGCACCCGCAATCGCTTCCCCCATACCTATGGCAGTTCCAGATGGTGCATCCACTTTATGGCGATGGTGTGCTTCGATAATTTCGATATCTGTATAATCACCCATGACTTTCGCCGCTTTTTCTAGCAACTTAAAGACGAGATTAACGCCCACGCTGTAGTTAGGTGCCATCACAATCGCGATGTCTTTGGCTGCTAAATCGATAAGCGCACGTTCTTCCTCTGAAAAACCCGTCGTTCCAATAACGATTTTCTTACCATATTGCTTACACAACTCAATATTCGCCAAGGTCACCGCGGGGGCAGTGAAATCAATCAACACATCAAAATCGTTAGCTGCCTTCGCAAGATCATCCACAATCGCAATGCTTACATTACCAATACCAGCCAATTCACCCGCATCGACCCCAATGAGCGTTGATTCAGAACGTTCAGTCGCAACACCTAATGCTGCTTTTTCTGAGTTTACCGTTGCTTTCAATAACTGACGGCCCATACGCCCTGCCGCACCTGCAATCGCAATTCTAACCATTGCGTTTATTCTCCCTGGATAAATGATGTCACCAATCATTTCAATGTAACGTGTTGAGACTATGAAATCTATATACAAAAAAGCCCCAACTTTCGCCAGGGCTCTTAATTAGTGTAAGAAAATTTAGATATTCTTTACTTGCAGCTCTCGTGGCACTTCAAAGAACATATTTTCTTCACGTCCACTCAGCTCTTCAACATCACCACCAATCAGTGCCTGAATGCGAGTAATAATCTGATTGACGAGATCTTCTGGTGCTGATGCCCCTGCTGTCACCCCCACTTTGGTCTTACCTTCAAACCAAACGGGTTGAACATCTTCAGGGCAATCAGTTAAAAAACCTGGAGTGCCGAGTTTTTCTGATAATTCACGTAAACGGTTAGAGTTTGATGAGTTCTTTGAACCCACCACAATCATAACATCAACACTTTCAGCCATTTCACGCACCGCATCTTGGCGATTTTGGGTGGCATAACAGATGTCATCTTTACGCGGCCCTTGAATCTCAGGGAAAACCTTACGTAATTGATCGATCACACCTGCCGTTTCATCAACTGACAGCGTAGTTTGGCTTACGTAATGCAGGTTACTTGGATCTTTCACTTGAAGCTTTTTAACATCGTCAGGCTTTTCGACCAAGTACATGCCACCCGTTTCGCTCGCATACTGCCCCATTGTGCCTTCCACTTCTGGGTGACCAGCGTGACCAATAAGTACCACTTCCATATTACGACGGCTGGCACGTGCGACTTCCATATGCACTTTCGTTACCAATGGGCAAGTTGCATCAAAAACCGTTAATTGACGCTCTTTCGCTTCATTTCTTACCGCTTGAGAGACACCATGAGCTGAGAAAATCACAATATTGTCATCAGGCACTTCGCTGAGTTCTTCGACAAAAATAGCACCACGCTGTTTTAGCCCTTCAACAACGAAACGATTGTGAACAACTTCATGACGTACGTAAATCGGCGGTTGATACATTTCTAACGCACGCTCTACAATACTGATCGCACGGTCGACACCGGCACAAAAACCACGTGGGTTTGCTAATAAGATTTTCATTTCAAACAGCTCTTAATCTTGGATTTCGACAACGTCTACTTCAAAAGTAACACGCTGCCCAGCAAGAGGGTGATTAAAGTCGACGGTAACTGAATCACCAACGACACTGGTTATAATTCCCGGTATATCATGTCCGTCGGGACCGGCAAAACCGATAATCGTCCCAACTTCTGCAGGTGTATCTGCACTGAACTTACTTAAGTCTACATGATGAATATTGTCAGGGTTAGATAACCCAAATGCATCCGCTGGTTCTAGCTCAAACTGGCTTTTCTCACCAGTAGATAGACCCAGCAAACACTTTTCAAAATTTTCTGTCAGGCTACCATCACCCATACGAAACTTGGCTGGCTTACCCATAGCTTGCGTTGAGTCAGCCACAGAGCCATCTTCTAATTTAATGGCGAAGTGCATGAGCACTTCACTTTTTTCCGTTATTACCGACATGTGTACTTCCTAGTATCGAGTATCTAGAAGCCGAGTGACGAATATGTAGCACCATCGAAGGCTTCTCATCTTGCCGTCGAGACTCGTCTCTCGAACCTGAGTTTATAACGCCCATTTAACAACAAAGCGCCGCCCGTATCAACGGACAGCGCTTAAGGTTATTACGTAACTCTGATTTTCGGTGATTAACTGACTGTTTCTTTCTTATCAGCTATGAAGCCTTCAATAATGATCAGTGCAGCACCAATACAAATAGCGGTATCTGCGATATTGAATGCTGGCCAATGATACGTTCCCGCATAAAAATCAAGAAAATCAACCACAAAACCATGATACAAACGGTCAAATAAATTACCGAGTGCACCACCAATGATCAATGCATAAGCACTATTTGCCAATCTATTTTGGAGTGGCGTACGACGCATCCAAAAAGCCAACAAACCTGACACACCTAATGCAATCGCAGCAAACAACCATCGCTGCCAACCACCAGCATCATTTAAAAAACTAAATGCAGCACCGTAGTTATGTACATAAAGCAAATTAAAAAATGGCAGAATTTCAATGCGGTTGGGCCAACCGTAATCCATGGTATTCATAACCAAGAATTTACTGCCAATATCAATGATGAACACCAGAACCGCTAGCAATAGCCAGCGAATTCCAGATTGTTTAAGCGATAGCCCTTGCTTAGACGATTGCTGTGTCATTAGGCAAACTTACGCTCTTCGCCTTCACCGCTAATGTTAGTCACACAACGGCCACATACTTCTTCGTGACCTTCGATAGTGCCAACATCAACAACATGGTGCCAACAACGATCACACTTCGCCGCTTCAGATGCGTTAACTGTCACAAATAGGCCTTCAACCTCTGTCTCTTGCGCGCCTTCAGGCATGCTGTCTGCGATAGCAACAGCCGCTTTAGATGTTAACAATACAAAACGTAGTTCATCTTCAAGCGTATTCAGCTTCGCTGCTAATGCTTCATTTGCATGCAAAGTGATTTCTGCTTGCAAAGAACCACCAATCACTTTGTCTTTACGCGCAAGTTCAAGCAGTTTATTTACCGCACCACGAACTTGTTGAATTTCAGCCCAGAACTCATCATTCAGTACTTCGTCGTCTGCAAGACCAAATAGACCTTCGAACCATTCGCCAGTAAAGACGAACTTATCACGCTGCTCACCGTTACCTTGAGAAGCTGGCATTTCGTTCCAGATTTCATCAGCAGTGAATGACATAATCGGAGCCATCCAACGAACTAATGCTTCAACAATGTAGTAAAGCGCAGTTTGACAGCTACGTTGTGCGTGGCCACCTTGTTTCGCCGTGTACTGACGGTCTTTGATTACGTCTAAGTAGAAAGAACCCATTTCAACAGAACAGAATTGCATCAAACGCTGCGTTACACCGTGTAGGTTGTATTCGTCATACGCTTTAATGATTTCTTCTTGTGCTTCCATCGCACGACCAACAGCCCAACGATCCAATGCCACCATTTCTTCTGGTGCAACTAGATCTGTTTCTGGGTTGAAGCCATTCAAGTTAGCTAAGAAGAAACGCGCTGTGTTACGAATACGACGGTATGCATCAGCTGAACGTTTTAGAATTTCATCAGAAACCGCCACTTCGCCAGTATAATCCGTTGATGCAACCCATAGACGCAAGATATCAGCACCTAGCTTATTTGTTACATCTTTTGGTGCAACAACGTTACCAACAGATTTAGACATCTTACGACCTTGTCCATCAACCACGAAACCGTGTGTTAATACTTGGTTGTAAGGTGCTTTACCTTTCATTGCTACCGATGAAACTAATGAAGACTGGAACCAACCACGGTGCTGATCTGAACCTTCTAGGTATAGATCAGCTGAATGGCCATTATATTCTTCGCGGCTATCTACAACAGAGAAGTGCGTAACACCAGAATCGAACCATACGTCTAGTGTATCGAGTACTTTCTCGTAGTTAGCGGCATCAGCTTCGCCCATTAACTCAGCAGGATTGAGATCCCACCAGGCTTGAATGCCTTTCTGCTCAACAAGCTGCGCTACTTTTTCAATCAGTACACGCGTATCAGGGTGAAGTTCTTGTGTTTCTTTATGAACGAACAGAGCAATTGGCACACCCCAAGTACGTTGACGAGAGATACACCATTCAGGGCGACCTTCAACCATACCTTCGATACGGCTTTGACCCCATTCAGGTAACCACTGAACGTTCTTGATTTCACCCAATGCTTTAGCGCGAAGACCTGCTTTGTCCATTGAAATGAACCACTGTGGCGTCGCACGGAAGATAATGGGTGTTTTATGGCGCCAGCAATGTGGGTAGCTGTGCTCATAAGCATGATGGTGTAATAGCGCACCGTGCTCTTTTAATGTTTCCACAACAACATCGTTAGCTTTAAATACGTGTTGGCCTGCAAACAACTCTGTATCAGGTAAGTAAACACCGTTACTTCCTACTGGGTTCGCAATTTCAAGACCGTATTTTTGACCCACCACGAAATCTTCTTGACCATGGCCAGGGGCAGTGTGTACACAACCAGTACCTGATTCAGTCGTAACGTGATCACCAAGAACGATTGGCACATCAAAGCTGTAGAATGGGTGATTGAAGCGCATTAGCTCCAGATCTGCACCTTTACAGAAACCAAGATTATGGAAATGCTCGATGCCGGCACGATCCATTACATCTTTTGCTAGCTCAGCGGCAACAATTAAGCGGTATGCCGCTTTATCATTAGCAGCATCAGCTTCAACTTGAACCAGTACATATTCAAGATCATCACGAACAGCAACAGCACGGTTAGCTGGCATTGTCCAAGGTGTGGTTGTCCAGATAACTACAGACACATCACCTTGACCTTCATGACCTTCTGCACAGTTAAATTTAGCGACAACACCCGCTTCATCAACGGCTTTAAATTTAACGTCGATAGAAGGTGATACTTTATCTTGGTATTCAACTTCAGCTTCAGCCAATGCAGAACCACAATCAGTACACCAGTGAACAGGCTTAAAACCTTTCAATAGGTGATCGTTTTCTGCAACTTTGCCCAAAGAACGAATGATGTTCGCTTCTGTTGCAAAATCCATTGTACGGTAAGGCTTATCCCATTGACCTAATACACCTAGGCGAATGAAACTTTCTTTTTGACCTTCAACTTGACCCGCAGCGTATTCACGACATTTTTGGCGGAATTCAGCAGCGGTTAGTTTACGTCCTGGCTTGCCCCACTTTTTTTCTACCATCAATTCGATAGGTAGACCGTGGCAATCCCAACCGGGAATGTAAGGGGCATCAAAGCCAGAAAGTGTCTTTGACTTAATAATAATGTCTTTAAGAATTTTATTTAGCGCGTGACCAATGTGAATATCACCGTTGGCGTAAGGAGGGCCATCGTGCAATATGAAGGATTTCTTTCCCTTCTTAGCTTTACGGATTTCACCGTAAAGATCTTCATCATCCCAACGTTTTAGCATTACTGGCTCACGTTGTGCCAGGTTACCTCGCATCGGAAACCCTGTTTCAGGTAAGTTCAGGGTATCTTTATAGTCACTCATTGATTCTCGATTCCGTTACTTGGGCGAAGTTGGACATTATTACGCTCAGACAGCCACACCCGTGCCGTTTGAGCATCACGCTCGATTTGTGCTTTTAGCGCATCGAATGATTCGAATTTTATTTCATTACGTAACTTATGGTGTAGCACTACCTCTATCTGACAACCGTATAAATCCGATTGAAAATCAAAGAGGTGAACTTCTAATTGCTGACGTACACCATTGACTGTTGGTCGATGACCAACATTGGCAACACCCGGTAAAGGTGCGCCATCAACACCGAAGACCTCAACCGCATACACACCAGACACGGGTGATACTCGGCGTTTTAAAGGGACATTCGCTGTTGGAAAACCAATTGTTCGACCAAGTTTTCGGCCATGGGATACTCGCCCACTGATACTATATGAACGGCCTAACATTGAGGCCGCCAACGGTAATTGATCATTCACTAACGCATGGCGAATAGCGGTACTACTGACGCGCTGTTCTAACATACAAAAACTTTGAGTACTTACAACGACAAAACCGAACTCTTGTCCGGCAGCTTCAAGCATTTCAAAATTTCCGCGTCGGCCTTTACCAAAGCGAAAGTCATCACCCACTACCAGAAATTTAACACCCAATTGCTCTACCAACAAGCGACGAACAAAATCTTCTGCCGACATATTGGCAAACTGAGCATTAAAGTTGACACAGAGCAAACGTTCGACGCCCGTTTTTTTCAGTTGTGTGTACTTATCACGAAAGCGAGTTAAACGAGCTGGGGCATTATCTGCCGCAAACAATTCAAGCGGCTGGGGCTCAAAAGTCATCACCGTTGCCGGTAAGCCTAATGATTGCGCTTTTGTAATCACTTGGCGTAATACCGCCTGATGCCCTAAATGAACACCATCAAAATTACCAATCGTCAACACGCAATCGTGATGCCTTGGTTTAATGTTATGTATGCCTCGAATTAATTCCATGCGTCGCTTTTATTATTCGCAATGTGAAAAACTGACGGATTATATACTACTAAAGGCAGTCTATCAGCTATCAGTACGAAGATGATGAGGTCGAATGCCTAAAATCATCACAGAAATAAGATACACAAATGCACCAACTGCAATCAACCCCGCTAACCATGTAGCACGGTTAAGTGTTGACCATTCGCTCCATAAATCGATATTCGGCATTAACCACAATAGAGAAGCGACCATAGCAACACCAGCAATCACAAGTCTTAACACGAAGAATAAGGTCTTTTTCGTGATGCGGTAAACATTGGCAATGTGTAAGCCTCGATATAGCAGCCCTGCGTTAATCAAAGCAGATAAAGCGGTTGCCATCGCCAAGCCAACATAGCTAAAGAAATACGCAAAAATAGCATTGAAAAACATATTCGAGACCATAGCAATAATGCCATAACGTACAGGTGTTTTCGTATCTTGGCGGGCGTAATAACCTGGGGCGAAAATTTTAATCAACATAAAATTCAGTAGGCCAGCAGATAAAGCCCACAAAGACATCGCAGCTTGATTAACATCATACAGCGAGAACTCACCACGCATAAACAATACCATCAACATCGGTTTTGCAAGCACTAGCATCCCCAGCATGGCAGGAATGCCCAGAAGCAATACCATGCGTACTCCCCAATCCATGGTTTCCGCAAACTGCTTGCCTTGTTGGTCTGCATGTTTTCTTGATAACGCCGGAAGAATAACCGTGGCAATGGCAATGCCAAATAATCCTAATGGAAATTCTAATAAACGGTCAGAGTAATACAGCCAGCTAATGGATCCTGTCATAAGGAAACTGGCAATAAATGTATCAAGCAGTAAGTTTATCTGACTAACAGACACCCCAAAAATAGCTGGCAACATCAATTTTCGGATTTTTGTTACGCCCGGATCATTCCAGCCCCATTGTGGTCTGACTAACAATCCCGCTTTTGCCAAAAAGGGCAACTGAAAAACAAACTGTATAAAACCACCCAGAAACACACCGATGGCTAAACCAATTTCTGGTTGCTCTAAATTCGGAGAGATCAACCAAGCACAGCCAATGATCGCGATATTCAAAAATACAGGCGTAAAAGAAGAAACAGCAAATTTTCCAATGGTATTAAGAATTGCCCCTGACAGCGCAACAAAAGTAATAAACCACAAATAAGGGAAAGTAATCTTCAGTAACAGGCTGGCTAATTCAAACTTTACACCATCAGGTCCGCCGTTCAACCAATCAATAAACCACCCAGCGCCAAACATGGCCGTTACGGCCCCCGAACATAAAACACCCACTAAAGTGACAAGGGTAACGATGACGCCAAGTGTGCCTGACGCTTTAGCAATAAGCTGCCGAGTCTTGTCAATATCACCAGATGAGTGATATTCAGTCAATACCGGAACAAAAGCTTGAGAAAAAGCACCTTCGGCAAAAAGGCGACGTAAAAAGTTAGGAATCTTGTTGGCAAAGAAGAAAACATCGGCCGCAGCCCCTGCTCCCATAAGGTTTGCCACGACAACATCTCGCACTAAACCGAGCACTCTGGAGATCAAAGTCATGGCGCTAACTATCAGTCCAGAGCGTAAAAGACGCTTACTCACAAAAAAAACCTCATAAAGATGGCTCAGAAAGGTTACTTCCAGACCAAATGCTGGTAAAATCTGCCGCCATATTAACCGTGTTATTCCGCAAGTGCCAACTAGATTGGTTTGGCGGATATTCACACAAATCATTTGACAAGTTTTGGTTAAGCAGGCATAGTCCTCGCCCTAAAATTGTCACCGTACCAAGATTTGGGAGTTACACCCTTGGCGAATATCAAATCTGCTAAGAAACGTGCTATTACTTCAGAAAAACGTCGTCAGCATAACGCTAGCCGTCGTTCTATGATGCGCACTTTCTTCAAAAAAGTTATTGCTGCTATTGAAGCTGGCGAAAAAGAGAATGCAACAAAAGCATTCGCTGAAATGCAACCTGTTCTAGATCGTATGTCTACTAAAGGCTTGATCCACAAGAACAAAGCTGCACGTCAAAAAGCACGTCTAACAGCTAAAATCAAAGCTCTTTAATTTAAAGAGTTGCGAATTAGCATAAAAAAAACCGGCTTACGCCGGTTTTTTTTTATCTTTTGAAAAGAGCTTCTCATTACATACTGAATAACATGGGTTTGCTTACCAATTAACCACAATACATACCATGTAAAAGCTTTATCATCGCTCTAACTTCGTCACTTTTTAAACGATAGTACACCGTTTGCGCTTCTTTACGGGTATCAACTAACCCATCGCGCCTTAACCATGCCAAATGTTGAGATAATGCAGACTGGCTCAAGCCAAGTTTCTCACTCATCATCCCTACCGACATTTCTTCTTCTAGTAAATAACAAAGAATAAATAAACGTCGCTCATTGGCCATGGCTTTCAGCAACACTACAGCTTTGGGCGCATTTTGCTCCATCTGTTGCAGATCCATACTCTAACCGCCAATTAATTTAAGTTATTGCTAATATACTTAACTTTTATAGGGTTTACTAGTTTTACACCCATAAAAGACATTACTTTGCGTAACGTTATTTAAACAATTTACTAAAATCTGCTTCGCATATTTTTTTTACTGCTGGATGCATAATCATTCGTTCAGCAAAAATTACGTAATATTCTTCTTTTATGTCTTTCACTCGCTTCAATTCGCGAATGGTATTCGACTCTTCAATTTCTTCAGCATAGATCGATGGCGCCACAAACATAGAACGGTGATATGAACCAAAGGCTTTCATTAATGCGGCATCATCAAACTCACCCAGTATATTAGGAGTTATGCCCTGCTGATCAAACCATTGATGTAATTTTCTCCCCATGGCAGTTCGACGACCTGGTACCAAAAGTTTGTAATCTTCAATACAGGCAGGGAAATCGACAGGTTTAGCTGGAACAGAACAGAAGAAGCTCATACTCGACTCCCCTAATTTCTTACTGTAAAGCCCTGGGCTCTTTCCTGAATCGACAGGGCAGTCAGATAGGATCATATCCAGTTTGTGCTGTGACAACTGTTCTAGGAGCATTTCATGGGTGGATTCATAACAACGTAATTGGATTCGTTCATCATCAGGTACACCTTCCAGTAATACTTTACTGACTAACCGTTTTGATAAAGCATCAGCAACCCCAACTTCGAGTAATAGATTCTCTCGCTGAGTGTAGTTAACGATATCGAGCATTTCGTAGCTCAAATCAAACATTTTATCGGCATATTTAAAAACAAGCTGCCCCAGTTCTGTCGGTTCAATATTACGGCCAACACGCTTGGTTAGTTTGCCTTTTAAGCGTTCTTCTAACGCTCTTATCTGCCCTGTCACAGTTTGAGGGGCAAGAAATAAGGCATCTGCCGCTTTGGTAACAGAGCCCTGTTTGCATACCATCCAGAAGTAATACAGATGGTTATAATTGAGATGAGACATCCTGCTACTCATAAATAAAAAAAAACCCCAGATACTCAGCTTACGCTGCGCATCTTGGGGCTTCAATATTTATTGCAATTCAAACAGAAGCAAATCAGAAAATTCGTTACAAATTACTCACCTGAACGTTTTTCTTTTCTGTTTGTACTGTTTTACGGTAACGCTCTCCTACACGTTGTTCTAATGCACGAGAGCGAAAGGAATCTTCCAGTTCACCCACTTCAGCTATATCTACATTCTCTTTACCATGGCTAATGCCTGCAAAGTAAGCCTGACAGATTTCAGTCTGAATATTATCAATACAGCCGTCATAATCAGAACCTGCAAAGGCTGATGATGACGCTAGAATTACAACGCTTAGAAGATAACGTTTCATTTTATGCCTCCGTTTTAGGCAAAGTCCGACTCAATAAGAAGTAACCCACAACAGCAGCAACTGTTGAACCCATTAATATACCTAGACGTGAATAGGTATTGAAATCAGCAGGGGCACCTACAAATGCCAATGACGATATAAAGATCGACATCGTAAAGCCGATACCACACAACACTGATACAGCAAAGATATGCTTCAGATTAATACCATCAGGTAATGTGGCTAACCCCATTTTAACTGCGATATAGCTTGCCGTGAAAATACCCAATGGCTTACCAAGGAATAGTCCAGCAGCGATACCTAGCGGCAGCATGCCTGTAACACTTTCTAGCGATACGCCATCTAAAGAGATACCAGCATTCGCAAATGCAAATAACGGTAGAATTAAGAAAGCAACATAAGGATGCAAAACATGCTCTAGGTGCTTCAGAGGTGAATGCTTATCAGAACGCCCGTCTTTACCGGTTAGTGGAATAGCAAAACCAAGTACGACACCCGCCAATGTTGCGTGTACGCCTGACTTCAACACACTAAACCACAGTATTGCCCCCACAATTAAGTACAGAGAAGTCTTGGTAACATTCTTCGCATTCATCACGAACAACGTCGCAGTTGCAGTAAATGCAACGGCAAGTGCCAATGTTGATAAATCACTGCTGTAAAACAGAGCAATAATCACAATAACGCCCAAGTCATCGATAATAGCCAGCGCTAATAAAAATACTTTCAAGCTAACAGGTACACGATTACCCAGTAACGCCATTACACCTAATGCAAAAGCAATATCGGTTGCAGCAGGAATAGCCCAACCTTGAAGCGCAATAGGATCTGCAAAGTTAAATGCTACATAAACTAATGCTGGCGCAACCATGCCACCCACTGCGGCAATAGCAGGGAAAATAGCTTTTTCTTTCGTGTTTAGCGCACCTTCAATCAACTCTCTTTTTACTTCAAGTCCAATTAACATGAAGAAAATAGCCATCAGGCCATCATTAATCCAATGCTCAACAGATAGACCCGCGATATATGAACTCAATGTACCGCTGTATAGAGATTGTAATGGGGAGTTTGCAATAACCATTGCTATCGCTGCAGCAAAAATAAGAATGATACCGCCCGCAGACTCTAACTTTAAAAACTTACGTATAGCATCGGTCATTGACCGTGACTCCTTAAAACAAAACAAAAAATATTACGATTTGTAAATTTAGTGTAGCTGTCACACTTACTATCTGTGAAATCGTTTGTTCAGCGCTAATTACTCGGTAAAACCGAGCAATTAGCGCCTTAACCGAGAGATATCCGCACAATTGAATTAATAGCGATGATCATTGTCATATAAAACACTGGCTAATCGCCATGAAAATGAAAATTATCACTATTTTTTTCAGTATTTTTAGCATAGTAAACTTAAATTAAAAAAAACGATACAAACTGAAATAAAAAGAAACAAAACAACAGCTTAAGTTACATTTAAAATTAAAAACTCAATATTCACTACCCAATCCCCTTCACAAATTAAGCACAAAATCGCTTTATGACAGTCAGTGTCATATTTCTGAAATATTACAGAATTACCATCGCCTCAGATTTCAACAAAATGAAACCCAAACGACATACTACTGTCATGGAGATATGATTATGAATACCCAAGCCACTACTGCTGAAACAACAAGCAGCTCTATGCGTTGGGTCCGCTGGGCAAACCTAGCGTTCATGCTTTACGTTTTACTTGTTGCCGTATCAATGGTGAGCAGCGGCTTTAAATGGTCGGTCGGTGAACAAGCTAAAACGCTATTTGAATTTGCATCGCACCCTGTAGCTGGCCTAATGATTGGCTTGATTGCAACAGCTCTTATTCAATCTTCAAGTACAGTAACTTCAATTATTGTTGGCTTAGTGGCAGGCGGACTACCCGTAGAGACTGCGATTCCAATGGTGATGGGCGCAAATATCGGTACAACGCTAACCAATACAATTGTTAGCCTTGGTCATGCGCGCTGTAAAGTAGAGTTTCGTCGTGCATTTGCGAGTGCAACCGTACATGATATCTTTAACTTACTTGCCGTTGCTATTTTCCTTCCTTTAGAAATGATGTTTGGTTTACTGGATAAAATCTCTCAGTGGTTAGTATCGCCAATGTTGGAGGCTGGCGACATGAGCATGAAAGGCTTAAATTTTATGAAGCCATTAACTCAACCAGCAGTCGACATTGTTAAAGGACCATTAGAAACATTTGGCAACGTCGGTGGTATTGCTCTTATCTTCATCGGTATTACTTTAATTTTTATGGCTATCACCACAATGGGCAAATTAATGCGCAGCCTAATGGTTGGGCGTGCGCGTGATATTCTAAAAAGTGCCATTGGTCGCGGTCCTCTACACGGTATTGCTTCTGGTACAGTTGTTACCATCCTTGTTCAATCGTCTTCAACAACGACAAGTTTGATGGTACCGCTAGTAGGCACAGGCGTATTAAAAGTGCGTGATGTTTACCCGTTTACGTTAGGTGCTAACATCGGTACATGTATTACAGCACTACTGGCTGCAACGGCTATCTCTGGTGAGTACGCGGTATTTGCTCTACAGATTGCACTTGTACACTTAGTCTTTAATCTACTGGCGACAGTAGTTATCTTCGGTATTCCGGTGCTACGAGAATTACCATTGAAAGGTGCATTCTTCTTAGGTGAATTAGCAACAAAAAGTAAAGCGGCAGTGGCTGGTTATATTGCCTTTATATTCTTGATTCTTCCTGGTTCTATCTTAGCGTTTACCGCCTAATCACTTATGCTCTGGTATATCGATTAACTGATAATACCTGTCACGTCCTAAAATACGTTGACGGTTTATTGATCGGCCAGTAGCGCTAGCTGCTGGCCTTTTTCATGCACTTCATTTGGCGTTTGCATACCCAAACTCAGATGCGGTCTCATATTATTGTAGAT
>NZ_PYMJ01000018.1 GCF_003025615.1 Photobacterium frigidiphilum | reverse complement strand
GTCTCCATTAATGCGCTTTATCAGCCAGTTCAACAACGTTCTGATCTATGTTCTGGTTGCCGTAATGGTTATCACCACCCTGCTCGGTCACTGGTTAGACGCCGGGGTGATTGCAGGCGTGGTTTTGATCAATGCGGTGATAGGCTTTATTCAGGAAGGGCGGGCAGAAAATGCCCTTAGAGCGATTAAAGATATGTTATCGCCGACGGCAGAAGTGCTGCGCGACGGGAAACAGGTCACCGTTGAGGTAGAACAGCTCGTCGTCGGAGATGTGGTATTACTGCAGTCTGGAGACAAAATACCCGCCGATATGCGTCTTTGCCGCTGCAAAGGGTTACAGATCTCCGAAGCGGCCTTAACTGGCGAGTCTGTCGCAGTCGATAAACAGAGCGAACCGGTTGCCCTCGCCGCCGATCTGGCTGAACGTAAATCGATGGCCTATTCCGGTACGCTTGTCACCCATGGTATTGGCACTGGTATTGTCGTAGCTACTGGAGCCCAAACCGAACTAGGACAAATCAGCACCCTTGTCTCAAACGTCCAACCCACAACAACACCGTTACTAAGACAAATAGCGCAGTTCAGTCACTGGCTAACAGCCACGATCCTTGCGGTTGCAGTCGCCACCTTCACCTTTGGGGTGATGATCCGAAGCTACCCCGTCACCGACATGTTTCTTGCCGCGGTTAGCCTTGTGGTCGCCGCCATACCTGAAGGACTGCCAGCCATCATGACCATCACCTTGGCTATCGGTGTAGAAAGGATGGCACGGCGCAATGCAGTTATCCGTCGTCTTCCTGCTGTTGAAACGCTCGGCGCTGTTACTGTCATCTGTACTGATAAAACAGGAACTCTGACCCGCAACGAAATGACCGTCTGCAATATCGTCACAGCAGACCACCACGTAACCCTTAGCGGCATAGGTTACGACCCACATGGCGTGATTACCATCGATCAACACACCGTCTTTCTCGAACAGATGCCTCTGCTAACTGAGATTATCCGAGCAGCCGTCTTGTGCAATGACGCCACTCTCCACCAACACGGTGGGCAATGGCAAATACACGGGGATCCCATGGAGGGCGCCCTATTAGTTGCAGGGGTTAAGGCAGGCTTTGATGCTGACAGCGAAATCAAACACTACCCACGCACCGATCTCATTCCATTTGAGTCAGAGCATCGATTCATGGCCACCTTGCACCATAACCACAGCGGCGACGCATTCATCTTCCTTAAAGGTGCGCCAGAGCAAGTGCTTGAGATGTGCAGCCAGCAACTCTCTGCCACCGGCCCCAGCCCCATAGACCGCGACTATTGGCACGCCAAAATTGAACAACTGGCACATAACGGCGAGCGAGTGCTGGCAATAGCCTATCGACCAACCCATAGTGAGCAAGTTGAACTCACCTTTGATGACGTTAACGAGCAGCTAATCATGCTTGGCCTTTTTGGCATGATTGATCCCCCTCGCGAAGAGGCCATAGATGCTATCAATGCATGTAACAATGCCGGGATCAGAGTAAAGATCATTACCGGAGACCATGCCCTAACTGCCCGCGCCGTCGCCCACCACCTCGGTATCATCAACAGCCTAGATGCGCTGACTGGCCAGCAAATTGACCAACTGAGTAACGATGAGTTATTCGAACTTGCGACCCAAATTGATATTTATGCGCGGGTGAGTCCCGAGCACAAAATGCGGCTTATCGATATTTTCCAGCAACATAATCATATCGTTGCGATGACAGGTGATGGCGTGAATGATGCCCCGGCGCTTAAACGCTCCGATGTCGGTACCGCGATGGGGAAAAATGGCACCGAAGCGGCCAAGGAAGCGGCTGAAATCATCTTGACCGACGACAACTTCGCCACTATCACTGCTGCCGTCGAAGAAGGTAGGGCCGTTTACGATAACTTGAAAAAAGCGATTTTATTCATTCTCCCCACCAATGGCGGGGAAGCACTGATCATCCTCGCGGCAGTCTTGCTCGGCTTTAAAGATCTGCCACTAACGCCAGTACAAATCCTTTGGGTTAATATGGTAACAGCGGTAACACTTGCGCTATCGCTCGCTTTTGAGCCCAAAGAGAAGGATCTGATGCGACGTCCTCCCCGCCCGGCCTCTCAACCACTCCTTACTCGCCACCTTATCTGGCGAGTAGGGTTTGTTTCGGTGATCCTTATGGGGGGTACGCTGAGCTTGTTCCTGTGGGAGATCGGTCACGACGCGGATATTGCCCGAGCCAGAACCATTGCGGTGAATACTTTAGTGATGTTCGAGGTCTTTTACCTCTTTAACTCCCGCTATATTTTCGACTCCATTTTCAGTCACCGGGGACTAACGGGTAATCACTATGTATTAGTTGCCATTGCGGTACTGGCAATATTCCAGCTCTGCTTTACCTATTTGCCAATAATGCAAACCATCTTTGGTTCTCGCGCAATCGAGCTGAAAGTATGGCTTCAAATCACCCTTGTCGCTTCCTCTATCTTATTCTTGGTCGAAATTGAAAAAGCAGTAATGCGTAAGTTACGTTCAGCAAACAATAAAACCTGAACCCAATCAACCAGTACCCAATCCGAACTGAGTCGTACATATCTGGGTGAACGAGCCGAACAACAAGAGAGTACGATACCGACTACGAACCGATTAAAAACTAACAGTTGTAGAATCACATTTAAAATGGAGTAACAAGCTTCACGGGTCATTGCAATAGCCAATGATAAACCCGTTAGCCGAAAAGCGAATTACTTGCGCCCTTGCTGTCACCATTTAATGCGCTGTCTTGGCGTATTTCGACCGAAATAATATTTCCTTATATAAGGTAGCTCGGGCTTGTTCAACACTTCGGATAGGTGTCGGCTTCGCGACACATATCCTTATCTGTTATGTACTTTAACTCACTGCTACCTTATATAATTCCTTACAATTAATGTTCAGTGTTTGCACATTTTTCACACTATAATGCACAACCTCAAATTTTTGTAAACCGCTCTACTAATAAGGCTAGCTACCGTTAGCGTGTGTTCGGTAAAATGTTGATAATATTAAGTAACATACTCATTCTTGTATGAAAACTAAACACTGCATTTTTAGTTATGTTTTCCCTGCTACAAAGGATTGTAAATGAATCACTTTTCTCTCGGTATTGTTGCTATCTCAACACTCTTTTCACCAACTTCGATGGCGTACAATTCGGGTAGCTTCTCGTTTGCGATTGATAATGACGGTATCGTAGGTACTGACCAAAATTACAGCAACGGCATTTTCTTTGAATACAACTCAGCAGCAACAAACAACGTCGCGATGAGTGCACCGACCCCTATACGACAAATGGCGTCTATTTTGCCGTTAAGTTCTGGCGCCCAAGGCTGGAATCTGCGTCTTGGGCAACAAATGTGGACACCGGAAGATATTGAAGCGACAGAGCCCCCGCCTAATGAACGCCCTTATGCTGGGCTGTTATTTCTAGAAACGGGTATTTATCAATATTCAGCAAGTGCGGTTGATAAATTCAGCTTTATGTTGGGCACTGTCGGGCCCAATTCCTTCGCAGAAGAAAATCAAAAGTTTATTCACAACATCATAGGTTCTGATGAGCCTATGGGTTGGGATAATCAAATCGAAAACCAAGTCGTATTCAATCTTGGATATCAAGGACACCGTCTACTTACTCGAAATAACGCATGGTTAATGCAGCAATATGATTTAAGTAGTGTTGGTCGTGCCAATGTGGGGAATTTTCAGAGTGAGCTAGCCGTTGGTGCCGTTGCTCGCTGGGGTAAAAGCTTAGATTCAAACTTTGGTAGTACCGGGTTTACACCAGGCAAACTGTTTGATGTCAGCGTTATTTCATCTAGCGCGTCAGGTTACTTTGTATTTACAGGTATAGAAGGCCGTTATCGTTTCAATGATATAACGATCGACGGTGATCGTCCTGATCATGTACCTGATACCAATGTTGAAAACCTGCAAGCAACGGCTGTTTTAGGCTTTGTATATTACCAACCTAGCTGGGGTACAAGCTTGAGTTTTGCCACCAGCACCCCCGATTTTGAAGAAGATATTCGCTCATCCACCTCTATGGGGTCGTTCGAAATATTCTGGCGCTTCTAACTTAAACCCCAGATAGCCGTTTTTTAGGCTAAGCAAAGACTATTTGCTTAGCCTTTTTCTACCAGAAGCAACCTTAACAGCTATGAATATTACACTCTTTATCTGTCGGTATAATATTGAGTAACGGCCAAATACGCAGCCAATTTTTTTCTTCTATACGCCGATAAAAAATATCAGGCATCGGCCTCTTAGGGTTAATTCCCACATTAAAACCCCAGTTGTGCGTCAAACCAAATGGGGCTGTAAAAACGAGTAGTTCTCCCTCATCAAGCTTAACGCCCACACAAGTAGGAATTTCTATCCAACGCGAAATTGCATCCGTTGTATTACAATAAGGTTGGTCATTATGTTTAACGTGCATTCGTGCTTGATTTCGCACTTCCCAGTTCATAGATGGAACCAGTACTTTAAGTTTCGCTGTTAATTCTTGTTCTGTTTTACATGAAATATCTTCTGTATCGAAATACACAACATCAATATCGTTTAGTGATGTCATCTCGGCTTTATTATGCAAACAATCCCAAATAGCATTACGCAAAAAACCAGCCCCTAGAAAACAATCAGGTAAATTCAAACTTCTAACTGCACGTAAACATTCCATTCTTAACGTGTCTGAAAGTAGAAGCAGCTGTGTTTTGTCTTGATATTCTTGTTCAGAATTACTCATATTTAATTTAAACAACCATACTGCATTCATTAAAAAAGCCTGACGAATCAGGCTTAATATTCTGTAAATCTACACTTCTATACAACTGTATTACAAAAGCGTTTAAGCTATATGCTGGACTAGTGCTGATAAACCTTCTGCTGAAAATTCATCTGTTGCTGCCATTGCCGTAATTTCGTCTTGGCTATATTTGCTACCATCGTAAACAACAACAATGCTCGTATCACCAGACTGCAAAAACGTTGTTTCACCAAACTCGGTATAACGGGTTGCGCCTATACTGATTAACGCTTGAGCCGGATAATCAGCATTAGCTAAATGCATTGCTATATCTTCTGTTGGACCAACGTCTTGCTGATTGTTCATACGATCAACAATCCAAGTTAATAGCTTTTCATGAAAGTAGCTGTAACCCACTACTGGGCTGTCTTCACCATAGCGAGAAACAAGATCACCGCGCTTATGAAAACTGGCAATCCGGTAACTATCTAACACGCCGCCTTCTGCAAGTGAATCAATATCAAACATTGTGCTAGCGACACCCTTCGTGTGCTCGCCCCAGTTTTTCTTTTCACTTATTTTTTTTGCATTAGGCTTTCGTATTGAGCAATCGTTATATGCTGCAAATTTACGCGGTGTTAAAGAAACTACACGATTATCTTGATATTCGATATCGCAAAGTAACGCGACTTCAGGTTCGATCTGAAGGTTATCGGCATCATTAGGTGGAACAATTGTATCGTGAGATAGAGGGTATGTTGATAAAAACCCTGCTTTGTCTGAAGGCACATAAAAAGGAAAAATGGCTTTAGGTTGAATCGCTTCTTTTACTTCCACAGCAAGAAAATCTGTCGCTTCACCTGCTTGTTCAAGATGACCAGCAAAGTTACCCGCCACACCAAAACCAATTACATTTTTGAACGTCATAGTTACCCTAATATGGTTTAAAGAGATACCTCTAGATAGTAACGCTCTTACCCTTTTGAATCACTCGAATGAGATGAATAACTTGTTCTAGCTCAACATTTTTAATTAAGCTTTACAATCGACGATGTATAAACTAAAAATACAAACAGAACACCATGCAAACAATGACAAATTGCTCGCAAGAACCATTCACTACGCAAATATAGATAGACAGAGCAGCACCCTAATCATATAGTTAGCGAAAATTAAAAAACAAAATTCAGTGGATGACAGGATGTATAAAACCACCGCTATAGCAGCACTTATTTCATTTGCATTAGCGCCACAATTGGCTTTCAGTGCAACCCCTCAAGCCAAAGCGATTAATGGTACTAATGCTACCGATTACGATAACTTGTTATTACCGTGGCAAGCCGCAATAAAACAAACCACTTCAGATCTAACAGGATGCGGAGCCGTTGTTATTGCTGCACACTGGGTTGTCACTGCCGCACACTGTAATGATGTATCAAAATTAGGCAATATGGTTATTGCTGGCGTATCTTATATCCCTCAAGGTGATTTTTCGAAGCTTGATGCTAAGTATAAGTTCACTGTTATCAAGCGTATTCATCATTCAGCATACAACAGTACAACATTCGAAAATGATATTGCCCTGTTCCAAGTTGAAGAGAGCATGTTGAATGTTGCACAGCCCATTAAAATCGCCACAGCAGAAGAAGAACAGAAAGCTGCTGATGCCGATTTTAAAAGTACATGGGTACAGGGCTCCGATTCAAAAGCCAATCTAATTGCATCTGGCTGGGGAGATACCGTAACCAAATACACCTTTCCTTCTTACTTACAGGTAGTCAAACTGGCGGGTATTCCAGACGATCAATGCAATAACACAATTGATAACAACGCTTATTTTGTTTGTGCTGATTCCAATATTGCTGATTTAGTAAAAGATGTTTGTGCTGGCGATTCTGGTGGCCCTTTAATTTGGCAAAACCCATTGAACATCGCAGATACAGACAAGGGAATACGCCTTATTGGTATCACCAGTAACGGTGCTGATTGTAAGATAAAAAATGACAATCAAAATAACCCATACTATCAATTACATGGCCAATTCACGCAAGTTTCACACTATAGAGATTGGATTGAAGACACAATCCATGCAACTGAAGGTGATAACAGTTTTTCACTTAACGCAGTAGCCGCACCAACCATTACAAAAGACCCATTTATTGTTGTTGCTGATAGGCCTAGCGCTAAAACCCAACCTGCAGATTCAGGCTCATCGGGCGGTTCAGTTCCATTGTTTGGCTTGTTTGGCTTAGCAGCTATTGGTTTAATGCGTCGTAAAGGTATTCATCAAAAGTAAAAAAACTCATCAAAAATTGACGTGCTGGCTATCAAAAATAAATACGTTGAACACTAAACATTAAAAAAGGGTTCCAACTTTTACAGTTAACGTAAAAGTGGAACCCTTTTTGTCTTTTGTTTATAGAGCCAGAACTAAACGGCTCTATAGATATTTAACGACTATTTTTCATCTTCTAGTGCAATAAGCTTCGTTGAACCACCATGGAATTTCTCACGACGTTTCTGAACCAGAGCAAAGAAGCCTGGAATCAAGAAGGTACCTGCAAGTAACACACAAAGTAGACCACCTGTTAGGGAAATACCTAACGAGTTCTGACTAATATGGCCCGCACCAGATGCAAATATTAATGGCAAAATACCCAAGATAAATGACCACGATGTCATATTCACCGCACGGAAACGTAATTTACCACCACGTACCGCAGCCTTCCCGATATCCAGCTCGTTTTCTTCTCGTTCAATCTTGGCGAATTCAACAATCAATATCGCATTCTTCGCGGCCAAGGCTATCAAGAGAACCAAACCAATTTGAGCATACAAGTTCAGCGGTGTGCCCGTTATAGCAAGAGCCAAGAATGACCCCAGTGTCGCAACAGGAACAACCAGAATGATAGCAAGAGGTATACTCCAGCTTTCGTACTGAGCAACCATGAACAAGTAAATAAAGATTAGAGCCAGTGCAAATGCATAGATCGCTTGGTTACCCGCTTTCACTTCTTGGTAAGCCATACCAGTCCATTCATACTGATAGCCTTGCGGTAACACTTCAGCTGCTACACGTTCCATTGCAGCAATCGCATCGCCACTAGAATAACCCGCTGCAGGGCTACCTTGAATGACTGCCGATCGATACATGTTATAACGCCATGCCACATCCGGTTCGAATACTTGCTCAATAGAGGTCAATGTACTCAATGGAATCATATCGCCAGAGGCTGAACGTACGTGAAAACGCTCAAGTGCATCTAGATTATCTCGATATGCGCTGTCTGCCTGTACTGTTACACGAAAGTTTTTACCGTATAAAGTAAAGTCATTCACATACATGGAACCTAAGTTACCCTGTAGCGTCTGGAAAATATCGGTTAGTGGTATGCCTAGTTGCTTCGCTTTCACACGGTCTATATCAACATAGAAGTGAGGAACATTGGCACGGAATGTACTAAAGGTGAATTGAATTTCAGGCTGCGCATTGGCTTTCTGAATCATCTCGTCCATAACATTCGCCAAATCGGTACGGCTTCGACCTAAAGTATCTTCAAGAACGAATTCAAAACCTGAAGCGGCACCCATTCCTGGTACTGCTGGTGCTCCCATCGCAAATACTATCGCTTCAGGTAACTCAGTCGCAGAACGCGCATTAATACGATTTGAAATAGCAAATGATGAATGATCACCTTCCATTTCATTTCGTACGCCCCATTCTTTTAACTTAATAAACAGTGATGCACCATTTGATGCAGCAGCCCCCGTTAAGAACGCATAACCATTTGCAACAGTAATACCTTCAATGCCAGGCTCTTCTGCAAGAATATCTTGAAGCTTGATGGTTGTTTCTTCAGTGCGTGATAACGAGGCTGAATCTGGCAGCTGAACGTTAACAAGTAAAATGCCTTTATCTTCTGTTGGAACAAACGCAGTTGATGTCGTCTTAGATAGGTAGGTTACCGCCCCCACCGCCAAAATAAAGAATGTGACTAACAGTACAGATTTACGAACGAGGTAGCCTGCAATCGAACCATATTTCAATGTAACTTTATCAAGACCTTTGTTGAACGTTTTAAACCAACGCGACTTATTACCATCACCTTGTTTTAGCACTAAAGAACATAGAGCAGGTGAAAGCGTTAATGCGTTAATAGATGAAATTACAACAGAAATACAAATGGTTAATGCAAACTGACGGTACATAATACCGGTAATACCAGGAAGCATTGCGACCGGTATGAATACAGCCAACAGAACCATTGTGGAGGTAATTATCGGACCTGTTACTTCTTTCATTGCAATCAAGGTTGCTTGCCGAGGTGACAGGCTTGGGTCTCGCGCCATGTTGGTATCAACATTCTCGATAACCAAGATGGCATCATCGACCACAATACCAATGGCAAGGATTAAGCCAAATAGCGTTACGGTATTTATCGTAAACCCAGCAGCGAGCATAATGGCAAACGTACCAATCAGCGATACAGGTATGGCCACGACAGGGATTAATGTCGAGCGTATGCTACCTAAGAACATATACGTAACAGCAATAACCAATATAATGGCTTGAATCAGAGTAACAACTACCCCTTTAATCGATTCAGCAACAAACAAGGTTGTGTCGTAACTTGTTTCGTATGCCATACCTTCAGGGAAATCTTTCTTCATCCCATCCAGTAAACTCATTACCGCATCACCACTTTCCAATGCGTTTGCATCAGACTGTAGATTTAACGTAACAATGGCAGCAGGTTGACCACGGAACATGCCATTACCGGTGTAGAATTTCTTACCTAGCTCTACACGTGCAACGTCTTTTAAGAATACAATCGAACCATCATTGTTAGCACGAAGCACAACATCTTCGAATTCTTCAACTGTCTTCAAGCGTCCTTTTGTTACAAGGTTAAACTGAACTTCTTGTGCATTATTGTATGGAGGGGCACCCACCTGACCCGCAGCAACCTGAACGTTTTGTTCAGCAAGAGCCGCATTCACATCAGATGTTGTAAGACCAAGGTTAGCCATTTTTTCAGGATCAAGCCAAACACGCATCGCATATTCGCCACCACCCAGAACGTTAACCTCACTGATCCCTTTCACACGAGCAAGCTGATCTTTTACATTTAAGTTGATGTAGTTAACCAAGAATTGGTCGTCATACTTACCATCAGGTGAATAGAAGTTCAGCACCATCAATAAATCAGGAGAACGCTTCTTAACCGTTACACCCACCATTCGAACTTCAGCCGGAAGCTTAGATTCGATTTGGGAAATACGGTTTTGGACGTTAACCTGAGCCATATCTGGGTCAGTACCAATATCAAAAGTCACATTCAGGCTGTATGAACCATCGTTGGCACTTTTAGAAGACATGTAAATCATGTTTTCTACGCCATTCACCGATGCTTCAATCGGATCTGCAATAGCTTCTTCAACAACCTCAGCACTTGCACCTGAGTAATAAGCAGTCACACCAACTGAAGGTGGACTAATTTTCGGGTATTCCGCCACAGGCAGACTTAAGGCAGCAATTGCCCCAGCAAGCGTTAGAATAATAGATATAACCAACGCAAACTTTGGACGTTGGATAAAAAAGCGACTTAGCATTATTTGTCCTTCGCTTCAGTTTCTTCAACACGAACCGTGATACCGTTACGTACACGCTGTAAGCCTTTTGTCATTACAATATCAGTCTCATCAATACCATCAGCAATGATGATGCCCTGCACTGTTTGAGGGCCCATAGCCACGTTACGACGCTCGGCTACATTGTCTTCTTTTAATACCATCACAAAATCACCTTCTAGATCACTTTGTACTGCACGGCGAGGAATCACAATTTTTTTAACTGGAATTTTCTCACGTAAAAAAACTTGTACATGCTGACCTGGAAGTAAGCGTTGATCTGGGTTATCGAATTTAGCGCGCATTGCAATCGTCCCCGTATTCAAATCAATACGGTTACCAATGAAATCGACTTCACCTAGGTGTTCATATTCTTCGCCATTGTTTAATGTAAGTAATACTTCAACATTACCCTTGCCTTCGCCACTGCCATCTAAGTAATCAATACCTAAATCAAGACGTTCACGTTCACTTAGGTTAAATGTGGTTTGCATTGGATTTAAGCTAACCAAGGTAGTAAGTACACCAGAGGACGGCGACACTAAATCACCAAGACTTACTTTACTATCACTGATTCGACCGCTGAAAGGAGCAGAAATACTTGTATATGATAAGTCGACTTCAGCAGAATGATATTGTGCCTTCGCCGCTTTTAATTGGGCAATTGCACTTAAGTTTTCAGCCGTTAATCGGTCAAATTCCGATTCACTAATACTGCCTTTTGGTAATAGATTTTGACCACGTTTAAAATCGAGGTCTGCTTTTTTTAAATTTGCTTCTGCTTGAGATATGGCCGCTTGTGCACTCGCCAATTTAGCCTCATAAGCTGCCGGTTCAATTTGAAATAACAATTGTCCTTTTTCTACTAATTGCCCTTCAGTGAAAAAGCGCTCTTTTAAATACCCAGATACTTGTGCTGTAATTAACACATCTTCAAGTGCTTCTGTACGACCCACATATTGCTTACCTTGCTGATAATCAATAACTGTAACGGGCTCTACAACAACTAAAGGACCTTGTGGAGATTTTTGTCCCGAGACTTTATCGCCACACCCAGCAAGTAGGCTCGCGCTTACCAGCGTTGCGATAATAAGTTTTTTATTCATTTATGCTGACCATCGATTTAAATAAAACATACAAAAAAACGAACACAATAAAAGTGCGTTCAAATTAAAATAACATTGAAAAAACATATACTTTTTTAATAAGAATAAGGTAACAATTCAGCTTTAATGAAAGCTGAATGGTAGGAAATAATACACACCTTTTGAAAGTAATTTGTTTCAAAATATTTCAAAATTGGATATATATAACAAATAGCTTAATAATGGTTTAAATAGCCACAAACAGTAGCCGCAATTAGCATTAACAATACTTAGGAAGCATAGATAGAATGGATTTTTTCCCAGTTTTTTTGAGTTTGAAGAGTAAAAAAATCTTAGTTATTGGCGGCGGTGAAGTTGCTTGTAGAAAAGTTGACCTATTACTGAAGGCAAAAGCAGATATCACGCTTGTATCGCCGGAGTTGCATCCTCACTTATCCTGCTTAGTCGATAACAAAAAGCTCAATTACATAAGCAGAGAATATCAATCAAATGATGTTATAGGTTTTCACCAAGTATGGGCAACAACGGATGTGCGAGAACTGAATCACCAAGTATTTAATGACGCTAACGCATTAGGTATCTGGACCAACGTTGTCGACGATCCAAAATATTGTAATTTCATTACGCCATCAATGATCGATAGAACCCCTATTCAGGTGGCCGTTTCTAGTGGTGGTGCTTCACCTGTTTTGGTACGTTTTATACGAGAAAAACTAGAAACTCAACTACCTCAGAATTTGAGCCTGCTTGCAGCTTATTCCGGTAAACAACGCAGTCGCATTAAGCAATACTTTGGTACCGTAGATGAAAGGCGTAAATTTTGGGAAGCTTACTTTCGATTACCAGCTGTTGAGAATGCAGCGACAGAAAGTGATTTAGAAGCGGCGTTTACCTTGCTGCTTGAAAACAATACCGCGCAAACGGGTAACTTGTATCTGATTGAAACGGGTGATGACGCAGAAATGCTGTCATTAAAAGCCCTTCGACTCATGCAGCAATCAGAATATGTATTATTTCCTGAGACTAAAGATGATATTTTCGTCGACCTATGTCGCCGTGATGCTGAACGTGAAAGCTATTCTAATGAAACGGTTGTTAATCAAGTGCAACACTTACTGAATGAAGATTTAAGAGTATGTGTACTCGCCCCCAAAGGCACCCACATTGAATCACTAAAGGCATTAAACACAAGCTTTGGTGGTCAGTTTGTGCCTTGCTTATAGCCGTCTATTTCTAAAAAAACGATAAAAAAAGCCGCATTTACATTGTTTAATAAACAACGTAAATGCGGCAACAGTTACACTCAGTGGATTTATTTTTAGGTATTTCGAATATCTACTCGGCTTTCGCTGCCGTTAGATTGGAATTTGGTTGTTGTAATTTCGCATGTAACCATAACCCTGATGTTTTCATGGTATAACCAAATAAAGCACCCAAAATTAATGATGGAATAACTAACTGCCAATCACCGTTTGATGCGAATGTTGCGCAAGAACCAATAAAAGTACCAGGAATAAAATTTAACCATGATTTTTTAGCCTGAACACACATCATGAATGCAACAACGGCTGTTACAACGTAACCAATAATTTCAAGGCTAAACATACTTGAGAGATGGATTATCACCATTGCCCAAAACACACCACTCAGATTAGTAACAATACTTAGCCCTAAGCCTTTCACGCCATCTTTCGGTGATGCAAAGTAAGTAGTGCAGCCTAAAAACCCTGCCCAGCTTAGCAAACCGAGTGAAATGGCGACCCAGCCCCAGATACCTGACAAAATACCTGTTGTTAATGCAATCGCTACTAATACCGTCATGATGTGATCTCATATCTAAAGAAAATAGTCTTAATCTGTAAACAGTGTAAGCGTTAAGACCAAAAACACACAAGATCAAGATCACACTTATACCCTTTTGGTTACATGCAATTTCGCGTTAATTAGATATAAGTCTCACTTTATCGGTATTTATCAACAGGAACGTACCAAACCAGTAAGAAACCAGAAGACATCATAATTATGCCAATAAACACAGTGTTTACCTGTGAGCACAATGCTCATCTATGAGGGCAATACTGTGTAACAAGACTACATTTAACATCTCTTCAACAATAATTATTTCACGGCAAATCATAATTCAAATTGCGGATATCTCGGGCTGTGGTAATTTACCCATATCTTTGATATCCCCCTATTTCGGAGCACATCCATGGGTCCATTAATGCTTGACGTATTAGGTTATGAACTTAATGCAGAAGAACGTGAAATAATCCAACACCCAACAGTGGGAGGAATCATCTTCTTCGCCCGCAACTATCACGATCGTGCTCAATTACGTGCTCTCACCAAAGACATTCGTAAAACGGCTGCTAAGCCCCTTCTTATTGCCGTTGATCAAGAAGGCGGACGAGTACAACGTTTTCGTGAAGAATTCACGCAACTACCTCCTGCTCGCGCATTCGAACAACATAACAATGGCGTTGAGCTCGCTAAAAAGGGAGGATGGTTAATGGCTGCTGAATTGCTGGCTATGGATATCGACCTAAGCCTTGCCCCTGTATTGGATCTTGGCTTTGATTGTAAGGCAATTGGTGATCGTGCTTTTTCTGACGATCCAAAGAAAATCATCAAATATGCAAGCCAATTTATTAAAGGAATGAAACAAGCAGGCATGGCAACAACGGGGAAACATTTCCCAGGTCATGGCGGTGTTATTGCAGATTCTCATCTCGAAACACCGTTTGACTCAAGAGAGAACATTAAAGAGCACGATATGATCGTGTTTAAATACCTTATAGAAAATAACTTATTAGATGCAATGATGCCAGCACACGTTGTATTCGATGCCTATGATGACAAACCAGCAAGTGGTTCTGATTATTGGCTAAAACAAGTACTACGCCAAGATTTACATTTTAAAGGTGTCATATTTTCTGACGATCTTAATATGAAAGGTGCTGATGTTATGGGCAGTTATAGCGAGCGAGCTATAGCAGCTCAGCAAGCTGGTTGTGACATGGTTATGCTATGTAATAACCGAGAGGGTGCCATTCAGGCTTTAGACGGCCTACCCCAAGTTAATGTACCCATTTTGGATACGCTGTTAAAACGACCAACGGGTGAATATCAAGAGCTTATTAGAACAAGCATGTGGAAAGAGACTGAACGAGAAATTAGTCGCTTAAGTTTAGAATGGCGTGAAAAGCACAGTTAATTGCTTATTTTGATAAAAAAGACTTTTCCATAAAACAATATGTTGAAGGCGAGCATTATGCTCGCCTTCAAATGTAACGGCAGTGATGCATTGTTATACCCAAGTCACCTCAAGATGCAGGATTCAGAGTGATCTCAGCGTATTTAATTCAAGGAAAATGTGTGTAGGAATGGCATTCCCTTTCAAGCACGTTTGACACAGAAGTAGATACGCTGAATCACTCCCGAAGGGCGAGTTTTGTTGGGGGCTCTATGCGGTGTTACTTATTTCCAACGTAGAACGACTAGGTCTATAAATAAGTGCCTTGCCTAGAGCCCAACAAATTCTCGCTGAAACGAACATCTTGAGGTAACTTGGGTATAATCGCTACGCCTTACCCAACACGTAGTATCTCTTCCTCTGCTAAAGGGAGGTCTGAGGCAATCCCTTTACAGAAATAAGCAAAATCGCGAAATACCATCGGTCGCCCAAAGTAGTAACCTTGTTGTAAATACACACCTTGTTCAGCTAAATATTCAGATTGCTCTTTTGTTTCAACACCTTCGGCAATCATTTCCATTCCGGCTTGTTTACCAAATGCAATAATCGAATCCAATAGAGATAATTTGATATCTGACGTGCCTATGTTTTCAACAAACATTTTATCAATTTTAATACTTCTAATATTTAGCTCTTGTATATAACTGAACCCACCATAACCCGTACCGGCATCATCCAACTTCACATCAATACCTTTATCTCTTAGGTATTCGATGACATCAAATGCCATTGTTAAATTGTTAAACGGCTTACGCTCGGTCACTTCAAAAGCTAACTGTGTCGCCTCTAATTTGGAGGATCTTAATAAATCGAGTGAACGATCAATAATTTCAATACTTTCTAATTGTTCAGGTACCACATTGATACTAATAATCTGCTTTGTGTTTTGCCAATTAAGCTTACCAATTTCATCAATTGCTTTTTTAATTAATTGTTCTGTTATGGGTAATATTTGACCACTTTTTTCTACGTATGGAATGAATTCCATGGGGGAAATCAATTCTTGCCCCGGTCGTTTCCAACGAGCAAGCATTTCGCAACCATACAAGGATTGGCTCGTTACATTCACAATAGGTTGATAATAAGGAATAAACTCTTTATTGACTAAACCTTGCTCAACCATTGAATGTAGTGACATTCTTCGTCGATCAAATAGTCGATGCATCGCAATAAATAGAACACCAATACCGCCCCCCAATAAAAATAAAGGTAACCATAATGCTTCTTTATATTTTGCTAATAATTCAGGCTTTACAAAAGTATCAATACGAAGATTATTCGCAAACTCAGAGCTCATTAATGGCTTTACTTCTAATAAAGAAGCGTCACCACGCCAAAACGATGCCGCCGGATGATCAGTTGAAGTTATTGAACTTAGTACACAATTATCACAATATTTATTTTTCAATATATCGGAAATCAACGGTTCCATATGGACCAGCATTGAGCCTCGTTTATCTTTCCACTCTACAACCAGTAGGTTTTCCTGATCACCTAATTCAGAGGTTACCCACAAAGAAAGATTTGTACTCAGCTGATCAATTAATGGTAACAGTTTACTTTCTGCACTTGCCCCTTTAAAACTTGTACACTGCTCGCCATCATTTGTTGTTAATGTAATACGGCGAATAAAGTAATCATTGTAAGCAACTTGTTGAATTTTATTTTCATCTAGAGCTTTACAATTAAATTGAAAATTATCAGAAATGCCTTTCATAATGGGATGATAATTATCCATTCGAAGCATATATGTATTAAGAAGATCTTTAGAATCAGAGCTGATCACATAAGAAAGTTGTACACGAGAAAAGAAGCTTGCAGATAACGAGAAGAGAAAAGCTAACCCTATCACGAGAGAGAGTGATAAAAATTCCATTCTACATTTTTTAAACCAATCATCGTTTTTAACACCTTTAACTCTCAATTTATTACTAACACACATAACTCTTGAACCTTCGTAATCATGCTTTACTTAACAAAGCACCATCGTCTCAATAACTTGTTAACGAATAACTATTGAGTTCAATCATAATAATTGATTCACTTTATTCACTCCAGCGTTGAGAAACAAGCGATTAATTTAATATGATGACGATATAGATCACGACTTTGATAATAAAATTTTCATCGAAAATAAAGTTACAACAATTGATGGTAACCATTTGATAAATATGAAAGTTAAAGGATTCTACAAAGGAATAACATAAGGGAATGCAGTGAATTTATTGACGATGGATCATACGAGAGAGGAATAGAAAGCGCTTAGAACAGCGCCTTATCTTTTAAAGAGCATCACGAGAGCGATCAATCCCTTTAGTACACTTCTTTTCTTTTACGATGATGAAGGCAGCACCGATAATAAAGGCTAAAACTAAAATGATTTCCATAAAACACCTTATAAGGTCGCAGTTATAAGTTACTAACATGGCTGTTAGTTAAGTTTATTTACTTTACCCCAAAGTTATTTGTAACAAAATATTTTAAAGAGGCAGGTAAAGATACCCCATTTCATTGAAATTTGCACGAAAAAACATCAATTTTAAGCAACGAAATTTAACATCCCTAATACAGCCCTTCAATTAAATGATACTAAACAACGTACAGGCTTCATCTGTATCAGATTGAATCCCAATATAATTATAGCTAAACATCACTTTTTGTTAGGAGAACTGTATTTATTAGCAGACCTACCCACGTGATTTCATTTTATGAATGTTAAAAAATCAGCATAACATTTGATTGTTATATCTTTTTTATATAATTACCGATGAAGAACCCTGTAACTTACTGTTACACAAAATATCATACTAAAACAAAATACGGCTTTCGCCGTATTTAAAATATTTATCAATGCGTGACTAATCATTTAACTCAATATCATAACCAGCGCTCTTGACCTGTAAAACTGACTGATAACCATGTTTCGCCCAAATCATCTGATAACTCATCCCAGATGATCTGACGTATATGGTCTTGCCGCTTTGTCGTCCATAATGAGTCATCTTTTACTAAGATATTAATCTCAAGGTCATATTGACGACCCGTCTTAGCAAGGTGGTGTGTATATCCATCAAAACGGTATGCTTTTGAGAGCCTTTCTATTGTACGATCTACATGACGTTGTGCTTTGTTTTGTGGTGCAACTAATAGCACCTCTTTTAAGTTACGACGTAACACTTTAATCGGTAATATTGAAGCTGCGATAGAAAGAGTTGAAACCAAGATCGGATCGATATAAGCGTTCCAGCGGGTATACCCCATAGAATCGAATATGAGCACTAAAATAAAACCCACCAAAATGGCTGCACTCAAAATCCCATCAACTAACCATTCTTGAGAGTCAACTTTAACGAGTTCTGAATCGACACTTTTAGCGATAGATGTTTCAACAAAATAAATACCAAAGCAGCATATTGTAGAAAGCACCGCATATATCAATGCATGTTCTAAGACGATTTCATGCCCACCATCAATAATGGTATTTACACCACTTATAAATGCAAATAGACAAGTAATTAAGATAAGTAAGCCATTAATTACATTAATCAGTGGCTCTATATGGGCATAACCAAATTGAAATTGTTTGTCATCAGGTTTTGTTACTAGATATGCAGTATAAAGACTTAACCCTGTCATCCCCATACTTAACAGTGAAAACATACCATCGAGTAAAATGGCGTTTGAATCAACATAAAGTCCGTAGCCAATACCTAAGCTTGCCACTAAAACAGTGCCAGCTAAAGATAACTTTAATGCCATTCGCTCTTTACTAATTTTACGACTAATCGTCATAAATTCCTCCAGCTAACTATCTTCATTGATAAAAAGAATAGTTGTTGTTCATAGTGTTACTCCACAGTAACACTAATTTTGCTTGTTAGTAAAATGTAACTGTATGTGGCACTTATACTATTTAAGCGTTAGATACATCATCTTTTTAGCATCGTGGGCTTTAATTATCTAACGCGATTGCACATTACGACTGTAGGTTATTTCGACTGCGAGCCATTACGACTGTAATACATCGTCTAGCCATTGGCTGAACTCTTTCTTTCTTAATCCCGTATTCAATACTGCTTGCTGCCTACCCTTTTTAAACACCATAACGGTAGGTACACCGCGAACTCTATACTTAGTCGCAATCGCTTTATTTTGTACACTATTAACACGTAAGAAACGTAGTTGTGACTGACGTTCAGAGGCTACTTTTTCAAAGATTGGTTTAAATGTATTACACGGCGAACAATTAGGCCCCCAAAATGCGACAACGACAGGCTTTGGGCTTAAAACCAATTTGTCGAAATTTTGCGTATTGGCCTCTACGGGTTTTCCATCAAGTAACGGTTTTCGGCAGTATTCACAAGAGACCGTATTAGACAGTGATTGCGGTGAGATCGCATTTGCTTTATTACAATGTGGGCAATCAACAGTAATTAACTTCATTTCTACTTCCATCACACTCGCCATCGCTGGGTATAAGTGCTTATTCATTTTATAATGCCTAGACAATACTGACCTTGTACAATCGCATCAAGTCTTTACTCCTCCAACCTCTGTAGTTCTATTCGCTCAAGGTCATTGTAGAAGGTAAGCAGTTTTGCTCGGCTAACATTGTATTTGAAATTATTGCTCTCACAAACGTCGACAGAATAATCTTGGGTTTTATGGTTTTTGGTTTTGTCGTATACACAAGTCGCTAACTGCTCACATGCCATATCTCTTTCTGTTCGAAGTAAAGCCCAATGATTAGAGAAATTCTTTAAAGCAAAATTGAGCTGGTTATAGTTTTCTGTTGTTATTTCTGGTTTTAATACCACCAATTCACGTTGCCTTTCATTAATAAATTGATCAAAGGAAACGGAAAGATTGGAGACAGAATGGCTATTGCATTCCTCTTTTATAAACTGACTCTGTTGGCTTAAAATATTATTTTCATGGGGTTGAGAGCTGCAAGCAACCAGAAAAAATGAGAATAAAAAAGAATATGCTTTCATAACACACCACAAATAGTTAAGAGCATCCAATGCCAAACCAAACTGATTTAATAAGTATCGACGATTTCTACTAAAAAGTATGATTTCCCTTAATGATTCTTACTTTTGTGGCAAAAATGTTAAATATTGAATCATTCACCATTCATCATAAACAGCTGTTATTGAACACGTTATTACTCCCAACTGCTAATAGGTAGCGCTATTTTCACCCTCTATTTAAGCTTCAATTTACTCACACAAAAAAACCGGAACCTTTCGATTCCGGTTATCTCGTTTTAACGATAGAGCTACTGTGTAGTTTCTACTATTTTGTGTTGAATATTTGTTCTGTTTCAAGCTGCGTCATTTGACGGATCTGACGCCAAACAAAGTAGAAGATCCCCATCATCATCAACATTGATGGAATCGCAATTACGGGATAACTCATCAATGTTAAACGACCTAGCTCTTCATTAAAGCCTGCAGTACCTGCAGGGCTAGTGACGATAACGGTGGCAAGTATGTAATTCATTACTGATGAAAAAACAAATGTGCTAGCAAACAAGTAGTTTGATTGCATTAAACAACGATCAAACTTTGCTTGCTGATTAGTTTCAGCAAGACGTTCTTTGATGGTCGGTAAATTAAGTACTTTCTCATTTAACAGTAACTTACTCACCACTGGATATTTAGTAAAAGTTGAAATGAACACACCAAGACCAATTAGGCCAGGGATAAATGCTTCTTTAATCGCTAGCCACTTGGTATCAAGTTCTAGCAGTCCGATACCACCTGTTAGTAACACGCTAACGAAGCCAAGTAACGAAATGAAATTGAATTTCTTATATCTAATGAGTTCATAACCACCAAATATAATCGGAAATGCTAATGCAACAACAAGTGCACCTACAGAACCAAGGTATTCATCACCACTCAACTTCATCAAAACCACAGAGGGAATGATAATGTTAAAGATTAAATCACTAAATGGGTTTGCTTTTTTTTCAGCCATAATCTCTTTCAAACGTTACTTAAACATTAATTCTTGCCCATTGTTCCGCTATTTTCACGCGCTGTAAAGAAGAAGAGCGTTACAAAGCATGAAGTACCTCTTTAAACGCATTATAAAATGGAGCAAAACACAGCATGAACGTTAGTCGATATCTAAGCTCTGTTGCCCTTTTAACATTGTAGCTGCAAAAATTAAAACGTGATAACTACTCGACTAAACGGTCTTTTTCAATAAAAACAATCGACATTTTTAGTCACATTCACTACCGTACTCAACAATTTCAATTCGGCTCAACATAGAAGTACTTTACGTTAATGACAGCATCTAATAACTCGCAACCATTATCACTTCGTGATGCATCCATCTTTAGTTTATTTTGGCGTTATACCTTGCCAACCATCGCCGCAATGCTTGTTACGGGCATTTATGTTGCCATCGATGGGATGTTTGTTGGGCATTTTATTGGTGAACAAGGGCTAGCGGCTATTATGCTTGGCTACCCTATTGGTTCAACGCTTTATGCCGTTGGTGCAATGATTGGTATGGGGGCGTCAGCGCTTGTATCTATAAAGTTAGGACAAAATGATACAGCACAAGCACGACAGATCGTCGGTAATGCACTTGTCCTAAGCATTCTGGCTTCGGCATTACTCAGTATTATCGGCCTTTTATATGGCCGTGATATTCTACTTTGGGTCGGCGCCGAAGGTCTGATTCTTGAAATGGCGTCCGATTACCTCTTCTGGTATTTCTTGATGGGATCATTTGCCGTTATCTCTATGGCGTTTTCATCACTTCTGCGAAATGACGGTCAACCCAAGCGTGTCACCTATATCATGATATTCGGTGGCGTATTAAACATCGTTTTAGATTGGTTGCTTATCGTAGTTTTTCCTTACGCCTTAACGGGTGCAGCTATTGCGACTATGCTCTCTCAAGCGGCAACTTGCCTACTTTGCTTACAACACTTTTTTAGCGATAAAAGCACACTACGTATTGGCTGGGATAGTATTCGCTTAAAACTTGATACCGTTATTCAGATTTTACAATTGGGTACTTCAAGTTTATTAATGTACTTATACTTATCAGTTGTACTGGTTCTGCACAATAAAGCATTTCTATGGGTTGGTGACGCAATTCATGTTGCTGCTTATGGCATCGTTAGCTATACAGAAGCTTTCTTCTATTTGATTTTTGAAGGCATTGCACTCGGCATTCAGCCCATCACTAGTTACAACACAGGTGCTGGGCTTCATGATCGCGTAATTCAAGCACGCAATATCGCATTCGGCGTAACACTCTTTATCGCAGCGATTGGTCTCTTGGTTATTTATGGCTTATCCGATTGGGTGGTATACCTATTTGCTGGAGATAACCCTACGCTTAAACCTGAAGCGATTAATGGTATGTACCGTTATTTCTGGGGATTACCAATGGAAGGATTATTACTTGTTGGTGCGACGTACTTCCAATCAATAAACAAAGCAAAAGAAGCATCGATACTCACCGGCGGTAAACTAATCTTCATTTCAGTTTTTATCTTCGTACTAGCTAAATATTTTGGTGTAAATGGTGTTTGGGTTGCCTTGCCTATTTGCAGCGCAATACTGACAAGCTGGATGATTTACGCGTTAAAGAAACAGTAAAAATAAGTGTCGATATTACGAGCAACATACCGAAGCAATCGTTTCGCTGTTCGTAATATCGGTAAAATCTTGCGTAAAACTGAATTAGGCGCAACAAAAACATGATGTTGCTCACGTTTCGTTAGTAAGCTACAAAATACTAATTTTCAACGACGACTGAATGCGTATTATCAGCGTCATCTTTGTCGACTCTGAGTAGTTATCGATGTTTAAAAAAACGCTTATTGCTGTATCACTGGCTGCTACAACCCTTGCTAGCACGTCTGCATTGGCTCTAGAAAAAGTAGATTTATTAATTAAAAATGCAACGGTTCTAACCATGAACGAAGACAGAACTGTTTTTGAACAAGGCCTTGTTGCAGTTAAAGGTAATAAAATCGTTGCGGTAACGAATGGTAAAGATGTAGAAGACTATCAAGCAAAAACAACAATTGATGCTGATGGCGATATCGTAATGCCAGGGCTAATTAATACTCACACCCACGTTTCTATGACAGTATTTCGTTCGCTAGCTGATGATGTGCCAGATCGTCTACACCGTTATATTTTCCCATTAGAAAAGAAACTAGTGTCGCGTGATATGGTCCGTATTGGCGCACAATTGGGTAACGTTGAAATGGTAAAAGGTGGCGTAACCACATACGCTGACATGTACTATTTTGAAGATGAAGTAGCAAAAACAGTCGATAAAATTGGCATGCGCGCTATCTTAGGTGAATCGGTTATCAAGTTCCCTGTTGCTGATGCGGCGAATGCTGAAGAAGGCATTCAGTACGCACTGAACTTTATTGAGGAATATAAAGACCACCCTCGTATTACACCGGCTTTTGCCCCTCACGCACCTTATACAAATACCACTGAAATACTTCAAAAAATCACAAAACTATCATTAGAACATGATGTACCTGTAATGATTCATTTAGCTGAATCTGATCGTGAAAATGAAGTTATTGCAAAGCGCAGTGGTGGTAAATCACCTGTTGCTTACATGGCTGACATTGGCGCTTTAACGCCTAACCTTATTGGTGCGCATGTCATCAATGTCGACGACAATGACATCGCTTTACTCAAAAAGCATGATGTAGGTGTTGCACATAATATGAGTGCAAATATCAAATCAGCTAAAGGCGTTGCACCCGTTATTAAAATGCAAGAGCAAGGTATTCGTGTTGGTTTAGGTACTGATGGCCCTATGTCTGGTAACACATTAAGCACGATTGATGAATTTAACCAAGTAGCAAAAGTGCATAAATTGGTTAATCATGATCGTGCCGCAATGCCACCACTTAACGTTATTGAAATGGCGACAATTGGTGCAGCCCGTGCACTGCATATGGAAGACACCATTGGATCTCTTGAAAATGGTAAGCTTGCAGATATTATCGTCATTGATACTAAAGCACCTAATATGGTCCCTGTTTACAATCCATATTCTGCTTTAGTTTACTCTGCGTATGCGACTAACGTAAAACACACTATCGTTGACGGTAAAGTGTTAATGGAAGATCGTAATATGTTGACCGTAGATGAAACTGCTATTCGTAAAGAAGCATTAGAATTTGCCGACAAGGTACGTAAAACAGTTGTAGAAAGCGGTGAAGTGGTTCAGTAACCCTCTTACTCACTCTGACAACAAATGGTCATAGAGTAATGACGATAAATAAAAAAGAGCCTGCTGGCTCTTTTTTATTATATAACGCACAAGAACTTAGATAACACCTAGCTCACGTAAACGCTCCATCAAGTATTCATTCGCTGTATAGCGCTCAGATAGAATGACTTCTGGTTTAGGGTGAAGGAACAAAGGCAAAGAAATACGTGATTTGGTTTTATCTGCACCGTCAGGGTTCACTACGCGGTGTGTTGTCGATGGGAAGTAACCACCAGATGCCTCTTGCAGCATGTCACCAATGTTGATGATCAAATTACCAAAATCACACGGTACATCCAACCAATCACCTTCTTTAGATTTAACTTGAAGGCCTGGCTCATTTGCAGCAGGTAAAATAGTCAATAAGTTGATATCTTCATGCGCGCCGGCACGAATTGCACCCAACTCTTCATCCCCTTTTAACGGTGGATAATGAAGTACACGCAATAACGTTTGAGAACTACCTTCAACCATACTTGAAAGAGGCTGAGAGTATTTTTTAGCGACATCTTCTGGAGAGTGCTTTTCTACCCAAGACAATAGCTCGCCTGCGAGTTTATTAGCTTCATCATAGTAGTTTTGCAGCTCTTCTTTTAACGCTTCTGGGCACTGCCCCCAAGGATAATAGTGGAAGTATTCCTTTATATCTTTTTGGGTATGACCTTTTGCCGTTTCAGAAATTTCGGAAGGGAAAAAACCATCTTGAGTTTCTACATTGAAACGAAAATCATCTTTGTTTTCACTAGCGAAAAAGTTATACCAATTTTCATAAATAGCACTAACAAGTTTCTGTTGAATCGGGTGGTTTTTCAACACACCAAATCCAGTATTTCGTAGAGACTCAACAAAAAGTTCTTCGGCATTATCTGCCGTATAATCTACCGCTTCCAATTTCATAGTATTTTCTTTCTTTGGCTGACTTTATAGGTATATGTGTACACTTTATCTACAACAAATGTTACACAATTTTTTAATTAAATGAATTCTATTGGCTAACAAACAGAGTGACAAGGCCAAACAAGTAAGATTTTAGGAAACAGTCTGTTTACATCAAGAAACAAACACTTCTAAACAGACAAACGTTTGCTTTACAGCCACATCACTGAAGTGAATAAACATTAAATCTGACAAATCATTATGTTAAGCAATATGTATATAAAATGAAAAAACCCTACATAATACGTAGGGCACGATAGCAAATAGCCATAGAATTACATCCAAATCACAATGATAAAACCAATGTAGAATGTCTTAATACTTATAGATCCCGCATTAAAATTTCAAACTCTTCTTCAGCTTGCTCGATCAACAGTGATAGCTCTCTTGCATCAGCGTTTGATAATTCTAAATGCCAGTTAACATCATTACTGCTCACACTATTTCGACAAACAAGCCCTGTTTTTTTACCCGAAGAGCTAAACAATAGTTGAGCAAATTCTGCCTGCATCTTATCATTTCCCTCTTCAATACTGACTTCTAGTACACCTGTGGGAATGACGCGTATATTGGCGTGGCGGGCTCTGCTATCAAGTAAAATGAATTCTCGAGATTCAGCTAACATATTCCTCTCTCCAAGTTGAGTTATGCCTAACCTATCAAGGCACCTTAAGTGTAGTGAAAATCAGGCATGCTCAATAAATATTCACAATAAATACACATATATTCCTCACAAAAATGGACTGCAATTACATTGTAAGACAAAGAATCTAAGACTTTTATGCAGTAGCAAAATTCTATGTTTGAGTGATATAGTCAGAAGAATATAAAAGGAAGTAAGTAACTATGATTGATTTTCGCTCAGACACAGTAACACGCCCATCAGCTTCAATGCTGGAAACAATGATGAAAGCCCCTGTAGGCGATGATGTATATGGTGATGACCCTACAGTGAATGATTTGGAACAGTGGACAGCAGAACGCCACGGCTTTGAAGCAGCTATTTTTTGTAGCTCAGGTACGCAAGCAAACTTGTTAGGTTTAATGGCACATTGTGAACGTGGTGATGAGTACCTTTGCGGTCAGCAAGCACACAATTATAAGTTTGAAGGTGGTGGTGCAGCGGTATTAGGTTCTATTCAACCACAACCTATCGAAAATGAAAAAGACGGTTCAATTTCTATTGATAAACTAAGAGCTGCAATTAAACCAATAGATCCTCACTTTGCGCGCACCACCCTACTCAGCCTTGAAAATACCATTAATGGTAAAGTACTGCCGTTATCATATTTGAAAGAAGCGCGTGAATTTGTCAATCAGCACGGCTTAAAATTGCATTTAGATGGCGCTCGCGTATATAACGCATCGGTGGCATTAGATGTAGACATCAAAGAGATCTCGCAACACTTCGATTCAATGACAATCTGTTTATCAAAAGGGTTAGGTGCTCCTATTGGGTCATTGCTACTAGGCAACCATGAGCTAATAGCCAAAGCACGTCGTTGGAGAAAAGTATTAGGTGGCGGTATGCGCCAAGCTGGTATTTTAGCGGCAGCAGGAAAAATAGCCCTTACTGAAAATGTAACTAGTCTGGCAGACGATCATGCCAACGCTCGTTATCTTGCACAAGAATTAGCAAAAGTTGATGGCTTTTCAGTTAATCTTGAACATGTTCAAACGAATATGCTTTTTGCCAAGGTTGACTCAACTATCGATCAACAGCAGTTAGTTGATAACTTAAAAGAGCAAGGTATTTTATTTAGCGCAGGTAACCCTATGCGTTTAGTCACTCATTTAGATATAAGCCGATCAGACATTGATACGTTTATAACGGCGTTAAAACGCGCTTTATAATGCAATAATAACCTAAGAAGTGAGCATTACGTTCTAAAATCGGTATGCAATGCTCACATTAGATAAAGCGTGCCTTGCTTTTACTTCATCATCAATTCGCGTTGGAACTACAAGCCTTAATCCCAGCTCCCATTGATGATAATTCACCACCGTACCCACATGTGAATTAAAACCAAAGCCAGAACTTGAAAAATCTGTTTTATCTCCATTTATATTCTTTACATCGCCATCTGAATATAAATAGTTAACACCTGCCCCAATCTCTACTCGCCAGCTTCGACATGAGCCACACAGTTTTTTATGACCCCATTGATAAAATAATACGGGTGTTAAAGATGCGGAATAACCTTCAAGTTCACCATCAACAAAGTCACTGCTTTTATCATCATAATCTAACTTGAAATAACGAGCATTTATTTCAGTGTGGTATCCCCAACGCGTTTCATCATTAAAATAATAAGGAGATTGAATCAAAGTGATTAATGGTGATATTGAAGATGAAGATTTAAATTTAACGTCTTCTAGCGTATTTCCATCTGAGATTTCAACACTTCCCGTCCCACTTGCTATACCAAGCTTAAACGTTGGCATACGGAATATTGTCGCAAGATCCATTGCGGCAACTGACTGTAACGGGCTGAGTAGAATCGTACCAACACATAACAATTCCAATTTTTTCATATGCAATTCCTTCAGCATAAAAAACTTGCGGCAACATTCAAATTTGAAATTAACCAGCTGATACCGATCATCTAATAGAAATTAATACCTTTATTATCTTAGTACTAGAACATGACATACAAGACAACAAAAATCCCTAATCAATTATAGCCTTAATGCGAAATAGTGATAGACAACCCAAATTTACCAGTGGTAACAATTAAAAAAAGCTGGATCAAATGACCCAGCTTTTCGATGTTAAACACTCGAATACAAACGAGGTATTACGTAAATAACGCACCATTAATCATAAGGTGCGCAACAATACTGAGCACATACCCTATTGCGATAACAGGCATCCATTTTAAATGCCCAAAAAAAGTGTATTTGCCATGAGCTGCACCCATTAAGGCCACGCCAGCCGCCGAACCAATCGACAGTAAACTTCCCCCCACTCCAGCGGTTAATGTTACAAGCAACCAATTACCTATCGACATATCAGGCATCATGGTTAACACCGCAAACATAACGGGAATGTTATCAACAATGGCAGACAGAATACCGACAACAATATTCGCCCAAATTGGATTCCATTCTGAATACATAACCTCAGATACTGATCCCAAATACCCTAATAAGCTTAAGCCACCAACACACATTACAACGCCATAGAAAAACAGTAATGTATCCCACTCGGCATGAGAAACACGCTTAAATACATCAAAAGGAACCACCGACCCTAATCGTTTAAGTGCAGCGTCATCATGCACTTCTAACGCATGCGCTTTTTTCTTTGCCAGCGAACTTGGTAACGTCTTGCGCAAGAAAAAACCAAAGAACTGTAAATACGCCAATCCCATCATCATGCCTATTACTGGCGGGAAATGTAGTACACCATGGAAGGCCACAGCCGTTGCAATAGTTAATAAGAATAAAAATACAATACGACGCGCACCACGTTTCAATTCGACATGTTCGCTTAAGGCATCAGGTTGAATTTTAGGTACGAAGAAAGACATAATAAATGCAGGAACAACGTAGTTCACAACAGAAGGAATAAACAACGCTAAAAATTCATTGAAAGACACCAACCCTGCTTGCCAAACCATTAAAGTTGTAATATCACCAAATGGGCTAAACGCACCACCAGCATTAGCGGCTACAACAATATTAATACACGCGAGGTTAATAAATTTAGTATTGGTTCCACCGACTTTCATCACTACGGCGCACATTAACAGCGCAGTCGTTAAGTTATCTGCTATCGGTGAAATAAAGAAAGAGAGAATACCGGTAAGCCAAAATAAAGTGCGAAGATTAAACCCTTTACTCACCATCCAAGCCTGTAAAGCATCGAATAAACGACGTTCCTCCATTGCGCTGATATACGTCATTGCCACTAAAAGGAACAACAGTAATTCTGAGTATTCAAGTAAGTTATGCTCTAACGCTGCTTTTGCGACATCAATTTGCCCTTGTTGCTGAAATACATAACCAATCAACATCCAAATTAAGCCAGCAGCAAGTAAAACAGGCTTTGATTTACGTAATTGTAAATACTCTTCCCCCATAACCAAGCAATAAGCTAAACCAAAAATAACCAGTGAAGCATAACCAATTGTTGATTGTGTTAAATCAATTGAAGAATCAACCGCAAATGCCGGAGATGCAAAAGCTATCCCCAAAATGATAAATATAAAAGCTCGGATTTTCATATCTGCTCTCAACTCCCTGAGAAATACTAACTAGTTAAATTCTACATAAATATATATTTCATTAACGTGAGGTAAACCTGCAAGCTACAAAACACTTACACACCCAATTACATCAAAAACGACAATTTTGTATGCTTTTTGCATACCACTATGATAAATCTACCCTTATGACTTAACTATTTACCAAAATTTGAGCCAAACTATTTATTAGATGAAATAGTTAAATGACGCAGAGGAAGGACAGGCTTATGACAGAAATAAGCTATTGGTTAGATGGAGTTAAAATTTGGTTTCAACCCAATCAAAGTCAAAATATTAAAATACTTATCGATCATGTAAACCTAGTACCTAGCACTCTTTTTGAAAATGTTGATTCAGATATGAATAGTGAGGCTCTTGCATACTGGTTTGACGCTTGCCAACGTTTAAGTCTCTATTACCAAGATCAAGGCGATCCAGAGAAAGCATTTTCCTATCTACAATTTGCGTATGCCAAATTACAAGGAATGATATGTCACCCTTCACACAGTGATGATATCAAACGTTGGAGCCTTAAAAAAATAGACCGTATGATCGTAGTAATGATGGAATTTTGCCAAGTTCAGCAAGAAAATAAATGGCAGCAAGAAAGTATTCAGCTCATCAACCTACACGTTACTTTTATGGAGGGTCAAAACAATTTAAATCTTGTCTATCGTAATGATTAAACCAATTTCGTAAATTTATCTTACAGTTCGCAAGATTTTACTAAGCTAGAAGTAGCACTAATGAATTGCTACTTAAGGAAAATAGAGCAATGATAAAAACGACTCTTTTAAAACATCTCTCTCTATTTACTCTTTTCACGATGGCCAGCCTACCGTTCTCGGCAAGCGCTGATGTTTTACCTTCACCTCCCGTTATTAATGCAAAAGCTTGGCTATTAATGAGCTATGAATCTGGCCAAGTTATCGCAAGTTTTAATGAGAACGAACCATTAGCCCCTGCCAGCTTAACCAAAATAATGACGTCGTACGTGGTGGGTAAAGAAATAAACGCAGGGCATATCAATAATGATGATCTTGTGATCATCAGTGAGAATGCTTGGGGTAAAAAATTTCCTGGTTCATCTAAGATGTTTTTAAACATTGGCGATAATGTGACTGTCGACCAACTCAATAAGGGCGTGATTATCTCGTCGGGTAATGATGCTACCGTCGCATTAGCCGAACATGTTGCGGGTCACCAAGCGGCTTTTATTGAAATGATGAATCGTCAGGCTGAAGTCATTGGCATGCAAAACACCTATTTCACTAACCCACATGGTTTAGATGCTGACGAACAATTCACAACCGCCTATGACATGGCGATTTTAACCAGAGCACTAATCAAAGATTTACCAGAGATGTACGGACTATTTAAGGAAAAGTCATTCACCTTTCAGGATATAAAACAAGGAAATAGAAACGGACTTCTATGGGATACCACACTAAATGTAGACGGCGTGAAAACAGGCCATACCTCGAAAGCTGGCTACAGTTTAGTGTCATCAGCGGAACAAAGCGGCCAACGATTCATTGCCGTAGTAATGGGTACTAAAAGTACAGGCACAAGACGTTCAGAAAGTAAAAAATTACTCACTTGGGGATTTCGCTTCTATCAAGACCTTACTCCTACATTTGATGGTAAAGAGTTAGAGCCAATAAAAGTATGGTACGGATCGCCGTCAAAAGTGTCGGTTGAATTAGGTGATGGTGGCGTAATCACAGTTCCTCGCCGACAACGTAAGAACCTTGAACATAAAGTATTTTATAATAGTAACCTTGAAGCCCCGATCTCTAAAGGCGAACAAGTCGGTAAAATCGAATGGTACTTAGATGAAGAAATACTCATCGTTCAACCTATTCTTGCGTTAGAAGATGTTGTAGAAGCCCCTTGGTATGGCGCAGCCGTTGACACAATCTGGCGACCAATTAGCCAATGGTTTTCAACTCAAGACTGGGAACCAGAAAAATAGCCAAACGCACATTACGTCTAACGACTCACTTAAAATGACGAATGCCACCCAGTTTTATCAATTAACTGGGTGGCATAGAAATATCACATTATTTGATTTTGCTATTATTACTCAATCATCAAATTTTATATCTGTTTCATCATAATCAGCCCAATCATCAAAATCTGAACCCTGAAAATCAGAGTCTAGTGCTTCCCATAGATTATCTTCAACATCATTCAAATTAAGTTCATCATCAAACATAATATTTCCTCACTAATACTGAATATGGCTTATTGCTGGAGTAAAACAACAAGTGCAACAGACTTAACAACTGAGTTTGCGAGATACACACCAACTGAAGGTCATGTTCACTATTGTTATAAGCATAAAAAGTGACGGTTCCATGAATGAAAAAAGGCAATTTAATGAAATGTCATTTTTGTAAGAAATACCACCAAACAACATCTGTGTAATAAAAACGTCTTATTTCAATGCAACTATTGCCCACAAGAAAAGAGCAACGAATAGCTCTTTGTTTACTACAAAAGAATACAAAGGAAATATAATGTCACGATTACACCCAATATGGTCAATTACAGCAGGTCGTTCACAAGCAAAAATTGGTTTAACGCCTTGCCATGGCACTAAAGACGCCAGTGTTATTGAATCATTGGTAGAGTTCAGACGCTGGGGCGCTTCCGCCATTCTTTCGTTATTGTCTAAAGAAGAAATGGAAAAACTGGATACAGGCGCAATTGAGTCTCATGCAAAAAAGGTAGGTATGGTTTGGTTTCATTTACCCTTACCAGACAATGACGTACAGCAAGAATCAGTACAGCATAATTTTGAAGAGCGCTGGCAAGCAGTTATGCCTTCTATTCATCAACTGCTAGATAACAACAAATCGGTGATTATTCATTGCCAACGCGGCTCATCTCGTACAGGTTTGGTTGCGATACGCTTACAATTAGAACGAGGCATCACGTTTGAAAAGGCAACAAAAGAAGTCATATCGGTACGACCAAGTGCACTTGAACCACAAGCACACTTAGCATATATCAATTATTTACACGAAAACCTGTCACTTAGTATTTCAAACGGCCTTTTACAAAAGGCCTCACCAGATACTTCATTAAGTCGCGGTAACACATTAGCAGCCTAGAAACAGTCCTATTAAAGCAGATGACTTATTCATCAAGTTCTGGTCGCATCCATACTGATTTAAAATCAAACCACCCCATCGAATTCGATGTCATTCCTTGGATGAGTCCTGAAGTATCTACACCAAGCCAATTATGAAACAAAGGGAGTATTTGTCCACTGTGGACGAGTTGAGTTCCTATTTGCTGACCAGGAAATTCACCTTCTTTATCCGCTCTCCATGCCATTACATCTCGCTCAATCGTATCAAATTCCTCTTTGGGCATTACACGCGATATATGGTCGAAGCTATAAACCCAAGGCAGTATTGCATCATTACGGTAATTGCTGAGGCTCATACCACCTAGCCACATATCAATCTTATCGGTATGCTTACCCAATAATATATCCGTTGATGTTTGCTCGATAACTTTCAGCTTTACCCCATCTTCAGCTAATAGCTTTCTTATTGTTTCTGCCACATGGGGATAAACCGGATGCTCTTGAGGATAAGCCAGCGTTACTGTACGTTTTGCTGGTGCCGATTCAACAACTGGTGCAGATAATACGTGCATCCACCCTGGTAATAGGCCATAAGCGTTGTTTAAACGAAAATCACCAATTTTTTCCAGCTCAAGTAGCCGTAAAATATTAATAGGCGCTAAACGAGATTGAAAATATTCAGCCCATTCACGGTTATTTGCCAACCCGCAGTTACGGTTAAACAGTAAATAGTTACACCCTTCATCTAGCTTTAAGCGTGAAGATACATTGGTAAACTCAAAAGTATTCACGTCCGTTGTCGGTTTTAGATAGCAAGCGGTAAAATCAGATAAAATCCAGATATCAACCATATCGATTAACGCACGAAGCCCAAAATACTGATCAAACGCTTCTAATTTAAGCCGTTGTTTATCATTCATCGCCACTTTATAAGGGCCAGTACCAACAGGGTAAAGTTTATAATCAGGGCGTTGTAACGCGTCGGCAGGCTGAATCATTGCAAGTATATTCGAGAGTAAATCTGCTAAGCGAAAATCATCTTTACTAAGGTGAATATCAATCACATTAAGGAAGGGTGAATCGATCCCTTTTATATGCTTGAAAAGCCGATGAGTCTTAACTTGCTCAAGCGTTGATATAATATCTTTGCTTTCCAAAAGTTTGCCATCATGAAACCGTACTGCTGGGCGAATATAAAAACGCCAATGCCTAGGTGTTAAAGCCTCCCAATGATGCGCTAAATCCCCTTCTACTTCCTCTTTTTCCTCATTAATTCGAGTTAACCCATTAAAAATCTGACGAACAAGGTGCTGTTCAGACCGTCGTAATGGCAAAAGCGGGTTAATATTATTAAAGGGGCGGTAGTAAGGAAGCCGGACAATCTGCTTACCCTTTTGAGTTGTTACACCCAATTGCTCTTGAATCAAAAGTACGAGTTTATCTGCATTGTGATCAAGTGCAGCCAAAGCAGGTTCTAACTTGCCTTCTGCGACAAGTTTTCTTGCATGTAAAACCTGTAACTCGCTGTCACTACTATGAAACTTTAATCGTGACTTCTTCCCTCGCCCTACTGCTGGTTCCCAATCAATCCAACCTTTCTCAACCATTTTATTCATAACCATACGAACATTACGTCGAGTACAAAATAGAACCTCAGCGATTACCTGTAAATTCGTTTCACTATCCTCACCAGAGAAGTGATTGTACAAACGTTGAAATTGTAACTTGAGGCGTTGACCTGTCATAAAAGGGGAACCTTCTTTATGGTTTTCTTCTGTTTTAACTTTCCTATTTTAACGTAAAAATAGACTCGAATAAAAAACATTAGGACATTAATTATGAAAAGTTTTTTCTGGAAGTTTTTCATGAACAGTAAAAAGTTCGATCGCAAATATTTACCGAAACAAGAACACCGTTTGGCGATACTTAGTTCAGTATGCCAATGGAATATTGATAAAATAGACGCTAAAGAATACCGGTCACACTTCTAGTGAATAACAATACACAGTAACGCTTCCCCCCAAAAGATGTTGCTCCTGAGTGATTATTGTTAACTCTCGTCTTTCAGCCAGCCCTTGTGGTTGGCTTTTTCTATTCCATGCTTTCACTTATGCTAGAAGTAAAGCGCCTTTAACTCAGTTAACGTGAGTAAAAGATGCTTTAGATACGTTGCAGTGATGGTCAATCAATAAGCTTAAACAACGGTAGTACCATCAAATTATACGTTGTCTTTTGTCAGTTCATCACAAACAGCTTGGAGTCGAATAATCTCTTCACTTTGCTGTTGTTCTAAACTCTGAACATGATTAAGTGATTCAGTTAGTGCATTAACCTGTATTTGTAGTTCATTGTTAGCTTCTTCAAGTTCTTTACCATGCATTAACGAGTCATTTAATTCACTATTTAACTGCAGCACTTCTTTATCCTTTACTTCAAATTCTGCTTTGTGCTTTCGAGCATTACGTTGCGCAGCTTGCTTTGCTTTTACCGCTTTATCCAACTCTGCATCATGTGCTTCAAATTGACGTCTATTTTCTATAATTTTCTTTTTTAAGATCTTAATTGATTCTTGATAAATCGCTTCTTCACTACTGACTTGCTGCTTTTCAGCTTCATACTGTTTCACTAATTTAGCTTCAGCCTGAGTACCTAACCCCATCACAACACGCCATGTATCAAACATTGTATTGTGAGCATGGTTCATCGCATCAAACGGAAATATTAATCCGCTTTTAGGTGTCATACTTTTTTCAGCCATAGCAGCCTCAAACTCTTTCAGCACAGAAAGTGTATTATGGTAGCTACCCAAAAATGGATTATTTGATGATAAATTTGTAAATGATTGATCTTTCAATTCTGCATCCATGTAAGAATTCCCTAATAAAATAAATGGCTATATCAATAATATTTCTAACAACTAAAATACGTAGTTACATTGCATAAAAATAGAACTAACACAGCATATTCTGCATGAAATATCAAAATAGCGTTCTGCAGCACGCCATCAAACATATTATGCAACTAATACCTTAACGTTACATGTTAAACCCTTTCGATGACGATTTATAGACATGAAGTTAAAGCTAAAACTCTATTTTCATACCAATCTGGGTAAGTAAATGGTCATTAATTTGTTAAATAGTCACGCTACGCTTTCGTTATCAATACGAACATTATGCCATCAATGATTTACTTGATTTCTAACGCCATACTCGGTAGAAAGCCCTTCTTATACTTTAAAACGACAGAACAAATATGACTGACTGTACCCATGCTGATGCAACGATAAATACCGAAAACACATTAAGTCCTGACGCGATTAAAATGAACAATTCGTTTAATCAAAATAAAAAGATTCAAAACCAACAAGCTGATGTTTTTTCATCGCTAATGCATAGCCGTCGTTCTGTCCGAAAATATGATCAAACAGCTAATTTTGATCATGATGCCGTTGCTCGTGCCTTAACCCTCACAACACTTTCACCCAATAGCTCTAACATGCAACTTTGGGAATTTCATCGCGTTATCAGTGATGACAAGCGTATGACTCTCGCATCATATTGCATGGGGCAAAATGCAGCAAAAACAGCAAATGAATTAGTCGCCTTTGTTGTTACCCCGTACAAATGGAAAGAAAGAGCCGCTATGAATGCCAATCAGATACGCGAGGCATTCGACGGCAGAGAAGATGAAACATCGAAACGCGCCCTTAAATATTATGAAAAGCTGATCCCATTTATTTATAACAATGATCGCTTTGGGCTGTTTGGATTAGTCCGTAAAGCCATCAGTTACTTTCTTGGCCGCAATAAGCCAATGGTGCGGGAAGTCAGTAAAGCCGATGTGCGTGTATGCCTTCATAAAAGTAGTTCATTAGCCGCTATGACCTTTATGACGGCAATGCGTGCTGAAGGCTATGACACGTGCCCAATGGAAGGGTTTGACTCTATACGTGCTAAAGAACTATTAGGCCTACCAAAAACAGCAGAAATAACAATGATAATAAGCTGCGGAAAACGCCTTGAAGAAGGAGTCTATGGTGATCGCCACCGGGTTAATAATCAAGATGTCATCTTTAACCATTAAGAAATTACCCTTTCTCTAAATATCTCATACCTTATTGAATTTATTTGCGGTAAGGTATGATGATCTAAGTTTAAGAATCTATGATAAGCAGTTTATGATTGAACAAATCACCGAGTTAAAGAATAGCTGGATGGCAAGTCACATTACTGATGCTGAATTCCCAACACCTTTAAGTGAAAAAGGGTTAAATCTTTATCAAAGCCGATTAAAACAACTATCAACCCAATTTTTATCAACGATTCCAAGCAATTCAGACTCAGAGCTGACCTATTATCGTGTTGACTGCCACCCTCTTACTATACGATTTTCAATGGTTCTTGCCAGTCAGTGGGAAGATGAGAATGAGAAAGAAGCAGTTTTTGAATATCTAACACAAATTATGTTTGAAGATGATTCACCTGCACATCTTTATGTGGGTTTCCATAAAGGTAAACCAGCAGCATGTGGAATGATTTACCGCCAAGAAACAGAGCAAGGTCTGTGTACTCTCGTTTCTGATGTCATGGCCCTTCCTCTGCCGAATAAAGCTAATTTAATGCAGATGATGGAAAATCACCTGTTAGCGCTTGCGGATCAAGATAGTCAGTTTTTCGTCACACAAAAATAGCGCTCTCTTACACCTAATTTGTTTAGTAAAAGTCGCGAACAATGGTTACCTTTTGCTCGCGCTTTTACTCTGCCATAATCACCTGAACATTTTTTTATTTAAAATAGCCAATAACTGACAATAATCTAATGATAAAATGGTGATAAATACAACGACTACATAAAAACACATACCTGTAGCATGCATTCAAAAATAACCTATAGAATACTTTTTACTAATTCAGTAAACTTGCACAACATTCGCATATATAATTAATTTCAACCTAAAGCGAATAAATTTACGGTTAGAATAGGAAAATTCGCATGACAAGGAATGTATCATGAGATATTTGTTTATTTATTTTTGTAGTCTAATGCTTCTTGGTTGTAGTTCTGGTTTGAAGGTCTCTATACCTGATAAATATACCGATACACAGAATCAATCTATAGGATTTCTTGTTGGCACTCTTGGTGCAACAACCGTTTGGCCATCAACTGGTGAAACCTTAGTTACAACGTTACATATTCGAGAAGTCAGCACTAGAAGCTCGATTCTAATGAGTGACGATGATATCGAAAATGAAGTAATAACGTTAACGAATGAAAATCAACACTTTGATTTTAAAAATGAAAAAGAAATAGGACAGCTTTTTACCTTACCATTGCCAGTTGGCGAGTATGAAATATTTCAAGTCACAATTAAAGGTTCAAATGGTAATCAAACGTTTACCCAAAAAACAGATGAGGATCTTTCACTAAAATTTGAAATAACTGCGGCTAATGCCAGCTACATTGGCGAGTTCATTGCAAAAAGTCGTGTCGCTGAAAGTCAATTATGGAATCTAAAATTCCCCAGCGGTTACGGTTACTTCTTACATGGCTATAATAAAGCCCGTGACGAAGTCCTTTTCTACGAGTTAAATCCACAGCTCACAGGTATTCAATTCGACGTTAAAACACTAGCAACGATTAAAAACCGTCTGATTTATACAAAGATTAATAAATCCTAGTCAAACATAAACCCGACTCTACTCTGATTCGGGTGCTTCACCTTGGCGTTTTAAATGTTTCTGTTTTGTTTTTTCTGATATATCTTTCACTAACTTTTTCACTTTTGGTGCAGAATATATTCTATCTGTCATACTTCATCACCTTTCTATACTAATAAATCGACGATACACAACATTCAAACAATCGTCATACTCACTTCATATTTTATAAATACTAGTATATACCGTGAATCCATAATGCGCGTAAAAAAATCACTTTTTCTACAGACTTTGCTTAATCATATTGCTGATTTTGTACTTAACCTGCTATATAGGTTTCTTTTTTATATCTTGCTAAAATCTTATGTTCAATAAAACTCGAAAGGATAAACATCACAACATACCCTGTACACAGTGCAATAATTATCGCTACAACGTTAGCTGTAAATTGCGCAAACAAGTAATAAGAAACAACAAGGGTTACAATACCGCTCAAACGAATAGTTAAACTTTCGGTAAAGCAACCATGCGCTTTAATATAGGCCAGCTGATAAGCATTGAGCATTAAAAACACGAAAAATATTGAGAAATGGAATAATACAGGAACCGCGCCTTTATATTCGTCAGGGAAAACGAACAATACAATGTCTTTTCCGAAAAATAACATGCTTAAAAAGAAAGTAGACCCAACGATAAAGCTCAATTTATAGATCCATTTTTTAATTTTTCGTATTTGATCATGTTTGCCTTCACGAACACATACAGCTAACTCAGGTAAAACAAAGCGGTAAATAGGAAAAACAAATAGCATCGTAAGGTAGGTAAATATTGGTCGGACAACCACTTGGAAATCCCCTAACTCATCAATACTAAAGTGACTGATCGTTAATAACACAGTGATGTAGATCATAAGAATACTTGCACCAGCTTCAAGTGATGCTGTAACACTTTTTTTCACATAGCTGATTAACATAGGGTCAAGCTGCACTGCAGCTAAAGGGCGTGTAGATATTTCTTTTCGACGTCGTATAAACATGTACGCAGCCGTACCTAAAGATGACAACGTTAACCCATAAAAGAGGGAGGTAAGAGCATCAAAGCCTAAACCGTAATAGCAAGTAACAAACATTACCACATTGCCAATGGGCTCAATCCACGTCACCTTATTAGAAATACTGTACAAGCGATACATCGCAATTAAATTAGTAAAATAGACTTTTAACCCCATACCAAAAATGATGCCCACCAGCTGTATGTAGCTCACATTGATATTTAATTCATGCTTAATATAGGGAATAACGACTCCCCATGTAATCAATACCATTGCAATTAAGCTATATCGGAAGATATTGATGATGTCTCGATCATTATTCGTTTGTGAGTAACTCACTACCATCGATGAGCGGAATCCTGTCATCAATATTAAAGAGAGTGAAATGATATCAACAACACTGTGATACAGGGCTAAATCCGCTTTAGGCACCCATTGGGCTAACCAAATCTTAAACGAAAAACCTACTAAAATACTGGCAAGCGTTGCCCATACTCCAGTAATGAATGCTTTTTTTAAGCGAGAGAGTGAATCAGTTTCCATGGGGGGCCATCTTTGAGTTAGCTTCCATTGCATAGTAATGAAATTAATTCTCATTTGAAACGTATTTATTTCATAAAGTCTCTTTTCTTTGTGATATATCAACATCAACAAAACTGATGGAGAACGCCAACTCAGCCTACTGGATGTAGAGCCGCAGAGAGTTAAAATACATATATACCCAATGAAATGATCAAAAGGAAAGCATCATGTATCACGCCCATGTTTACTTTGACTTATCACAAGAGTCACTAGCCACACGCCTTCACCATGAAATCACAGCTAACCGTGATGATATATTGAGAATATACCCACTCGTCATGCGTAAAGTAGGCCCTCATGATAAGCCAATGTTTGAAGTACATTTCAATGATAATCAACAGGGGTTTGTTAACTGGTTAGATCAACACCGTAAGGGGCTATCTGTACTTATTCATCCTAATACAGGTAATGATTTACAAGATCATACTGATAACGCTGTATGGCTCGGTGAAGAACTCCCAGTGCACGTCGATACATTCAGATAGAACAGAAATACACGACTCTTTAAAACATTCACCGTTTTCAATTACTGTCTTCATTTTTTCGGGTGCTGCTTGATGTTTTTACCAGCACTAACGCGATTCCACCAAGAATCGCAATAGATGCAAACATAAAACGAAAGGATAACGCTTCACCCAGAAAAAGAATACCTGCTATAGCGGCTAAAACGGGCACACTTAGCTGAATCGTGGCGGCGTTTGTTGCTTTTAAAAAAGGCAAAACCGAATACCACAACGCGTAACCGACACCTGATGTTAACGCACCAGAAGCAATGGCGTACCAAAACCCACTCAAGTCTATATCAGCATTTTTAAATGAAAGAACGCTTAACAGTAGCGCTATAGGTATTGATCTTAAAAAATTTCCCGTTGTAACAAGCGTTGGGTTTCCAAGCCCTCTTCCACGTAGTGAATAGATCCCCCAAGCCACACCTGCTCCCATCATTAAGATAGCACCGAATAATGGTGGTGAAGATAACCCAGGAAGCAACAATCCAATAAGCCCAGCTAGCGCCAAAGTTAATCCAGCCCCTTGTTGCTTACTTAATCGTTCACCTTTATATATACCGTGCCCAATCATTGTTGCTTGCACTGCGCCAAACAACAACAATGCACCCATCCCAGTAGACAGGCTGACATAAGCAAAAGAGAAACCTGCGGCATACAGAAACAAAACAAAAGCAGATATCCAACTACCCTCACCTTTGTATGGTTGATGATTAACAAATGAAATCAACCACAACATAACAAAACCAGATAACAACCGAAGCGAAGTAAAACTGGCTGGATCTATCGTCGTTTCTAAGAAAGCGGCTCGACTCAATAATGAATTACCTGCAAAGGCAATCATAGCTATCGCTGTGAGTATAAACACCTGCTTACTTGGCATTTGGGTATTGCTCTTCACCATCTTATATCAATCGAATCTTTAGGACCTATCCAACAAAATGGGTTATAGGCAACCTCCCACAAATAGCCATCAAGATCTTTGAAATAACCGGAATACCCACCCCAAAAAACTTTCTGACCGTGCTTAGTAATTATCGCGCCTGCGGCTTCTACTTCAGCCAACACTTGATCGACTTCCGTTTCAGACTTCACATTATGTGCAAGTGCAAAACCAGAAAAAGACTGTCCACTATTATCACTAGGAGTAACTTGTGCATCTTCTGCTAATGCATCACGATCATATAATCCTAACCATGTACCATTCAGAGTAAAAAAGGCGACTGATGGTGGCGATTCTTTTTGAGGGAACCCTAAACCATCGCGATAAAATGCTACTGACTTTTCAAGGTCTTTAACCCCGAGAGTAATCATGCTAATTCTTGGTTGCATAACATCATTCCTTGTTGTTACTTTTTGAATTTAACGTTTAAAGAAGATAGAACAATACTTTTATATTGCAAACACTTTACCACCAACCCAAAACCAAAAGACTCACAAATTAGTGAGTCTTTTTTAAAACGGGTTTGAAGCTGGTGGATTAAATTTCCACTATTCGCTTCTTCGCTAATGACATGGCTAAATTATTATCATAATAAGCGGCTTCATTAATGAAATGTGGATAGGCTTCATAATCACCCTCCCAGCATATTTCAGAACCATCAAATAATGTGAAAATAGGATCGCCTGAATTCAATTGCTTAAAATCACCGTCTTGAACATTTTTATGAACCATACCAATTCGCTCACCATTTTCATTTTTTGGTAATTTTAGCGTTTCGGTATATTCAAATGCTTCATAGCTCGATGGCAATTCTGGCAGGGCGTTGGTGTTATGTAGGTCAACATAATCCAATATATGACGAGTCATGTCTTCCATCCAGTCAAGTACATCTTGACGGATAACGGACTGAGGTTGTGGACCAATTTCGACAATCACACCTTGCGACGTAATAGAGCTTAAAAAGTAATGTTCTTCGACAGAGGCATGATCTTCAAATACAACAACTGCTTCAGGCATGCGAGATTTTACATAAGCACCCATTTTGCAGTTAAACTCATCAGATTGAAGCAGAATCAACGATGGTCCCATATTGCTGGTCGTATTGTGTAAATCGATAATAAAGTCTGTTTTTGCATCACCCTTAGGACCAAGCTGATTATTAATAACCTTAGCGCGACTTTGTTCATAGTTAGCCAGATCGAGATTAGCAAGCTCAGCAATATCAAATTGTCGGTTTAAATCGCTATCAACGTAACGTTTATTCTCTTCATGCGCTTTAGGGTTCGCGAATACTGTTTGAACAGAAAAGCTGCCACGAGATATCAAATTAAGGTTATTTTGCCACTTACGTAACAAGTAGATACCGCTAAATTCATTACCATGCGTACCGCCAACAACGGCAACACTGTTAATTTTAGTCATCCTTGTTTCTCTTAACTAGTTATTCAAAATTGAGCATAATTTCAGTGTACTCAATTTCAATCTGGATACCAACGAAAGTTAACCTTAAAGTAATAAAGTTACACAGATAACGGCAGTGTCTGGGCTAATTTAAGATACGAGTGTAATTCGTTATTTTTATACTCAATGGCTGAATGAATATTCACATTACGATTAGCAATAATAGAACATTTGTAATCGTTATCCCCCTTTGTGATCGTCAATTCAATAACACCATCGTCTAGCTTCCAACTGCCCACTGTTTTCATCCGTGTAAATAAGGTGTATTCCTCTAATCGTCCGTCTGAGTGCAGAATGACTTCGGTGATATAACCTGCACTACATGTTTTGATCCAATGTTGAGCTGTAACATCAGCGATTGTAAAGTTGCGTTTAGTTTCTAACCATTGAAGCATCAATTGTTGCTGTTCTGTATCGAGTTCGGGCAGAGCATCAATATCAAGTAAACGTACACGACCCGTTTCACGATAAAACAGCTGTAACAATTGAAGGGTTTTCTTTTCGAACATTCAGCTTACCTTACGCAAGGAAATCATAAACATAGTTAGTTAGGTATAACCCTAAATATGGCTAATTGCGAAAGGTGTTACTGAATGAAATAAGAAATTGTAGTATTTATCACAATAATAAATGTGTTCATGATAAATACCTTTTTCGATTTAATGATCCACTTTTCCGCGTAATACCTTTGTATTACCACGTTGGGTTTTCTTATCCATACGGCGTCGTTTGGAACCCTTTGTGGGTTTTGTTTCACGTCGTGCCTTCTGTTGAACAGCGGCTGCTTGAATAAATTCTTTCAGGCGCTGCAATGCATCTTCACGGTTTTTTTCTTGAGTACGAAATTGCTGAGCTTTAATCACGATAACACCGTCTTTCGTTATGCGATGATCCGAAATTTTCAACAAACGTTCTTTATAAAAATCAGGCAATGTTGACCGCTTAATATCAAAGCGTAAGTGTATGGCACTCGATACCTTGTTCACATTTTGACCACCCGCCCCTTGCGAGCGAATAGCCGTAATTTCGATTTCCCAATCGGCAAGTTCTACATTATTAGAAATGGTAAGCATAGTTGTTCAATAATCAATTCAAATACAGGGTTAGTATAATCGCTAACGACTTTCAAATAACCTTTATTGAAGAAATTAAATGATCATCAATAAATATCACCTTACTGTGATCTTGTTTACAGCTCGACATGACCAATATTTAACTTATCATCATAAATCAGTAAGGTAGCGCATTATTCAAACCCATAAATTACGAGAACAGAATGGATACTCTTATATCACTACTCGCTCAAGCTGGGCACACCTTTAAACCTTGGTTAGGTGAAATATCGCTCACTATCGTCGCTTGTTCATTGATTATTTTTGGTTCAGATATTAATCACTTCCTACGTCGTCTTTTGTCAGGTAAAAACATTTTCATTCGAACGAGTGCTTTTATATTAGTTAATTCATTCGGTTACGGCTTGCTTCTCATTAAGGTTTCTCCTTGGTTAACCCAAAAATTGAGCACAATGCCAAGCCAATGGATGTTTGTTTCAGTAATCACGACATTCATTGTCATCGGATTATGGGCACAAAAAACACGCCACTATTAAACGCCGTTCATCAAAATGTATATTTACGTCTCAATTTGTCATCAATTATCGGCATGATCGACCATTTTATTGACCTAAAACAGCTAAAAACAGGGTTAATTCAGTTTAAAGTACTAACTCCTGTTCCTAAAAAAGCATAATCATGACTAACATTAACCAAGAAAGATTGATCGAACATTTCATCGAGCTTATTAAGATCAACAGTGAATCCCAAAACGAAAAAGCTATCGCTGAAACCCTTGCAGAGCAACTGGGTGGTATTGGCTTCGACGTTACTAAATTACCAGTACCTGAAAATATTTCAAATGGCTTCAATATTTACGCAACTCTACCAGGTTCGCTTGAAGGTAGTATTGTACTGAGTTGCCACATGGATACCGTTGCACCGGGTAATGACATAGAACCGATTATCGTCGATGGTATTATCAGTTCGAAGGGTGACACAATTCTTGGTGGTGATGATAAATCAGGTATTGCCGCGATTATGGAAGCGGTTCGTTGTATCAAGGCTAACGGTTTAGCTCATAAGACTATAGAGATTGCCTTCACTGTCTATGAAGAAGGTGGTTTACACGGTTCGAAGCACTTCGACATGTCATTCGTTAAATCGACAGAAGCGATTGTGCTTGATTCAGGCGGCGCTATTGGCACTATTATTACAACGGCACCTGGTCAGCAAAACCTAAAAATCAATATTACCGGAAAACCTGCGCATGCTGGTTTAGCACCTGAAACGGGAATCAATGCGCTAACCGTTGCTGCTGATGCAATTAGCCAGATGAAGCTATCTCGTATTGATGCAGAAACAACAGCAAACATTGGTGTTGTTCAAGGCGGTCAAGCAACTAACGTTGTAATGCCAACTTTGTATATCGAAGCAGAAGCGCGTTCTTTGAATGATATGAAATTAGCTAACCAAGTTGCACACATGATAACGACATTTGAAGCAGCAGCTGAAAAGCACGGTGCACAGATCGATATCGTATCAACTCGCGCATACAACGCTTATAACATCGATGATAACGACGTGTTTATTGATGATATTAAAGCGGCTTTCTCAGCAAATGGTGTTGAGCCTAAAACCAATTCAACTGGTGGTGGTAGCGATGCAAACATCTTCAATGAAAAAGGGTTAAAAACAGTTAACCTTTCGACAGGCATGGCAAAAGTACATACCACTGAAGAATATATCGCCATTGCAGATATGGTAAGCATTACTGACTTTATGTATACCTATTTAACGCGCTAATTTGCCGTTACATTGATATAAGTAAATAGAGTTAAATAAACCGGACTAGCTAGCGTAAAGTTAGATGTCCGGTTTTTATTTGCAATGAATATACGGCCTATACTACTAACCTTGCGGTGTTTGCATCTCGCGGTAAGAGCGGCTTTCCAATTGTGCATCTGTCAAACCTAGCTTGGCTGCCAATTCGAGTAATTCTTGCTTATATTGTTCTAACATTAATTCATCGTCAGTCATGATAGCAAGTTCGGCAAAATCCCCCAGCCCTTCTAAATGATCAACAGTTGCGTGAAATTTACCTATAAAATAGATGCTGCGGGTCTTCTGTAATTCTAAAACAAGGTCAAACCCCATCGTTAGCAACATGCTTTTTGCTTTATCACTATCGGTAATATTTACAGCCTCACATCGCTCGGCTTCAGGGCCCTTTACAATCCACAATTTAATACCTGAAGGCTGCATATTTCTAATACAGACACTCTTGTTTTGGTTTTTTAGCGGGTTACCTACACAGTCAAAATAGCAATCATGTTCAAGGTTATCTTCCAACATAACCTCTGGATTCATGGCCTGTAAATATGATAGAAACTGTGTTTTTGAGGTTAATCGGTATTTTAACTCTACTTCGTATTTACCTTTAAAGTGTTCTGTCATGCTGCGATCCATTGAAAATAATATTAGTAATAAAGCACGGCTAGTATAACGTGAAGCCTCACTTGAAAACACGATGTGGCATAGAAACATGATTAAAGCTATGTGGTGAATAGCTCTTTGTGTATGATCAGCAATTTTATATTTAAAGGATTGAATAATGAAAGCCCTTATGGCTCTGTTCTTATTAGGAATCAGTTGTGTAAGCTATGCACAAACGTTTACATTTACAGCAATTCCTGATGAAGACGAAAGCCGATTACGTGAACGCTTTGATAAAGTTGCCGCCTATTTAAGTGAAGAAACTGGCGTCGATGTTAAGTATATTCCAGTAAAATCTTATGCTGCAGCAGTCACCGCTTTTAGAAATAACCAAGTACAATTAGCATGGTTTGGTGGGCTTTCTGGTGTGCATGCGCGACAACTCGTACCCGGTTCTGAAGCGATAGCGCAAGGGTATGAAGATCAGTTTTTTAAAACATACTTCATTGCACATACATCAACGGGGCTAAAAAAATCTGACGACTTCCCTGCTGATATCGCTGGTAAAACCTTTACTTTTGGCTCTAAAGGTTCGACATCAGGTCGCTTAATGCCTGAATATTATCTGCGTGAATTTTTCAAAACATCGCCCCAAAAGGTATTTAAACGTGTTGGTTTCTCTGGCGACCACAGCCGTACAATTGCCCAAGTACAATCTGGAGCTTACCTCGTTGGCGCTGTGAACTATAAAGTGTGGGAAAATGAACTGAAAGCTGGGAAAATAGATAGCAACAAAATCTCTATTATTTGGGAAACCCCTACTTATCCTGATTATCAATGGACGATCAGAGGTGATGTTAACGAGCAATTTGGTGCCGACTTCAAACAAAAAGTTACACAAGCATTGCTTGAAATGAACGACCCAGAACTATTAGCTAGCTTTCCTCGCCAAAGTTTCATTCCTGCCAGTAACAAAGATTTTGAACCCGTTGAAAATGTTGCACGTTCTATCGGTATTATTGATTAATGGCGCTATTAGAACTTAAAAATGCAGAGCTGGGTTATGAACATAACCCAGTTCTTCGCGATATATCGTTATCCATTGAAAGCGGTGAAAAAATCGCACTTATCGGCCCTAGTGGTGCGGGTAAATCAACGTTACTTAATCAGCTACATTCTCTTATTCACGAAGAAACCGCCCTATGCCCGCAAAGCCATGGCCTAGTAGGGCCACTAAGCCTCTATAACAATATTTATATGGCGCGGTTAGAACAATTCAACGTTTTCCAAAATGTATTAAACCTTATCAAGCCTCAGCAATGGAACGAGATCGCAGCAATTGCTGATACGTTAGGCTTGCGCGATAAAATGAGAACGTCTGTTGATAAACTATCCGGTGGTCAACGCCAGCGTGTCGCAATTGGCCGTGCGTTATACCGTAATAAGCCTGTCTTTATGGGTGACGAACCCGTTTCAAGCCTTGATCCCTTACAAGCACACTCTCTTCTTTCGCATATTTGTGAATCTCACCATACTCTTATTGTCGCGATTCATGACAGACACCTCGCACTAAGCTGTTTTGACCGTATTATTGGCCTTAAAGACGGTAGAATTAAATTTGACAAACCCAGTAACCAGCTCGATATTGCAGCACTGAATATCCTATACCAATCATAATGAATAGTTCTGGTTATGCTCAGAGAAAACTGAGTTTCATTTTTGTTATTATCGCATTAGCATTAACGCTATCAGCCGATTTAGAAATCTCTACCATTGATCCATGGACAGAAATAGGCAGGATGTTTGTCGGCTTTATTACTCCCGATTTCTTTGCCACCGAATATATCTTTGACGCGCTATTTTTTACAGTAAGCATCGCATTGCTGGGGGTCACATTTGGGGCTTTCTTTGGCTTTTTTCTTGCGTTGGTTTTTGAATTCCGCATTGTACGGATATTTTGTGCGTTCTTTCGTTCCATTCATGAGTTGTTCTGGGCACTGATCTTTTTACAGCTGTTTGGGTTAGACCCGCTAACAGCCTTATGTGCGATATCGCTTCCTTATGCTTGCACATTTGCCAAAGTCTACGCCGAGATATTTGAACAAGCGGACACAACCCCAGCCAAAACCGTTTCCAAAAAAGCAGATATTCTCAGTGTGTTTGTTTATACAAAGCTTTCACTGGTCAAAAACCAATTGATTAGCTATACCCGCTACCGTTTTGAATGTGCATTGCGTTCTAGCACCATACTCGGATTCGTTGGCATACCGACTTTAGGCTTTCATTTAGAAAGTGCGTTCAGTCAAGGTAACTATTCTCAAGCTGGTGCTTTGCTATTGCTGTTCTATCTCTTAATTATCTCAATTAACTTCTGGTTAAAAGCAAAACTGTTACCCATTTATATTGCCGCTGCATGGTTTTATTTGCCGGCATTCGGACAAGTTAATTGGGATAACTTCACTCGGTTCTTTGGCTCCGATATTTGGCCATCACCTCTACGCTATGCTGCAGATATTGATCTAAATGTGATAAACCAAACCCTGCATTGGTATTGGTCATTATTAACAGGTGAAGTCTTTGAAGGTATCGTAAATACACTGATTCTGACGCAGCTTGCTCTGGTTGTTACTGGCATTATCGCACTGCTCGTATTCCCTTTAACCGTCAAACTCTTTGTTGGATTTACAGGTCGAATAATGGGGCAAGGAATATTAGTTGTATTACGTTCGACACCAGAAATGATCCTTGCGTTTATTTTTCTATTATTGCTTGGCCCTTCAATGCTACCTGCCGTATTAGCGCTTGCTATTCATAACGGAGGATTAATTGGCTTTTTACTTGCTGAACTCGCCAATACCCTGAAATTACGCCCAGATACCCCACTCCAACATAACGGAATCAATAGTGGCAGAGTCATCAAAGGGCACGCAATTTCACTGTATTTCTATGAAGTACTACCCAGAATATACAGTAGTTTTCTTGCTTTTACCTTCTATCGATGGGAGGTCATCATGCGGGAAACAGCAATACTAGGGGTATTGGGGGTTACAACACTCGGCTTTTATATCGACTCGGCTTTTGAAGAGATGCGCTTTGATCGGGCTATGTTTTATATTGTCATCACAGCATTGCTCTGCATTGGCATTGATTCCCTTTCACGCCATATTCGTAAAAAGCTAAATGTAAAAGCAGCGTAAAAGTTACGAGAAAAAAGATGTTATACCAATCTGGATAAGTAAATGGCGTAACCCGCAAAGGTTACGCCATTTCTGTATTTCGCCAACGTTATATAATCATCTACAAAATCAGCCAAATACAATATTCATCTAGTACATCATTAACCCATAACAACACCCAAGCTTAGCAGCGCCATTACCATCAAACTTAGCATACCAATTAAAGGGCCAATGAATTTAAGCCAAGATGAGTATGCTACACGACCAATCGCTAGGCCCCCCATTACCACACCCGATGTTGGCGTCACTAAATTAGGTAGACCAGATGCTGACTGGAAAGCCGTTACGACAAGCTCACGCCCCACCCCTGCAAAGTCAGCTAACGGTGCAAGTACTGGCATAGAAAGAACAGCCAGACCAGAAGATGACGGAACCACAAGACAAAGTACCGCTTCAATCCAATAAATCGCATTAATGAAAGCGATTTCATGTAAACCACCTAAAAGACCTTCAGCATAATTCAAAATAGTATGCGTGATATTGCCATCATCCATCACGACTACTAAACCACGAGCAATAGCGATAATTAAGGCGACACCCAGTAAATCTCGTGCACCTTCAATGAAACTATCGGTAATTTCAACTTCAGATAACCGACCAACAAAACCAACGATGATACTTGCACCGATAAATAGTGCTGATAGCTCAGCCATCCACCAGCCTGCGATAGAAACACCCCACATCATGACGGCAAACGTTAAACCGAATATTGCTAATACGGCTTTACGAATACCAGTAAGCTCTGGTGCTTGTTGTTCTTTACTGTGTAAAAAATGACGCTCATTGTCTTCTTTTTGATGAGCAACGAGTGACGCGGACGGATCCTGTTTTACCTTAGCGGCATAACGCATCACATAAACTACACAAATAATCCAGCCTAATGCGAGAATAACGGCTCGTAAAACAATGCCTTCCATAAAATTAATTTCAGCAGCATTCGATGCAATAACCGTCGCAAATGGATTAATGGTTGAACCTAAACAACCGATACCAGCTCCCACCATAATAATGGCAACCCCGACAATACTGTCATAGCCCGCGGCAATCATGACTGGGATTAACAAAGCATAGAAAGGAATAGTTTCTTCCGCCATACCATAAACCGTTCCACCCATTGCGAATAATCCCATAAGAATAGGAATCATCCACTTTTCACGTCCACCTAAACGCTTCATTGTGCCGGCAATACCTGCATCAATCGCGCCAGTACGAGTCACTACGGCAAGAAACCCACCAATGACCAATACAAATAGTGCAACATCAACAGCACGAGCTGCATAACTAGCAGGATCGTAAAAACCCTGAATCGGTGCCATCAATACTTCAACAATACCCTGCGGATTAGCGGCAACAGTTTCGAACGAACCCACTAACGGTACCATTTTACCGAGGGTTTCATTCATCACCATTTGGTATTGGCCAGCTGGAATGATCCAAGTTAGCGCGGCCATTAAAACGGTTAAAATCATTAAAATTGTGTAGGCAGAGGGAAACTTAAATTTCGTCATTAGGATGTCCTTATTTAATGGGGCTAAGTGCCCCATAATGTGGGTGGTATTCCACCTTCTTATTTATGCAACAAAGTCCATTATTTCTTTTACTGACATGTCTGCGAGCCCCATTTTTTCTAAGGTACGACCCTCTTTAAAATAGTCAGTGTCGTTATAGGCATTATCAATATGCAGACATGATGTCACGAGCGGTGTATTCACTCCTGTCAGTTGTCCTAATTCATAACAAGGCACTAAAAGATAAGCAGCATCTTCAGTGATATAACGATTAGAAGCTGAATTAGGGGCACTATTCAGTTTCCCATGTGTTTCTGATGTACGGTTCACTTCATACACATTTTCACATTGCATGGCATATAGCGCATTCATGGCATCAAGCTCAGGGATTAATTCAAGCCCTAGTGCCTTACCAATTTGGATGCGCTCTCCCTCCATGACTGCCGCAGCCTTAGCCGTTGAAATAGAGCAGCAATCTTTGTAATAGTTAAACTGACCATCAAAATTTTCAAGTAACCCCATACTCAAGGTCGTGAGCAATGGATGCCCACCAAAGTTGATGTTTTCTAAACCCGCATTAATAACATTATCGAGTTTTTTTAATGGTAATGGCATCACTGGTTGCAGCTTAGCGATAGCCTCATCTGTTTTAGAAGCAGGAAAAGCCGCAACAGGTAGAAACTCTTTCATTCCCAGAATCGCAAGCTCTGCAGGACCAACGATACGGGTCGCCCATGGAATTGATATTGCGTCCACAAAGGTGATATCGAGATCACCATAACCCTGCTCTGCTTTAATACGATTAAGCACTAATGAACCATAATTACCCGGCATTAACATCACTACTTGACCGTCACGCAAATGCGGTAACATCTCAATGAATAACGGTTCTTGTGCAAATGATGGGACAGGTAAAATCAGTAAATCAGAATACGCAACGGTTTCAGCTAAATCACGACTAATGGCATCAATGGCTTGGAAACCAGCATAAGCCAATGGCACATCATTAAATGCACTTAATGCTTCAATACCGCCACGTTGTTCGATATCAGTAAGCGGTTGATCAAAACCCACAGCACCATATAAACACACCTTCGCGCCATGTAATGAAAAGTGATACGCCGCGGTTAACCCTGCATTACCAGACCCAATGATAGAGACTCGATTGGACATCATTCTTCCTTATATTCTTGTTTGTTTGATCTTGAAACCAGACTAAGAAATACAATGAATGTTGACCAATGCTGAACCCTTTCAGTACTATGCAAAAATGTAATACTCTATAAACACATTAAGCGTAATGTCATGATAATTATAAAATTTAATAAGACACACGCCTAACACACAATGCACGCTTAACTGTGATGTATCTCCGTATCTTCATTGTTTAAATCACGCATAGAGCCTATTTTTAAATAGATATTCATTTCATCTGCTAGCAACATAAACTGCTCTATGAACAGTTCAGCATGGCGATGAATCGGTTTAAGGGCAGGATATAAAATATCGAATTCAAAAGGCAGTAAGAACGTTAGCGGACGCATCACAACATCACAATGCTCGCTCGCCATATGAGCCGTAAAGGGATCTGTAATGGCGATACCGACACCTTCACGCACCAATGCAGCAGCGGTACTCGCTAATGACACCTCAATATGCTCGATAGTCGATAAATTATAACGGTGTAATAACTGATCGATACGCCGCTGAGTAATATCTTTTTCATGGCGGATAAGAACCTGATTAGCAATATCATGAATATCGATCGACATTTTATTTGCTAATGGTGATGATGCTGGCAACAAACATACGCATTCACTTTCGACTTTCTGTGCTTTAACACCCGCTAACTGCTCATCAATAAATGCAAAGCCAATATCCGTTGTTTGACTTTGTACCCGACGAACCACATCTTCAGAACGATATGTTTTAAAACCGACTTTCATTCTTGATGATTGCTTTAAAAAAGTCGCTAAAATACGCGGAAGAAAAGCATTTGATAACAAGGGCATCGCGGCAATATTTAAGCTTCCAAAACGATGTGAACGAATAGAATCAGCGGCGCTATCAAGACCTGACACAGCCTCAAATACTTTAGCGACCTCTAAATAAAACGCTTCACCTTCGTCACTCAAGACTAACCGGTTGCCCTTACGGATAAATAGATTAAAACCTAAACGTTGTTCAAGCCCTGAAAGCAGACGGCTTACAGCTGGTTGGCTTAAATTGAGTCGCTCTGCGGCGGCAGTAACCGTCTGACATTCAATAACGGCTTTAAATGCATTCAATTGTGTTAATTTCATAGGAAGAGAGCCGTAATTTTGGGGTGACTAACGCTAACAGAACGGAACTATAATTACATTGAAACAACCAATATATTTAACGTATTGATTGATTTATTCATACTGAAAGAACTAGCCATAACCCAACTTTAATTCAATGGCTGACTTATTCAGCTAAAGTCTAATAGTCAAGAATGGAAATAGTTGTATGATATACCCAAGCAGATTTAAGGATCTGAATTACAACGCTTCAATAAGGACGATACTATGCTTGATGCTAACAATACCGCGCTTGTGATCATTGATGTTCAAGGCAAGCTGGCTCAAATCATGGCCGATAAAAATGCCCTATTCAGCAATTTAGAAACCATGGTTAAAGGTGCTGCCATTCTCGATTTACCCACTCTTTGGGTTGAGCAATTACCCGATAAGCTTGGTGGCACTATTGCTGAAATTTCAGATAACCTTCCTAATAAAGAGCCCATTGTAAAAAATACATTCAGTGCATATCAAACGGCTGAATTTGTCTCGGCATTAGAAGCTACGGGTTGTAAAAACGTGCTTGTTGTTGGTATCGAAGCGCATATCTGTGTGTATCAAACCGTGATGAATTTATTAGATGCCGGTTATGGCGTAGAAGTGATTACTGATGCAGTATCGTCAAGAAATGTACAAAATAAGACGATTGCATTAAACAAAATGCAGCAAGCTGGCGCGCAGCTATCTTGTACTGAAATGGTATTATTTGAATTACAAGCAGTGGCCCAAGGTGAGCGATTCAAGCAGATATTGAAGATTATAAAGTAACGCACTATTTCTTCATTTTATTTATTGAGTCTCAGAAAAACGACCGGTTCAACGTTAAAATGAACCGATCGTTAAGTCACTTAATAACAATATTAAACCAAGTACAACATCAAACCAGCGTATAACCTACAGCCGCCAAATACGATGAAAATAGCATTAAGGTAAATGCAAAGGTCATAACACCTAAAACAGGTTTACTGCGTGTTAACAACGGCATTAGCCAAACGCCAACTCCAGCTAATAACAAACCTAAACTTAATACTTGTGCAATGAATGGTCCTAATTCATTGTGGCTGTCTACTCGAGCAGCAAGTTCACCCACTTGTGGTAACCCTGTTAGTAAGCAAATCACCGCAATCAAAGTCCCAACAATAGGAAGGTAGCGATTTACCTCTTCGACTTTATGTTCAGACCTCACCAACAAGGTATGGGCAAATAGCGTGCCGCCACATAGTGTGGTGGCAATAAAGTGACTAGCAATAAGCCATTGATTCGTTCTAACGATTAAACCATGCGTTAAATAAATCAAACCACTCATTAATGCCACAATCAGTAACAGAGATCTGAATCGTTCAGAGCCAAACAAGTTTTTTTCAGCAAACCAATACACATTGGCTAGCACAAAAAATACCGTCACCATGAGCACTTCAGTACCAAATGTATATACCGAGTAGACTTGGTCAACCATTAGGCTTGATTCACGTAACGTTAAAGCGACGAACAATAGCAGCCAAAATACAGGCATGGTTTTATGTACACGATCGCTTTGCCCGAAGCATAATTTCCCGCTAAGAATGACAAATGCCAAGACAATAAAAGCACCTATTGTTACTTGTGTTAACGCGCTAGATAAGAGAAACGGCCAATCAGACCAATACATGACACACCTCGTCATTGTGCTATAGGCTGTTCATTACAATGTAAACATTAAGACTGTATACATTGAAAATGAGAATTAGAAATAAAGCCAAGCATTTTGCCTGATTATGGTAAGAGAAGCGAGAAGCATATATTGATAGCTGTAACAATAACAGCATGACTTTTAAGCCATGAGTGATTACCCGTTATGCTTCAACAAACAAGTCATCGACTTTTGGGTTATTTATCTTTTACCGCGTGCGGTTTTAGATCTGATGATAACGCTTGCCCTTTCATTGCAAACACAGCGAGCAGAAAAGCAATAACAGCAACAACAGCCATACCCGCATAGGTCATGCTAAAGCCCTGCGCTAACGCCTCTGGATCAAAATGAGCTAAGGTATTCTCGCTACCTTCAGCAACTACGACTGGCACTTGGCTATGGAATATAGTGGCACAAAACGCGACACCGATAGCACCACCAAGCTCTCGTCCAAAGCCAAATAATGACATACCTATACCACGATCTTCTGCTGGTAATACGTTTTGAACAACTACACTTAATGCAGGTAGAGTAAGCCCTAAGCCAAGCCCCGCCGCAGCCAAGGCCGCAGATAAATACAGATCAAAGTGTAATAGCCATAATGCAATTGCCGAGAGTAAAAACCCAACAACAACAAAGCGCTTATAGTAGCCTTTTCTAGCAATTTGCTTACCACCAAAATAGGCACCTGTTGTGATGCTAAACATGAAGATCATCATCAACAGACCACTGCCTGACGCTGTCATCCCTTTTTGCCATTGCATTTGAAGCGGAAGGTAAACCAACACTGCAAACATCAATAACTGGGAACATAAAATTAAAAGCACGCTAATAACATACCCCGGTAACGATACCAATCTTACCGGTAAAATAGGATCTACCGCTTTTCGTTCAACCCAAACTAATAGCAGCATAACGGTAAATAACGCAATGCTGGCAATTGTTGCATCAAGGCTGGCTTCTGGTGATATTAATAACAGTAACAAGGTGGTTGCTGTCATCAGTAAACCTGCGCCCTTCCAATCAAACTTCGATGCGCGTTTAACACTTAGGTGCCTTAGGTTTTTGTTTATCATCCATACTGCAAGAGCACCTAATGGAATATTAATCCAGAAAATCCAACGCCATGATAACTGCTCAGAAAAATACCCACCTAACAAAGGTCCTGCAATACTGGATACGGCATAAACGATTGAAATATAGCCTTGATATTTCCCTACTTCACGGGCAGGAATACTATCTGCGATCACAGTGAATGCTAAGGCAATCAAACCACCGCCACCAATGCCTTGCAACACCCGTGAGGCAATTAATTGTGTTAAGTCTTGCGATAATGCACAAGCAACAGAGCCAAGAATAAACAGTAAAATACTGATGTTCAGCATTTTTACGCGTCCAAAAATATCACTTAATTTGCCATAAACAGGCAAAACAGCCGTCGCTGCAAGTAGATAAGCCGTAATCACCCATGTGAGTGCCTGCCCTGCATTTAATTCCGCCCCAATAATAGGCAAAGGCGTGGTAACAATACTTTTTTCTAATGAACCCAATGCAATAACAAGTGCTACGCTGGTAAAAATTGTTTTAGGTGACATACATTCCCCCATAACTAAAACGGAGCCTAAAATAAAACAAGTTTGCCGTTACGAAAACAGGATATAATGAACCTCATCATTTCATAAATGGGATCTTGAATGAAACTGGATGATTTAGACCTTTTCCTTACTGTCGTAAAAGCCGGAAGTTTCGCATCAGCCGCAAGACAAAGAGCCATTCCGACCAGTACGCTAAGCAGAAGAATACAACAACTTGAAACCGATACTGGCCGCAAGTTATTGGTGCGCCATGCAAAAGATATGAGTTTAACGAAAGATGGACAGCTACTTGTTCAGCAATTTTCGACTGTATTTGATGATATTCACCTTCGACTTGAAAGCGTCGATAAAGAAAAAGAAGACTTTTCTGGCGTTATTGTTATCAATGCTCCCATTATTCCACTCAAGCACCAAATTGGTCCTTTAGCGTTAGAGTTTGCAAAGCTACATCCTAAAGTACAAATACGCTTCCAGTTAGGGAATCAAAATAATTACCATCTTCGCGGTGATATTGATATTGCCTTACGCTTTGGTCATCAGCCTGCTTCTGATTGGGTCGCAAAACGTTTGTCACATAACCCATCAGTAATATGTACGACCCCTGACTATCTAAATGATAAACCAGACCTAACCCACCCTAACCAATTAGTACGTTACGACCTGTTATCACCAAGCCCTCAGCAACGATGGGTGTTCAACCATATTAGTGGCGAAAGTGTAAAGTTCATCCCGAATGCACGTATTCAATCTGACGAGCTAGATACTATCCATCGTGCTGCCGTTGCAGGATTGGGCATAGCACGTCTTCCTGAATGGTATACAAAAAAATCCTTTGAGAATGGCGAGTTGATTCAATTATTTCCTGACTGGCAAATGGAAGGATCTGACGTTGCACTGCTATATCCACAAAGAAAGCTACTGTCAGAGCGCACTCAAGCGCTGATTGACTTTATTTTTGAGCATTGGAAACCTTTTGAGTCACTATAGAAACAAACAAAGAGCTAGCGAGCACAATTGCTCATTAAACATACGTAAAGTGACATTTTAGAACCAATAATTTGATATAAAGCTAAATATATACCTTTAAATCGACTCGTATTATTGACTACAGCGCCCTTTTTCATATATCTTATTTTCTATCGAGAATTAAGATTCAATCTTAAATCCAACAAATTTAAGCGGGCGTGCTGTTGTAACAATGCAATCCCATCTTTAACTATAATTATGCGGAGTTCATCTTCAGCATATCTCTGCAACTGAGTGATTGCGTTTATTCACAATAGCCAGAGGCAGTTACTAGCGGATAATAACGAGAGGCTTATGTTTGCACTAACGCATGTTAATGTTTTTGATGGTCACACGACCCTTCTAGACCAAGCGATTATCATTGATCAAGACACTATAACGTCTATCGTTTCGATGAAAGATGCAAAATTACCTGCAAAAATTTTCAATGCTAATGGCTTATTAGCAACTGCTGGCTTTATTGATATCCAATTAAATGGTTGTGGCGGCGTATTACTTAATACAGACATCAGAAAAGAAACACTTGATGTAATGAACGCAACCAACCTTAAAAGTGGCACGACGCAATATTTACCAACCCTTATTACTAGCCAAGCTGAATCAATGAAGCAAGCTATTGATATGGTTGCTGATATTAATGAGCCAAGTAAAGAAGGCGTATTGGGTTTACACCTTGAAGGTCCCTTTATTAATAAAGCTAAAAAGGGAGCGCACCAAGAGCACTTAATTCGTGAACTTGATGAAATAACAGCGTACTACCTTGCTGATAATGCAGATAAAATTAGCGTAATAACACTTGCACCAGAAAACACCTCGCAGCACGTTATCGATATTTTGACACAGGCTGGCATTACAGTGTCACTTGGTCACACTAACTCGACATATGAAGAACTTGCTGAAAAAGATGGCATCACAATGGCTACGCATTTATATAATGCGATGACGCCACTTGGCTCTCGTGAACCTGGCGCTGTCGGTTATATTTTCGATAAAAAGCCACATGCAGGCATCATTGTTGATGGCATTCACTCTTCATACGCATCTGTTCGTATTGCCCACCAGCTAATGGGTGAAAAGCTATTTATGATAACAGATGCCGTTAATCCAGCAGGCACAGACTTAACCGAATACGACATGGCTGGAACAACAGCTTACGTAACTGATGGAAAGTGCCATTATGCCGACGGTACTATCGCAGGTGCTGCAATTACCATGATTGAAGGTGTAAGAAACCTTATTGATCAGGTTGGGCTTACGCGTGATGAAGCATTGCGTATGGCTAGCCTCTACCCAGCAAAAGCATTAAAACTTGACCACGAATATGGTCAGTTAAAAGCAGGTTATAAAGCGAATATCACATTGCTAACTGATGATAATCAGGTGCAGCATGTTATTCAAATGGGTAAACAACACGACTTTACTGCTCGCTAATCTCACGATGAGATACACGCAAATACAAAAAAGGGGCTGATAATTAATCAGCCCCTTTTCTATGGAATATTTTTATAACTAATTATGCTGCCTGAGTTTCCAGTGCATTCATTTTAGCAGTACGATTCATTTGGAATTCACGAAGTGTGAAATACAAGTAAGTCGCAACAATCGAGAAGAATAAGTACGATAAAGAAAATACAAACGGTGAATTGATCAAGTTTGCTTCAAGGCTCCACATCACACCTACCACTGTCACGCCCATTTTCGCCGCCACTCCCATTAAAAGAAGTAAAGCCGCTAATTGAGGATAACGTGTCGAGCGAAAAGCTAACCAGTAACCTGTGCCCACAGCGACTGCTGCAATTCCAAAGCCTACCATAAATGAATGGAAATGCTCACCTGAAAGTACACCAGCTACAATTGATAAAAGTATAATAAAACCAAATTTCATAACAACCTCATTAATAGAAAGCGTCCCTTCAAGATAAAACCGCGTTGACAGGGGTATTTTCCCACTTTCTGATTTATTTTCATACTAAGACCCATGAAGGCTGTTACTGTTAATTACTTAATTCTTCACAATTTTACATTCTGTAACATCATAACCATCGGTAATATAGACACTCAACCCCAAGTTGTTAATTAGTTGTTACTCACCCTGTAAATTGTAAGAAATAGTTACAAAGTGCGCTTTTAGATTTAAAAACTCTAATAGAGCGTTCTTTTATTCCTTTACGCACTTTTATAGCGTGTGAAATCTTCCTTACTACGCTATTAAATATGGAATTTAAGTTTTCAAATTCAACCGAACAAAAAATGTACTATTTCATATTCCACGCAAAAAAAACCATCAACAGCATGTGCTATTGATGGTTCCAGATTCTCACTATATCGGTAATGCTAAACCATTCATTAATGCATTGAATGATTTTTCAGCGACAGATTCAAAGCATCAGCAGGTCTCTACTAACACCCGTACTTTTTCAATTTTAACCGCTGCCACTTTGAACTCGGGGATCTTCGCATGGGGATCCGTTGCAGTCGTCGTTAAACGGTTTGCAGGCGCTTCAGCAAAGTGGAACGGTACAAATACCACACCTTCTTGCATACGTTTAGTAACAAACGCAGGGGTTTCAATGCTGCCACGACGCGTTGACACTTTAAGCATTTCACCATTACGCACACCAAGACGCTCTGCATCAACGACCGAAATCATTGCACGAGGGCCAGCCAGGTTATCCAACCCTTTGGTTTTTCTTGTCATGGTACCGGTGTGGAATTGTTCTAATAAACGCCCTGTTGTCAAAATAAGAGGATATTCTGCATCAGGTAATTCAGCCGCGTAACGGAACGGGATTGCTGCCATCTCCCCTTTACCACGAGTAAATTGAGAGGTATGCATAACACGCGTACCGTCAGGTGCGTTGTCGTTACACGGCCATTGAAGGCCATCTCTACCAACACGATCCCAGTGAATACCCGCATATTGTGGCGTTAACTGGGTGATCTCTTCAGTAATGTCTTTTACTGATTGATACGCCCAATCGCTCCCCATTGCATTTGCAATGCTTTGAATGATCCACCAATCTTCCTTTGCTTCACCTGGAGGATTAACCGCAGGAGTAATGCGTTGAACACGGCGTTCAGTATTCGTGAAATGACCTGATTTTTCGGCGAAAGAACATGACGGTAAAACGACATCCGCATATTGCGCAGTTTCAGTTAAGAAAATATCTTGTACCACTAAGAAATCTAATTTCTCTAAGCCTTCTAGTACATGCGCTTGGTTAGGATCACTCAGAACTGGATTTTCACCCATTACATATAAACCTTTCACCTGATCATGACATGCTGCATCGATAATCTCGGTTAGGGTTAACCCATCCTCTTTCGGTAAGTTGGGTTTATTCCATGCTTTGGCAAACTTGGCATGAATTTCAGGCACCTGTACTTTCTGGTAACCAGGGAAGTTGTTTGGTAACGCCCCCATATCACAAGCACCTTGCACATTAGATTGACCACGTAGTGGGTTAATACCACCGCCTTCAATACCAATGTTACCGCACAACATCTGCAAGTTAGCCACAGAGCGAACATTATCATGGCCCGTTGTATGCTGCGTAATACCCATCGAGTAATACACGGCGGTGCGATTAGCGGTACCAATCATCTGCGCCATTTTAATAACGTCTTGCGCTTTCACACCCGTGACCAATTCCACTTTATCGGGTGCATAGCTATCGAGCATCACTTCTGCTTTTAATGCTTCAAAGCCTTCAGTTCGCTCATCAATATACGCTTTATCATGCCACTCGTTTTTGATGATTTGTTGCATGATGCCGTTCATTAGCATCACATCCGTACCCGGACGATGTGCGACATACAATTCAGAATGATCCGCAATATCAATACGCTTAGGATCCGCCACGATTAAACGTGTTTTACCTGTACGAATCGCCTGTTTGATATGGGATGCTATGATCGGGTGTGCCGAGGTCGTATCAGAGCCAATGATAAACACCACATCAGAGAACTTAATGCTTGGTATGTCATTGGTCATTGCGCCACTACCAATTGACGCTTCTAATCCTGTTACTGTTGATGCGTGACACAAACGTGCACAGTGATCGACGTTATTCGTTTCTAATTCGCGACGAATAAACTTTTGGAATGCAAAATTATCTTCGTTGGTGGTTTTCGCCGATGAGAAACCCGCTAACGCATTACCGCCTCTATCGGCTTTAATCGCATTGAATTTGTCAGCGACCAGCGATATAGCCTCTTCCCAACTGGCTGGCTGTAATTCGCCATTTTTACGAATTAGCGGGGTTGTTAAACGCTCTTTGCTGTTTACAAAATCAAAACCAAAGCGTCCTTTAACACATAACATACCTTGGTTTACTGGCGAATCTTTTACGCCTTGTACATAACGAATCTGATTTAATGATTCATCGACAAACATCGTCAGCTTACAACCCACACCACAATAGGTACAAATCGTCTCAACTGGCTTCAGCATTTCGATTCGACCTTGCGACTTATCTCGCTTATCGACCAGTGCGCCAGTAGGACACACTTGAACACATGCCCCGCATTGAACACAGTTCGAATCACCCATGCTGTAGCCTTTATCAAAGCCAGGACGGCATTCAGGGCGGCTTGCACTTGAGCCATCAGCATTTTTGGCGAAACTTAATGTGCCGTGAACTGCTTTTTCATTACAGGCTTCAACGCACTGACCACAACTAATGCAACGGTTAGCGTCGAATACGATGAATTCAGAGCTATCATCTACATGGAATTTCTGGCAACTCTCATTGGTTAGTTCGGTTTCTGCAACATCATATTCGGTCGCATAGTCACGTAACTTACAATCAGTGTTTGCCTGACAACCACACTCTAAACAACGTGCCGCTTCGCGCATTGCTTCGTCATTGTTAAAACCCGTTTCAACTTCACTAAAGCTTAACTCTCGCTCTTTCGTGCTCAATTCTGGCATTACAGAACGCATTACTTTTTTAATCTCTACAAACTGTTCAGGAGCAACCTGCTTTAACTTGCGCTCTTTTTGAGAATTAAAAAGCTTAACTGGAATGTTTTCCATATCACCGTCGAAGAAGCGATCAATCGCCTCTGCAGCAATGCGTCCATCTGCAACCGCCTCAATGGCTGTTGCGGGTCCACGACGGAAATCACCAATACTGAATACATTACCTAAACCAGAGTGCATGGTATTCGGATTAGCATCTTGAGTATTCCAGCGCGTTAATGGCAGCTCTAATTCTTCTTTATCCATGAAGCTTAAATCAGGCTTTTGCGAAACCGCAGCAATAACGGTATCAAACGCTTCGGTAAAGTATTTACCTGTCGGCTCCGGTCGACGACGACCAGATGCATCAGCCTCACCCAGTGCCATTTTCTCGAGCTTAACTTCACACACGTGACCATTCGCGTCAGCAATATTTTCAACGGGGTTTGTTAAAAAGTGAAACTTAACGCCTTCATGCTCGGCTTCTACAATTTCATAATCTTCAGCAGGCATTTCATCACGTGTACGACGGTAAATAAGCGTGGTATCAGCACCGTCACGTACAGCTGTTCGTGCACAGTCAATGGCAGTATTACCACCACCAATAACGGCTACTTTTTTACCCGTAATATAACGACCTTCAGTGACGTAATCTTTCAGGTAATCGACACCTAAATAACAGCCATTAAGATCACTACCAGTATAATTCATTTCTACAGCTTGCGAAGCACCAACTGCAAGGCATACCGCATCATAATCTTCTGTGAGTTGCGTGAGTGTGAAATCATCGCCTAACTTCTTAGAGGTCAGTACTTGCATGCCGTTTCGGCACATTAGCTCAATTTCTTTTGCCAAAATAGCCTTAGGCAAACGGTATTCAGGTATACCGTAACGTAACCAACCACCCGCTTCAGGCATCGATTCAAATACTGTTACATCGTAGCCTTCATTGGTTAGATAATAGCCACACGTTAAGCCGCCAGGGCCACTACCTACAACTGCAATGGACATACCTTTTGATGCTTTCTTTGGCGGTACATAATTTTCTTGTGCAGCAAGATCGATATCGGCTGCATGTCGTTTAAGCTGGCGAATGGCGATTGGTTCATCGACTAAACCACGACGGCATTCAGTTTCACAAAATGCAGGGCAAACACGGCCAATGGATAACGGCATAGGCAGTGTTCGTTTAATCACTTCTACTGCTTTAACATGATCATCTTGAGAAATATGGTAAAGATAAGATTGAATATCTACGCCAGCAGGACATGCTGTTTGGCACGGCGCTTCACAATCAGCATAGTGATCAGAAAGAATACGATTTAGTGCTGTTTGACGAAGCGACGACAGTTCTTCAGACACTGTTGTGACAGTCATGTTTTCAACGGGTTGAATTTCACAAGCACGTTGAATACCTTGCCCAGCCACATCGACGACACAAAGTTCACAGGGTACTTTTTCGCCATTTTTATTAAGACCACAAAGTGACGGTATTTCAATATTACAGTCAGCTGCAGCTTCAAGTAGGGTTTGTTGCGCATTTACAGGAAATACTTGTCCATCTATCGTGACATTTACCATTGATTGCCTCTTTAAGGTTCTCGGTACTGCATCTTATTAATCATTGACCGTAATCATATTTATCAAAATGATATGTACTATAGTAATGACCGAACATTTATTGTTCTTCGTATTCACGAATGGCAGTAGCTCAAGGATGATTGGAGAAAAATCATCAATTTTTACTTATTCCCCAAACGTATCAAAAGCAGAATAAAATTCTTTGATTTGGAACACTGTCGGCTTTTATATTTGGAATATTTACCAGTATGAGAGCTATCTCTCGCTTAAAGCTGTTTTCTTTATTAACGAGTGTAATAAAAAGTAAACGATTCACATTTTTTTACATAGATCGTGACTTTTACCTAATCACTACTTTATAATTTACTGATAAATTAGATAATTATTTGGATTAAAGCAAACTATGGCCAATATTTTAGATTCAGTTGATCAACGCACTCAACTTGTTGGTCAAAACCGGCTTGAGCTTTTAATCTTTCAACTCAATACATCTCAATTTTTTGCTATCAACGTCTTCAAGGTAAAAGAAGTCATTAAACGTCCTCATCTGAATATTTTACCTGGGTCACATCCCAGCGTGTGCGGTGTCGCCAATATTCGAGGTACATCCATTCCCGTTATTGATCTACGCAGTTCGATCGGCATGCGTAGTATGGAAAAAAATGATGAGTGCAATATCATTATTACTGAGTACAACCGTACTATTCAGGCATTTCTTGTCGGTCAGGTAATGAACATTGTTAATATGACGTGGAAAGATATTCAAGCACCACCAGAACAAGTGGGACCTAATAATTACTTAACAGCAATCACTAAAATTGAACGTGATGGCATGCAACGTTTGGTCAGTATTCTGGATGTCGAAAAAGTATTAGCAGAAATCATTGATTACAATATCCAAATATCGGATGAAGTCTTAGATAAAACCATTGTTAATCAACTTCATGGTCGCAAGATCTTGATTGTCGATGATTCATCTACCGCTCGTGGTCAAATTCGCGATACCTTGTCTCAACTGGGTATTGAAGTCATCGAAGCTAACGATGGTATGAAAGCCCTAACCTTATTAAAAGGTTGGTGTGATGAAGGTAAAACAGTCACAGACGAAATTCTTATGATGTTCACCGACGCCGAGATGCCAGAAATGGACGGCTATAAGCTGACACATGAAGTGCGTAATGACCCACGCATGAATGATTTATTTATCGCACTGAATACGTCGTTGAGTGGCAGTTTCAATGAGGCCATGGTTGAAAAAGTTGGTTGTAATCGCTTTATCTCTAAATTCCAGCCTGATGTATTGGTCGATGTTGTTCAAGAACGTTTACGTGAAGTACTAGGCCATGCACCTAACTACTCAAGTTAATGTTTTTTTTAAAAGAACTTAATACCGTTCTGAATAAGTAGCTGATCAGGCATTTTCGCAGCAAGAATGATTAGATACTTATTTAGATGGGCTTGAAATGAACGATTAACAATATATAACACTAAAATGTACTACCGACAATCTCATAAAAGCCGACATTAATTGCCCCTCATCCACTTTCAAATAATTCCGACAAAACGCGATTACCTTACGCTCTGCTACATAAATCATGCTTTCCCAATCATTGAACGACTTGCTCTCATCCAAATAATTCATCACTTTGGTTACACGGTCACTTATATTGGCGATTTGCATTGAATAAATCCCTTTTTCAATATTAAAACCGATGAACGTATACGTTACTTACCGCGAGTTGTTGCATCCCATCATATTCATGCCATTCAGGCAGGTTATCTTGATCTGTGTTATCAACTAATTCCAATGGTTCACCGTAAAGCGTGTCTATTTGCGGCTCTCTTATATCTTCAGCCCTTACTGATAACTGCATAGTAAGTAGTAATAGAATAAGAGTTGGAAGCACCCAACTAGGTGCCTCCGGTTTGTTTGATTTCATCAAGATCTCCACTGTCGACTCAATTAAATATGTCTTATTAGGTGATGTGCTACGGGTATGTATGTGCTGTGTATACATCACCTTGAGTGCTGCGTAGAGTTACACGGCGGTCAAAAAAGTCATTTTCAAAATTTTGTTCTGATTTTAATGGCTCTAAATCACCGTAGGCATCAACAAGAAGCTGATCAGTATCAATACCTTGAGATTCAAGATAATCACGAACAGCATCGACACGGCGCATTGATAAATCAAAATTCTTCTGGCTATCACCTCGACGATCGGCATACCCAGCTAGCTGCCAACTCATTTCTGGTGATTGCTTCATCAGCTCAGCAATTTCTTCAAGTTGCTGCTGAAAAAGCGGCTCGATATCTGATGAACCAGTACGGAAATGTACATTCACTTCGAGCATTAATGCTTGACGTTCTTCACTTTGTAACTGCAAATCTTGCTGCAAACGGGCAATCTCGATTTGGGCTTGGTTATAATTAATGTCTATACGTTCAAGTTCGGTATTACGCGCGGTTAATTCAATCATGTCTTCATTTTGGGATTTAATATGCTCATCTTGCCCAACGGCTGTACCAACAATTCCACCGACCATTGCGCCAATAATAGCGCCAACAGGGCCCCCGACTAATGCACCAAAAGCAGCACCCGATCCTAATCCGATGAGTTGCTCTTGCTCACCAACGACATATGTTTCGTCTGCAGCTTGCAGGTCTGCTTGGTTAGCATAAGCAGTTGGTGCCATTGTTGAAGTAAGAAGAGCTGCTGTAACCAAGGTTGTAATTAATTGCTTTTTCATGATGTATTCCTCATCGTTTTATTTATTATGAGTAACCTGCAACGCGCATTCTTTATTGAAGTAACGTTTCAAAGCGGGTTGCCGTTGCGATGTAGTCATTAAAGCAAGTTGATCTGGCAATATAGAGGAAAGAAAATAGCAATGCGGTGATCAAATGTGGCGAAAAAAAGGCAATGTGTTTTCGCCCCTTTTTTAGTCCATTTTTTGTTGTATAGTCAGCACATAGAAACAATACATATAAAAGAGAAACAAGGTTCCCATGAAAAGAATTGCAATCGTTGAAGATGAAGTCGCCATCCGTGAGAACTACACCGACGTATTGGTAAAGCATGGCTATAGCGTTCAAGGATACGATAACCGCCCAGACGCATTAACCGCCTTTAAAGAACGTTTACCCGATTTGGCAATCATAGACATCGGCTTACAAGATGAAATTGATGGTGGTTTTTCGCTATGCCAATCATTACGGGCAATGTCTTCAACTGTCCCGATTATCTTTTTAACGGCTAGAGACAGTGATTTTGATACGGTTTGTGGTTTACGCATGGGCGCTGATGATTACCTCACCAAAGACATCAGTTTGCCGCATTTGATTGCTCGTATTGCAGCGTTATTTCGCCGTAGTGAAGTAATGGCAACCCCTATCGAGCAAGAGTCGTTAATTGAGCGAGATTCACTAACCATTGATCAAAATCGTATGCAGGTTTTTTGGAAGCAACAACCAATAGAATTAACAGTGACAGAGTTTTGGATGATTTATGCGCTAGCTAAACGTCCTGGCCATGTTAAAAGTCGTGATGACTTAATGCAGGCAGCACAAGTGGTCGTTGATGACAGCACGATAACGTCTCATGTGAAGCGTATTCGCAAGAAATTTATTCAATGTGACAACGAGTTTGATTGTATCCATACCGTTTACGGCATGGGTTATCGCTGGGGTGTATAAGAGCATATGAAAAATAGAATGATGAAATTCAAACCCCAATTACGCCTTGGTTTACGTACAAAAGTCATTCTAATATCAAGCTTTTTACTGTTACTTCCTTGGCTTGGGTATAAATATGTTTGGGAAATGGAAAAACTGCTTCGCCAGGGTCAAGAGCAAACATTAATTGGCACCACTCGTGCTGTCGCAACCGCATTAAATGAACGCCCTAATCTGTTTAATCTTCAAGCCAGTTTTCTTAAATCGGTCGAAAAAGGTAAAGATCTGTATGCTTACGACTTACAAAATCCGATCAAGCTAGATGGAAAACTGTCTGATTGGCACGATTACGATAACCAGATGGTCAATTATGGTCGTGATTATGTACAATTCAGCCGCCGTCCTTATTCCGCATCAAACAACATTAACTTCAAACACATGGTAGGTAAATATCAAGGCTACCTTTACGCAGTATTCGAGGTAAATGATAAGTCGCCGATTATGCGCCGTAAAAATTCGACACGGGTTGATCGAAGCGATCACTTAATCATTGCGATGACATCGCCAAACGGTGAATTTCGACGTTATGTCATTTCACCTTATGAAAGTGGCTGGGTAAATGCTTTTCATATAACAGAACCCACTGACGATAATCAAGATTCGGCGACAAGTTATAATACCAGCATGATCGATCCCGCTTCTTTAGTGGCAGCCAGTGATATTCAAGGTTTTTGGCAAAATACAGAAAGCGGCTATAACCTTGAGCTCCGCATTCCATTAACTATGCTCGGTAATAAGCTTGGTTTTGCATTTTACGATATAAACAATAGCCGAAATCGTATTATTGACACCATCATTGGCACATCTAATACATCTCACCTCAATCGATTAGGAACCGTATTGGTTCCATCACCTGAAATAGATAAAATTTTAAAAGGCATGGGGCATAACAGTTCCCGTATCTCTGTTATCGATCGCCACCAACGTATATTGGCTCAAACTGGTGATATACAAGATTCAGATGGTGTGTGGTCTTCATCTGTAAAATACAGTGAAGATGATGATTCGTGGTGGTCGGTATTTGAACAAAATGTATTACACCCCTTGTACTACAAATTTCTTATTTCAGCACCTCAGCAGTTTATCGACTCTCAACAGGATGCAGCAAACCTTGAAGGTGTCCATATATCGCAAGCATTACAAGGCAGGGGCTACTCTCAATGGCGACTTTCTGAAGATAAAAAAGCCATGATACTCGCTGCTGCCTACCCTATTTGGTTGGATAATAACGTAATGGGGGCTGTAGTTGCTGAAGAGTCAACTAATGGTATCCAAACATTACGCAATCGTGCTTTAGAAAAGTTGTTTAATATTATTCTCGCCATTATGGCTATCGGAACGATTACCTTATTCTTATTTGCTTCAAATATTTCATCACGTATTCGACAATTAAGAGACGAAGCGGAGCAGGCTATTGATAGCCAAGGCCGTATTCAAAAAGCCATTTCTCCAGCCAAAGGCAGTGATGAGATTGCCGATCTTTCTCGAAGTTTAGCTTCTATGGTTGGGCGATTAGGGCAATATAATCATTATTTAGAGAACCTATCTTCACGCTTATCACATGAACTACGTACCCCCGTAGCGGTAGTACGTTCTTCAATTGAAAACCTTTCAATGCATAACCAAGATGAAGATTCACAGCGTTATATTGCACGGGCACAAGATGGTATTCACCGCTTGAGTACGATCCTGTCAAGTATGACGGAAGCTACACGTATCGAGCAGAGTCTTCAAGGTGCAGAAAAAGAGAGATTCCCGCTGAATGAGCTAGTAACAGGCTGTATGCACGGTTATCAAATGGCATTTCCTGAGCAAAAATTTAATGTACGAGTACCAGAAACGAATGTAATGATCGAAGGTGCACCTGATTACCTTGCGCAGCTCTTGGATAAGTTAATCGCGAATGCGGAAGATTTCAGCGACAACGAATCTGAAATCGAAGTCAGCCTTTCTAGTGAAACGATTCAAGCACAAACATACGCTTCTATAATCGTCAGTAATCATGGCCCTTTACTGCCTGATAACATGACGGATCAATTACTAAACTCAATGATCTCAATTAGAACTCAAGACAAGCAAAATAAGCCTCATTTAGGTTTGGGATTGTTTATTGCGAGACTCATAACTGAATATCATAATGGCACAATTATGCTTAGGAATAGAGCAGATAATAAAGGTGTGGAAGTCATTGTTACCCTGCCTTTGGATACCAGCGACAAATAAGGCATAAGAATGCCTGGGTATATGCCTGTGGCGTATTTATTTATAATTGAAACTAGAATGAATATATAAAATAACGCCTAATACTTTAATAGGTATTGGCGTTATTTTAATACAAGAGATTTTGAGCTCGTAAATAATCTATACATCAGGTAATACATCTAGCTAATAATACATTTATCATTAAGCCATTACCGCAGCAGAATACAAGCCAATTGCAACTATGATAGCAGCAATGGCCAATAGAACCTCAAAAAGCATATTTGGCATAGTTTATCCAACTAGTGACCACCAAGCCCAGCTTTCGCGTCACTCATTACCCAGCCTAATGTCAACATTGAAAGCGTCATACCGTATCCAATAACAATATATTTACTCAGTGCTTTCAATTCAGTGACTATAGCGGAAGGTTGTGCATTTACAGACATACTAAACCCTCTATTAGTTAATGAGTTTCGCTCTACTTGATGCAAGGAAATAGGTGCTATTAGGTTCAACAAGCACACCATCAATATTAGATGTTGTTGTCGAATTGTTCACTGTGAATGAACGAAATACACGAACTGCGGCATACACGGTAAATAAAACAAACATTAAACTAATAATTGTATTCAATATCTCTACCTCGTTATAAGTACATGAACAATATTACGAGAAAGAGCTAAATCTAACCTGAACAACAACCAGTAAAGTGGCGACAACACGTTATAATAAAAATCGGGCTACCTATCTAATTTTCAAAATAACTCTAGTTTTCAAAATAATTGTATTCCCTTTAGACACTGTTAGCATTACATCTAAGCCACCTCAAGATGTAACATTTAACATCTTGAGCTAACTTGGGTATAACCTATTCCACGTTATCAATTGGCAGTGCTGAAGGTGCGCCTTCAAGGCTAGATTCTTTCTGAGTTGTATCAATTTGAGCCATAAGCTGTAGCTCTTTTTTTTCAATATCTTGATATTGTTTTTCACAAACACGTTTCGTTAATGGATCTTCGCCAAAGGTACTCAAGCAGCGTTCGATGTACATATCATGTGACATTAACAATGTTTCAGCATGTACGGTGCTTACAATCGTGCACATGAATATGACAATAAATAGGCTTCTCATTTTAGCTCCTACAAGTAGGTTTACACTAATTGAAGTTGATATTGGCGAACACTGCCAGCTAAAGAATGAGAATAGAAACAAAAGAAATGAACGAAGGTTTGAGTATATAAAAAAGCACAGGAAAGTCCTGTGCTTACGAAATCAGTTTACAGCTGATTAGATTTAACGTTAAAGAGCCCAATCTCTGTTTTGAAGCACTAAACAATAACCATCAACATCTTGGAAGGTTTTACCTACCCCTTCCCAATAAGGGTTATTGTTTTCAACTACGCTAAAGCCTTCATCAATCATACTTCTGCATGCTCGCTCCCATTCGCGGCTACACGCGATATAAAAGACTAACTGATGACCACTATTAGATGCTTGTCCAACAGTAACACCACGCTGGTGAGTAAACTCTAGATGGTATGCGTGCTTCGGATGGCCTAATACAACGCCGTCGAAACCATCATGGTCATCAAACTGTTTCACCATTTCAAAGCCAAGCGCTTTACTGTACATCAGCGCTATTTTTTTGAGGTTATCGGTTGGTCTTACGACACGGAGTGTTGAGTCTCTAGGTATCATTTTTATCGTCCTTTGATCTTTATTACACCACAAATAGCTATACGCTGATTAATTTCTTGGGGAAGATTCAGAAGATCATATAGCGTGGTAAATTCAATTTTGGTATCGCTGACTGAACAGGTAGGTGCATTCAGTTGACTATGGCTCTACTTTCACAGCTTGTCACAATACCGTCAAGTAATAACACAAGTAAACCACCAGCTTTGTGAGCAACACACAATAGATCAAAAAAGAGCCACTGGGTTTGTGGCTCTTTGAATATAAGATTTTTAAAAACAAAGCCTAATGCTGCAGTTCACCTGAAGCCAATAACGAAAGGCTATCTGGCGTATATTTATTGAAACTGATTAATGACTTTTTGGGTGGATAAACGAACTTAGTCACCTTAACAATATACCTTGCAACTATATGGTCTGCGGTATCTTTTTCATCATACCAAAACGTATCAATATCGATTTTTTTACCAATATCCCACTTCATATCGGTTCGAACAAAAACATGCTCTTTAGGGATCCCCAGTAATTCTTTATACATAATGATGACTCCAACAATTTAAAATTAATCAAATACTGACGCTATAATTTCATACTACTTAAGTAGTGATTGATGTTTTCATCACAGTTTAAAAAACAACCAATGAGACCCCTATCGCATATCTAAAAACCAAACAAACTTACTATATTATTTTCCTACAGAATGATAAAGCAAAGAACCACCGGCCTTAAAACATAAATATATCAATCATTTAAACTAATAATCGCGTCATTGAAATTAGATTGAGTGCAGTAAACCAGCTCTCGATTAGTTGACTCAGCTCTTAATTCACAACGGTTCTTATTCCACATAAAACCTTGTGGGATCTGATTTGTTTTTACAGCCAAAAACGTTGGCTCTTTCAAATCATTTAACACTGCACTAAGTGACCCCGTCACTTTTTCTGCTTTACCATTTGAATAGAACTGAGCAGAGAATGGACGCTTATTCAAATATACGAGCTGACTTTCAGGTGCTTCAACTTGTTGACTCCACGTTGAAAGTAAATTTTTCTCAACTTCTTTCCCCGTTAGATTATAGCCAAGTAATAATGCGGCAATAACAATAAGTACAGGCGTGATTAGACCAATCTTATATACCTTATCAGGTAGCTTTAACTTTCCTTGGTAACCCGCGATTAATAGTGCAAAAGCAGGTAAACCAGGCATTACATAACTTGATAGAATATTACCCGAAAAAGTAAAGAGAATCAGTGGTGACAGCATCCAACACCATAAGAAACCAAAATAGCCATTATCACTTACGACCCCTTCTTCTCCGGCTTTGAAGAATCGAGCGACCTGATACATTAAAATCGGTGTCCAAGGTAATGTCGCAAGTGCCCAATAGAGCCAAATAGTGCCTCGAATTTCTTTATGTGCAGTGCCATATAAATCGCCTTCCCAACCGCTTACAATGAACCGCTTAATGTGCTCGCCCACAATAAAGTAATTTAAGAAGCCAGGGCTTTTCCATTCCGCAAGCAAGTACCAAGGTAATGACAGCATAAGGAAAATAGCAATTCCACCTTTCCAAGGTAAACAGGTCGGAATACGTTTCCACCTTTTATCGCCACAAATCCACAGTGTTAAACTAATACCCACTAAAATCAGCGTTAACGGCCCTTTTGCTAGCATGCCAACAGACAAGCCAACAAAAAACATATAACCCCAGAAGCGTGATTGCTTGGTCCATGATTGCCAAAAACCAATCATAGAGAGTGTGATGCCAAACGTGAGTGCAGTATCTGTCATCACTGCACCAGAAATCACGATAAAAGCGACTGTCGTGGCTAATATAGCCGTCGCTAACCACGCTTGTTCTTTATTGCTATTCTCTTCCCTAGAAGCAACAAACCACGTCATCGCTAAAATAAGTAACCCAACAAGTAGATGAGGTACGCGGGCAGCAAATTCATTAACTCCGAAAATTTCAAAACCAGCGGCACTTAGCCAAGTGAAAAGCGGTGGTTTCCCCCAAAATGGCACATTGTAATCAAACATGGGGGTAATCCAATTCCCCGTTTCATACATTATTCTTGCCATTTCACCGTAACGGGCTTCCGTTGTATCCATGAGTGGATATAAACCAAGGCTCAAGAAACGAATCAGAATCGATATAACAGTAAGTGCTATTGCGAGTTGAGTTAAAGATAGCTTTTTCAATGAATTAAACATTATGCTTTTATTTCCTCACTCGTGGTACTTAGCTGTCCTTTCGGAAAAACATACTCTCGAGGAACACTCATTGCGTGCGCATTTTCGTCAATAGGCTTCATTTTAAATGTCTGTATTTCATTATTAGTCTCGGCGTGATTAGTATTCATAGTCACATTGGCTGTCGCATTTTTTATTGTCTGATCCATCACAACAAATAATGGCCGTTGCTTTGCTTCTATAAACAAACGCCCCACGTATTCGCCCATTAAACCAATAGAAAGTAGTTGTACTCCGCCTAACAACAGAACAATCATGATCGTCGAAGGATAGCCAGCAACGGGATCACCCCAAATAATCGTTTTCGTAAAAACAACCGCTGCCATAATAATTGCTGCTAGCGATGTAAATAAGCCTGCAGCAGTGGCAAGTCGTAGTGGTCGAGTACTGAATGACGTAATACCTTCAAAGGCAAGGTGCACTAATTTGGTGTAATTCCATTTCGTTTCACCCGCTTGACGAGCATCTCGATCAAATTGCAGCGTTGTACGTCTAAATCCGGGCCATGCAAACAAACCCTTCATGAAACGAGTTCGCTCTGGCAGTTTATTTATCTCATCGACAACACGGCGATCAATGAGCCTAAAATCACCCACATTCTGAGGGATGGGTATATCAGACATACTATTAATTAACTTATAAAAAGCAGCCGCTGTTATGCGTTTAAACCAGCTTTCGCCGTGACGTTTATGACGCTGCATGTCAACAACATCGAAACCTTGTTTCCACTCGTTCACCATGGCGGGGATCAATTCAGGGGGATCTTGAAGATCAGCATCAATGAGAATAACAGCCTGCCCTTTTGCGGCTTGTAAGCCTGCACTCATTGCCGCTTCTTTACCGAAATTGCGGCTTAAACAGATAGTTACTATCTGGTGGTATTCACTAGAAAAACTACTCGCAAGCTTGACGCTGCTATCACTACTGCCATCATCTACATAAATAATTTCACAATGCTCATTCAAACCATCAAGCACAGCACATACCCGCTTATGGCATTCTTCAATGACTAATTCTTCGTTGTACATTGGAATAATAATGGATAGCAGGGGCGACTTCTCTTTACCTTTATTCTGCTTATCTCTGTGTTGAGATAATAAAGTAATGGTCGACATACAATACCTCTTAAATGCGTCTTTCCTGTGCGATTGAATTCATCGTACGAGAAGTCGTGTCATAAAAAGGTCTCTGACATTTTTTTCACTCTAATATGTGTCATTATATGCACCATAGATATTTACTATTTTTATTATTAAAACACTGGTAAGACGATGAAATTACTCCTTATTGAAGACCATAAAGACATCGCAGGTGTCATATTCGATTTTTTCGAAATTAAAGGCTATACACTGGATTATGCCAATAATGGTTTGCATGGTTATGAGCTAGCCAGCAGTAATTATTACGACCTTATTATTCTTGATGTCATGCTACCTCGCATGGATGGATTTACCGTCTGCCAAAAACTGCGTGAACAAGGCGTTGATACCCCGATTTTAATGCTGACGGCACGAGATACGCGAGAAGATACCTTAGAAGGTTTCGCACAAGGTGCTGATGATTACCTTGTGAAGCCGTTTGATTTAGAAATATTGGAAGCGAGAATTAAATCATTAACCCGTCGACGTATTGGCAATACAGCAACCAAAACATTAAATTTTGGCGAGCTAACATTAGATTTAAATACGCATATTGTCTCTCGTAATGACTGCCAGTTTTCTTTAAATCCCACCTTATTTACTATATTGAAACTGATGATGGTCAGAGCGCCGAACGTAGTAGCAAAAGATGAGCTCATCTCTGCACTTTGGGGAGATGATGAACCCGAAGGGAACGTGTTAAGAAGCCATATCTACCAATTACGCAGTCAAATAGATAAACCATTCAAACACGCTTATATCAATACGGTGCCAAAGGTTGGCTATCAACTCATTGATAAAGGGTAAGCAACGTGTCTAAAGTTAAATCCGCAAAACAGATCACTTTCACCTATTTTGCGATTGTGGCATTTGCCATTATCGCGACCCATTTTTCTCTGATGGAATCAACACTTGAAGACCTTGAGTATTTAAATGCCCAGAACCGACTCAATTACTCAAAAGAAGTTGCTCAAGAGCTTTTAAGCGATAGCCATAACACCAGTGTTGCAATTCCCCCTTTTAGCTTTGCGTATGTTGGTAAAGAAGCATTGCCTGCCAATATAACAATTCCTGACAATTTTCAATTCAATACCGCTGTAGAGCTGAAACAGGAAGAAACACAAGACACTGAATACTTTATCATGAAGTCGCAGCTAATCATTCGCGACCAAGTGCAGACGGTCTATATTTTATACTTCGATGAAATCTATGAATTCAGTGAAGAGCAAATATTTTGGAGCCAAGCAAAACAGCTTATTATTTCTATTTCTCTGCTACTGGTTAGCTTTGCTGTTGTACTACGCATATCACAACGCCTTACTAGCCCATTATCAACACTCGCCAAAGAACTAGAAGCGCGTTCGCCCCATGATTTGACCCCGATTCCTGTGCCTAAAGGTGTCGAAACAAAAGAGCTTTTGCAGTTAGTTAATAGCTTTAATCAATATCAAGCACGGCTTCATACTTCTATCGAGCGGGAACGTTCATTCAATCGCTACGCCAGCCATGAATTACGTACACCATTAATGGTTATTAAGGGAACGATATCTTTACTGGGTCAATCTAATGAACCTGTCTTTATTGAAAAACAACGCCAACGCCTGCTGTCTGCCAGTAATGAAATGAACGATTTTGTGACAACATTATTGTCGCTTACCCGTGATGAAGATCTCTCTAACTTAGTGCTGCGCTCACTAGACAAAGAGGAAGTTGAAAATATCATTCAGTCTCATTCACATTTGATCAATCACAAAACAATCAATTGTGAGGTGATACTAAAAGAAGAAACCAAGATCAAGGTGCCTGAAACTACAATAAAAATATTGATAGGTAATTTAGTAAAAAATGCGTTTGCGTGTACCGAAGAAGGCACGGTAACGATCACGGTTTCTCCTGATACCATTGAAGTTGTAGACACAGGCATAGGGCTTGATACTAAGCCACGAGGCATTGAGGGGTATGGCTTAGGGCTAGTTATTGCCAACGATATCTGTCGTAAATATGGTTGGCAACTAGATTTGGCTAATAACGCAACAGGGGGATGTACAGCAACTATCACGCTACAGCCGAACGAAACACCCAACGGTCAGCCAATAGATAGTTAGTTATCAACCCTAGTAACACCCCTGGCACCATTGCTACAACCGACCAAACCACCTCAACATCGAGGTGGTTTACCAATAGGCTTTTCAGATCAGGGTATTTAATTAAAGATTCAATTAATAATTGATTAATATCTACCGATTGCATTAATAACCAATAACAGCCCCAGTTTGGAATAAAACCAATACAAGAAACAGCTATAAAACGCCCCCACTGCTGCATAGGGTTTGGGGTATTGCTCGCATCAAAGGTAATATGCCGATTTAGCCACCAGTTAGACGTTGCTGCTACCCAAAACGCAATGGCACGAGCAGGAATAAAGGCAATATAAAAAGACAGAAGAAACAACGTTGCGGCATCAACAACAAAACCAATACTACCCACACCTGCAAATCGAAGTATTTTCATTTTACTACAGCCCTTCATTATCATTAGGATCTTATCACCTGTTATCTAATCATCATCTGAATAACATGATGAATGGTAAAGGCTACCTGGTCCGCAGTAAAAAAAAGGTGAATAGCGAGGAATAAGAATGGCTGTACAATCAGGAAAATATTTAGCAAAAACAGCATCAGAGAATAGTCCAATAACGAGTGGCTCTAAGATAAATAGTCCTAATAATTAAAAAACACTTTTTTTTCACCCTAGCATTGTATAATGCCTGCAATTTCATAAATTCATTCACTTTAGTACGGATTACAATGAGTAAAATTTTCACCTTTTTAAAAGGCATGGCGATGGGTGCCGCCGATGTAGTACCTGGTGTATCGGGTGGTACAATTGCCTTTATCACAGGCATTTACGATACATTGCTAGAAAGTATTCGACGTATCAACCCCAGCCTAATTCGTGTTATTAAACAACAAGGCATTAAGGGCGCATTCGAGCATATCAATGGCACTTTTTTAGTCTTGTTATTCTCTGGCATTTTGACCAGTATTTTCACTTTTGCACGTCTGATCACTTGGATGCTTCATACGCACCCTATTCCGCTTTGGTCATTTTTCTTTGGTTTGATCATTGTGTCTGTCATCCATATGTTCAAACAAGTCAAACAATGGGAAATAACCCGCTTTATTGCCGTGGCGGCTGGCGCTTTCTTTGCTTACGGTATTACTGTACTTCACCCCTTAGCAATGGAACCTACGTTACTTAATGTTGTTATTGCTGGTGCTATTGCAATCTGCGCCATGATTTTACCGGGTATTTCTGGCAGCTTTATTTTGCTGTTATTAGGAATGTATGGCCCTGTATTAGCCGCAGCAAAATCATTCGATATTGTTACGCTGGCATTATTCGCGCTAGGTTGTTTAATCGGCCTACTTACATTCTCGCACCTTTTATCATGGGTATTACGCCATTACCGAGATATCGCATTAACGTTCTTAACGGGGTTAATGATTGGTACACTCAGTAAAATTTGGCCATGGAAAGAAGTACTAACATGGCGTACAAACTCTAGTGGTGAACAAGTTCCATTACTAGAGCAAAACTTATCACCATTCAATTTTGAACAAGTGACAGGCCACCCCTCTTTAATCGGGTATGCAATTATTGCCACGATAGTCGGTTTTGGCGTTGTATGGGGATTAGAAAAGTTTGCAGATAAAGCTGAGTAATCTGCAATAAACTGGCACCAACCATCTAAATATCGGCTCTATCTAGCCCTGCTTATTCTTTGTAGGGCTAGATTCCTCTATTGCCATTTCTCGATAACTACCACATTTTCTTCCAACAACACTTTGATTACACAATGTAAGTGATACTATTCACAAACACATTACAATTAACAGTCAGAACATGTTACAACCTCAGTCCAAAGCAATATTATCGTTAACGCTAAAAACACTTGTCGCCTTTGGCATTGGGTTTGGTTCTTTACAATTACTCGATGCATATAAGGCAACCAGTATTCAGTCAGTGTTGCCTTCACGTATTCCTTTAGAAGAAACATGCCAACTCAGCCAACAAGCATGTGAACAACAAGCTGCCATAATCCAACTAAGTACCGATATTGTTCACCCTTTAGAAGCAACAACAATGACCGTCGACTGGCCAGCTCTACCTCAAGACACAACACAATTAATCGTATCGCTAGAAGGTAATGAAATGATGATGGGGGTATATAAATTACTCTTAACTAAACAAGCATCGGGGCAATACAGTGGCGAGCTCATGCTACCTTTCTGCACGACAAACGCAATGACATGGCAAGGAAGCATTAAAGCCCTTCCCTCTACTAACTCAAATGACAGTATTCAGCCTCTCAATATTTCTTTAAGGATGACACAATGAAATATCAATGGATAATTTTAGCGTTAGCACTGGGTGCAGGGCTTATTACGCGTTACGTAACAGATAGCAATGATCCAACTATCACTGCCGAGCAAACATCTCCAATTAATATTTTAGAAAGTGGCGATAAAGCCATTGATTTATACGATACAGAAGATAGCCGTATACGCGTTGTCTATTTTGGCTACACACATTGCCCTGATGTGTGTCCCACCTCGCTTGCGGTGCTGTCTGCAGCCTTACAAAAGGTCTCTCCGCAACATCTATCTAACCTGTGGCCAATTTTTATTACGCTAGACCCAGAGCGTGATACACCCGTAAAAAGTGCAGAGTACGCACAATACTTCCATAAAAACATTATTGGGATGACTGGCACAGATACTCAAACAAAAGCACTTGCTGAAAAGTACGGTGTTTTATATATGCGGACAGAATTAAAAGATTCAGCATTAGAATACGCTGTCGATCACAGCTCGTATTTTTACTTTTTGAAGCCCGATGGCACTTTGCTTGAAAAAATACCGCATACACTTAATCCTGATATCTTAGCCGAAGCAATTAACCGTTTAGCGGGTGAATCGAAACAAGCATAACGCCAATATAGGTCCTTAAAATGTCATTTTGCTTTCATGTCATTAATATAATTAAAAATAATGCGCATAAATCAAATTTGTCTGACAGTTTTCTAACAATCGAGTGGAATAATCATTTTTCTTTAAGATAGATTGTCCATAAAAAAACAAAAACATACAGAATTATAACAAGCTCAATTTGCTTGAAGCCCAGAAGCGACAAGCGATTCAGCCGTTTATCGATGTAAATAAAAAGTTGATATCACTATCATTCTGTAAGGTATTCTCACGTTTGATAGAGTTTTTTTTATTAATAACGTGCTTTTAATGAGCAATTTTAAGATGTTATGCCATAATGATCTTGCCGACTAAAACTTTTTCAATACTCGGTTTGTAGTGGCAAACTTATGTAGAATGTAGAAGGAATAAAAATGAATCGTTCACTAACTATCCTATCTGGTGTAATTCTGAGTGCAGCTCTTATGGGTTGTTCAAGTTCAGATGAAGTAGACCAAATGCAACAACTGACTAACAAAGTAGATATGCTTTCTGATCAAGTTAGTGCTCTTCAGAGTCAACAAGATCAAATGGCAGGCGCAGTAAATGACTCTCGAGCAGCGTCAGATGCAGCTTACCAAGAAGCTATGCGTGCAAACCAACGTATTGATAATATCGCTGGTTCGTACACTAAGTAACATGCTTTATTAAAATAAGTCGAAGTGATGATCTTATATCATCACTTCTTCTTTTTATTTATAAAAAAACCAACGGTCACCGAATCCCCCACCTGCTTCTTTTCACTTATCCTATTAGCATATACCCTGACACCACGGTATAAAGCCTCCTGAGCAGCGATTAAAGCTTATTTATAGCTAATACCGTAGATAAGTAAATGGTAAGAGCTTACACAGGAAGAATTGAAAATAACAAGGCAGAGGTTTGAAGTTAAGGTTTGATACAAGAAAATAAAACCAGCTTAAAAAGTATTCTAAGCTGGCTGTTGGTAGTCTAGGTAATAACTTATGAGATAGTAACAATAATTAGAGGCGACTACTGTACTTCGACAGGTAGACCCTGTTGAAGATTAAGAGCTGCATTTAAACGTGATATAGCAATATCATTACCTTCTACTTTTTCTTTCAGTGATTTATTCGCTTTAACGGGTTTTGATTGACCTACTTGCTCATCAGATTTAGATAACGGCTGATGTACTTCAACATACAACGCTCCATCAGGTTCAACTGATTGCTTTAATGGCTGATTAATAACTTGCACCGATGTACCTCTTGGTACTTGTGGGAATAACCACTCAATATCCCATGGGTTCATCCGTATACAGCCAGAACTTACTCGCATCCCAATACCAAAATCCTTATTAGTACCGTGAATTAAATACTCACCTCGGCTATAAGCAAGACGCATTGCATATTCACCTAGCGGGTTTTCAGGGCCTGCAGGTACAACCGCTGGCAATTCAATGTCTTTTTTTTCACGGTATTCTTTACGAATGTTTGCTGTTGGCGTCCATGTAGGGTTTTCTATCTTCTGACTAACCTTCGTTATCATGTTCGGGGTTGCGCGTCCCACACGACCAATGCCAATCGGGAAGATATACACAATCGATTTGTCATCTTCAGGGAAATAATACAACCTAAGCTCAGCGAGATTAATAATAATCCCTTTGCGTTTTACATTAGGTAGAATCACCTTTGTCGGTACAGTCAGTAATTGACCAGGTGTAGGTAAAAAAGGGTCTACGCCTTTATTTGCCGCCAATAATGCTAAAAAACCTACATTATATTTATTCGCTATATCAGCAAGGCTATCACCCTTAGCGACTTCGTAATACTCTGCTGTGCCGACAATGTTGCTATCATCATTAGGAAGCTGATATTCAATTGCATTCGCAGCTGTTGAAGCTAAACACGTAAGAACTAAAAGTATTGAACGAAACACAGCATACCTCCTTTCGTAAACTAGTCATAATTATGGCAAATTTTTGTTTTATCTGCCGTTATACCGAAACAATTCCTACATTTAATACCGATCATATTCTATCGAGTTAACAAGATGGTCAAGATGGCGTTAAACCTCTATGAGAAAAAATAACGAATCGGCTGTAAAACACAATCTATTCAACATACGAGTTAAATGCCCCCGTATGGCGATCAAAAAAGCGGAGCATCACAGCTCCGCCTTACTCGTTTAACAATACTAAAACAATTTAGTTATGCATATTGTGCTGTTAACATTTTCCAAGATTTTCGTTGCTCTTGTAAATGTAGTTTCATATCGTTGTATTGCTGCATAAATTCAAAATTTTCATAATGCTTGGTTAAATGCTTCTTCTTTAATTCAACCATACGTTTTTTAGCTGCATAGTAATCTGAAATTTTGCTCATCAACAATTCGTATTCTTCTTCCAGTAATCGAATACGGGCTTGAACATCACAATTATTGGCATTAGACGTCGCTGTTAACTTAGCCTGTAAACGAACAAGTTGCATTTTCGCTCGTGCTTTCTCTATACGATCTTCAGGAGAAACACGTAACTTGCGAGTGAAACCAAAATAAGAGCACGACTTAATCAACCACTTAGTCGGATCAAACTGCCACCAGCGAATACCGTTACGATAATCATTTTCAAATATGTGATGGTAATTATGGTAACCCTCACCAAATGTTAGAAACGCTAGAATACCGTTATCACGTGCTGTGTTCTTATCAGTATACGGCTGAGAGCCCCATACATGAGCCAGTGAGTTAATAAAGAACGTTGTATGATGACTCAGAACTAAACGAACGACGCCGACGAGCAATAATGCCCCCCATATATCGCCATGCACAACACCAAAAATTAATGGGAAACCGAAATTCGTCACGATAGCTAATATGCCGTAATACTTATCTTGCCACATTACAATTTTATCTTTTTGTAAGTCACGGCAGTTTGAATAATCAGTATAACGACTAGCTTGATACTCACGTAACATCCAACCAATGTGGCTATAGAAAAAGCCCATTTTCGCTGAATACGGATCTTTATCATTATTATCAACGTGGCGGTGATGAACCCGGTGATCAGACGACCAATGCAAGATGCTATTTTGCAGCGCAAAGGCACCACCAATTGCAAAGATAAAACGCATTACAGCATTTGCTTCATACGCTTTATGCGACCATAAACGATGGTAGCCCGCAGTGATTGACAAACCACAATAGCTAAATGCTACAGCAAGCATTGCAACTTGCGTCCAATCGAAGCCGATAAAATATGCGTAAAGTGGCGTACCGATGGCAGCTACAGCCAGTGAGAATGAGAAAATAAAGACATTCAGCCAAAGTAGTGGTGGTTTAGTGGTCGACATCCTTTTAGCCTTTTTAATTGAGCGTACATGTGTGCGCTAGAATAGTAAGTCCGGTTAATTAGGTCAATCAATAAATTGCCGTTTTGTTAATAGATGTAAACAGACAGAGCAAAAGTCGCTCATAATAATTAATTATGCGATGTAGCTCACCATATAAAGTAAGCAATGTAGATGCCAAAACCTTTGACTGTTGTCTAAAAGTATAGCTAACTTGCTATAACATAATGAGGTTTATAAGCGAGAGGAAGTTACTACATGAAAGGAGTCGCTAATTTAAAAGGTAATATCGACAGCAGAAAAACGCGTTGCCGCTAAATGAAAGTCAGTACTGCTTTCTTGATAATACGTGGATGGCATACGTTCAAGTAAACCCGCGTTTTTAAGTGCTTGATGCTCTTCTCGGGTGATAACCACGTAGCTTAAATACGCATCAAGTAATTGCTGAATATTTTCAATTGACGCTTCATCATCCCTCACTAACACTTTCAGCATTCCGATTAAAACAGGTAAAGGTAACGTCATTTCGCGAACAAGTAGTTTTCTATTGGAAATGTGACTCGCCGCTTTCGATCGCTGTGCGTGTCGAAAAATACCTTCCCAATCCATTTTTCCTTGCTTAGTAACAAGGTTATGTTGGTAGCAATAATAGGACTCTAAAAAGCGGCGCAAATAATGAAAGCGCTCTGCATACACCTCTAAGTAGATATGCTGAAGCTCTAAATTGATATGGTACTGATTAATCATCGCTAACTTATTATTGTTCTAAAAATACGCGACCAAGCTAATGGTCGCGATTTACTACTAAACCTACAGGTTAAAACGAACGCCAGCAGCACCTTCAAGCTCCATACTCGAATCATCTACATACCACGTTGTACCCGCTTCAGCGTAAAGATGGAAATAAAGGAAAGGTACTTCCAACCCAAGTCCCGCTCTTGGGCCCCATTTCTTCTCACTATCATCTACCCATTGTAACCCTACAAACGTATACAAAGGTGAATACTGTGTTCGCGCTGTAATCTCGCCTAAATTCCACATAGCGTCTGCCGAAACGCTAAAAGTATCTAAGCCGACAGCAAATTTATAATCGTCTTGGTATTTTGCTGTAATGCCTGATGTTGGACTACCTAGAAAAATTCCGGCACTCAATGGCGCAGTTGCTGATACATGAAATGTCGTAAACAACAACGAAGACACCAATACTACTTTTTTAATCATTCCTGATCCTTACACTGTTTTTATTCGTACCATTATCGCCATTTCAATCCTTTAAAATTCATGACATCGGTTTGAACAATAAGTGCTTATCTATATTTTTAATGTAAAGCACTGCCTGTGCGAGAAGCAAAATACCTACTTTATTTTTGAATTCATAGAAAAAAATCAAAAAAATTGAAATTTATAAGCTACGCCTCAGGTCTTATACAACAGCTCATATACTTTCAATTGCACAAACAACTATGTTTAAAAACATAAAACTATGTTTAAAAGCATGACGACGACATATTAAGGATGGGTATGCTAATCAAAAAAACGAATCGCTGGACACTAAATGAAAACGAAGCGACGCCTGAATCAATCTATAAGCAGCGTCGCGATATCTTAAAGAAGCTTGGGATAGCTGTTGTCGGTATGCCGCTGGCCTCTAATGCACAAGCCGGTATTTTTGATTTGTTTTCCGGTGATAAATCAGAACCTTCGGTTGATTTACGTCAATCATTAACCGCGACACCGTCGGCAAAATATCATCCTGATTTATCATTAACACCCGAAGATAAGATATTGCAATACAACAACTTTTACGAATTTGGTACCGAGAAGTCTGACCCTGCTCGTTTAGCGGCTAACTTCAAAACAGACCCATGGACAGTAAAAATTGATGGACTCGTTAACAAAAATATTACGTTAGGCTACGACGATATTTTAAAAAAATTCACACTGGAAGAACGTATCTACCGTTTACGCTGTGTGGAAGCGTGGTCAATGAATGTGCCTTGGATTGGTTTTTCACTCGCTGATTTAATCAAGATGGCCGATCCTAAAAGCAGTGCTAAATATGTCGCCTTCGAAACCTTGTTTGACCCAGAGCAAATGCCAGGGCAAGCCTCTCGTCGTATTGGTGGTGGCATTGACTACCCATATGTTGAAGGGTTACGTTTAGATGAAGCGATGAACCCATTAGCGCTGATTTCAGTTGGTTTGTACGGTAAAACATTGGCACCACAGAATGGCGCACCACTTCGCTTAGTAGTGCCGTGGAAGTACGGTTTTAAAAGTATTAAATCAATTGTACGAATTACATTAACCGACAAAGAGCCACCAACAACGTGGAACCGTTTAGCTGCGAGTGAGTATGGCTTCTATGCCAATGTGAATCCACAAGTTGACCACCCTCGCTGGAGTCAAGCTAGTGAACGATTCATTGGTGAAGGAAACCTATTTAGTAGCCGTCGACAGCCAACATTAATGTTTAATGGTTATGAAAAAGAAGTCGGGCATTTATACAAAGGCATGGACTTAAGGAAACAATATTAATGAAACTATCCCCACGCCACATCTTTTGGCTAAAAGTCGTTATTCATAGCGTATCACTTGGTTTTTTGCTTCTACTTGTTGGTCAAACGCTAACGGGTAATTTAGGTGCAGATCCTATTCAAGGTATCAGTCACTTTACAGGTAAAGCAGCCTTGAACACGTTAATGATAACACTACTACTTTCACCGCTTGCGCGTTATTTCAAGCAAGGTGCATTAGTCAGAGTACGTCGTTTAGTCGGGATGTATAGTTTCTTTTGGGCGGCACTGCATTTAAGTGGCTACCTAATTTTAGATCTTGGTTTAGATTGGCAATTGTTAGCCAGTGAAATTATTTCTCGTCCTTATCTCTCACTTGGTGCAATTAGCTGGAGCATTTTGGCATCCCTTGCCATCACTTCCACCCAAGGTATGCAACGTCGGTTAGGTCGACGCTGGCAGAAGCTGCATAACTGGGTATACCTCGCATTGCTATTAGCGCCTATTCATTATTATTGGTCAGTAAAATCAGGCATTGTTGAGCCAGGTCTTTATATTCTAATGGCCATAACACTGCTTAGCTTTCGATGGAAAACGTTTAAAAAATGGTTACCTTCTTCATCTAGACGACTGCAATCTGGTAACAAAAACCAACAAGCATAGTACTAGCACCAAAGCCTCTATACATACAAAACTCGATTATAAAATAGTCGAGTTTCCGCTTACTTCTTTCTTTGTCTATTCTACACCTTCAAATACATGTAATTTATAGGGTTGAACTTCGATCAACTCTGTACTTTTTGGTAGGATGACATATTATCTCTGTATGTTTTATAGATGAAAAATCAAGATTACACTCGTACTCGATGATTTGATTACTTGTTGCACTTCACTATTTTTTAAGGCGAGCATTTCTTGGTTAGTGATCTTATTACTGTCAGCATTCAACAATTCCAAGAGGATTGCTTGCAACTATGTGAACAGCATTACCCGACAGTTCACAATCGTGGCATGCGTGAGAATCACTTAGGAAAAGCACTATGCCGAAGAATGATGTCAACTTTTCAGCAAGCAGATATAACGGCACTATTCACTCAAATAGATGATGAAAATGCACTGCCTCAACCAATATATAATATAAAAAACAATGAATTTACGGTTTGGGTTATCGCCCACCACTTATTAAGTGCAAATATCGCTCGGCGTGACGCGTTAGTACACACAATAAAGAGTGTTTCCGAACACTTTGATGCTAATACTAAGAACTACCTTCTACTTGTTGCTGATCATTGGTTTGATCGCAGTAAAGCAAGTAAAGAAATACCGTCTTGGTGGCTAGGTCAACTACCAGAAAATATTGAAGATTATTATCACGATGGCATTAAATTATTAGAGACGTCAAACACGCTACCTGTCGCGATGAATGGATGTGTCGAACTAACTAATGGACTAATGCAAATTCATCATCCATTAAAGCGCCATGCTAATAACAAAACAGTTCACAAATACATTCTTTTAACTGCCATTTACACTGTTAACCTCTAACATTCTGGATAACCCCACCAATCTTCTTGGCCCGCATAGCAGGATACTGCTTTAAACTCATAAACCGAATGTCTCGGTAAGCTTAACTGTCTTGTGGTTTCAATACCTTGTAATCAATATCCATCTGATTAATCAATCCAATCATTTTCCTTTAAATGTTCAAGAATAAGTTTCGTTGCTGCAGATCCTTTATGCTTATCTTTATAATTAACCCAACTCACCTCTTCTATTTCAGATGCCGCCACAATCTTACCTTTGTATTCAGCTTGATAGCATGTCATTTTTACAATAACACCTTCCGCTTTTCCATCCGCTTGGGCTTTGAATGTATTAAAGTACTCGATACTGTCCGGAGTAAGTTCGACTGAAAGCTCCTCGTGTATTTCTCTTACCAGAGCTTCTTTATCACTTTCACCAACCTCTCTCTTTCCACCAGGAAGATAATAAATATTATTACCCTTAGAGCGAGCCATTAATACTTGTTTATCTTTTACATACAACCAAGCTAACTTATCAATTTCCTTTAACACGTACGATACTCTTTAATATAAAAATGAGTAGGAAGAGACCTAACAATCGTCTTCCCTTATACCCAAGTTACCTCAAGATGAATCCTGCATCTTGAGGTGGCTTGGGATATATGTATTCTTTTATTGAACTTGTTGGGCTACTTTTTTCATTTGTAGCCCTAAAAATACAAAGCTTATACCTTCAAAAAGCAGAGAGATACCAACAAAGATACCCAATAATGACATCGAGAACGTTGGGTCATCCAGCATCGAAAAGAAGTACAAACCAATCGCTGTTGAAATTACGCCACTGAGTACAATCCACGTCCAGCCCCCAAGGTTTTTATTACTCATACCGAAGATAATACGTGTGACACCATTAAAAATCATGGTAATCACCATCAACATGGTAATTGTCACCAATCCCGCTAATGGCTTAAACAAGATAAATAACCCGCCAACAATATACAGCACAGCACTGAGTACGTACCATAGTTTAATACGCCATTCAGGAATAGTGAAGGTGTGATATGCCTGTACGAGTCCGCTCATCAGAAAAGTGATCCCAATGATCGAGGTGATAGTAACACCAACCGCTACGGGTAGACTGATAGCACCAAGGCCGACAAGTGCAATAATTGCCCCCACAATTACAAACCATTTCCAGCCGCGCGCCATTATGTTGCTGATTGGATTATTCATCGAATTCCTCTAAATATTAATTCTTTATAATCATTAACATGTTATGCACTCAGTATATACTCATGCAGGATTAAGCAACTGAAAATCATCATCAAGTCAGGTTTTGATTAAGCCGTTTGTTCGTCGATTAGACCACTTCAAGCATATCTCTTTGGGTGAAGAACTTGAGTGATATGACTATAAATGAACTGATTGGAGAGTTTAATAGTTACCTTGATGCATTCAACGAGGATATAGAGCGAAGCATCAAGCAATAAAATCGAGAAACTGAACAATCGAATCCATATTTATAATTTGAACCTACGGCAATCCTCTTTTCACCATAATAATTAAAATTATTTAAGCAAATAGCGGCATCTATAAATGTTATGAATATTTTCACTATACAAAATGGGGCAGATTCGGCTTAGAACGATCACTCTAAGCCATTGATGAACAGAAATGAGTTGAACGAAGCCGCTGCGCGGCAGCACTCGGCGCTGTATGCCGTTATTAGCTCGCGGTCTAGCCAGAGCCGAAGGTGATAGCTGCCATCACTTGATGCTCAGTCCATCTCGCCAAGCAATTACCTCGAGTTCGCCGCGGACGGCTTCCTCGACCTCAATGACGGGTCGCGCCTCGAATTCGAAAACAGGAAACATCGAACAATGCTTGTGAACAGTCACCGGATCGTCGCACTCTACCAGCATATGCCCACCCCACTCGCCGACTCGTATCACGAAGAATTCGATCTTGAAATTAGCGGGCGCCTTCCATTGTTCGAATACCTCAAGGATTCGCTTCTGGGCATTCTCGTACTCCATGGGCGAACCCTGTGGGCGTTCGAACCAGCTGATCACGTATTTCATTGGCATTCTCCTAGCTAGGTTGGTTTCCGGTACGATTGCTGTTTGGACCGTTCAAGCAAGGTAACCTTACAAGGTTGACCATGCCTATACAGCCATCCACTTCAAGTACCGAACAGCGTCATAAGCTTAGTCGAAAAAAAGCACTACTGCTGGTTAACTAACTCGCAATAAAATACTATTCAAAAACAGCATTACAGCGTAAATCAACAAGTTAAAGCAATTTGAAGGTTGCGATGCGAGTACTTTGCCCGAGCTGTGGTTCTGTTGCGACAATTGCTACACTAGATATACGAAAGCACCTAAGATTATTAGCCTTAAGTGCTTCTTCTGCCAAACGCGATTACAACAAACCGAGTTTTATAACTTCATATGTAAAAAAGGAAATGGATTTCCCATATCATCTAAAGGTGAGCGTGATACAACGTTAAAACCCATGTGTTGGTAAAAACCAACGGCTTGTGGGTTTTGTTCATTTACATCAACACTATTTACTGAATATTCATTTAAGGCATAAGTCAAAAGTACCTTACCGACACCTTGACCTCTTGCTTCATTCAGAATGAACAGCATTTCAATTTTTTTGTCATTTACACCAAGAAAACCGACAATTGCACCTAACTTATCCTTAACACAGTGTAGATATACCGCGGGAAAAGCATGCTCGATAATCATAGGTTTAAAAAACGCAATATCCTCATCTGTGATGAAGTCATGGGCCCCCTGTGTCAGACTACTTGTCGGACTGAATTTTCCCAAACCACCAGCATTTCTGCGTAATGTTCAGGAAAAACATTTTCGACAATCATAATGTTCTCGTTTACTCGAACTACCGTATAAAGCAGGTTGCTAGTTAAGCAATAGGTCTGCATTTAATAAAGATGAAATTAGGATTTTTACTTAGGTGATTATAACTTTCAGGTGAGATATCTTTCATAGCCTCAGATGGCTTCCCTTCTGAAAGTTCAACCACACATAAGTTAGCTTGTGATATAAAGTTGAAAAGCTCAGTCAAAGAGCGACGATAGAATTTAACTTCTACTGGTTTACCTATCGTATCCCAAACTTCCGTTACCAGCTCTCGCTCAAAATAATCACCAGACTGAGATGCCTCAATATCAACAAGCGGATGGTGTGTTGAAAATACAAAGCAACCACCCGCTTTTAGCACTCGCTTTATATCATTAAATAATAAAGAAAGATCTGCAATATAATGAATAGTAAGAGGACAAATAACAACATCATAGGTATCGCTTGTCTCATTAGGTAAACCTAACGATAAGTCTTGAGTATACGCTGTTAGTTTATGCCCAAACTTCGCATTCACTATATCAATCATTTCAGGTGAAGCATCAATTGCTGTAACTTTGGCACTATTTTCTAATAAGTATTTTGCGTAAACACCAGAACCACAACCTAAATCTAAAACATGCTTATTTGTTAAGTTCGGCAGCATGGCTTGCAATGACGGTCTCTCTAAATGCGCATTATAAATATTATGCTGTATTGCAGTATCATAGTCATGAGCAAACTTTGAATACATTAACCCTTTCATCGTGACACCTATCATCAAATAAGAAGAGTATTTTAATTGGCGTTAAGCCCATTTAGCAAGTGCATACTATTGATTTAAACGCATCATTTTGATGTTTTCAATACATTTCCATCAGCATTATATACTGCGGTACAGCGAAAGATTAATTGATGTAATGACCTATACCGAATCTCGTTTAAAGGGGGAATTAACCACAGTAAAAGGTAAACTTAAGCTCTCTGTTCCCAGTGCCATGACGACAAAGTTACTGGCAAACCAATTAGTGAATTTATGTCTATTCACTCAGAGCTTATAGTTAACGTCTCGGTAAATGATCGGCACATCAATTTGGTTAAGAGCGATATAGACATAGCGATACGGGTCTCCGTGTTAGAAGATTCAGGCTACAAAGCACGCTTCTTATTCAACAATAAAGCTGTATTTTTTGCCAATGGAAGCAGTTAAAGACCGCCAGTTGGCAGCCTTTTTCATGAAGATGCGACCTTTCTACGATTCAGTTTACGGATGTTATCTTGAATTCTTACCAGAACAATTCATTGCATTTAAAATGCATTCTGTATATTCCGATAAATTATTCATATGTTGTTCAAGTGCATGTGAGCTCTGACATCCAGTTCCATTATGAGAATAAGATGAACTCACATCAGTTTTAATTAGCTCTAAGGCTGAAACAACGGCTCGTTGACGTTTTAGCGTATCACTTGCTTTAGAAAATTCAGCGACGCCTTTAACCATTAAAATTTCTTGGAAGCTTACAATTTCTTTCGACATTGAATTACCCAATATGAAATATAGTACATATGTATATTTGGGCAAGTAACTATAGTTTCAAGGGGCGGTATATGCAATTTACGTTAAATCAGTTCAGAACGTGCGTGATCATGTAACGTCCAAATGCAAAAAAGACCGCCAATTGGCTAATGCCATTCACTTAACGTGAGCGGCATTGTTTTTTCTAACAGGATATCGATTTTTTGAGCACTTCAATACTCTAGGGTAACTTCGTTCCCTTCTCGCAGGTAAAACAAACTGTTCCGCGATCTCTTCTAGTACCATTACTTGTTTTGGTATATTCCCTGGTGTCACAGATGTGTTGTGGCTTAATGACATCCCTGCAAGTAAATGATGTACAACGATTGTCTCTTGAGATGAGATTTTCTTGATGCCTTCAAATTCATCTTTTGAGCCGATACTCTCTACGGGAATAAGCTGCGCCCCTTTCTCTTGAACGTTCAGGATGTTAATCAGCATAAAACTGAAGTTACCGACACCACGAAAGTTTTTTAACGCACTCTTCAAGGCATCTTCAGACGTGGCCGACAGGTTCAGATCCGTCGCATAAAGAATAAACCCCATGTGCATACCGTTCTTGTAATAACGACGGCGGAACTGGGTCGCATCTTGCGATAACAAAGCAGACTGAATACCCGACAAGTAGTCAGGTAAACCATAAATATTCTGCTTCGGGTCATACAACTTGATGTGGAAAATTTCACTTGGCTTGAACCAAGTTTGAATCTCATATTCTAGACATGGATATGATTACACCAATTCACATCTTCGTTTAAGCAACGAAGGTCACGAACTTGCATTGGCCTTATCGTCTAACATTTTAATATTTCACCTAAATTTAATTATTCCTCAGAAACTGCCGTTACTTGACCACAACATACAATAACATAAGTAAGATCTAGCACTTATCACCAACTTTCTTAAGCATATCGATGCAGAAAAATTTAGCTTGTTGCTTCATCTCTCGTTTGGATTCGTACATCGCAATATCGGCATATTCGATCAGCTGATCACTCTCAGCCGCATCATCTGGAGCCACCGCAACACCTAGGCTGAATTTAACGGGCAACTCTCTGCCCTTATAAACAAACGGATTAGCGACATTACTTAGAATGCTCTCTACCACCCTATGTACATTTCCAATGGTTCTAACACCTTTTAGTAGAACAATGAATTCATCTCCCCCATAGCGGTATATAACATCGCTACTTCTTAAGGTATGCCTCAATCTTGTGGCAACCGTTTTTAACAGCTCATCTCCACAGTCGTGACCCATCTCATCGTTGATCTGCTTAAATCCATCCAAATCTAAAAAACAAAGAGCTAGGTTAGTCCCCTCTCTTTTGGCGTTATCTATGGCGTTGTCAATTTCCTGATGCAGTCCCAACCGATTCTTTACACCTGTTAGTTCATCGGTATGAGCTTTGTCTTGGAGTTGCTGATGTTTGTCAAACACCACTTCACTCATCTTATAGAAGCTCGCCATCAGGTAACCTATCTCGTCTTTAGGCAGATAGTCAGTAACACTTTGCCTTTCTCCCTTCTCCATTTTCTTGGTAGCCATTATCAATTTCAACAGCGGTTCAAAGAGATTTTTATTGATCATAGTAAAAGTGAAAACTGCCAGAAACAGCATTGCCAATACTTCGATGATGATAATAGTGCTGATATAAGCCCTGACCTCTCGATAATCTCCTTTACGCTTTTCGAGCAAGCGGTTTTCCTCACTACTAAAGGACAACAGATACCAGCGTATATTATCCATATACTGTTTCCCCACATCACTACTAACGAGCTGCAGTGCCGCAGTGCTATCAGTCTCAAACAAATCAATAGATTGCTTCAGTTCAGCACACTTTTTATCAATGTCTATTTCTAGTGCTTTCAACAACGTTTGCTGCTTAGGGTTATCAGCTGTTAGACGCTTAAGCTCAAAAAGCAAATCCTCGGTGACTTTTATAGCTCTGAGGTAAGGCTCCAGATAATGTCTATCATTGGTCAACAGATAACCGCGCTGCCCTGTCTCGGCATCAGCCAGTGAAATCAGTAATTTATCAGAGGTGGACAATACCTGATGCGTGTGGTTAACCCAGAGCAATTTATCTTCGCTTTTTGATTCCAGGATATGAACAAAGGCAACGTTCGCGAAAAATAAGAGGAACAGTAGTGTAAGTAGAAGTAATAATTTTTTTTTAAGACTCATCTTTCGTAAACTTCCTTTCCAAAGGAGTTAAAATGAAGAAGATAAAAAATAGCTTACCTGAATCGGCCCACGTTTAATCGCCCTCTTAAGCAGCTAAATCGAACAACTAGCACTTCAATTTTTTTGTCTTAATACTCGAATAGAAAAGCGCAACTTCACAGCATGGGTGGGAATTATGTTATCACCAATAAAAGTTAATGTTAATGTTAATGGCAACGTTGTGATCGTCGAGGCAGTACCCTACATGAATATATCCAAACGCGACGTTTATGCACTGAATAATATAGTTAACCATAATATTCACGGTTACTTTGGACTTATTGATATCAGAGCAAGAAATATTTCAGTCGAACCATTTAGACACAAATTGATTGTTGAAATTGCAGCAATGCGAACATCGAAGCTTGAGATGTTTGGCAAAGTACAATTATGGTGCATACGAATTGTTTCGCCTGATGCATGTACTTTATCGCCCGTGATGATGGAAGCTGCGGCTTAATTTAAACGCCCATCGAGGTGTACAGTTTTACTTGACCACAACATACTACCGTATAAAGCAGGTTGCTAGTTAAGCAATAGGTCTGCATTTGATAAAGATGAAATTAGGTTTTTTAACATTGAGCTCTTACATTGTACAAATCAAAGCCATGTATAGTGTTTGATGCTGACTTATTTTCCGATCTTTTAGCGAAGATGCTAGAATCTATGCATTCATACATGCTTTAAAGAAAAGTCAGATGAGTTACCGACAACATTCTATTACTCAAATCGACTTCTGTTTTGGTTTTTCAGATTTTGACGCTTCACTTTTGTAGCCCAGCATGTACCAAAATGCACAGCATGATTTTAAAAAAGGTTCAAATTTTCAAATGAGTAGTCAAATGATTCAGTGGTTCCCAGGCCACATGCACAAAGCACGTAAAGAAATTGAAGAAGCAATTCCGAAAGTTGATGTCATTATTGAAGTGCTAGATGCGCGTATTCCATTCAGTAGTGAAAACCCAATGATTTCTTCACTTCGTGGTGAAAAGCCTGTTGTTAAGGTTTTGAACAAACGTGACTTAGCCGATCCTGAAATGACTGAAATGTGGATTGCACACCTTGAAAAAGAACAAGGTGTTAAAGCTATCGCAATCACGACAGAGAACATTGCTGAAGTAAATCAAATCATGGAGCTATGTCGCAAGCTAGCACCTGGTCGCGAAGCAATGGGTAAAAATATTCGTACTATGATTATGGGTATACCTAACGTAGGTAAATCTACAATCATTAACGTAATTGCAGGTCGTACTATTGCTATTACAGGTAACCAGCCAGCCGTTACTCGTCAACAGCAGCGCATTAACCTACAAAACGGCATTGTGTTATCTGACACCCCTGGAATTTTGTGGCCAAAAGTAGAGAACCCGCACAGTGGTTTTCGTTTAGCGGCAACTGGTGCGGTTAAAGATACTGCAATGGATTATACCGATGTCGCTTTCTTCACTATTGAGTATTTAGCAGCTGCTTATCCTGATTTAATCAAAGCACGCTACGATCTTGATGATGAATTACCAGAAACAGATATCGAGTTAATGGAAGAAATTGGACGTAAACGTGGTTGCCTTCGCCCTGGTGGTCGTATTGATATCCATAAAGCGTCAGAAATACTAATCAATGAACTTCGTAACGGCACATTGGGCAAGATCACAATGGAACGCCCAGAAATGATCACTGAAGAGCTGATCAATGTCGCTATTCAAACAGAACTAAAGAAAGAACAACAAATTAAAAAGAAAGAAGAACGTCGTAAGCGTTACCTTAAAAACAAACGCTAATTAAAAAGAAAAGGCACTGTTCTCCCGCTACAAAAGAACAGTGCCTGTGTCAAAAATGACAAGCAGAAGGTGTATTCTGATGTGCTTAATACTTAAACACACTGATATCAAGGCAAGCCTCATGCCACTATTTAAGTAAAGAAAAATCAACAAGTTAAATATATCAGCTAAAAATATTGCACTAATATAAGTGTATAGAGCACCAAAATAGTGCTTACAAAACATGACATATAATAATTAGGATCATATTGCGTTGTTAAAATCACCTGTTCTCTCAACAATAAAACGCACCTACAGTCCAGCAATGACTTATCTAAAAAGTAGCCCTCAATAAAAAATATTTTTTTATAAATAGAAAAATATATACACTAAAAATCATTTATAACACTAAACATTATGAGTAAAAGTCAGACTAAATACGTATTAAATTAAAAGCACAAAACATTTAAAAACAAAGATTTATTATCACTTGAATGTAATTACCTTCACATTCATTGTAATTAGCTCTAAACGAACTAAAAACATATGAGATAACATAAATACTAACCGCAGTTCGCATTAGTTTTTCTCACTTTACGAAAGCCATCTTTGGGTTCATATTCCTCTCGAAATAACATCAGACACTGTCTTTTCTTAGACAGACATCCCATTTACATATTTAATATTGGAGTACACGGTAGTGATTCAGAACACTACTTGTCGCAAAGGCGGAGGTATTTTTGTGCCTGTTGCCGGACTAACTGTTTTCGCAATAGCTTCAGGCTATTTAATGAGTTTAATCCCACTATCAATGGGATCATTTAAGATAGACTCAGGTTTTGCTAGTTGGTTAGCCAGTATTTTTTTTTTTTGCTTATTAATCGGCTCTATGATGATTGAGCCAATTATTGCCAAAATTGGTCACCGAATCGCTTTTATCATGTTCCTTGCGATCCTAGCGATAACTGTTGCTATTATGCCTTTATTTCCAAATAAAGAAGTATGGCTATTTGCCCGTTTACTTGCCGGTATGGCTGTAGCTGGCATTTTTGTCGTAATTGAATCATGGCTATTAATTGGTGACGATAAGAAAGAGCGTGCGAAGCGACTCGGCATTTATATGACATCGTTATATGGTGGTACGACTATAGGGCAATTTGGCATAAACATATTCGGTATTAATGGGTTTGAACCATTTATTGCAATTATTGCTTTGATTTTACTTGCGATTTTGCCACCTCTGTTTATTAAGCAAGGGCAACCAAATTGTGAAGAACACCGTACTATGGGGTTTAAGCAAATCTCACGTTTAAGCAAACCAGCAATTATTGGTTGCTTGGTTTCTGGCGTTGTTATGGGCACGATTTATGGGTTAATGCCCTTAGCGCTACGTAAGGCCGATATGAGCAATGAAAAAATTGGCGTACTAATGGCTGCGATTATTTTAGGTGGTATGATGATTCAACCTATTGTAAGCGCACTATCATTAAAAATGAGCAAAACGTTACTTTTAGCAATGATGTCGTTACTCGGCGTGTTTGCTATGGGGGTTACGTACTTCACGAGTGATTACCTAACAACAGTATTCGCATTGGCGCTGTTAGGTATGTCTGCATTTGCTTTGTATCCGATAGCCATTACTTTGGCCTGTGATGAACTAGGTTCTAACTTTATTGTAGCGGCCACACAAATCATGTTGTTTAGCTATAGCGTGGGATCGGCAACTGGACCGTTGTTAGCTAATAAATTTTTGGTTAAAGCGAATGGATTAATGGATTTTTTCTTCATCGTATTATTAAGCACGGCGATTTATATGTTATTTGCGAGCTTGAAGAAAAAGCCTCAAGTATTGGCGAGCTAAAAAAGAGCGGGCGCGACATTCGTCGCGCCCTTAGGTCTTACTTGCAGCAATCCGGCTACTATGGTGCTCCCTGCATCATTCCATGATTTTGCTGATTCCTTCAGCTTAGTCCTTTATTCTCTATCCTAGAGATATCCTTTGATCTTACCTTGATCCGCCGAATCATCCGGTTCCGACTCTCTCTCCGTCCTGGAGGTGTCCTTTACTTCATCCTGAAGCGGTCCATTTTCGTCTTCCTAACAAGTAAGCATCCTACCTACTGCATCACTTCCGTTTGATTATCCCTTCACAGTCCATGTTCGATAAACCATCCTGATCCACCGCCCTCGTCCTGAGGCTGCCAAACTCCTTGGCTAATTTCCTGTTCCGTTCCGTCAGTTCCTTCCGACGCATTAAAGAATACGGGTTTTATAAATCTAAGCAACGAACAGAGATCACATTTACCATCAAATGTAAGTTCAAAAACGACCAATACACATAAGCATTTGAATATTAGCGATTTTACTTTTAATTTGAAATATTTTATTTATAAAATAAGCTTTATTTATTACAGTTTTGTAAGAGATCTCGCACAAGATAATAATGACTGAACAAAAAAAGAGACAATCCAGTCTCTTTTTTCACTCGAGAAACGTATTTTATCCGATGAATTTATTATGCAACTTCATTTAAACTCTCTAATTTGTCTAATAAATGTTCTTTACGAAATGGTTTAGCAACATAATCATCCATTCCTGCTTCATAACATTTACTGATGTCTTCATCTAGAACACTTGCTGTTAATGCAATAATCGGTAATCGATCAGTATGTTGCTCTTTTTCCCATAATCTAATCGCTTCAGTTGCCGCAAAGCCATCCATGATTGGCATCATGCAATCCATTAAAATGGCTTTAAACAAAGTAGGTTCTTTCTGGGTAATAAGATCAACGGCTTCTTGTCCATTATTAGCCACAACAATTTGGTAGCCCGCTTTTTTAAGCAAGAGTGAAGCTACCTTCTGGTTAACAATGTTATCTTCAACGATCAAAATAACATCTGCTTGCTCTGACATTTGACTCTCTGTGATGGCAGGAGTTGTATTTATGCTCACAGGCTTTATATCAATCAAGCGACTATCAGGATTCAAAGCAGACTTAGCTTGTATTTCTCTATTCTTCAATACGTTGGTAAATGCACTGTTAATCGCTTTTACAAATCGCTGACCAAGCAACGGTAAAATGGTTAATCCATCAATCGTATGACCAAAATCAAATTGCTCATCTTGAAGTTGAGAACAAATAACGAGGGCTGGTCTTTCTTGAATACGATTAAATAATTCAATATCTTTAATCGTACGATTTAAGGTTTTTTGGCAATATAAAATCAAATCATACTGTTGCGATATGCCAGATACGGCTGCCGTTTCTATATCAGAGATAGTGACATTTAGTCCCCATTTTTTACATTCAATCTCAATTAGCTCGGCATTTGAGGTTTGATTTGATAAAAGCAGACACTTTTTATTCTCAAAATTAGAAATAATTTTAGGCTGATACTTAACAACATCAACGTCTAGGCTAAAGTAAAAATCACTACCAAACCCCTTTTCTGATTTCAGTTCAATTGAACCACCTAGAAGCTCAACTAGCTGACGACAAATTGCCAGCCCTAAGCCCGTGCCTCCAAACTGGCGAGTGATCGAACCATCTTCTTGCGTAAACGGTGCAAAGACTTGCTGTTGTTTATCTTTTTCGATGCCGATTCCCGTGTCTTTTATAGAAAAGAGCAACGACGCTTTGTTATCACCAATATCAGTATAAGTTATCGATAACGTTACAGAGCCTTGTAGGGTGAACTTCACTGCATTAGACATCAAGTTCATCAGTACTTGTCGTAATCTGTGCTCATCCAACATAACAGACGTAGGTAGTTCAGGATCTAATTGAATTTGAAGGTTAAGCTCTTGTTCTGATGCTTTTGCTTGAACGATAGTAATCGTGTCGTAAACAACTTCTGCTAAATTTGATTCATGAGGCACAAGCACCAGATTCCCTGATTCTATTTTAGATAAATCAAGAATGTCATTAATCAACAATAGTAATGTTTGTGAAGACGTTTCGATGGTTTGCAAATATTCGACTTGAGAAGGGTTCAGTTCTGTATCGGACAAAATACCTGACATCCCTATAATGCCATTCAATGGCGTACGTATTTCATGAGACATGTTTGCTAAGAAGGAGCTTTTAGCAACGTTAGCCTTCTCAGCTTCTTCTTTCGCCTTTATAATATTCGCTTGGCTGAAATGACGATCTTCAAGTAATTGATTTAACTTAGACGTGAATACAGTGAATTCATCATTACCATCAGACTTCACTTTCAATGCTGAATTATGGTCTTCTTCAATTTTTGACATCGTTTTAATAACACGGCTCAAGTAAAAAAGAATACGTCGTGATAAATTGGTTCCGAGATAGCACATAATTATCATTGATAATAATATTGCAGCAAGATATACATTCATTAGAGTTTTGATATCTGTCGTTGTTGTTTGAATATCATCAACTAACGAGATACTCACCTCTTGTACAACTTGCTGTATTAAGGTGAACCTGTCATTAAAAGCTTGCAAGCCTGTCGCTATCTCACTCTCTTCCATTATCTCCGTTAAAATACCCTCTCGTAATTTATAACTGTCAGCAAAAGCAGGGTTTGCAAACGTTTTAAGCAAAAGATCAATTTGTTTCGGGCTGGCACTAATTGCGATAAATCGGTCAATAAAAAGCTGCTGACGCTCAATCACCGTCGATAATGACTGTTTAAACTCATTATTGTTCGTTTCTTGATATTGATGAATAAACCAATTTTCTTCTTGTGCCCAAAAAAACAGCCACTGCAATTGATAAAGCACTTCAGTATTTTTCTCTATATCTATATTTCCAGTACTCACTCTGTTTTTTTCAAAAGTGATTAAAAACTGACTAACAAGATCGTCAAACCATACTGACCAATCATTCAAATCTTCTTTATTCGTGGAAAGAAGCTCAACTTTCGCTTCATCCATCTCTTTTAAGATATTCTCTGCACCCTCTTTTTCACTTTGAGAGAACGCGCTGGGCAGTAACAAAAAAGCACGATTAATCGCTTCAGATAGAGCATTGAATTCATTCGATTCAATATCGCCCACTAATCTTTCTGTTTTGAGTGTGTGAACTTGCGATGAAATCACATATTGCTCTTTCAAGAGTTCAATTCTTGTATTCAACAAATTCAATGATTGCACTTCACCGTATAGCTTCTTTATTTCTAACCCAGCAAATACACTCATAAACAGTAGTGGCAACCCAACTAACAGAAATAGTCTTGATTTAATGGATATTTTGTTCACAAAGCCCATATTCTCTCCTTGAATGTGAACTCAGACCAATGTCTGTTTGTAGTCACAATAATGTCTACTATTATGTATAGTAGGTTTAGTAGTCACTGATATGGAAAAAATCAATGAATAAGGATTTTCTTGATAAACAAGTTGTTATGACATTCTTATTTGGAATGTTCATCACATTATTTTCATCCTATGTTAATGCTGAAAGTCGCTCTGATAATAAGGAAGTAGAGTTTGCCGTATTTTCTATGAATAGTGATATTCCCGCTTTAAGTAAAAGCAAAGCGAGAATGCTCTATAAAGGAAAAACAAAAAAAATAAATGGTAGTTTAAAAATCATATTAGTTGATTTGCCTGTGAACTCTATTCATAGAGAAGAGTTTTATTCTATGTTACTGGGCAAATCCATATCTCAGATGAATGGGTATTGGGCAAGTTTATCATTTTCAGGCAAAGGTAAAGCACCAGAAGAACTTAATAGTGATGATATAAAAAGCATTATTGAATGGTTGAATAATAATCCAAATGGTATTGCGTATGCTCCCATTGAATCTGTTCCGGAAAATGCCAATATTTTAATCACTATCTTACAGGGAGAGTAAGACAATGAATAAAACACTTTTATCAATCATTATTATCGCAGCCCTTCCATTCTGCTCACAAGCAGCAATCGATGTAACTGATAACTTTTCAATCAGTGGTTTTGGCTCAACATCTATTACTCAGTCAGATAACAAAACACCACTATTTGTAAACCGAGAAATTACTGATGACACTTGCTACGATTGTGATACAACATTCGGTTTGCAAGCTGACTGGGCAATATGGGATGAATTAAGCGCCTCAGTTCAAGTCGTTAAACGCCCTCAAGATAATTGGTCTGAACCAGAAGTAGAATGGGCTTACCTCGCTTACCATTATAATAGTTTATCATTTAAAGCCGGGCGTCTACGACTGCCTCTCTTTCTTGCGTCTGAATATTATTATGTCGGGCAAGCTTACACATGGGCACGACCGCCTCAAGAGGTCTACGATAGTATTTTAGGGTTCAATTATTTTGATGGCCTTTCGGTGAGTTGGGAATATGAACTCTCCGATGAAATAGTGCTAACTGCAATGCCATATTATGGTTTTTCGAATACCAATAAAACGGATTACGATGGTGTAACGCTAGAATTTGATACAGAGCGAGTGGCAGGTATTTCATTCGATATGAGTGGCTTTAATTATCGTATTCATATGAATTATATGAATGCAAAATATCGAATCGTTCCATCACCAACCTATGAAACATTAAACATCTATACGTTCGGGGCTGAATATTCACTTGATCAGTGGCATTTTATGGCAGAAGTAGAAACAGACGAGATTCAAACGAATTGGTATACAAGCGCTTCTTATAATATCGATAAGTTTACCCCTTATGTAGTGTATGGAGAGAGCCACCAACGCCGGAAAAGCAATAGTATTACGACAGGCGTAAGATACGATATCACGCACTCAATCTCTGTTAATGCTGAATGGCAAAACATCTTTATGGATAGTGAAGATTACAACGTCGGAAATTCAGGACAATTTGTTGCACCACCAATCGCTTACGGTGAAGACAAAGATGCCCAGTTGTACACTGTTATGCTGAATTTCGTATTCTAAACTGAAACCTAAATGTAAGGGAGTAATGACATGCTGATGATCAGCAATAATTACTCCCTTTTATATATTAAGATTACAAACACGTTAAACCGCTTATTTCACTAACATTGCAGCACCAAACACACCGGCACTATCACCTAAATCTGGTTTAACGATAAGTGTATCTAAAATTGGGTTAAACAAGTGGCGCTTAATCGCTTGTGGGGCGTGTTCATAAAGTGCGTCGATATTGCCCACACCACCGCCCACGACAATCACATCGGGGTCAATAACGTTAATAATTTGTGCAACAGCCAAACCAAATTTATCGATTAATCGCGTTAATGTATGCTGAGCAAAACTATCTCCGGATTCTGCCAATTTTACGATTTCAGGCAAAGAGTGTTCTTGCTTAGCAATACTTTTATAATGCGCTTCTAAGCCTTTCCCTGAAATCACTGTTTCTAAACAGCCTTCTTTACCGCAATAACATAACGCACCATTAGGTTCTAATACATTATGCCCCCACTCGCCTGCAATGCCATGTCGTCCGTTTATCAGCTTGCCATTAACAACAACACCAGAACCAACACCTGTACCCATAATGATACCGAATACGACTTCAGCATCAGGCTTTAAGCGTTTCACAACACCTAAGCGGGCTTCCGCTAACGCAAAACAATTTGCATCATTTGCAAGTACAACTTTAGTGCCCAGCATTTCTGAGAGATCTTTATCAAAAGGCTGACCATTCAATGCTGTTGAATTGCAGTTTTTCATTACACCTGTTTGAGGATCTAACGCGCCAGGTGTACCAAAGCCAATCGCCTCGGGGTATTCACCTATAGATTCAGCACACATATCAATAAGAGATTTAATTCGTTGTAGAATATGGGCATAACCTTTACTTCCTTCAGTGGCTACTCGCTTACGCAACACACACTGATCATCTGTTCGTGACATCACTGCACACTCAATCTTCGTGCCACCTAGATCAACACCCCAATAATACTGACTCATTGCTACTCCAGACATTTTATTGTTATATACCATAGTTACCTCATGATGGTCGCTTAAGCGATAATTCAGCACCGTAAGGTAACTTAGATATAATATACTGAATAATTAAGGGATAAGAGCAACACGTACAACAAAGCTAACGAAAAAAGTGCCAATTCGTGATATCGCTTTTGTTTAGATAGATAATTTTTGCCCCAAACGCCAGAGCAATCACACAATCAATTTTAACGACAAGATCGCCTAATCATTAAAATCAGCCATAATTACTTAACAATGGTCATGACTTTGGCTTATCGAATTTTAGGCAAATGTCGTCAAGGAGAATCACACCATGTTTCTTAAAGAGACTCGTACTGGTGATCTAGTAGATGTAATTGATATGGGGTCTTTAATAAACCCTTTTACTCGACAGGTGGATGTTCAATACCAATCAGGGGAGGATTTAGCCGATCCTGTTACGATAGACAAACAGAATTTGGCTTTTCCATCTGGCGAGCAATTACCAGAATGCTGGATAAACGGCTACTACCGTTTTAAACAAGGATAATGGGTTAGATAAAACGTAATAATGAATCGACTATTTCACTCGCCATCTCATAACTACTTAATACTGGTTATAACCGATGGCGAGTGACTATAATACCCAAGCTACCTCAAGATGCAGGATTCAGAGTAACTCCCGAAGGGCGAGTTTTATTGGAATCTATGCGGTATTACTTTTGAAGGTTTTTAGCTAACTCTAAACAATGTAATCGAAGTTCTTCTACTCGAGTTGCATCCATACTCGACTTCTGGCGAAGCTGTTGTTTCAAATCTTTCGCCTTTTCTTGTAGCTCGCGTCCAGTCAAGGTTAATGAGATCACTTTTTTACGCTCATCAACGGGTGAAACTTGACGGGTCAGCATCTGCTTGCCTTCTAAACGCTTCACAATCGGTGTTAATGTTCCTGGGTCAAGATGAGTATCATGAGATAACTCTGTTAGGCTTACATCATTGTTGTACCACAATGATTGCATAACGATGTACTGTGGGTAAGTGAGATCAAACTCATCTAACAACGGGCGGTATGCGCGAACTAATGCATTGGTCGCCGTATAGAGTGCAAAGCACACATTATCTGATAACTGTTGAGACATTCTTTCCCTCTCCGGCATACAATCACTTTATAAGTGATCATTTTCATCTCTGCGATACTGGTTGTATCTACTCTGCTTCTTATATTCCGCATAATAACGCGTATTGCATCACAGTAATATAGTTAGTCTAAAATTACTTAGCGCGCAAAATATATTCACACAAAACTATTGCGCAAAAGTAAAGCTGGGTGTAACTTAAAAAACAGATTTAGTTAGCGCGCAAAATATTTGCAGGAAAAGTAATTAGATCTTACTTTTTCAACAAACCATAACTATTAAACAAGCAGTAAGCTTTTGAACAAAATGAAAAGAAGCTGCTACTGTTACTTAAAATCTTTCAAAGGAAGACATAATGAACATTCAAGAAATTCAATTAGCTTCTCGCCCTACAGGCATTCCGTCAGCTGAAAACTTTGCATTGGCTCAAAATACACTCCCTGAAATACAAGATGGTGAAGTATTAGTAAAGAACCTTTGGATGTCTGTTGACCCTTACATGCGTGGTCGCATGATGGATCGTGCAAGCTACATTGCCCCTTTCCAAATAGGTGAAGCCTTAGAAGGTGGTGCAATTGGTGAAGTCATTGAATCGAAAAACAGTGAGTTCCCTGTTGGCACCAAAGTAAACAGCATGCAGGGTTGGCGCAGCCATTACATCAGTAACGGAAACGGTTTAACCGCACTTCCTTTTACACCACTACCCGATCAAAGTTTCTTAGGCATTATGGGTATGCCCGGTATGACAGCATGGACAGGTCTGTTCCGTATCGCAAACTTAAAACCAACAGATACTGTTTTCATTTCTGCAGCTTCTGGCGCAGTGGGTAGCGTTGCTTGTCAGATTGCAAAAATGCACGGCTGTACTGTTGTCGGTTCAACAGGTTCTGACGATAAAGTAGCACTGCTTAAAAGCCTAGGTGTCGATGTTGTTATTAACTATAAAAAAGAATCAAACCTAACAGAAGCATTAGCAAAAGCGGCACCGCAAGGTATTGATGTATACTTTGAGAATGTAGGTGGTGAGCACCTTGAAGCTGCATTGGCAAACATGAGCGATTACGGCCGTATAGCGGTATGTGGCATGATTTCTCAATACAATGCGACCGAACCTCAGCCTGGTCCTACTAACCTTGCCATGCTTATTATCAAGAAATTAAAAGTTGAAGGCTTCATTGTATTCGACCACTGGGCGCACTATGGTGAATTCGCACAGCAAATGGGTCAATGGATCGCTGAAGGTAAAATCAAATGGGAAGAAACTGTGTACGAAGGCTTAGCTGAAGCGCCTAATGCATTTATCGGACTGTTTGAAGGTAAGAATAAAGGAAAAATGCTCGTTAAACTGTAAGCCTGATATATCGCAATTAACTTGACGCATAATAAAAAAGGAGCCTGAAGGCTCCTTTTTTGTCGACGGTGTATATAAACTTTGTCTATCGATCTTTCATTACTAAAGAAGCGGGTGCCACTTTCAATCGTTGTGCAATTTGAGTCGTTAAACGATTTATACCTTCAGATAAGGCTTTAACCTGCGCGTCATACCCCTCTTCTTGTAAAGGCACTTGGAACTGAAATGGATATACGCCATTCAAATCGCCATCACTTTTTACTAGCATCCACTCGCCACTAATTTTAGCCATGCCGGAATAGTGTCCATTGAACTCATCAATTTTCACCTGTAACCGCGGTGAATTATACGTACTTAAGGCTGGCGTCAGTTCAGTTGTCCAGAACTGGCTTTGCTTACTGCGTAAATCTTGATTAATACGCCGTGTCAGCTGCTTACCAATGCTTTCAGCCCATAGGTTTTGTTGAGCTTGTACAACTTCGGTATCACTTACTTGATACACAAGGCCTGTACCTGCTAGATGTTCAGCCATCTCAACCGGGCGAATAACCAGCAAGGGTTGGTTCGACCCAATTTGAGAAACGGTACTTTGTGCACCAGTAGGTAATAAATAACTATTCACTGCACCGGGTTGACTGCTGCAGCCAGCTAAGAATGCAGTGGCGGCTACCATAAATAATAGGTATTTTTTCATTATTGGCGGCCTCCAGCCGGAATAGGATCTTGTACTTTATCGTCACCGAAAACCAATGAATTAGGTTTTTCATTTAATTGTCGTAAAACGGGTTGTAGCTCTTTCATTACTTGCTCAAAACGCGCTAATGCTCCCTCAAGGTTTCTATAAGGTGCAGCATCTGGTCCAAAGCCATTCAAGGTTGTCTGAATTTCTTGTAAACTTTTACGCATATCACTGGGTAATGCTTGGGTATCTTTTTGTGCTAGCAATTTGTCTAAGCTTTTCGCCACTTTCTCTGAGGCTAGCAAGGTTTTCCGTGATGTGTTTAATGTATTAGTTAACGACGTTAACGTATCTTCGACAGGTAAGTCATTAAACTTCTTCAGTACACCGCTGATCTGCTTCTGAATTTCAGCAAAACCACCCGCTTTAGTGGGAAACAACGGATAGTCATCATAACTGTTGATTGGTGGCAATTTTTCATCTTTATATACTTCTGTATCGACAAATAATGCACCGGTTAATAAATTACCGGTTTTAAGGCTACCGCGAAGCCCACCTTTAAATTCACGTTCTAAGTTGCGTTTCAAACCGTCAAGAGAATCAAAGCCATTCTTACCATAAACTCGACCAAGCTCTATCCGAATAAGAACAGGAATCTGCTTACTAGAAAAACCTTCTTCGCCTGTTGGTAAACGTAGGGGGACTTTCTTCACCGTACCAATACGAATACCACGATATTCAATAGGAGCACCTTCATTTAAGCCACGAACCGATTCATCAAATAGCATGACATATTCAATATACTCATCGAAAATTCGCTCACGTACCGTATTAAAGTTGTTATATAGCTTAAACAGGCTCATCTGTTTGGTGATAGGATTTCCTTCTTCAGAGCCATTAGGCACTCTAAAACTGACTCCTCCTGTAATTAATGATTCCATTGAGCCTATTTTCAAGTTGAAGCCCTGCGCCGACATCTGTAAATCAACACCCGATGTTAACCAAAATTTAGTACGGCTACGGATCAAGCTGTCATATGGCTGAAAAATAAATAGCTGGTAGTTGGCTTTTTTAGTGTCAGTATCAAAACTCACCTTTTCAACTCGCCCTACTGTAAATCCTTCATATAATACTGGGTCGCCAACACTTAGTTTACCCGCTTCACGGTGCGTTAATATCAGTCGTAAACCTTTAGCATCTGCGGGTGCAACAGGCGGTACATCTAGTACTGTAAACTCACGTTTTTCGGTTTTTTTAATACCCGGTTGTAACTCAATATACGATCCTGACAGCAAGGTATCTAAACCCGAAATACCTTCTTTACCAATTCGGGGTTTTACTACCCAAAATCGTGTATCTTCTTTCAGCATTCTTTCGGCGTCTTTATCCATCTGCACTTTTGCGGTGATATACGTGTAATCATCGCTCAGTTTAACTTCAGTCACGACGCCTACTTTTACATTTAGGGATTTAATTTCGGTTTTCCCCACTTCAATACCTTCTGCCGTTTTTAACGTCAGCGTTATCTCTGGGCCTTTACTTCCAACAAATTGCACCAACATCCAGATACCAATTACCAATGCAACAATAGGCACTAACCATATCGTTGATATCTGTTTTAAATCTTGAACGTCAGCCTTAGCTGGCTTGTTATCATTCATAATCAGGCTTCTTATTAAAGTTAGAAATGGCTGTCGATTGAACTGAATGGTCAGCGGTATCGAATTCTTTTATTTCATCTAAATGCGGGCTTGGTTCATCACTACCACTTGATTGCGACCAAAATACACGAGGGTCAAACTGCATGGCTGACAGCATTGTGCAAATAACCACAATCGCGAAAGACAAAGCAGCAGGACCAGGGAAAATTGCCATTAAGTTCTGTAACTGCACCAACGCAACTAAAATGGCGACAACAAAAATATCAATCATTGACCAACGCCCGATAAGCTCAGTCATTCGATACAAACCTAAATGTTGAATAGCACGTTTGGTTGATGAATCCGCCGTTTTACGCGCGCTGATAAACAACCAGACCAATGAAAACATTTTAGCCAATGGAATGACTACACTCGCTAAAAAAATCACCATCGCGATGGGATATGAGCCCATATTCCACAGTAAAACAACGCCCCCAATAATTGTAGAGCCATCAACCTTCCCCAAACTTACGGTATACATCATTGGGTAGAGGTTTGCTGGAATATAGAAAATAAATGACGCTAATAGTAATGCCCACGACTTTTGAAGGCTTAAGTTAGGGGCGTAATGATGCAAATGGCTATCACAGCGTAAGCACTTGGTGTGTGCCTTTTCTGGCATTGAGTTTAATTGAGAACACATATGACAGTTAACATGATTATTCGACATATGTGTGTCGCCAGGTTTCACGTCACTAAGCGGTACCATCGGAATAAACTGATCCCATAGCCATGTTCTATCAACCATCGAGACGCACTTAACAACCAGCACCGTGTAAACACAGAAAGCACCAAAAGAGATACCTAGCCCAACATCAGCTAATGATGCAATTTTAATTAAACTAACGAGTACCCCAATAAAAAAAACATCTACCATCAACCAAGCTTCAACACGAAAAAGACCACGGCATAAACGCTTAATCACACGCAGGTTTACATTTTCACGCCCCGCCAGCTTTATCTGCGAGGCTTTGTAGTACAAATACATCACAACACAAATATAGCCAGCAGGCAGCACAATAACGGTCATCAGCAGCAATAACGCCAACAAGCTATTTTCAAAATGCTGCAGCATTTCAGCGGCATGTAACAAGGTTATTTCTTGAGAGATCCCTTGCACACTAAAAGACATGAATGGAAAGCTAACACTCAAGACCAGCATGATCATACAAGCTATACCGTAAGCTAACGGACGTTGAAATGGCATGATAATTTGTTTTGTTAACGTATGATGGCAACGTGGACATCCCGCCTTTTGCCCTTCTTCGAGCCTTGGCATATCAACAACTAACCCGCACTCTTCACACGCAACCATCAATTCAGGAGCTTTGTGTTCTGTCATGGGTAAATTTGACTCATTTGACACATATCACCTCAGTATAGGTAAGAACAGGACATAAGCTTCAATAACAAGAAAAGTAAAACCAAGAAATACAATAAGATATATAATGTTTGCGCTAAATCACACTATTAGTACTCTTGGAGTTAATTATATACACAGGTGTATCGCTATAGTTTCTCAAAATGCAGAGTTTACAACACTTCAATGAAAAATGAACAGTGTTTTAATGCGGCGTGTTCTACAATCTGAGGAATGTGAAAGATTGAGTTTCAGATTAAAAATAACAAATCTACAAAATTAGCCTCAAGAACAAAAGTGATAAAAAAATCGATGTAACATCTTTAATGTTTTTTTATTCGCTTTTATTCCAATAACGAATCTGTCACGTCCTAAAATACGTTGACGGTTTATTGATCGGCCAGTAGCGCTAGCTGCTGGCCTTTTTCATGCACTTCATTTGGCGTTTGCATACCCAAACTCAGATGCGGTCTCATATTATTGTAGATA
>NZ_PYMJ01000017.1 GCF_003025615.1 Photobacterium frigidiphilum | reverse complement strand
CTATGGAAGTACCAGCTTCTCAAGCGGGTATCGTTAAAGAAATCAAAATCGCTGAAGGCGATACGGTTTCTACTGGTTCTTTAATCATGATCTTTGAAGCAGAAGGCGCAGCTGCTGCGCCTTCTGCTTCAAAGATCATGATTAAAGAACCAGTAGAAACCGTATCGCCTTCAGCGATTTTGATTTCTTTAACGATACCCGCTTGAGAAGCTGGTACTTCCATAGAGGCTTTGTCACCTTCTACAGTGATCAGAGATTGCTCTTCTTCAACCTTGTCGCCAACGCTAACAAGAATCTCAGTTACTTCAACCTCGTCTGCACCAATGTCAGGTACATTAATTTCGATTGCCATGTTTAATTGCCTCTTACGCGTATAGCGGGTTCGTCTTGTCTGCATCGATGTCGAATTTAGCGATTGCTTGTGCAACAACAGATTTTTCGATATCACCTCGTTTTGCCAATTCTGCTAGTGCTGCAACTACAACGTAGCCCGCATTAACTTCGAAGTGACGACGTAGGTTCTCACGGCTATCAGAACGACCGAAACCATCAGTACCAAGTACTTTGTAAGACTCAGCAGGAACGAATGCACGTACTTGCTCAGCGTAGTTCTTCATGTAATCCGTCACTGCGATTGCAGGTTCGTTACCAAGAACTTGAGTGATGTACGGTACTTTCTCTTCAGCTTCTGGGTGAAGCATGTTGTCACGCTCGATAGCTTGGCCGTCACGTGTCAATTCGTTGAAAGACGTTACAGAGTAAACATCAGAGGCAACGCCGTAGTCATCGCTAAGGATCTGTGCTGCTTTACGCGCTTCGTTCATGATAGTACCAGAGCTCATTAACTGAACTTTAGCTTTCTCACCAGCGTAAGATTCTAGCTTGTAGATACCTTTACGAATGCCTTCTTCAGCGCCTTCTGGCATTGCTGGCATTGCGTAGTTTTCGTTCATTACCGTTAGGTAGTAGTAAATGTTCTCTTGGTTCTCACCGTACATGCGACGGATACCGTCTTGCATGATAACCGCAACTTCGTAAGCAAACGTTGGGTCGTAAGAGATACAGTTTGGAATTGTGTTCGCCAGAACATGAGAATGACCATCTTCATGTTGTAGACCTTCACCATTCAGTGTTGTACGACCAGCAGTAGCACCCAGTAGGAAACCACGTGCTTGTTGGTCACCTGCTAGCCATGCCATGTCACCAATACGTTGGAAACCGAACATTGAGTAGTAGATGTAGAATGGGATCATTGGCAGATCGTTGGTGCTGTAAGACGTTGCCGCAGCAACCCAAGATGCCATTGAGCCAAGCTCGTTGATACCTTCTTGCAGAACCTGACCAGACGTCGCTTCTTTGTAGTAAGAAACTACACCGCGGTCTTCAGGCGTGTATTCTTGGCCGTGTGGGTTGTAGATACCAACCTGACGGAACAGACCTTCCATACCGAACGTACGTGCTTCATCACAGATGATTGGTACGATATTCTTACCGATACTTTTATCTTTCAGTAAGATATTTAGCGTACGTACATAAGCCATAGTCGTAGAGATATCACGCTTCTGCTCACCCAGTAGAGGTGCGAATTCCTCTAATGCAGGCACCTTAAATTCTTGTGTGAACTTAGGCAGACGCTTAGGTGTGTAGCCGTGTAGAGCGTTACGGCGAGCGTGCAGGTAGTTATATTCTGCAGAACCATCTTCCAGTTTCAGGTATGGAAGAGCTTTCATTTCTTCATCAGAAACAAGATCTTGCAGACCTAAACGATCACGTAGGTGTTGAACATGTGTCATGTCCATTTTCTTAACACCGTGCGCAATGTTCTTACCTTCAGCCGCTTCACCCATGCCGTAACCTTTTACAGTTTTAGCAAGAATTACTGTAGGACGACCTTCAGTTTCTTTTGCATTGTTGAACGCAGCAAACAGCTTAGAAGACTCGTGACCACCACGCTTAAGTGCGAAGATTTGGTCATCAGTCATATCTGCAACGAGTGCAGCTGTTTCTGGGTACTTACCAAAGAAGTGTTCACGTACGTAAGCACCGTCTTTAGATTTGAATGTTTGGTAGTCACCATCGATAGTTTCGTTCATTAACTGAAGAAGCTTACCTGTGGTGTCTTTTGCTAATAGTGAATCCCAGTTGTTACCCCAGATCACTTTAACAACATTCCAGCCAGCGCCCTTAAATAGGCCTTCTAGTTCTTGAATGATGCTACCGTTACCCATAACAGGGCCATCTAGGCGCTGTAGGTTACAGTTGATTAGGAAACATAGGTTATCTAGCTTTTCACGTGCAGCGAATGAAATCGCACCACGTGATTCTGGCTCATCCATCTCGCCATCGCCCAAGAACGCGTAAACACGTTGAGCTGATGTATCTTTCAGACCACGACCAGCCAAGTACTTAAGGAAACGTGCTTGATAGATAGCTGAAATAGGACCAAGACCCATAGAAACTGTTGGGAACTGCCAGAATTCAGGCATCAGTTTAGGGTGTGGGTATGAAGGAATACCTTTACCATCAACTTCTTGACGGAAATTATCTAACTGTTCTTCAGTTAAACGGCCTTCAACAAACGCACGAGAATAGATACCCGGAGAGATGTGACCTTGGTAATACACCAAATCGCCGCCATCAACTTCGTTTGGTGCACGGAAGAAGTGGTTGAAACATACTTCGTAGAATGCAGAAGCAGACTGGTAAGAAGCCATGTGGCCACCTAGGTCTAAATCTTTTTTAGAAGCACGTAGTACGATCATGATTGCGTTCCAACGGATAATGGAACGAATACGGCGCTCAAGAGTAGTATCACCAGGATACGCAGGCTCTTGTGCTGATGGAATCGTATTAATGTAGTTGGTAGTCATGCCAGTTGGCATATCTACACCGTCTAAACGTGCTTTATCCAGAACTTGTTCAAGTAAGTACTGTGCGCGTTCTACACCTTCTTCACGGACTACTGATTCTAGAGCTTCTAGCCACTCTTGAGTCTCAAGTACGTCAACGTCATTTTTCATGACTTCAGACATGCAATCTTCCTTTCGTTGATAATCTACAAAACTTACAATGTCGCGACTGTTTAATACCTTACGTTATAGTTATGAAGGTATTAATCCAGCCCGTCCTTGCGCTGTTGAATTCGACGAAGAGAGCGTTCACGCCTGCTATCTTCACGCGATAATTCCAACAATGTTTCCTCAATGAAAGCCAAATGTGCATGGGACGCTTCACGGGCCTTTTCAGGTTGTCCGGAAACAATCGCTTGCACAATATCGGCTCGATGCTTTCTCACTTTCCCCACTACGCTTTCGCGGCGGTTCAATAGTTCAAAGTTTTGTAATACGTTTTGCTCAAGCAAAGGGGCAAGGCTACGAATGATATGAAGCAGTACGACGTTATGCGCGGATTCTGTTACCGCGATCAAATACTGCATTACAGCTGATGCTTCAGCTTTTAAATCACCTTGTTGCTGAGCTTCCTCTATTCGTGTATGACAATCACGAATACGAGTAAAATCTTCTTCTGTGCCGCGTAACGCTGCGTAATAGGCAGCTAAGCCTTCAAGGGCATGACGAGACTCAAGTAAATCTAATTGTGTTTCAGGGTGCGACGCTAATAATTCCAACAAAGGCTCAGAAAAACTCTCCCAGAGTTTATCTGTTACAAATGTTCCACCGCCCTGACGGCGTGTTAGCAAATTTTTAGCCTCAAGCCGTTGAATCGCTTCTCGTACCGAAGGGCGTGAAACATCGAATTGCTTAGCTAACTCACGCTCTGGAGGCAATTGTTGACCAGAAGACAAGATGCCTTCCAAGATCCAACGTTCCAGTTCTTGCTCGATGGCATCAGAGAGCTTAGGTTGGCGAATTCGTTTATAAGTCATTTATCGTTATGCTTCTTATACTTATATTGTTTCAGGCAAATCCACTCTTAAACTAAGCGTGGACAATTGGTCTTACCAATTTATTAACTGGGCGAAATTCTACAGAAATAATTATAGATGTCTAGCCGCGACTTGATGGAAATCATAGAAGCAGGGTGGATTTAACAAAAATGTCAAATTATGAAAACTTGTTAAAACAATACGAACCATAGGTGGCAACAGGAGCTAGCGCTAGTTTGAGCAAGAAAACAAGCGATGGTCTGACCAATCAACTTGATTGTTACAGCGTATTACTTAACGCCAAATTTTCTGACTCAATACTGATTATGATTTATCCATTAACACGCAATGTTGCTTTAAATGCATGCCAATCAAACGCTAAACCGGGATCTGTTTTACGTCCAGACGCAATAAATTCATGCCCAGTAATACGGGAAGAATCGATATATGGATAATGTGTCATGATAACCCGAGATAACTCAGTCAATGTTGCATACTGAGCTTGGGTGTAAGGGAGGGTGTCCGTTCCTTCCAGTTCTATACCAATAGAATAATCATTGCATTTGTCGCGCTTGGCAAATTGTGACACTCCAGCATGCCATGCCCGACAATCAAACGGTACAAATTGAATGATATCGCCATTCCGCCTAATTAAACAGTGAGCAGACACACGAAAGCCTGAAATTACCCCGAAATAGGGATGTTCGTTCGGATTCAGCTTCCCAGTAAACAATTGTTCGATATACGGCCCACCAAACTCCCCTGGTGGCAAACTAATATTATGTACCACCAGCAAAGACACATCTTGCGCATCGGGGCGCAGATCAAAAAATGGTGACGGTACATGTTTTACCCCATCAAGCCAATGATCACTGTTAACCGTTAATGTCATATTCTTCAGTTCAATATTGAGAGTGTATGTTTAGTCTCGCTGATCTTAGCGGTTAGATCTATCTTCCTTGTTATTTGATCATAAGAAACCCGACCCTCTGATCTCGCATCTTATTCACGCTCAAGGTATGATCCAGCTTATAAAGCTCTGAGAAGTCATTCTCCTGTTCATTAGCACTCAACCTATTTGCGGATACGTCATGACAACAATGGAAAGAAAGCACGACAGCGAATCGCGCTTACACTATTTAAAGCAGCAACTTCCCCTAGAAATCACGCGCGCAGTCGCTGATAGCCTACGCGAAGATCTGGGTGGCGAAATCGATGCGTCATTAGACATTACCGCAAGTTTGATCCCCGCTGACAGCCAAGGTGTTGCGACGATCATCACCCGCGAACATGGCGTATTTTGTGGGCAAATGTGGGCAGAAGAAGTCTTTAAGCAATTAGGTGGCGAAGTGGCTATCGAATGGCACGTACAAGATGGTGATACGGTAGAACCAAATCAAACGTTATGTACATTAACAGGACCATCACGCGCGCTACTGACAGGCGAACGTAATGCGATGAACTTTATTCAAACGTTGTCAGGTTGTGCTACAACTGTCGCAGAATACGCCAAGCAACTTGAAGGCACGAATACTCGCCTACTTGATACCCGTAAAACCATTCCAGGCTTACGCAGTGCCCTAAAATATGCCGTTACCTGTGGTGGCGGTTATAACCACCGCATTGGTGTATTCGATGCTTACCTGATCAAAGAAAATCACATTATTGCATGTGGTGGCATCAACCAAGCCATCAGCACAGCGAAGCGCTTAAACCCAGGTAAACCGGTGGAAATCGAAACCGAGAGCCTTGCAGAGCTGCAGTTGGCAATCGATGCGGGGGCCGATATTATCATGCTAGATAACTTCACTACTGACATGATGCGCGAAGCCGTTACCCTAAATGCAGGTCGTGCGGCATTAGAAAACTCTGGCAACGTCACGCTAGAAACCATCCGTGAATACGCAGAAACAGGGGTCGATTATATTTCTGTCGGCGCACTGACCAAGCACCTTAAAGCGATGGATTTATCAATGCGATTTGTCTAGGCGGTTTGTCAAGGCACTTTATCTAGCCGCTTTAAGTAACAACAGACCAAGCAGACATGCCGTAATGTAAGCATTGCTGCGAATAAAATAAAAAGCGAGCATCTAGGTTCATTACCTAAACAGCTCGCTTTTTAAACAAGCTTTTCCTTTCAATAACTGATACTTAGAACACTACCCTCCATTTCCCCTCTAAATTTAAATTTGCCTCTAACCATCATATGCAACAGATGTAACCAGCGTTGAATTAATTCAAACTGCACCGCGTAACCTTTTCATTACTATTCAGCCACTTGAAGTCTACTCGTATTCTGAACCCACTTAAATTTAATGCTTACGGGCAATATAAGGGAAAGAATAATGAAAAAGATGCAAAAAGGTTTTACGTTAATTGAATTGATGATTGTGGTGGCAGTAATTGGGGTGCTTACTGCTATTGCAGTTCCTCAATATCAAAACTATGTAAAAAAATCAACTTTAGGTGTCGGGCTAGCAAACATTGCAGCATTAAAAACTAATATCGAAGATTATGTAGCAACAGAAAGTAGCTTCCCTGTAACAACAGCCGCAGATGCTCCTTCCTTTGCCCGCCTAGGTACCGTTGAAGATTTAGGTGAGGGTAAAGTTTCTACCAAAGCAGGAACAACGGCAGGAGAAGGAGAAATTAGATTTACTTTTGACGCAGGTCCAGTATCAGGAGAAAAAATTCGTTTATCTCGAGATGTAAATGGTCTTTGGAAGTGTGATACATCGGCAGAAGCAGCGATCGCTCCAAGAGGCTGTACGCCTGATATAACAATAACCTAATGCAAACCAACCTTGCTTCTATCTTGCATCAGGCTGATTTAATCAGCTTGGTGCAAGAGCAAAACGTGGTCGATACCGTGCATGCAGAAGGCATTAACGTGCCTTCTGCTTTAACGTATTTGGGCATATTCAGCGACAGTGAACTTGCCCGCCATATCGAACACATTTTTGCTATCGCGCTGATTGATATTCACCAATACGATTACGCAGAGTGCTGCAAAAAAGTCTACCAACGTGAATTGGTATTACGCCATCGGGCGATTCCGCTGCAATTTAACGATACCAGCCTATTTCTGGGCATTAGCGACCCCACCAATCTCGATGCACAAGACGAATTCCGTTTTGCTACCGGCAAAAATGTTGAGCTGCTGCTGCTAGACAATAAGCAACTCGAAAGCGCCATTCGACGCATGTACGGCAGTGATGTCGGTGAAACCGAACACGCGCGCGATATCAGTAACCAAGATTTAAACAACTTGGTCGATATTAGCGAAGGGGAAATTGACGATACCACCGATTTAAGCCGAGACAGTGCCCCCGTTACCCGCTATATCAACCAAATATTATTAGAAGCAGTACGTAAAAAAGCCTCTGATATTCATTTTGAACCCTATGAAGAAAGCTACCGGATCCGTTTTCGCTGCGATGGTATTTTGCATCAACATGCTACCCCACCCACGACGTTATCGCGCCGCTTATCGACTCGTTTAAAGGTAATGTCAAAACTCAATATTGCCGAGCGCCGTAAACCCCAAGATGGGCGCATTAAACTAAAATTAACCCCAACGCTAGCGATTGATCTGCGGGTATCATCGCTGCCAACGTTATGGGGTGAAAAAGTGGTACTGCGGATCCTTGATAGCTCTGCCGCCAGTTTAGATATTGATATTCTGGGTTATAACGACAAACAAAAGCTCAACTACCTTGCCGCATTAGCACAACCGCAAGGCATGATCTTAATGACCGGGCCAACAGGCAGCGGTAAAACCGTTTCGCTATATACCGGGCTGAAAATTCTTAATACCGAAGAGCGTAATATTTCTACCGCTGAAGATCCGGTCGAGATCAACCTGCCGGGCATTAACCAAGTCCATATCAATACCCAAGTTGGGCTCAACTTTTCTGATGCGCTACGATCGTTTCTTCGCCAAGATCCAGATGTGGTAATGGTCGGTGAAATACGCGACATAGAAACCGCAGCGATTGCAGTAAAAGCCGCTCAAACTGGTCATTTGTTACTCTCGACCTTGCATACCAATTCTGCCGCCGAAACCATTACGCGTTTAACCAATATGGGCATTGAAGATTTTAATCTCGCGTCATCACTCAGCTTAATTATCGCCCAGCGTTTAGCACGCCGTTTATGCCCGTACTGCAAACAAATACACGATCTAGACGCCCTCACCAGAGACAAGTTTGAAATACCAGTCGGTAGCCCAATTTATAAAGCCAGCGAACGGGGCTGTGATGATTGCAACAAAGGCTATATCGGGCGAGTCGGCATCTATGAAGTCATGCCATTTAGCCCAGAGCTAGCTCAGGCACTCGTCGCGGGCGCATCGACCCTAGAGCTTGAACGTATTGCCTGCCAACAAGGTATGCAGCGATTACAACAATCTGGCATTGAAAAATTAATGGCGGGCACCACCAGCTTAATCGAACTACAGCGAATACTGCATTACTGATTATTGTTATTGCTCAATCATCCCTTAAGTAGGATAAATCATGAATCCAGCCACTAAATTGCGTTATTACCACTGGCGCGGATCTAACCAAGCAGGGCGTAAAGTTTCTGGCGTCATTATTGGCTATCAAGAACAAGAAGTTCGTAGCAAACTGACCGAACAAAAGATCCATATAAAAAAAATTAAACGCCGTAAGCCTTCCACCTTCAATAAACTCAGAAACCAAATGAAATCTGAAGACATCACAGAAACCACTCGTCAATTAGCCACCATGATCGAATCTGGCGTGCCTGTGGTTCAATCGTTAAAATTGATTTCTAATAGCCACCACAAAGCAGAAGTACGGGCAGCACTCACCCAAGTCACCATGCAAGTTGAAGCGGGAGCATCACTGTCTAAAGCCTTAAAAACCAGCTCACCACTGTTTGATGATTTCTATTGCGACCTTGTAGCAACTGGAGAGCAAACTGGTCACCTTGGTGAAATCTTTTCGCGCATAGCCACTTACCGTGAAAAGGGTGAAATCATGCGAAAAAAGGTCATCAAAGCCATGATTTACCCTACTATGGTTACCCTTGCCGCAGTCATCGTAACCGTGATGATGCTGGTATTTGTGATCCCTCAGTTTGCTAGCATATTCAGCAGTTTTGGTGCTGACTTGCCACTGTTTACCCAGCTAGTGATTAATGCCTCAGATTTTTTGATCGCTCATGGGCTTTACCTTATCATCGCGCTCGTCTCGGTAATTTGCCTGTATTATTACAGCCATAAAAAATCGTATAATTTTAGACTGAAAGTCGACAGGTTGAGTTTACGGTTACCGATTTTAGGCAATGTATTACTGAAAGCGACCATTGCACGGTTTGCGCGTACCCTTGCCACCACCTTTACTGCCGGTATTCCCTTGCTCTCGGGTTTACAATCAGCAGGTAAAACTGCCGGTAACTTGTATATTACGAATGCGGTGTATGAAGCTCACGCCAATACTGCGGCCGGTATGCCGTTATATCTCGCCCTACGCCAGTCTGGCGTTTTTCCTGAGCTTATGTTGCAGATGACAATGATCGGTGAAGAATCAGGCTCACTGGATGACATGCTCAATAAAATGGCATTGCTGTACGAGAATGATGTCGATAATACGGTTGATAATCTGGGTAAAATTCTCGAACCTTTAATCATCATTATTTTAGGTGGGTTAATCGGCGGCTTATTAGTCGCGATGTACATGCCAATATTCAGTTTAATGAGTGTAATGGGTTAACGTTAGCGCTCATACTCCCTCGAAATTAGCCAATCTTACGTATTTTCTGCAGGAGATAAGCGACTTTGCCTCCGATTGCTCACTCTGTGCTAAAAAACACGGTAAAATACATTTAGTCTCAATCCTTTATCAATATTCGGACCCGCAATGGAATTGTTTACATACTACCCTTGGTTATTTCCGGTTTTTGCCGCTATTTTTGGTTTGCTCATTGGTAGTTTTTTGAATGTGGTGATCCACCGCTTACCGATCATGATGGAACGACAATGGAAAGCTGATTGCATTGAATGCTTTCCTGAATTTGATAAAGAAGCCAAACAAGAGAAGGGTAATCCCCCTTCAGCAACTGCGGCTGTTTTTAATCTTAGTGTGCCACGTTCACGCTGTCCTCATTGCCAACACACCATCACCATGTGGGAAAACATCCCAGTTATAAGTTGGTTAGTGTTAAAAGGGAAATGCAGTGCCTGTGGCGTAAAAATCAGTGCTCGCTACCCTACCATTGAACTGTTAACTGCAGTAATGACCACCATTATTGCACTAATGTTACCGCCATCATTATGGGCTATTGCGGTTATCTTTTTCAGTTTCGCCCTGATTGCCCTGACTTTTATTGATATCGATACCATGTTACTGCCCGACCAAATTACTCTCCCTTTGATGTGGGCTGGTATTGCGGCTTCCCTCGTGGGCTTGAGCCCGGTATCACTGCAAGATGCCATTATTGGTGCGATGGTGGGCTATCTGTCACTTTGGAGCCTATTTTGGTGCTTTAAACTGATAACCGGTAAAGAAGGCATGGGGTACGGTGATTTTAAGCTGTTAGCCGCTCTGGGGGCTTGGCTTGGCTGGCAAAGTTTACCTTTTGTGGTATTACTTTCTTCCTTGGTTGGCGCAGTCTGTGGCATTATCTTATTAAGAGTGCAACGTTCTGATTCACAAACACCTTTTTCATTTGGTCCTTACCTCGCCATGGCAGGCTGGATTAGCATTCTATGGGGCGATCAAGTTATTGGTTGGTATCTCCATTCATATATAGGCATGTAATGATGACGATGGTTATTGGGCTGACAGGCGGTATTGGTAGCGGTAAAACAACAGTTGCCAACCTTTTTGGCGACTATGGCATTGATATTATTGATGCTGATATCATAGCCCGAGAAGTGGTTGAACCTAATACTACAGGGTTAAACGCAATTGTAGACAAATTGGGCGCTGACATCCTGTTGACAGACGGCACGCTTGATCGCAGTAAGCTAAGAAACGCTATCTTTAACCAGCAGCAACTTAAAGACTGGCTCAATGGTTTATTGCACCCATTGATTCGAGAAAAAATGCTCTCAAATATCAGTAAAGCAACATCGCCATATTGCTTATTGGTGGTTCCTTTAATGGTAGAGAATAACCTGCAAACGATGACTCATCGTTTATTAGTGGTTGATGTCGACGAGTCGGTACAAATTAAGCGCACTCAAACACGAGATAATGTGGCACCAGAACACGTAAAAAAAATCCTGATGGCACAAGCGTCTCGTCAAAATCGGAATGCAGCCGCTGATGACATTATTAGCAATAATGGCAATAGTGCAGAGCTTAAAAATAAAGTGGCCGAATTACATCAAGAATACATAAAAATGAGCCATCTTTATTAAAAGGCTGCTTATTTATCAATAATACAGCTGTCAAAATTAAGTAGATGACAACATATGCAAACTAACAGATTTGAACACCCACTAAATGAGAAAGTACGTATTTACTTACGTCTTGAATATTTAATTCGACAAATGACTCACGCGAGCCAGTTGAGCGATCAATGGCAGCATCAAATCTTTTTCCGTGCTTTGTTTGATCTATTAGAAATTTTAGATCAAGTGCAACTCAAAACAGAGCTCGCAAAAGATCTTGAAAAACAGCGGTGCAAACTAAAAAATTGGCTCAACATCGATGGGGTTGATCAAAATGCCTTATTAGAGCTACTTGATAGTATGGATATGGCACATCATAAATTGATTGCTGCCAACCGATTAGGTCAAGATTTACGAGATGATCGTTTCTTAAGTGGTATTAAACAGCGCTTTTCAATTCCAGGTGGTAGCTGTTGTTTTGATTTACCGACCTTGCATCATTGGCTACATTTGCCTCTGGCGCATAAGCAGAATGACTTAAGTACTTGGCTATCCCAGCTAACTGAAATGACTGATGCATTAAACTTATGGCTGCGCTTTACCCGAGAGTCGGGGCCGTTCCAGCCACAAATAGCGCGAGCAGGTTTCTTTCAACATACCGCAGAAGATGCCAGCCTATTACGATTACAAATTTGCCCTAGCTATGGTGTATACCCTATGATATCAGGACATCGTGGTCGTTTTGCTATTCGCTTCATTCCTTTTGAAGAAGGTGCAACGATTGCTGATACCATTGAATTTAAATTAGCTATTTGCTGAGGTTACCCGTGTCACAATCAAACACGTCAACAACACCCATTATTGTTAAATGCCCTACGTGCAAGAAAGAAGTGGAATGGGGAGAGCAAAGCCCTTACCGCCCTTTTTGTACCAAGCGTTGTCAGTTAATTGATCTGGGTGAATGGGCAGAAGAAGAGAAGTCAATTCCGGGCGCACCTGATTTATCTGATTCAGATGGCTGGTCGGAAGATATGGGATATTAAACGATAGCTTAAACGATGGCTTAAATGATGCCTCTTTGATGAGTCACTAAAGGCAGGTTAACAGCTATATACAGAGTCTGTGCCTGCCACTATCTATACGTTAGATGTTACTTGCTCATCAACTTATGCAAGACCGCTTCATTCGCTTCAGGAAAACAGTAGTTAGCTAAATCGCACAGATTAACCCACTCACTAGGTTGCCCTTCTTTCCCGTACGCTTCACCGCTAAACGCTTTCACCAAAAAGAAATCAAACTTTAAGGCTTTATCTGGATAGTCATGATCCAATGCCATGAAATGTTCGATCTCGGTAACGCGAATACCTACTTCTTCAAATAATTCACGTACCACCGCCTGCTCTGCGGTTTCATTGACTTCGACTTTGCCACCCGCGAATTCCCAAAACCCACCTTGATGCGCCTTATCAGCACGACGAGTAATAAAAACCTGATCCCCTTGAGGGTTTAGAATGATCCCTGCAGAAATCCAAATAACTTTTTTGTTCAACGCCTTTACCTTTTGTATGAATGGCGAGTAATGAAAGCATATTTGATCACTAGATAATCAGAGGACTTTCCTTGATCATCACAATCCACTGACTGCTTTCTCGCTTCTAGCTTCTAGCTTCTAATTTATGTTAATAAAAAGGCCGCATCAGCGGCCTTCTTTATTAACACAACAATGAACAGAAGATCGTTTAGTTGATCTTACCGTGACATTGCTTGTATTTCTTACCAGAACCACATGGGCAAGGTTCGTTACGACCAACCTTACGCGTTTCACGTTCAAACGTACCAGACTCTGCAGGCTGTTCAGCATCGCTTTCATCTGCAATTTGACTTGCAGCATTTTGATGCTGGTACTGCTGACGACGTGCAAGCTCTTCAGCCTGTTGGCGACGTTCTTCTTCCATGCGATCAACTTCTTCTTGTTGCTGCACACGTACTTTACTCAAAATCGATACAACATCAGATTTCAAGCTATCTAGCATTTCCTCAAACAGTTCAAACGATTCACGCTTGTATTCCTGCTTAGGGTTTTTCTGTGCGTAACCACGAAGGTGAATACCTTGACGAAGGTGATCCATTGCCGCTAGGTGCTCTTTCCACAACGTATCAAGATTCTGCAACATCACAGTTTTCTCAAAGTTACGCAGTACTTCAGCACCAACCACTTCTTCTTTTTGCTGGTAAACTTCAATCGCTTTCGCAACTATGCGTTCACGAAGTGCTTCTTCGTAAAGTTTTTCTTCTGTATCTAGCCACTCTTGAATAGGGAGTTCTAAATCAAAGTCTGCTTTTAAGCGTTCTTCTAGACCTTTAATATCCCACATTTCTTCAAGAGACTGTTGTGGAATATAAGTATCAACAACAGCAAGAATCACATCATCACGGTTTTGCGTAATCATGTCGCTGATATCGTCAGCATTCATCAACTCATCACGTAGTTCATAAACCACTTGTCGTTGATCGTTGGCAACATCATCGAATTCAAGCAATTGCTTACGGATATCGAAGTTACGACCTTCAACTTTACGCTGCGCGTTTTCAATCGCTTTCGTTACCCAAGGGTGCTCAATCGCTTCGCCTTCTTCCATACCCAGCTTCTTCATCATGTTTGATACACGATCTGAAGCAAAGATACGCATCAAGCCATCTTCCATTGAAAGATAGAAGCGCGATGAACCTGCATCACCTTGACGACCAGAACGACCACGAAGCTGGTTATCGATACGACGAGATTCGTGACGCTCAGTACCCGTGATATGTAAGCCACCAGCAGCTAATACTGTTTCATGACGTACTTTCCAATCCGTTTTAATCTGAGCAATTTGAGCATCAGTTGGATCTTGCAGATTCGAAATTTCTTCCTGCCAGCTACCGCCCAACACGATATCGGTACCACGACCAGCCATGTTAGTTGCGATGGTTACAGCGCCAGATTGACCAGCATTTGCAATGATATACGCTTCTTTTTCGTGGAATTTAGCATTCAGTACTTCATGCTTAATACCCTCTTTTTTCAGCGCATTAGAGAGCAATTCTGATTTTTCAATCGAAACCGTACCGACAAGAACAGGCTGACCTTTAGCAAAGCGTTCTTTAATATCTTCACAAATAGCCGCGAACTTTTCAGCTTCTGTCATATAAACCAAATCGCCCATATCGTCACGGACCATCGGCTTATTGGTTGGCATTACAACAGTTTCCAAACCATAAATAGACTGGAATTCAAATGCTTCTGTATCTGCCGTACCCGTCATACCGGATAGCTTGCTGTACAGACGGAAATAGTTCTGGAAAGTGATTGATGCCAGTGTTTGGTTTTCGTTCTGGATCTTAACGCCTTCTTTCGCTTCAACAGCTTGGTGAAGACCTTCAGACCAACGACGTCCAGGCATGGTACGACCCGTGTGCTCATCAACAATAATGACTTCATCATCTTTTACGATGTAATCAACATCACGTTCAAATAGTACATGGGCACGTAAAGCAGCAGTAATATGATGTAATAAGCTGATATTAGAAGGAGAATATAAAGTATCGTCCTCAGCCATCATTCCCTGTTGTGTCAATAACTCTTCAACAAACTCTTGACCATTTTCTGTCAGGTGAGTTTGCTTCGATTTTTCATCGACAGTGTAGTGGCCTTCGCCACGGAAATCTTCGCTATCTTCTTGATCTTGTTTTACTAACTGTGGGATCAATAGATTAATTTTAGTGTACAGATCTGAGCTATCTTCAGCAGGGCCAGAGATAATCAGCGGGGTACGAGCTTCATCGATTAAGATTGAATCCACTTCATCGACTACGGCAAAGAAACGTTCACGTTGTACGCGATCTTCAGGGCGGAAAGCCATGTTGTCACGTAAGTAATCGAAGCCAAATTCGTTATTCGTACCGTAAAGTACATCGGCACTGTATGCTTCTTTCTTTGCTTGAGGAGGCATATTAGGCACGTTGATACCAACGGTCATACCTAAGAATTCAAACAATGCACGGTTAGTTTCTGCATCTCGCGCGGCGAGGTAATCGTTCACGGTTACAATGTGAACACCTTTACCAGTCAAGGCATTTAAATACGCCGGTAAGGTTGCGGTTAGAGTTTTACCTTCACCAGTACGCATTTCTGCAATTTGGCAATTATTCAGTACCATGCCACCAAGCAGCTGCACGTCAAAGTGACGCATACCAAAGACACGCTTTGATGCTTCGCGTACTGTTGCAAATGCTTCAGGTAGAAGTAGATCTAATGATTCGCCTTGATCTAGACGCTCGCGGAATTCAACGGTTTTAGCCTTTAAATCTTCATCTTGTAGACTGTCAAACTGAGGCTCTAGTTTATTGATCTCATCGACAATTTTGCGCATACGACGCAGAGTGCGGTCGTTACGGCTACCGATAACTTTAGTCAGTAGTTTTGATAACATGGCTATGTCGTTTCTCTTTGTTATATCAGCTTATAATACGTGCTGAATAGCTTAATCAGGGTTTCATTCGGGGAGCATTAATCCCTGTCCCGCCGGTAATCTGTCATGCAATATGACAGTGAATCCAACAACTGAAACAATACGGTTGTAAGAGATATTGTGCCACTCTTTTATTAATTCAAGGGCTATACAGAAACAATCCTCAGTATGAGCGATGTGTTTCGAGTATCTTCACTTACAGAACTGATATAATAAGCCATATTAACGGCATAGCCTATGGCTAAAGCTGGTGTCTTTCTTTTCATATTCGAAAAATTAGGACTTAGACCTCAATTATTGATACGGAAGACGTGTTATGAGAGACCATCGCCCTCAAACCCCTGCAAGTTTGCTGGATGACAAAGGCTTAAACAACATCCAACAACGTGCTATTGCACTGAGTAAACTCAATGCAGCCGTTAGGCAGCACTTAAATTGTGCTCAACACTGCCGCGTCAGTAATTACCGCCAAGGCACATTAATCATTGAAACGTCTTCGGCATCATGGTCAATGCGTTTGAATTACGAACGTAATAGTTTGATGATGACGTTACGCGAGAAGCTATTACCTCAATTATCAAGCATTGAGGTTAAGGTGAATCCTGAACTGGCTTCAATACAAAGAGCCAAAGAAGATAAAATACCGGATATTATTCAAAAGCCAATCAGTGAAATAGCTGAACAACATCTACTGGCCACGGCGGCAAACGCACCAGAAAAGGTGAAACGTAGGTTAGAACGCTTAGCTCAAATTGCTCGAGACAAGCGCCATAATAAAGGTTCGGTTTGATCTATATCCGCTAAAACCCGTATTTCAGATACAAAAAAGCCGAACTGAGTTCGGCTTTTTTTAATTCTTATCGTGCTGCGAAAATTACGCTAACACCATACCTGGTTGAGCAAATGTCACTGGCACTTCTTCGTCTTGGAAAGTGGCCCATTCATACGCTTCTTGATCAGCTAACACTGCACGCAATAATTGGTTGTTAAGTGCATGGCCTGATTTGTAAGCACGCATTTCACCAATAATATTGTGTCCACACATGTAAAGATCGCCAATGGCATCCAATACTTTGTGCGTAACCAGTTCGTTATCGAAACGCAGACCGTCATCATTAAGAATACGGTAGTCATCCAATACGATAGCATTATCGAAACTACCACCCAGAGCTAAGTTCTGAGATTGTAAGTATTCAATATCACGCATGAAACCAAAGGTTCGTGCACGACTAATGTCTTTAATGAATGACTGACTCGAAAAATCGAGTACTAAGCGTTGCTGATCGGCATCAATTGCTGGGTGATTAAAATCGATAGCAAAATCTAACCGGAAGCCGTTAAATGGAACGAGTTCGGCCCATTTATCACCATCTTCAATACGTACAGGTTTTTTAATACGTAGAAAACGCTTAGGCGCATTCAATGTATCAATACCTGCAGATTGCAGCAGATAAATAAACGGACTAGCACTACCGTCCATAATCGGAATTTCAGGTGCATCAACTTCGATAATAACGTTATCAATGCCCATGCCAGCTAATGCGGCATTCAGGTGCTCAACGGTTGAGATACGCACGCCGTCCTCGTTAACGAGGGCAGTACATAACATGGTATCACGCACAGAATTCGCATCTGCAGGGAAATCTACAGGTGGATTTAAATCTGTACGGCGATAAATCACGCCAGTATTTGCTGCGGCAGGACGCAGAATAAGCGTCACTTTACGCCCAGAGTGGAGGCCCACACCGGTCGTTTGCACTATGCTTTTAAGTGTACGTTGTCTGATCATCTGCTTATATCTCAACTGTTTTCAAGCCAATCATTTACTCATCATCCTGCTATAAACAGGAAATGGTCAGAAATAATACCATGGATCTGGTCATTTCCCAAACAATTTACAGATTAGCTATCCAATCATGTGCTTACAAAATAAGACAATCATGGATAACTATATCACTGACCTTGTTATTGTTACTTAGTCAGCTTGCTTACGCAAAAATGCTGGAATATCCAAATAATCATGATCGGCCTGAGGCTTAGATTTCGGTGCAGCCGCTGCTGATGCAGGCTGTTGCACGTTACTTTCTGCTGCCACTGACGACTGCATCATTGATGAAGATTTAGTTTCTTCAACTGATACTGGCGCGGCTGGTGTTGCTTGTACTGGCTTAGAAGCTGTTACCAGAGTAATATCTGGCTTAGATTCTTTACCAATACCCGTTGCAACAACCGTTACACGTAGCTCGTCGCTCATATCTGGGTCAAGTGAAGTACCGATAACAACGGTTGCATTATCTGATGCAAACGCCTTTACGGTATTACCGACAGTCTCAAATTCGTCAAGACGCATATCTAGACCAGCAGTGATGTTAACAAGCACACCACGAGCACCAGCTAGATCGATATCTTCAAGTAACGGACTAGAAATAGCCATTTCAGCGGCTTCTTCAGCACGATCATCACCAGTAGCAACGCCACTGCCCATCATCGCATGACCCATTTCAGACATCACAGTACGAACATCGGCGAAATCGACGTTGATCATACCAGGACGGGTTATTAGCTCTGCAATACCCTGAACGGCATTTTTAAGAACATCATTCGCCTTAGCAAATGCATCCAATAACGTAATGCCACGACCAAGTACTTTAAGCAGCTTTTCATTCGGAATCGTGATTAAAGAATCAACATGCTTAGACAGCTCTTCGATACCTTGTTCAGCAAAAGCCATTCGCTTCTTACCTTCAAAGCTAAATGGTTTGGTTACCACCGCTACAGTAAGAATACCCAGCTCTTTTGCTATTTCAGCAATGATTGGTGCAGCACCAGTTCCAGTGCCCCCGCCCATGCCTGCCGCGATAAAGATCATGTCAGAACCTTCAAGTTCTGCCTTGATCGCATCGCGATCTTCCAGTGCCGAATCTCGGCCCACTTGTGGGTTTGCACCCGCACCCAGACCTTTAGTGATATCACCACCAATCTGAATAACAGTGCTTACACTGGTTTTACGAAGTGCCTGCGCATCAGTATTAACACTGATGAACTGAACGCCTTCAATCGATTCACGTACCATGTGATCGACAGCATTACCGCCGCCGCCGCCAACGCCAATGACCTTAATAACAGCGTCATCAGACATTTCCATCATCGGTTCAAACATGTGTTCTCTCCGTTCATCCTGTTCGCATCAGGGTTAAAATTCTTTTTTAAACCAGCCACTAATTCTAGCAAATAATCCCGAAACTGAACGTTTTGGTTCTATATCACTGTCATCAAATGCCTGACTGTCCTTTCCGTAATGCAGTAATCCTACTGCCGTTGCAAAATGCGGAGCCTGAACATAGTCAGTTAATCCATTGAGCTCTAAAGGTTTACCTATACGTACTTGATTACGGAAAACCCGTTCAGCACATTCAATCAAACCTTCCATCTGTGAAGCGCCGCCCGTAAGGACGATGCCTGCCGCCAAATGATGTTTAACACCCGCATCTCGCATTTGATCTTGTATATCTATGAGCTTCTGATTAACCAACCCTAATAACTCACTGTACCGAGGCTCTATCACTTCCGCTAAGGTTTGGCTTTGTAAGCTACGTGATGGTCGACCGCCCACACTGGGAACATCGACTTTTGCATCTTTACTCACCAACTCACTTAACGCACAACCGTATTTCACTTTAATTTCTTCAGCATCGCCCAGAGGAGTACCAAACGCATAAGCAATATCACTAGTAACAACATTGCCTGCATATGGAATCACTTCTGCGTGACGTAATGCCCCACCAGACCACACAGCTAAATCCATTGTGCCGCCGCCAATATCCACAACACAAACGCCGAGTTCACGCTCATCCGGGGTTAGCACAGCATGGCTTGCCGCAAGGCCAGAGAAAATTAAGTGATCCACTTTTAGCCCACAACGCTCTACCGCTTTAACGATATTACGCGCCATGTCATTGTGACAAGTGATCAAATGAACACTGGCTTCCATTCGAACTCCTGATAAACCAACTGGGTTTTTAATTCCCTCTTGATAATCAATAGCAAATTCCTGAGGAATTACATGTAAAGTTCGGTGTTCATCGCTAATTTTTACTGATTTCGCCGTATGAATGACATTATCAACGTCATCCTGAGTTACCTCTTTATCAGAAATAGGCACCATGCCTTTTTCTGTTTGGCAACTAATATGCTTACCTGATAACGACAAGTATACGGAAGATATCTGACAATCTGCCATTAATTCGGCTTGATCCACCGCGCGTTGAACAGATTTTACGACAGATTCAAGATCATTGACTCCACCCTTATCCATTCCCCGTGACGGGCTACTACCCACACCGATAACGTTCACATTGCCATCTGGAAGCACTTCCCCTACCAAAGCACATACTTTGGAGGTACCGATATCAAGACCAACTATGAGTTTTTTATCTGCCGCCTTCGTCATTAGCGCACGCTCTTATTATTGTTCAGGAACAATTTTCCAACCCACAGCTGCGCCAATATCATAGCGCAAATCTACGTAATCTATTTCTTTGCCTTGTTTTTCTAATTCAGGGTAAAGCCATATAAAACGTTCAAGTCGTTCGATTCGAGCTTCTCGACCAAGTTCTAGTCGAATGCCATTTGTTAACCAAATACGCCAAGCTCGACGTTCATTAAGTGCAAGAGTATCAATTTCAAATCCCGCACGTTGTAATCTGGGTTGCATTTCACGCAACACTCCAAGCTCTTCTTTACTACTGCCTTCTGGACCTGCCAAATGAACCAGTTGTAAATCAGTAACTTGTTTCGAATCTGCTTTAAATACACTTCCCTGTTGATTCACCAAATACTTACTATTCCACACAGCAATTGGTTGGTGCTCAACAAGGTATACTTTTAATGTATCTGGCCACTGCTTTCGTACAGAGGCTTGTGCTACCCAAGGTAATGCCTCAAGTGCAGCTTGAATATCATCGACATCTTGTGTCATGAAACTGCTTAGATGATCAAGATGCCATATCGCCTGGCGTACATCGTCAGTCGTCAAATAATCCAAATCACCCTGAATAACCAGTTGTGACAAGGGTAAACGGTTTGCATCTGTCATCCAGTTCATCGTGGCACTAATCAACCACACAGTGAAACCAATGACAAAAAGAAAAAACGCCAATCCCCCCCAACGTTTCATTACAACTGAAGGTGAAAGGAAATTTATTCTTTTTACGACTGCTTCAGTCATTTTTTAATTCGCTTTACCTATCGCAAAGGAGAGTATCCCTCCAAAGCTTGAGCATAATGCTTTTTAGCCCTAACAAGCAAAGTTGGACGATTATACCGACCAACTCGTTGCTCTCCAACTGTTGTTACTACTTTTAGCCACAACAAGTGAAATCAATTCCATTATGATGATAATAACTATCTTACTATTTTTGGCAGAATAAACAAAATAATGCCAATTATCACAAAAAAGTTCTGAAAATTACCATCACGAATAGGCCAGACGACTATTCTGCTCGCATTGCTGCGATATCTAACTGCAAGTCTGCCAATTGACGGGCTATTTTGCCAACATCACCAGCACCTTGTGTCAGAAGTAGATCATCATTCTGAAGAATATTAGCTAATACTGATGGCAAATCTTCATGCGTTGGCACAAAAATAGGGTCAATCTTGCCACGACCACGAATAGTTCTACACAAAGATCGTCCATCGGCACCAGGAATTGCTACTTCTCCTGCAGAATAAACATCTAGCATCAACAAAACGTCAACCTGCTCCAGTACATGCGCAAAATCTTCATAAAGATCGCGAGTACGGCTATATCGATGAGGTTGAAAAATCATGACCAGACGTTTCTTTTCCCAGCCCGCACGAGCAGCTTGAATCGTAACATCAACTTCACTTGGGTGATGACCATAATCATCAACCAGCATCACACTGCCGTTACCCGTTTCAAACTCACCAAGATGATCGAATCGACGCCCTGTGCCTTCAAATTCCAACAGTGCACGAATGATGGCATCATCATCAACGCCTTCTTCGGTAGCAACAGCAACCGCAGCGGTAGCATTCAGTGCATTATGCTTACCTGGAATATTTAACTTCACATTTAAGTCAGGCTTTCCTGCACGTAAAATGGTGAAGTGCCCTTGATGAGCATATTGCTTATATTCAACTATACGCACATCGGCATCATCAGAGAAACCATAAGTTATAATCTGACGTCCAATCCGAGGTAATAACTCTCGTACCACAGGATCATCGACACACATAACGGCCAAACCGTAGAACGGTAAATTATGTAGAAAGTCGATAAAGGTTTGTTTTAAGACTTCAAAATCGCCGCCATACGTATCCATATGATCAGCTTCAATGTTAGTAACAACGCTAACCATAGGTTGAAGGTGCAAGAAAGATGCATCACTTTCATCGGCTTCAGCAATCAGATAACGACTACAACCTAAGCGCGCATTCGTACCAGCACTTTTCACTAAGCCACCGTTAACAAACGTTGGATCTAAGCCTGCTTCAAAATAGATTTGAGTCATTAATGCCGTGGTTGTCGTTTTACCGTGTGTTCCCGCAATCGCAATACCATGACGGTAGCGCATTAATTCAGCAAGCATCTCAGCACGGCGAACCACGGGAATGCGAAGTTCACGAGCAGCAACAAGCTCTGGGTTATCTTGAGCAATAGCGGTTGATACGACAACAACACTCGCACCATTCACATTTTCAGCGGCATGCCCAAAAAATATTTCAGCGCCTTTTCGGGTTAAACTCTCTGTTACCGCATTCGGCGCAAGATCAGAACCACTAATGCGATAGCCTTCATTCAGTAAAACTTCAGCAATGCCGCTCATGCCTGCACCACCAATTCCAACAAAGTGAATACGCTCTACACGACGCATCTCTGGTACCATTGTTCTAATTTTTGCTAATTGCTGGTTGTCCAGTTTACTCATCACTCTGTTCTCTTCTTAATTATCGTGCCAACGATTTAATGACATCTGCGACGCGTACATCTGCATCAACAATCGCGGCTTCTCGTGCAGCAACAGCCATTTGCTTTAATACTTCACGATCTAATTGGTTCAATTCTTCAGCTAGCCCTGCAGCTGTTAAATCCATTTGTTCTATCATTTTTGCTGCACCACACTGCACTAAATGGTCTGCATTCAGTGCTTGCTGGCGATCTTTGTGCATAAACGGTACAAAAATAGCGCCAACACCGGCAGCCGATAACTCTGACACGGTTAATGCGCCCGAGCGGCAAACAACGACGTCAGCCCATGCATACGCAGCAGCAACATCATCGATAAATTCAGTCACTTTATGCGGCACATTGGTACTCTTTGCATAAGCCTGCTCTGTAACTTGCTGGCTACCTTTTCCTGCTTGATGCCAAATCGTCACTTTATCACCGAGCAAAGCTGCGACTTCAGGTAACGTTTGGTTAAGAATTCGCGCCCCTTGGCTTCCCCCCATAACCAAAATTCGCACAGGACCTTGTCGCTCTGCAAATCGTTCTTGAGGGCTTGCTAGTGCCGTCACATCTTGACGGACAGGGTTACCAACAACGTCTTTATTAGCAAAAGCCCCCGGAAAAGCTTGTAATACTTTCGCTGCAATACGTGATAGCCATTGATTGGTTAATCCAGCAACTGCATTCTGCTCATGTAAAACAACAGGAACACCAGATAACCAAGCAGCGACACCACCGGGACCGCTTACATAGCCTCCCATGCCTAATACCACATCAGGTTGCCAAGCTTTTATGTATTTCCGAGCTTGTAAAATAGCACCTACAATCTTGAATGGTGCCGCAAGCAAACGAGTGATTCCTTGCCCACGCAGCCCTTTTACTTTAATGAAATCAATTTCGATGCCATGTTTAGGCACTAAATCAGCTTCCATACGATCAGCGGTTCCTAACCAGCGGATCTCCCAACCTTCTTGTTGCAATTTTTTTGCCACCGCAAGACCAGGGAAAACATGACCACCAGTACCACCAGCCATCACGAGTAAGCGTTTATTCTTGTTCATCGTTACTGTCATTTAAACCACTGTCATCCAATTCTTCAGATTCTGCTGGACCATACTTGGCAAACAGCCTCTGTTCGTGATCAATACGGAGTAAAATACCCACCGCGGTAGCCATTATAAATAAGCTCGAACCACCGTAACTGATCAAGGGTAAGGTTAATCCTTTGGTTGGTACCATGCCTATCGCAGCACCAACATTCACCAGCGTTTGGAAGGCGAACCAAAAGCTAAACCCACATGCTAAGAAGCCACCAAATAACTGCCCAGACTGCAAACACTTGCGCCCAATAAATAGCGCTTTAAATACCAAGGAAAAAATTAATAGCAATACAACTGTAACGCCAATCAGACCTAATTCTTCACCCAATACAGCAAACACAAAATCCGTGTGCGCTTCCGGTAAATATTCTAATTTTTGAATGGAGTTACCTAGCCCTTGCCCCATCAGTTCGCCACGTCCAAACGCCATTAATGACTGGGTAAGTTGATATCCACTACCAAAGGGATCTTCCCATGGGTCAAGAAAAGACGTCACTCGACGTAATCGATAAGGTTCGAAAACAATCAAAAGGCCAATGCCTAATAGGGCACCAGAAATCATCACTAAAAATTGCCAAAGCTTTGCCCCTGCAATAAACAACATACCCACAGTGGTAACGAACATTACAACAAATGAGCCTAAATCAGGCTGCATTAACAATAAAAAAGCGAGGATACCCAGCACGGCAAGGGGCTTTATAAAGCCAATAAAACTAGCACGAACCTGACTATATTGGCGGACTAAATAGCCCGCCAAAAAAATAAATAGTGAGAGCTTAGCAACTTCAGCAGGTTGAAGATTAAAAATTCCTAACGGGATCCAGCGGGCTGCACCATTCACTGATCGCCCGATAAGTAGAACGATAATAAGCAATACAATCGACAGAAATAACATTGGCACGCTGAATTGCTTCCAACGTGATAGTGGAACCTGCACAACCACAGACATGAGCACTAAAGAACAAACAAGAAAGAAGGCATGTCGCAGTGCAAAATAAAAAGGGATGCCCGTTAAACGTGTAGCAACAGGTACTGAAGCCGATGTCACGATCACAAGGCCCGTGATCATTAGAGATAACGCAATCCAAACTAATTGGCGATCATACAAACACGGTGCTGGGGGTTTCGTTAACCACTCACCGACGGTTGAAGCGCCATGTTTAGCTTGGCTTAACATGCCTTTGCTCCTGCAACACGGTGTTGTAAGGCTTTGGCTTGTTCAACAAAGGCATCACCTCGTGCCATAAAATTGGGGAATTGATCAAAGCTAGCACACGCCGGTGACAATAAGATCATGTCGCCTTTTTGCGCGGTATCTGCAGCTATTGCCATTGCTTGAGCCATTGTCTCAATACAAATAGGTGCATCAACCAACGGCATAAACTGATTACCATCACGGCCAAAACAGTAAAGTTGTACATTTAAGTCAGCTAAAACAGGCTTTAGTTCCGAAAAATCAGCCCCTTTCCCATCACCACCTATCAGCAAATGCAACTTGCCCGGTAAGTTTAATCCTTTAAGCGCGGCTAACGTACTGGCTAAATTCGTTGCTTTTGAGTCATTCACCCATTTAACATCATGTTGATTTACGACTAACTGACAGCGATGTGCTAAACCGTTATAACGCTGCAAAGCTCGGCATGCCGCTTGACGATCGATGTTAACTGCATCAGCCAAGGCTAATGCAGCCAAACTATTCGCTATATTGTGTCGACCAACCAACGCAATATCACTTGTCTTCATGATCGGTTGTTCGTCTACGGCTAAAAACTCTTCACCGTCTAACGTTACCAAGCCATAATCTTGATTATCAAAGCCAAAGCTGGTGATCTGATGGCGGAAGCTAGTAGGTAAAGTAGCCAGATCATCGCGGTTGTATACCGCTAATGCTGCATGTTCAAAAATTCGCATTTTTGCCAAGCTATAATCTTCTAGCCCGTCATAGCGATCCATATGATCTTCAGAAAGATTAAGGTATACAGCAGCTTTTAACTCTAACGATGAGGTTGTTTCAAGTTGGAAACTAGATAGCTCAAGCACATACAAGTCATGCTCGTTCGCTAGCATATCTAACGCAGCAAAGCCGATGTTGCCACCGACCCCCACATTGATACTGGCTTCTTTTGCCATTTCACCAATCAGGCTTGTCACCGTACTCTTGCCATTAGACCCTGTGATAGCCACAACAGGCTTTGTCACAGCACGGGCAAATAGCTCAATATCACCGACGATTTCAATACCTGCGGCTTTAGCAGCAACTAGCTCAGGCGTTGCCAGCGCAATGCCTGGACTCGCAACAATCAAATCAGCCTCTAACAGCCAATTCATATTCCATTGCCCTGCACATAGCTCAACGCTAGAAGGAAGTTTATCTTGCCCAGGCGGTGTTGCGCGGGTATCAATCACTTTGATATCACGATCGCCAGTTTGACGTAGCCAGAAATTAACAACCGACAGGCCTGTCATCCCTAAACCAATGACAACAACCTTTGTTACACCGCCTAAGCCATTCATTTATCGAACCTTCAATGTTGCCAAAGCAATCAATACTAGCATTAACGTAATGATCCAAAAGCGCACAATAACACGTGGTTCAGGCCAACCTTTTAGCTCGTAATGATGGTGGATCGGTGCCATGCGGAAAATACGCTGTCCACGAAGTTTGTAAGAACCCACCTGTAAAATGACAGAAACGGTTTCCATTACAAACACACCGCCCATGATCACTAATAGCAACTCTTGACGCACTAATACCGCAATAGTCCCCAATGCACCGCCTAATGCTAATGAACCTACATCGCCCATAAACACTTGTGCAGGATAAGTGTTAAACCACAAGAACCCTAAACCAGCACCCACAATTGCGGTACATAAGACCACCAGCTCACTGGCATCTTTGAGATAAGGAATGTGTAGGTATTCTGCAAAATTAACGTTACCTGTCGCCCAAGCAATAAATGCCATACCACCAGCAACCATCACTGTAGGCATAATAGCTAAACCATCTAGGCCATCAGTCAAGTTGACGGCATTACTGGTGCCAACAATAACAAAGTAGGTTAATACGATATAAAGCAAGCCGAGTTGTGGCATGACGTCTTTAAAGAAAGGCACAACCAATTGAGTGGCTGCGGTATCTTTACCATGCATATACAAGGCAAAAGCAACAACCAGTGCAATAACGGATTGCCAGAAGTATTTCCAACGGGCAATAAGGCCATCAGAGTTCTTGTGCACCACTTTACGGTAATCATCAACAAACCCGACAGCGCCATAACCGAGCATTACGGCAAGCACAGCCCAAATGTAAGGGTTTGATAAATCAGTCCACAATAACGTTGTTATCGTAATCGCAGCCAGAATCATGATGCCGCCCATCGTTGGCGTACCACGCTTGCTGAAATGAGATTCTGGTCCATCATTACGGACAATCTGACCAATTTGCAGCATTTGCAAACGCGCAATAAGGCGTGGCCCCATCCATAGCGAGAGTATCAATGCTGTCAATACGCTCATAATGGCGCGGAAAGTCAGGTATTCAAACAATCTGAAAAATGGATATGATGGTTCTAGTAAATCGGCTAACCAATAAATCATTGTGTATCTTCCTGCAGCGCTGCAATCACGTGTTCCATTCGAGAACTACGTGCACCTTTTGCTAACACTGTTACCTCTTGGTAATGTTGTTGATTAATATTAAGCGGATGAAGTTGCGCTTGTAATTGTTCAATTAATATTGATTTATCTGCAAAGTGCTGCCCTTGATTTAAGTCACTAACCACTGCACTTGCACAACCGAATGTGAATACCTTATCTAAGCCTTTCGTCATGGCATACTCTGCCACTTCACGGTGTAAGCTTGCACTGTCTTCACCCAGCTCAGCCATATCACCGAGTACAAACCAACGTTGACCAGTAAAAGAAGCTAATAGATCAATCGCAGCTTTAACCGAAGCAACACTCGCATTATAGGTATCATCGATTAAACGCAAACCTTCTCGAGGGTGGCTCACATCTACTCGACCTTTTACGTTAGCTACTTTCTCAAGACCCGCTTTAACCTGCTCTAACGTTGCTCCAACCGCCATTGCTAACGCAGCTGCAGCAAGCGCATTGGACACATTGTGAGTACCCGCTAACGTTAATGTAATATCAGTCGAGCCTTCAGGGGTACACATTGTAAAACAAGCTAGCCCTTCAGAGTTAATAAAAATATCAGTTGCAGAGAAATCTGCATCAATATCCGTTAAAGAGAAGGTTTTTACAGTGTGCTGAGCCAAAAGTGACTGCCACATCGCGACATCATTGGAGTCTAAATTAATAATGGCAGTACTTAAACCTGAATCATTTAAGGGGGCGGTTAACCCTTCAAAGATTTCACCTTTCGCTTTTGCAACGCCAGCGAGCGAGCCAAACCCTTCAAGGTGCGCAGCAGCAAGGTTATTGATCAAGGCGACTTGAGGCTTAACTAAATTGGTGGTGTAGGCAATTTCTTTTTGGTGGTTAGCACCCAATTCGATAACGGCAAATTCATGCTCTGGGGTTAAACGTAATAATGTCAGTGGTACACCGATATCATTGTTGAAGTTGCCCGCCGTGGCTAACACATTACCTTTTTGGCTTAAAATTTCAGCCGCCATCTCTTTAACTGTCGTTTTACCACAACTACCTGTTAGTGCTATCGTCTTCAGACCATGATTTTTCTCCATGGTCTGCTTTAACCAAGCACCTAATAACCCAAGCGCTTGATGAGTGTCTTTAACGACTAACTGGGGCAGTTCAACAGGTAAGTGACGACTCACCAATAATGCTGCAGCGCCGTTATCCATTGCATTTTGGCAAAAGTCATGGGCATCGAAACGCTCACCTTTTAATGCAATAAACAAGGTATGAGCAGAGACAGTTCGCGTATCTGTCGAAACATTGGCAATAGTGATATCGTTGCCGATTAACTCTGCACCTAAGACATCAGCCAATTGCGCTAACTGAACCTCTATCATGCTGTTTCCCCAAATAAAGCTTGTACCGTTTCACGGTCAGAATAATGAATGGTTCGATCTGCGAGAACTTGGTAATCCTCATGACCTTTTCCAGCTAATAAAATAATATCATTCGCTTGTGCGTGTTCTATTGCATAAGTGCACGCTAACTTACGATCGTGGATCACTTGTGCTTGCTGTGGCAATACTAACCCTTGCAACATATCACTGACGATAGCGGCTGGCGCTTCTGTGCGCGGATTGTCATCCGTAATAATAATCTGATCTGCTAAGCGCTCTGATATTTCAGCCATCATAGGACGCTTACCAGTATCTCGGTCGCCACCGCAGCCAAAGATACACCACAATTTACCCTGACAATGCACGCGTAACGCTTGCAGTGCTTTTTCTAAAGCATCTGGCGTATGAGCATAATCAACTACAACCATCGGTTTGTCAGAACGTTGAAAAACTTCCATTCGACCAATCACTGCAGTCAAGCGTGGTGCTGCCGCAATCAACTTATCAATAGAGTGCCCTAAGGCTAATAACGTCGCTAATGCCAGCAATAGATTCGACACATTAAATGAGCCAACAAGCGGTGCTGTAAACTGACCAGCCCCCCAGCTAGAATCAAAGCTTATATTAACGCCTTGAGTGCTGTACGCGACATCCGTTAACCATAAGGCTTGTCCCTGATAATCTTCGCCTAAACGAGCTTTATCCGTTACGACTGCAACCGCATTAGGTAAGTCGGCTAACCAAGATAATCCAATAACATCATCGGCATTAATGATAGGGATGCCAGCTTGATGCTCGGTAAACAAACATTTTTTTGCATCCGCGTAATTTGCCATATCACCATGATAATCAAGATGATCGCGACTTAAATTGGTAAAGATACTGGCAACAAACTGCAAAGCTTTAACGCGTCCTTGTACTAACCCGTGTGATGAAATTTCCATAGCGGCAAAATCAGCACCTTGATCGACAAGATCATGTAATACATGAGGGATTTCAATCGCATTACCCGTAGTGTTAACCGCAGGTATAAGGCTATTTAACAAACCATTACCTGTCGTTCCCATAACTCCTGCGTTATAACCAATGAGGTTTGCCCATTGTGCTAACAGTTGACTAATAGTGGTTTTCCCATTCGTACCTGTCACAGCCAATAATTTAAGACGTGTATCGGGTTGGGCATAAAAGCGGTTGGCAATTGCTGAAAGGTACTGATTCAATTGCTGAAAATAAATAATCACGATACCGTCTTGCTCAACAATATCACCATGCTTAGCGATATTGTCGGCTTCAGCGAGAACAGCGGTTGCCCCAGCGTGAATTGCCGCCGGAATAAAGCCACGACCATCAACGGCATGACCATTAACAGCAACGAATAAGTCATCGGCTTCAATTTGACGACTATCAATCGTCATATTCGCCACACTGTGTTCACGCCACTTTTCTTGCCAATCAGATGTGGCTATCCACGGTGAAAGCAATGATCCAAGAGTGATCGATTGACTAGAACTTAACATTTACATCGCCTCAATTATTTATTTACGATATTCATTTTATCAATGGTGTCGGCATCAGGCGGCACATTCAAAATTTGTAATGCGCTTTGCATGACTTCAGCGAAAATCGGAGCGGCTATTGCGCCACCATAGTATTGCTCGCCTTTCGGTTCATTCACCATCACGACCATTGCTAAACGCGGCTTACTGATCGGGGCAACACCTGCTGTGTAGGCGATATAGTCATCACCATAACCACCCGCGATCGCTTTTTTAGCGGTACCCGTTTTTACCCCAACACGATAGCCAGGAACTCTTGCGCGCCAACCGCCGCCACCGCCCGCTTTATCGGTTACAGATTCAATCATCGTCAGTACTTCCTCGACTAACTTAGGGTCTATAACCTGTTTACCAGGAACGACTTTCTCTGTTTTTAAAATCGATAATGGACGTTTCAGCCCTTTGGCGCCTAAGGTCGCGTAAACATGCACTAACTGAATGGGTGTAACAGACAAACCATAACCGTATGCAAATGTTGCTCGTTCAATATCAGACCAACGGCGTCGATTAGGGAACAAGCCCACAGCTTCTCCCACTAAATTAATACCCGATGGCTCATCAAACCCAACACGCTGGTACATCTCAATAAGATCTTCAATGGGCATAGCAAGCGACAGCTTCGTCATGCCGATGTTACTGGATTTTTGCAAAATGCGACCAACCGTCGCTTCTTTTTCAATCCGAGAGACATCAGAAACATAATTACTACCAACACGTAAACGACGCCCCGGTATTTTAATCAATGTACTTTCATCAACAATGCCACTTTCCATGGCTTCTAATACACCAAACGGCTTTACCGTCGAGCCAGGCTCAAAAGAATCGGTAATTACGCGATTACGCATTTTATACGATTGACGATCATTGCGATTATTCGGGTTAAATGACGGCGCATTAACCATTGCTAATATTTCGCCAGTATTAACATCAGCAAGCACAAGACTCGCCGATGTTGCTGGTAAATTAACGATGGCTTCTTTCATCGTACGGTACGCTACCGCTTGAATACGTTGATCAATACTTAATTCTAGTGGTTTGCCGGGTTCACGTTTTTGCAAAGAGATATTTTCAACCACACGCCCATAACGATCTTTCCGTACCGTGCGTCGGCCGGGCTCTCCGGTTAACCAACCATCATAGGTGCGCTCTACACCCTCTAAACCATGGCCATCAATACCTGTCACACCAATCAGATGGGCACTGACTTCACCTGAAGGATAGAAACGACGAGATTCATCTTTTAACCCAATACCCGGTAATTTCAATTTACTGACATAATCTGCCATTGCAGGGCTAACTTGGCGGGCTAAATAAACAAAACGGCGCTTTTGGTATTTTTCCAGACGGGCTAATAATTCTTGTCGATTTAAACCCAATACATCCGCGAGGGCATGCCATCGCTCAACTTGCTGCATCCCGCCATTCTTATAAATTTGAACAGGATCTGCCCAAACGGCTTGAACGGGAACGCTAACGGCTAATTGCTCGCCATTACGATCAGAAATAATCCCTCGAGCTGAAGGCATGGCTTTTACACGTAGTGAGCGTAAATCGCCTTCTTGAATTAATCTTCCTGGCTCGAGTACTTGAATATATGCGGCACGGCCGATGAGACCGACCAAGGCAAGAAATATACAACCGCATATAACACCAAAGCGCCACGGAATAAATGCCGATGGCGCTTTCTGGCGTCGCTGATTTTTCGTCTTTGAGCTTTTAAATAATGCCATAAATTATTGCACAACGATTTCATTCTTAGCAGAAGGTCGTTTCATGTCGATTTCCTCTTCTGCAAAGCGCTCTACTCGGCTATGCTCCGCTAGTGAATTCTCTTCTAGAATTTGATTTCGCCATTCTATATCTAGCTGATCCCGCTCTATGAACAACTGCTCCTGCTGAGCGATCATTTGTCGTGATTGATGGGTAACATACACCACAGCCAAGGCAGACATTAATATCAGGATCAACAAGATCGCAGGAACGCGTCCGACCGACACGATATCTCGTGCGATCAGACGGGCTAAATTAGAAGGCGGTTGTGGATCTAGACTCATAGGCGTTCAGCAAGGCGTAGTACGGAACTACGTGCTCGCTTGTTATCACCTAACTCATCTTTCGAAGGCTTAATGGCTTTACTCGCCATTTTTAAATCAGCAGACCCCAATGCTTTGATTTGATCTTCTGTTAACGGGAAACCCGCAGGTACTTCAGGCCCTTTACTATTCTTGCGAATAAAGCGCTTTACCATGCGATCTTCTAGTGAATGGAAGCTAATTACAGATAAACGACCTTGTGGCGCTAACACTTTAACCGCACCATTTAATGCCGTTTCAATTTCATCAAGTTCGCTATTAATATAAATACGAATCGCTTGAAAACTGCGCGTTGCAGGGTGCTTATGCTTGTCTCTAAACGGAGATACATTTGAGATTAAAGCCGCTAATTCTGTTGTACGTGTTAATGGCGCTTTGTCAGGATTTTCGCGATGCTCAACAATGCCACGTGCAATGCGTTTAGCAAAACGCTCTTCACCAAACTCTTTTAATACCCATGCAATGTCATCAGCTTCTGCTTCTGCTAACCACTCCGCCGCTGAAATGCCTGATGTAGGATCCATGCGCATGTCTAACGGGCCGTCACGCATAAAACTAAAGCCGCGTTCAGCATCATCTAGCTGCGGTGATGACACACCTAAATCAAGTAATACGCCGTCGACACGACCGATTAAATCACGCTCTTCCATGTACTTTTCCATACCGGAAAACGGACCGTGGATAATACTGAAACGCGGATCATCAATAGTTTGTGCTTCAGCAATCGCTTGAGGATCACGGTCGATACCATAGAGGCGACCATTTTCACCTAAATGAGATAGGATCAGGCGGCTATGTCCACCACGTCCAAAAGTACCATCGATATAAATACCGTCAGGTTTAATCGCTAGGCCGTCAACCGATTCATGAAGTAAGACGGAGATGTGTGCTAATTGTTCAGACATATAATTAATTGGTTTCAGCTAAAGTGAAAGCTTACTGAGGCGGTTTATTTAAATGTCACCCCAGCCTGAAGTTGTATCTTGTATCTAACAATTTACTGTTAAAGCGGTTTATACCCAATTTTAACGTAATAAAACGAGCAATAAACAGGCTTAATACAGCAAACCTAAAAATGGCTAAATTACCGTATCAACAAAGAGACTATCACAGGTATCACAATAGCGCTTTGTCATCGCTAACAGCCTTTTCATTTTTACATTACCATCACAGCTTCAAGCATAAACCGCTATCGTTTATATACCTAAATTCATCAAGAGCTTATAACAATATAATGAGTATTCATCGTTACGAAGGCAGTGCTGCACTTATTTTCCCATAAAGTGTACGTATGAGACAAAAAAGTTGTCAAGCAAGTAAGAACATTTAACGTCAGAGATACGTCATAAGTTAACGATTTTAGGTTTGATGGATAATTTCATACGATAGAAACGACAAAAGGTGATGTTAACTTCTAATAAGAGAAGTCAACATCACCTTTTATTCGAATAGGTGGAGTTGGTCTATAAGCCGGGTTTTGTAGCTGCTTTCGCAGTGGCAACCATTCCTCTAGGCCTGCAATCACTCACAGGCTCAAGCAACCTACCCGTCCCCAACGCGGGCCGCGCCATTAGGGACCTATTTGGTCTTGCTCCGGGTGGAGTTTACCATGCCACGAACTATTACTAGCCGCGCGGTGCGCTCTTACCGCACCCTTTCACCCTTACCTGTTCTCGCAAGCGAGTCATCGGCGGTATACTCTCTGCTGCACTTGTCGTGGGCTCGCGCCCCCCAGACGTTATCTGGCACCCTGCCCTTTGGAGCCCGGACTTTCCTCCCCTCCGTCAGTCTCCCTAAGGACATCAACGAAGCAGCGATCGCCTGACCAACTCCGGTGGCGGATTCTATAAGAGTCCAGCACCAGTTACCAGTAAAAGATCATACACGAGCACAAAGTGTCTAAATATTGAACAATAATCAGTATTATTACGCCATTGTAAACAAACACTCTCTGTACATCGTACTTAAGATCTTAATCGAGGTTTTCTAATCCCCACTTATAAAGTGCATTTTTCTTTACACCATGGATCTCAGCCGCAAGTGCTGCCGCTTTCTTAAGAGGTAACTCTTTGACTAATAAACCCACTGTACGTAGCGCTTCAGAAGGTAAATCATCTTTTGCTTTACGGTGTCCGGCAACTAAAACCACCATTTCACCACGAACACGATTGCTGTCTTCACTTAACCAATCAATCAACTCGCCTAATGGTGCCCCATGGATTGTTTCATACGTTTTTGTTAACTCTCTCGCTAACACAACTTGGCGTTCTGGGCCTAACACCGCTAACATATCAGCTAAGGAATCTGTAATTCGGTGCGGTGATTCATAAAAAATTAATGTGCGCCCGTCGTCAGCAAGTGATTGAAACGTATCACGCCGTCCTTTACTCTTTGGTGGAAGGAATCCTTCAAAACTAAAGCGATCAGACGGTAAACCGGCAGCACTTAGTGCAGTAATAACCGCACAAGGGCCAGGTAAAGGCACAACTTTTACACCCGCCTGACGACAGCGGTTAACTAAATGATATCCTGGATCACTAATCAGAGGTGTGCCAGCATCGGATACAAGAGCGATACTGGTACCCGCCTGAAGCTTTTCGATTAAATAATCAGCTTTTTGCTGTTCATTATGATCATGAAGCGCAAAGGTGCGGGTAGAGATAGAGAAATGCGACAGCAAGCGCGACGTGTGACGAGTGTCTTCAGCAGCGATTAAATCAACATTTGCTAAAACATCCAATGCACGGTGTGTAATGTCTGCTAAGTTACCGATTGGTGTGGGTACGATGTACAAAGTTGCAACATCTACCATGCATGAATTGGTCTCTCTCATTTGTTTAAGATCTCATCTGCAATTAATATAGTAAGTAATTTTTCACAGTTGAATGAATTCAATGCTCAATTTTACCCATAAGCGTAAAAGTGTATCACGACTCTTGGCACCTGTAGCCCTTGCCGTGATTTTGGCGGGCTGTAGTTCGTCAAACCAACAACAAGCTTCTGCCTCTAATATCACTGCTATAGCAACTGATACTTCGGCAAATTACCTCATAAAAGCAGAATCCAGTGATGGTATTGAAAGCATCGACTGGAATATTCTTGCTTTAAAGGCCTTAATTAAAGAAGGCCAATGGACTCAAGCAGATAACCAAGCAAAACGCTTAAGCCGCATGTCTCTTAGCCCAATACAAATGGCTGAGTGGCAGCTTGCACGCGCAACATTGCGCTATCAGCAAGGACAACCACAAGAGGCATTGGATACATTAAATTTCCAACCTTGGTGGCCGCTTCCTGATAACCAATATAAACGTTATTTCATGCTACGCGCAGAGCTACTTGGTCAATTAGGCCAACACTCCAAAGCCGCTCGTGAACGCACTATGCTTGATCAGTACTTACCATCAGACCAAAAGAACGCCAACTGGCAAAACCTATGGCAAGATCTATCAGGCTATAATAACAGCCAACTTCAATCTGTTAGTTTGAAGGAAGATGAAACAGTATTGCGAGGCTGGATTCAATTAAGCATCTTGAAAAACACCTATTCACAACGACCTGTTCGTCTTAAAAGCGCCGTTGATGAATGGTTAAGTATGAATCCTTATCACCCTGCGCATCAATATTTGCCGACTGAACTTGAAGCCATCATGTCAATGGAAGTGGCAGAACTCGATAATGTCGCGTTATTACTTCCTCTAACAGGCCGATTTGAATCGCAAGGTAAAGCCGTGCGTGATGGTTTTATCAATGCAATGCTTGATGATACCAGTAGAGATACAGACACTGAGTTGACAGTTTTTGACACTGAAGCGGAGTCAATAACTGCGATCATGGCAAAATTACAAGCCAATGGTACGCAGTTTGTTATCGGGCCTTTACGCAAAGAGAAAGTGACCGCATTTCAACAAAGCAATACCAGCCAAATCAACCTGCTGGCACTTAATCAACCAGAACAGCTAGATGTAAGCCAAACTCAGTCTTGTTACTTTTCGCTATCACCAGAGCAAGAAGCAGAACAAGCCGCGCAACATTTATTTGCTAAAGGGCACCAATATCCACTCGTGCTCGCACCAAAAAATAAATTTGGCCAACGTGTAACAGACGCTTTTAACGAACAGTGGCAGCAATTAACAGGCCGTAATGCCGATATTGATACCTTCGGTTCACGCAAACAAATTCAGCAACAGATATCACGTATTTTTGGCTTAAACGACAGCCAAGCACGTATTAGCCAAATGAATCAATTAACGGGTGTTAAGCTGGAATCACAGCAGCGTAGCCGTCGTGATACAGATGCCGTCTATCTGATTGCGAATAAAAGTGAGCTAACACTGCTTAAGCCATTTATCGAAGTGGCAATTAACCCAGAAGTTAAACCACCGAAACTTTACGCAAGCTCACGTGGCAACCCTAACGCTAATAGCGACAATAGCGAATTACGTGGGATTGAATTTAGCGATATTCCTTTAATCATAAATCCTGAATTAGGCTTTATGGAACGTTTTGATAGCCTATGGCCAAATGAAAGCAATACCAGCATTCGTTTACACGCTTTTGGTATGGATGCCTATAAGATGGTAAATGAATTACCGCAGATGCGTGTTGTTGATAATTACACCGTTCAAGGTATGACTGGCCAGTTAGGTATTGATAACCAATGTGTCGTTCAACGCGAAATGGACTGGGCTGTATTTACGTCTGATGGTATCACCCCTGCAGCTGAATAAGCGTCAACAAGGACAGGTTTATGAGGTAATGGCAGAGCAGTATTTGCAGCGCCATCACCTCAAACCTGTTGAAAGAAATTTCACTTGTCGATCAGGTGAAATAGACTTGATCATGCGTGATAAAAGCTGTGTCGTATTTGTCGAAGTGAAATTTCGTAAGCAGAATCATTTTGGTTCTGCCGCTGAAGCGGTAAACTGGCGCAAGCAACAGAAACTGAAACGTGCGGCACTGTTGTGGCTTAAAAAAAATGGCCTATCGACAGAGCATACCGAGTTTCGTTTTGATGTGGTCGCAATTCAAGGCCCCGATCAGCAGATTGAGTGGTTTACCAATACCCTAGTTGAAGGTTAGTCATGCAAGAAACCATCCGTGAGAGTTTTAAAGAAAGTATCCAAACCCAAATCGCTGCTGCAGAAGCATTACCTGATGCGATATCTAAAGCCGCACAAGTTATGGTTCAAAGTCTTCTTAACGGTAACAAGATCCTTTGTTGTGGTAATGGCGGCTCCGCTGCAAATTCGCAGCACTTTGCTTCTTGTTTGATCAACCGCTTTGAAACAGAGCGCCCTAGCCTACCGGCATTATCATTAACCGCAGACACGACCACACTCACTGCAGTAGCGAATGACTACCACCATGACGAAGTCTTCTCTAAGCAGGTACGAGCGTTAGGTCAAGCGGGTGATATCTTATTTGTACTTTCTACCAGCGGTAACAGTAAAAACATTATTAAAGCCATGGAAGCAGCACTTACTCGTGACATGACAATAATCGCACTCACCGGTAAAGATGGCGGTGAAATGGCGGGCTTATTTGGTGTGCAAGACGTTGAAATTCGCATTCCTTCACAACGCACAGCCCGCATTCAAGAAGGTCACCTGCTAACGTTACACTGCTTATGTGATTTAATTGATCAAGTATTATTTCCACAGCACGAAGGATAAACAATGATACTACGCCAAGTATTGGTGCTTGCTTTGTTGATGCTATTACAGGGTTGTTCGGGGTTATCATCGAATGATCCTCGAAACACGACACAACAGTGGCATGACCAAGAAATTGAAATGGAAGTCGGCGGGCTCGTCAATAAACCCCCTTTTCGCCAACTGGCAAGAATAAATGCCATTGCGACAGAGGGAAATGTTTTACTGATTGGTCAAGCTGTCGATCAGGAAACCCAATCTTTACTCGGCGAAAAAGTACGAGAACTGAGTAATGTGCAGCATGTTTACAATCAGGTGAAGGTTCGTGCTCTACCTACGCTTGGTGAGATCAGTAGTGATAGCTGGATCACCACAAAAGTGAAATCTCAGATGGTGGCAAGTAAGCAGCTAAAAGATGCCTCTATTAAAGTCATTACTGAAGGGCAGGAAGTATACCTATTAGGTTACGTTACTCGCACACAGGGCGATACAGCGTCAGAAATTGCCCGTAATGTGTCAGGCGTTAAGAATGTCATCAAAGTATTTCAATACCCTGAAGGTTAAACCTCGCTAGCAACAGCACTCACTAGAAAATATAAAGCTAGAAAATAAAAACGCAGCTCAAAGGCTGCGTTTTTTTATTTTACGACACGAAGACTTGGACGACCTCTAGGGCGAGGTGGTTCATCATCAGGTTCATTGTCATCACTTATTTCAGCAGTCACTGCCACAGGTGCTAACGTTTCTGCCTGAACTTCTACGATACCGTCAATTTCAGCTTCTTCATTTTCGTCAAAAGCATCAAGGTCAGTCGCATAAGCTGGCTCTGGATCGAACATTGTACCCGCACCATTTTCTCGCGCATAAATCGCAACAACAGCATACATAGGTACAATAACAGCATGTGGACGGCCACTAAAACGCGCATTAAAGCTAACAGCTTCATTACCCAATTCTAAGTTGCCTACCGCACGCGGCGCAATGTTCAGAACAATCTGACCATCACTTACGAACTCCATTGGCACTTGTGCACCAGGTAACGTGGCATCCACGACCAAGTGCGGTGTCAAATCGTTATCCACCAGCCAATCATAAAACGCACGCACCAAATAAGGACGACGCGGCGTCATTTTTTCCATGTCCATTTACTGTCCAGTCAAGCGCATTTCACGCTCAGCTTCAGTAAGAGATGCAAGGAAAGAATCTCGTTCAAACACACGAGTCATGTATGCTTTAACTTCTTTCGAACCAACGCCACTTAGCTCAATACCCATTTCAGGTAAACGCCATAGTAGCGGAGCAAGGTAACAGTCTACCAAGCTAAATTCATCACTCATGAAGTAAGAATATTCAGCAAAAACAGGTGCAAGTGCTAAAAGCTCTTCACGCAATTGCTTACGTGCTTTGTCTGCTTCGTCCGCAGTACCTTTGTTCACTTTTTCAGCTAACGTGTACCAGTTACGTTCAATGCGGTACATCATCAGACGACTATTACCACGAGCAACAGGGTACACAGGCATTAGAGGTGGATGAGGGAAACGCTCATCCAAGTACTCCATAATGATGCCTGCTTGATATAAAGCGAGTTCACGGTCAACAAGAGTTGGCACTGAATTGTATGGATTTAGGTCAAGCAGATCTTCAGGCAGGTTATTTGGATCAACCAGCTCAATTTCAACACTAACACCTTTTTCGGCTAGTACGATACGCACCTGATGGCTGTAAATATCCGACGCATCAGAATACAGAGTCATCACAGAGCGTTTATTGGCAGCAACAGCCATTGACCCCTCCAGTATAATTAAATTACACAAAAAGCAATGGGGGCTGGAGCCCCCATTGCGAGATTCTTAACCGTCTAGATTACCCGATCAGTGGACATCACGCCAATATTCTTTCTTCAACAACACTGTTAATACAAAGAATATAACGATAAAGCCCATTACCCATAAGCCTAAACGCTGACGTTCAAGCTTCATCGGTTCAGCTGAATACTCAAGAAAGTTAACAAGATCACGTACGACTTCGTCATATTCGTCGGCGTTTAATTCACCGGCACCATTAGACTTTATTCCTACATATTCTTGAACTTCTTCACCATCAACTAGACGCGTTTCATATACTTTTGTTGGTACACCTTGCAGTTCTTCCAACACATGTGGCATACCCACGCTTGGGAATATGACATTATTCACGCCAAATGGACGTGATGGGTCTGCATAAAAAGAACGTAAGTAAGTATACAACCAATCGGTACCACGCACTCGAGCAACCAGCGTCAAATCTGGAGCAGGCGCACCAAACGATACCGCTGCGTATTCCTTAGAGATGGAATTCGTCATCAGATCACCCACTTTCGCATTTTCATCGAAAATCAGGTTATCTCTCATCAGATCCAATGGAATATCCAAATCTGTCGCAACACGCTCATAACGCTGATATTGCGTTGCGTGACAACCAAAACAATAGTTTACAAACGTTTTTGCACCACGTTGTAACGATGCTTTGTCCGATATGTCATTGTTCGCTGCATCTAAATGTACGTTACCACCCGCCGCCATAACCACAGACGGCAACAGAGCTAGCAGCATTACAATCAATTTTTTCATTTGAATGTCACCCTCTCTGGTAGTGGTTTCGTCGCTTCATTTTTACTGTATACAAACAATAAAATGAAGAACATAAAGTACCCAAAGCTGAAAATCTGAGCCATTAAGGTATACAGCGCCGTCGCAGGTAGCGAACCAAGAATACCAAGAGCAATAAAGCTAATTGTAAACTGAATAATATTCGCTAAATGCAACTTGCTACGGTAGCGGTAAGAACGCACTTTACAACGATCAAACCATGGCAGTAAGAATAAGAAGACAATCGATGCCCCCATCGCAACCACACCTAACAACTTATCAGGTACCGCACGTAAAATGGCGTAGAACGGAGTGAAATACCAAACAGGTGCAATATGTTCAGGTGTTTTTAGCGGGTTTGCTGCTTCAAAGTTCGGTGGCTCAAGGAAGTAACCGCCCATTTCTGGATTGAAAAACAACACATAGCTGAACAAAAATGCAAAAACAGCAACACCAACTAGATCTTTCACCGTACCGTAAGGATGGAATGGGATTGAATCAATAACGTCGTATTTACCGCTGTATTGCTTATGGAATGGGAATTGCGTCTTGTAGCCTTCCCCTTTACTGCCTTTCGGAAGCTTAGTCTCGATACCATCTGGGTTGTTTGAACCCACTTCATGCAGTGCAAGTACATGCAATACAATCAATAATAACAATACGATAGGAAGAGCAATCACGTGAAGTGCAAAGAAACGGTTTAACGTCGCACCAGAGATAACATAATCACCACGAATCCATAGTGTTAAGTCATCACCGATAACAGGAATAGCACCAAACAGTGAAATAATGACCTGCGCGCCCCAGTAAGACATTTGTCCCCAAGGTAGCAAGTAACCCATGAAAGCTTCAGCCATTAACACGAGGAAAATCAGCATACCAAATAGCCACAATAATTCGCGAGGCTTTTGATAAGAACCGTAAATTAACCCACGAAACATGTGCAAATATACAACAATAAAGAACGCAGATGCGCCCGTTGAATGCATATAACGCAGTAGCCAACCGTAGTCCACATCACGCATGATGTATTCCACAGAAGCAAATGCACCATCACCAGATGGAACATAATTCATGGTAAGCCAAACACCCGTTACTAGCTGATTAACGAGTACCAACATGGCTAATGAACCAAAAATATACCAAAAGTTAAAGTTCTTCGGCATAGGGTATTCAGATAAATGCTTTTTATAAGCATCCATCACGGGTAAACGTTTTTCAATCCAACCGAGTAAAGCGTCCATTAGGCAGCCCCCTCATCAATACCGATAATAATCGAATGATCGTTAACGAACATATGCGGCGGTACCACCAAGTTTAACGGTGCAGGTACGCCAGCAAATACACGACCAGCCATATCGAACTTTGAACCATGACAAGGACAGAAGAAACCTGAACTGACACCACTCACTTGCTCACTAAAACTGTCTGGTAAATAGGTAGGGGAACAACCGAGGTGGGTACAGATACCTACGGCTAAAAAGATTTCAGGTTTAACTGAACGGAACTTATTGTGGGCATAAGTAGGTTGCTGCGGTTCATCCGAATTTGGATCACGAAGCTGAGCATCATGCTCACCTAACTCTTTCAAAATAGCATCACCACGACGCACAACCCAAACTGGTTTTCCACGCCATTCGACGCGAACCATTTGGCCATCTTCCAATTTACTAATATCAACTTCAACTGGAGCCCCGGCAGCTTTCGCTCTAGCACTTGGGTTCCACGATTTGATAAAAGGTACGGCTACAGCTACTGCACCCAGACCTCCAACAACCGAAGTCGTCGCAGTTAGGAAGCGGCGTCTGCCGTTACTTACTGGCGCATTGCTCATCCAAACATTCTCCAATGTGCTCCCGCGCTGGATTATTATTATTTCCTTATGCGTCCCTGGAGCTTACAGCTAACTTTAAAACAAAAAGATACAACAGATATTTTGTTACAATTTATAGCAATGATTAACAAGCCAAATGATAAAGAAAACCCCACTTTTTGACAAGTTAAAGCTACTTTTTTGCAACAAATGTGAGAGGTATGTTCTTTTTGTTTCAAAACCTCGTTAGATGCATTAAAAAATGACATATTAAAGGCAAAAAAAAGCCCAACCCGAGGGCTGAGCTTTTCTGGTACACAGTAACCAGATATAAAATCTGGCGCGTAATATTAACGCTTTGAGAACTGTGGTTTACGACGTGCTTTACGTAGACCAACTTTCTTACGCTCAACTTTACGTGCATCACGAGTAACATAACCCGCTGAACGTAGAGTAGGACGTAGAGTCTCATCGTATTCCATAAGTGCACGGGTAATACCGTGACGAATAGCGCCAGATTGACCAGTAATACCACCACCTTTAACAGTGATGTTTAGGTCAAACTTATCTACCATGTCTAGAAGAACTAGCGGCTGGTTAACAACCATGCGAGCTGTTTCACGACCAAAGTAAACTTCAAGGCTACGCTTGTTGATTACAATTTTGCCAGTACCCGGTTTGATGAAAACGCGAGCAGCTGAGCTTTTGCGACGGCCAGTGCCGTAGTATTGATTCTCTGCCATTGTCATAATTCCCAATTAGATGTCTAGTACTTTAGGCTGCTGTGCAGCATGGTTGTGCTCAGTACCCGCATAAACTTTAAGTTTACGGTACATTGCACGGCCTAGAGGACCCTTAGGAAGCATGCCTTTAACAGCAGTTTCGATAACCATTTCTGGCTTCTTATCGATAAGCTTTTCAAAGCTGATTGACTTAAGACCACCGATGAAACCTGTGTGGTGGTGGTACATCTTGTCAGTTCTCTTAGCGCCAGTTACAGCAACTTTTTCAGCGTTGATAACTACAATGTAGTCACCAGTGTCAACGTGCGGAGTGTACTCCGGCTTATGCTTACCACGTAGACGAGATGCGATTTGAGTTGCTAGACGGCCAAGAGTTTTACCTTCAGCGTCAACAACATACCAGTCACGTTTTACAGTTTCTGGTTTAGCAACGAAAGTTTTCATGCTAATAATTACCCGATAATAAAATTAATTCACTTAAAAGGAATACCCAAAAGGATATTCCCTCACTGTACAGAGCCCCAGTCATCACCCCTTCGAGCGGTTGGCACTCCCGACTTTCGTCGATACAGGTACGGTGGGTCGCAAGATTATAGGGAAGGGTGGAGAAAAAATCACCTTTTTTTCAAAAAAAAATGCTTTTTTTTCTTTTTAATCAAAATATCGCTTAAAAGTCAGATATATTGATGCCTTCATTGGCAGTATTAACCCCATTCTGTCTGAATGATTGATTAAGCTAAATGCGGTTTCGCTAGATAATCGTGGCTTTGCATCTCAATTAGACGTGAACAACAGCGTTTAAACTCAAACTCTAAGCGACCGTCACAATAAAGGGTATCTAGCCCAGCGGCGGCTGAAATAATCAATTTCACATTACGCTCATAAAATTCATCCACCATGGCAATAAATCGACGGGCAGCGTCATCTTCATTCCCCCCCATAACAATAACGTCAGATAATAATACCGTGTGGTAAATACGCGCTATTTCCATATAGTCGGTTTGGCTGCGCGCTGTCTGGCATAACGTATTGAAGGTGAAATGGACAATCCCATCAGCTTCTCGCACTGTCGATAGCATGCGGTTATTAATTTCAATGTCGTGCTGTTGAGTTCTTGGTTCTACCGACAGTTGCATAAAGTACTGTTCAATATTGATCTGGGCTTGTTCATCTAACGGGGAATGATAAATTTCAGCTTGCTCTAAAGTACGAAGTCGATAATCAATGCCGGAATCAACATTAACAACAAAACAATGCTCTTGAATCAGTGCGATTGCAGGTAAAAAACGCGCACGTTGCAAGCCATTATGATAAAGATCTTCTGGGGGAATATTTGACGTTGCGACGAGTGTAACACCGCGCTTAAACAGTGCTTCAAATAGCGTACCTAGAATCATCGCATCAGTAATGTCAGAAACAAAAAATTCATCGAAGCAGATAATGTCGGTTTCAGATTTAAAGATATCCGCAACCAGTTCGAGAGGATCTGATTGAGCACCGAGCTGCTGCATCTCATGATGGACGCGGTGCATGAAACGATGGAAGTGCATCCGCATTTTGCGTTCTGTTGGCAAGCATTCGAAGAAGGTATCAACCAGATACGTTTTACCTCGCCCTACTCCTCCCCAGAAATACACCCCTTTAACGGGCGTTAACGCCACAGGCTTATGTTGACGCTTAAAAAAACGGCCAACTAAAGACGGTTTCACTTCCGGTTGCGGAAGTAGCATGCGATGGTAGAGATCATCGAGGTGTGCAACTGCATTTGCTTGTGCCTCATCAGCAAAAAAGTCTTCTTGCTTAAGGTCTTGTTGATATTGCTGTTTTGGCGTCATCCTGAATCCACTACTTTGTTAACATCCGTACAAATGCTCTTAAGACTGTCAATAACAATCTGCGTTAACGTGAGACCATCGTTAATCTCAATAAATAGAGTACCATGCCTGATTCTCTGCATGTATAGTAAATAGACAGGCTTAAACCTAATTTCAATTCAGTCAAAAGGAGTTTTTTATGGCTTGGATTTATGCGCTTATTATTTTCGTAGCTGGTGCTGTTGTTGGTGCGTTTGCCGCACGTTTAGGTAACAAAAGCCTAAAACAACAAAAAGAACTAAAGAAAGATCTCGATAAATCAAAATACGAACTTGAGCAATACCGCCAAGAGCTCGTTGACCATTTTGCTCGCAGTGCAGAACTGCTTGATAATGTAGCTAAAGACTACAGTAAACTCTATGAGCATATGGCAAAAACATCAACCGAGCTAATGCCTAATTTACCAGAGCAAGATAATCCCTTTGCTCGCCGTATTAGTACACTAGAAGCAGTTAAGCAGCCAGCAGAGCCATTGCATGATCAACCTCGCGATTATGCGAGTGGTGCAACGGGTCTTTTCAACGACAAACCTGTTGAAGAAGTACCTGAAAAAGTTGAAGAGTCAAAAGCTAGCTAATTAAATATATACCCATACTTGCTGACTTTGTATCATGGGTATACCAGCATTAATTTCAATCAGTTCGATGAATAGTTGCCTTTAATGCTGGGAACTTAGCTCTGGTTTACAGGTCGAAATAATCACTTGTTAAATCGGAGTTAACTAAAATGAAGAAACCTTTACTTGTTTTAAGTGCTCTTGCACTAGGTATCAGCTCTGTTATAGCCCCTGTAACAGCAACCGCGGCCTTACCTGTATCTGTCAATAACCAACAACTCCCTAGCCTAGCACCTATGCTAGAAAAAGTGACACCCGCTGTTGTCAGTATTGCGGTCGAAGGGAAGCACACATCCACACAACGACTACCTGATTCATTCCGATTCTTTTTTGGCCCTGATTTCCCCGAAGAACAAATTAGAGAGCAGCCATTTCGAGGCTTAGGCTCTGGCGTTATTGTCGATGCTGGTAAAGGCTACATCGTTACCAACCATCATGTCATTGATGGTGCAGACAAAATTATCGTTCAATTTCATGATGGCAGAGAACTAACAGCCGAGCTGATTGGCAGTGATAAAATGTCGGATATTGCTTTATTGCAAGTTAAAGCCCCCAAAGACCTTGCTGAAATAAAACTAGCCGATTCTGACCAGCTGCGTGTAGGTGATTATACGGTTGCGATTGGTAATCCATTTGGTTTAGGTCAAACGGTGACATCAGGCATTGTTTCTGCGCTTGGGCGAAGCGGCTTAAATATTGAAAATTTTGAAAACTTCATTCAAACCGATGCTGCAATTAATAGCGGTAACTCTGGTGGTGCTTTAGTTAACCTTAATGGCGAGCTCATTGGCATCAATACCGCCATTCTTGGCCCCAATGGTGGCAACGTCGGGATTGGTTTTGCCATTCCATCCAATATGGTCAGAAATCTTACTGAGCAAATATTAGAATTTGGCGAAGTGAAACGTGGCGTTCTTGGCGTACAAGGTGGTGAATTAACCGCTGAGTTAGCAGAAGCATTTGGCTATGAAACTAACCAAGGTGCCTTTGTTAACCAAGTAATGCCTGATTCTTCGGCAGAAAAAGCGGGGCTAAAAGCGGGAGATATCATCGTTTCGATTAACGGTAAAAATATCCGCACCTTTGGAGAATTACGTGCCAAAATTGCCACTCTTGGTGCGGGTAAAAAAGTCACTCTGGGAATCATACGCGATAGTAAGGCACAGGATTTCACGGTAACGTTACAAGAAATGGTTCAAAACACCGTGAAAGCTGATAATTTACACCCCGGATTAGTCGGTGCTGAATTTGCCAACACAAGCTCTAGCGATAACACCAAAGGGGTTAAAGTCACTAATGTTGCCGAAAAATCTCTCGCCGCTCGCTATGGGTTACTGAAGGATGACATCATCATCGGGCTCAATCGTAGCCCAATTAGAAACTTAGGTGAATTGCGTAAAGCACTTGATAAAAATCCAGCAGTATTAGCGTTAGAAGTGCAACGCAAAGACGCTGTACTTTATTTGATCATTCGCTGATCGGTCACTCACGATTTACCTCGCCCCGAGCTTATGGCTCGGGCCAATATCAGCCGAAAAGCTCTTCCCCATCCAGCTTCACAGTTGCTTTCATCATAGTGAAATTTATTTGGTACTTCCGTCTCTATCTCCGATACTTATCAAGAACTGTACGAAACGTATGAATTACACCAAATAAGCTGAATGAATCCGTTTGGTATCGAAGTCTTGGGATGCTATCCTGCGCAGTCACTTTTCGTATTTTAATATTCAGGGAGCATTGATGCTGGCTTTCTTAAGTCGTTCTGTCTTACTAGGCATCGCTACAGCCGCGATATTACTCGTGGCTATTCCTGAATTACGTAGCCAAATGTTTACCTCTTCAGTTTCATTATCTGAACCGGATACCAAGCTAGCACAAATATCATTTAATAATGCCGTACGCCGAGCATCACCTGCTGTCGTTAATATTTATAACCGACGATATGATGCGAATGATCGCTTAACGCTGAGTACTCAAGGGTTGGGTTCAGGTGTCATCATGAGTGATAAGGGCTATATCATTACGAACTATCATGTCGTAGCACAAGCCGATCAAGTTATTATCGCGTTACAGGATGGTCGTTTTTTCACGGGTCAACTTATCGGTAAAGATCAGCGCACTGATATTGCGGTGCTAAAAATTCAAGCTGAAAACTTACCTGTGATTCCGCTAAATCCTCACTATAACCCGGTCGTTGGCGATGTCGTGTTAGCAATAGGCAACCCCTACAACCTGGGTCAAACGACAACTTACGGCATTATTTCTGCGACTGGGCGTTCTGGGATGAGTTTTTATGGTCGCCAAGATTTCTTGCAAACAGATGCAGCGATCAATGAAGGAAACTCTGGCGGTGCTTTAGTCAATACACGTGGTGAACTTGTCGGTATCAATACGGCCTCTTTCCAGCAAGCAACCGATATTGAAACATACGGTATTTCTTTTGCTATTCCCTATGAGTTAACTCATAAGATAATGAAAAAACTCATTGCTGATGGACGTGTCATTCGTGGCTATATCGGTATTGATGGTCGTGAAATTAATCCTGTAATGGCGCGCTTATACGATGCCGATCAAGTTAGCGGGATTATTGTGATGGGCATGGATCCGAATGGACCCGCGACAAAAGCAGGGTTTAAGGCACAAGACATCTTGGTTGAAATAGATGGTAAGCCAGTCACTGATATGCGTAATGTACTCGATATTGTGACAGAATTACGCCCAGGCAGTACGGTTGCAATGAAAGTACTTCGAAATGGCAAGCCGTTAGTATTATCAGTACTCATTGCTGATGAACCAGAAGTGCCAGAACCTGTAGCCAATAGCCAATAGCCAATAGCCAATAGCCAATAGCCAATAGCCAATAGCCAATAATTACAGATGACCATATAAAAAAACCTCGCAATGCGAGGTTTTTTTATTATACGTCAAGCAACGTTAGTAATTACTCACTAATACGCTCAATCTTCATACCTAACGCACTAAACTTGCCTTCAATGTGCTCGTAACCGCGGTCTATGTGGTAAATACGGTCAACAATGGTTTCGCCTTCAGCAATGCTACCAGCAATCACCAAGCTTGCTGATGCACGCAAATCTGTTGCCATCACTTGCGCACCACTAAAACCGTCTGTATCACCGCAAATAACCGTGTTACCTTCGATTTCAGCACGTGCACCCATACGAATAAGTTCAGGAATATGCATGAAACGATTTTCAAAAATCGTTTCAGTAATAATACCCGTTCCTTTCGCCACTAAGTTAAGCAATGAGAACTGAGCCTGCATATCAGTAGGGAAACCAGGATGCGGCGCTGTACGAATGTTGACGGCTTTTAATTCTCGATCAGTCATATCGATACTGATCCAGTCATCGCCAGTTTCAATTACAGCACCCGCTTCCTCAAGTTTTGCTAATACCGCTTCTAGCAATGCTGGTCGAGTATTACGACACAGTATTCTACCGCCAGAAACCGCAGCAGCCACTAAGAAGGTACCTGTTTCGATGCGGTCAGCAACCACTTCGTGATAACCACCGCCCAAACGCTCAACGCCTTCAATCGTAATGGTATCAGTACCTGCACCTGTGACCTTTGCACCAATCGCATTTAAGAAATCGGCAGTATCAACAATTTCAGGTTCACGCGCAGCATTTTCAATAACCGTTGTGCCTTCCGCTAATGTCGCAGCAGACATAATCGTTACTGTCGCGCCAACACTCACTTTATCCATGACGATATGAGCACCTTTAAGGCGACCATCGACAGAAGCTTTAACGTAGCCTTCTTCTAATGTAATTGTCGCACCAAGCTGCTCTAAACCATGAATATGAAGATCAACAGGACGGGCACCAATTGCACAACCACCCGGTAGAGAGACTTGCCCCTGACCAAAACGTGCAACCAATGGTCCAAGCGCCCAAATAGAAGCTCGCATGGTTTTGACTAGATCGTAAGGAGCACAGAACTCATTAACACCACTAGCATCAATAAAAACTGACCCATTGCGGGTAATATTTACCCCCAAGCGACCCAGCAGTTCCATTGTTGTATCGATATCACGCAACTTTGGTACGTTCGCAATTTCTACTGGCTTTTCAGCTAATAAAGAGGCAAACAAAATCGGTAATGCTGCATTCTTAGCTCCAGAAATGGAGACTTCGCCGCTTAATGGACCACCGCCTTGGATTCGAAACTTCTGCATCATAAACCTCTTACAGCGACATTAGCTTTTTATCACGCGCCCACTCAGCAGGCGTGTATGTCTTAATACTCAACGCATGAATCGCGTTAGTAGCAATATGCTCCATCAATGGTGCATAGACGGTTTGTTGTTTTTTAACACGGCTCATACCGTCAAACATAGCACCCACTGCGATCACTTCGTAATGGCTACCTTCACCTTTAACAATGACTTCGTCTAATGTTAAGGCTGTTTCAAGAATTTGTTTAATTTCAGCGATTTCCACAAGCTATCCTCTTTGCTGCTCACTTTATATAGGCAGCTAACATTGATTCTACATGACTTAGGCGTAGCAAAGTTTTGAGCTGCTCTGGTACATTTAATAATGTGAAGTCACACCCCGCATTGATTAACTGCTGAGATAAATGAAGCAACATCACCATTCCGGCAGAGTCTACCCGAGATAAGCCCGAAAGATCGAGTGTTACCTTTGAACCCTGTGGCATCCATTCACATCTTTGCTGCCAAAAAGCTGGAACTGTGTCACGTTCCAATACCCCTGACAAGCAATAATCACCATTATCCAAGCTCTGTAACCTAATCTTTGCTTTATTCATTCGCACTCGCCTCACGGCGAATTGGTTTAGCTGCAAGGGTTATCAAATTTTGTGTTACAACATCAACACCTTCGGTACGAAGTTGACCACTCCACTCACTTTTCTTGGTTGATATCATACTGACGCCTTCAGCCACCATGTCAAAACCCTGCCATTCTTTGGTTTTTTTATTTTTACGTAATTTAAAATCTAAACGAATAGGTGGGCGTTTCGTATCAACAATATCAATACGCACAGAAACGATAGTACGATCCGCTGGAATGGCTTTCGGTGGCTCTATTTTTATATCTTGATTGGTATATTGCGTTAACACTTGTGCATAAGAAGCCACCAGATAATCAGTAAACGCATCAACAAAGTCATTACGCTGCTCTTTCGTGGTCTTCTTAAGTTGAGGGCCTAAGACTTTATACGCGGCATAACGCGTATTAATGTAAGGCAATAGCTCTTCTTTAACGACAGTTCGTAAATAGTCTGGGTTGGCTTGGATTTTTCCCTGCTCTGCCTTCAGACGATCAAACGTTGTCTGAGAAACTATCGCCATCATCGTATAGGGGTTCGTGGCATCAACCGTTGCAGCGCTAGCAAACAATGGCAATGATGCTAAACAAAATAAAAAATATCGAATCAATTTCATTATCTACCTACTTATCACTATCGCCGCCAATGCTATACAGCACTTGACCAATCATATCTTCTAAAACTAAGGCTGATTTCGTATCTTCCAATAAATCGCCGTCATGTAGCATCTCAATATCATCATCGATAAAACCAGGGCTTATACCTAAGTATTGCTCACCCAATAAGCCTGCCGTCAAAATAGCCGCAGAACTGGTTTCAGGAAAATACCCGTATTTTTTCTCAATCGCCATTGTCACAACAGGCGTAAAACTTTCGGTATCGAGGCTAATATCGATAATACGCCCAACCGAAACACCACCGACTTTTATAGGGGAACGAACTTTTAACCCGCCAATATTATCGAAATGCGCCTTCAAGGTGTACGTATCATTCGTACCGATGTTCTGTACATCTGCCACTTTAAAAACCAGCACAAGTAACGCGGCAATACCTGCCATGAGAAATGTGCCTACCCATAATTCTAATTTTTTATTTTGATGCATCCGTTTATTCCCAACATCCATTAATAACAGCACACCTTAAACGCGTTAATATTTTGCGGTGTATGCAGTAAGAATATTTCTATTTATGTTAATTACCAAACATTAAGGCTGTCAGAACAAAATCTAGCCCTAGTACTGCTAATGATGCATTAACCACGGTTCGTGTGGTCGCTCGACTAATCCCTTCAGAGGTAGGAACAGCATCATAACCATTGAATACTGCAATCCATGTAATGGTAATAGCAAAGACCACAGACTTAATGAGGCTATTGCCAATATCTTCCCCTAGCTCTACAGAAGCTTGCATAACAGACCAAAAACTTCCGTAGTCAATGCCTTTCCAATCAACGCCAACAAGCTGTCCCCCCCAAATACCAACGGCGCTAAACATCATCGCCAGTAAGGGCATGGAAATAACTCCCGCCCAAAAACGTGGTGCAATCACTCGCCGCAGGGGATCAACCGCCATCATTTCCATGCTGGACAATTGTTCCGTTGCTTTCATTAAGCCAATTTCGGCGGTTAATGCAGAACCTGCTCTACCCGCGAAAAGTAATGCCGTCACAACAGGACCGAGTTCCCGTAACAATGACAATGCGACCATTTGGCCTAAACTTGTTTCGGCCCCAAAATCCACTAAAACAATATAGCCCTGCAGGCTAAGTACCATGCCAATAAATAAGCCTGATACCATAATAATGGCGATAGATAAAACACCCACTGAATACAATTGCTTCATCAACAGTGGAAACATTTTTTTCGGTTGCGGTTTACTAACTAGCGCGCCGTACAGTAATAATGTTGCGCGACCGATAGTCTGAAACTTTTCAATCCCTTGACGTCCGACGCTCGCAATAAAGTCAATGAGCATAATTAAAACTGCCTTTCCCTATTATACCAATCTAGACAAGTATCTGACTCAGCCTTGTCGGTTAACATAACCAAAATAACGTTAGAAATTTAACAATGAGATCCACTCGTTAATTCAATGACTATCTCGTTATTGACTATTTTCCGATGAAAAAACCAGACCATTTACTTATCTAGAATAGTCTTGTGATTATTGTTATATATCTTTATTCTTAATCGCTATTTTGATGGTCTTTTTGCAAACAAATCTTGTTCTAGTGCTCGAGCTGGATACTGAAAAGGAACTGGTCCATCAGCATCACCATCTAAAAACTGACGCACACGTTCATCAGTATTTGCTCGTAATTCATCAGGCGTACCACTACCGATAACTTTACCGCCAGATAATAAATAAACTTTATCGGCAATACTCATTACTTCAGGTACATCGTGCGATACGATCACAGAGGTAATACCTAATGCTTGATTTAAACTGCTAATCAATTTAACCAATACTCCCATAGTTATAGGATCTTGGCCCACAAACGGTTCGTCGTACATCATTAAATCGGGATCAAGTGCAATTGCCCGCGCTAATGCCGCTCTGCGTGCCATACCACCTGATAACTCATTTGGCATAAGATTTGCGGCACCACGCAGCCCTACCGCTTCCAGCTTAAGTAATACTAACGTATCTAATAGGTCTTCCGGTAAATCAGTATGTTCTCTTAATGGGAAGGCTACGTTATCAAATACGGTCATGTCAGTGAATAGCGCACCCGATTGAAACAACATGCTCATACGCTTTCTTACTTGATAAAGCTGTGCACGTTTTAACTGAGGAACGTTAACTTGATCAAACCATATCTCACCGTGGTCGGGATCAATCTGGCCACCGATCAAGCGTAATAATGTCGTTTTACCGATCCCTGAAGGTCCCATGATCGCCGTCACTTTACCTTTAGGTACGTCTAAGCTGACATCATCAAAAATTTTTCGGCCTCCACGAGAAAACGATACATTTTTAATTGATACTAATGTTTCACTCGATTCCATACCCGCCCTGTTTAGTTATTCCGTCTCTGCACTTACATGTTTAGACGCATCACTTTGAAAAATTGTGTTTTTTACAATCGACTATAAATGATAGGTACTTTATGCAACCAACTCAAGGTGATAGAGGTTAGTTTATTGTCATTTCATCGCTATCGCTCTCATTGTGGGAGTTTAGCTAGTCACAATAACCAATTAACGGTCACTTCTTGGCTGTCATTTATAGTAATAATAAATACCGCCTCAATTTTGCACGCTGTTTTAATGATGGTAGCATGCCTTTATCTATATGGCTTACTCGATCGTTTTTAAGGTGGTAATTAGACAATCAATTCAGGCCTATAAGAGAAATAGCCATTAGTGACAGCAATTAGTCACGACTATCGCTTCCCTTTTGCTAAGCTTCCCGTCAAAATTGCCCTAATAATATGTAAAATTCATTCGTTAACGTTTAAATTAATCGCAAAGCGTAATAAAAAAATAAAGGGATAAGAATGCTCGAAGCTATTGTGTTGCTATGTATCGGTTTAGCCTTACTTGTATGGAGTGCAGATCGACTCGTGTTTGGTGCGGCAGCGCTAGCAAGAAACTTCGGTATTGCACCGCTTGTTATAGGCATGACTATTCTTGCCATGGGCTCTTCAGCCCCAGAAATGATGGTGTCTGCAACAGCAGCACTTGCCGGTAAAACCGATACAGCAGTCGGTAACGTACTGGGCTCTAATATCGCCAATATTGCCCTTATTATTGGTATTACCGCTTTAATAAAACCGCTTTCGATTAGCTCCATTATTATTCGTCGCGAATTACCCCTTATGCTTGGTGTTACGCTCATTGCCGGTTTCTTGCTATGGGATAACTACCTAGGCTTTATGGAAGGTGTGCTGCTTGTCGTACTTTTCATCATGTTTTTACTCGTAATGCTAAAAATCAGCCGTAATGCTAAAGACATTGGCGACCCACTAGCTGAAGAGCAAGAATCAGAAATCCCAACAGGCGTGAGCAACAAAGCAGCCATCATTTGGGTTGTTGTTGGTATTATACTGTTACCTTATGCTGCAAGCATACTGGTTGATTCGGCCGTCACCATTGCGAAGCATTTCGGCATGAGTGATCTTCTTATCGGGCTCACTATTATCGCGATTGGCACCAGTTTACCTGAACTAGCGGCTTCCATTGCCAGTATCTTCAAAGGTGAAGATGATATGGCGGTCGGTAATATTATTGGCTCAAACGTATTCAATATACTCGCCGTAATGGGTATTCCTGGCTTAATTAATCCATCAGTCATCAGCCCACTCGCGATGGGGCGTGATTTTTACGTTATGTTAGGTTTATCGGTTTTATTACTCTTAATGGCACTTGGTAAGCGTCGTAGAATCAATCGTGTAGAAGGTGGTATCCTTGTTTGCTGCTTCATGGCTTATCAGTTCCACCTTTTTTATACGATGGCAGCCTAACGGAGATTCCCCATGTCAGAGAAGTTTGATTTTTGCGCCCATGGCCGTAAAGTTTTAGAAATTGAAATTGCTGCATTACAGCAGATATCCCAATACATTAATGGCTGTTTTACTCAGGCTTGTGAACTCATTTTAAGTAGTCACGGCAAAGTCATCGTCATGGGAATGGGAAAATCGGGTCATATCGGCAATAAGATCGCCGCTACGCTAGCAAGTACTGGCACCCCTTCTTTCTTCGTTCACCCTGGTGAAGCCAGCCATGGTGATCTTGGTATGATTGAGAAAGGGGATGTCGTTCTAGCAATCTCAAATTCTGGCGAAGCCGGTGAAATTTTATCACTACTACCCGTTATAAAACGCCTTGGCATTCCATTGATCAGCGTAACGGGCAAACCAGAATCAAGCATGGCAAAGTTCTCGCAAGTCCATTTGCAGATCACTGTTGCTGCAGAAGCTTGTCCACTGAATTTAGCACCTACATCCAGTACAACGGCAACCTTAGCAATGGGTGATGCCTTGGCAATCGCACTAATGGAAGCGCGTGGCTTTACTGCTAATGATTTTGCATTATCACATCCTGGTGGTGCTTTAGGCCGTAAATTACTTCTGCGTATTGCTGATGTTATGCACACTGGCGACTTGCTTCCTATTATTGATGAAGCTGCCACCATCAAAGACGCCCTACTTGAAGTATCACGTAAAGGCTTAGGCATGACGGCAGTGGTCAATAGTGAGCAGCAACTTACGGGTATTTTCACTGATGGTGATTTACGTCGCTTACTGGATAAGCGCGTAGACATTCATAATACAGCGATTGGTGATGTGATGGGACGCAACCCATCAACCATTGAAGCAAATGTGTTAGCAGCAGAAGGCTTAAAATTGATGGAAGATAACAAAATCAATGGATTGCTTATCACTGAAAATGGCCAATTAGTGGGTGCATTAAATATGCATGATTTATTAAAAGCCGGAGTTATGTAATGACAGATCAAGTAGATACAATTTATGGTCCGGTATGCTTAACCAACTATCAAAAAGCGAAAAACATTCGTTTATTAATTTGTGATGTTGATGGTGTGTTTTCAGATGGTCGTATTTACATGGGTAATGATGGTGAAGAATTAAAAACGTTTCATACCCGTGACGGCTATGGCATTAAGTCCCTTATGAATGCAGGTATTGAAATTGCGATCATTACAGGTCGTCAATCTGCGATTGTAGAAAATCGTATGACCGCATTGGGAATCAAACACATCTATCAAGGGCAAGATAATAAAATTTCGGCTTATAACGATATTATCGCAAACCTCAACATTGATGCTGAACATACAGCCTATATTGGCGACGATTTAATTGATTGGCCGGTAATGGAAAAAATTGGCTTATCCGTTTGTGTTGCTGATGGCCATCCACTTCTGGCTCAGCGTGCTGACTTTGTCACTCGCATTCAAGGCGGTTGCGGTGCAGTACGTGAAGTTTGCGATCTTATTCTTGAAGCTCGAGGGGAATTAGACGAGCATAAAGGGCTAAGTATATGACGTTACAACGGCTATTCTGTGCACTACTTATTGTGATTTGTGCATGGTTTGGCTACTACTTGCTTGAAAATCGATGGAAAGATGATATTCAAGTTGAGCCTGATACGGAAAAACCATTATTTACGGGTAGTATTGTTACCAATACCGCGTTTAATGAATCAGGCATGCGTAGTTACCAAATTGATTCTGATTATTTAGAACACTTTAGTGTGAGTGGTGATACCGATTTTGATAAGCCCGTATTATGGGTATATCGCGATGGTGAAAATACAGAGTGGCGAATCAGTTCAAATACCGCCAAACTAGATAAAGACCAAGTCCTTCAAATGACGGGTAATGTACGTATATTTAACTTATTACCAGAATCCATCATGAAAGTTATGCAAACAGATACTTTACGACTGGATTTGGTCACCAAAGATTTTGATACCGCAGATCACGTTGTTATTACTGGCACTGGCTTCCAAAATGAAGGCACAGGAATGAAAGGTAATATGGACCGAAGCGTGGCAACCTTATTGAATAATGTGAAAGGTAGATATGAAGCTTTACAAAATTAGCACTCTGCTGTTTCTGTGTTTAAGCACACCAAGCTGGGCATTAAGCAACGATACAGAGCAACCAATTTATATCGACTCTGATAACCAAGAATTGGATATCCAAAAAAACATCGTGACCTTTACAGGCAATGTTATTTTGCGCCAAGGCAGCATCGACATTCGTGCCGATAAAGTCGTGATTACCCGCCCAAATGGTCAGGACGGTCAAGAAACTATCGATGCCTATGGTAAGCCAGCAACCTTCCATCAAATCATGGATGATGGTAAACCTATCGATGGTGCTTCGTTAAAAATGCGTTATGAAACAGCTATCGACTTCTTGAAAATGACTGACGAAGCCATTTTGATTCAAGAAGGCAGCGAGATTCAAGGTAAAGTCATCACCTATAAAATAGATGAACAAAGATTAGTTGCTGAAAGTGGTAAGAAAAAGCGTGTTACTACCATTCTTCAACCTAAAAACCTTAACAATAACAAAAAATAAGCGGCGGCAATGGCAATACTAAAAGCAGAAAACTTAGCCAAAAGTTATAACGGACGTAAAGTCGTTTCAGACGTGAGCCTTGAAGTGGAATCAGGCAAGATTGTTGGCTTACTTGGACCAAACGGTGCAGGTAAAACGACCTCTTTTTACATGATTGTCGGATTAGTGGCGCGTGATGAAGGTAAAATTACGATTGATGGTACTGACATCAGCCTTCAGCCGATGCACACTCGTTCTCGCATGGGTATTGGATATCTGCCGCAAGAAGCCTCTATTTTCCGTCGTTTGTCTGTTCACGACAACCTAATGGCTGTGCTGCAAACCCGTAAAGAAATCACAAAACAACAGCGCCAAGATAAACTTGAAGAATTATTAAATGAATTCAACATTCAGCACATCCGCAATAGTTTAGGCATGGCGCTATCAGGTGGTGAACGCCGCCGCGTAGAAATTGCACGAGCACTCGCTGCAAATCCAAAATTCATTCTGCTTGATGAACCATTTGCAGGTGTCGATCCTATCTCTGTGATCGACATCAAGAAAGTCATCGAACATTTACGCGATCGTGGGCTTGGTGTACTGATTACCGATCATAACGTTCGTGAAACATTGGATGTTTGTGAGCATGCATATATTGTAAGCCAAGGTCATTTGATCGCAAATGGTACACCATCAGATGTATTGAATGATGAGCATGTGAAACGTGTTTATCTAGGTGACCAGTTCCGTCTATAGTTAGTAATAGATGGCAGGCACAATAAATATAATAACAAGGTGTATAAACACGAATGAAAACCTCGCTCCAGCTTAAGCTAGGCCAACAATTGGCAATGACGCCACAATTACAGCAAGCGATTCGTTTGTTGCAATTATCGACTTTGGATCTACAGCAAGAAATCCAAGAAGCTTTGGACAGCAATCCTTTGTTGGAGCTCGAGGAAAACCCTAACGATTCAGATTCCGACTCATCCGATAATGATAAAAATACGGAGTCCGTGAGTTCAGAACAAAATGATTCAGAAGGTCCGACCGATACTGACTCATCAGACAATATTCAATCAGAACCTGAACCATTCGACACATCAGAAGTTATCGAGCAACGTGAAATGCCCGAAGAACTGCCTGTCGATACAACTTGGGATGATGTTTATAGCTCAGGAACTGGTAGCACCGGCATTGCTGTTAATGATGAAATGCCCGTCTATCAAGGTGAAACAACGGAATCACTTCAAGATTATTTGATGTGGCAAGTTCACCTAACGCCTTTCTCAGAAACCGATTTAACCATTGCGACCGCTATCATTGATGCGGTTGACGACAGAGGTTACCTGACCTGTTCCGCTGATGACATTCTTGAAAGTATGGGCGATGAAGAAGTTGAGTTAGATGAAGTTGAAGCCGTACTGAAACGGGTGCAACAATTTGACCCTTTAGGTGTTGCCTCTCGAAATTTGCAAGAATGCCTACTGCTTCAGCTTGCAACGTTCCCCGAAGATACACCATGGCTAACTGAAGCGAAAATTTTGCTCAATCAACATATTGATTTATTGGGTAACCGTGATTATCGCCAGTTGATGCGTGAAACTAAATTAAAAGAGAGTGAACTCAAATCAGTGATGCAACTGATTCATAGTTTAGCCCCACGCCCTGGCAATCGTATTATCGCGTCAGAAACTGAATATGTCATTCCTGATGTGTCTGTTATAAAAAATCATGGCAAGTGGGTAGTCACCATCAACCCTGATAGCGTACCTCGTATTCGAGTGAACCAACAATACGCAGCACTCAGCAAAACCACACGCAACAGTGCTGATAGCCTATTTATCCGCACCCATTTACAAGATGCTAAATGGTTAATTAAAAGCTTAGAAAGCCGAAATGAAACCCTTTTAAAAGTGTCTCGTTGTATTGTTGAGCATCAGCAAGATTTCTTTGAGTATGGCGAAGAAGCCATGAAGCCGATGGTACTGAATGATATTGCGCTCGACGTTGAAATGCACGAATCAACGATTTCTCGTGTTACTACGCAAAAGTACATGCATACACCGCGTGGCATATTCGAATTAAAATACTTTTTCTCAAGTCATGTTAATACCGATAGCGGGGGTGAATGTTCATCAACCGCCATCCGAGCACTTGTTAAGAAGTTAGTCGCGGCAGAAAACCAAGCAAAACCTCTTAGTGACAGCAAAATTGCGACTTTATTGGCAGAACAAGGCATCATGGTAGCGAGAAGAACCATTGCTAAATACCGTGAATCCTTGGGAATTTCGCCATCTAACCAACGAAAACGTCTGATCTAACCAGATATAACGAAAGGAAGATGTCTATGCAAATCAATATCACTGGGCACCATGTTGAAGTTACTCAAGCTCTTCGCGAATATGTCACGACTAAATTTGACAGGCTAGAACGCTTTTTCGATAAGATTAATAATGTTCAAGTGATTTTGACCGTAGATAAACTACATCAAATAGCCGAAGCTACCTTGCACATTAATGGTGGTGAAATCCACGCAAAAGCGGATTCTGAAAATATGTATGCCGCTATAGACTCATTGACTGATAAACTCGTCCGTCAATTAAACAAACATAAAGATAAGCTCAACAGTCACTAATTATGCATCTTAGTAACGTATTGAGCCTGGACTGCACAAAAAGTGCAGTTCACTGCTCCAGCAAAAAACGCGCCCTAGAAATTATCAGCGAGATTGCCGCTGAGCACCTTGACCAAAATCCACAGCCTCTTTTTGAATGTATTTTAAATCGTGAAAAAATGGGCAGTACAGGAATTGGTAACGGTATCGCTATCCCACACGGTCGAATTCAAAACAGTGATAAAGCTATCGCTATTCTAATTCAGTGTCAGGATCCCATTCAATTTGATGCCATCGATAACCAACCTGTCGATCTTCTTTTTGCTTTACTCGTGCCTGATGCACAATGTAAAGAGCACTTAAAGACCCTTTCAAGCATGGCAGAAAAGCTCAGTAATAAGCAGGTTTGTAAACAATTACGAACGGCTAAAAGTGATGAAGAGCTTTATCAAATCATGACAAATGAATCATAATTATCTATACCCCGTAATGATTGAGGTAGGTTAACCATGCAGTTAATGGTCGTAAGTGGACGCTCTGGTTCAGGAAAATCCGTAGCACTACGTGTGTTAGAAGATCTTGGTTATTACTGTGTTGATAATCTTCCCGTGACTCTACTACCACAATTTATCAGTACGGTTGAAAATAACGAGCAAGATATTGCGGTAAGTATCGATGTACGTAACATGCCCTCTGAATCAGGCGTGATCCAAAAAACATTGAATTCACTCGATGATAAATTGGATATTAACGTCATCTTTATTGATGCTGACGACAAAGAATTGGTGAAGCGTTATAGCGAAACTCGACGCTTACACCCTCTTTCAAAACAAGATATGAGCTTAGAGCAAGCTATTCAGTCTGAAAGTGCGATTGTCGCTGATATCAAAGAACACGCTGACTTAGTGATCGATACAACCAATAAATCGATTCATGATTTAAGTGAGACGGTTCGAGCACGTGTACTGGGGCGTGAATCACGTAAGCTGATATTAGTATTTGAATCGTTCGGCTTCAAACATGGTTTACCCACAGACGCTGATTACGTGTTTGATGTTCGCTTTTTGCCAAACCCGCATTGGGTTCCTGAACTAAAACCCCAAACGGGTTTAGATCAAGAGGTCAAAGAATTCCTTGTCGGGCATGCTGAAGTCAATAAATTGATTTACCAGATCCGTAACTTCATCGAAACTTGGCTGCCTCTGCTCGAAAAAAATAACCGTAGTTATCTTACCGTTGCAATTGGTTGCACCGGTGGTCAACACCGCTCTGTCTATGTTGCCCAACAACTCGCAGATCATTTCCATCATGATGGGCAACAAGTACAAATTCGCCACCGTACACTGGAAAGTAAATAATGCCAGCATTAAGCCGTGAACTGTTCATTAAAAATCGCCTAGGTCTACATGCAAGAGCAGCCATAAAACTGGTTGAATTAACCCAAAGTTTCGAAGCAACTATCACTATCAGTAATGATGAAAAAAGTGCTACTGCAGACAGCGTAATGGGATTATTGATGCTTGAATCGGCGCAAGGTCAGCAAATCAACGTTAGCGCAGAAGGAAGTGATGCCGAACAAGCGCTTAATGCTGTCACCGACCTTATTGAGGCGGGTTTTGATGAAGATAATTAATCGATGTTCTAGCTGTTAAATAAACACTAAACACCGATAAATGAATCGATAATGACGATAAAAGTCGTAATCTGCAGCAACTATTACCACCTTCACCGTTATTGTCGATTTAACACCAGCATTAAATATTTAATTCCTCTTAAATCTGGTGAGACAACAGCCTTCGTAATACGTTAAAATTCAAATTATTGCGCCATCAATTCATAAGGTCCCATTGCCTATGGCGGATGCTTTAGAACAAGATCAAACACATCAAACACTGCAAGAAGTGAACACAGCCCTAGAAAACGGGATGTTTGTTCATGTCCGCCGTATTCTTCAAGATATGGAACCGGAGGATATTGCTCACCTCTTAGAAGCTTCTCCGCCTAAAGAGCGTCAGGTACTTTGGCAGCTGACCGATCCTGAAGAGCAAGGTGAGATTCTTGATGAGTTATCAGAAGATGTAAAAGACGGTATCGTCTCGCAAATGGAGCCAGAAAAACTGGCGGCCGTGACCGAGGGGATGGAAAGTGATGACGTCGCCTATGTATTGCGTAGCTTGTCTGATGAGAGATATCAGGAAGTGTTGGCACAAATGGATGCCACCGATCGTCATCGCATAGAAAAAGCTCTCGCCTACCCAGAAGAAACCGCTGGCGGGATGATGAGCACCGACTTCATCACAATTCGTGGTGATGTTACGGCAGATGTTGTTCTACGTTATCTACGTATGAAAGGGGAACTCCCTGAAGCAACAGATGCCTTGTACGTGGTGGATGAACAAGAAAAGTTAATTGGTCACCTTTCTCTTTCGGCCTTAATAACCACGCAACCTGATATCGAAATCCGTGACGTTATGGAAGATTCTGATGAAGCCATTCCTGTCGATATGGATGATAGCGAAATCGCTAACTTATTCGAACGCCGAAATTGGATTTCAGCCCCAGTCGTTGATGCTAATAGTCATCTCGTCGGTCGTATCACTATCGATGATGTGGTCGATATTATTCGAGAAGATGCTGAACACTCGATGATGAGTATGGCGGGTCTTGATGATGACGAAGATACCTTCGCACCAGTGATGAAGTCGGCACGTCGTCGAAGTATCTGGCTTGGTGTTAATGTACTTGCGGCATTAGCAGCCGCTTCTGTTTCTAACATGTTTGAAGACACACTAGCACAAATGGCATCCATTGCTGTTTTGATGACAATTGTCCCCTCTATGGGCGGTGTGGCAGGTAACCAAACCGTTGCCTTGGTTATTCGTGGTTTAGCCGTTGGACACATTGGTGATTCAAACACCCGCTGGTTACTAAGCAAAGAAGCCCGAGTCGGTTTAATTAACGGTATCTTGTGGGCTGCGATTATTGGCGGCGTGGTGGTATTGTGGAAAGGAAATATTGTACTCGGTGCCATCATTGCCGGTGCGATGCTCACCAACCTCGTTCTAGCGGGTGTGGCGGGTGTAACAATTCCAATACTATTGAAAAAATACAATATTGACCCGGCACTTGCCGGAGGCATGGCATTAACCACCATCACCGATATTGTTGGTCTGTCGGTTTTCCTTGGCCTTGCAACGATCTTTTTAATATAGAAAACCGTTCGCTTCATATATAAAAAGGGACAACGTATTTATCACTTAAGATAAATACGTTGTCCCTTTTTAGTCAATTAACACAGCCGTAAATAATCAGTTATGATGCATTTACTCGCCAGCAATCTTCATTGTGTCTAATAAAATAGAGCCTGTTTGGATTTGACTACGTGTTTCCGTGTCTGCACCAATTGCCACAATGTTTTTCATCATATCTTTTAGGTTGCCAGCAATGGTAATTTCGCTGACAGGGTATTGAATCTCACCGTTTTCAACCCAAAAACCAGAAGCACCTCGAGAGTAATCTCCCGTTACAATGTTAACGCCTTGACCCATTAACTCTGTTACCAATAAACCGCGGTCCATCTTTTTCAGCATCTGCTCAAAGCTTTCACCCGTCGATTTCACTAACCAGTTATGAATGCCACCAGCGTGACCCGTTGGCTGCTGCCCTAATTTGCGCGCAGCATAACTTGTCATCAGATAGGTTTGCAGCACACCATCAGTAATAATTTCTAAATCACGCGTCGCCAAGCCTTCACTATCAAATGGCGTACTCGCCATACCACGAAGAATATGTGGGCGCTCGCTAATATTTAACCATTCAGGGAAGATCTGCTCACCGAGCTGATCTAACAAAAATGAAGATTTACGGTATAAATTCGAACCACTGATACCCATAATCAGATGACCAAACAAACCCGTCGCAATATCAGCAGCAAACATAATCGGCGCTTCACGTGTCGACAACTTCTGCGCATCAATACGACCAAGCGTACGCTCTGCGGCATGTCGCCCTACACGCTCAGGCGTCCAGAGTTCAGATGCAACGCGTGAAGACGTGTAACTGTAGTCTCGCTCCATCTGACCATTCTTACCTTCAGCAATCACACAACAGCTCGTACTGTGGCGGCTAGAAGCATAACTCGCTAGCAGGCCATGGCTGTTACCATAAACACGCACGCCGTAATGGCTATCGTAACTTGCACCATCGCTTTGTTTTATACGAGGGTCAAAATCTAATGCCGCTTGCTCTGCAGCAAAAGCAATCGATGCCGCAAAATCAGGTTCTGGTTCATCAGGGTGAAACAGATCTAACTCTGGAATATTTTTTGCCATCAACTCTGCAGGAGCAGGGCCTGCAAAGGGATCTTCTGAGGTGTATCGAGCGATATCAAGTGCAGCAGCAACTGTTTGGGCAATGGCTTTTTCACTCAAATCTGATGTGGAAGCACTGCCTTTACGCTGGCCGCGGTATACTGTGATACCCAGAGCACCGTCACTGTTAAATTCCACATTCTCGATTTCACACATGCGAGTGGAAACACTGATACCTGTGGTTTTATTAATAGCAACTTCAGCAGCATCGGCTTGCTGTCCTGCGACTTCTAAAGCTTTAGCAACTGCAGCTTCCAGCTCAACACGCTGATGTGCTACCTGTTCTCTTACGTCCATAGGATCACTTATCTGGCTTTAATCGTTATATAATTATGATAGTTACAGAATAATGTAATTTACGCCCAAAATCGTTAGTAAACTGATAAAATAGATACATTAGCATTTTTAGTGAGCCAGTTATGAGCCGTAAAAACCAAAAAGCCCCTTGGGAACCAGAAGAAGAAATCATCTGGGTAAGTAAAACCGAGATGAAACGCGACATGCTTGATATCCAAAAACTGGGTGAAGAGCTTGTTGCTCTAACGCCGAATGCTTTAGCGAAAATCCCGCTTGAAGAAGAGTTAATGGATTCGATTAAAGATGCGCAGCGCTTCAAGAATGAAGCTCGCCGTCGTCAGCTGCAATACATCGGCAAAGTGATGAAGCATATCGACCTTGATCCGATTCAGGCTGCACTTGATAAACTACGTAACAAACACTCGCAGAACACTGTTGCTTTGAAGAAGCTTGAACAAAAGCGTGATCGTTTAATCGAGAATGGCGACAGCATGCTCAATGCCATTATGGTTGATCACCCTGATGCAGACCGTCAGCACTTGCGTCAACTAACTCGCCAAGCAAATAAAGAAAAAGCAAACAATAAGCCAGCAAAGGCTTACCGTGAAATTTTTCAATATCTGAAAGAGCTGTACCTAAAAGACTGATCTTACTGCAACATGCATCAAGATTCGATGCATAAAAAAGCCAGCAAAGGATGCTGGCATTTTTATATCAATTTACATAGATAACAGATTAATTACTCTGTACCACCTACTGTCATCGAATCAATCTTCAATGTCGGTTGACCGACACCAACAGGAATACTCTGCCCTGCTTTACCACACACACCCACACCGCGATCAATGGATAGATCATTACCCACCATCGACACTTGTTGCATCGCTTCAATACCACTACCAATCAGGGTTGCACCTTTGATTGGACGTGTGATTTTGCCGTTTTCAATTAAGTAGGCTTCAGATGCTGAGAAAACAAATTTACCGGATGTGATATCAACCTGACCGCCACCAAAATTAGGAGCGTAGATACCTTTTTTAACACTCGAGATAATTTCTTCAGGGCTATGTTCACCCGGCAACATATAGGTATTCGTCATACGTGGCATAGGTAAATGGGCATACGATTCACGACGACCATTACCGGTAGGATCAACACCCATAAGGCGAGCGTTCAACTTATCTTGTATGTATCCTTTTAACTTGCCGCCTTCGACTAAGACGTTATATTGCCCAGGTACACCTTCATCATCGATATTAATCGAGCCACGACGATCAACTAACGTACCATCATCAACAATGGTACAAAGTGGTGAGGTAACTTGCTGCCCCATCTGACCCGAGAACATCGAAGACCCTTTACGGTTGAAGTCACCTTCTAGACCATGACCGACGGCTTCGTGTAATAAGACCCCAGGCCAACCATTGCCTAGAACAACGGGCATTGTACCCGCAGGGGCTGCTTCAGCTTCAAGGTTCACCAATGCCTGACGAATTGCTTCATCGGCAAAGTTGAGTGCCGCCGACTTGCCACCTTCTTCATGCAAGAAATGCTCATAACCGTAACGGCCACCGCCACCCGCACTACCACGTTCACGTTTATCACCTTTCTCAACTAACACGCTGATAGATAAACGGACAAGCGGACGAATATCAGCAGCATAAGTACCATCAAGAGCAGCAACCAAGACTTGCTCGTAAACACCGTTAATACTGACTGATACTTCTTTCACTAATGGCTCTTTAGTACGGATATAACTGTCGATTTCTTCCAGTAATGCTATTTTTTGAAATTTATCAAAACTGCCTAATGGATCAACGGGTGCATAAATACCAGAAGGCGAAATAGGGCTAAAGGCTTTAACACTCGCACTGCCACCCTGACGCACAATACCACGCGCCGCTTTCGCACTTTGCATTAATGCTAACTCGTTAATCTGATCTGAGTAAGCAAAGCCGGTTTTTTCACCCGCAACAGCACGCACACCAACACCGCGGTCAATATTAAAAGAACCGTCTTTAATGATACTGTCTTCCAGTACCAGTGATTCATGCCAACATGATTGGAAATAGATATCAGCATAATCAACATCGCGAACCGCAATCATGCTCAAGATTTTATGAAGCTCTTCACGCCCTAACCCCGACTGGGTTAGCATGGTATTTTCTACAGTTTTCAGGGACATTAATTCTGCTCTTGTCATTTATCGCGGGTGCACACTAAAACGGGCGTGCTCAACCAACGGCATATTTGTTCTTATAGTTTGACTGAAATCTAAATCTATATCAGCCGTTAACACACCAGTACCTTGTTGCTGACAGGCTAGTACCTGCCCCCAAGGGTCAATAATCATTGAATGCCCCCAGGTTTCTCGACCTTGATTATGTTCACCCCATTGCGCGGCTGCAATTAACCAACATTGGGTTTCAATCGCTCGAGCACGTAATAAGATATCCCAATGTGCTTTGCCTGTTACTTTCGTGAAAGCCGCAGGCACAACAATAATATCGGCACCTTGTTCTCGTAATGCGGAATACATTTGAGGGAATCGCACATCATAACAGATTGATAACCCAATTTTACCAAAGGGAGTCTCTACTACTTTTATCTCATTGCCAGATTGAAAAGTATCAGATTCACGATAACTATGGTGCTTATCTTCAATCTCTACATCAAACATATGCAGTTTATTATAGTGGGCAATACAGACACCTTGATCATCAAACAATAATGCTGTTGAAGTGATCTTGCCATCAGGTTGACTGATTGGCATCGATCCGATTAATAACCAAATGCCCAATTGTTTAGCAAAAGCAGCAAGTTCAGTTTGTAACGGACCATCGCCTAAGACTTCAGCATGGCGTTTATAATCACTGTTAGCACCAAAAACAAGTGTATTTTCAGGTGTCACGACTAAACGCGCACCTTGCAATTGTAAACCTTTTAGCTTCTTTTTTAGCTGGACAAGGTTTGCCTCAGGATCGGGCCCTGAATTCATTTGCACTAAACCAATCTTTGTCATAACTCACTCCCTGAAATTCTACTTTCTCTTTAGTTCATCAATCTATTATTACTTTTTATCGATTGACTCAGGAACAACGACCTCGCCTTTGAATCGAGAACGTTCGGTGACTGTTGGAGAATCCAATGGTCCCTTCACCAAATAATTAACCTGAGTAAAGACATCTAACACGGGTGACAATGCGGTTGATATTGCAAACACATACAATGCGGTTTGAGGCGCAACAGCAAAGGCCGTTAACACTGGTATACCCGATGTAAAGTCGGGGGTAAACCTGACTTGAGCATTAACCGTTTCATTCACTAAATTAGCAGAACCTTTAATGGTAAGATCGCCCGCTAACGCCTGCATTTTTATATTGTCGCTATTAAATATTCCGTTCTCAATTTTCCCCGACCCTTTGATGTAATTAAAGGCTAAGCCATCATCAAATACGCCAGAAAAATCGAGCTGCAGCTTTCTCATTATCGAATCAAGACTGAATAAACCCAATAAACGACCCGCGCCACCAACCCCACTAATAATGCCTTTACCTGTTTCTGTTTTGATTTCACCCGTCAAGGTTTCTCGATGAATAGACCACGGTGAACCTTGCCATTGAATTGATGCATAACTGCTAAATGAAGCATCCTGAATGCCACCCGAGATACCAAAACGTCCCATTAAATCAGAGCTATTTTCACCTTCGACATCAAAGGCTATTTGGGTTTCATTTTGATCGCCGTCTAAGGTCCAGTGAGCATCAAGATTCAATGCTGTCGCCCCAGATTTAACCAGAAGGTTTTGCAGCACCAACGTATTATTATCTTTGCGCAGTTTTCCTGATACTTTACCTAAGCTATAGCCTTGCAACCACATACTGTTCACCTGTAAATCTATATCAGGCATATTCGCCATCAAGGTTTTATCAAGTTCAGTGGCTTCTGGAATATCGCGCTGTGGTACGTATTTGATTTTATCCTGTTTATCTTTTGATAATAGCTTAGGGAAATTGAAGAACACATTATCTAACGTTAACTTTAACGGGTTATTATCAACCCAAACGGCATGCCCTTTTAACTCTCGACTATCAAGGGTAAAGCCCCATTGGCTCTGCTTTCTCTGTGCGTTAAATGTCAGATCATGCCAATCTAGAGATGCGAGAGTAAGTGTCTTTAATTGAATATCCAGCTGGGTCGGCATCGGTATTTGAGGCATGCCTTGCTTCTTTCCTTTTGCTTCCGCCTGATCCAAATTGCTCGTGATCTCGTTAATCAAATCAATCCATTGATCGCCATTAATACGATTACTATTCACTCGTACCTGATGCCCAGACAATGGCAAAGGCTTTAACTCTCCCTTCCCGAGACTTAAAAAGCTCTGTTTAATCACCGGGCGAGACTGAAGTAAGCTAATTTGAGCTTGATACTTCGCATCGGGCACGACAATTTCCCCTGATAATGCTTCGCCATTGCCGGTTATTTTTACGGTAGCAAGTTGCTTGGGAGACAACGCTCCCTCATAGGTTAACGGGTAAGGAAGATTACTGTTAATACGTGAAAGTGGGGCTTGTAAGTCCACCTTATAATTAAAGCCCGTATCGTATAGGTTCACACCAACAGTACCTTTCCATTGCGTCTGTCCTGATACGTGATTCAATAATGGATCATTCAATTGTTGCTGAAGTTTACTAACTTGCCAATTTCCACCAAGATCAATGTCGACGTTATAACCCGTATCAACACTCTTGCCATTAAAACCAACGTTGATCGGCTGTTCGAGTAATAAACCTTTTAAGTCAGTGGCTTTAATCACATCATTATCAAAACTTAATTGCCCATTAACCTTTGCTAACTGTATGGCAGGGGTTTCAATCGCTATTTGATTATCATTAAAATCAGCAGTACCCCACGCCCTAACATCTGTACCATCAAACGGAATATCGAGCTTAAGGCGAGAGGTAACAGGACCACTCACTTTTACCGTGGTTAATGCAGCACCAACAGAATCGACTAAGGGCGTCGCCAGCATATAGTCACGTACGGCATCCCCTTGCGCGGCAATATCCACCGTTAACTTTAAATGCCCATCAGGGCTGAGTTCTGATACGCCCGTGACACGAGAAGCGGTAGCTCCCATGGTGATCGCATGGCGAGAATCAAGGTACATGAAGTCATTTTCAAACAATAAATCTAATTGTAGATCCGTTAATATCGGCCAAGCAGTATCAAAGCTAAACTTGGCCTTTTTCAATGGCACTTTCGCTTGAAATATCCCTTCATTATTTTGATAAGGAAAATCAGAAAGCTCACCATACCAAAGCAACTGAGCCGCATCTGCCTTACCACCTCGAATCGCCGCTGAGAGGTAATCCGTTAAATCATGTCCCAATGCTAACGTAGGTAAATAACGCCACGCCTCTCCGCCATTATTGAGCGAGGCTTCACCATAAAATGATAACCACGCTGGCTTTTCTGCAGGAAAATCTAAACGAAATTCACCATCGACTTTTAAGTGAGGGGTCACGACATGCAGCTTGTCACTCCATAATCGCCAGCCTTGATCGTTTACCTGCCAATAAGCGGTTACATCCGCATTATCAATCTTTAAGGGGGCTTGAAAAACCTCACCATAGGGTAATACATCATCCTTCAGTTTTAGAACCGCTTTACCTGATGCTAAATCGCCAGAAATATCAGCATCTAACTTACTGATTCCCGGTAAAAGCTCCCATTGCTGCATACCAAAATGTTTTAGCTTTGCAGAAAAACGAGGTGACTCTTCACCAGTACTGGCAATGCGAATATCAGTTAAATTTCCCGTCGGCTTTAACGTATTCAGCATAGATACAGCGCTGTTATCCGCAGGAAAGAAGCTAGCCAAAGACTGTAAGCGTTCAATATCTAGGCTATTTACAGCCAGCATCCACTTTTCAGGCTGCCATTGAGCAACAATATCTAGATCGGGCCATTGCGTGTTATCTGTTTGAATTTTTAGGTTATCACTATCAACTCGCCAAGCCGTTACATCATCGGTTAACGTCGTTGGCGTTAAAGCGACAACACCTTGTTGGATCTGAATGCTATGTAGTTGCTCAGCCCTTTCCCATTCAACCTTACTATTTTCAATTTGAACGCGACTGTTAGTTATTTTGCCGTCGAGTAAATCTAACCACACCTCAAAGCCGATATCACTGCTCGTAATCTCGGTGCCTTCTGTTAACTGTTTATTCAGCCACGGCGTTATCGACAAGTTCTTAGCTTGCGCGTAAATATGCCCCGACAAACTCGGTAAATCGCCTTTCTCAGATAAATTAGCAATGACTTTAAGTTGACTAAGATGCGTATCAGCAATACTTACGACACCTTCAGCAAGGTGTTTACCGTTAACATTTACCCATTTCAATTCACTGATATCCACCTGCTTTTTTTCACCAGCAGGCGTAAACAACGACACTTTGGAATCTGTTAAAGAAAAGTCCCCAAGGCGAACAAAAAATAAACGCTCTAATTTCTGAACGGCAGTTGTGGGTTGGTTTGAGGGGACTTTTTGAGAAGAACTGGCATAAAGGTCAAAACCTGGGATTTGTGTTAAATCGATACCTAGTTGATTGATTGTAATATTTTTGAAAATGGGACGAAATTGCCAAGCTGATTGCCAGATATCAAGCTGCATATCAATCGAACCAACCGACGCCAGTGATTCAGAATTATCACTTGCCGCAATATCAATACCTTGCAGCATTAACGACGGACCAATACTGCGCCAGTGCCCTTCAACACTATCAATTTGCAGGCTCATGCCTGCCTGCTCAGATGCCCATTGACGGATCGGCTCACGGAATTCGTTTAGCTGAGGAAGAAAAAGACGCAGACCACTAATAGCAATAGCGGCCAGCACCAACAACGTCAGTACTAGCCACATTAATCCACGTACCAGACGAACTGGAACTGTTGTCACTCGATAACCTCTACAATCAATTACATCATCACTACATCAAACTGTTCTTGGATATAAAGCGGCTCAGGTTTCACTTTTACCTGTTTGCCAATAAAGACTTCCAATTCAGCCAATGCATGATACTCATCACCCGCCAGCACATCGCCAACAGCAGGTGACACATAAACCACAAAACGATCAGCATCGTAAGCACGATTCACTCGCGTAATTTCACGCAAGATCTCATAACACACGCTTTCAACGGTTTTAACCGTGCCACGCCCTTCACAAGTAGGGCAAGTGCCACACAGTACATGTTCAATACTTTCTCGGGTGCGTTTACGCGTCATCTCTACTAAGCCTAGCTGAGTAAAGCCATTGATATTGGTTTTAACACGATCGAAAGACAGTGCTTGCTCTAATGTTGCGAGAACTCGACGTTGGTGATCTTCAATCGCCATATCAATAAAATCGATAATGATAATGCCACCCAGGTTACGTAAGCGTAATTGACGGGCAATGGCTTTTGTTGCTTCGATATTAGTGTTGAAAATGGTTTCTTCTAGGTTACGACGGCCCACAAAGGCACCGGTATTAATATCAACCGTCGTCATCGCTTCTGTCTGATCAATGATCAGGTAACCACCAGACTTCAATTCAACCTTACGATCTAGCGAGCGCTGAATCTCATTCTCAGTATCGAACAAATCAAAAATTGGCTGCTCACCAGCATAGTAGTCAATTTTGTCATTCACTTCAGGGACAAACTCTTCAGTGAACTCTTTTAATTTTTCAAAGCCAAGACGAGAGTCGACCTGAATACGATCTAATTCTGTGCCTACAAAATCACGCAAAATACGTTGTGCTAAGCCCAGCTCACCATACAGCATCGATTTTGGCTTCAGCTTGATGCGGCGTTCTATTACTTTACGCCATAGATGCTTAAGGAATGCAGCATCTTGCCCCAGCTCATCTTCACTCGCACCTTCGGCCGCTGTACGAATAATAAAGCCACCAAGATCGTCACAGTGATACTTAACAATCTTTTTTAAACGCTCACGTTCTTCTTCACTTTCAATGCGTTGAGATACACCAACGTGGCTCGCCCCTGGCATAAAGACCAAATAACGCGAAGGTAATGTGACGTCGGTCGTTAGGCGTGCGCCTTTCGTACCGAGAGGATCTTTAATCACCTGAACAACAATGTCTTGCCCTTGGCGAACCAACTCCGAAATATCCAAAACTTGGAATTGTTTTTTCTCGTTTTCAGCAACACATTCTGTATGAGGAACAATATCTGATGCGTGTAAAAATGCCGCTTTATCTAAACCAATATCCACGAATGCAGCTTGCATACCGGGTAAAACACGGCTTACTCGACCTTTGTAGATATTACCGACGATGCCACGTTTTGATTCACGTTCAATATGAACTTCTTGTAGGTTTCCGCTTTCAATCATTGCAACGCGAGTTTCACTTGGCGTCACATTTACTAGCAGCTCAATGCTCATGGTTGCCTCAACTTATAAATTTAAAAAATTCTGAACCATGACGTCGGTTTCCACTAAAGGTAGCCCCATCACAGCATAATAACTGCCCTCAATTCGCGTGATAAATTTACCACCCAGCCCCTGAATGCCGTAGCTACCTGCCTTGTCTTGTGGTTCACCACTTTGCCAATATTTTTCTATTTCTTTTTCTGACAAGGTTTTAAACCAAACATCGGTAACCACTAACTGGGTTTCTTCACGCTCTACTGTTGCTACCGTAACAGATGTCATCACTTGATGTTGACGTCCTGATAGTAAGTTCAACATACGCTGCGCATCATTAAAATTTTTCGGTTTTTCTAAAATCATTTCATCAACCACAACAATCGTATCTGCCCCTAAAACAGGCATTGTTGCTACCGCCGTTTTAGTTGCATTGATTTTTTTTACACCAGCTGTCGCTTTATCTCGCGATAATCGCTGAACATATTGCTCTGCCGTTTCACTAGGTTGATGACACTCTTCAACATCAACCACTACACGTTCAAATTGGTAGCCTAATTGTGTTAATAGTTCTTGGCGTCGAGGCGAGCCTGATGCGAGATAAAGTTGTACTGCTGACATAACGACTCTTTAAATATTGATGTTCGGTACATAACCAAACTACATGAAACAAAAAGGGAGCAAAAACACGCTCCCCTTCCGTCATTGTCTAATAACAATGTAACACTAACGAATAGAAAACTTACGACGTACACGACGTAATAATAAAAATAACCATGGCCACAACAAGAAGTTAAGCAAAATCGCCCATAATTGTTGAGGGTCAAAGGTGATTTCTGACACTAAATACTCAGCCCAGAATTCAACCAGTTTACCCACCAATGTGAGTACGGCGATAATCACGGCTTGCTGCCACAAGGATAAATTCCGTAGCATCTGGAAATTTAAAGCAATGATGTAACACAGTATTGACATCATCAGCCCGCGAACACCGAGGGTTGAACCTAGCATTAAATCCCACAGTAAACCGACAACCAGTGCCGAACCCACGTTAACACGGTGTGGTAATGCCAATACCCAATAACACGTAATCAATAACACCCATGAAGGGCGAAATGATTCCAGTACTCCAGGCCACGGGGCCGCTTGAAGAATCAATGCAAAAATAAATGTAAGCCAAATTAGCATACGGCCATTAGGTCGACTACTCGCCACTTGTCGGTACCTCTTCTTGCATATTTTCTCGTTCGGTTGGCCATACTAATAACAAGTAACGCAAGCGATCAAATTGTACCGTAGGACGGGCTTTAATCTGCGCAAATGGACGTTTGTTATCAAATGAAAACTCGGTGACATAAGCGACCGGATACCCTTCAGGATAACGCCCACCAAGCCCCGATGAAACCAACAAATCACCCACTTCAATATCGGTGCTGCTTGGTACGTGCTCAAGCTGCATCAAATCACTCTGACCACTGCCTGATGCGATCACTCGGATGTCATTTCGTACAACCTGAATCGGAATGGCATGCGTTGGATCGATCAATAGTAATACACGGCTATTATGGGCACCAACATACGATATTTGACCCACGATACCTTTTTCGTTGATCACAGGCTGACCTTCATAAACACCGTCAATGCGGCCTTTATCGATCATTACCTGATGGCTATACGGATCAGAATCTACCGCCATCACCTCGGCAATCATCTTACGTTCATCACGAACGAAAGGTGAACCTAATAGCTCTCTTAAACGCTGGTTTTCTTGCTTTAACTGATCAAGCAATAATACTTCGCTTTGCATAACCAGAACATCACGCTTCAGTGCTTTATTTTCTGACAAAATACGCTGATGTGAGCTCACCTGACTTGATACACCATCTAACATTTCTCGCGGTAAGTTAGCGGCATATTGAAGGGGAGCAATCGCTGAGTTCAGCAAATAGCGTACGTTTGCAAAGGCATCAAGGCGGCTGTCGGCCAGCATAAGGCTAGCCGACAGTAATATGGCAAGAAACAGGCGTAATTGCAGAGAAGGACCTCTGCCAAATATAGGTTTCATGTAACGCTATAACCTGTTTTGTCGATTGCTTGGGGTCGCATTATTCCTCGCTAAAGAGGTCGCCACCGTGCATATCAATCATTTCTAATGCTTTACCACCACCACGAGCAACACATGTTAGCGGATCTTCAGCAACAACTACTGGAATACCCGTTTCTTCTGTTAGTAGACGGTCTAGATCGCGAAGCAATGCACCGCCACCCGTTAGTACCATACCACGCTCAGAAATATCAGATGCTAGCTCTGGCGGACACTGTTCAAGTGCAACCATAACTGCTGATACGATACCTGTTAGCGGCTCTTGCAGCGCTTCAAGGATTTCGTTCGAGTTTAGCGTAAAGCTACGCGGTACACCTTCTGCAAGGTTACGACCACGCACTTCAATTTCCAGTACTTCATCGCCAGGGTAAGCTGAACCGATTTCGTGTTTGATTCGTTCAGCTGTTGCTTCACCAATCAAGCTACCGTAGTTACGACGTACGTAGTTAATTACCGCTTCATCAAAGCGATCACCACCAATACGTACAGATGATGAATACACCACACCGTTTAGTGAGATAACAGCAACTTCTGTTGTACCACCACCGATATCGATCACCATTGAACCCGTCGCTTCAGACACAGGCATACCTGCACCGATAGCAGCAGCCATTGGCTCATCAATCAAATACACTTCACGCGCACCAGCACCTTGTGCTGATTCACGAATGGCACGGCGCTCAACTTGGGTAGAACCACAAGGAACAGCAACCAATACACGTGGGCTCGGGCGTAAGAAGCTATTGTCATGCACTTGCTTAATAAAGTGCTGCAGCATTTTTTCTGTCACGTAGAAGTCGGCGATTACACCATCCTTCATCGGACGAATTGCTGCGATATTACCAGGTGTACGACCCAGCATCAGTTTTGCATCATGGCCAACAGCTGCAACGCTCTTGGCTGATCCGTTGCGATCCTGACGGATAGCAACTACTGAAGGTTCATCGAGAACGATGCCCTGTCCTTTGACATAAATAAGGGTATTGGCGGTACCCAAGTCAATAGAGAGATCGTTAGAAAACATGCCACGAAGTTTTTTAAACATAGTCGTCGACTAATCCTGAAGGCTCAAAATTCTTTAAATTGCGCTAAATGTACCAAGGGGCAGGGATCGAGACAAGGTATCGTTTGTCAAACCTGCCACAGATCTGCATTTAATTTAGTTAAGCAGCTGATTCATGCCCTTTTCGCCCCGATAAATAATTCTATCGTTTCCACGGTAAACACCAAAGGTGACGACAGCTGATGGACTTTCATCACCGAGTCCACGCCAATTAAACTGAAACCAAGGCTGATTGGAGTAGCTGCCGACACAGAGCCCCTTATTTATATCAGCTGGTGTATTTGACGTTAATCGTAGCCAGAACCGAACTTGCTCACGATAATACTCGGAGGTTTTCGGATCAGCGGTTAGCGATAAGTTCTTACCATTGCTAACTTGACCGTCCCCAACCAAAATAGAGTTCGATTGATCCGGTTTTGTCGCCCAAACCACCTGCTTGCAGTAATTGCTGCCATTAAACTTGCTGGTGCTGTCATCGGTATTGAGCACAAACGCGGATACCGACGAATCCCAGTATTGTGCGCGGACAGGTATATTAACCACTTTATCGAACTGACTGTTTGCATCGTCAAGTTTAAGACGACCGTAACGGGCAGTAATATTACCCGCCAGCGCGATGGCCTTTTCCGGGGTTACGTGATCTGTATCACGTACCTCTAAGTCTTGGTCAGCAAAGTCTGTACAGCCTCTGGTAGCACAATCCGAAGGTATATTGGTCACTAACCCGACCCGCACATCATAAGGACCATCGGGTGTGGTGATTTTGGATGGTGGCGGACTGATGCTTGGAGGTGGCGGAGTTACCTCGCGCTTAAATCCTACCGAGGCATTCTCTAGCTTCAACACTGCCTTAGACCAGCTTTGCCCCCAACCTGATGGTAATAACGCGTTATCCAGACGCGGGGTTAGCTCATTCTTCTTGGTGTCCGTTACGCCGCCATCAATTGCCACTAAACCCAACGCTTCTTGATAACCTATGGCAAAATCACCGTAATTTAACGTCGCGCCTCCGACCAAGTTTTGCGCCTCAACCTCAAAGCTCGTCTTGAACGCCTGATCCATATAAGTGAACTTATATGGATCAGCGTCCACCAACGTACTATTTTTTAAGGTGAAGTGATGGGGATAAAAACGGCCCAGAGTACCAACGCCCTGATCCAGCGTCATTCCAAGGTATGTAGCACTAGCCTGTAACCACAGGCTACCCACTTCGCTCCAGCTTAAATTGCTGATAGTCAAACCTTGCATGCCGTCTTGTTGGGTTTTAAAACTATGTGTGCCAGTGCCTTGAAGCACACCTTGATCTCCACCATCCGGCGTATCCAGCAGATGGGTGAGGTTCAGCGGCGCAGAGATTAAATCATCGACAGAATAATAATTGGGCGTCGTCGCCACCTGACACCATTCACTCCCTGTAGTAACAATGTCGTTATTACTATCACCACTATTATCAAAGTCTGGATTCTCTAAACCCTGCCTCCAGATAATAGGTTTAAAGGTAACACTGAATGTTTCGCCTGCCGCCGCAAAGCCATTTCCTGACGAAGATGTACCGGAGAAATCTGTTTTACCACCAGCCGATTGAATACCACACAGCGCAAAGGTATACGGACGCGAATAAATAACCGCTTTGCCTTTCAGCCCTTTCCAATCCTTTTCATGGTCATCACAGTCTGTACTGTTGGCCTCGCAGTCTTTCGGCTTCCATTTTTTATCAAGCAACTCAAAGGTAATTTCTCCCGCATCGTTGTAGGTGACAGGGAGAAGCGCTTTTCCTTGCTTAAACTGAATTCTTTTTGTTTTTGAAGCACCATCGGCAAGCGTTGAACCATCAATATTCAGGCTCTTACTACCGGTTGTCGGTCGAACAAAATCCAGCGAGGTGATCTTTAATTTCTTCACTTCACCCTCAACGTTACCGTAATCTTCAATAACTTCACATTTCGCGCCCGTATCTGCCACCGCTTCTATCAATAACGTTTCGGTTTTGCCAGCAACCATTTTAGCGGGATCACCACCATTAATCCGAAAGCCAAAGGGTGCAAAACGATAAGGTCCTGCGTTATCACTCAAATCACCAGTCGCGCCTTCAATCGTGATCTCGCCAGCAGTCTTGCTCTGCAGCCATAACTTCCGCTGCCCACCGGGCAAGGAGGTCGTTATGTCTCCCTCGTTGCACTCTGCCGCATCTTCTGTCAGCGCCCAGCAACTGTTCGTCGAATTGGCCGAGGTCACTGACGCATTCAGTGTTCCGGAATAATTGGTATCGAGATCCCCGTTTTCTTTGCGTACGGAGAACGTCACCGGCATCCGCTCACAGGTCAAACCAAATGCAGTTTTCGGCGTGATCTTCAGGAGGTTCTTTGGTTGTGAGGTAAAACACTCGCTTCGTCCCTCAATCAAGGTCGATGATGAGTTTACCGTCAGGTTATTCGTCGTCACCGCACCAATAAAATGAACACCATTTGTGAAATTCACCTCTTTGGCCAATAACAGCGCCTTAACAACATTGTCTTTGCTAAAATTAAAGCTTGTGGCTGCGTCAGGCGCATAAATAACCAGATCATCGGGATTCCCACCGTTATTGATTGAGGTAGGATTATTAATATTTAATGCCTGCGTAATGTTGATGGTGCTTTTTTTCCCGGCCGAAATAGAAGCTGATGACGAATGGATAGTGAATGTTTCAAACCAATGCTGACTATTATCGGCTAAAACAACATCGACCTTGCCGTCATTAATGGTGAAAGACTTGATATAGCGATCCTGATCGTTCTGGAAAGCCACCGTCAATTCATTGCCCGCCACCGTAAGAGAGTTCAGATCCTCATTAACGATAAATATCTTATCGCCATCACACTTATCACCAATCAGTTGTGCCTTACATGACCCAGACAAATCAGGCGTATCAGAGGCCGCATCCAAAGTGACATCGGGCAGTCCATTCTGCCAGTCATGACTTATCTTAGGTGGCGTATTGATTTTTGGCCCACTAGGAATACACACACCGTCATGACAAGTTAATGCTCCACTTGAATAATCGGTAATGGAGTCAAATCCCACCTTCAGTTGGGCTGGGTTCACTGTCGAATCTAAATATTTTTCTTTATAAGCGGTGTTCCAGCCACTGATAAAATAATGAGGTGTCGTATTAGGTAGCACCGGGGGATTATTAAAAGTAATAGAGGAGCCTTGAGACCAGCTTTGCACTGGTGTCGGAAACAACTCACACACATCAATTTTTGGCGGTTCGGGTGGCTCAAGAGCTCCGTTGCAACTTAAATTAGTAACATTGTTTTCAGTCACAGAAATATTATTACTCATACCGGAAAGAACTGCAGGTACTGAAGTCACTCTGGACCATCCATCAGGATTAATATCCGGACGATACATATAATATTGCAGCTCTCCTGGGAAATTATTATTCTTACCGGGAATAAAATGCAGCCAGATATCATAACTGCCCCCTGTAACAGTCCAGACATCATTAATGACGGCTGATTCGTTGGGATTATTTGACCATAATATTTTTATGCGCGAGTTATTCCCTGTCGCAATAACACTCTCATGCTGACTACTGTTTTCTATCCTGAAGACAATATCAAATCCTTTATTGATCTTCAGACCTTCACATGTCGCATTTACCGACAGACTAAAAAAGAATAGAATCGCGCTGAAAGCCGCTCGGCAATAATGTTTCATTGTTTCAACTCCTTTGCCCATGCTTCCTGTACCCGCACCATCTGGTGCTTACCTGTTCCGCATGTTCCGGTACTTTCTAACTTATAATGTGTCACATTGCCTGCAGAGGTAGGGATAGTGAACGCCTCGCAGGTCACGCTAGTTCGGCAGTTATGAAAGTTTTCCGTCGCAATAGGGAAATCAACAGAAGCCGCACATAGGCTAACCGTTGAGCCGTCGTCGATCGGAAAGAGTCGATTCAGCCCCCACTCGATGCCACTATGCGCGGCAAACCAGGCGCGGGTTCCCAGTACTTCGCGGGTGGTGGTATCACTCTGCGACCAGTTAATTTTCATCAGCCCCATTGCCATCACCGCCATCACCGTAATGACAAAAATAGAAACCATTAATGCGCTGCCTTGCTGTTTGCTACGGAACATTGATCACCTGCACATCGTGGCTGTATTGGGTTTTCTCACCGTTCTGACTGAATGCCAACTGGAAGTGCACCAAGGCATTTCGATTTAACGAGGCGTGCTCTAGAGTGAAATGACTTTCAGTGAAAACAAGATGCTCCGCTAATGGCACTGCGGTAGAAAAAGCAGTGGTACCAATGTTTCTTATCGCCCGAGTTAACCGACTGCCGTCGATGCATAATCGGGCATCAATACCATAGATATAAAAACGCTCGGAAGCCGATTCACTGGCAAAGGTCGTTGGGTTATTAAAACTGATCGTCCAGGGCTGAGTACCCGCAACTTCCTTGATCGCGGCAGAGCGCGATGCTGACGTTAAATCTGCCATCCTGACTGGGTTGATCACCAGCCAGCGGTCTGCGACCTCGGCATCTGTACCTTCCACCGAACTGGACATGACTCCCTCTAAAGTGTCTATATCTTCAAGCGTCTGATTGGTATAGAAACCGGCATATTCAATCGGAGTGAAAGTAATACACTTGTTATCACCGGAAACCGTCAGGCTGTTGGGCACGGCATGGCGTAACTCCCGCGAAATGCGCTCGGCGGCAAACCGAGCCTGTGACTGCAACTGTTCTCGATCGCGATTTTGAATATAGCCTTGCGCGCCGAGCTGCAGATAACTGCCGATCCCCAAAGAGATCACACTTAACACAATCAACGACATAATAATTTCTATTAGGGTAAAACCCTGTGAGTATTTACTGACTGGCATTAGTAATTACTCCGGTAGGCTGAAAACTGGTAGGTGCCGTAGCGCCCCGCATCAACAGTCAGGTTGATCCGCTTGTGACGGCGATTGGCTTTAACACTGGCATCATCGGCCTGATTATCATGGTTCGCGTCATAAAAGACATCAACGGATACCACAAAATTCTTATATTGATCATTCACTTCAATGCCAACGACATCCGTGATCTTTCCTCGATCATCCGTACAGGTGCGATTCTCCCCGACCCAGCAACCGATATAATCATCAACATCATTTAACTGGGCGCGGTTTTCGCTATCAGGCCCCAGCGCTATGGTACAGATTGGTGGCGGCGGGGTCGTTAAAGGGAAATCTGGGTAAGCATTATCATCACAGCGAAACCGCTCACCATTATCATCACTATTGTGATCAAATTTGCGCGCCAGAATTTCTGTCATATACGCATTGGCAAGGGCTGAAGCTCGCGCCTGATAATGGGGGGTGGCTGATTGCTCTATTTGAGGGAATAAAAAGCTGGTCAGGGTCACCATCGCGATGCCCATGATCACAATGGCAATAATGCCTTCAATCAGGGTAAAACCTTTGCTCTTTATTACAGACTTAATATTTACGGGCTTCATACACAGTCACCTTCGCGGATAAAGCCTTCGCTGTTAATACACAAGCTGGCGGTTTCCCCATTACGGGAGTGAACCGTTACCTTGCACCCTGAACTCGTGGTGCAAATCCGCTTGCCGGTCGCGTCAACTGGGCGCCCGAGCAAATTGAAATAGATATTGGTTACCGATGTAGTGAAAGTAACTTCCGCCAGCTTACCCCGCAGCACATCGCTGAACATGTCGTCATTACTGCTGCATGCGGCTGGGCGACCGAAACGACTGTTTTCTTCATTTTCAACATTGGTGATAACCAGACGCTGGCAGGCATTGAGGGTGCCATCGGTTTGCATCGCGGTAATTTGAATTTGGCGGGTAATCGAAATGGCCTGATCGCGGGCGATATGGGCGGTAAAACTGCTTTTACCAATCAGGCGACTGGTCGCGGTGACACTAATGATCCCAAGCAGGATAATAACAATAACCAATTCAACCAGTGTAAAGCCTTGCTGGCGATTATTCATTGTATCTCCTGTTACTATAGATTTTTTATATTTTTTCAATAACTCTCATTATAAAGCTATTGAGAAAATAGGGCTCAATTGAGCCCTAAAATCAATTAATTAACAACCAGATGTGTCAATTGTTGTTTTTGCAGCACTTGTTGCTAGTTTACCTGTAGCTTGGCTATAAAGAACATGACAAGTTTTACGTTTTTCTGCGTCATATCCTTTGAAGGTAAACTTAATATTTTTTCCTGAACTGGCATCTACATCAAAAGCATCCCAGTCAGTGTTAAGGCCTACAATTGCATTACCTAATGCAGCAGAAGTTGATAAAGGGTACCCGAAAGCCAAATCAACGCCTTCTACATTCTTGCCTGTACCATCTCCCTCTACGCCTTCAAGAGCAGCTTTGCCAAATACAATGCCCGCAGCGCCATCTACAGCACCTTTCAGACCCTGTAACGATGCTTTTCGTGCATCATCTTGAAAATTCATAAACTTAGGTGCTGCGGTTACCGCCAAAATACCCAGAATAACAATCACAACCACTAATTCGATTAGCGTAAAGCCGCCTTGACGTTTCATAACTCACTCCTAATTATTGTAAATTTACTTCGACTTGGCCAAAGGCCGGTTTGTAAATAAATGAATGTCCCGCTTCAACATCTGTTGAACCTGAACCCTTGGTACCAGCCGAAGCTAGTTGGTAATAACGACACTGCTTGCTGGCATCCGAGCCTTCAACAGTGACGTAAAATAAATAGTTGCCATTGGTAGCATCTGACGATGACGTCGTTGCTAGCGGCGGGTTTTGTAATAAGTTCTTGATCAGATCTAAGCAATCATTCACATCAACACTGTTTGCATCACTTTTGTTACTTGCTTCTAGTGCAAACGGATAGCCGTCACGTACCGTGTTGTCATCTGTCGCTTTGGTTAACGCAAAGTCCGTACCATCGTAATTGACCTTATAATCACCATTGGTATCCTCCGGACGACCATACGCTTCCCACTGGGCGCGAGCGGATAACACCGCCGTGGCATAACCACCAGCAACACCTTTAATAGATGACTTCTTAGCTTCATCCGTTATTTGAATAAAACGAGGTAATGCGACAGCAGATAATAAACCCACGACAATAATGACAATAACTAATTCAACAAGGGAGAAGCCGCTTTGTTTTTTCATCTTTTTACTAATACTCTTGTCAATATTACAGCGTGACTTGCGTCAAAAAACCGTCAACATGTATTGTCTCATTTTCATAAGATAATTCCAGCCCTTTACCGTCAATTATCTGGTATTCACAAGAATTATAAACAGTTGAGTTCACAGTTTTTTTATTAGACAAAGTTATATAAGGTGAGGTTTCTTGATCACCAGATAATAAAAACCACATTTTATCGCAGTTTATTTGCTTTGATTCGATCACTATTGGCCATCCAAGCGTGGTAAAACTCAGGTCTATATTATTAACGGTCATATAATTAGGTTTATCATTAAGTTCCCATAAATTACGGAGACTTACCGCATTATTATAAAAGTTACTAACCGTCAATTTTACTTTTGTCTCTTCCAGTCTTTTATTCAGTTGTGACCATTTACCAAGTAGAACGGCTATTAGTAACAGCATAAGTGTCAACCAAATAAACCCTTTCAGCCGAGTAAACGGCAGTCGATCAAACACCCCGTGCAACATCAAGCATGCCCCACATTGGTAGGAAAATACCCAAGGCTAAAATCAAGACCATAACAGCAACAACCAACAATAAAAGTGGCTCGATGCGTGCTGTTAAGGTTTTCAAATCGTATTCAACTTCACGGTCGTAAAAATCTGATACTTCTAATAGCAAGTTATCGACTTGTCCCGTCTCTTCACCGACCGCGATCATCTGCAGTACTAACGGGGTAAACACCCCAGAATCGGTGGCGGTACTGGTAATACTGTTACCGCTTTCAATTCCATTTTTCATTTCAATTAAACGATTTTCTAAAAAGCGATTACCCAGCGCTTCTGCTGACATTTGAATTGCTTGGTTCAGCGGTACACCCGCCCTGATCATTAAAGCAAAAGTACGAGAAAAACGTGACATCTGGGCGCGGTTAACTATATGGCCTACCACAGGGGTTTTAAGCCGCCAACTATCCCAACGTTCTTGGCCATTTGGGGTTCGTCGCCACATTTTAAGTGCTAATCCACTGACAATTCCTGCCCCCAGCATTAGGGGCCAATAATGAACAAAGAAATTTGACGTGCCAATTAAGATCCGAGTCGGTAACGGGAGATCGACACCAAAGCGCGCAAACATCGACGCGAACTGAGGGATCACTTTAATATTCAATACCACCATCGCGAGCATAATCGCAGAGATCACAAACAACGGATAACGCATCGCGGATTTAATTCGGCGGCGGGTTTCCATTTCTTGTTCAAAATAGTGAGCTAGCTGTAACAAGGATTCATCCAGTCGACCAGTGTTTTCACCAACGTGAATCATCGAAACAAACAAGTCAGAAAATACCCGCCGATGCTGTTTCATCGCAGCCGACAGTGAATGACCATTGGTTAAATCGCTCATGACTGCATCCAGTGTTTCTTTCATTAATGGATGGCTAGCACTCTGGCCTAACCCTTTAATGGCCCTTAATAGCGGCACACCGGCTTTGGTTAAACTGTAAAGCTGACGACAAAAAATCACTAATGCTTCTAGTGGAATATCATTTTGAAACAATTGCTTAAAATCGAAGCTATCCCCTTTGGCCTTACCTTGGCGGATCTCTAAGGGAATAATGCCTTGGCGCATCAGTACATCGGCTGCAACCTCTTGGTTAACCGCTTCTACTTGTCCGCGTTGTAATTGGCCTTTGCTACCTCGACCACGGTAATTAAATACTGGCATCAACTATGTCCTAACCCAGAAAACCATCATTAAGATCGCCGTCACCCAGAATAAGTACTTCATCTAGGCTGGTTCGTCCTTCAAGTGCTAGCCCCATCGCTGAAGCAACTAAGGGCTGGTAACCTTCAGATTCACGGGCTATCTGACTAAATAACACCGCGTTATTATCACGAAGGGCATCCATCATGGCTTGATTCATTTCGAGTAATTCAAATACACCAATACGTCCTTTGTAACCGGTGAAGTTACAGGTTTGGCAACCTCGTCCTCGGTGAAATTCACGGTGTTGATGTTCAGGGAAACGCGCCTTTAGCCACTGAATTTGAGCGACATCAGGGGCTTCTATTTCGCCACAATCACGACATACGCGACGCACTAAACGCTGGGCTAATACCGCACGTACCGCACTCGCCACTAAGTAGCCAGGGGCTTCCATATCCATCATTCGCAGAGCACTGTCTATCGCATCATTGGTGTGCAAAGTGGATAACACTAGGTGGCCAGTTAACGCTGAACGCAAGCCAATTTCGACCGTTTCTTGGTCGCGCATTTCACCCACAAGAATGATGTCGGGATCTTGACGTAAAAAAGTACGCAATATAGAAGAAAATGTCAGACCAATTTTATTATTAACTTGCACCTGATTAACCCGTGGTAAGCGATATTCCACTGGGTCTTCGGCAGTGATCAGTTTTTTACCCGGCTTATTCAATTCGCTGAGGGCACCATATAACGTGGTGGTTTTACCTGAGCCAGTAGGGCCCGTTACCAAAATCATGCCATGAGGGCGTTTTAACTGCCGACGAAATCGCTGCAAAATATCAGCTGGCATACCGACTTCATCAAGATTTAGAATACCTGCCGATTGGTCAAGCAAACGCATGACAACTGATTCGCCGTGTTGCACTGGCATGGTAGAAACACGCACATCGACTGAATGCCCACGTACTTTGACATTAAAACGCCCATCTTGTGGTAACCGTTTTTCTGATATATCGAGGCCACTCATTAATTTAAGACGTAAGACTAACGCCGATGCCACACTGGCTTCATTGAGTAATGTTTCATGCAATACGCCATCAATACGCTGGCGAATACGCAATACATCGGTATCGGGTTCGATATGAATATCTGACGCACCGACTTGAATCGCATCTTCAAATAATGAATTGATCAGCTTAACAACGGTGACGTCTTCGTTGTCATCATCAAAGCCAAAAGCAAACACTGAATCCGTTTTGTGCTCGGCTTGTAACTGCTCTGCGAAGGAGACAATTTCTTTCGTGCGACGGTAATAACGATCAAATGCTGCAATCAATTGACGTTCGCGTGCTATTACCAGCTCAACACGGTACTCACCTAGCTGGTTATACACAGCTTCTTGAGTCGCAAGATCGGCAGGATCGCTCATAGCCACTCGCACGGTATCGCCACGATGATCGATAACTAATGCACGTAAACGCCGAGCATGCACTTCTGATAGTAACGATACCGCTTCCATATCTACGTTAGCGCGCGTTAAATCGACTAAAGGAATATCAAGCTGTTGCGACAAAAACGACAACATCTGTTGTTCAGTTAAGAACCCCATGTTGATCAATGTATCGCCGAGCTTTCGCCCTGTGCTTTGCTGCTGTGAAAGTGCTTGTTCTAATTGGGCTTGAGCAACAATTCCTTCATCAACCAGCAAGTCACCAAGACGTTTTCTTAATCTAATCTGCATCGTCTTAGCTCTCTTTTGCTGATAATAATGACAAACGTTGTTGAATAAACTGTTGTGATTTAGCGGATACCCGCCCCATTAATAAGGCTTGTTGATACGCTTCTTTCGCTTTCTCACCATTGCTGTCACGCTCTAATGCAATGCCTAACCCCATCCACCAACGTCCATCATAAGGCTCTGACTTCACTAGTTGTTGGTAGCTATTAAGCGCCATTACATTATTTTTAAGCTGCTGTGATAACGCGCCCCGCATCGCCATGTAAGCAGCATTTTCTTCTTTAGGAATACGCGCTAATACATTTAATGCCGCTTGCGGTTGTGATTCATTCACCAAGAGCTTGGCGAGGGTTAACCGGAGTTCCGGCTGCTCACCATCTCGAGATAACCCTTGCTGCAACACAGCCACCGCTTTGCGGGTATCCGTTTTACCATAATAAAGTGCCGCCAGCTTTTGACGCACTTTAATCCAATCTGGCTGGTATTTAATGGCTGATTCTAAATGGACAATAGCTTTCTTACTGTTGCCTTGTTTCAGCAATTTCATTGCACGATCGTATTCAATATTAGCAAGTTGTTTGGTATTCAATTCCACCGTTTCAATGCTTAAACCTTCATCATCATTGCCCCAAGACGCAGTTTCTTCACTAACGTTTTGAGGAAGATTTTCTTGATATTCAGCATACTCAACCGCAATGGGGGTTGGTTTAGACACTGCTTTTTGTACTATTGGCGCTGGTCTTATTGGTGCTGATACTGTTTTTGCGGGCATTGCTTGCGCAGGCATTGCTTTCGCGGGCGTTGTATTTGCGACCTCTTTGATCTTCGTTGCTGCAACTGGCTTAGGGTCTGGTTTAGCTTGCACCGCCACTTTAGGGGCAACCATAATTTCAGGTTCAAATTTTTCTTCTGATATAGACGCTGTGGCAATGCTTTCAACTAATACAACAGGCACTTCGACAGCTGTTTTTTCTGTAGCGATCTTTTCTGCAATAGGCTTTTCTACTGTAGACTTTTCTACAACAGAGGGAGCAGCCTCTACTAGTGAAACAACCGCAATCGTATCAGGTTGACTTTGTTGGCCAAACCACCAGCCAACAACCCCAGATAGCACTGTGATACCAAGACCAGCAGCTGCCATTAATGGCCATTTTTTTGCTGGTACAGGTCTGATATAAGCAGCGACTAACGGGTCCGTTTTGGCTGCATTATTTGAATTCTTTTGCGCAAGCTCGTTAAGCTTTTTGTTTATTTCACTCATGCTTAACTCCATCCCCACAATACGGGGTATGTCCACTTAGGTTGTCTTGCACTTAATGTATCTTTAATTGCCATGAGTACTTCTTTATTCGTGACTTTTCGTTGATTGCTGCCGTATGCCGCAATTAATGCTTTATGGCATAGTTGATTAATCACCCTTGGAATTCCCTGACTGGATTTCCATAATGCGCGGTAGTCAGACAGAGAAAACAATACCTTACGACAGCCAGCCTGTTGCAATCGATATTCGATATACGAGATCGTTTCAGCCAAATCTAACGGCCGTAAATTAGCGCGGAAAGTAATTCGCTGACGAAACTGGCGTAAGTTATGTTGCGCTAAACGCTGATCTAATTCAGGTTGACCAAGCAACACAATCTGGAGCAATTTTTCTTGCTCCGTTTCTAAATTACCCAACAAGCGAATGACCTCAAGCGCCTCGTCTGGCAGAGCTTGCGCTTCATCCAGCAATACAACCACGGTTTTCCCTTGGCTTTTTCGCTGGATCAATTCGTCATGAATACGTTCAGTGAGCATGGTGTTATCACCATCTCGACTTAAGTTCAGTTCATTCGCTAAAGCAGCCCGCAGTTCATGCCCATTCATTGCGGGGGTTGGTAAATACGCTAGATCAAACCGCTCTGGTAATTGATTAATCAGCATGCGGCACACCAGTGTTTTTCCGGTACCCACCTCACCCGAGATCTGAATAATCCCTTCGCCCATTTCCAACGCTGACAATACGGTTTGAATTGCCTCTAAATGAGGAGGCAATGCATGGAATAACGCTGTATTTGGCGTTAAAGCAAAAGGGGCTTGATTTAATCTAAAGTGAGACTGATACATGGCTTAACCTTGCTCAGGGAACCATTCAGTTACCAATGCACGAGATCGTTCGATCTCTTGCTGCCACGTCTGCTCATCAACCACTGTTGGTTTAAGTAAAATCACCAGTTCCGTTTTAGACTTCACTTTATTGACGTTTCTAAATAGGTAGCCAAGCCCTGGAATATCACCTAAGAAAGGGACTTTAGACACCTGATCATTAATTGCTGACTTCATCAAGCCACCAATAACAACAACATCGCCGCTACGGGCAAAAATGACTGAATCAGATTCTCGGATAGAGCTTTTAGCGAGTGGTAATTTATACACCCCAAACGTTGCGCCCAAATCGATTTCTTTGGTCTCGTTCACCACCTCAACAACAGTAGGGTGAACATGTAACAACACGCCACCCTCATCATCAATTTGAGGGGTAACATCTAATGAAATACCAGAAAAGAAGGGGGTGAGTTCTATATCTGGCGCTGAGGTGCTGTTATCGCCACTGACTTCACCACCAGAAATATCAGTGACGAAGTATTCATCTCCACCCACTTTAATCACCGCTTTTTGATTATTCGCAGCAGTTACTCGTGGGCTAGATAGCACATTCAGATCACCTTGTGTTTCAAGAAAACTCAGTACCGCTTCAAAATTACCATCACTGATGGTGACATTAGTTTGCCCGCCCAGTAAGGATGAAATAGCGTCCCCCCCCGGAAGTGCTGCCGGACCAGTACGTCCAAAGATAATATCGGTACCACCAATACTCGAGGTTATATTCTTCCAGTTAACGCCCTGCTGATAACCATCACTGAGTGTGACTTCCATTATTTTGGCTTCCAGCACCACTTGACGCTTTAACCGCTTTTTCGATACACCAAGAAACTCTTTCACTTCACGTAGTTCATTCGGATAAGCACGCACTGAGATCAAGCTCGCTTGTGGTGAAACAACAATGCTACGCCCTTCTCCAGAGCCGATCATTGCTTGTACCGCTTTTTCTAACTGCGACCAAAAATCGCTTTCAGACGTTGTTTCAATTGTGGTACCACCCGTAGTCGTACTCGAATTATTACCGCCTGAACCACTGTCAGAGTTGTTGTTACTGCTATTATCCGAATTACTGTTATTACTACTGCTACCTGAGCCCGATGAACCGGAGTCACTGCTAGTAATTGAGCCTGTAGTGATAGAAGTCAGAGAAACACCACGGCGCTTAAGCTGTAAGTAGTCAACAGGAATCGCTTCGGTGCGTAATGTCGCTGGAAATATTTGAATAACATTTCCTTTACGTGTGGCGTTATAACCATAAATATCAGAAACAACATCCAAGACTTCGTCTAACGTTACATCGCGTAATGTTAAAGAGATGCGACCTTGTACATTTGGATGGATCACCATGTTTAATGGCGTGCCTTTCACCAAGCTACCAAAGAAGGTACGTGCCTCAACATTTCGTGCGCTAACACGAAAACGTTTTTCTAAAGCCGATGACGCCATGTAATCATTACTGCCAAAGCTCGGCATCAAATCATCATTAACCGCTGAAGGTAAATCATCTAGCGGACGACTGTTCGCCTCGTTTGCAGCAATATTTAACGCTTCTTTGATTTCAACCGGATCTTGATGTCCCATGTTGGTTGAGCAGCCTAACAAAGAGGCTAAAAGTATTCCTATTACTAATCCACGCATGCTAACTGCTTACCTTTCAATTATTTTTATATTGTCAGCGAATAATTCCAAACGCCACTGCTTACCACCACGACTAACAGTGACAAAATCATCTTGAATATGAGTCAGGGTATAACCGCTTACTTTCCCACCTACACCAACGGAAATATTATTTAATATGGCAGTGCACGTATCAGCCTCATCGCACAATATGCTTTGTAATGTTGGGACATAACTTCGTTTTGCTGTCTGCTTTTTTGCTGGGGCACTCCAACCTAACGGTGCGGTAGGATCTTGGCTTGCCTGAGCAGTATTGATGGTTAGCATCATTAAAATAGCGCTAATAAAACTGAACTTACCCACCGATAAAATCCTTACTTTCGCCAAGAGTGTAAACATTTAACGTAATATCAGCCCAAGGGTATTTATCAACCTGGTAACTAAAACTTCGCCAGTAATACTTCACCGGTAATGCTTCTAATTGATCGAGGTAATTAACAACATCAAAATAGCGACCACGAAGGGTTAACTGTACGGGATGAATAAAATAGCCTTCATCATCACCATTAATAAGTTGTATTGGGGCTTGTGATTCTAATGAGACAAGCTTCAAACGTGTGGTACGTCGTAACACTTCTTCCATTAAACCCGACATCTGTATAGGTGTTACCAAGCTCGCAACACGATCTGTTAGTTGCTCATTTAAGCCATCAGTCTGTTGCTCTAAACGTTCGATTTTCTTATCTACGTCATTATTTGGGTCACTGTTGAGCTTTCGATTAATCGCGGCAATTTGATTATCACTACTCACGAGTTCGTTAGCAGCTGAAACGAGTTGCCGTTTAATTGACGTAACGTCTTTCATTGTCGGCTCTATCACTACAACAAAACCCACAAACAGTAATGCAACCCAACCAGATACCAGTATCAAGATTTGTTCGCGACGTGTCAGCAGATCAAAACGGTCGCTTAATTGTTGCCAACCATTCATTTCTTGCTCTCCTGTTGTGCCGCCGTTCTATCGGCTAATAATCTAAACGTCACGATATTTTTCTCATTACGCCCAAGTGATAGCAGCTGGAAACGACGCTCAGATAAAGATGGGTATGCTTTAAATGCCCTTAGCCAACCAGGAACAGCATCAGGGCTGCGCGCCAACCCTTCTAAATCTAAAGCTTTACCGGTCGCACGAATTCGGCTTACCGATACATCACCGCTTGCCGCATCTGACAGTTGCTTTAACATTCCGGCATAACCTACTTTTAGGCTGTCATCATGATTTTCAATCGCTTTTAATGTTGCTTGTTTCGCTGCTAAATCTTGCTCAAGAGAGCCAGCTAATTCCACTTTTAGAGGGCTAGGTACATGCTTGGCTAATGCCGCTTTGGCGCGGTCAAGCTCGGTACGTTTAGCCGTTAGTGATGCTTGCTCTGCTGCTAACTTTTCTTTAACTACGTAGTTTTTCCACTGGTACCAGCCAGTCAATGTTGCCATTACCACAACAATAATTGCCCAACTAGCGATAACATTCGGTAATGTCAGATAATTTTTTTGCGGCTTTAAAGCATCTGAATAAAGGTTAATGCCAGAGCCATCAAGCTGATTCAGTGCCGCCCATGCAATACGAGCAGCATTGGTGGTTAACGTTGAGTGTGTCGGCGAGATTGCACTCACCGAGACACTTAATCGCTGACTAAGCTCTTGCGCTAATAAGGCATCGTCTTCACCATCACACGAAATGACGAGTTGATTAATCGGGTTATCACGCAATTGTGCACTAAGAAAATCTAAAGAACGTTGTAATTCAAGCGCTAGGTTATCTAACTGTAATGCATCACTTTCAGAGCCAATTAACGGGTCAGTAAAACCTCGTAATTGACGTTGAAAACACAACGTTTGTTGTTTGAATGCGGTTAATTGTAATCCAGCACTTGAGCGACGATGAAGAATGAGCTGACTGAGTGATGAAGACGTAAATTGCCCCCATACGATTTCTTCTGCCGAAACCGCTATCAGTTCACCATTTGCATCGGCACAAATTTTAATGAGTTGTTCTATATGCTTTCGATTAGCAACAAAAACTTGAAGTCGGTCTTTTAATGGCGCCGGAAAACCGTCAGCCACCAAATCCATAGGGGATTCATTAACAAGATCTTTAACTAAAAAAGGCAATGCCGTGGGTAATTCAGCACGCGGTATATCAGGTTTCTCAATGAGTAAACTCTGATATAAACCATGACCTAAAACTAATTTTAATTTACAACCTGAAAGCTCATGCTTTTCAAGCAACGATTTAATGGCATCAGCCCATTGCCCGGCACCTGAAATATCAATGCTATCGGTTATGCATTGCTGCTCTGATTCATAAACTATTGTTATAGAATCAGCAAATACAGCTAGGCAAGCTAACTTATGATGACTTTTCTTATTAAAATATTTATTAAACAAAGCAGTAGACTTCATGGATATCCAATACAACTGACTAAATATGTGCAAATATTGCCACAACAACAACGCCAAACAACCGACACACGTCAATTATTTGACAATGGTACCCGAACATTAATCAAATGAACATATGTCGATTGCTTTTTAATGTATAAGCAAATGTAACATGTCTCTACTTCTGTTGTATGTTTGAATCACTTATTAACGAGATTTCAGCCCCAAAATACCGGCCTTGTCCACCATGTACACCAAGCTGTTTTAATACCTGCCATTCATTATTATTTTCCACGCCAACAGCGATAACTTTTGCATTCGAATCGGCACAAGCACCGAGCATACTACGAACAAATAGTTGATTTTCTTGCCTTTGATGAATTTCACGGATAAGGCTTCGGTGGAGTTTAATATAATCCACTTTAATATCTTTTATATAATGGGTGCTTACAATGGTTCTTCCCGCCTGATCAATCACCAGTTTACAACCAAGCCCGACTATCATCCTTGCGATAGGTCGCATAGCATCAAGATGCTTAACTAAACTTCCCTCTGGTATTTCAAACGATAGACGATTCAACACCGTTCGCGGGGTTTGTAATAACTCATCTCTTAGCCAACGAACAAAACTTTTATCTAATAGTGCGATGATACTGACATTAATAGAAAACACATCGCTCACTGGCATTGTTTTTAGCAATTGTAATGATTTGGCAATAACCAATTTATCCATGCGAATATTAAAACCAACCTGTTCAACAGCAGGAAGGAATCGAGATGCTTTAATCAAAACACCATTTTCATCTTTAATACGCGCTAACAATTCGCGATGAAGTAATGTTTCACCATCTGCATTAACAACGGGTTGTTGATACAATATCGGACCACCCGCATTAAATACGGCATCTAACAAGGTACGCCAACGTACACTGCCTCGACTATCATCCCATTGCTGCTCTTTCTTAAATGCATACCAACTGTTTGCCCGATGAAGCTGTGCACTCCGTAATGCCATATCAGCCTCATCCATAATTCGACCTCGTCGCTCACCGCTAGAAAAGAAAGTCACCCCAATATGACACCAATTATCCGTTTCAAGTGGTGCTGCTGGGGTCAACCTTTCTAATGCTTTTAATAGTTGACTGGTAAATTGCTTTATTTCTTTTGCCGATTGCTGTGGGATCATAATGGCAAATTCAGCATCAAAGTAACGCGAAAGAACAGTATCTGAATAGCGCTGGATTAAATTAGATAAGATCATACCCACATCTTGGATTAAGTCATCAGCGGCCTCTTTTCCCTTTTCTGCCAGTAAGTGATCCCATTCTGAAATACGAATCAAAATAACAGAGCCATAGGTGTCTTGATCTTGCACGATTGATTGAAGACGGCTATCAAATAACACTCGGTTTGCTGTACCCGTTAATTGATCAAGAAATGTATGAGTACGAATAAACGTATCAAAACGACTGCGCTCTTGACGGGCATCTTTTAACTCAGCAATCATTTGATCAAGGGCTAAACTTGCTGTTGCAGGCCACTCCTCTTCAGAACCGACAGCGTATTTATCGACACGCCCAGCAAGGATCATGCGTCCTCGTACTTCTAACAGCTCTGAACCATGTAATTGCCTACGTAACCAGTTCATGCCCCATACCAAGCCCATGATAATGATCATGATAGCAATACTGATTGATGACATTGCGCCTATCGAATAAGTAAATTCGGTATAAGGAGGTAATGACTTAATATCGATATTAAAGCCAGTGTTTTTCTCAAGCTGGTAATGGCTGATATACAATACATTAGGATCGGTGAGTGGATGTAAGCCTTTAAAAGAGTATATAGAGCCTGCAGAGCTGCTAATTTCAAGTTCAACGACATTACTGGCTTTTAATAAATGCGGTAGCCAACGTGAGAATGCTTGCGCGCCATCAGGATCTGCCAATTGTTGATCGATAACGTTAACCACACCATCAAGATAGTTGGTCAGATAATTTTGCCCTAATTTTCGAAAGCTAATGGCACCGCCAATAAACACAACGAAAATAGCACAAATAACAATAAGCGTGACAAAAGCAACCAAACGATTGGTTAACTTCATCCCTGATGCTTTTCTCATATAACTCCAACGTTACAAGCAGTATTGATAGACTATAAACAGTTAACTAAAAATTACAGTGTTCAACAATGCAATTTGTTAATTACGTTAACAATGATTATCACTTGTTAGTCTATTAATGTGAATCATTGTCTGTAAACATAGTGATATGATTCAATGAATTTCATCACTCAATAAACGCTAAAAGCACAGCACCCATAATCGTAGCTAACAAAACTGGAGACCTATGGATTGGATCATTTGCACAAAAAGCTTCGTTACCGTTGTGGAACAAGGCTCTCTGGCTCAAGCAGCGACTAAACTCAATACATCAAGTTCAGCATTATCAAAGCGCCTTTCTTGGCTAGAAAAGCAGTTAGGTGTGCAACTATTAAAACGTACAACGCGGAGTTTGACGGTAACCGATGCGGGTAAATTATTTTATCAACGCAGTGCAAGACTACTTGATGATTGGCAGCAAATGCTGGCTGAAACAACCTCAACATATGGTGAAGTCAGTGGCGTATTACGTATTGGCGCCCCTCTTGCCACTGGCAGTCGATTATTAGTTAACTACTTAGCTGAATTTATTGAGACTTATCCTAAAATTCAAGTCGAGCTTCACACAGTAACCCCAGGGCAACTACCCGATCTTAACCTTGATGTATTTATCAGCCGTGAATTAACCGACTTTAATTCATCCAGTTATATTGCAACGCGATTATTTGATTTCCAGCCTGGGTTTTACGCAGCCCCAAGTTATCTCGAAGATAAACCCATAATTGAAAACCACCAGCAACTAACACAGCATAATTGCCTACTCTTTGGTACCCATGGACATGAGCAAGAACACATTTTTGAGAACAACTTACACTTGCGCTTACGGGGTAATTTCACCACTCAAAATCCTGAAGCATTAGTTGCTGCTGCTGTAGCAGGTATGGGGATTATTCTGGCTGGAGGTAACACGGTGAAACGCGAGCTAAGTAAAGGCTTACTGGTACCTGTATTACCAGAGCTTAAACAGCCAATTAGCTCTGCCTATGCTTATTATCCCAAGCTTGATTACAACCATGTAAAAACGAAGTTATTCATTGATTTTATTAAAGAAAAATCAAATCTAAAAATCAATAAAAAACCTTTAATAAATAATAAATAATAAAAAAAGCAGCGCGAACGCTGCTTCTTCTTAAATCATGCTATTCCAAACCTACAACTAAGAAGTTGATTAGAACGGAATATCATCATCAAAATCCATTGGTGGCTCATTGTACTGCTGCTGAGGCTGTTGAGGAGCCTGTTGCTGTTGCTGTTGCTGAGGAGCCTGTTGTTGTTGTTGCTGCTGAGGTGCAAAGTTCTGCTGAGGAGCAGCTGCAGGTTGTTGAGGTTTACCCCAGTTACCTTGCTGTTGTTGCTGCTGACCTTGACCGCCGCCTTGACGACCACCTAGCATTTGCATTACACCGTTAAAGCCCTGAACAACAACTTCTGTTGTGTATTGATCTTGGCCTTGTTGGTTTTGCCATTTACGTGTTTGTAATTGACCTTCGATGTATACCTGTGAACCTTTACGCAAGTATTCACCAGCAACTTCAGCAAGCTTACCGAACAGCGCCACACGGTGCCATTCTGTTTTTTCACGTTGCTCGCCCGTTGCCTTATCACGCCATGATTCAGAGGTAGCAATTGTTATGTTTGCTACTGCACTACCACTTGGCATATAACGGATTTCTGGGTCATTACCTAAGTTACCGACTAAGATAACCTTATTTACGCCACGACTGGCCATACTTAACTCCAAATCTGTCTGCGTACTACCTGATTATCAATAGCCGCTTAGTCAAAGTTTACACTTAATCGCGTAGTTTATCATGTTGGCACCGCTCAAGCATAGCGCTCAAACTGTGTTATCTGACGCAATTTTTATTCATTATCTATGTAAAGAAAAATCACACGCCTTAAGCGTATTGTTATCACACAAAAATACTGACCCGATACCCATATTCACGCCAAAGCACGAATTATAAACCGGCCTGTTATTGGCTAGATTTTACTCTTTATACTGTATCTTTATACAGCCCACGCTTTCAAGCTTTTCTTGCCTATGCAATAATAACAAATCAATTAGTCGGCCATAAAGCTCATATCAATATGGATTATATCGAAGTCAGGGGTGCTCGCACTCACAACCTAAAAAATATAAATCTCTCTATTCCTCGCGATAAGCTGATTGTTATCACTGGCTTATCGGGTTCAGGGAAATCATCATTGGCTTTCGATACCTTATATGCAGAAGGTCAACGTCGCTATGTTGAATCACTCTCAGCCTATGCTCGACAATTCCTATCGTTAATGGAAAAACCCGATGTCGACCATATTGAAGGGCTATCACCAGCCATATCAATAGAGCAGAAATCGACATCGCATAACCCACGTTCAACCGTCGGTACGATCACTGAAATTTATGACTATTTACGCTTGCTGTATGCACGGGTGGGTGAGCCGCGCTGCCCAACACACGATGTAACTCTGGCTGCGCAAACCGTCAGCCAAATGGTGGATAAAGTATTAGAATTGCCAGAAGGCAGTAAAATGATGCTGCTTGCCCCAATCGTAAAAGCCCGTAAAGGTGAGCATGTAAAAACGCTGGCGAACCTAGCAGCTCAAGGGTATATCCGAGCGCGTATTGATGGCGAAGTGTGTGATCTTTCTGACCCACCCACCCTCGAATTACATAAAAAACATACCATCGAAGTCGTTGTCGATCGCTTCAAGGTACGTGATGATCTACAGCTACGTTTGGCAGAATCTTTCGAAACGGCTTTAGAATTATCAGGTGGTAATGTATTAATTTGTCCAATGGATAACGACCAACCTGCTGAGTTGCTGTTTTCCGCTAATTTTGCCTGCCCGCATTGTGGTTATAGCATGCAAGAACTAGAACCGCGTTTATTCTCATTTAATAATCCGGCTGGTGCATGTGGCACTTGTGACGGATTAGGGGTTCAGCAATATTTTGACCCTGACCGTGTGATACAAAACGGTGATCTAAGCCTATCTGGCGGAGCAATACGAGGCTGGGATAAGCGTAATTTCTATTATTTCCAGATGTTGAAATCAATGGCTGAACACTATGATTTTGATGTTGAATCCGCCTTCAATGAATTACCGAGGAAAATCAAAGATCTCATTCTTAGAGGTTCAGGTAAAACTGAAATTGAATTTAAGTACATTAATGACCGTGGTGATATAACGGTTCGACGTCATCCTTTTGAGGGGATCCTCAATAATATGGAACGTCGTTACCGTGAAACAGAATCGAACGCCGTACGTGAAGAGCTGGCAAAATTTGTTTCTACTAAACACTGTTCGAGCTGTCACGGTTCACGTTTACGTCAAGAAGCACGTCATGTGTTTATTGCCGATACAAACCTACCCACCATTTGTGAAATGAGCATCAATGAAACATTTAACTTTTTTGATACGCTTTCACTGGTGGGCCAGCGAGGGCAGATCGCCGATAAAATATTAAAAGAAATCAAAGACCGCTTAACCTTCTTAGTCAACGTCGGCCTTAACTACCTGAATTTATCACGCAGTGCCGATACGCTATCTGGCGGTGAAGCACAACGTATTCGCCTTGCAAGCCAAATAGGGGCGGGGCTCGTCGGTGTTATGTATGTACTTGATGAACCTTCAATTGGTCTTCATCAGCGTGATAATGAACGCTTACTCAAAACTTTGAATCACCTGCGTGATCTTGGTAATACGGTTATCGTGGTCGAGCATGATGAAGATGCGATTCGCGCTGCTGATTATGTGATTGATATTGGCCCTGGTGCCGGAGTGCACGGTGGTGAAATCATCGCAGAAGGCACAATGGAAGATATCCTTAATGCACCAGAGTCCTTAACAGGCCAGTATTTAAGTGGTAAAAAATCCATTGCTATCCCAGAACACCGAACACCGATGGATCCAGATAAAACCGTTAAATTACTGGGAGCGACAGGTAATAACCTTAAAAATGTCGATGTTGAAATCCCAGTCGGTCTCTTTACCTGTATTACTGGTGTTTCTGGTTCGGGTAAATCAACGCTAATCAATGATACTTTCTTCCGCATTGCTCACCACCAGCTCAATGGTGCAACAACCGGTGAAGCGGCCCCTTATCGTGAGATTCAAAATTTAGAACATTTTGATAAGGTCATTGAAATTGATCAAAGCCCAATAGGGCGTACTCCACGCTCTAACCCAGCAACTTATACCGGTATATTTACGCCAATACGTGAGCTATTTGCGGGCACCCAAGAATCTCGTTCTCGTGGTTATAAACCTGGCCGTTTTAGCTTTAACGTTAAAGGTGGGCGCTGCGAATCTTGCCAAGGTGATGGGCTAATCAAAGTCGAAATGCATTTCTTACCAGATGTCTATGTGCCTTGTGATGCTTGTAATAGCAAGCGCTACAACCGTGAAACATTGGAAGTGCGCTACAAAGGTAAGTCTATTCACGAAGTCTTGGATTTAACGGTTGAAGATGCTCGTGAATTTTTTGATCCCGTTCCCGCTATTGCAAGAAAACTACAAACATTAATGGATGTCGGTTTATCTTATATCCGCTTAGGTCAAGCTGCGACCACGATTTCCGGTGGTGAAGCGCAGCGTGTGAAATTAGCCCGAGAGTTATCGAAGCGAGACACCGGACAAACACTGTATATATTGGATGAACCAACCACAGGGTTGCACTTCCATGACATTCAACAGCTGCTAGTCGTACTGCATCGCTTGCGTGATAGAGGCAATACTATCGTGGTTATCGAGCATAATCTTGATGTGGTCAAGACCGCTGATTGGATTATTGACTTAGGCCCTGAAGGCGGTAACGGTGGGGGTGAAATTGTGGCTACAGGTACACCTGAACAGGTTGCTCAAGTTGCGGGTTCACATACGGCATACTTCCTTAAGCCTCTCTTGTCTTAAGCTGACTTTGTTTTAAACTGCTAAGAAATCAACGTTATAGGCTGATATAATTATCAGCCTTTATTTTGCTTAAACATGTCAACAAGCATGGATATAAAATGACAGTGTTACACTTGCAAGGCACCAAACTCGCAGAGCAGAGCATGAGTAAACCATTAGTGAAATCATTCATTGTTTCACTCGGTTTTTTGTTTGTGCTAACGATGCACTACTTCCAGCATAATCCTGGCGGTTCAGGGCTTGAGCTGTCATTTAATACCGCCAGTTGGGTCCCATTTAGTATCGCGATTTCACTGGGATTATTAGAGATTTGTCGCCAAAAAGTGTGGCGCTACTCTCGACTGACCATTGTATTATTTGCTTGCTGTCTATTGCTCACCTTACCTGTTTTTTATCCAAATGCTGATGCACCTGCAGTGGCTAACCGGCTGATTGCGCTTTGGGCTGGGTTCTTATTTTTTATCGGGTTACAGCAGTTTACGTTTACCCCCAAGCAGCGCCAGCGCATGTTGTGGTTGATTCTCATCGGTGTGTTTATTCAAACGGCTTTTGGCTGGTATCAGTTCATGTGGATGGAAGCCGACAATGCTTTTGGCTACAACACACTGAACAACCGACCTTATGGCATTTTTCAGCAACCCAATGTAATGGCTAGTTTTCTGGCAACTGGGTTAGTACTGTCTGCTTATCTGCTTGCCCGTATTCCGATGTATCGCGGTAAATGGTCATGGCTGCAGCTTCTGTTACTACTCACTCCCGTCATCACGATTCCAATCATTATGGCATTAAGTTCTCGTACAGGCTGGATCGGAGCGATCGTCGGTGTCGGCCTTATGATCCCCTACCTACGTCGCTTTGCTGCAAAAGCCCAATTACGCATGTGGCTATTGATGATCGTGATGGGGCTAAGTGTTTCTTGGAGCATTAATTCTACGACAGGTTGGGGGCCAAAAACTGAACGTATAACGCTTGAGAGTGCTCGTTCTATCCATATTCCGCAAGCGTATAAAATGTTTCGTACCGAGCCACTAATGGGTTATGGCTATGGTAAATTTGAGCCCGCCTATATCACTCAAACCGCAAAATGGCACCAAGCCGATCCCAATCAGCCTTACGGGGTCCCTAGTTTAGACCACCCTCATAATGAACTGGTGTATTGGGCGTCAGAAGGGGGGATCATTCCTCTGATTGCATTGCTGCTTGCAGCAGCGGCTGTGCTATTTAAAATCAGCAAGGCGCGAGAAGGCACTCAACTCGCATTAGTCGGGCTTTTCTTTCCCATCGTTTTGCACACCCAACTAGAGTATCCCTTCTACCACTCATTAGCTCATTGGGTTATTTTTATCATCCTGATTTATTGGGTCGATAACCTAACGGCAAAATATAATAAACATGAAATGCAGTATGTAATGACGATTAAATCTTTGGCGTTAATCATGCCTATTGTCGTTAGTGGTTTTATGTTAACAACGTTGTACTCGGGTTGGTTATTAACCAAGTTTGAGACGACACGTCCAGTTAATATTGATTACTTAATGCAGGTAAATAACCCTTGGGCTTGGCAAAACCGTTTTGATTGGGATTTGCATTTGACACAGCTACAACTGGGAACAGCAAGTAACAATCCTGCACTCATTGAAGAATACATTCAATGGGCGACAAAAAAAGCCGTTAATTGGCCTCGCCCAGCGCTATATCATAACTTGATTTCCGCTTATCAATTATTAGGTAAGCCAGAACGAGCTAGCCAAATAAAGCAAGAAGCCGAATATTTATTTCCGGGCGCCAACTTTGCCACTTCAGAGGCACAATCCATATTGCCTTCAGAGGCAAGCAAACCTTGATCAAAAACGGCTACCGAGGTAGCCGTTTTATTCAATCGATCAATGATGACTTTTTTACTTCAATGTCGATTCCAAGGCTTTTAGGCATAATGCGACATTTTCACTACGTGCAGCATATCCCATCAAGCCAATACGCCATGCTTTACCACCTAGAGCCCCGAGCCCAGCACCAATTTCAAGGTTATAGCGCTCAAGTAATGTTTTACGTACTAATGCATCATCAACGCCATCAGGAATATACACCGCATTAAGCTGTGGCAAACGCGAGGCTTCATCAACAACAAAAGTAATACCGAGTTTTTCTAAGCCTTCACGCAAGTCTAAATGAACATCTTTATGGCGTTGCCAAGCATTTTCTAACCCTTCATTTTGTAATAATACCAAGGCTTCATGCAGGGCATACAAGCTATTGACTGGCGCAGTATGATGATAAGTTCGCTTGCCTTCCCCGCTCCAATACCCGAGTACTAAACTTTGATCCAAGAACCAACTTTGCACGGGTGTTTTACGAGCTTGAATTTTATCAATCGCGCGCTGAGAAAAAGTTAATGGTGATAAACCAGGCACGCATGATAAACATTTCTGGCTACCAGAATAAACGGCATCTAACTGCCATTCATCAACCAATAAAGGAACACCGCCTAACGATGTCACGGCATCAACAATGGTCAAACAATCATGTTGACGTGCCAGTTTCGCCAGCGCTTCAGCATCACTTAACGCACCCGTTGATGTTTCAGCATGCACAAATGCTAATATTTTCGCATCTGGGTTATCAATTAACGCTTGTTCCACCAGCTTAGGATCAACAGGCTCTCCCCAAGCATTATCGACAACAACGGCTTGCCCACCACATCGTTCAACATTTTCTCGCATGCGATCGCCAAATACACCATTACGGCAAACAATGACCTTATCACCTGGCTCCACAAGGTTAACAAAACATGCTTCCATACCTGCACTACCAGGGGCAGACACAGCAATCGTAAATGTATTTTTAGTCTGAAAAGCATATTGCAGTAGCTGTTTTAGCTCATCCATCATCCCAACAAAAAGTGGGTCTAAATGTCCAACTGTCGGGCGACTAAGTGCCTGTAAAACTTGAGGGTAGATATCTGAAGGACCGGGTCCCATTAGTGTTCGTTGCGGTGGGTAAAAGCTAGTAATTGTCATTATTCTATCTTCCTGAAGTAAGTTGTAATCAATCCCTGTATTTTCGTTATTTTTCTAACTGTAGGGCGGGAATTATTAGGGTTGCACAACAACAGAATATTAAATCAACCATACTCAGTGCAAGTCTCATTCAACACTAACATAACGAATGACATAAGCGATTGCATTTTTATCGCATAAATAACCACAGAAAGATTGACAACCTAGTAACAAATCCTATTCAATGAGGAGAGTTTTTGTTCATCCTGCTGGTATTAATACCACTAGGTAAAACGGAAGAGGAGCGTTACCCAGGTATTTAGATTGCAGGGCCCCACCCTAAAGCAGCCTAAAGAGGGGGAGTAACGCCGAGATATAACTGATGGGGATCAGCGATATCGGCTATGAAGGTTGAATCCTTCTGGCTGTCACCTTTTTATGCATAAGTAACATATAAAAAGGTGGGGAGCTTCTGGTTGTAGCGCTATTCGTACGTCTCGCCTTTCTGCTCTCCTGACAATTGGATGTCGGGAATATCCTCCCGCGTAAATTCGTTTTTATCATTTTACTGAGATTGGGAGTCTTACCTTGAGCCTTGTAGATAGTAATGTTAATCCGCACACATCGTTAACCGTTGCCAAGTTTGGTGGTACAAGTGTTGCCGACTTCACCGCGATGAGTCGCAGTGCAGCAATAGTTCAACATGCACCACACACACGCTTAGTCTTAATTAGTGCCTGTTCTGGAGTCACCAATATCTTAGTCGAGCTAGCTAATGGTGTTACTGATACTCAACAACGCCATGCTTTATTAACTCGCTTAACCGATATACACCAATCAGTATTAAGCCAATTAGAGCAACCACAGCAAGCTGAAGAAGCCATTACTATATTGCTTCAAAATGTAGCTGAATTAGCAAAAAAAGCAGCCATTGAAAAATCAGTCACCCTTACTGATCAGCTTGTTTCCCATGGCGAGTTACTTTCTACTCACCTATTTGCTCAAATATTGAGAGAACTTGGCATCAACGCCATTCGATTTGATATTCGAGATGTAATGCGTACAGATGGGCAATTTGGTAAAGCCATTCCTCAGCCCAGTATTATCCGCCAATTATCGGAACAACACCTTTCTCCACAACTAAAAGAATATGTAGTGGTCTCTCAAGGCTTTATTGGCTCTGACGAACAAGGTAATACCACCACATTAGGCCGTGGCGGTAGTGACTATAGTGCCGCCTTAATGGCAGAAGCCATCGGGGCATCGACCTTAGAAATTTGGACTGATGTACCAGGCATGTATACCACAGACCCTCGTATCGCCACGAAAGCTAAACCAATTAAAGAAATCAGCTTCAGCGAAGCATCTGAAATGGCCAATTTTGGTGCCAAGATATTACATCCATCAACATTAGTGCCGGCAATTAGACAGCAAATACCCGTCTTCATTGGTTCATCGAAAGCACCCGAACAAGGTGGTACCTGGATTCGAGAAACGGTATCTGATGCCCCATTATTTAGAGCGCTAGCACTTCGTTGTAATCAAACAATGGTTACATTAACCAGCCTCAATATGTTCCATGCTTACGGCTTCTTAGCTGAAGTGTTTCGTATTTTAGCGGAACATAAAATCTCCGTGGATTTGATAACAACTTCTGAGGTGAGCGTCTCTTTGACATTGGATCAAACCGATACCAGTGGTGGAGCACCAACACTACCAGCGCAAGCACTAGCGGAACTCAATGAACTATGCCGCGTCGACGTCGAGCAAGATCTATGCTTGGTTGCACTGATTGGTAATCAAATGAGCAGCACCAAAGGCTCAGCCAAAAAAGTATTTAGCACGCTTGAAGACTATAACCTACGCATGATTTGTTATGGGGCAAGCCCGCACAATTTATGTTTTTTAGTAAAAGCGCAAGATGCTAAATCTGCTATCAAAGATCTCCATTGCGCTATCTTTGAATAAAGCGAAAACCATATACTGGTAACAAAAAAAAGAAGGCGCTCAAATGAGCGCCTTCTTTTCGTTCAAACCAGCATTATAAATTCGGTCCTAGCCACTTTTCAGCTTCAATCAGATCCCAGCCTTTACGATCAGCATAGCTGTCGCGCTGATCTTCTTGGATCTGAGCAACCGCAAAGTAGCGAGACTCTGGATGAGAAAAATACCACCCTGATACAGCTGCACCTGGCCACATCGCATAGCTTTCAGTTAATACCATGCCAGTGTTAACCTCTGCATCTAACAATGACCAGATGGTGCCTTTTTCTGTATGCTCGGGACACGCAGGATACCCAGGAGCAGGACGTATGCCTTGGTATTTTTCACGAATCAAATCTTCATTCGCCAGCGACTCTTCAGGTGCATAGCCCCAAATGTCTTTCCGTACCGTTTCATGCATACATTCAGCAAAAGCCTCAGCTAAGCGATCTGCAATCGCCTGTATCATAATCGCGTTATAGTCATCGCCTTTGGCTTTAAACTGTTCAGCAATGTCATACTCCCCGATACCGCCCGTTACAGCAAAAGCGCCGATCCAGTCAGCTTTGTTACTTTCTTTCGGTGCAATATAATCCGATAAGCAATAGTTAGGTCCTTTCGGTTTCTTCGTCTGTTGACGCAAACCACACAGTACCGTCATCACTTCAGAGCGAGTCTCATCGGTATATACTTCAATATCGTCACCGATATTATTTGCAGGGAATAACCCACATACACCGTTTGCTTTGATCATGCCTGTACGCTCGATTTCATCTAACAATACATTGGCATCATCAAATAAACGCTGAGCTTCTTCACCCACCACTTCATGGCGCAAAATAGTTGGATACTTACCACTTAATGACCAAGTCATGAAAAATGGTGTCCAATCAATATATTTACGAATCTTAGATATAGGGAAATCAGTAAAAACATGGATACCCGGCTTCACTGGAGCTGGCGGTGTATAGCTCTCCCAATCTATAGCGACTTTGTTTTCTCGCGCTTGCTCTAACGTAACTGGTGGTGTTCGTGGTTTTTTACGCGCATGTTGCTCACGTACTGTAATATATTCTTTATCTAAACGTTCAATAAATGCTGGCCGTAATACATCAGATAACAATGCAGAACAAACCCCTACAGCGCGAGACGCATTAGAGACATAAACAACCGGTCCGTGATAGTTCTCTTCAATCTTAACCGCTGTATGCGCTTTTGAGGTTGTAGCACCACCGATAAGCAATGGTAACTCAAAGCCTTGTCGCTCCATCTCTTTCGCCACATGCACCATTTCATCTAATGATGGGGTAATAAGACCACTTAAACCTATGATATCGACATTTTTTTCTTTTGCTACTTTCAGTATTTGTTCGCAAGAAACCATGACTCCAAGGTCAATGATTTCATAGTTGTTACACTGCAAGACAACGCCCACAATATTCTTACCAATATCGTGAACATCACCTTTTACTGTCGCTAGCAGAATTTTACCGTTGGTATAACCCGCTTGCTTTTCAGCATTAATATAAGGTTCAAGGTGAGCAACAGCTTGCTTCATAACACGGGCTGATTTAACCACCTGAGGTAAGAACATCTTACCTTCACCAAATAGATCACCGACAATATTCATACCCGCCATTAACGGGCCTTCAATTACTTCGAGAGGCTTAGAGGCATTGGTGCGAGCTTCTTCTGTATCTTCAACAATGAACTCAGTTATCCCTTTAACCAAGGCATGTGATAAGCGTTTTTCTACAGGCCACCCTCGCCATTCTTGTAGCGTACGATCTTCTTCAACTTTACCGCTACCACGGTATTTGTCCGCAATATCCAATAAGCGTTCGGTACTATCATCACGGCGGTTTAAGACGACATCTTCAACAGCATTACGGAGTTCATCGGTTAAATCATCATAAATCGCAAGTTGCCCTGCGTTCACAATCCCCATATCCATACCATTTTTAAAACAGTAATAAAGGAATACGGCATGGATAGCTTCTCGAATCGGATCATTTCCCCGGAACGAGAAAGACACATTAGAAACACCACCAGAAACCATCGCATAAGGCAGTGTGCGCTTGATGTCTCCTACCGCCTCAATGAAATCGACGGCATAGTTGTTATGCTCTTCAATGCCTGTTGCTACGGCAAAAATATTCGGGTCGAAAATAATATCTTCAGGCGGAAAACCGACTTCATCCACCAAAATATGATAGGCATTAGTACAAATCTCGATCTTACGTTCACGAGTATCTGCTTGCCCTTCTTCATCAAAAGCCATCACGATGACCGCGGCACCATAACGGCGGATCAATTTCGCTTGTGCGATAAACTTTTCAACGCCCTCTTTCATCGATATAGAATTGACGATAGGTTTACCTTGAACACATTTCAAACCCGCTTCAAGTACTTCCCATTTAGATGAATCCACCATAATGGGTACTTTTGAAATCTCAGGTTCCGTCGCACATAAGTTTAAGAAGCGAACCATTGCCGCTTCTGCATCTAACATGCCCTCATCCATATTAATATCGATAATTTGAGCACCAGCTTCTACTTGTTGGCGCGCGACCTCTAACGCTTCATCATATAATTCATCTTTGATGAGTCGCTTGAAACGAGCAGAGCCCGTTACATTAGTTCGCTCTCCCACATTCACAAATAAGGTATCAGCAGAAATCGTGAGAGGTTCTAATCCTGATAAACGACAAGCAACAGGGATATCAGGTAACTGGCGAGGCTTAACATTTCGGGTAACTTGTTCCATTAAGCGAATATGCTCAGGCGTTGTACCACAACAACCACCCACCAAATTGAGGAATCCACTTTTCGCCCATTCTTCAATATGTTCAGCCATATCTTCAGGGCTAAGGTCATATTCTCCAAATGCATTTGGCAATCCAGCATTCGGGTGGGCAGAAACAGCGCTTTCAGAGATCCGAGATAATTCATCGACATATTGACGTAATTCATCAGGACCTAACGCACAGTTCAAACCAAACGAAATAGGCTTGACGTGACGAAGAGAATTATAGAAAGCTTCTGTTGTTTGACCTGAAAGTGTTCGACCCGAGGCATCGGTGATTGTGCCTGAAATCATAATCGGTAAAACGACACCATCTTCGTCAAAAACAGTTTCAACAGCGAAGGTACAAGCTTTGGCATTCAGCGTATCAAAAATAGTTTCAACTAAAATTAAATCGACGCCCCCCGCGATAAGAGCACGCGTTGATTCAGAATAGGCTTCAACTAACTGGTCAAAAGTAACATTACGGAAGCTAGGGTCATTTACATCAGGAGAAATTGAACACGTTCGGTTAGTAGGACCAAGCACCCCAGCAACAAAGCGTGGCTTAGATGGTGTTTTAAGCGTCCATTCATCTGCAGCTTGGCGAGCCAGTTTCGCCGCTTCAAAGTTAATCTCAGCGCTTAGACTTTCCATGTCATAGTCAGCCATGGCTATGGTGGTTGCATTAAATGTGTTGGTCTCAAGAATATCAGCACCCGCTTCTAGATACTCGCTATGAATATCCTTGATTAACTGTGGTTGTGTTAAAACGAGAAGGTCATTATTCCCTTTAAGATCTGAATGCCAATCAGCAAAACGTTCACCTCGATAATCATTTTCATCCAATTTATAGCCTTGGATCATGGTGCCCATACCACCATCAATAATCAGGATATTTTCAGCTAACCGCTTCTGTAGTACTTCCTTACTCTTCACCACCACATTACTTCCTTATTTTGTATTACAGCTTAATAACATCCTACCATAGCCGCAATGGAAATCTAGACGTCTAAATGCCTTTTCATAAACAAAACGAATACAGAATAAAAGAAAGTTTTAATAGCTATAATCGCCCTATGGTTTTATATTTTGTGACAATTTACTATTTACTCTAAAATCAATTTGAGGTTGATGCATGTCGGTCTACAGTACCTTATGCTTTCTCGCAGCAGCAGCGATGGCTATTGCTTTTATAAACAGCAAAATAGGTAAGATGCAAACAACAATTGCGATTACTGCAGGCGCATTAATGTTGTCTTTAGGTATCATTATTGCTGGTCAGAATGGCTGGTTTCACTTAGAAGATATTGCAGCTGAACAGCTTGCTGATATCGATTTTGAAAGCTTTTTACTTAAAGGGATTTTAGGATTTTTGCTTTTTGCAGGTGGGCTAGGAATTAAGCTGCCTAACCTAGAAGATCAAAAGTGGGAAATTACTGTTTTAGCTTTAGGTGCCACACTTTTTTCAACTTTTTTCATCGGCGGTGCGCTTTGGGGCATATGTCAATTATTGGGCTTTCAATTCGATTTAATCTACTGCTTAATCTTTGGTTCTTTGATATCACCAACGGATCCAATCGCTGTACTTGCTATCGTTAAAAAGCTAGATGCGCCTCGTCGTATTTCAACACAAATTGAAGGGGAATCATTATTTAATGATGGCTTTGGTTTGGTTATTTTTGTCACGTTGTTCACTATCGCCTTTGGTAATGAAGCCCCAACAGTCTTAGGCGTAGGGCAATTATTCCTACAAGAAGCAATCGGGGGTATTGCTTATGGCTTTATTCTTGGTCTACTTTTCCATTATTTGATTAGCTCCACGAATGATCACTCCATGGAATTATTACTGACATTAGGTATTCCAACAGCTGGCTATGTATTTGCCGATGTCATTCATGTATCAGGACCATTAGCAATGGTTGTATCTGGCATTATGATTGGTAACTGGACCCGCTATATTGGTTTTTCGAAAGAAAGTGAAGAGCATTTAGATCACTTTTGGGAGTTAGTTGATGAGTTCCTAAATGGCGTTCTATTTTTACTTATCGGTATGACCATGCTTCAATTTAGCTTCCACCAAGAAGATTGGGTACTGATGGTAATCGCAATCCCTCTCGTATTACTGAGCCGTTATCTAAGCGTAAAGTTGTCTTATCTTGGCTTCCAAAAGTATCGTGATTACAACCCGCACTCAGTGAAAATATTAACCTGGGGTGGCTTACGTGGTGGTCTAGCTTTAGCAATGGCAATGGCTATTCCCGCTGGTGTTATTGTGATACCAGAAAAAAATATTGATGTAAGAGAAATCATTCTTGTCATGACTTATGCTGTTGTCGTTTTCTCCATCCTAATTCAGGGCTCAACGATCACCTCATTAATTCATAAAGCCAAAACGTGGGAAGCTCAAAACAAATAACCACACAATCAGATAAATATAAAAGACCTGCAGTTGCAGGTCTTTTTTTTTACTTATAAAAAGTATGGGCATAAATATGCTTAGCTCTAAAAATACAGTATTAAAAAGGGCTAATACCCATCATGTCACACACAAAAAAAACTAACTACGTGAACCATATTAGTGTGCAACTAACACACTGAGAGCATTTGTATAGCTTAGAATCATTTTTTATCGAGTGTTCTGAAGAGGTACTGAAATGTACAAAAGGTGCAAGGCTCTGCTGTTCAGTTAGTTTTCCAGATTATATTGTAAATGCGCCATAAATCTCGCACTCAATTAGCTGAAATTACATTCTATGACCTTGTATTTGATGATTTATGGAGGAGAGATAATGGCGCCACACCGTAGCGACCAAGAATGGAAAACCTTATTTCAGCAGTGTGAGGAAGGTTCACTCACCATTAAATAGTTTTGCAGTCAAAATAACCTTACCACTTCATTTTTACGCTAAACGACAACATTTTGTTGAAATGCACGAAAGAGCTAGCCAAGTCTGAACCTGAAATAGGCTCAATTCTGCAGTAGAACTTCACCCACTAAAATACCCCGTGGGATCATGGCAGTTGACATTGTATTAGATTCACTATGGTAGTTATAAAGCAGAATACGTCAATACTATTTAGCTAATCACACATTCAATAGCTAGGACGATATAGTTAGAAAATTAATGCCACTTTTCTACAGACAAAAAAAGCCCTAATCTTTCGATTAGGGCTTCTTCAATAATGGCGGAGTGGACGGGACTCGAACCCGCGACCCCCGGCGTGACAGGCCGGTATTCTAACCAACTGAACTACCACTCCGCAGTGTCTA
>NZ_PYMJ01000016.1 GCF_003025615.1 Photobacterium frigidiphilum | reverse complement strand
AGAAATGAAGCATAAATTGACTGTGTCATCTTGCGATGATTAAGGTCACTCAGTTCATTGATAAATCTTTCGACTTAAAATTTCACGAGTGCCCACACAGATTGCATGGTCAAATTGTTAAAGAACATACTGACTAGGTTGCTGGCTAAGCGCCGTGCTCCGTGTCAGTGAGGTCGCATTATAGAGACTTCGATCACATTGGCAAGGGGTATATTGAAATAAAACCGTCATATTCGTTTGGATGTCTACTTATCGTTCGAATGGTCGATTTATCGATGTAAATCACACCACAACCTCGCTATTCTCTTATGTAATGGATTCAATAAAGGTAGCTCTTATGCACTCAGCACTACGATCTTATAAAGGAATAACGCCGACTATTAATGAAAATGTTTATATCGACAGCTCAGCAGTCCTTATCGGAGACATTGAATTAAACGCTGATGCCAGTATTTGGCCTTTGGTGGCAGCAAGAGGCGATGTAAACCACATCAAAATTGGCGCAAGAAGCAATGTACAAGACGGGGCTGTTTTACATGTCACACGGAAAACACCCGATAACCCCACTGGTCATCCTTTAATTATTGGTGATGATGTGACAATAGGGCACAAAGCAATGTTACATGGCTGCCATGTCGGTCATCGTGTATTAGTCGGAATGGGTGCAATTCTATTAGATGGCGCCATTATAGAAGATGACGTCATTATTGGAGCGGGAAGTTTAGTTCCACCAGGCAAAGTACTTAAAAGTGGTTTCCTCTATATAGGTAGCCCTGTTAAACAAGCGCGCCCATTAACTGATAACGAACGCGCCTTTCTTCCAACATCAGCTGATAACTATGTCAGGCTTAAAAATGAGTACTTAGCTGAAAGTGAAAATCTTTAACCTATAAAGATACAACCTTCACTATCAAACTCTTCATCTTCTATCTGCTCTTCTGCCAACTCCTCTAAATCAAATCGATTGGCAGAAAAGGCGGCGAGGATCTCAGCTTCAGTGACTAATGGTTGCAAGGTATGTTGCTGCAGCCATTTAAGACTTACCCAACAAGTAATCAACGCTCCACCTTGCTGGGCAGGGAAATTGATGGCTTGCTTATCATCATCCCAGTTTTGAAGGTCGGAAAATAAAATATTTTGATTCATCTCGTTCTCATTACTCCTGAAGCATACGGCGTAACTCTCGCAATACCTGCTTGGCTCCAGGGCGTAACCCTCGCCATAACATAAAACTTTCTGCGGCTTGACCAACAAGCATACCTAGCCCATCAACTACTTTCCCTGCGCCTAAATCTCGAGCCCATAAATTGAACGCGGTAATTTGAGCGCTATAAATCATGTCATAACAAACCATATCATGTTTGATCAGACTTTCTGGCAAGCCAGGCAGCTGCCCACTTAACCCTGCAGAAGTAGAATTAATGATCACATCAAAATTCGGTTGGTTCAGTGTATCTATTGCAGCCGACGAAACAGAACCAAAAGACGCAAATAGGTCAGACAACTGCTGCGCTTTAGATAATGTACGATTGGTTATCACTAATTCGGCAGGATTTTGAGCAAGCAAAGGTAAAATCACACCGCGGGCAGCTCCACCAGCCCCTACTAATAGAATACGCTTACCAGCCAGTTCAACTTGATTTAATAATAAGTCTTGAACTAGGCCTTCACCATCGGTGTTATCTCCTAAGATACCACCATCATCTAATTTTTTGAGTGTATTTACGGCACCGGCTAATTTAGCGCGTTCGGAAAGTTGAGTCGCATACTGATATGCGTCCTCTTTGAAAGGCGCTGTGATGTTACAGCCTCGCCCCCCCGCTGAGAAAAAGTTATCCGCGGCAGATTTAAAACCATCTGCTGGTGCTAGCTCTGCGGTGTATTCCATCTTTTGCGCTGTTTGGCGGGCAAATAATGTATGAATGAAAGGCGATTTACTTTGTGCGATAGGGTTGCCAAAAACAACGTACTTATCCATGTGATCGTTATCCAAAAAACTTGAAGCCAATTAAGGGCCGATAAATCGACCCTATCACTGCATTAAGTGAAGCTCAAACAGTTCCTACTATTACCATTCTCGTGGCTGCAGGTAGTTTTCATACAAATCTGCTTCAGCCGATCCCGCCTTAGGCTCATAACAGTATTCCCATCGAGCTAATGGCGGCATTGACATTAGTATTGATTCAGTACGCCCGCCGCTTTGTAGACCAAACAACGTGCCTCGGTCATACACCAAGTTAAATTCAACATAGCGCCCTCGACGATATAGCTGAAATTCACGCTCTCTCTCACCATAAGGGATATCTTGACGACGTTGAACAATAGGCAAGTACCCGTCAATAAAGCCATTTCCCACAGCTTGTGTATAAGCAAAACTTTTTTCAAAGCCCCACTCATTCAAATCATCGAAAAACAAACCACCGACACCGCGCGTTTCATTACGATGAGGTAAGAAAAAGTATTTATCGCACCATACTTTATGCTGCTCATAAATATCATCACCAAACGGGGCACATAAATGCTTTGCTGTGTTATGCCAATGCTGGCAATCTTCTTCAAAAGGATAAAAAGGGGTTAAGTCAAAACCACCACCAAACCACCATACAGGTGCTTCACCCTCTTTTTCTGCAATAAAGAAACGTACATTGGCATGAGAGGTCGGGATATAAGGGTTATTAGGGTGGATAACTAATGACACGCCCATCGCTTCAAAACTGCGTCCTGCGAGCTCAGGTCGGTGAGCAGTAGCTGAAGCTGGCATTTTCGTACCAAAAACATGGGAGAAATTAACACCAGCTTGTTCAAACACACTTCCTTGACGAAGAACACGGCTACGGCCACCACCACCTTGTTCACGTTGCCATTCATCTTGTTCAAATACTACACCCTTGTCTTGGCTTTCCAAGCTTTGGCATATTTGATCTTGAAGCGACAATAAAAAAGCTTTCACTGCGTGTTTATCAACATGTTCCATTATTTATCCTTGTTCTAGCTAACCACTAACCCTGACGCAGTACAGTATCACTAAATGCATCTCGAATTTCTGTTGGGTTTTCACGTCCACCAGTCTCACCTTCTAAAATAGCACTTAAGTGCTCACCTAACTGACTATGTACTTCAGCCACAGTCTTACACGGTGGTAAGCCGGTTAAATTAGCACTGGTGGAGGTGATAGGTTTACCAAACTGATAACAAAGCTTCTGCACTAGAGGGTGATCACTCACTCGAACAGCGATGGATGTAAATTTACCCGTAAGGAAAGGGGAAATATCTTTTTTCACAGGCATCACCCAGGTAACAGGTCCGGGCCAGGTCGAAAATATTTTCTGCTTTTGCAAATCATTAAGCTGGGCATCATCAATATACGGCTGTAGCTGTTGATAATTAGCCGCAATCAGAATCAAACCTTTTTCGATCGGACGCTGTTTTAAAGCAAGTAGCTTTTCGATAGCTTGTGGATTATCAGGATCACACCCAACACCAAATACACCCTCTGTCGGGTAAGCAATGACCTCTCCGCTTTGTAACGCAGATACAACTTGCTGCAAGTTGTCCATATCGACCTCGTTAATAACCATATTAAATGCAATAAAAAAGGCGCTCTAAAGAGAGCGCCTCTTAAATTCATGGCTATTATTTAGCCCTTTAGACGCTCTTGTAAAGCTGCATCTTTCGCAATAACCGCTTCAGCGTTCTTTTGACGATCAGCTTTTACTGCTAATGCTAGCTCTTTGTCGCCAGTCGCTAGAATTTGGGCCGCTAAGTAACCTGCGTTTTTTGCACCAGCGCTACCAATAGCAACGGTAGCAACAGGTACGCCACCTGGCATCATTGCAGTTGAAAGTAATGCATCCATCCCTTGTAGAGGACCAGCATCAATTGGCACTCCGATAACAGGTAATGTTGTAATACCTGCAACAGCACCTGCTAAATGTGCCGCTAAGCCTGCTCCACAAATAAATACGCCACAACCACGCGCTTCAGCATCAGTCACATAGCTATGCGTTGCGGCTGGTGTACGGTGAGCAGAAGTTACTTTCACTTCAGTCGTAATTTCAAAAGATTTTAAAACATCAAGCGTTGCCTGCATTACTGGCAAATCTGAATCTGAACCCATCAAAACAGCTACAAATGGCTTAGTCATCATCTTTCCTTCCATATTAAGTGACGTAATCGATTGCGTAAGCATTATAGAGGAAATTCCGAATAGATCGAGAATGATTATTGCTGAATGTGGTGACACTTCTTATCTGCACATTGCAATTTGATACCCGTAGCAAAATCTTTCTCTACTAATAGAGGAAAACCACAGGTTTCGCATTGTTGTGCGACAGGCTTATTGTTTACGGCGAAACGACATGCTGGATATTGGTCACAAGCAAAGAATACTTTGCCATAACGAGACTTTCGTTGAACGAGGTGCCCTTTGTGACAATCTGGACACAAAATTTGAGTATCGTCGGCTTTTTTCTCTAAGGGCTCAATGTGCTGGCAATCAGGGAAACTCGCACAACCAATAAACATCCCAAAACGACCTTGTCGTAAAACCAGTTCGCTATCACAACTAGGGCATGGCTTACCAAGGTGTTTGACAATGTGCCCATCATTCTGATTCTGTGGACGAATAAAATCGCACTCAGGGTAATTTGAACACCCAAGAAAAGGACCGCGTTTACCATAACGCGTTTGCAATTGCCCACCGCAAGTCGGGCAGGGCTCTTCTTGCTCTAACGCATGCCCATGAGCATCAAATAACTGGTCGTGAACTTTGCCGGCCATACTACATATTACTCGCTAGGGCAGGGTTATCGATAATTAGTGAATGTATCCATCTTCTGCTCCGTAAAGCAGCTCTTCCATTTGAGTGTAAGCATTTTCATTACCTGGTGCGTTAAAGAGCACCATTAAAATAATCCACTTCAAATCATCTAATACAAAGTCGCTTGTTTCTAGTTCCATCACACGATCAATAACCATCTCACGTGTATCGGCACTTAATACATGTATTTGCTCTAAATAGGTCAAAAATCCACGACATGTTACATCCATTCGAGCCATCTCTTGTGGAATATAAACACGAATAGACGTTATCGCACTATTATTCATGTACGGTATGTTTTCTGTTTCTTGCAGAGCAGCAAGCTTTTCAAGCCAGTTTAATGCCTTATAGATATCATCTTGATGAAATCCGGCACGACTAAGCTCATCTGAAAGTTCATCCTGATCAACCAATAGCTCCACGTCGCTTTGGATATAGGTTTCAAACAGGTACATAAGAATATCCATCATGACTAGCCCCTCCTCGTTCTGATATAACCACCGGGCACTGTACTCACAACGCCTTGCAATTCTAAATCTAGTAATTGCATCATAACTTCATGTATGGGCAGTTTACAGCGTTCAGCAACCACATCAACGGGTATTGCTTCTTTGCCTACGGTAGCCAACACGGCTGAAAATGGCAATTCTTCATTTTCAGGTTGTGGCAATGACAAGTTCATTTGGCTATTTATTGCGCATTCCGTCAGCGCACCTACCTCTTCAAATATATCGACCGGACTTTCTACCAGTTTAGCACCAGATTTTATCAAGGCGTTACAACCTCGACTGCCAGGATTATGAATCGAACCGGGTAAAGCAAAAACATCTCGTCCTTGATCTAAAGCATAGCGTGCCGTAATTAATGAGCCACTTCGCTCTGCTGCCTCTATAACAAGAACACCAACCGACAGCCCACTGATCACTCTATTACGACGAGGGAAATTTTGTGGCCGCGGTTTTTCATCGGGCCAAAACTCAGAAACAAGTGCACCTTGCTCGATAATTTGACTGGCTAGAGTTCGATGACTTGCAGGGTAAATATGATTAAGTCCTGAACCTAATACCGCAACGGTCGCACCACCATTTTTTAATGCGCCATAATGCGCTTGACCATCGATGCCTAATGCTAAGCCACTGGTAACAACATAATTAGCGGCAACCAATGCAGCAGAGAAATCATACGCCGCTTCACGACCATCAAGGCTAGCAGAACGGCTGCCAATAACAGCCAGTTGGGGTTCACGTAACCAACGATCTTCACCACGAACAAACAGCAAAGGCGGGGCAGATGATATTTCTTTTAATAAAGCAGGGTAAAAAGGAGAGTCTAAGGTAAGAATGGTGTGATTATTTTGCTCAGCCCATATTAGTGCATGATCAATGCGTTGTCGTTTGGGGTTATGCAATGCTGCAACTTGCGCTGATGATAAGCCAATGGCACGAAGTTGCTCTGCGGGCATCTCGATTAATTCTATTGGCGTCGCATATTGCAATAATTTACTAATTCTACAACCACCTAAATATGGGACCGCAGCTAAAATTAACCAACTTTCTAATGTTGTCATCATTCAACTAAATGTGGAGGTAACGCAAGCACACCAGCACGAAAGGGCTCTAGGCTACGTGTTACGACTGCTAAGCTAAAATATTCATATGGGCGGATAACCATTACTTCACCAATATGCAGACTGCTGAGTTGTCGTTTTGCAGATAACCAATTTTGTGCTTTTTTATACGCATAATTACCTTTATCTCCTGTTACTTCCGCACCAGATCTAAATAGCTGTAATACATTGCCTGTCACGAGGTTATCTAAATGACCACGATCAAGTACAACAACTTGAGATGTCGCTATATACTCATGTCCTTCTAAGTGCCCTAACACACTGGCTTGAATCTCGGCAGGTGCTGTTGATGGTGAAAAGTTCATATCAACAGCTGCACTATCTAATGGCGCAGGCAATAAAATATCGTTCTGGCTGATCTCTTGACGAAAAGATTCCACCGTCATCAAACTCATATTCTCTTGTATTTCTGACGTTCTCAGCTTAGCAATCTCTTTGAGTGACACGACTTTCGCCTTGGTCTCATCGTTACGGGTAAAATCAGCTTCGACACGATATACCCACCACTCAGTGCCTAACAGTAGCTCGGTATCTACCCAAATTCTATCACCAGGAGACATATATCCCTTTGCATCACTCGCTCCCAAAATCCGAGGAAGTTGAGCTGCGCTTTTTGCTGTGATCAATTTATTTTCAGCTAAATAAGGAAAGAGCAATGTTTCTTGTAGCGTGGTAATAGCAGAGTGTTTAATCCGGATCTGAGGCGATAACACAACGGTCTTTTTTAACTGTAATTGCGGACGACCATTTATCCATACCAGATGTAATTTATCACCCGGATAGATTAAGTGAGGGTTTTGAATATAATCGTTCGCCTGCCAAAGTTGAGGCCATAACCAAGGGTTATCAAGAAAGTAGGCAGAGATATCCCAGAGCGTATCGCCTTTTTTGACAGTATAAATCTCAGGAACATTCTTTTTTACAATGGGTAACCCAGTATTTGCCCAACTAACAGACAATGAAGAAATAAAAATAAACAATAAGACGCCCAGCCTCATGTTGTGCCTTCCTCGTAGATAATCGCAGAATAATATAAATACAAGAAGCAACGGTGGCATTCGTTTGAAAGGATGTCCAAAGCAAGCCAGCAGGGAGGCCGTGGTTTTAGGCACAGTTCAACTTTTTATTCGTTCGTATACATTAGATACCGAGCAAGTTTACTGACTGCCCCCAATCTACGGCATTACAATGTGTTCATTCTATTCACCAATAATGCAAAGAATCGTTGCCACCCATCGTTATCGCTTACAATGTTATGCAGCCAATGCTGTTATTTGATCTTTAAAATGACTAGAATTAGAACAAGTAAGTAATTTTCATTTTCAGCACAGTTTAATTTTTTCGAGTATCTATGTCTCTATTGCAAGTATTAATATTCCCTGATGAACGCCTGCGTACTATTGCTAAGCCAGTTGAAGCAATAACACCAGACATCCAGAACATCGTCGATGACATGCTAGAAACCATGTACGACGAAGAAGGTATCGGTTTAGCGGCTACACAAGTTGATATTCATCAACGTATTGTGGTGATCGATATTTCTGAAGAGCGTGACCAGCCAATGGTACTGATCAACCCAGAAATCACAGATAAACGTGGTGAAGATGGGATTGAAGAAGGCTGCCTATCTGTACCTGGCTCTCGAGCATTGGTTTCTCGTGCGGCAGAAGTTTCTGTCAAAGCACTTGATCGTGATGGTAACCCGTTCTCATTCGAAGCTGATGATCTGCTTGCAATCTGTGTACAGCACGAACTTGATCACTTAGCTGGCAAGTTGTTCGTTGATTACCTGTCGCCTTTAAAACGTCAGCGTATTAAACAGAAACTAGAGAAAATTAAACGTTTTAACGAGAAAGACTAATTAATCCGAGGTTACCTTGAGCAAACCGTTACGTATTGTATTTGCTGGTACACCTGACTTCGCCGCCCGTCACCTGGCGGCGTTGTTGTCTTCACAGCATGAAGTTATCGCCGTATATACCCAGCCAGATCGTCCTGCTGGTCGTGGTAAAAAATTAACCGCGAGCCCGGTTAAAAATATCGCGTTAGAAAATGATCTGCCCGTGTATCAACCGGCATCATTGCGCAATGAAGACGCGCAACAAGAACTTGCAGCGTTAAAGGCCGATATCATGGTCGTCGTGGCTTATGGCCTACTACTGCCTAAAATTGTGTTAGATACGCCTAAATTGGGTTGTATCAATGTGCATGGTTCTATTTTGCCACGCTGGCGTGGTGCTGCACCGATCCAACGCTCAATTTGGGCTGGCGATGAAGAAACCGGTGTGACCATCATGCAAATGGATGAAGGTCTTGATACGGGTGATATGCTAACTATCGCCACACTAGCTATCGAGCCAACAGATACCAGTGCAACGATGTATGACAAGCTTGCGGGATTAGGTCCTAACGCTTTAATTGACTGTCTATCTGAGATTTCCGCAGGTACAGCCATTGCTGAAAAGCAAAATGATGAATTCGCGAATTACGCGAAGAAGTTGAATAAAGAAGAAGCCAAAATTGACTGGGCGATGGAAGCAACCGCCATTGAGCGTTGTATCCGCGCATTTAACCCATGGCCAATGAGCTACTTTGCTGTTGCTGAACAAAATGTCAAAGTATGGCATGCCGTTGTCGAAGCTGATAACCAAGGTAAATTACCGGGTACAATTTTATCAGCCGATAAACAAGGCATCACGGTTGCAACAGGTAAAGGTGCACTTCGCCTTATCGAACTTCAACCTCCAGGAAAGAAAGCCATGAAAGCGCAAGATATTCTAAACTCGCGCCGAGAGTGGTTTGAACCTGGCACTCAATTATAATTTTAAAGCCAGTGTCCATCACTGGCTTTTTTATTTTCCACGTCGTTAAAAATAAATTCAGGAAATACGCATGAACGTAAGAGCCGCAGCTGCCCAGGTTGTTTTTCAGGTTGTTGATCAGGGGCAATCCCTTTCCGCAGCACTACCAGCAGCCCAGCAAAACATTCGAGAACGCGATCATGCTTTGCTGCAAGAGATTTGCTACGGCGTATTACGCTGGTTACCGCGTTTAGAGTCGATTACGACTCATCTAATGGACAAGCCTTTAAAAGGTAAGCAACGTGTTTTCCATCATTTGATTTTAGTGGGCCTATACCAACTAGGTCACATGCGCATTCCCGCTCATGCTGCTGTAGCAGAAACAGTTAATGCCACTAAAGATCTAAAGAAAACCCAGCTACGTGGCTTAATTAATGCCATTTTACGTAACTACCAGCGCCAACAAGAACAGCTAGATGCACAATCAGTCAGCCACGATGCCGGTAAATATGGCCATCCAGGTTGGTTATTAAAAATGCTGAAAGCTAGCTACCCAGAACAGTTGGAAGCGATTGTTACGGCAAATAATACCAAAGCCCCAATGTGGCTACGCGTAAACCGCCAACACCATACTCGCGATGAATACCGCGCATTACTTAATGACGTTGGCATCGAGACAGACTTACACCCAGAAGCCGCTGATGCACTTCGTTTGTTGTCACCTTGCGATGTGAGCAAACTACCTGGTTTTGCTGATGGCTGGTCATCAGTACAAGATGGTGCCGCCCAATTAGCCGTCGATTTCTTACAACCACAAGCTGGCGAACTGATTCTTGATTGTTGTGCTGCTCCTGGTGGTAAAACTGCACATATCATGGAGCGTCAACCAACGGCTAAAGTGGTTGCCATTGACTGTGATGAACGCCGTTTAACCCGCGTTTATGAAAACCTTGCCCGTCTGAAGCTTGATGCAACAGTATTGTGTGCCGATGCACGTTACCCTGCAGATTGGTGGCACGGTGAAAAATTTGACCGCATCTTACTCGATGCACCTTGTTCTGCCACGGGGGTTATTCGTCGTCATCCAGATATTAAATGGTTACGTCGAGCAAGCGACATTGAAGCGCTCGCAATCCTTCAAGCTGAGATTTTTGATGCTATGTGGCTACAGCTGAAACCTGGTGGCACCTTGGTGTATGCAACCTGTTCGATTACACCACAAGAAAACAGTGAACAAGTGAAAGCATTCCTTGCCCGCACGGCCGATGCAACCTTGATCAATCGTGGGCAAGAAGCCGATAGTGATATGGAACAACCTGGTCGCCAGATCTTACCGGGTGAATCTGATATGGATGGTTTCTACTACGCTGTTCTGCAAAAAAGCTAACACCAAAACGTACCCAAAAAATCTAAATCGTTCTAACTCAAGACATATCATTATGCTCTTGAGTTAGAAGCGTAGTAACCTACACAGAATACTTTAATCAGGCATATGCTATGAAAATCATCATTCTCGGCGCAGGTCAGGTCGGTGGCACACTGGCAGAGAACCTTGTTGGTGAAAACAACGACATAACGATTGTTGATAAAGACCCAGAACGTCTGCGAGAACTGCAAGATAAATACGACCTTCGGGTTGTACAGGGTTTTGCGAGCCATCCACGTACTCTACGTGAAGCTGGGGCTCAGGATGCTGATATGTTAGTTTCGGTCACCAATTCTGACGAAACCAATATGATTGCCTGTCAAATTGCATTTTCTTTATTTAATACCCCTAACCGCGTCGCTCGTATCCGCTCTCCGGAATACCTTAAAGAAAAAGATTCTTTATTCCAATCAGATGCTGTTCCTGTCGATCACTTGATTGCCCCAGAGGAGCTGGTAACAGGGTATATCGAACGCTTAATTGAATACCCTGGCGCACTGCAGGTTGTCAGTTTTGCCGAAGATAAAGTCGGTTTAGTTGCCGTTAAAGCGTATTACGGTGGGCCATTAGTCGGTAATGCATTATCAGCATTACGTGAGCACATGCCACATATAGATACCCGTGTTGCGGCTATCTTTCGCCAAGGCAAACCGATTCGTCCTCAAGGCACCACCATTATTGAAGCCGATGATGAAGTATTCTTCGTTGCAGCCAGCAATCACATTCGCTCGGTGATGAGTGAACTTCAACGTCTAGAAAAACCTTATAAGCGTTTAATGATCGTCGGTGGCGGTAATATTGGTGCAGGTCTCGCCCGTCGATTAGAACAGGCTTATAGTGTTAAGCTCATTGAACGTAATCCTGAGCGCGCTGAAAGCCTGTCTGAAATGCTCGAAAACACCATCGTTTTCTGTGGTGATGCATCCGATCAAGAGTTATTAAGTGAAGAGCACATCGAACAAATTGATGTGTTTATTGCGGTGACTAACGATGATGAAGCAAACATCATGTCTGCCATGCTTGCTAAACGCATGGGTGCCAAAAAAGTCATGGTGCTTATTCAGCGCGGGGCTTATGTCGATTTAGTGCAGGGTGGGGCGATTGATATTGCAATATCGCCACAGCAAGCGACGATTTCAGCATTATTAACCCACGTGCGAAAAGCCGATATTGTAAATGTATCGTCATTACGTCGCGGAGCCGCTGAAGCGATTGAGGCGATTGCTCATGGTGATTCAAGCACCTCAAAAGTAGTTGGTCGATCCATTGGTGAAATTAAGTTACCACCAGGCACAACCATTGGTGCGATCGTCCGTGGTAATGAAGTCTTAATTGCTCACGACCGAACCATGATTGAACAAGATGATCATGTTGTTATGTTCCTCGTCGACAAAAAATACATCCCTGATGTTGAGCGTCTCTTCCAACCTAGTCCATTTTTCCTATAACTTATGGTTAATTTCCGTCCCATAATGTTCGTGATCGGGTTGGTTTTATCTAAAATCGCCCTTTTCATGTACATCCCAACTCTGGTTGCCTTTTTTACAGGTACTGGTGGGTTCATCGATTTCGCCACCGCGGTTATTATTACTCATACCGTGGCTTTTCTATGTCTAACATTTGGTAAAACCAAAGAATTTAAGCTAGGGGTCAGGGAGATGTTCCTGATCACAACCTTAGTGTGGACAATTTCCAGCGCCTTTGCGGCACTGCCTTTTGTCTTCATCAACCACATCAGCTTTACCGATGCCTACTTCGAAACCATGTCGGGCATTACGACAACGGGCTCAACGGTGCTCAGTGGGTTAGATGATATGGCACCCAGCATTCTGCTTTGGCGTTCAACGTTACAATGGCTAGGTGGTATTGGATTTATTGTAATGGGCGTCGCCATTCTACCCATGTTAAACGTCGGTGGGATGCGACTGTTCCAAACCGAATCGTCAGATTGGTCAGAAAAGAGTTCACCGAGAACCAAAAGTGTTGCTAAGAATATAGTCAATGTTTACATAACCTTAACTTTATTGTGCATCATAGGTTTTGTAATGACAGGCATGAATACGTTTGATGCAATAAACCATGCTTTTACCACCTTATCAACAGGTGGCTATTCAACCTCTGATGGCTCAATGAATAACTTCTCCCACAGCACACATTGGGTCGCAACCTTCTTTATGTTCGCGGGTGGTTTGCCATTTCTCTTATTTGTACAAGCACTGCGTAAAAGAAGCCCAGGAGCTCTATTTGCAGATGCCCAAGTAAGAGGCTTCACTTTATTAGTACTATCAGCAGGGTTCATTGTCGCACTTTGGTTAACGTGGAAGCTGGACTACGACTTTCTTGATGCGTTGCGTGTGTCTCTGTTTAATATCATTTCTGTGGTGACGACAACAGGGTTTGGTCTTGATGACTTTACTTCGTGGGGGCCGTTACCCAGCATTATTTTTGCTTTCATTATGTTGGTGGGTGGGTGCTCGGGATCGACATCGGGGGGGATTAAAATCTTCCGTTTTCAAGTCGCTTTTGCCTTGTTACGCAAACAGATGATGCAGCTGGTTCATCCTTCAGGTGTCTTTATCCAACGCTATAACGGTCGCCCAGTCACTGATGGCATCGTGCGCTCGGTTGTGGCTTTTGCGCTGACTTTTATTCTGACCATTGTGGTTATTGCCGCGATATTAGGCATACTTGGCTTAGATCCTGTCACTAGTATTACAGGTGCAGTTACCGCCGTTGCCAATGTAGGCCCTGGAATGGGAAATATTATTGGCCCAACCGGTAACTTTGCCAGCTTACCTGATATGGCTAAATGGACATTAAGTATTGGGATGTTAATGGGTCGCTTGGAAATACTCACTGTACTCGTGGTCTTTTTTCCTGCGTTTTGGCGCGACTAACATACTGTTACCAATGAAAAAGAGAGCATATATGCTCTCTTTTTTTCTATCTGTACCAAAGCGTATATGCCTAATAACTTAACTCAAGGTGCTTATTTCAGCGAGAATAAGAAGGGGCTAAGGCTACTTGGAGTCATTAAATCGGTTTAACGTAATAATAAATGGCAAAGAAATGGCAGACCGTTCCACCTAACACAAACATGTGCCAAATCGCATGGTTATAAGGAATGCGTTTATTCACGTAAAAAAACACCCCTAACGAATAAATAACTCCGCCTAAACCCAATAATACTAAGCCACCAGTCGAAATTGAGATCGCTAACTGATAGATCACAATCACAGATAACCAACCCATAGTCAGATAAGTAATCAAAGATAAGCGCTTAAACCGGTACACAAAGATAATTTTGAGAGCAATGCCGATAATGGCAAGTCCCCATATGACAGACATTAAGGTAATAGCCAATGGGGTACGTAAAGAGATCAATAAAAAAGGAGTATAAGTGCCAGCAATTAATAAAAAGATAGCGCTATGATCAAACGTTTTTAAAGCCCGCTTAGCACGTTCATAAGGGATCGCATGATAAAGCGTTGAAGCAAGGTACAGTAAAATGATACTACTACCATAAATACTCAAGCTCGCCATACTCATAAAACCAGCATTTGCTGCGTTGCCCTGATTCAATAACAGTACCAAACCTACAATACCGAAAATTAAACCTAAACCATGGCTAACACTATTCGCAATTTCTTCTGCCACCGAATAACCTTGCTTCAGCGCAACACTCTTTACCATTCTCAGCTCCCGATAGCGTTAATGCTCAATAGAAAAGCAGTATGACATATTTCAGGGTACACGTGTAAGCTGAATTTTTATACTCATAAATATCAACACATCCGCCACTTCTATTTACGAGAAGGGCCAACCCAATATTAGGTTGTTTGATCGAGGTAATCGAGTACTTGCTGGCCAGCTTCAGTCGGTGTGCATTGCGCTGAAATATGGCAATGACGCTTCAACTCACCCCGACCTAAAAACCCCGATAACATCCCTGAAACCCCCTTTAAGCGCCGATCGAGTTCAAACCATAGTTGCAACCCATCACTATCTCGATAAGCGACAACTTCAAGCTCACGCCAAAGACCATGATATGGCCCTGATACGGGTACAAATTCAAATTCTTGTACAAACGGTAAATCAAACCCAGAAGCAGCTTCACATTCCACTTGAAGAATACGTAACCCTGCGTTTTCTAATGCGGTAAAAACACCATCCATCAATGGTTCAGGACGCACAGTCAGCGTATCGGTATCTTTAGGATCGCGTGCTAAAGGTATATCAAGGTAAGTCTCTAGCCACACTTTCGCATCCCCAATTGTCACAGGGGTATTGAATGGCAACTCCAAATTAACGTCAAATTCACGCGCTTCGTTAACACCAATGACAAATGATTCTGGCAACGACCATGTCGCTAAAACACAGGTTTGCGGTCTTTTTTCTTTACGATGTTCACTATCACCACGACTGACAGGCACTTCATCAATATAACGGCAACATAGTTGTACGTTGATATTATCTATTTGCTGCTCGGTTGCCCCCCCCTGAACATGGATCACCACGGGTAAGTTTTCACCAGGAATCAATACATCATGCTTTAAAACAGTATCAACTTTTGCAGCACCAATCCCTAAACTTGCAAAACTCTTACGAAAGAAAGACATGTGAACTCCTGTTAAAGTGACAATGAAACGGTTAAAGAATCATATGAAATCAGTTTGTTTATCTTGCAAAGGTAGGAACAAAACCGCAAGTTCTTTAAAAATTCATTGTCATTTTTGAGGCAACTGATACCAACAAGGTTATTGATTACTTAAGTAAGTCGACGGTTGCTTGACGTGCGCGATCGGGATCGCGAGCGATGATACCGTCAACAATTTGCTGATGTATATCTAACTTAAGTAAGCGCTCACGAGTAATAATGCGGAAATAGTTTTCAAATACAGCTTTAAACAAATTACCAAATGGGCTTATAAAATGATTACCCGATGCAAAATAAATTAACTGATGAAAACGAGTATCAATTTCAATCCATTTATCTTGATTAAAATCATCCCCTAGCAGATGCATTTCTTGCATTAAATACTGTAACTCTTCACGATCAGCATCACTCGCATTTAATGCCGTTAATGCCGCTGCTTCTGGCTCTAATGTCATACGAACCTGCTGAAATTCTGCAACCAGCTCTGAATGCTCACTAAAACTTAACCACGCCAGTAAGTCCTGATCCAAGTAATTCCAATTACGCTTCGGTAATACACGCGTACCAATACGGGGGCGAGGATGTACCATGCCTTTCGCAGCAAGCATTTTAATCGCCTCACGTACCGCAGTACGGCTCACACCATACATTTCACCAAGTTCAATTTCACCCGGTAAAATATCACCTGGGGCGTTTTCCCCTTGTAAAATACTTCGACCAATCGATTCTGCTAACTTATAAGACAAATTACGATTGAGTACACTTTTCTGCTGTTCCATCAATGTTCCCTCTACGGCTATTTTTATAATAGTTGCCAATTTTTATATTGCGCATTACATCACAAAGTCACGGTGCTGGAACCGCTTATCTTCACAGTTGCTACACATAACAACGCATTCTCTATTTTCAGCCAAATATCAGCATAATTACCATCATCTTCTGTTGATAGATAGCTCGACTTATCGACACCTTGCTGCTATTCTCAGCGCCGAAAATAATACCAAACAACCCGGTCATTTTGTTCTGGATGGGCTTTGCCTATGGGGACACCCCCTGCTCAATGATTGTTTATTCTTTCTGGCCACGGATGAGCCTGACTATTGGTGAATCATGCGACCCGCATCTCCCGTCAGGTATGTAAGAAGTACCCCTCGAAGTCCATCACGTTTACGCAGTACCGCTCATGCGCCGACATTTAAACCTAAAAATGTACCGCAAAGCACCGCTGATATTCATGCAATGCCAACCTCTCAGCCCGTTTTAACCAATCCGGTTACTGATGAACAAGCTGCGTAAGTATTCATGATGTAACTCAAAGGCAGTGATCATTTCACTGCCTTTTGTTTATCTAATCGAATCTCTTTTTCACATCCATTCCCAATAAGCCTATTCCGTCATTATCTCCAGTTTGAATCAACGCATTATTTGATATAATTAATCCATAATAAAATTATGACAATATTCGCTCAGCCTTAATTTGGAGAAAGTAATGAAAACGCATCGTGTAAACGAGCTTATCGAGTTAATCCACCCTGAATGGAAAAAAAATTCAGAGCTAAATTTGGTTCAATATCTACTGAAACTAGCAGAAGAAGCAAAGTATGACGGTAAATTAGAAGACTTAACCGACGATATCCTGATTTACCATCTAAAAATGCGTAATAGCGACGAAAATGCCATGATCCCAGGCATCGCTAAAGATTGTGAAAATGACTTCAAAACCGCCATTCTTCGTGCACGTGGCATTATCAAATAAGCACTGACTCCCATAAAACATGGCTGAACATCAGATCAGCCTATTTTAATTCCTCATCTGTTACACCCTTTTGGACTGTCATCTGCACCTATTGCTGAAACTATGACCTTGTTAGAGTAATCAGAAAAATGACTGTTATATAATCAACTGATAACATCTATCGGTAATTATTTACATTTAACGGTCAGGCAACGTATCTGAACCGATCCTTTTGCTGTGTCAGTGCAAGGAAATCCAAGGAAAGTAATGTCATGAGCCAAGAGAAAATCAAAATAAAGGATATCACCCCTCAACAATTTAACCCCAAAACACATAAAGGCACATCAGATCGTTTTAATCCAAGCAACCAAATCTATGTCCGTGCCGTAAAAGGGGTTTATCAACAACTTCGCCAGCGGATGGGGTGGCTATTAATGGTGCTCTTTATGGGCGTACCTTGGATTCCTTATGGTGATCGACAAGCAATATTGTTAGATATCGGTCAGCAGCAATTTAACTTCTTTGGCACGACATTGTGGCCACAAGATCTCACCATTCTGGCATCGTTTTTCATGATTGCCGCGTTCGCACTCTTTTTTGTTACCACCTTTTTAGGGCGTGTTTGGTGTGGGTATTTCTGTCCGCAAACAGTCTGGACCTTTATCTATATCTGGTTCGAAGAAAAACTAGAAGGCTCGGCCAATAAGCGCCGTAAGCAAGATTCACTCAAGCTAACCAAAAAGCTACTGGGTAGAAAAATCCTCAAGCACATCGCATGGTGGGCAGTGGCACTCGCAACAGGGCTTACATTTGTCGGTTACTTTGTCCCCGTTAAAGATTTAGTGGTCGATTTTTTCACGTTTAATGTCAGCTTCTGGGCGGGTTTTTGGGTACTGTTCTTTGCAGTATGTACCTATGCCAACGCAGGCTGGATGCGATCGATTGTTTGTATTCACATGTGTCCGTATGCACGATTCCAATCCGCCATGTTTGATAAAGATACCTATATTGTCGGTTACAACGAGGAACGAGGCGAAGCCCGTGGCCCTCGTTCTCGCAAGAAAGATCCAAAAGAACTAGGCTTAGGCGACTGTATTGACTGCGATTTATGCGTTCAGGTTTGCCCAACGGGCATTGATATTCGTGATGGGCTGCAATATGAATGTATTAACTGTGGTGCTTGTGTCGATGCATGTGACAAAACCATGGATCGTATGGGGTATGAAAAAGGGCTGATCAGCTATACCACTGAACACAAGCTAGAAGGACATAAAACCCATGTAATGCGTCCTAAATTAATCGGCTATGGCGCAGTCATGTTGGTGATGGGCGGATTATTTTTCTATTTAATCGCCTCGGTCCAACCCATGGGGCTGGATGTGCTCCGTGATAGAAGCCAGCTATTTAGAATCAATAATGAAGGATTGGTTGAAAATACTTACACCTTGAAGATCCTGAATAAAACCCAGCAAGACACCACCTATTCACTATCTGTCGAAGGGCTAGAAGACATTGAATGGTATGGCGCTCAAACCGTAAACGTTTCTGCGGGTGAAATCTATACCTTGCCAATCAGCTTAGGCGTTGACCCATATGTTATGAAAGCGCCAATTGTCGATATCACTTTTATTTTACATAAAGGTGTAGGCGATAATGAAACGACATTGCACACTGAAAGTCGTTTTATTGGTGAACTCCGCTAGTCTCACTTAATCAGTAATATCAATAAAAGGGCCAGAACAGGGCCCTTTTTTATTATGATGGTATAAGATACATCACTAATTTGGTTCTGGATGTTGCCGCAATGACTCAACAAAGCTTTAGTTTTTCTGACCTCACACCTGATTTATTACTCGATGCGCTCGACAGTGTGGGTGTGTATGCCGAATCAGGATTACTGGCGCTAAACAGTTATGAGAATAGGGTTTATCAGTTTAAAGCTGATGATGGCGCCCGCTACGTGGCAAAGTTCTATCGTCCACAACGTTGGACTAACGAGCAGATTCAAGAAGAACATGATTTTACACTCGAGTTAGCAGATCAAGAAATTCCAGTTGCGGCACCTATCGTATTTTCGGGTGAGACTTTAACGCATTTTAAAGGTCATCGTTTTACCTTATTTCCAAGTATGGGGGGTCGTCAGTATGAAGTTGATAATATTGATCAACTTGAGTGGGTGGGTCGCTATCTAGGCCGTATCCATAACATAGGTAAAAGTAAAAACTTTGTTCATCGTTCCACAATGAGCCTTGATGAATACCTTTATCAACCACGTAAAATTTTAGAAAATGCCGATTTTATTCCTGACTACCTCAAAAAAACTTTTTTCTCAGATCTCGATCTACTCATTAAAGAGCTAGACCAACGTTGGCACTCTGATTGGCAATCCATTCGCTTACATGGCGATTGTCACCCAGGTAATATTTTATGGCGCGATGGCCCTTTATTCGTCGATCTCGATGATGCGCGTAATGGTCCTGCAGTCCAAGATTTATGGATGCTATTAAATGGTGATCGTAATGAGCAACTCGCACAACTTGATACCTTGTTAGAAGCTTACACTGAATTTTCTGATTTCAATCCAAAAGAATTGCAACTTATTGAACCTTTACGCGGTCTTAGAATGGTTCACTACATGGCTTGGTTGGCAAAACGCTGGCAAGACCCTGCATTTCCCCGTGCATTCCCATGGTTTGCTGATGCAAAATACTGGGAAGGACAAGTGCTATCATTTAAAGAGCAACTCGCGACATTAAATGAACCGCCGCTGCAACTAATGCCACAGTGGTAATGACCTAAAAAATAACACAACATAATTAGAACAATGGAAAGTAGCTAAAGGCTATTTCTTAAAACTCAGGGAGTACACCGCAACATGATGAAGAAACTTTTGGCTCTAGCGAGCGTAGCACTATTATCTTTTTCCGTTCAAGCAGCCAAGTTTACTGAAGGCGATTACTACAAAGTACTTGAACTACCTAAATCAAGCAGCCCGATCGTTACAGAATTTTTCTCTTTCTATTGCCCACACTGTAATAGCTTTGAGCCAATGATTCAGGAACTAAAAAAGCAGCTTCCAGATAATGCTAAATTCCAGAAAAATCATGTTTCTTTCATGGGTGGCTCTATGGGTAAATCCATGAGTAAAGCTTTCGCGACATCTATCGTTCTCGGTATCGATAACAAGATGACACCTGTGCTTTTCAATCGCGTTCATGGGATGAAAAAGCCACCACGTAATGATGCGGAATTACGTCAAATCTTCGTTGATGAAGGTGTTAAAGCAGAAGATTTCGATGGTGCCTACAATAGCTTTGCCGTTAATTCGATGGTTAATCGTTTTGATAAAGGCTTCCAAGATAGTGGTCTAACAGGTGTTCCAGCTCTTATCGTTAACAATAAATACCTCGTACAAACAGGTAAAATACAATCTTCTGATGAGTACTTCGAGTTAGTAAATTTCTTACTTAAAAAGTAACATTCGTGCAAGTACACAGCAGTACAGAAAGGGGCTTATATGCCCCTTCTTTTTATCCCGCATTAGGTATTATTTTTTATGGATAAGATCCTCATCAGCGCCTGTTTATATGGCTTACCAGTGCGTTATGATGGAAAAGATAACCAGCTGACCGATAGCTTATTACAACAGTGGATACAACAAGACCGCTTAATCGTATTATGCCCAGAGGTTTCTGGCGGGTTACCCACACCTCGACCACCAGCAGAAATTCAAGCAGACGGAACCATCAGAACCAAGAACAATATCGATGTTACTGACGCCTTTTTACAAGGCGCACATCAAGCCGTCATGCTGTGCCAGCAACATAATATCAAGTTCGCGATCTTGAAAGAAAATAGCCCCTCATGTGGCAGCCATTTTATTTACGATGGGCAATTCAATGGCACAAAGGTTACCGGGCAAGGTTTAACCGCAGCTGCACTAACAAGAATAGGCGTCCAAGTATTCAGTGAAAACCAACTTAGTACCTTAAACGAAGTCCTTGATTCATAAGCCACATCCACCTCCGTTTGATCAAACCACTTGAGCGGTTAAACGCTTTAATAATCGATCCATCGAACGATAACCTAATGCCTCGGCAAGGTGCCCGCGCTCAATTTTGTCTTTCCCCGCTAGATCGGCAATTGTTCGCGCCACTTTAATGATTCGGTGATAAGCCCGAATAGATAAACCAAGTTGATGTAATGCACTTTCTAGAAATTCTGCATCCTCTTTCACCAGCGCACAGTGCGTATCTAACTCACGAGTAGACAATAAGGCATTGACCTTGCCGCCACGGGCTAACATCACCTTTCTTGCATGATGAACTCGTTGTTGGATAACGGCACTGGTCTCACCCCGATCCCCCCCTTCAGCCAATGTGCCACGTGGTAAACCTGGGATTTCTATCGACATATCGAACCGATCCAATAACGGGCCAGATAAACGGCTAAGGTAGCGTAATATCGCTTGTGGGTTAGTCCGAGACTGATTACCTTCGTAATAACCTGTTGGGCTAGGGTTTAAGGCACCAATCAATTGAAAGCGAGCTGGGAAACAGGTTTTACTGGCTGCACGAGAGATCACAATCTCACCAGACTCTAACGGCTCACGCAGTGAATCTAAGACCTTTCGCCCAAACTCTGGCATTTCATCTAAGAAGAGAATGCCATTATGCGCCAAGGAAATTTCACCAGGCTTCGGCACAGAACCGCCCCCGACTAAAGCCGCCATCGAACTTGAATGATGCGGGGTTCTAAAAGGCCGTTTAAGCCAGTTACCTTCATGCAATGACTGCTGAGTCAATGAAGCAACAGATGCCGTTTCTAGGGCTTCTGCGTGCCCCATTTCAGGTAATAAATCACACAGGCGAGAAGCCAGCATGGTTTTACCCGTACCAGGAGGGCCTAAAAACAATAAGTTATGCCCACCAGCCGCGGCAATCTCTAACGCACGCTTACCCTGTTGCTGACCGATAATATCTTGCATATCGCGATCATTTTTAGGGCGGTCTTGGGCTATTTCAGCCTCGTTTCGATGACGTAACTGCAATTGTTGTTGACCACATAAATGCCCACAGACAGCCAGTAAATCGCCAGCAGATCGATGTTTATCTTTCCCCACAAGTGCAACTTGATCGCCATTATCATCAGGAACAATTAAACATCGCCCAGCCTTCGTTGATGCCAACGCTGCTGGCAACGCCCCTTTAACCGGACGTAAATCGCCCGATAATGCGAGTTCACCAAGAAATTCATATTCGTGCAGTTTATTCATCGGGATTTGTCCCGACGCAGCCAAAATACCTAACGCTATAGGCAAATCAAATCGCCCCCCTTCTTTGGGTAAATCGGCGGGGGCTAAGTTGACGGTTAGTCGACGTGAAGGGAATTCAAAATTTGCATTTACAATCGCACTGCGAACCCGATCTCGTGCCTCTTTGACCGTGGTTTCTGGCAACCCAACCAAATTGAAGGCAGGCATTCCGTTACTCAAATGCACCTCAACGGTAACGGCGGGCGCGTCAACACCCACACATGCTCGGCTGTGAACAATCGCAAGAGTCATTCTTAATCGTCCTGTTTAGATTACATACTAATAAGTTAATGAAACGCTTCTATTTCGTTTCACAAAAAGCCTATTTATGCAGATTGTTTGCAAAGAAATCATAAGTTTTTTCTTGTCATGCGAGTCATGTCTGTGTTACCACTTAGGTAGAGCGACAATTAATCAATAAAATCGGACAGACAATAAATGCCATTTAACGCCAAAGCCCTACAACTCATTATTATCGTCATCGTGGTGATTATGTCACCACGAGGGGAGTGCTAGGCGTTAGGTAGCAAGAAACACAACAAACGCATAAGCCCCCGCACTGAAAGGTTCGGGGGCTTTTTTAAATATTCAAAATCAGCAATAAAAAGCAATGCGGAAGCACGTTTTTAAGGAGCAGCAATGACAGGGGCAGAGTTAGTTGTACACGCGCTGCAGCAACAAGGGATAACCACGATATTTGGTTATCCTGGTGGCGCAATTATGCCAATCTATGACGCACTCTATGATGGTGGCGTCGAACACATTCTTTGCCGTCATGAGCAGGGTGCTGCAATGGCTGCGATTGGTATGGCTAGAGCCACTCAAGATGTTGCTGTATGCATGGCGACATCCGGTCCTGGTGCCACTAATCTGGTAACAGGATTAGCCGATGCTTTTCTTGATTCAGTGCCTATGGTTGCGATTACTGGACAGGTAGCCAGCTCGCATATTGGCACCGATGCCTTCCAAGAAATGGATGTGATTGGTATGTCATTGTCTTGTACCAAACATAGCTACCTTGTTACCGACATCAATGATCTCGCCCCCACATTAGCTGAAGCGTTTATTGTTGCCAAAGCAGGTCGACCTGGCCCGGTTATTGTTGATATTGCCAAAGACGTACAGCTAGCCCAAGCACCTGTTGAACTACTGCCGTTTGTTGCAGAGCCTGCCATTCCTGTTGCAACCTCAGAATCTATCGCTGAAGCGCAGCGCCTTCTAGCCGCAAGCCAACGTCCAGTATTATATGTCGGCGGTGGTGTTCAAATCGCAAAAGCAACCGACACTGTGCGTACTTTTTTAAAGCTAAATCCAATGCCATCGGTCAGTACCCTGAAAGGGCTGGGCACAGTAGAGCGTCACGACCCCCATTATTTAGGCATGCTGGGTATGCATGGCACTAAGGCGGCGAATTTAGTCGTTCAAGAGTCTGATTTATTAATTGTAGTGGGTGCCCGCTTTGATGATCGCGTAACCGGCAAGCTTGATACTTTCGCACCGCACGCAAAAGTCATTCACCTTGACATTGATGCCTCTGAATTTAATAAATTACGTATTGCCAACGCGCCATTACGCGGTGATGTCAATGTGATCTTGCCGCAATTAGAACTGTCACAAAACATCTCTGCTTGGGTACAACACAGTGAAACATTACGTTCTGATTTCAAATGGCGTTATAACCACCCTGGCGATCTGATTTATGCACCACTGCTGATGAAAAAACTATCCGATATGATGCCCGACAGCTCGGTAATTTCGACCGATGTCGGTCAACATCAGATGTGGGCAGCCCAACACATTCAGCCCCGAGAACCACAAAATTACATCACATCTGCCGGCCTAGGTACGATGGGCTTTGGCTTACCCGCCGCTATAGGAGCGAAAGTCGCCAGACCAAACGATGAATCGATCCTAATATCGGGTGATGGTTCATTCATGATGAATATTCAAGAACTTGGCACCATAAAACGTAAGCAAATCCCAGTGAAAATAGTGCTGATCAATAACCAACGCCTCGGCATGGTAAGACAATGGCAATCGCTTTTTTTTGATGGCCGTCACAGTGAAACGATCTTAGATGACAACCCTGACTTTGTCGTATTAGCCAGTGCGTTTGGTATTCCAGGCAAAACAATTACCAAGAAAGAAGAAGTAGAGCCGGCGTTAAAAGAAATGCTAGCAAGTAAAACCGCTTATTTGCTGCATGTACTTATCTCTGAAGAAGAAAATGTATGGCCATTAGTGCCACCCGGTGCTGCGAACCAAGATATGCTGGAGAATACCTAATGGAAAGATACCTACTCAATATCAAAGCGGATGATAAACCAGTATTACTAGAGCGAGTTTTACGCGTTATTCGCCACCGTGGCTTTATAATTAAACAAGTTAATGCAACACAGAATCACGAGAGTAAAATAGCAAGTGTAGAAATTATCGTCGACAGTGACCGTCCGATTACAACGCTGATCAATCAAATAGAAAAGCTTTGGGATATACGCACCGTCAAAACCACATTATTAGAAAACCGAGATTAGTACAGAAGGAAGGTACACGAGATGGCAAACACAGCAGATTACATTTGGTTTAATGGTGAAATGGTTCCTTGGGCAGAGGCAAATGTGCACGTCTTAACCCATGCAATGCACTATGGTACATCGGTTTTTGAAGGTATTCGCTGCTATAACACCCCTAATGGCCCCATTGTTTTCCGTCATAAAGATCACATGGACCGCTTAAAGAATTCAGCCAAGATTTACCGCTTCCCAATTCCATACTCATCTGAAGAATTAATGGAAATTTGTCGTGAGACGATTCGCGTCAACGAACTAGAATCTGCTTATATTCGTCCATTAGGCTATGTCGGTAATGTCGGTCTAGGGGTTTGCCCACCGGTTGATACTGAAATGGATCTTATCGTCGCGGCTTTTCCTTGGGGGTCATACCTTGGTGAGGAAGCATTAGAAAGTGGTGTCGATGCCATGATTTCAAGCTGGAATCGTGCAGCACCCAATACCATTCCAACCGCCGCCAAAGCGGGCGGTAACTACCTTTCATCATTATTAGTCGGTAGTGAAGCACGCCGCCACGGTTATGCCGAAGGCATCGCACTGAGTGTTGATGGTTACCTCTCTGAAGGCGCTGGCGAGAATATTTTTGTGGTTCGTAATGGAATATTGTCTACACCACCAGCAACGTGTGCAATCTTACCTGGCATCACGCGTGATTCAATCATGGTGCTAGCCAAAGAGATGGGCTATGAAATTCGTGAAGAAAATATCGCGCGTGAAGCACTCTACCTCGCAGATGAAGTCTTCATGACAGGCACTGCGGCAGAGATTGTGCCAGTTCGCAGTGTTGACCAAATCTCGGTAGGTGAAGGTAAACGCGGCCCTATTACCAAAGAAATTCAAGCGGCTTACTTTGGTCTATTTAATGGAACAACAGAAGATAAATGGGGCTGGTTAGATTACGTTTACCCTAAATCTGACAAGTAAGCGCACCAATTAAGTACATCATATTATTCGTTCATCTTGCCACACCAATTATAGCGGCAAGATGAACAACGCAATAAAAGGATTTTTACTGTTATGCCTAAGTATCGTTCAGCCACCACCACCCACGGTCGTAATATGGCCGGAGCCCGCGCATTATGGCGTGCGACTGGCGTTAAAGATGAAGATTTCGGTAAGCCGATCATTGCCGTCGTTAACTCTTTTACGCAATTTGTACCAGGCCATGTTCACTTAAAAGACATGGGACAACTCGTGGCGGGTGAGATAGAGAAAGCAGGCGGTATCGCCAAGGAGTTCAATACTATTGCCGTTGATGATGGTATCGCAATGGGGCATGGCGGCATGCTGTACTCTCTTCCGTCGCGAGAACTCATTGCTGATTCGGTGGAATACATGGTTAATGCGCACTGCGCCGATGCAATGGTGTGCATCTCTAACTGTGACAAAATCACCCCAGGCATGCTAATGGCCTCACTGCGACTCAATATTCCTGTGATCTTTGTTTCTGGTGGACCGATGGAAGCCGGTAAAACAAAACTGTCTGATCAGATCCTAAAGCTGGATCTTGTTGATGCCATGATTCAAGGTGCAGATCCTACGGTGTCTGACGAACAAAGCGAACAAATAGAGCGATCTGCTTGTCCTACGTGTGGTTCATGTTCAGGGATGTTCACCGCGAACTCCATGAACTGTCTAACAGAAGCATTAGGATTAAGCCAACCAGGTAATGGTTCAATGCTGGCGACTCACGCCGATCGCGAACAACTATTCATCAATGCGGGTAAACGTATCGTTGATCTGACTAAACGTTATTACCTTAACGATGATGACACCGCATTACCGCGTAATATTGCGAATAAAAAAGCCTTTGAAAATGCAATGGCGCTCGATATCGCAATGGGTGGCTCAACCAATACCGTATTGCACCTATTAGCTGCAGCAAAAGAAGGTGACATTGATTTTGATATGGATGACATCGATCGTATGTCTCGTCTTATACCACACCTTTGCAAAGTGGCTCCCTCAACACCGAAATACCACATGGAAGATGTACACCGCGCTGGTGGTGTTTACAGTATTTTAGGTGAACTTGATCGCGCCGGTCTGCTGCACACCGATACCCACAATATACTTGGTCAAACCTTTGCTGAATCACTGGCTGAATACGATATCGCGGTAACCGAATCACAAGCGGTGAAAGATTTCTTCCGTGCCGGTCCTGCTGGTATTCGCACCACCAAAGCCTTCTCACAAAATTGTCGCTGGGATACCTTAGATGACGATCGCGCCAATGGCTGTATTCGCAGTAAAGAGCATGCGTTTAGCCAAGATGGCGGGCTCGCAGTACTTTCGGGCAATATCGCAATCAAAGGCTGTATTGTGAAAACAGCAGGCGTTGATGAAAACAGCTTGGTCTTTAGCGGACCAGCCGTAGTTTTCGAAAGCCAAGATACTGCTGTTGAAGGCATTCTTGGTGGTAAAGTGAAATCTGGCGATGTGGTTGTTATTCGTTATGAAGGGCCTAAAGGTGGTCCGGGGATGCAAGAAATGCTGTACCCAACCACTTACCTTAAATCAATTGGTTTAGGGAAAGAATGTGCTTTAATTACTGATGGTCGCTTCTCTGGTGGCACAAGTGGTTTATCGATTGGTCATGTTTCACCTGAAGCAGCCGCTGGCGGTACGATTGGTCTCGTGAACAATGGCGATATCATTAATATCGATATTCCCAACCGCGGTATTGAATTACAAGTTGATGACGCAGAGCTCGCCCAACGCCGTGCGCTGACTGAACAACAAGGTTGGAAGCCAGCTAACCGTCAACGTGAAGTATCTTACGCATTACGCGCGTATGCATTACTTGCAACCAGTGCCGATCAAGGTGCTATCCGTGACAAATCTAAACTCGAAGGATAATAACGATGAGCGAAGTAACACAGGCCAAGGATGTAGAGCTATTAAGCGGAGCCGATTACCTTCGCAATATTCTTCGTGCGCCTATCTATGAAGTGGCACAAGTGACGCCACTCCAAGATATGGATCGATTGTCAGCAAGGATCGGCAATCGCATCCAGTTAAAACGAGAAGATCGCCAGCCGGTTCACTCGTTTAAACTGCGTGGTGCTTACAACATGATGTCACAGCTAACCCCAGCGCAACGTAAAGCGGGGGCTATTGCAGCCTCTGCGGGCAATCATGCTCAAGGGTTAGCATTATCCGGCCATAAGCTTGATGTTAGTGCAACCATCGTTATGCCACTGACCACACCTGCGATTAAAGTCGATGCGGTGAGAAGCTTTGGTGGCAAAGTGGTTTTGCACGGCAATAATTTTGATGAAGCCAAAGCCCACGCTGAAGAATTAGCGCAACAATATGGTTATACCTTCATTCCACCCTTTGATCACCCATCAGTGATTGCAGGACAGGGCACCATCGGTATGGAACTTCTCCAACAAAATGGGCATCTTGATTATGTTTTTGTTCCTGTTGGGGGCGGCGGTTTAGCGGCTGGAATATCGGTATTACTTAAACAGTTAATGCCGAATATTAAAATCATCGGTGTGGAAGCTGAAGATTCAGCCTGCTTGAAAGCCGCGCTCGATGCGGGTTGTCCGGTTACACTCGACCAAGTTGGCATGTTTGCTGACGGTGTCGCTGTAAAACGCATTGGTGAAGAAACATTCCGTTTATGCCAGCAGTATCTTGATGATGTTATTACCGTTAGCAGCGATGAAATTTGCTCTGCCGTTAAAGATATTTTTGAAGATACCCGGGCCATTGCTGAACCATCTGGTGCACTCTCTTTAGCAGGACTCAAAAAATACGTTGAGGTACACCAGCTACAAGATAAGCAGCTAGCATCCATTTTATCGGGGGCTAACCTCAACTTTCATGGTCTACGCTATGTATCAGAGCGTTGTGAATTAGGTGAGAAACGAGAAGGTCTCTTAGCGGTAACAGTGCCAGAACGGCCTGGGGCTTTTCTTGATTTTTGCCATATTTTAGGTGGCCGAGTAGTGACTGAGTTTAACTATCGCTACAACGACGATGCACTGGCTAATGTCTTTGTGGGGGTGCGCTTAATGCAAGGGCAAGAAGAGCTGGACGGCATCATTCACGATCTTCGAAAAGGGGGCTACCCCGTTGTCGATTTATCTGATGATGAAATGGCAAAAGTTCACGTGCGCTATATGATTGGTGGGCGTCCATCAAAGCCACTAAAAGAACGTTTATATAGCTTTGAATTTCCAGAGTACCCTGGCGCACTATTAAAGTTTCTTAATACGCTAGGTACACACTGGAATATTAGCCTATTTAATTACCGTAATCATGGTGCAGATTATGGTCGAGTATTATGTGGTTTTGAATTGGAAGACAAAGATCTGCTGTCTTTTACTAGCCACCTACACGAATTAGGCTACCAATGGAAAGATGAAACGGAAAACCTAGCATATAAGTTTTTTCTAGCCCAATAACAGCGCGAGTCATCAGCTAACAAAAAAGCAGCCCATTGGCTGCTTTTTTTATTTTCGTTTTACTGAGGCAACATAATCAATCCAGCAAGAAACAAAACTCATATTATGCTCAATTAACTTCGAGCGCATCGAACGAGGCACTTGTGCAAATAGATCGAGTAACACTTGAATGTCATTTTTATCTTCAGATGATATTGGTCCTTCATCTTCATAGATAAACCAAATTAGTGGTCGTCCTGTTATATCGGCAATACTCACTAATGTTGATATTCTAGGTTCTGTTTTCCCTGATTCGAGATCGAGATACGTCTGACGAGCTAACCCTAATGCCTTTGCCATCGCAACTTGGGTAATGTCTTTTCGCTCTCTTGCTTCTCGAATTTTAGTCGCTGTCCGTAATTTTACGTTTTCCAACCGAGTATCATCCATTAAACATTACAACAGGCCGTTCAAATAGCGCCATAAATCAGCCGACCTTTGCATTATTGACTTACATGTTAGACCAGTATGACGTTGATAGAGTTATCATCACCCTATGTACAGTTAATATGTGATATCACCCCGCACATGCCTACCTAACCATACAATTAAAACCAACAAACGCCCACAATAACATGCACTTCAGATACTTGTTCATCGTAACTGTATAAAAATAGACTACTTACGTTTGTGAGTTAGCGCCTTGGTATATTCCGCCATAAAGCCTGCTAAATTAATGCTCTGCTGCAAAATAATGTTACGAGCAGAATGAGGTAATCGGCTAAAATATTGCAACAAGCGGTCAATCTCTTCTTTATATTCACTTTCTAAAATTTCAATGCCTTCATCCCCGTAAACAAACCACGTTAACGGACGCTCGGTTATTTCAGAAATTTCTGATAGTAAACGTACTTTGGGTTCTGTTTTACCGGTTTCGAGATCAAGGTACGTCTGGCGAGCAACTTGTAATTGTTGAGCCATATGAACTTGTGTTAACCCTTTCCACTCTCGTGCTTCTTTAATACGCGCAGCGATCTTGGCTTTAGAATCTGTCATGCCTAACCTCCAATACAAAAATAAATGAAGAATGCCTAGCAACCATGACAACACTTGCATGTAGTAAGCCAACTTGCAGATTGATTTACCAACCTAACAAATCAAAGACTTAATTAAAAAATCAGCAACTTATTCTTATATTGGATTGCAGAAAGTAAAAATGCGTTATGGTATTTTCATTTCGCAATAAATGCGTCACTGATGTATTAAAGAATAGACCCAGCATATTTATACGGGCTTAGAAACGACAAAAGGCGCCATAATTGGCGCCTTTTTCTCAATAGTGAAACACTTATTGATAAGTGCTTTTACTCAACAGTAACGGCTTTCGCTAAGTTGCGAGGCTGATCAACATCGGTGCCTTTAATCAATGCAACATGATAAGACAATAGCTGCATCGGTATCGTGTAAAAAATCGGTGCGATGAACTCATCCACTTTTGGCATGGTGATAATTTTCATACCTTCACACTCTTCAAAACCAGCGTCACTATCAGCAAACACGTACAGCAACCCACCACGCGCACGCACTTCTTCAATATTTGATTTAAGCTTTTCTAATAAATCATTGGTCGGTGCAACCACAATCACAGGCATATCAGCATCAATAAGTGCTAAAGGACCATGTTTAAGCTCACCCGCCGCATACGCTTCAGCATGAATATAAGAGATCTCTTTTAATTTCAAAGACCCTTCCATTGCGATTGGGTAAAATTCGCCACGACCTAAAAATAAAGCATGGTGCTTATCGGCGAAATCTTCTGCAAGTTGCTCAATAGGCTTATCAAACGCCAATGCCTTTTCAATTTGAGTGGGTAACTGGTGAAGAGAAGTAACGATCTCTTTTTCTTTTTGCGGATCAATAACACCTTTCTGTTTACCCAATGCCGTTACAAACATCAACAGTGTTGCAAGTTGAGTGGTAAAGGCTTTGGTTGATGCCACACCAATTTCAGTACCTGCACGTGTCATGAACGCCAGATCAGATTCACGTACTAACGACGAGCCTGCGACGTTACAAATTGTCATAGCTGACATGTAACCTTTTTCTTTCGCCAAGCGTAGCGCAGCTAACGTATCTGCCGTTTCACCAGATTGCGACAGAGTGATCAACAGGCTGTTAGGGCGAGTAACAAACTTGCGGTAACGGAACTCAGAGGCAATCTCCACGTCACAACTAACACCTGCTAATGCTTCAAACCAGTAACGTGCTGTCATACCCGCATTATACGAGGTGCCACACGCCACAATTTGTACGTGCTCTACGTTACGTAAAATATCAGCGGCACCAGCACCAATACTTTCAACAATTACCGTGTCATTGCTGATACGTCCTTCCATGGTGTTGATTAATGCTGTTGGTTGTTCAAAGATCTCTTTTTGCATAAAGTGACGGTATTGACCTTTATCGCCCGCATCATGCTCTGCGTTTGATTCCGTGATTTCACGTTCAACCGCGTTGCCATGCACATCAAAAATATTCACATCACGACGGGTGATTTCCGCTACGTCACCTTCTTCCAAGAACATGAAACGACGCGTCACATTCAATAGGGCTAATTGATCAGATGCTAAGAAATTTTCACCAATGCCTAAACCAATAACCAATGGGCTACCAGAACGTGCCACGACTAAACGCTCAGGATCACGACGGTCCATTGCAACAGTACCGTATGCGCCTTCCAACTGAGCAGCTGTTTTCTGTACTGCTTCTAGTAAAGATTTCGCGCTACGTAATTCCCACTCAACAAGGTGAGCAATCACTTCAGTATCGGTTTGGGATTCAAATACGTAACCGCGTTCTTGTAATACTGCACGTAAGACTTCATGATTTTCAATAATACCATTGTGAACAATTGAGATATCACCAGAAACATGTGGGTGAGCATTGGCTTCTGACGGTTCACCGTGTGTAGCCCAACGAGTGTGAGCAATACCTGTACCACCAATAATAGGGTTGCTGTCGACAGCATCTGCCAGCTCTTTTACTTTGCCTAAGCGACGAACACGTTGCAGATTACATTCTGTATCCAGAATAGCGACACCCGCTGAATCATAACCACGGTATTCAAGACGACGTAAACCTTCCACTAAAATTTCAGCCACATCACGTTGTGCTACTGCACCAACAATTCCACACATATTTTTATCTCCTAAATTTTATTCAACTGAGGCACAGATAACCTGTACCCCTTGATGTTCTATTTGTTCTTTCGCTTCAGCGCTTAAGCCATCATCAGTCACCAGCGTACTGATATTGATCCACGGCAGTTCCATGTTGGGAATCTTTCGACCAATTTTGTCTGATTCAACCATTACAACAACTTCACGGGAAACTTCTGCCATGACTCGACTCAAGCCAATCAATTCATTAAACGTTGTCGTACCACGAGCAATATCAATGCCATCTGCGCCAATAAATAGCTGATCAAAATCATATGACCGCAATACTGATTCCGCCACTTGACCTTGAAAAGCTTCTGAATGGGGATCCCACGTGCCTCCCGTCATCAGCAATGTAGGTTCGTTTTCAAGCTCATTTAAGGCATTCGCTACATTCAACGAATTCGTCATCACAATTAAGCCTTGTTTGCTGCCTAATAAACTAATGAGCGAGGCGGTAGTACTACCACTGTCGATGATGATGCGATTATGGTCACGAATACGTAAAGCGGCCGCTTTAGCAATGGCTAACTTACGAACCGAAACATTGTCTTCAACACCGGCGGAAACTATTTCTGAAGGCATCGCAATAGCACCACCATAGCGGCGTAGCAATAAGCCATTAGTTTCTAATGCGGTAAGGTCTTTACGGATGGTAACTTCTGAAGTAGCAAAGAAAGTCGCGAGCTGATCAACGCTAACTTCACCTTTTTCATTCACTAAGCTCACAATAGTGTGGCGACGTTGCTGAGTGTTTCTTTTAGACATTATGTTTTGATTCGTTAGCATTAAGTTTCGAACTGAAACTTAATGATAGCAAAACAAAACAAATAAGATCAATACGAAGAAGGAATATTGCCGTATTTATTTAATCAGAAGAGACTGCTTTGTGGCTACTATCACGAAACACGGGGATCAACAGACGAAAAAAGGCAGATAGAAATCTGCCTTTTTTCATTTTAACGATACAGCAACTACATTATTTTTGCTTTACTGGGCGTTTCCAACCTTTGATAGTACGGGCTGGAGCGCGAGTAATGACTAACTCACCTTCGCCAATATCACGGTTAATCGTTGCGCCAGCTCCAATAGTAGCTCCTTTGGCAATTTTAACAGGAGCGATTAATTGGGTATCAGAGCCAACAAAGACATCATCGCCAATTTCGGTCTTAAACTTATTCACACCATCATAATTACAGGTAATGGTACCAGCGCCGATATTCACTCGATCACCAATATCAGCATCACCTAAATACGTTAGATGATTCGCTTTAGAGCCACGCCCAAGACGTGATTTTTTCATTTCAACGAAATTACCCACGTGAGAGTCACCCACCAGCTCAGCCCCTGGACGCAAGCGAGTAAATGGACCTACAGTACAATCTTCACCGACAGTTGCACCTTCAATCACACTGTAAGGTCGAATAACACTGTTATCATCAATCTCACAGTCTTTCAGCACACAGCCCGCACCAATAAGTACATTGTTACCGATTGAAACGTTACCTTCGATGATCACGTTAACGTCAATCTCAACATCCGTACCACATTGCAACTTACCACGAAGATCAAAACGTGACGGATCGCGTAGCATTACGCCTTGCTCTAATAGACGTTCAGCTTGCATAGCTTGATATGCGCGCTCTAGTCGTGCCAATTGAATGCGGTTATTAACACCTTCAACTTCAATTGGATTAACCGGATGAACAGCTTCAACAGCACGGCCTTCATCATGCGCTATCGCAATAATATCCGTTAGGTAGTACTCACCTTGTGAGTTTTCATTTTTCAGCTGACCTAACCAACGCTTCAGATCGCCACCATTTGCGACCATCACACCAGTATTAATCTCTTTGATCAGCTTTTGCTCTTCACTGGCATCTTTCTGTTCAACAATCGCCACAACCGGGCCATTACGGCGCACAATACGCCCATAACCTACCGGGTTATCAAGTACGACAGTCAGCAGCGCAATACCGCCATCAGGCTGAGCATCAAGTAAGTTAGTTAATGTCTCACCGCTAATCAATGGTACGTCACCGTATAGGATCAGCACTTTTTCATTATCAGCTAAACCAGGAGAGGCTTGATTAACCGCGTGACCAGTACCGAGTTGTTCAGCTTGCAGTATCCAGCTTACAGGCTCATCAGCCAGCACTTGCTGCATCGTATCGCCGCCATGGCCATACACTAAATGGATATGGCTTGCACCAAGATCACCACAAGTGTCAATGACGTGCTTAGCCATCGGCTTACCGGCAAGCGTGTGAAGTACTTTAGGCAAGTTTGAATACATGCGGGTGCCTTTTCCCGCAGCTAGAATCACAGCGCTAAAGCTCATGATGGTTATCCTTTTTGATGCATATATGAAATCGAAACTGCACGCATTGTAGCGCTCTAATTGATGAGATTTAAGAGTAACGCCTTAATTTCCTCTAAGTATTAACGGTATTTTGACGCATATAACACCCTATAGGCTCAAAGAGTTGGCCAAAAAAGTGCCCGCGAGGTAAATCTTAGATATAAAAAAAGCGACCCTAAGGTCGCTTTTTGCGTCATACGTCTGATTAACGCGATTTTTTTGTCAATTCAATAACACGTAACTGAGCAATCGCTTTAGCCAAATCACTGGCCGCTTGGGCAAAGTCGATATCGCCATGCTGGTTCTGGATTTGCTCCTCAGCTTGACGTTTCGCTTCTGCTGCCTTGGCTGCATCCAAATCTTCACCACGAATTGCGGTATCAGCCAGTACAGTAACTGTACTTGGCTGCACTTCAAGCATGCCACCAGAAAGATAAATAATCTCTTCCTCGCCGTGCTGCTTAATGATTCGAACCATACCTGGCGTAATAGCGGTCAGCAGCGGGGTGTGTCCTGCGTGAATACCCAGTTCACCTTCGCTACCACTCACCTGAACGCTTTCAGCACGACCTGAGAATAATTTCTTCTCAGCACTTACTACGTCAAGATGGAAGGTTATCGCTGCCATATCGCCTCCTAGTGAGCTTAAAGCTTCTTAGCTTTTTCCAATACGTCTTCGATCGCGCCACAGTACATAAATGCCTGTTCTGGGATGTCGTCGTATTCGCCAGCAAGAAGACCTTTGAAGCTACGTAACGTATCTTTAAGCGCTACGTAGATACCAGGGTCACCAGTAAAGACTTCAGCAACGTGGTAAGGCTGAGTTAGGAAACGCTCAATCTTACGCGCACGAGATACAGCTTGCTTATCATTTTCTGACAGCTCGTCCATACCTAGAATTGCAATGATGTCTTTCAGCTCTTTATAACGCTGTAGAAGGCTTTGAACACCACGTGCAATGTCATAGTGCTCTTGACCAACAACCAACGGGTCTAGCATACGAGATGTAGAATCCAATGGATCGATCGCTGGGTATAGACCCAAAGAAGCAATTTGACGCGAAAGTACAACCGTTGCATCTAAGTGTGCAAACGTTGTTGCTGGTGATGGATCCGTCAAGTCATCCGCTGGTACGTATACCGCTTGAACCGACGTGATAGAGCCACTCTTCGTTGACGTGATACGTTCCTGAAGTACGCCCATCTCTTCAGCCAATGTTGGCTGGTAACCTACCGCTGATGGCATACGACCAAGTAGAGCCGACACCTCAGTACCCGCAAGGGTATAACGATAGATGTTATCGATGAATAGTAGTACGTCACGACCTTCGTCACGGAAACGCTCTGCCATGGTTAGACCCGTCAAAGCAACTCGTAAACGGTTACCAGGAGGCTCGTTCATCTGACCATAAACCATCGCAACTTTTGATTCCGATGGATTTTCAAGGTTAACAACACCCGCTTCCTGCATTTCGAAGTAGAAGTCGTTACCCTCACGAGTACGTTCACCCACACCTGCAAATACAGACAAACCAGAGTGTTGAAGTGCAATGTTATTGATAAGTTCCATCATATTGACAGTCTTACCGACACCCGCACCACCGAACAAACCAATTTTACCACCCTTAGCGAATGGACAAATCAGGTCGATAACCTTTACCCCAGTTTCAAGTAGGGAAGTCTCGTTAGACTGTTCTTCATAGCTTGGCGCTTCGCGGTGAATAGCATAACGCTGTTCTTCACCGATCTCACCACATTCATCAATCGGCTCACCTAGAACGTTCATGATACGTCCTAGCGTTGCAATACCCACTGGTACTTCAATTGGGCGGTCTGTATTTTCAACAGACAAACCACGACGTAAGCCATCAGAAGTACCCATAGCGATACAACGAACAACACCACCACCTAATTGCTGCTGAACTTCCAGTACTAACGTACCTTTCTCTTTCGCATCAACCTTTAGGGCATCGTATACTTTTGGCACAGAGTCCTGCGGAAACTCTACGTCGACTACTGCACCGATGATCTGTACGATCTTACCTGTAGCCATCGTTAATCCTCTAAACTTATTAATTCTTTGCCTTAAACAGCAGACGCACCAGAAACGATTTCTGACAGTTCTTGGGTAATCGCCGCCTGACGGGCTTTGTTATACACAAGCTGTAGATCGTTAATAATATCTCCGGCGTTATCTGTTGCAGATTTCATCGCAACCATTCGAGCCGCTTGCTCACAAGCAAGGTTCTCAACTACCCCTTGATACACTTGTGATTCGACGTAGCGAACCAACAATGTATCTAACAGGGGTTTAGGCTCGGGCTCATAAATATAGTCCCAAGAATGATTACGCTGCATTTCTTCGTCTTTTGATTTAGGCAAAGGTAGCAATTGATCAATCACTGGTTCCTGAATCATGGTATTAACAAACTGGTTGTATACCAGATACAAGCGATCCAATAGGCCTTCATTATACTTCTTCAACATCACCCCAACGGTGCCGATTAACTCGTTAACGGTTGGGCTATCACCCAAACCAGAAACCTGAGCAACCACGTTACCGCCGTAGCTATTAAAGAATGCTGTCGCTTTAGCACCAACAAGTGCCATCTCAACGTCAGCACCTTGATCTGCCCAACCTTTAATGTCTGTCATCACTGATTTGAACAAGTTAATGTTCAAACCACCACACAAACCACGGTCAGAAGAAACAATAATATAACCTACACGCTTAGCTTCACGTACCTCAAGATAAGGATGCTTATACTCAAGGTTACCAAGGGCGATATGACCGATCACTTTGCGCATAGTTTCTGCGTATGGACGAGATGATTCCATCGCATCTTGCGTTTTACGCATTTTCGATGCGGCAACCATTTCCATCGCTTTTGTGATCTTTTGTGTATTTTGTACACTGCCGATCTTATTACGAATCTCTTTTGCGCTGGCCATCGTTACTCTCCGTTAGTAGGTGATCGCAAGCGATCACCAACCAATTACCAAGTTTGGGTAGCTTTGAAATCTTCAACCAGTTTTACAAACTGAGCTTCAATTTCACTGTTCCAGGCACCCGTTTCATCAATCTGAGACACTAGCTCAGCAGATTGACCTTTGGCATATGAAAGCAACGCAGCTTCGAAATCAGCAAGCTTAGCAAGCTCAACATCAACCAAATAGCCTCTTTCAGCAGAGAAGATAACAACCGCCTGCTCAAATACAGACATCGGCGCATACTGCTTCTGCTTCATCAACTCAGTCACTTTCTGACCGTGATCAAGCTGTTTCTTCGTTGCTTCATCAAGGTCAGACGAGAACTGGGCGAAAGCCGCTAGTTCACGATACTGTGCAAGTGCAGTACGAATACCACCTGACAGTTTCTTAATGATCTTAGTTTGAGCAGAACCACCTACACGCGAAACAGAAATACCCGGATCAACCGCAGGGCGAATACCAGCGTTGAACAATTCTGTTTGCAGGAAGATCTGACCATCAGTGATGGAAATAACGTTAGTCGGTACGAATGCTGATACATCCCCCGCTTGCGTTTCGATAATCGGAAGCGCCGTTAGGGAACCAGTCTTACCTTTAACTTCACCATTAGTGAACTTTTCTACATAATTCTCGCTTACACGAGATGCACGCTCTAGAAGACGCGAGTGTAAATAGAAAACGTCACCAGGGAATGCTTCACGACCCGGCGGACGCTTAAGCAATAGTGAAATTTGACGGTAAGCAACAGCTTGCTTTGACAAATCATCGTATACAATCAGTGCATCTTCACCGCGATCACGGAAGTATTCACCCATTGCACAACCTGAGTATGGCGCAAGGTATTGCAGTGCCGCAGCTTCAGATGCTGATGCTACAACCACAATGGTGTTATCCAATGCGCCGTGCTCTTCTAGCTTACGCACAACGTTCGCGATAGTTGAAGCTTTCTGACCAATAGCAACGTAAACAGAATAAATACCAGATTGTTTCTGGTTGATAATGGCATCGATAGCCATTGCCGTTTTACCCGTCTGACGGTCACCGATGATCAACTCACGCTGACCACGACCGATAGGGATCATCGAATCGACAGCTTTGTAGCCCGTCTGAACCGGCTGATCAACTGACTTACGCTCGATTACACCCGGGGCGATTACTTCAACAGGAGAAAATGTCTCTGTTTCAATTGGACCCTTGCCATCGATCGGCTCACCTAGCGTGTTCACCACACGGCCAAGTAGTGCCGGACCAACTGGTACTTCAAGAATACGACCAGTACCTGTTACTTTCATGCCTTCCTGAAGGTTAGCATATGGACCCATTACAACAGCACCAACCGAGTCACGCTCAAGGTTAAGTGCCAGTGCAAAACGACCACCAGGTAATTCAATCATTTCACCTTGCATTACATCAGCAAGGCCATGGATACGAATGATACCGTCACTTACCGAAACGATAGTACCTTCGTTACGCGCTTCACTAACAACATTGAATTTTTCAATACGTTGCTTGATCAGTGCGCTAATTTCCGTGGAATTAAGTTGCATGCTCCAATTCCCTAAATCAAGACTGCAAAGTATCGCTCAGACGGTTTAATTTACCGCGTACTGAGTTATCGATGACTAAGTCTCCAGCTCTAATTACAACCCCAGCGATCAGGGTCTCGTCTACACTGCAATTCAGCTTAACTTTACGTTCAAGACGCTGTTCTAGCTTCTGACTGATCGCAACAAGTTGACTATCCTCTAAAACCACCGCAGAAATCACGTCGGCTTCAATAGTTTTTTCATGTTCATTTTTTAAGAACAAGAACTCGTCACTCACAGCAGGAACCATTGTTAGGCGTCCATTTTCAGCCATCACTTTTAATAAGTTTTGACCGAACTCGTTGAGTTGCTCATCGCATACTGAAACAATAATTTCAGTTAGCTTGTCAGCAGAAAAACCACTACGCAAGATGTCTTGCATTGCTTCGTTTTTTACTACTTCACTTGCAAAAGTTAGCATTTCAGCCCATTGGGCTAGCTCACCATTCTCAACCGCAAAATCAAATGCTGCTTTAGCGTAGGGGCGTGCGATGGTAGTCATATCCGACATGTGCTTGCCCCTTTAATTACAGTTCCGCAGTGACTTTGTTGAGAAGTTCTGCATGAACGTCTTTATCAATAGAACGTTCAAGAATCTTCTCAGCGCCAATCACAGCTAGAGTTGCAACTTGTTTTCTTAACTCATCACGAGCACGATTGCGCTCTGACTCGATTTCTGCCAAACCCTGCGCAAGAATTTTCTCACGCTCAGCCTGTGCTTCAGCTTTCGCTTCATCAACAATTTGCGCTCTACGCTTGTTCGCTTGCTCAATAAGCTCGCTTGCAGCGTGTTTTGCTTCTTTCAATTGTTCAGAAGCATTGGCTTGCGCTAGATTCAGGTCTTTGGCTGCGCGATCTGCTGCAACCAAACCGTCGGCAATTTTTGCCTGACGTTCTTCAATCGCTTCCATCAATGGTGGCCATACATATTTCATGCAGAACGTAACAAAGAAGAAAAAAGCGATAGCCTGACCCAGCAAAGTTGCATTCATATTCACAACGCATCTCCTTAAAAAGGGTTGCTATGGATCCATTTACCACTGTCATAAACCACAAGGTTAAAACAGCTATTGATTAACCAGCTAGCTGGGCAACAAATGGGTTTGCAAATGTGAATAGTAGAGCGATTACGATACCGATCATTGGAACCGCATCAAGCAGACCAGCAATGATGAACATCTTAACTTGTAGCATTGGCGCCATTTCAGGTTGACGTGCAGCCGATTCAAGGAATTTACCACCAAGAAGAGCGAAACCGATCGCTGTACCAAGGGAAGCAAGGCCTACAATGATGCCCACGGCAATTGCAGAAAAGCTTAGTAAAGTTTCCATCACTATCTCCAGTTTATAGTTGTCGGCTAAAATGCCAGTAAAAAATTAAAAGTGTTGCAAAAATAATTGCTAATGATTGTCTTCATGTGCTTGTGAAAGATACACGATAGTCAACATCATAAACACGAAAGATTGAATCGTAATAATCAGAATGTGGAAAATAGCCCACGGTACTGAACCTAACCATTGTGCCCACCACGGCATAAGTGCCGCGATAAGGATAAATACCACCTCACCTGCAAACATGTTACCGAATAAACGCATACCTAACGAAATAGGCTTCGCAAGTAGCGATACCACTTCAAGCAGCAAGTTAAACGGAATCATAATTGGGTGATTGAACGGATGTAAAGCCAGTTCTTTAGCAAAACCACCAAGACCTTTCACTTTAACACTGTAATAAAGCATTAAAGCAAATACACCCAGTGCCATTGCCATGGTGATATTAACATCAGCAGTTGGTACGACCTTTAGATAAGGAATACCTAAAGCATGTTCTGCGGCATACGGAATGAAATCAATTGGAATTAAATCCATAATGTTCATTAACATAATCCAACAGAAAATCGTTAATCCCAACGGAGCTATCAATGGGTTGCGACCATGAAAGGTTTCTTTAACGCTGTTATCAACGAATTCAACCAACATTTCCACAAAACACTGTAGCTTACTAGGAACTCCTGATGTCGCCTTTTTCGCTACGGAATGGAATACCAATATAAAGGCAAGACCAGTCAATACAGAGAAAAATAAGCTATCTATATGTACCGTCCAGAAGCCACCATCACCCACTGTCAAATTTGTCAGGTGGTGAGTAATGTAACTTGACGATGTTAGCGCTTCACCTGGCGCAGACATAACTCATCCTATTTGTTGTTGTTCATGAATAAAACTGGTCCAAAGATATTAATACCAAGTACCAGCAAATAGGTCAGTTTGAGGGGAACAAGTTCCACCTCGATATACAGGTAAACAATGGCAAATAAGATAACTGTAATGAGAATTTTAAGCGCTTCACCACCAAAAAATGATGCCATCACTAATCGAGCCTTACTAGCCCCACTAAACAGAAATGCACACGTGGCAAAAACAGTATTGGCAATCACAAAGATGCCACCACCGATTAATGCCGAGATTCCCCAGTCAACACTGACAGCAAATACTGCCATTAATGCCGTTGTTAAAACGACGCCAGCTTGCAGTAACAGTAACCGCTTCGCCAATTGGCGTCCTGGTCTAACTAGCGCCGATACCATGTATTCGTTCCTCGAGTCCATTCCACTACACAATCGTCGTGCTGGGAAAACTGCGAAAATTATACGGCTCATTAGATTGAATGCAATCTAATAGCAGCAAAAAAAAGAGTAAGATTTTACAACACAATAACTTGATCACACCGTTGTAAAACTTGCAACAAAATAGACACGTTCTCGATCACAATTCCTGACCAAAAATTGCAATAAGTTGCTTAAACTTGTGCGCTTCATCAAAACTGATAACAATTTTTCCTTTACCATTCTTTTGATGGTTAATTGCTACCTGGGTACCCAATCGTTCGCTTAAACTATTTTCTAGTGCTTTAACCTCTAAATTCTCAACAGGGCTAACACGTTCACTAACAGGGTTAAGCAGTTTTTTTACTAACTTTTCAGTGTCACGTACATTCAGCATTTTAGTCACGACGGTTTCTGCAGCTTCTAATTGCATATCAGCGTCCAAACTAAGAAGGGCACGTGCATGTCCCATATCAAGCTGACGCCGTTCAAGCATACGCTTTACGGGGGCTTCTAACTGATTCAAACGTAGCAAGTTAGACACCGCAGCACGAGACTTACCCACCGCTTCCGCGATTTGTTGATGGGTCAGAGAAAACTCACTCTGTAAACGTTCGAAGGCTTGCGCTTCTTCAATCGAATTAAGATCTTCACGTTGAATATTCTCAATCAATGCTATCGCAATCACTGCGCGGTCGTTAACATCCTTAATAATACAAGGGATATTCTGAAGCCCAGCTTGACGAGCTGCTCGCCAACGTCGCTCACCTGCGATAATTTCATACTGTTGAGATGCTAATCTACGCACAACAATAGGCTGGATAATACCTTGCGCACGAATAGAATCACTTAACTCTGCAAGTGCTTCATCCGACATATCTTTACGCGGTTGGTATTGACCAGGCTGAAGCAGATGAATAGGCAGTTCTCTTAACGTACCATCTGCTGATAATGATTGTGCTTTTTCCGCACTTTGCTGCTTTGCTTGCGCAACAGAACTTGTTGCTAACAATGCATCAAGGCCTTTTCCTAGACCCCGTTTACTCATGTTCATGATCAACCCTTATGCGTTGATAGCATCTGCGCTATGAGCCAATTCATCACGGCGAATCATTTCACCAGCGAGGGCTAAATAGGCTTTTGCACCACTTGAATATTTATCGTAATACATTGCAGGGCGACCATGGCTTGGTGCTTCAGCAAGACGTACATTACGAGGAATAACAGTACGATACACTTTATCACCAAAATGCTTTTTAAGCTGCTGGGATACTTCGTTTGATAGTCTATTTCGAGGATCAAACATTGTCCTCAACAAACCTTCAATTTTAAGATCTGCATTCACAACGGCAGTCAATTTACTGATGGTATCCATTAGTGCTGTTAAACCTTCCAGCGCAAAATATTCACATTGCATAGGCACTAAAACAGAATCAGCAGCAGTCATAGCGTTGATTGTAAGGAGATTAAGGGCAGGAGGGCAATCAATAAATATGAAATCATAGTTATCACGAACTACCTCTAAAGCATTACGCAAACGGACTTCACGTGCAAATACTTCCATCAACTTAATTTCAGCAGCGGTTACATCACCATTGGCAGCTATCAAATGATAGCCCCCAGTGGTGTCTGTAATGACTACATCATTGAATGGCGTTTCTTCGACTAAAAGTTCATATGCTGTTGCATCCACTTGGTATTTATCAACGCCACTCGCCATCGTTGCGTTACCTTGCGGATCTAAATCTATAACTAAGACTTTTCGTTGCGTTGCCGCTAATGACGCGGCTAAATTAACGCAAGTCGTGGTTTTACCCACGCCTCCTTTCTGATTTGCTATAGCAATGACTTTTCCCACGAAAAAACCTCATCCTTTATTCTTTTGCAGTCAAGATTACTAAATGACGCTCCCCTTCTAACTCAGGGATTTGCAAAGATTTGACTTCAGTCACAGAACACCACTCAGGTAACTCTGCCACTTCCTGTTCACTAAATTGACCTTTTAAAGCCAGAAAATGTCCATTTTCCGCTGGTAAATGGTGACACCAAGATACCATATCATTCATTGATGCAAATGCGCGGCTGATCACCCCATCAAAACCTTGTTCTGGTTGAAACTCTTCAACACGGCTTTGCACTGGGGTTACATTGGCAATTTTCAGCTCATGCACCACTTGTTTGATAAAACGAATACGCTTACCTAGGCTATCAAGCAGCGTAAAGTTTTTCTCTGGACACATAATCGCTAACGGAATACCCGGTAAACCAGGTCCCGTACCAACATCAATGAAGTTCTCCCCCTGAAGGTGAGCACTTACCACAATACTATCCATGATATGTTTCACTAACATCTCATTAGGATCGCGTACTGATGTTAGATTGTACGCTTTATTCCATTTATGCAGCAGTTCTACATAACCTACAAGCTGTTGAACTTGTTGTTCTGTGACTTGCAATTCAGTTTGTGCGATTAACTGCACTAAACGTTGTTTCATTGATAATTCCTATTCGCCTTTTTTCAGCATACCGTGCTTTTTCAAGTAGACCAGTAGCAAAGAGATTGCCGCAGGGGTAATACCTGAAATACGAGAAGCCATGCCAATTGTTTCTGGTTTTGCATCGTTTAATTTTGTAATGACTTCATTTGATAAGCCTTTGACGATGCTGTATTCCAAATCGAAGGGTAATTTTGTAGTTTCATGACGCAGTGACTTTTCAACTTCGTCTTTCTGGCGATCAATGTAACCCTGATATTTCACCTGAGTTTCAACTTGCTCACTGGCTTGTGTATCAATATGAGCAGGTGAAAAGTCTTCAAGTTGCGTTAATAATTTATACGTTATCTCAGGGCGACGTAAAAGATCTTCGCCATTGGCTTCTCGTGCGATCGGTGTCTTAAGGATCTTATTGATTTCATCGACATGATCTGAGTTTGGGTTGATCCAAATATCTTTTAAACGCTGACGTTCTTGTTCGATATTCTCAACTTTTTGGTTAAATCGAGCCCAACGATCATCATCCACTAAACCAAATTCACGACCGATTTCAGTTAAACGTAAATCAGCATTGTCTTCACGCAGCAACAAACGGTATTCCGCGCGAGATGTAAACATACGGTACGGTTCTTTGGTACCCATGGTAGACAAGTCATCAATCAATACACCCATGTAGGCCTGATCACGACGAGGACACCAACCTTCTTTGCCTTGCGACTGAAGGGCAGCATTCATACCTGCAAGTAAACCTTGTGCAGCCGCTTCTTCGTAGCCAGTTGTACCATTTATTTGACCAGCAAAGAATAAACCGTCGATAAACTTAGTTTCAAATGTTTGCTTTAAATCACGAGGATCAAAGAAATCATATTCAATCGCATAACCAGGACGCATGATGGCAGCATTTTCAAAACCATCCATTGAACGCACAATTTGTATCTGAACATCAAACGGTAAACTGGTTGAAATACCGTTTGGATATAATTCGTGAGTCGTTAACCCTTCTGGTTCAATGAAGATTTGATGACTATTTTTGTCAGCAAAACGCATGACTTTATCTTCAATTGACGGGCAGTAACGCGGGCCAATACCTTCAATCACCCCAGAATACATTGGGCTACGATCTAGATTATTGCGAATAACATCGTGCGTTTTTTCGTTTGTGTAGGTGATATAACATGGGATCTGACGTGGATGATCCGACGTTTTGCCCATAAACGAAAACGTCGGGATTGGATTATCACCATGTTGCGCTTGAAGACGGCTAAAGTCGACCGTTCGAGCATCAATGCGTGGTGGCGTGCCTGTTTTTAAACGATCAACACGAAAAGGTAACTCACGCAGACGTGATGCCAGTGCGATCGAAGGTGGATCACCTGCACGACCGCCGCTGTAATTTTCTAATCCAATGTGGATCTTACCACCAAGGAATGTACCCACGGTTAATACAACCGACGTAGCCCGAAATTTTAATCCCATTTCAGTAACGACACCGATAACACGATCATTCTCAACGATCAAATCATCAACAGCTTGTTGGAAAAGCATTAAATTTGGTTGATTTTCAAGTGCTTCACGTACAGCGGCTTTGTAAAGTGCACGGTCTGCTTGTGCACGTGTGGCACGAACTGCTGGACCTTTTGACGAATTTAACGTTCTAAATTGGATCCCACCTTTGTCGGTGGCTTTAGCCATCAAACCGCCAAGGGCATCCACTTCTTTAACCAGGTGTCCTTTCCCGATCCCGCCAATTGCTGGGTTACAAGACATTTGACCTAACGTGTCGATGTTATGTGTCAAAAGTAAGGTTTTTTGTCCCATTCTGGCTGCGGCCAATGCGGCTTCAGTGCCGGCATGACCCCCACCAACAACGATGACATCAAAATTTTCCTGGTAAAACATGAAACGACCTCAGGTAATCAAAGAGCCAGTGAGTTACTACGAGCAAAAGGGAGATTATTCTATCCTTTTTCTGATGAAGAAAGAATCTTTAGTGAAGATCATTTGATCAGCAAAAAGTGGTTTGCTTATTATATATAAGATCTTATTTAGAGATCTTCTATTAGATCTATTATTAGGATCGCCCGATCGTGTGGATAACCGATAAATGATCCTACTGATCATGATGTTACTGTAGATCATTTGTTGTGGAGTAGCTTTGATCATCATAAGGATTAGCTGGGATCAAAATGGCCACTTATACACAGGGGTAGAATGTGGATAAAGTTATTCAATGGATAACTATGGGTTGATCACCGTTTAGATCTATAGTTATCCACAGAAAATAGTTTAAAATTAGCCTAAATATTGGGTAGTTTTGAAGCTAATTTTTACTACAAAGGTGTTTTTTCCACTCAACGAACCAACTTTCAGCGGCATCTTCAGGAACAGAGTGTTGTGAGATATCGATGTCTAATCGCTCACCAAGCTTCATTGCATGGAGAGAATTAAGTAAATTATCGATGTTAATTCCCGCTGCACAGAACGTATCGTAGCTACTATCCCCCAAGCCTATTACGCCATATTTCAGGGCTGATAAGTCTGGCTTTTGCGCTGTAAGTTGATTAATAAAGGGCTGAATATTGTCTGGGAAATCACCCGCGCCATGTGTTGAACAGACGAGTAACCAGATTGAATCGGTGTTGAGTTCACTCAAATTAGCGTGATTAACGACTTCAGTACTATGACCATCTTGCTCTAATAGTTCTGATAAATGGTCAGCGACGTACTCAGCGCCACCTAAGGTGCTGCCTGTGATTAAGGTTATATTGCTCATACTGTCCTCAGTATTGGAGATAATGACCTTGATTGTACTGTTTAGTGAGGGAGATAAAAGAGACTAAATGTAGGGAATTGAGAGAATAAACGTATGGAGAAAAGCATCCACAGGGCAATAAATACCCTATGGATATGATCAGAGCATGATCGAATTACTTACCAATACAGAAAGAAGTAAAGATCCTTCCTAGAAGATCATCAGAGGTGAACTCACCGGTGATCTCACTTAAATGTTGCTGAGCAAGACGAAGTTCTTCTGCCAGTATTTCGCCAGCCATAAAACCTTCTAGCTGTTCTTTACCTATTTCTAAGTGTTGAGCGGCTTGTTCCAGTGCTTCGAGGTGACGACGACGTGCCATAAAGCCCCCTTCCGTTGTACCTGAGAAGCCCATACATTCTTTTAAATGTTCACGTAGGCTATCAACGCCTTCACCTGTACGGGCAGATAGACGAACAAGAGTAGGGTTGTTGACATGGCAAATCCCTGCATCTTCACCCGTTAATTCCACTTTATTGCGAATAACGGTTAAGCCCATGTTTTCTGGTAGGCGTTCAATAAAATCTGGCCAGATATCTTTCGGGTCGGTGTCGTTGGTTGTGGTGCCATCAACCATGAACAATACGCGATCAGCTTGTTGAATTTCTTCCCAAGCTCGTTCAATACCAATGCGTTCTACTTCATCAGATGCTTCCCGTAAACCAGCGGTATCGATGATGTGCAATGGCATACCATCGATGTGGATGTGTTCACGTAGCACATCACGTGTTGTGCCGGCAATAGCGGTAACAATCGCGGAATCTTTACCTGATAACGCATTTAGTAAGCTCGACTTACCTGCATTAGGGCGACCAGCAATAACCACTTTCATCCCTTCGCGAATAATTGAACCTTGGTTAGCTTCACGGCGTACAGCTTCGAGGTTATCAATGATGCCGTGTAAGTCATTACTCACTTTTCCATCTGATAAGAAGTCGATTTCTTCTTCTGGAAAGTCGATCGCAGCTTCAACATAAATACGTAGGTGAATAACGGCTTCCACCAATTCATTCACTTTGGTTGAAAATGCCCCTTGAAGAGATTTGAAGGCACTTTTAGCCGCTTCTTCTGAACTGGCATCAATTAAGTCTGCAATAGCCTCTGCTTGGGTTAAATCAAGCTTATCGTTCATGAAGGCGCGTTCAGAGAACTCACCTGGGCGTGCAGGCCGAATGCCATCAAGTTTTAGGATACGACGAATCATCATATCCATCAGTACAGGGCCTCCGTGTCCTTGTAATTCAAGAACATCTTCACCTGTGAAGGAGTTAGGACCTTTAAAAAAGAGTGCGATGCCCTGATCCAGAGCGCTGCCATCTTCATTTTTAAAAGGGAGATATTCGGCGTAACGGGTTTTTAATTCACGACCAGCAACAGCAAGAGCAACCTCTTTAGCCTTGGGACCTGAAACGCGAATGATGCCTACACCACCTCGACCAGGAGGTGTAGCTTGAGCAACTATGGTATCAGTATGTTCGTTCATATCTTTGGCTTAGCTTAAAAAATTCGCAGCAATTGTAAACAGAGTCGGTAGGAAAGCCCAGTAATTGCTGACTCACCGCATAATGGCAATAGCTTTGAATATAGATGGAAAGGGGGGATTATGACCAATGGCCCAATAAAAAAGGCGACCCTTAGGCCGCCTTTCGATAACTTAGCTGGTCATGCTATTTAGTGTGTAGACCTTTCTTTTCCAGAGAACGATAAATTAACGTTTGCTGAAGCAAGGTAACTACGTTCGATACTAACCAGTATAGAACGAGACCGGATGGGAAAAATAGGAAGAAGAATGTGAACATAACAGGCATAAATGTCATGATCTTCTGCTGCATAGGATCCGTTACAGTTGTCGGGCTCATTTTCTGAATCATGAACATCGACACACCCATTAGCAATGGCAGGATGTAGTACGGGTCTTGTGCTGACAAGTCGTGAATCCAACCGAAGAACGGTGAGTGACGCAGTTCAACTGATTCCATCAGTGACCAGTACAATGCAATGAAAATTGGCATCTGCAATACAATTGGAAGACAGCCACCCAGTGGGTTCACTTTCTCTTTTTTGTACAGTTCCATCATTTCTTGGCTCATGCGCTGGCGGTCATCGCCTAGACGCTCACGCATTGCAGTCAGCTTAGGCTGAAGCATGCGCATTTTAGCCATTGAGGTGTACTGCGCTTTAGTCAGCGGGTACATCGCACCACGAACGATGAAAGTAAGCATCATGATCGCGATACCCCAGTTACCTACGATGCTCTGAATGAACGACAGTAGTTTATGTAACGGGCTTGCGATAAACCATAACCAACCGTAATCAACCGTTAGGTTTAGGTTCGCTGCAGTTGCTTCCATTTCTTTTTGTAGCTTAGGGCCAACCCAAAGTGTTGCTGTAAGGGTTTGCTCTGTGCCAGCTGCAATTGTTGTGGTTGGAAGACGCACGCCGATGTAACCCAGGCCATTGCTAGCACGAGTAAATAGGTTTGATGCTTCTTCTGAACGTGGAATCCAAGCTGATACGAAGTAGTGTTGCAGCATTGCTGCCCAGCCGTTCGTCGTTGTCATGTTCAGGCTTTTATCCTGCATGTCATCGAAGCTGTACTTCTTATAGTTAGTTGTATCAGTTGAATATGCGCCACCACGGTACGTTGGCATCGTAAGGCTACCACCATCGTCCATCAGGTTCTGACGAAGTTGCGCATACATTTGTACACTTGCTGCAGAAGCAGATTGGTTATCAATGGTGTATTCAACATCAACGGCATAGCTGTTGCGTTTAAGTACGAATGTTTTGGTGTATGTAATGCCATCTTTTACGTATGTCATTGGTACACGTAGTTCGTCTTGACCATCAGCCAGCGTAAAATCTTTTGCTGTTACAGCTAATTGTGCACGACCGTTAGCCGAATCAATACCATTAGCACCGATGAGACCTGATTGCGCGATGTAGCTAAGACCAGGTTCGTCCTTAAGAAGAATGAATGGGTCAGCTGAATCTAATTCGTTATTGTAAGCTAATAATTTAGCTTCAATAACATCACCACCTAGCGTATCGACAGAAAGAGCCAGTACATCGGTATTGATAGTGATTAAGTCTTTAGATGTTGTTTCTTGATCAGGAATTGGTTGACCATCACCTGAATGTGAAGGGACATCACCACTATTGTTAACTTGTTGCTCTGTACCCTGGCCTTGCGGCTGTGGGCTGTTGTCCATATTCCACTGTTGGTACAGTAGGAAGGAGACAAACAGTAGGGCAATTAACAGAATATTGCGTTGGGAATCCATCGTTAATTATCTCTGTCGTTATGCTTGGTTGGCGGAACGGGGTCAAAACCACCGTTGTTTAAAGGGTGACATCTTAATAGACGTTTCGCCGCGAACCAACAACCTTTTACGACTCCATGCATTTTTATTGCTTCAATAGCATATTGAGAACATGTAGGAGTAAAACGACAACGCGGTCCAAGTAGCGGACTTATTATCAGTTGGTAAAGGCGGACCAGCCGGATGGCTAGCCACGCGAAGGGCGAGACAGGCGATGCCATAATTTATCCAACAACTTAAATAACTCTTCGTTGCTCAACTCACTGGCACTTTTCTTTGCAATCACGACGAAATCGTTTGCTGGCAAATCATGTTGCTTTAAGCGGAAACTTTCTCGAACGATACGTTTGAAACGGTTTCTACCTGGGGCAGTTTTAATTTGTTTTTTGGGAACAGCAAGACCAAGACGAGGATGATTGAGGTCGTTAGGACGGGCTAGAATAGTTAAATGAGGAGAGCCAGCACGATGAGCTTGCTGGAAGACTTTTTTATAATGCTCGGGAGTTAACAAACGTAACTCCCGAGAGAAGGCTAGCTTATTCAAAATAATCAGAGATTATTTAGAAAGGCGCTTACGGCCTTTTGCACGACGTGCATTGATTGTTGCGCGACCGTTCTTAGTTGCCATGCGAGCGCGAAAACCGTGGCTGCGCTTGCGCTTTAGAACTGAAGGTTGAAAAGTGCGTTTCATTGGTATTACCTTAAATTAACTGATCAGTTTTTAAGTTTGTCATTTAGTTTCGGATATAAAAATATCCTCGACCTCTAACAAAGAGGCGGAATTGTAATCACTGACTGTCAAAGAGTCAATAATTATGCCCATATTGTCGTATGGGCGGTGAATTATACTTTTTGTGAGCCAGAGCGCAAGGATCCTTCGTTGATCCCGACCTGATTTAAGAACTTTTTTAATCTTGGATCGTTTGGAGTGGTGAAGATCTGCTCTGGTTTGCCTTGTTCTACGAATTCACCATCGGCCATAAAGATCACTCTATCAGCCACTTCGCGTGCAAATTGCATTTCGTGAGTAACCACTAACATGGTTTGATGACGGGTGGCTAATTTTTTCATTAATGTAAGCACTTCACCGACCCATTCAGGGTCTAAAGCGGATGTTGGCTCATCAAATAGCAATAATTCGGCTTCTAATGCCATTGCGCGTCCGATCCCCACTCGTTGCTGCTGACCACCAGAAAGTGCTGCCGGAAAGGCATCTCCTTTATCACCAAGCCCAATATCATCAAGAATTTGTTGAGCTCGCTGGTAGGCCTCGTCTTTTTTCCAGCCTTTTACGGTGATTAAGCCTTCTGCAACGTTTTGCCGCGCCGTTAAATGAGCAAATAACGCATAATTTTGAAAAACAAAGCCTGTTTTACGTCGTAACGCTAAAATATCGTTCTTTTTGGCGTGAGTTGTATCAACCGTCACATCATCAATGGTGATTTTTCCTTGATTAGCGGTCTCTAAAAAATTAATACAGCGTAATAACGTGGATTTTCCGGTGCCTGATGGGCCAATCACCACCACAATTTCACCCTTGGTGATAGTTAAGTCCAGATCTGAAAAGATGGTGCTATCGCCAAAGCGTTTGGTGAGTTTTTTTATGTCTATCATCGTACATACGCCTTATTGAGTTTTGCTTCAGCCCAATTTTGTACTTGGGTTAGTACAAGCACTAATCCCCAATAAATAAAGGCAACAGCCAAGAAGGCTTCAAAAAATTTAAAGCTAGAAGATGCTTCCATTTGTGCTTTTGCCATAATTTCAGCTACCCCAAGCGTGAAGGCGAGTGAGGTTGATTTAATCATATCGATAAAATAATTCATTAGAGATGGCAAAGCGATACGAGTAGCTTGCGGTAAAATAATACGACGCATTGCCTGCATTTCTGTCATGCCAATGGCAAGGCTTGCTTCCCGTTGGCTGCGATCGACCCCAATAATGGCCGCTCGAATACTCTCAGCCATATAGGCAGCGAAGTGTAAGCTCAATCCGATAACTGATGCACTGAAAGCATCTAAACCAATAAATATCGGAAAGACTTGCGGCAAACCGTAATAAAGTAGGAACAGTTGCACAAGCAAGGGGGTTCCGCGAAAGAAACTGATATAAAGCTGGCTCAGTTGGTTTAATACTGGCAGCTTATAAACTCGTACTAAAGCCAGCGTTATCGCGATGATTAGTGCAAATCCTAGTCCCCATACTGCCATCGATAGTGTTGTACCAAGGTACTTCATCAAGATTGGCATCAGAGAAAGCATATAATTGAAATCGAAACCCATGATGGCTACTTGTCCGTTGATTATGGATGTTGTCAGAGACACAAAGACTCACCATTGGTGAGCCTTATTAGCGATAAAATGAATTGAAGCTTAACGTCTTTACATATTACTTGGTGATATCTGTATCAAACCATTTCATTGAAATGTCAGCCAATGTGCCATCTTCACGCATTGCGTTTAGTGCGGTATTGACCTCATTACGTAACTTCTCGCCTTTTTCATTTTTCACAAAAGGCCACGCATTTTCAATTGTCTCAAACGGTTCACCTGCTAATTCTAGTGGTAAATTCGCTTTTTTAATCAACTCAATTGAAGAAAGGCGATCCATTACAAATGCATCGGTACGGCCTAAAGCAACATCATGCTCGATACCCGCATCGTAGGTTTTAATGTTGATTTGTGCGGCATTATCAAGTTGACGTAATAGTTGTTCGTAATTAGAACCTAAGTTTACCCCTACGGTTTTATCTGCAAGATCAGCCGTCGATTTAATCTCGGTATTACCTTTACGTACTACCAGTTGTGCGCCATCGATGACATAAGGTTCAGCAAAAAGGAATTTAGCTTGGCGTTCGGGTGTGATAGTGATTTGGTTTGAAATGGTATCAATACGGCCCGTGTCTAGTAAGCCAAATAGACCAGAGAAGCTGGCGGTAACGTACTCAACGTTATAATCGTTACGTTTACCGATTTCATCCCATAAATCGACTTCAAAACCCTGAAGCTGATCCATCTTTACAAAAGTAAAAGGGAAATAGCGTCCAGACATACCAACTTTCACATCTGTTGCCGCCATTACTGTTTGGCTTGCCGCTAAAGTTAGTGCTACCGCTGTAAATGTTGTCTTTATCCAGCTTTTCATCCTGTTTACTCCATGTATGGCTTATATCATTAGCTATTTCTGTCATCCTACTTGGTAGGCTTTGGTTTTTTTAAATAACTTAGAGTTATTTGACATAACCTAGAGTTAGGTTTTATGGATCTTAGCCCAATGTTAATAGTATTGTGGGTAATATCTGGGTAAATTGTGTTGATCCAGTGCTTGACTGTGCAGTTTGTGTGAATAAGTCGGATCTTATTCACTGGATCTGCGATCTCTTTGCTGGTGATCCAGAGCCAGCAGGTATAAAATTACATCCCTTTTTGTGTTTTGTTACTCAGTGTGGAGTCGAACTTGTCATCTTCGCTATGGTTGCAGTGCCTTCAACGTCTTCAAGAAGAGCTACCTGCGACAGAATTCAGCATGTGGGTTCGACCCCTACAAGCAGAGTTAAACGATAATACGCTGACCCTTTTTGCGCCTAATCGTTTTGTTCTCGATTGGGTAAGGGATAAGTACCTTAATAATATTAACCGTCTACTGAATGAATTCTGTGGGACGGATATACCGATCTTGCGTTTTGAAGTGGGCAGCCGACAAGTTGTTGTACCACCTTCTCAAAATATTGCACCAGCGGCACCAGCGGCACCAGCCGCTCCGGCAGTGATGTTAGCGCGAAAGCCATCACCTGCAACGCAAATATTGCAAGATGATCCGCCATCACGCTCATGGGAGCCAGCACCATCACCCGTACAGCCTGAATCGAAATCAGGTTATCGTTCGAATGTGAATCCTAAGCATAATTTTAATAATTTTGTTGAAGGTAAATCGAATCAACTGGGTTTGGCTGCTTGTCGTCAAGTGTCAGATAATCCTGGCGCTGCGTATAACCCATTGTTTCTTTATGGTGGGACGGGGTTAGGTAAAACGCACTTATTACATGCGGTTGGCAATGCAATTGCTGATCGTAAACCCAATGCGCGCGTGGTTTACATGCACTCTGAACGTTTTGTACAAGATATGGTGAAAGCACTGCAAAATAACGCCATTGAAGAATTTAAGCGTTATTACCGCAGTGTTGATGCATTATTGATTGATGACATTCAATTCTTTGCTAATAAAGAACGTTCACAAGAAGAATTTTTTCATACCTTTAATGCTTTGCTTGAAGGTAACCAACAGATCATTTTGACATCCGATCGTTATCCTAGAGAAATCAATGGGGTAGAAGATCGTTTGAAATCACGTTTTGGTTGGGGATTAACCGTTGCGATTGAGCCACCAGAGTTAGAAACTCGGGTCGCTATCTTAATGAAAAAAGCAGAAAATCATAATATTCGATTGCCCGATGAAGTGGCGTTCTTTATTGCTAAGCGTTTACGTTCAAACGTACGTGAGCTTGAGGGCGCATTGAATCGTGTTATCGCCAATGCCAACTTCACTGGTCGTGCAATTACGATAGATTTTGTGCGTGAAGCCTTACGTGATTTGCTCGCGCTGCAAGAAAAGCTTGTTACTATTGATAATATTCAGAAGACTGTTGCTGAATACTATAAAATAAAGATGTCTGACATGCTGTCGAAGCGTCGTTCACGTTCCGTGGCGCGACCGCGCCAAATGGCGATGGCACTGGCGAAAGAATTAACAAACCACAGTCTTCCTGAAATCGGTGATGCTTTTGGTGGTCGAGATCACACCACAGTCTTACATGCTTGCCGAAAAATAGTGCAGTTGCGTGAAGAAAGCCACGATATAAAAGAAGATTATTCAAACCTAATAAGAACATTATCGACCTGATATGAAATTTACCGTCGAACGCGAACATTTATTAAAGCCTTTGCAGCAGGTATCTGGTGCTTTAGGCGGTCGTCCTTCTTTACCTATCTTAGGTAACATTCTGCTTAAAGTGGAAGAGGGATACCTGTCGATGACAGGAACCGATTTAGAAGTCGAACTGATTGCAAAATTAGCACTAGAAGCTGATTTTGAAGTCGGGGCAGTGACTGTGCCTTCTCGTAAGTTTCTCGACATCTGTCGTGGCTTACCTGATGGTGCCAAGATTGCCGTTACGCTTGAAGGCGATCGTATTCTAATTCGTTCTGGTCGTAGCCGTTATTCATTATCGACATTGCCTGCCGCTGATTTTCCTAATATTGAAGATTGGCAGAGTGAAGTTGAGTTTACGTTACCGCAAGGTCGTATGAGTCAGCTTATCCAAAGCACGCAATTTTCAATGGCACATCAAGATGTACGCTATTACTTGAATGGTATGTTGTTTGAAACTGACGGCAGCCATTTACGATCGGTCGCGACAGATGGCCACCGTATGGCGGTGTGCGCAATCGACTTAGCGCAAGAACTGACAACAAAGCAGATCATTGTACCGCGTAAAGGCGTATTGGAACTGGTGCGCTTGCTTGATAACGCTGAAGCGATGGTTGATATCCAAATCGGTAATTCAAATATTCGAGCAACTGTGAATAATTTTGTATTCACCTCGAAGCTAGTCGATGGACGTTTTCCTGATTACCGCCGTGTTATGCCACAAAGCAGCAATAAGTTTGTTGAAGCGAGTTGTGACGAATTGCGTAAAGCGTTTTCACGTGCCGCGATCTTATCAAACGAAAAATTCCGAGGTGTGCGCGTTAACTTGTCAAAAGGCGAAATGCGTATAACCGCCAATAACCCTGAGCAGGAAGAAGCAGAAGAGTTTCTTGATGTTGATTATCAGGGAGATGACCTAGAAATCGGTTTTAACGTTAGCTATGTATTGGATGTGCTTAACACCTTAAAATGTGACCAAGTACGTTTGTCGCTAACCGATGCTAATGCCAGTGCATTAGTTGAAGATTGCGCCAATGATGAAGCGATGTATGTTGTGATGCCAATTAGATTATAAAGCATGGCACTTACTCGTTTAATCGTTAAAGACTTCAGAAACATTGAAGCGTGTGACTTAGCTTTGTCACCACGCTTCAATTTTTTGGTTGGCGCGAATGGCAGTGGAAAAACCAGTGTATTGGAAGCTATCCATTATCTGGGGCATGGTCGTTCGTTCCGAAGCCACCTTACCAGTCGTGTTATTCGTCATGAGCAACAAGAGTTGTTTATTCATGGACGAGTACTGACTGACAATCAATTAGAACTTCCGCTTGGCATCAATAAAAAACGAGATGGTACAACGGAAGTGAAAGTCTCTGGTGAAAGCGGTCAAAAGCTATCGCAATTAGCTCAAGTATTGCCCCTGCAATTGATCACACCCGAAGGGTTTGAGCTTTTGATTGGTGGGCCGAAATATCGTCGATCTTTTATTGATTGGGGTGTGTTTCATATAGAGCCGAAGTTCTATAATGCTTGGAGCCGTATTAAGCGACTCACCAAACAACGCAATGCACTGTTAAAAACAGCACGCAGCTACCGTGAACTCAGTTATTGGGATCAAGAGTTAGCAGTGCTAGCTGAAGATATCAGTGTATGGCGAGACGAATACCTTATCGCGGTAAAACAAAAAGCGGCTGAAATCTGCCAAGGATTTTTACCTGAGTATGATATTCAATTGTCTTATTATCGTGGTTGGGAGAAAGAAACCCCTTATGCTGAGCTGCTAAAACGTAATTTTGAGCGTGATTGTCAGCTTGGCTATACCGTAAATGGTCCGCATAAGGCTGATTTACGAATGAAGGTGGCTGGTACGCCTGTTGAAGATGTGTTGTCGCGTGGACAACTTAAACTGATGGTATGCGCATTGCGTTTAGCGCAAGGACTTCATCTAACAGAAGCAACGGGCAAACAGTGTATTTACCTTCTTGATGATTTTGCTTCCGAGCTGGATAGCCATAGGCGTGCGCTGTTAGCGCAACGGTTAAAAGAAACCAACGCCCAGGTTTTCATTAGTGCGATCAGTGATGAACAAATTGCAGATATGCATGATGAAAATGGCAAGATGTTTCATGTGGAACACGGTAAAATAACCGCAGGATAATTAAAGCGAGAGTAACTCAATGTCCAACAATTACGATTCATCAAGCATTAAAGTGCTTAAAGGCCTTGATGCCGTACGTAAGCGCCCAGGGATGTATATTGGCGATACTGATGACGGTACTGGTTTGCACCATATGGTGTTTGAGGTCGTCGATAACTCTATCGATGAAGCTCTTGCTGGTCACTGTGAAGACATTATCATCACAATCCACGAGGATAACTCTGTTTCTGTCAGTGATGACGGACGTGGTATTCCAACCGATATTCATGAAGAAGAAGGTGTATCTGCCGCTGAAGTAATCATGACGGTACTGCACGCGGGTGGTAAATTTGATGATAACTCATACAAAGTATCTGGCGGTCTACACGGTGTAGGCGTTTCCGTTGTGAATGCGCTATCTGAAAAGGTAGAGCTAACAATTTACCGTCATGGCTTTGTTCATCACCAAATTTATCGTCATGGTGTGCCTGATAAGCCACTCGAAACGATCGGTGAAACAGATAAAACGGGTACGCGCCTTCGTTTCTGGCCAAGTGAAGGCACATTTACCAATGTTGTTTTCCACTATGAGATTCTGGCTAAGCGTCTTCGCGAGTTATCGTTCCTTAACTCTGGCGTATCTATTCGCTTGATTGACGAGCGTGAAGAAGGCAAGCAAGACCACTTCATGTATGAAGGTGGTATTAGGGCGTTTGTTGCACACTTGAATCGCAATAAAACACCGATTCACTCAAAAGTGTTCCACTTTGATTTTGAACGTGAAGATGGGATTTCGGTTGAAGTTGCTATGCAGTGGAATGATGGTTTCCAAGAAAACATCTATTGTTTCACCAACAATATCCCACAGCGTGATGGTGGTAGTCACTTAGCGGGTTTCCGTGGCGCGTTAACGCGTACGTTAAACACGTTTATGGATAAAGAAGGCTATTCTAAAAAAGAAAAGACTTCGACATCTGGCGATGATGCGCGCGAAGGCCTAACGGCTGTTGTTTCCGTTAAAGTGCCTGATCCTAAGTTTTCAAGCCAAACGAAAGACAAACTGGTATCAAGCGAAGTGAAACCTGCTGTTGAATCAGCAATGAATGAAAAACTGAGTGAGTTCTTATTAGAGAACCCATCAGACGCTAAAATTGTTTGTGGCAAAATTATTGATGCATCACGTGCGCGTGAAGCAGCGCGTAAAGCGCGTGAAATGACACGTCGTAAAGGCGCGCTTGATCTTGCTGGCCTGCCAGGTAAATTGGCAGACTGTCAGGAAAAAGATCCTGCACTCTCTGAATTATACATAGTGGAAGGGGACTCTGCTGGCGGTTCAGCCAAGCAGGGACGTAACCGTAAAAATCAGGCAATCTTACCGCTTAAAGGTAAAATTCTTAACGTAGAAAAAGCCCGTTTTGATAAGATGCTATCTTCTCAAGAAGTGGCGACACTGATTACCGCAATGGGTTGTGGTATCGGACGTGATGAATATAATCCTGATAAATTGCGTTACCACAACATCATCATCATGACGGATGCCGATGTCGATGGTTCTCACATCCGTACGCTGTTATTGACTTTCTTCTACCGTCAAATGCCAGAACTGATTGAACGTGGTCACATCTATATTGCTCAGCCACCGCTTTACAAAGTGAAGAAAGGTAAGCAAGAGCAATACATCAAAGATGATGAAGACATGGATCAATACCAAGTGTCTTTGGCGTTAGATAACGCATCATTGTTTACTACTGAAGGTGCCCCTGCTATTGCTGGTCTAGTACTTGAAGAGTTAGTGAAGCAATATAATGCTGGCATGAAGCTGGTTGAGCGCATGAGCCGTCGTTATCCGTTACCGATGTTAAATGAGTTTGCATACCAACCTCGTCTTTCTATCGAGATGCTGAGTGATGAAACTGCAACCGAAGCGTGGGCGACACAGTTAGTCGCTGCGTTGAATGAAAAGCAATCTGGTGAAAGCCAATACAGCTTTGCCATTCAGCGTGATGAAGAAAATAATGTTTTCTTACCGCAAGTGATTGTACGTACACACGGTGTTGAATACGATTACACGCTAAGTTATGACCTTCTAAATTCTAGAGAGTACAGCAAGTTAGCTGATCTTTCTGAAGCGTTAAATGGCTTAATAGAAGAAAATGCTTACGTGCAACGTGGCGAGCGTAAACAATCGATTTCAAGCTTTAAAGAGGGCTTAGATTGGTTGATTAAAGAATCTCGTCGTGGTGTATACCTTCAGCGTTACAAAGGTCTGGGTGAGATGAACCCAGAACAGTTGTGGGAAACGACAATGGATCCTGAATCTCGTCGTATGCTACAAGTAACGATTAACGATGCCGTTGCAGCTGATGAGTTGTTCACCACACTAATGGGTGACCAAGTAGAACCTCGTCGTAACTTCATTGAAGAAAACGCACTGAAAGTGGCGAATTTGGACGTGTAGAACGTTCGGTTTTAGCTTCGTAACAGCGCAAAACGCCACTTTGATAGTGGCGTTTTTTATTGCTTAAATTTCAAATTCTTCTGGGGTTATCCCATATTACCCACTACAGCTACGCCTCTGTCATCAGGAATTTCATTAAACGATAAGACCTGCAGACCACGCGCACAGACCCTTGAATAACGGGCTAGCAGTGGGCGCAATTGTGGCAACACCAATAAGATTGGGGTGTGGCCATTAATGCGCATGTTGTCTAACACTTCAGGTAAGCTGCGTTGTAATTTATCAATCACCGTTGGCTCTAAGGCAAAGCCGTCTAACTGGACGTGTCCTCCTGATTGTGCTTGGCTTAATGCCCCTAGTAGCATATTTTCTAATTCCGAAGAAAGAGTAACGGCAGGGACTTCGGTTTTCATGCCAATTAAATTATTGAGCAGTACGCGGCGTAAAATACAACGCACATCTGCGGCTAATAGAATTGGATCTTTGGATAGTTCTGCTGACTCGACCATTGAATTTGCAATGCTGACGATGTCAGACAGTGATACGCCATCAACTGTTAACTGACGGAATACACGCAGTAATTGTTGAGGGGTCAATTTTTGTTGCAGATCATCAGCTAACTTACTGTTCAGTGTCGCAAGGCGTTCAATAATCCCCGCGACTTCTTCGGGGCTAAGAATATCTTCAATGTAATCATTAATTACCTTGCTGACATGGGTCGAGATAATGGTTGCATGATCAACCACGGTATAGCCGAGATTTACCGCTTTGTCTTTTTCTTGCGCCGCTATCCAGACTGCTTCCATGCCATAAGCCGGGTCTTTGGTGAGAATACCATCGACATTGCCGTACACTTGGCCGGGGTTAATTGCCAGTAGGCGATCTATTTCAAGCTCGGCCTGGACAATCGTCGCGCCTCTCACTGCAATTTGGTACTGGCTTGCTTCTAACGCCAGATCATCTTTGACATGAATTTTCGGGATCACAAAGCCACGTTGTTCGGTTAATGTCTTACGGATACCTACTAAGCGGCTTAGCAGCTCAGCCCCCTGACGGCGATCAATTAAACTTACTAAGCGAAAACCGACATTTAAGCTCAAGGCATGAATGAGGGGAATATCACTAACAATCAGTTCTTTATTTTCTGGTTGGCCGTGTTGCTCAACAATCTCTTCGGCGCGGACTAGGTCATCGTCATTATCTGTTGAGTGTTCTTTTTTTGTCATTCGCCAGCCAGTAAAAGCAACTGCGGCAGAAAAACATAAGAATGCGAGGTGGGGCATGCCTGGGATTAAACCCAGGATTAACATGATGCCCGCTACTACAAACAGCACGACTGGCGATGCTAGCATCTGCTTACTGATTTGCTGTGACAGGTCGTTACTGTCAGTGACGCGGGTAACAATGATTGCAGCCGCTGTTGCCAATAACAATGATGGGATCTGGGCGACAAGACCATCACCAATGGTTAATAACGCATAGGTTTGGAAGGCGTCAGAAAATGATAGTCCGTATTCGAACACACCAATGCTGATACCACCGATGATGTTAATAAACAGGATCAGCATCCCGGCAATGGCATCACCTCGAACAAACTTTGACGCACCATCCATCGAACCATAGAAATCGGCTTCTTGTGCAACATCTTCGCGGCGTTGTTTAGCTTGAAGGTGATCGATAATACCGGCATTTAAGTCCGCATCGATGGCCATCTGTTTACCTGGCATCGCATCAAGAGTAAAGCGGGCACTTACTTCGGAAATACGCTCTCCACCTTTGGTAACCACTACAAAGTTAATGATAATCAAGATGACAAAGACCACCATACCGACAACATAGTTACCGCCGATCACCACATCACCAAAGGCTTGGATCACTTTACCAGCAGCATCACCCCCGTTCTGACCGTTCAACAAAACCACACGGGTAGAGGCAACGTTCAGTGCCAGACGTAGCAAGGTTGCAATCAGCAAGATGCTCGGGAATACCGAGAAATCAAGCGATCGCTTACTGTATACGCTGACCAGCATCACGAGCAGTGAAAGTACGATATTGAAGGTAAACAACATATCCAGCACCAGCGGTGGGATAGGCAGCATGATCATCGCCAAGATGATCATAAGGACCAGTGGGATCCCCAGTTGTCCTTTAGCTAATAGCGTTAGTAGTGGGGCTAGTTTCTGTTTCATTGATGCTCAGTTCCAATTAGCGGTGCAATTCTTTGGGAATCGAGACCTGTGGGAATTCAGGTTTACTAGGTTGTCGACCCTGCTTGTATTGTTCCATCTGAAAGACAAAAGTCAGTATATGGGCAACGGCGACATATAAGGGGGCTGGAATTTCCTGCCATTCATTTGTCGAATAATAAACAGCACGTGTCAGAGCCGGAATTTCGACTATCGGGCAATTGTGATGACGGGCAATCTTTCGCATCTCCAGTGCCATCTGATCGGTTCCTTTAGCCAAAACAAAAGGGGCGCTGGCTTTATCTAAATCGTATTTTAAAGCAATAGCATAATGGGTCGGGTTAGTGATCACTACGTCTGCTTGCGGCACGGTTTTATGCATTTGCCGTTGCGACATTTGTTGCTGTAGCTGTCTGATCTTGGCTTTGACCTCAGGCTTACCTTCGCTGTTTTTATGTTCTTCTTTTACTTCCTGCTTAGTCATTTTGAGCTGCTTGGTGTAGTCCCACCCGGCATAAGGCAACTCTAATACTGCAATCAGCAGCAGCGCTAAGCCAAAACTAAATAGCCCCTGCCATAAAATATCGACGGTTTGCAAAATCGCTTCGGTCATCGGTAAGCGTTGCAGGGCAATAATTTGTGTCAGGTGGTTGCTCAGTAACCAATACAAGGTACCGCCAATCAGGCTGACTTTTAGAATGCTTTTAACCAGTTCGACGAGCGATTTGGTAGAAAACATTCTTTTGATCCCCGACAGAGGGTTCAGTTTTGAGAGTTTGGGTTGGGCGGCAGTGACAGAAATATTCCACCCACCCCGAATAATGTTGGCTAAAATAGTGACCAGTAACAGCAGCCCGAAAATGGGACTTATGGTAAATATCATCGATGTTAAACTGAATGATAAATGCTTCAGCATGAACTCAGGTTCAAATGCTGCTTTTTTGGGAAGCGCCAGATTCAAGGTAGCGACTTCGTCGAACATATGCGCCAAATCACTGGAAAAGGCACTTAACAGCAATGCTGCACCTAAGGTCATCAAGGCCGTAACCAACTCTTTTGAGCGCGGAAGGTTACCTTCTTCGCGGGCTTTGCGAAGCTTCTGCTGACTGGGCTGTTCAGTTTTATCTTGGCTACTGTTCTCACTCATGGTTGAACGGCCTCCAAATTCGCCATCATAGCCAATGTTTCACTGCATAACCGAGTGAAGTTTTCCGGAATACTTGAAGTGGTAATGAGCAGGCACATCAGGCCGAGTAGCATGGTCATCGGAAAGCCGAGTGCAAAAACATTTAGCTGAGGGGCGGCGCGGTTCATCATGCCGAAAGCACCGTTCACCAGTAGCATCGCGCATACAGCGGGAAGTGCTAATAGAAAGGCAGCCGCAATCAGCCAGCCTAAGCGCATTACCACGGAATATAGCGCATCTTGGCTCGGCATTTCGCCAACGGGCCACACATTAAAGCTTTGCACTACCACATCGAGTGCCACTAAATGACCATCTAGCGCGAGAAACAACAGCAATATGTAGAGCTGGTAGTATTTGCCAAGTGTTGGAATACTAACGCCATTAATCGGGTCATTGCTCATCGCCATGCCTAGCCCCATTTGCATTGATAATATCTGCCCCATCGTGGTAAACACCCCAAAGAGTAATTCCAGCATTAATCCCATGATGCCACCAATAATCATTTGCTGGACACCCAGTATTAATGCATCTAGCGATAAGGGATCAACACTGGGCATGGGGGGCATTAGGGGGGCTGCGAGAAGGCTGATACAAAATGCCAGTCCGACTCGAACTTGAGTCGGAATGGTTGAGCCACCAAATACTGGCATCATTAGCATGGCGGCACCTAAACGGAAAAAGGGCCACCAGATTTGGCCTAGCCAAGCGGTAAGCTGAGCCGCAGAAACATCAAGCATGTATTTAGCCGATTAGGTGAGGGATGTTTAAAAATAAGCGTGTGAATAGGTCGCTTAGCGTGCGCAATAACCATGGACCGGCAAAGCCGAGCATGGCAAACGTCATCAGCAGGCGAGGCAGAAAACTAAGGGTTTGCTCGTTAATCTGAGTTGCGGCTTGAAAAATACTGACCACCAAGCCAACCAGCAGGCTTGGTATAATTAATACACAAACCATGCTTACGATGATCATTAACGCATCACCAAAAAAAGTCGCGACAAATTCAGAATTCATAATTAGCCAAAGCTCGCACTTAATGTACCCACGGTCATCGACCAACCATCGACCATCACAAACACCATTAGCTTAAACGGCAATGAGATAATCAAGGGTGATAGCATCATCATACCCATTGCCATTAAGACACTGGCAACGACCATATCGATGATCAAAAATGGAATGAATAACATAAAGCCAATTTGAAACGCTGTTTTTAATTCACTTAAAATGAAGGCTGGCATTACGAGCAAGAAGTCTAGGTCATCAACATTGTCTGGTGCTGGTTCATCAGCAATCCGTAATATTTGTTCTAAATCGGTTTCTCGGGTCTGCTGTAGCATAAACTGACGCAATGGCTGTTCAGCAACTTTAGCGGCCTCGAACATCGTCATTTCACCTTTCTGGTAAGGTACAACGGCATTGTCGTAAATGTCGTGGATCACTGGTCGCATAATAAACAGTGATAATGTCAGTGCAATGCCAACCAATACTCGGTTCGGGGGGCTTTGCTGTAAGCCCATCGCTTGGCGCAAGATACCGAGCACAATGATAATACGGGTAAAACTGGTCGTCATCAGCAGCATCGCAGGCAAAAATGCCAGCGCGGTCATAAGTAAGAATATTTGCAGCTTGACGCTATATTCCTCTTGGCCGTTAGGCCCATTGATGGTCAAAAGAGGGAGGTCTTGTGCAAAAGCTGGGTGACTAAATAACAGAAGTGCCAGCAATATTCCGAGCAAGCGCATTACTTGGTTAAACCTTTTAGCATGTCGTTATCATCAACAACACTCACCAAGCGCAGGCCGTATTTATTATTCACAATAACGACTTCAGCGTGACCGAGTAGGGTACCATTCACTTTGACATCCATGGCTTCACCACTGATTTTATCTAACTCGATAACTGTTCCTAAACCGATATTCATCAAATCACCCACCATTAACTCGGTACTGGCTACTTCAAGTGTCAGGTTAACCGGAATATTGCGAATGAAGTTCATGTCTTGTGATGACGTGGCTTCGGGGGCCTGGACTTGGCCCAAAGTACCTAAATCCAGATCATCCAGATCATCCAGATCAAGACTCAAATCATTATTTTTTTCAGACATGTTGGTTCCTACTACTGCTTGATAATGCTTTGAATTTGAAGCACTAAACTTGCGTTATGTTCGGCAATTCGTGCTGTAAATAGCGATGTTTTTCCAGCTCTTACTGTTACTTCATTGGGCAGTTCCACGGGAATAATATCGCCTGTCTTTAAATCCATTACTTTTCCCAGAGCTAAATTACGTTCACATAACGTGGTGGTTAATCGCATCGGAGTTTGACAAATTTTGGTTTGGATCTTTGCTTGAAGCTCCGGGTCTGTTTCTATGTCAGCAGTTTTACATTGTTGATCGCGTAAAAAATCTAACCCGGCAAAGGGTAAGGCGATCTCAAACCAGCCTTTATGACCGCAAACATCAATCGTAAAACGACAAACCTGATACAACTGATTATTTTGCATTGGGTTGCCAAGTCGAAGCGTATTCTTTTCAGTCAAGTGGTTATGCCAGCTGGTAATGCTGTGCCAACCATGTGCAAATTGTTCCAGTGCTAGATTGAAAAAGCGCTCAACTAGACGTAATTCAGTATCACTCATATCATTGTTGCGGCGGATGTTATTACCGTTGCCGCCAAAAAACAGATCAACCATGAAAAACAACAACTCGCCATCAATTGAGACGGTGCCATGTAAATCATGCGGGCTAACCGTAAACTCACGATATAAACAGGGTTTTTTAAGCTGCTGTAAGTAGTCTTGTAATTTTAAGGTGTCTTGTTGATCAAAACTAAACTCGACAGGGTGACGCAAAAGGTGATGAAAAGACTGTCGTGCAGAACGTTCAAATTGCTTGCAAACATTGTCGATGATCGCTTGTAATGCACCAATGCGATGTTCAGGACTTGCGAGATCAAAATCACGGACCTCTGTCTGCTCAAGGTTTGAAATGATTTTGCTCTTTTTCATCATGACCTTATTTTAAATAATGAGTTTAAATAATAAAAATATGGAATCAGCATCACGTGAAACCTATGGCTATTATTAACTGTATACAATTTTAAATTGAGTGTAATTCAACCGATGTAATTGTAAGCAACACTGAGGTTGATATTAATAGCGTTATTTAGAATTGTAGTTGTTATTAATTTTTTGACTTAATTGCATATGTTTTTGTAAAAAGACATTGTCTAAAAAACAAGAAAATATGTAACTGATGACTAATATAATTCATTATAAGCCACATGATGCGGGCGAGACTACCTTTTGACCACTAGGTTTGTCAATCCAAATGTGCCATTATATAAACCGTCAAAATATTATCATATTTAGCTATATATCCACCTCATTATATTGACGCTTGACATATTGTTATAGATGGTTTCTTATTCAGCTAAATAATAAGAGTGAAAAAGCCGCACTATTAGCAATTAACAATATTAACAATATTAACAATATTAACAATAATGGCAATTTCACCCCCCTATTTCGTATGTTTTTTATTCTAATATGTTTTATTTTTTCGTTTTGAGATGACATATAAACATCATCAAAAATAATGACTAATTAATTGAAGTTATTAATTGATCGCTCTGTCGTAATTAGATTTGCTCAAAATAAAAAACAGCGTTTTACAGTTTTCTATTGTTGACTAAGGCTTTGAATATAATGGTTATAAAAAGCATTATTACATTATTGGTACTGGTTGTTTCTTGTACCGTATGTGCAGGTGATAATGTTTGGATATCACCATTGGATAGTAGTACTTGGGTGTTTTTCGGCAGTAAAACGGAGTGTGTTATCTCTCATGATGTCGAGGGTTTTGGTGTTGTTAAAATAATCGCCGAAGCAGGAGTGGGTACACGCTTAGAAATAATATCGAAAGAACTAAAAAATCTAACAGATGATCATTCTGTTGATTCAATGCCAGCATACTGGGCTGTTGAAAAAGTAAACAATATTAACTATCAAGGTAATGTGTCTTTTTCTTTGTTGACCAGCGAGCTTGTTTTTAATAACGCTGATGAAGTTTTTGAGCGTTTAGATCAAGGCGAATGGATTAAAATTGGTCTTAATGGACACGGTCAAAAAAATGACACTGTTGTTATTTCTAATGTGAATTTTGAATTACCAGCAAAACGATTTCTATCGTGTAAGGACGATTTGATATTACTCAATTATCAGCAGGTTAGATCTTCTGAATTTTATTACCCATCAGGTTCAACGTTAGTTTCTAAATTAGATATTAGAACGGCATATGGTATAGCTGAGTATGTGAAAGTTATTCGGTCAATTAAGAAAGTCTTGATTGATGGTTATTCAGACAGCCAAGGACGATCGACGGTGAATTTACGAATTTCACGTGAGCGGGCTGAAGAAATGGCTGCACTCCTTATTGAATTTGGTGTTCCCCAGAAAATGATTCAAATTCGCTCTCATGGCGATCGTTATCCAATCGCTGATAACGCGTTAGCTGATGGGCGAAAGAAAAATCGACGTGTCACGGTACGTTTAATCAAGAACTCTGCGGCAGGTGTACAATGATAAATGAGTGGCAAGTATTGATGTTTCAACCGCAAAACCTTGCGCTTGAACAAGCGTTATCAACGGGGAAAGCAAAGGGTTACCATTTAACTCGCACGACCAACGTGTTCGATTGCCTGAATTTGGTGGCTCAAAAAGAGTGGGACTTATTGCTCTTACCGGCTAGTTTGAGTGACGGTACTGAAGCCGCTGACATGATTAAATTGTTTCAGCGTCATGGGTATCATGGCGCAGTTGTCGTGCTGTCTGAACTTCAAGATGTTGCGGAAGTTACTCGAGCCTTGCAACAAGGAGCGATGGATTACCTGTTGATCCCTTTTGGTCATACTCATTTAGCGCAACTTGTCCAACGTTTGGTACAGACACAGCAGCAAAAAAATATGGTTGCTGAATCTTGCAAAAGTAAGCAGATGTTTCAATTGGCACAACGTGTTGCACAGACGGATGCCTCTGTTCTGATCACTGGTGAAAGTGGTAGTGGCAAAGAAGTGTTGGCACAGTTCATTCATGACTCATCTCCGCGTGCAGCAGGGCCGTTTATTGCCATCAATTGCGCTGCTATTCCAGAATCTATGATCGAATCAATTTTATTTGGCCATACCAAAGGGGCGTTTACCGGAGCCACTTCAGCACAGGCGGGTAAATTAGAGGTTGCCAATGGCGGTACTCTTTTGCTGGATGAAATCGGTGAGTTGCCACTTGCTCTGCAAACCAAATTATTAAGGGTGTTGCAGGAACGTGAAGTTGAGCGTTTAGGTAGTCATCAAAAAATTAAGCTAGATATCCATGTGTTAGCTGCAACCAATCAAGACTTAGAAAAAGCCATTGCCGCTGGTCGCTTCCGGGCTGATCTGTATTACCGTCTGAATGTTTTTCCTCTTCACTGCGCATCATTGAAAGATCGCCAAGACGACATTATTCCGTTAGCAAATATATTACTTCGTCGTCATATGCCGCCAGGGCAAGCGAGCACGGAGTTTACCAAAGCCGCCCAAAAGGTATTGTGTAGCTACGATTGGCCGGGCAATGTCCGCGAACTGGAAAATGTTATTCAGCGCGCCTTAGTCATGAGCCGCGGTTGTTTGATCCGTGAAGAAGATTTGATGTTACCAACGTTCGAAAATATAACGAGCGAGCCGAGCACCGCTGTTCCGACATCAACCGCATTGAGTGTGGTAAGACCGACTCAAAAATCAACGACTTCTTGTACTAAGCCCGACTTACAAAAAAGCCGTAAGCTTGCTGAATTTGACACTATCATTGAGACTTTGCGTCGTTTTGATGGTCATCGCAGCAAGACGGCAGAAGAGCTGGGCGTATCAACCCGGGCACTACGCTATAAAATTCAAACCATGCGCGAGCAAGGGCTGGATATCGAAAAAATCCTAACGGGGCAAAATGCAAATTTAGTCCCAACAACCTTTAATTTTTCCTAACCGTTATTACGAGAGCTGTCATGCAAGACAATGTGATGAGCATGAATCTGCCATTAAGTCAGATGAGCGAAATTCAAGCGCAAATGAAAACGCTAGAACCTATTCAGATCGCCCCAAACCCAATGACGGTTAATCAAGCGAATTCTGTCAACTTTACTGATGTTATTTCTCAGTCACTCAACAGTGTCGATCTGCAAGGCAAAGAAGCATCAGCTTTAATGACTGCTGTAGATACGGGCAAAAGTGATGATTTGGTTGGTGCGATGGTTGCCAGTCAAAAAGCCAGTATTTCTTTTTCTGCTCTTGTGCAAGTGCGAAATAAGCTGCTGACCGCCTATGACGATGTCATGAAAATGCCAGTTTAACGGGAACGTTTAAGTGACTGAATTAATGAAACAACGGCTGTCGGATATGGCGAGCCCTTCTGCGATGGGACGACTGCTTACGGGCACTCGTCTTATTGTGTTATTAGGCCTTATTGCTGCGTTAGTGACAACCGCGGTAGTGATTGGTTTGTGGCAAGGTAATAGCCAGTACCGTCCATTATATGGCGAACAAGAAAAATTTGACCGTAGCCAGGTGATTTCAGTTCTTGAGCAACAAGGAATGGATTACTACATCGAGCCTCAGCAAGGCAACGTGATGGTTGATCGCGATAGTGTAGGCAAAGCGCGTTTAGCGCTGGCCGCTGCAGGTATTGAAGCCCAATTACCTGCCGGACTTGACATTTTATCGCAAGATTCCAGTTTAGGGACCAGTCAGTTTATTGAAAATGCCCGTTATCGCCATGGTTTAGAAGGCGAGTTGGCATTGAGCATTATGGCATTAGATGCCATTACCAATGTGCGTGTGCACTTGGCTATTCCTAAGAAAACCTTATTTGTGCGCCGAGAGAAAGAGCAGCCATCGGCATCGGTTGTTTTATCGTTAAGTTCGGGGCGTGAACTGACGACCGAGCAAGTGACCGCCATTGTTAATTTAGTGGCAGGCAGTGTGCCTGAACTGAATGCTGAACGCGTGAATGTTATTGATCAGCAAGGCCGGTTATTGTCAGCGGTGATTAACAGCGAGGGTAAGCATAGCCTTAACAGCAGCAGTTATTTGGAATACGTCCAAAAGCTAGAACAAAGCTATATCAAACGTGCGGCGCGCATGCTGCGACCAATGGTGGGTATTGATAACTTCCAAGTGGAAGTGGCTGCCGATATTAATTATGACCGCACTGAAGCAACAGAAGAAAGCTATGCGCCTGATGGTTCGGTTCGCAATGAATTTAGCACAATAGATCGTCGTATCGGTAAAGCGGCCCAAGGTGTGCCCGGTGCATTAAGTAACCGTCCACCGGAGGATGGGGAAGAGGAAGATCCAAATGCCGGTAATGAACGCAGTGAATCATCCCGTGATTACGCCTTAGATCGCGTACTTAAACATACTCTATACCAGCAAGGACAGGTGAAGAGTTTAAGCGTCTCAATCTTATTGAATGGTCAGCCAGATACCTTCCCCCCTGAGCAACTGGCAAACATCAAGCAATTGTTAGCCGATGCGATTGGGATCAATGAAGTCCGTGGCGATCAGTTCAGTGTATTGGTCTACCCATTCACCAAAGCAGAAGCCAACCTATTGGCTGATGAGCCAGTATGGTGGATGCAGTTAATCTGGTTAGATTACTTACGCTATATATTATCTGCCGTAGTGGCATTGGTGATTTTGTTAGTGCTTGTACGTCCAGCGATTCGTCAGCTGTCTGGCAGTAACAAGTCGACAGCATTAACAGCACCCAATGATAAGCTAGCCGCCATCACGGGTGAATCAGTCAGTGAAAATACAGCGCTGAACAATGACATCAGCCCAGAAATTGAAGCTGTACCCGCGACCGAAAAAACAGAAATCACAAGCTTAAGCTCGGTTGTAACGAGTGAAAATTATCTAGAATTGCCAAGCCCTGAAACTGGGTTAGAAGTGCAATCATCTTACCTTCAGATGTTATCTGAAAAAGAACCAGAGCGTGTTGCTCACGTCGTTAAACAATGGATTACGCCCAAAGATGATGACAACTGAGAATAACCTGAACATTGAGCAAGCTGCGATCCTATTGTTGAGTATGGGTGAAAATGCGGCAGCTAATGTCTTAAAACAACTTGATCGCGAGCAAGTGCGCCAACTATCGATTGTTATGGCGGGTATTCCTGCGGTGAAAAAAGATCAGGCTGAACAAGTTTTTCAGCGTTTTTTTACTGACTTTCAAAGTGAATCCGGTATTTCAGGTGCTTCGCGTACCTACCTTGAGCGAACGTTAAACAAGGCGTTAGGTCAATCATTATCTCAGCCATTGCTGGATTCGATCTATGGCGATTCATTGAAGCATAACTTGCAACGTTTGCAGTGGTTAGAGCCTGCAAAATTAGCGGAATTGATCTCCGGTGAACACCCACAGATGCAAGCTGTTTTTCTTGCTTATTTAGATCCTGACGTTGCCACTAATCTGCTGGACAGATTGCCGCCAGAGAACCTTGATGACTTGCTATATCGCTTAGCTAACCTGAAAGAGATTCACCCTAATATGATTGACGAAGTTCATGTCTTATTAGAGAAGTTCTTAGCGCAGGTTGGGCAGCAAAACAGTACGATTGTTGATGGTTCACAGAAAGCGAGTGAAATCATCAACCGCCTGAAAGGTGAGCAAAGCCAGAAAGTAATGACCGGGCTAAAAGTACTTGATCCTGAGTTGGTTGCGAAGCTTGAATCGCAAATGTACAACTTCAGTATATTGGTTCGCCAGTCGGAAGAAACTCTTGAGCGCTTGGTTGAAGAAGTCGATCAAGAACTCTTGGCAACGGCATTGAAAGGTTGTGAGCAAGCGCTGCAAGATAAAATCTTCGCCACCATGCCAAAACGTGCCGCACAATACTTACGTGAAGCAATGGAAGGCAAAGGTCGCGTGCGCCTTAGTGCGGTGGAAGATGCGAGAGAGCAACTTATTGCTGCATTGCGTCAGTTGGCTGAAGCTGGCGAGGTTGAATTACAACTATTTAGCGAACCTGTTGTGGAGTAGTTATGAAAAAATCAGCAATGAATATTATTCATCCGCAATCGGGTCAATATCGCTCATATCATTTTCCACCATTAGTTGAGCCGGAAGAAGATCTATTTGGTGATGAAGGTGGTGGTTCATATCAAGATGAATTTCATAATGGCTTTCAAGAAGGCCAACAAAAAGGTCATGAACAGGGCTATCAAGAAGGATTAGCGCAGGGTCAGCAAGCGGGTCAGCAGCAAGGTATCGAGCAGGGACGCCAGCAAGGTGTTCGTGAAGGTGTCGAGCAAGTCAGGCAGACAATGGGTGGAACAGTGAGCTCAGTAGATGACCTAATGCAGCAGGTTCAGCAGGTATTTCATCAACATGTTCGTCTGCAAAGCGAAATGATTTGTGATTTGGTGCAGAAGGTTGCTCGTCAGGTTATTCGCGCTGAACTGACCTTAAAGCCAAGTCAGATGGTGCATTTAATTGAAGAAACCCTCGCGCAAATGCCAGAGCAAAAACCAGATCTTGTGATTTATCTTAACCCTCAAGATTGCCAACGGTTGGTTGATTTAGTACCTGAGCAAGTTGCAACTTGGAACTTAACGCCAGATGACAGTCTCGCCATCGGTAGTTGCCGTGTGGTGACGAAAGACTCTGAGGCCTTTTCTGATAGTGAAGAGCGTCTAGAGACGTGTATGGATTCAGTTAAAGATAACTTGCTAACTAATGCGTGATTTATTCCAAGAGTTAAATGCTCGCCTATCTTTAGCTGTTGAGCATGTGCCTGATGTGCCTATCGCCCGAACCTACGGGCGATTAACACGCATGGCAGGGTTAACATTGGAAGCGGTTGGTTGCCGTTTATGTACTGGTCAACGTTGTATGATTGAAACCGATCATGGCACCTTAGTGGAAGCTGAAGTGGTTGGTTTTGATCGTAACGCATTGGTATTGATGCCGATCCGCCATACCACTGGGTTACGGCCTGGTAGTCGAGTATTTCCATTACACGGTGACAGCAAAATTAACGTTGGTTATAGCATGCTTGGTCGAGTATTAAATGGCCTAGGTGAGCCATTAGATAGTCGTGGTCCCATTGCTGCCGATCAGCGAATAAATCTGCAAGGTGAAACGATTAACCCATTACAACGTTTGCCTATTTCAACTCAGTTGGATGTTGGCGTCCGTGTCATTAATAGCATGCTCAGCGTCGGCAAAGGCCAGCGAATGGGGTTGTTTGCCGGCAGTGGTGTCGGTAAGAGTGTGCTGCTAGGCATGATGACCCGCAACACCACCGCAGAAATTACCGTGGTTGGGTTAATCGGTGAACGTGGTCGAGAAGTGCGTGAGTTTATTGAGCATTCATTGGGCCCTGAAGGGATGAAGAATGCAGTCGTGATAGCATCGCCTGCCGATGATCCACCATTAATGCGTTTACGTGCTGCAATGCTCTGTCACCGTATTGCCGAGTTTTTTCGCGACCAAGGCCATGATGTGTTGTTGCTAATGGATTCGTTAACCCGTTATGCCCAAGCTCAGCGTGAGATCGCCTTGGCTGTTGGTGAGCCACCAGCAACCAAAGGGTATCCGCCTTCGGTGTTTAGCATGCTGCCTCAGCTTGTTGAGCGTGCGGGTAATGGTGCTACGGAAAAAGGCTCTATTACCGCGTTTTATACCGTGCTATCAGAAGGCGATGATCAGCAAGACCCGATAGCTGATGCCGCTCGAGCCATTTTGGACGGTCATATCGTATTGAATCGTGAATTAGCCGAACAAGGTCATTACCCAGCAATTGATATTGAACAATCAATCAGTCGAGCAATGCCGCAAGTGGTTACTCCTGAGCAGTTACAAAAAGCGCAACAAGTAAAGCAGTTGTATGCCCGTTATCGCCAGGTACAAGACTTGATCTCGCTGGGAGGATACCAGCAAGGGCAAGATCAAAACCTCGATATGGCAGTGCATTACTACCCTGAAATCTGTGGTTTCCTGCAGCAAGGAATGAATGATCGGATACTTCTTGCAGATAGTCAGCAGCAATTAATGCAGCTGATCGGAGGGCAATAACCGATGATGAAGCGAGTCAAAATCGTTCAAAGTTGGCGCGATCAACAGCAGCGACAATTTAACAAATTGCAACAGCAACAGGGACAGATCAATCAGCAAATGAATGCCCATCAACAACGCTTATCGTTGCTGGAAGATTTATCGGGGCAGTATTCTGTCGCCAGTGGTAGTCAGGCTTCGGCTTTATTATTGAAAGGCATAGGTCGTTTCCGGCATCAACTCGATAACCTGACTAACCTTCAACGTCAAGAACTTGCGTTATCGCAGGTTGAATTGCGCAGTATGAATGAGCGCTTGGTCAAGCAGCATTGCCAAGTCCAAATGGGCAATAAGATCATTGATAAGCGGTTAACGAAAATTCAAAATCAGCGTGATAAGCAAGAGCAAAAAGTGCTCGACGAATTATCGATAATCCGCTTCTTTCACCGCCGTTCTTGATCGGTATAGGCAATGCACATGATTCGCACATGCACATTAAATGTTTGGACTATAGCTGTATTGTTGTTGTGGTTTTAGCAGTTTATCCATCATTTGTTTTTGTTGTGCCAATAAACGGCCATTAGCATTATTCTGCTCTTGGCATTGCAGCGTAACGTCATACAGTTGCTGCCATAATTGGCGAGCTTGCTGGCTATATTGGGTAGGTAAAGCGGCGAGTAAACACTTCATTCCTGCGTCATCGGCTGTCATACCTAATGCGATAAGGTGCTCACCACGGTATTGTGCATGGTTATTTAATTGCTGCATTAACAGCTGAAGTTCGACGTTATGCGTTAGCAAGGCCTTACTGTCACGATTTTGTAATAGCAGCTGTTGATGCTTCAGTTGTTGAGCCAGCTGTTGATAGCTTTTCACATCCTGTGCCAGCTCAGTGATAAGTGCTTTAACCAGTTCAGCTTGAGTCGCCATGCATTGTTACCTTTATTAACGTTTGTATTGTGTCGCTATTATTCGTTGTCTTGGTAAAAGTCGAGCATGCTGCCAGCCAGATCATCAAGGTTAATTGAGACCTTCCCTGCATTTAGCATTGCTTTCATTTCAGCCACTTTATTCATATCGACATCACTGGTTTTATCCATTGATTCTTTTGCCGACTGTAGCGATTTTAACTCACTGCTCAGCTCAACCTGCGCGACATTTGAAGTGCTAGGTTTTGCTGTTTTGTTCGTCACTTCCGGTGGTAAAACCATCGGAAGTGAATGCGATATTTTTCCAATCATAGGGTTCACATAAAACAGTAGTTGCGGTTATAGAGATAAGAGCGACCAGAGATAGAAACTCTTAAATTATTTTTCATTGTACGAAGAGAGAGAATACTAGCATCAAAAGTTGGTTCGGACTTTTTGAGGCCCTACAATGATGGCATAAATTTCTTTTTGGGAAGACAGATTACGTACTCGAATCGAATCACCTTTCACGCCTGACTCCAAAGCTACCCCTTTCATTGTTGCATTCATTTTGCCAAATTTAGCCTCAATAAGCACTCCATCATTACGTTGCACTAGTTCCGGCAGTTCGACCATTCTTGGGCTAATGATTTTACCTGCAACAATCTTTCGTCGGCTCGTTAGTCCGGTCAGCGCTTGTTTTGAGGTGAAATACCCGTGGCGTAAATACGCCACATTACTACGCTTCATACTGAGCATTTTTGGGGTGATCTCTTGGTGACGATTTAAGGTCATTTTCGCTACAACTAACTGCCGATAAATCGCTACCTCGGCTTTTGCTCGGGCTTTCCAATAAGTAGGTTTCTGGCATTCCAATGTGATGGTTAATCGCCCTGCAGGTTGTTGTGGATCGCTCAAGGATTGGCTAACCGGAGCATCACAAGCGGGAATGTCGGATAGCGGCTGCAAGGTTATTTTGTAATCTTGGCTACCTAATGTTGCGGCATAACGACGAACATTTTTTTTCAGATAACGCTTAACCGCGCGTTCGGTCTTGGCGGTTGCTTCGGTGACTTGCTCGATGTGGTTGGTGGCAGCGTGCACTGTAGACGTGAGGAAACCGCCGCCCATGATTAAGCTTGCAATTAGTACTATTTCCGATCGGAAGTGACACTTCCGCTTTATTGTTGGCCGCACGTTTTTTGTACCGTTAAGTTGCTAATATTAAACAAGTAAAGTATTGGCATGAATATTGCTTTTACTGGTTGGATTTCACTATCATGCGGTTTGTAGTATGGCAATAAATTTTGAGCAAGCATTAGGGGTACACCCTAATACATTGGCGTTTCGAACACAACGCGCAAAAGTACTGGCAAGTAACCTCGCCAATGTTGACACCCCTAATTATAAGGCTCGTGATATCAGTTTTGAAGATGCGATGAGCCAAATCGCGGGTGAAGCAAGAGCGAAACATCAAGCTCGCTTCCGCTCACAATCACCAAAGACTGAATTGCTGTACCGCAATCCACAACAACCAGCGCAAGATGGTAATACGGTTGAATTGGGTATTGAACAAGCCAAATTTGCCTCAAATGCGATGGCATTTGAAACCAGCATGAGCTTTTTGAATATGAAGATTAGCGGCTTAAAGCAGGCCATTAAAGGACAGTAATTACGATGTCATTTTCCACGATATACGACATTGCAGGTTCTGCGATGTCGGCTCAAACCATTCGCCTGAACACCGTGGCAAGTAACTTAGCCAATGCCGATGTTGTTTCTGGCTCAGATAAAACGGGCTATCACGCCAAGCGTCCTGTTTTTTCGACCGTGATGACCGATATGGACAGCCAGGTACCCGGTGCGAAAGTACAGGTTGATGATGTCATTGAAAGTACAGAGCCGCTGCGTCGCCGTTATGAACCAAATCACCCGAAAGCGAATGACGAGGGTTATGTGTTTCATTCTACGGTGAATGTAGTTGAAGAAATGGCTGACATGATGGCCGCCTCACGTAACTTTGAAACCAACGTTAATGTGATGAGCCGAGCACGCAGCATGCAGCAAAGTATTTTACGTCTAGGCCAAAGTTAGGAGCCATAAATGAGTTTGCCCCACGTTAATACCGTTAACCAATACAGCCATGGTTCGACTGAACAAAACAGCCAGCAAGTGGCTGGTAATGGCATGAACCCATCAAGTAATGAGTTTCTTACCATGATGGTGGCACAGATCCAAAACCAGAACCCCCTTGAGCCAGCTGATGGTACGCAGTACCTCACCCAGCTTGGCATGATGTCGGCGGTGGAAAGTTTGGAAGGCGTCAAAACGGGCATGATGAACATGAACATCGGCATTACTAACCTTGAAATGCTTCAAGCCACCAATTTAGTGGGCAAGAAAGTATTGATGGAAGCAAATCAAGGCGTGGATGTTTCAGAAGGTCAAATCATTGATGGTCGTGTGCAATTTGATCAACCGGCAGATACCGCCAAAGTCATGGTTTATGACGAAGAAGGTAAAGTGGTTGATGAAATAAAATTAGGACCACAGGCTACTGGCATGGCTGAATTTAAAATTGATGGCGACAAGCTAGGAAAGGGTACTTATACCTTTGAAGTGGTTGCTGAGAAAGGTGATGACGCTTGGACCCAGAAAATGATGATTGCTGCCGACGTTGAATCGGTCAACATCCCTGCTGATGGTGGCACGATCATGCTGAGCTTAAAAGGCCTTGGCAAGATGTCTATGTTCGATATGCGTGAAATTACAGCTTAAAATCATTTAAAAAATCAAAATAACTAAAATAATTAAAAAAGGTAACAACGGTTATGTCTATGAATATCGGTATGAGTGGTCTGATAGCGACCTCTGAACAAATGAACTCTATCAGCCACAATATTGCGAACGTTGGTACGGCTGGTTATAAATCGTCACGTACTGAGTTCCAAGATATCTATGCACCTGAGTTTGGTGGCGGTGAGATGAACGGTGTCGAAGTTGCCGCTATTCGTCAGAGCTTCAAAAACGGCACTACCACCCCGACAGGCCGTAACGGTGACTTGGCAATTAACGGTGAAGGTTTCTTCATGGTTGAAAATAAGGGCCAGCAGATGTTTACCCGTAATGGCGTATTTAACCTTGATAAAGATGGCAATTTAGTCGCAAGTGACGGCAGCCATCTGCAAGGTTATGGCGTGTCTGGCACTGGTCAAATTCAAACTGGTACTATTACTGACCTCACGGTTGAGACGGGAGATATGCCGGCGCGAAGTTCAACAAAAGTGAATATGGAGGTGAATTTAGATGCGAACTCCCCTGCCATTGATCCAAAAACACCATTTGATCCGGAAGACCCTTCGACATTTACCTCAAGTGCAACCACGACGGTGTATGACTCGTTAGGTGCCGAGCATGAAGTGACGCAGTATTACGTTAAGACCGCAGATAACACATGGAATGTTAACTATGTTGTTGACGGTGATAAAGCGAATGTTCAGAAAACAACATTGGCCTTTGATGACAAGGGTAAATTAACGACAAATAGTAGTTTTGATTTAGCATTCACGCCAAATAATGGTTCAGCTAATCAGACAATTAAATTTGATGCGGCAGAAACTACCCAGTTTGGCAAGGAATTTGCTATCACCAAAAACAGCCAAGATGGTCACGCACCAGGTCAGGTTGCGGGTTGGTATTTTGAAGGCGATGGCCGCGTATTTGCCCGTTATTCTAACGGCCAGACCAAAGTTCAAGGCCAGGTTTCGCTTGCTCGATTCCCGAACCAAGAAGGTTTGCAACAAGCGGGCAATACCCGTTGGACCCAAAGTTTCTCTTCAGGTGCAGCACTGGTGGGTGCAGCAGGTACTGGTCAGCTCGGTAATGTTCGTACTGGTATGTATGAAAACTCGAACGTTGATTTGAGTAGTGAAATGGTCAATTTGATGTCGGCACAAAGTAACTATCAAGCGAATGCCAAAACCATCAAAGTGGCTCAGGAAATGACTCAAATTCTGTTTCAGAACCTGTAATAGGAGCCTAGCAAATGGATAAGATGTTATTTACTGCCATGTCAGGCGCGAGCCGCGTAATGATGGCGCAGCAGGTGCATGCTAATAATCTGGCTAACGTCAACACTGCGGGCTTTCGTGCCGATATTGAACAAGCTGAAAGTGTGGCAGTAAAAGGTAATGGTTTTGAGACCCGAACTCTGGTCGCAGCGCGAGCGGGTGGTACCGACTTTTCACATGGCGCCTTACAGCATACTGATAATCCATTTGATATGGCGATTCGTGGTGACGGTTTTTTTGCGGTTGAAGCCGGAGACAATGACGAGGCGTATACCCGCACAGGTAACTTCCACTTAGACGCTGAAGGCACATTGCTGTTGGGTGACCGCCCTGTTTTGGGTACGGGTGGCCCTATAGTGATCCCTGAATATCAACAGTTAGATGTCGGCGCTGATGGCACCATTTCTATCGTACCGTCAGGTAGCAGCTTGGTTCAGGAAGTAGGTCAATTAAAGCTGGTGAAGCCAGATTTAGCGAATTTGCATAAAAGCGAAGATGGTTTATTCCGTGTCGCTGGGCAAGGGGGTCTGGCGGAAGCGGATGAGAACGTAACCGTAGCCTCTGGTTACATTGAAACCAGTAACGTCAATGCGGTTGAGTCGATGATTAACAACATGTCTTTGTCTCGAAATTTTGAATTTCAAATCAAAATGATGAAAACCGCGGAAGACTTAGCGAGCGCGGGTAACCGAATTGTTCGCGGTAGTTAATTGTTCGCAGTTAATAAAAAAGTATATCGATAAAACAGTTCGTAGAGAAAATAATACTTTTCAGGAGTAACACACATGCACGCAGCTCTTTGGGTCAGTAAAACTGGTCTGGCGGCACAAGATACCCAAATGCAGGTTATTTCAAATAACCTGGCAAACGTTAATACGGTTGGCTTTAAGCAAGATCGCGCTGTATTTGAAGATCTGTTTTATCAAATGAAAAAACAGCCTGGTGCAATGACCGACCAGCAAAATGAAAATCCGGGCGGTCTTCAGTTAGGCAATGGCGTACGTGTTGTTGGTACCCAAAAGCTGATGAAAACGGGGGCTTACCAAAATACCGAACAAGCAACCGATTTAGCGGTGCTGGGTTCTGGTTTTTTCCAAATTGAGCTGGCCGATGGTAATACTGGTTATACCCGTAATGGTCAGTTCCACCGCAATTCAGAAGGCATGATGGTGACGGCTGCGGGTTTACCGTTAATGCCAAACATCGAAATCCCAGAAAATGCGACTAACTTCAGTGTGGGTACCGATGGCATGGTTACCATCTCAACCGCTGATGATCCAGAACCGCAGGAAATCGGTCAGATTACGTTAGCAAACTTTGCCAATGCCGCGGGCTTACAGTCGCTGGGCGGTAACTTGTTTAAAGAAACTGGCGCATCGGGTGCACCAATAGAAGGTGTGGGTGGTGAAGATGGATTAGGCCAAATTAGTCAGTTTAGCCTTGAAGGTTCAAACGTTAACGTTGTTGAAGAAATGGTTAATATGATCACGACTCAACGTGCGTATGAAATGAATGCCAAAGTGGTCTCAAGTGCTGATCAAATGCTGAAATTTGTCAGTCAATCAATGTGAGTATAGCGGCATGTTACGCGTTATTTTTTTACTCGGTATGTTACTTCTGACGGGTTGTGCGCCGGTTTCAAGCTTTGTTGAGGTGCAGCCGAAAGAGAATGTGCCTGCGATGGAACTCCCTGAATATATTGTTGATCCTGACGGCAGTTTATTCAGTGCCAACTATAGCATGGCACTGTTTCAGGATCGCCGGGCCTTTCGTATCGGAGATATCTTAACGGTTGATCTCTCTGAGAAAACTCGCTCCAGTAAGAAAGCAGATACCAGTTATGGTAAAGACAGTAACCTCGGGATTGCCGCTCCAATGATTGCTGGCAAATTACAACCGAAAGGGCAATTTTCCATAGATGCTGAGCGTGACTTTAAAGGGTCTGCATCAAGCTCACAGCAAAACTCACTTTCGGGCAGTATTACCGTGATGGTGGTAGACGTGTTGCCTAATGGAGTACTGCGGATCCGTGGTGAAAAATGGCTGAAGCTCAATCAAGGCGATGAATATATTCGCTTGTCGGGTCTTGTGCGTGTCGATGATATCGACGGTACGAACCGGGTGTCTTCCCAACGTTTGGGTGATGCCCGAATTACCTATTCTGGCCGAGGTGCACTCGCGGATGCGAATGAATCTGGCTGGTTATCTCGATTCTTTAATAGCTCTTGGTTCCCAATCTAATGGTTATAAAAAAACACCTTATTGGTTTACTCCTTATTCTGTGCCCGTTATCGCTTCAAGCGCAACCATTGTTCAGTGTGGTTGATATTCAGGGGATCCGTGAGAACCAACTCGTCGGTTATGGCTTGGTGGTGGGCTTAAGTGGCACAGGGGACAAAAGTCAGACCAAATTCACCTCACAGTCGGTTAAAAACATGCTGAGCCAGTTTGGTGTTCAGTTACCGGCGAATGTCAATCCAAAATTAAAGAACGTTGCTGCGGTGGCGGTTAATGCCACTCTGCCAGCCCTTGCCAGTAAAGGTCAGTCACTGGATATCACCGTGTCATCGATTGGTGATGCGAAAAGCTTGCGCGGCGGTACGTTGTTGCTTACTCCGTTAAAAGGGGCCGATGGTCAGATCTATGCCATTGCACAAGGTAATTTAGTTGTCGGTGGTGTCGTAGCGCAAGGCAATAGTGGTAGCGGTATTACCATTAATATTCCCACCGCGGGTTTAATTCCCAATGGCGGTATTATTGAACGTGAAATACCATCTTCATTTTTAACCGCTTCAACGGTTGTTCTTAACTTGAAGAAACCTGGGTTTAACACCGCCCGAAATATCGAAAAAGAGATCAACGAACTCTTTGGTCCCGATGTCGCTTTGGCGCAAAGCCATGCACGTATTCATGTTCGTGCCCCGCATGATCCGAGTCAGCGGGTGACATTTTTGGCGATGCTTGAAAATTTAGACATTGAAACTGGCCCTCGCCCTGCGCGGGTAGTGTTTAATGCCCGAACCGGTACCATCGTGGTAGGGAAAAATGTCAAAGTACATACCGCTGCAGTAAGCCACGGTAACCTGACGGTGAGTGTGATGGAAAGCTTCAATGTTAGCCAACCTAATGCATTTGGCCGTGGCAATACAGCGGTAACACCTGAATCGGATGTGTCGATCGATCAAGAGCGCGGCAAAGTATTTATCTGGCCTGACAGCGATGAAGGTACCTCGCTGCAAACGATTGTTGATGCAGTTAACAGCCTTGGTGCTACCCCTAACGATCTAATGGCTATTTTGATCGCATTAGATGAAGCGGGTGCATTAGATGGTGAGTTGGTGGTGTTGTAATGAAAATTATTGATAGTGAAAGCAACCCCACGCTGTATAACGACTTAACCAGTATTCAGAACATCAAAGCCAATGCCAATAAGCAAGAAGCGTTAGAACAGGCCGCAGGGCAGTTTGAAGCGGTGTTTTTACAAACGGTATTGAAGCGAATGCGTCAGGCATCTGATGCGATGCAAGATGAAGAAGATGGTTTATTTAATAGCCGTCAGCAAAAGTTTTATCGTTCGATGCACGACAGCCAGATTGCGGTTGAAATGAGCCATCAGCAGAGCGTAGGCATTGCAGATATGTTGATTAAGCAACTGGGTCAACATGAAGCATTTAAGCCACAGCAACAACTGGTCGCTGTTAATCTACAGGGTGAGGCGCTGCTTTCAGATGCCCATTTACCGTCAACGGCGGTGAGTCCGGTATTCAATGAAACCGATCGCCCTTACAGTAAAGTATCGCAGCCACATTGGTGGCGAGATAGCACGCCCTTATCTCTGCAACTTAATAACCATTTTGATGACGAAGAATTATGAGCTTAATTAATATCGGTTTATCAGGCTTGAATGCCGCCAATGCGGGGCTTTCAGTCACATCACATAACATTGCTAACGCGATGACGCCCGGTTTCAGCCGCCAGCGTGTCTGCTTTGGCGCCCAGGTGAGTGCGGGCTCTCAGGGGGCTGGTGTCGGTGTCAGCAGTGTCGAGCGTATGGCCGATAATTATCTTAATCAGCAGATCTATAAACAGAACGGCTCATGGGGATTCAACAAAATCAGCTCTCAATATATGCAGAAAACCGAGAGCCTACTCAATAATGCCAGCACCAATATTAATACCGGTCTCGATCGTTTTTATGCGGCATTAAGTGAAGCGTCAGCCGCCCCGCAAGATATCGCATTTCGTCAGACCATTGTTAGCCAAAGCGAATCGATGGTGCAGCGTTTCAATAACCTGAGCTCGCAGCTTGATGGCCAAACCAAGCAAGTAAGCGGGCAGTTAGATGCCACCGTCTCTGAAGCCAATACCTTAATGGCGGGCATTGCCAGCATGAACGAAAGTATTCGTGATGCCGGTGCCAGTGGTAAAAGCATGACTGACTTGCTCGATGCGAGAGACGAATCTGTTCGCCAGCTATCGGCACTGGTGGATGTGAATACGACTTATAATGACGACGGCACAATTAGCCTCTCCTTAGACAAAGGGCAACCATTAGTCAGCGGTAGCAGTGCCAGCGTGCTGAAAAAAGACAATGATGGTTCATTAGCATTGCAACGTGGTAATGGCACTTTAGCGCTCGATGGTAATATCGGTGGCACCATTGGTGGTTTGGTTGGCTATCGTGATGGTGAGCTTAACGAGCTGCAACGTGAATTAGATGTGATGGCATACAGCTTTGCCACTCAGTTTAATGAAGCACACCAAACGGGTTTTGATCTTAATGGTGACCCGGGCAAAGCCGTGTTTGGCGGTGTTGACAGCATTGACGGTGCCGCTAAGAATTTAACGCTATTGGTTGATGATCCTAATCAACTGGCTTTTGCCTCAAAGGCTGGCGAGCCTGGCAACAGTGAAAATCTTCAGCAGCTGATTGATCTGAAAAATGCGCCAGTAACGATTGATCAGTCCAAACTCAGTATTAAAGATGCTGAAACCTATCAGATAGCTATCGCGAAATTAGAGGGTAAATCTCTCAATAACGGTTACACCGGTTTAACCGGTGACTGGGCGATCAAAACTGCACAGATTGAAGCCGATAGCGAAGCCTCAAAAGCATTGGTGGGGCAAGCTCAGGGGGAACGCGACAGCATTAGCGGGGTAAACCTCGATGAAGAAGCCGCGAGTATCATGACTTATACCCAGATGTATCAGGCCAATGCAAAAGTAATTTCAACTGCGCAACAGTTGTTTGATGTCACCCTATCGATGTTTCGTTAATCGGTATTAAAGTAAAAGGAAAGAGAGATGCGTTTAAGTACAGCTCAGCTTAATACCGTTATGCTAACCAGCATGCAAAGTTCGACAACCGGGGTGAACAAATCATTTATGCAACTGAACTCGGGTGAAAAGATGCTTAAACCATCTGATGATCCGCTGGGTTCGGTACAGTTAATGATGCTAGATCGCGAACAGGCCAATATCGGTCAGTTCCAGAAGAACATTACCAACCTTGAAGCGCAACTGGGTAAGACTGAATCACATCTCGATGCGTCAAATAACGCGGTATTACGCGTACAAGAGTTGGTCACCAGTGTATTGAATGCCAGTAACAGTACAGTGGAAGGACGTGAAGCCATCGCGACCGAATTAGAATCGTTGCTTGATCAGTTAGCCGATACTGCAAACAGTAAAAATCCCAATGGTGATTACATTTTTGCGGGCACCAAGACAGATACCCAGCCAATCACTAAAGATCCGGCAACCGGTAAGTATGTTTACAATGGCAATGGTGATCAACGGATGGTAAAAGTGGCCGAATCGATGAGCATTCCGGCCAATCAGACCGCAGAAGATATTTTCTTTAACGGTGGAAGTGATATATTCAATGCCCTTAATAAAACCATCACTGATTTACGTAACCCGGCAATTGAAGGTGCCAGCTTAACCGCCAGCGTAACAGCGGCTCAAAGTGATATTGATAGCACATTAAAATCAATTAACCAGGCCTGGACAGAAGTCGGTGGTCAGCGTAATGCCTTGACCATGGTGCAAGGTTCTCATGAAGATAACAAACTGGTGAACAGTAAGTTGATCGGTGATGTAAAAGATTTGGACTACAGTGAAGCTATTTTAGAGATGAACTCTCAAATGGCCGCGTTGCAAGCCACACAGATGACCTACAGCAAAATCCAGAATTTATCCCTGTTTAAATTGATGTAACTGGGGTCACCCGAATGAGCTAGAACAGGCTCCGCCAACAGAAGATGAGGCCACCTTGGTTAATCAAATAACCTCCAGTCATAGTACGCTGCGCAGTAGTGATAGTACCCAAACCGATCGCATTGCGAAGCAACAGCCCGTAGCTGCTGTCGCGAAAGTTGTAGAAAAAAAAGCCAAACAAGAACAACAGCACTCGGCGACAAGCGGTAAGAAGCGCAGTTTATTGGTGCAAACCAGCGAGGCGCACCAACAAGCTGCGCAAGCACAAAGTGCGCAAAAAGCCCTGCAAAATGCTAATGATATGCTGGGCCAGTTACGCCAGTTAGCGCGCCGTTCGCTGAATGCGCAAGAAGGTAAAAAAGATCAGCTGCAGCAGTCGCTTCATCAGTTGAAAAATAAACTGACTAAGCTCACCCGTGAAGCCAAATATGAAGGCGAGCCAGTACTGCATCACGATCTGACTCCACGCTTGAGTGGTGAACAGCACAGAGAAGAATTTTCATTTAAAGGTATGCGCTTAAATACCTTACGCCAACAAGATGAAGTTTTACGCTTTCAGTTTGACTCTGGTGTGCCAAGTTCAGTTCGTAGCCGCATTGATAATGATGAAAACAATCATGAGATTGCCGAGAAGCTTAATAAAGCATTTGCGCCGCGCAGTATTCAGGTAGAAGTCGATAAATACGGTGATTTGGCCTTTAATGTGCCCAAGGCGCAGTGGCCAGAAATCAAAAAAGGCATCTGGATGTCTGGTGGCGGGCAAATTTTACCGGCAGGCAACCCCATAAAAGCCAAGCTTGAACAGCGTGATAAAACCGCGATCGAACCGCAAGACTTAGAGTTTGGCAAACCACAGTCAACCCGCAAGGCGCTGGCCGATATTGAACGCATGATGCAAAAAGTGCAGCAATCATTGGCACATATTACTAAGGTACAGCAGCAGGTGAGCCAAGATTTAGAACGATTGGTGGCAACCAATATGATGAAGTCTGGGGTAATAAACGACGAAGGGGTCATTGAAGCCAGCTGGTTAGCAGCGCCGAACAATGTCTCTTTGCAGCTGCTTGATAACGCAGTACCGACCTTGCTCGCTCAGGCCAATGCCTCGCGCCATAATGTGGTAGCCCTGTTGGAGCCCTAGCCATTATTTACCTGACATTAACTTAACGTCCTCACGACGACATCAGTCGTGACATAAAAAAGCGAGCCTCTGGTTCGCTTTTTGCTTTTTGTCTTTTAGGACTAGTCAACTAGACAGACTGACAGATAAAACGTCGTTAGATAGTCATCAGCCACTCACCGATAAGCGTTCAGCCTTGAACCTTGGCAGTAATGTCACTCTTACTTAGTCTTATTATCAATAAAGTGAATAAAGTGTTTAAGCAATTAAAAAATGGGTCGCATTAAAAAGGTAACAACAAAGCGGTAATGTCTTCATCGCCCCGATAGAGATGTTGCTTGTTTAATTAAAAATAACATTTTTATACCGAATTAAAGGAATACTTATCATGGCGATGTCCATCAACACTAACTTTGCATCAATGAATGCCCAGCGTAACCTACAAAGCACTCAGGGCTCACTAAACGGTTCACTAGAGCGTCTGTCTACTGGCTTGCGTATTAACAGCGCAAAAGATGATGCGGCGGGCCTACAAATTGCTAACCGTATGGATTCTCAGGTTAACGGCCTAAAAGTTGCACAGCGTAACGCCAACGATGGCATCTCTATGGCGCAAACAGCTGAAGGTTCTCTGCAAGAGTTCACCAACATTCTTCAGCGTCAGCGTGATCTGGCTGTTCAGTCTAAAAACGGTTCTAACTCAGATTCAGACCGAACTGCACTGAATAAAGAATTTCAGGCACTAACCAAAGAGCTAGATCGTATCGTAGATACGACGACGTTCGGTAAAGGCGAGAAGCTGTTTGACAAGCTGTCTACTGGTATTGATTTCCAGGTGGGTGCTGATGTTGATGTTAAGACATTGAAAGCTGCTGTAGCTGATGAGACAACACCAGCGAACGCTAGCGCTGAGACATTAGCTGGTATCGAAGATGCACTTGAAAGTTATATGGGAACGAGTACGCTTGCGACTATTAAGAAAATCACGACTGGGGCTGGAGAATTAGACGACGCTGCGATTGCGAGTAACGCAACAATATCTGCTGACGGCGTTGAAGCATTAAAGGCACTTGGTATCACAGAAACGAAAGATGGCGCGGCAATTACCGGTGGTGCCACTACGTTAGATAAGGTTGAGTTACCAGACGATCTTGTTCAGCAAATGACTGATTTAGGAGCATTCTCTGCTAAGGCTGATACTTATGCGACTGCTAGGGACGCTGCTACTCCAACAATGGCTGAAGCAACAGCTATGATTGATGCGGTTAACGCATTTGCAGCCGCGGGTGGTTCGACTAATTCTGGTAACACCATCAATGTTAAAGTTGACTCAGCAGACCTAGATACATCAAGTATAGGTGCGATTGATACAGCCGTTGGTGCTGGCATTGCGGTAAGTCAAATTGACACAATGATTGAAAATGTGGGTGGTATTCGTGCTGACCTAGGTGCAACTCAAAACCGTTTCGGTTCTACTATCAACAACCTTGGCAACATCGCAGAGAATATGTCTGTTGCTAAAGGCCGTATTATGGATGCAGACATCGCGGCAGAATCTGCCAACATGACTAAGCAGAACACAATGATGCAAGCGGGTATTACTGTGCTTTCACAGGCAAACCAAATGCCAAGCATGGTTTCTCAGCTACTACGTTAATTTTCGTAGTCAGCCAGTGGCAAGCATCGGTTTGCCATACCTATCAGAGCGGAAGTATTACTTCCGCTTTCTTTTTATCTGGCCTTTATAAAACCGACCACACCCTTTAAAATCAATAAATTAAATGTGGTATGTTTTTTGCTTATTGTCGTTAGCGTAATGGTTTGTGCACTATATTGCGCAGCATACGTTATAGGCGATTAAAGCTGATATAGGTAAATATTCTCCTTGGCGGAGATTCAAGTTGGCGGAGAGTAAATCATGTTAATGACAGGGTTAGGTTCAGGTATTGATTACGAGAGTATGATTGCCGCAATTGTGGGTGCCGAGCGTGCTCCGAAAGAGAATCAGCTTGCACGCCAAGAGGGCATGAACCATGCCGAGAAGGATGCGCTGAAAGAAATTCAGTTCACCATTAACAGCTTTCGCGACAAAGTCGAAGATCTGAATTCCAGCCGCGAGCTCCAAAAATTAAAAGCGGAGCTAAGCAACGATGATGTGCTATCTGCGTCGGTCGACAGCAATGCGGTGCCGGGCGAATACAGCTTCGAAGTTACCCAGCTGGCGCAAACCCAGCGCGATCAGCTGTTCAAGACGAGTGAAGGCAGTACGTTCTCTAAGGGCACCATCAGCTTTGGTGCGGTCAGCATAGATATTGCGACCGTGAAAGGCGATTTGCTCACTGCTGAGGGGGGCAAGAAAACTGCTCACCACGATCAGGTTTACAAAGATATTGCTGATAAGCACGGCTTAGATGTGGTGGCGGATGCGGCGGCAATCAAAGATATTCTGGAGACATCGACCAATCCGGATTTTGACCAAGCTCGGTTAGATAGCTATACCAGCCAGCAGCAAGGCTACCAAGATACGATCGACCGTCTGACCAGTGATGGCGTGACCGTCGAAGAATTACAATCGGCAATCAATAGCGATCCAGCCAATGATGGCGTGAAAGCCACTCTGGTACGTTCTGGTGACGGTATCAGCATGGTGCTGAACGGCAAAGATACCGGAGTGACGAATGCCATAGGGGCAATCACGGTGGCGATAGCGCCAGCAGATATCAAAGGTAATACCCTAGATCTTGCTTTGCCTGTGAATGGTCAGAAATCGCTGCAGACTGCCGAAGATGCCACGGTGCAGTTCGGTTCGATGACCTTGACCTCAGCAACCAACAAAATGGAAAACGTGATCGATGGCATCACCCTAAATATCAAGGAAAAGGGAACGGTTAACGTCAAGGTCGAGCGTGATGAGGCATCGGTCAACAGCACCATCAAGTCGTTTGTGGCTGACTATAACAAGATTATCGAAACCGTTAATACCTACACCAAGTCGAGTGAAGATAAGGCCGCTGCGCTGTCGGGTGATTCTGCAACGCGCAGCATGGTCAGCCGCCTGCGAGGCGTGATTGGCGATGAATACAGTGCTTCAACCTATAACACCCTGTCTCAGCTGGGTATTACGACTACCCGTCAGGGTACGTTGGAAATTGACCAGAAGAAGCTGGATAAAGCACTGGAAGATGATTTCGATGCTGTTTCCAAGTTGTTTTTGGGTGAAGAAAACCAGACCGGCATGATGGATAAAATGATGGTGGTACTGGATGACTACCACAAAAATGGTGGTACCTACGATCGCCGTATTGATCAGCTGGAGTACAACAATAAGCAGATTGCAGAAGATCGTGAAAAATTGGATTCAAGAATGGAAGCAAAAGTCCTGTCGTTACGTGCCTATTACGCGCGAATGGACAGCCAAATCGCCCAAATGAACCAGACACAGAGCATGCTGGTCAGCATGCTGATGTAGCAAAGAGTGAAGCACAATAAATGATGAACAATGAAGGCCTAGGCGCCTACCAACATTCGCAAAACCATGCCCAAGCCGCGGCTGCTAGCCCGCACCGTCTGATCCAGATGTTGTTAGAAGGCCTGCTGGACAATTTAAGCCGTGCCCGTGGTTTTATGGAACGCGGCCAGATTGCTGATAAAGGCATGATGATTTCAAAATGTCTCGACATTTTAAATGGCCTTAGCTCGGTCTTAGACGAAGAAAAAGGCGGCGATGTTACCGTCGAACTGTTTCGTTTATATGATTATTGTGGCAGACGCCTGTTTGAAGCCAATATCAATGATGAGCTTGAAGGGATTGATGAAGTGACCCGCTTAATTACCGACATTCTTGAAGGCTGGGTGGTTCTTAAGCCAAACCGAGTGCAGGTCGGTAATGAGTCTTGAGCAACAACTTCAGGGCATTATAGGCAGTTTTGAAAAGGCCTTGGCCGAGCAAGACTGGCAAACCCTTGGAGTGCTAGACAGCAAGTTGCAGCACGCGATTCCCAAAATTAAACAACAATCACTAACGGCAGCTGATAAACAACAGCTGCAGCGGTTGAATGCGTTTTATAGCACCATGATTGCAGCAGGTGAGTGCGAAAAAGCGTACACCCAGCAGCAGATCCAGCAGCAAGAATGCAATAAAGAAGGCGTACTTGCGTACTTGCAAAACAGTTAATGAATGAGTGACATGAATATTTCAGCCACTATCGCAGCGCAACAGAGCGCGACAAGCAATGTAAAAACAAGCCATGTTGCAGAAAAAAGCGTCAGCTCAAATAAAGCGTCGTCATCGACAGCAACGTCTGATGTTAAGCCTAACGAGCTGGATAGCGACACGATGAGTTTTGCTCAGTTCGAGCAAAAAATCAAACAACAGCCAGAGCCTGAGCAACAAGACAATCTCGCGCAAGCCGATGGTGAAACATTACCGACAGCCGAAGAGCTGGCACTGCAAATCGAGCAGTTGTTAGCGCAAGTCGCCGATCCCGCTGCACAGCCACAAGCGGCGTTGTTAGTGAATGGTCAGCTAGTGGATGGTCAGTTAGCGAATGGTCAGGCGGAAGCCGCTGGATCTGAAGCGTTGGCCCAGCAAGCGCTGACGGCTTCATCGTTGGAATCAACAGCGACGCCCGTTGCTCAACCGTTATCGGCGATGAACCCATTCGGCCAAGCGTTACCAACAGGGACAGATAAAGCGGCTCTGCTGGAAAGCGCACAGCAATTTCTGACTCAGAACTCGGATTCTTTTGCTCAGGCAAAAGCGGGGGACGTTTCTTTTGCGTTGGCGAAACATGCCGTGATGTCGCGAGATGGATCGCTATTGTCTGCAGATAACCCAATGGCGATGAATGAGACGGCACTGATGGATAAGTTAGCCAACACGCTGCTGCCTACCTCATCCGCCTCGCCATTAGCGATGAATGTGGCGAATAATATCAATACCAGCCATGCGCTTAACGGCCAGAGCCCGTCACAATTGGTTGCTGCTTCTTCAAGTGTCAGCCAGCAGCTGCAGGCGAGTGTCGATATTACCAAGCCCGAATGGGGGCGCGATCTTGTTGAGCAGCTTCGTTCTCGACTACAGCTGAGCAAAAGTGATCAAATTCAACATGCTCATATACGTTTAGACCCGCCTGAACTGGGGCGTTTAGATGTTAGCCTGCGCATGGATGGAGACAAAGTTTCGGTGCATTTTACCGCGGCACACCCGCAGCTACGCGAAGCATTGGCTGCTAATGCCGATCGCCTTCGGTTTGATTTTGACGGTAGCCAGATGCAGTTAACCGATGTTTCGGTTTCAAGTGGTATGTACCAACAGTCGCAACAGCAATCAGGTCAAAGTGATGAACCAGAAATCATGACTAACCAGTTTATAACTGCCAGTGAAAAAACAGATCAGAGGTCAGCAATGGCGACATCTGTTGGCCGTTATGAATCCATGATTTAAATAAATTTAAAGGTTTTGCTATGGCTGATGAAGCTAAACAAGAAAATAAAAGTAAAAAGATCCCACTGATTATTGCTGCGGTCGTATTAGTTATTGCTTTAGCTGGTGCTGGCGGCTGGTGGTATTTCCAGCAACAAGCAAAGAGCATGGTAATGGCAGTAGACGTCGAGCCACAAGTGCCAGTTGCCGCGCGGGTTAAAAAACCGGTATTCCTCGAACTGAAAAAATTTGTGGTGAGCGTACCGGGTGACGATCGTCTTCATTATTTAATGATGGAAATGTCGGTAATGAGCTACAACCAAGATGAGCTCGATAAGCTACAAGACTTCCTGCCAGTTATTCGTAATGCGGTGATCACGTTATTGAGTAAACAGCACTACAACGATCTGACGCAACTAGGCGTGATGGAGCCGCTGCAAATTGCATTGCGGGATAAGCTACGCAGAGTCATGAATGATATGGCGAGCAGTAATGGTATCGATCAAGTGCTGATCACCAAAATGGTGATCCAGTAAAGGAGACGGATGTGCACAGTGCAGCAATGTCTTATGACGCGCAAGGGCTTCATGCTTATCAAAAAAGCCATCAGCTTGGCCAGAAGGCGCGTGAACAGCGGTTAGTGAACAAACATGCAAGCTTAGTTAAGCGTGTGGTTCGCCACCTTACCGCGCAAGTCACAACGGTGATGTCGTTAGAAGACATGGAGCAAATCGGCCTAATGGCACTGCTCGATATTATTCGTCGTTATTCTGATGAAGATGATGCGTCATTAGAGCGTCTGGCTGTGCAGCGGATCCGTGGTGCGATTCTTGATGAATTGCGTCGTATGGATTGGCGTTCGCGTCGTTCACGCCAGAAAAGCCATGAATTGCGAGATACCGAGCGGGCTTTAGGTCGTCAGCTTGGGCGTATGCCAACTGATCAAGAAGTTGCCGCCGAATTGGATATTGAGCTGGGAGACGTTAAACAACGTCGGGTTGATACCCAGGCCGAAAGCCTTACCAGTATGGAAGCCTTACAAGAAGGCGGTGAGCAATTCTTCGGTTTGAGTTTTCAATGTAACAGCTACGAGCGCGTGGCATTGAAAAAAGCAATGGCTCAGGCCTTAGCGCGATTATCGAAACGAGAACAAGTCATGTTGAGTTTTTACTACGAACATGAAATGAATTTAAAAGAGATCGGCTTAGTGTTTGAGTTAACCGAGGCGCGTGTTAGTCAGATCCATAAGAAAGCCCTGAAAAGTTTAAACAGTATGTTAACGGATTGGCGAGAGTCAGTTTAGCGGAGTTGTCACATGCAAATTATTATTGGTTTCATTATTGTATTCGGAAGCATTGTCTATGGTTACACCCATGCATCTGGACGGTTATTAGCGCTCTGGCAGCCCGCTGAATATATTATCATTCTTGGTGCGGGCTTTGGTGCAATGGTGATCTCAAATCCACCTTATGTACTAAAAAACATCCTGACCCGACTTAAGATGATGTTTGGTAAAGGGTATACCGAAGCGTATTTCAAATCCGTATTAGAGCTGATGTTTGAGTTGCTCGAAATCATCCGTAAAGACGGTATAAAAAAGCTCGATGATCATATTGAGAATCCACAAAACAGTAGCATCTTTAATAAATACCCGGAAGTGACGCGTTCTAATGTGTTGGTCAGTTTTATTACTGATAATTTACGGATGATGGCGATGGGAAAAATGAACCATCATGATTTAGAAGCGGTATTAGAGTTAGAGCTGCATACCTTAGAAGACGATTTAATGCGCCCTTCGAAAGCTTTGGGTAAAGTGGGGGAGGCAATGCCGGGTTTTGGTATTGTTGCTGCGGTACTCGGTATTGTCGTGACCATGCAAAGTATTGGTGGTGACTTAGCCTTAATCGGGGTAAAAGTAGCCGCCGCTTTGGTGGGTACATTTTTTGGTATTTTAATGTGTTATGCAGTTTTTGAACCCATAGCTGCGAGCATTGCTAACCAAGTAAAAAAAGAAATGATGGCAATGCATATGGTGTCTGCAATTTTGGTTTCACAGGCACAAGGAAAGCCAACATTATTGGCTTTAGATGCTGGTAGAAAAGTATTGCATAGCGAATTTAAACCTTCTTTTGCGACGATGGAAAACTGGATGACAGGGCAATAGTCAATCATGAGTAAAGAACCCCATATTATTATCGTTAAAAAAAGAACGCGACGCCATCATGATGAGCATCATGGTGGAGCTTGGAAGGTCGCTTTTGCCGATTTTGCTATCGCGATGATGGCGTTTTTTATGGTGTTGTGGTTGATGGGAATCACAACCCAGGAAGAGCGGATAGAAATTGAGCAGCGGCTGCAAACCGCCTCTGTTTTTGATAACATTTTCGAAATCACCAACAGCCCACACCCCATTGATTTTGATGGTAATGCATCTCCATTTGAAAACCCTATCAATAGTAGTACCAATAGTAAAAGAAAGAGGGATACGTCTGTTGCGCAGCAAACTCCTCAGGGAGATGACAAAGCGAGTGCGGGTCGTGGGCCTAAATTAAATTCGATGTTGGCTGGCAAACATCTTTCAACCGCCCAGTTGACGATATTAGCTAAAGGGTTGAAAGAGATGGCGGAAGCACTGTCGGCGTCTAATAATATTGTGTTGGAAATTGTACCGCAAGGTCTGCGAATTTTGATCCAAGATGATGATGATCATTTCATGTTTCAGCGTGGCGGCATTGAAATGACCCCTTTCTTTGAAGATATGCTGTACAACCTTGCCCCAGTACTGGGCCAGATAAAAAACCGGATGGTGATCAGTGGTCATACAGACAGTATCCCTTTTCATCGCCGTGATTACAGTAACTGGGACTTATCGGGATCTCGGGCATTGAAAGCGCGTCAGGTGTTAGTCGACTCCGGCCTTCCGGTTGCGAATATTCTGCAAGTAGCAGCGATGGCCGCACGTATGCCAGTAAATAAAAAAGATCCTAAAAGTGGTAAGAACCGTCGTATTGAAATGATGGTTTTAACAAAGAGTGCTGATGATCAACTTGCGCAACTCTTTGGTAAAGATCAACTAGAGGTGAAAGGCCCTGCTGTTAGCAAAGCACGACGTTATGCCGAGTCTAACCGCCCGGTGTCACGTCTTGATGTGATGGTGAACTAGTCATAGAGTTTATTTTATGCGAGACCTGAGTTGCCATTGCTTCTCAGCGTCCGCTGCAAGATAATGACCTCATTCTGGCAGTACAGACCTACCACAGATCACGAAGTCATGGCGCAATATTTGGGCTGGGAATTGAAGGGATTCGCAAGTTATTAAATGTGGATGACCAGATGTTTCCGTTGATGTTGCTGAAAGTATTATAATTTTTTAAGGAAGACTCGTGCTTCCTTATTTTTATTGGGTTTTTATTGTTTAAATATAACCCTTTGCATTGTTTTTTTTTAAGTAATTAACTTTTCATGACGATATCACCATTTGGATATTGTTATAAAAAGGGCGTTACTAATTATTATTGTGAGTGAAGTTATGACGGTATCGGCGTTTAAAATTGCGGTTGACGATGGTTCAACAAATGTAAAAGTAAGCTGGATTGAAAACAACCAGTTAAAAACCATCGTTTCTCCAAATTCTTTCCGTAAAGATTGGAAAAGTGCGGCGCTGCGACGCGATAAAAAAGTTTATAACTACACCATTGGTACAACGAAATACACTTACGATGCAACGTCAGATAAAGCATTAGCAACGACGCATGTTGATTATCAATACGATGATCTGAATCTGCTTGCTGTGCATCATGCTTTAATGCAAACCGGCCTAAAACCATGCACCGTTACTTTAGTAGTCACCCTGCCAATTACTGAGTTTTATAACTCAGAAGACTGCCAGCGTAATGAAGAAAAAATCACCAAGAAACGTGCGAACTTAATGCGTGAAATCAGCTTAAATAAAGGCGAGCTATTTGAAGTTGCTGATGTGGAAGTCATGCCTGAGAGCTTACCTGCTGTGCTATCAACCTTGATAAACTCAGATTGTAATGAATTCTCACGTTCACTGGTTGTTGACTGTGGCGGTACAACGTTAGATATGGGTGTTATCGTTGGTCCGTTTGATGATGTTTCCGCTGTTTATGGTAATAACGAAATTGGCGTTTCAATGGTTACTGATGCCGCGCGTAAGGCATTGGCCTCAGCAGATAGCGACTCTAGCTACTTAGTGGCAAATGAACTCATTAAACGCCGCCATGATTTAGACTTCGTTAAAGAAGTCGTTAACGACGAATCACAGATAAATAACATTCTTGATAAGATTGAAATTAAGATCCAAGAACTGGGTTCAGCGGTTGCTTATGAAGCAAAGAAATTTGCCAAAAACCCTAACCGTGTTTATCTGGTTGGTGGTGGTGCGCCGCTGGTATATGATGCGATTCAAGCTGCTTATGAAGTCTTAGGCGATCGTGTGGTGCTGATTAAAGATGCACAGTCAGCATTGGCTCGTGAATTATGCCTATACAATACCGATGTTAAAGAGGTTCACATTGAGCGTGAAACCTTAGTTGAGGTCGAAGATGAGTAGTCGTCCGTTAAAGCGAGTTAACTACTCAATTTATCTGGATCCTGTCAATTCTAATGCTGACCGCTATGCGGTTGGCGTTATGCAGGGCTGGGCGAAAGATCGTAAAGAGATGATGTCAGATCCAAGTGCAGGTGTAGCCCTGCATTACAGTCTGCATATGCATAAGAATATCTATCTAGCAGGAATGTTTCTTTACTTACTTAACCCCGCACTTAGTAATGCCCTTGCGGGGTCGTTAACTGAAGAAAGAATTAAGATAGACACGCTAGAGCAGCAGTTAGAAAACTGTGGGCTAGCATTACCCTCTACCAAGCCGTCATTGCCAGCGCTTGATACTCATGCATTGATTGATGAGTTGAAGGCTGCGGTAAATATGAAATCGTTGATGGATGAAATTCAACAGATCAAAGCAGGGTTAGTTGAATCCAATACCGTAACTGCAGCGGTACAAAATGGACTATCAGAAAGTGATATAGCGGCATTGCAGCAGAATTTGGCAGCTGAAATAAAAGCGCATAGTCAGCATCGAGAAATCGCTGAATTAAAAGCGCTACTGAAAACACAAAATCAGCTGATTAAGTCGCTTTCAAATGGGCAACCATTACCTGAAATTGAAAAGTCTGAACCTGAACTGGATTTATCACAACAAATTGCGAATATTCAGAAGGTGAAAAAGAAAGGTATATTTTAATTGTTATCAATAAAACCGCACCTTCTTAGAATGCGGTTTGAGTAGACTTTCCCTTGAAGACTTTATTGCAAATAATGGTTCTGGAGTTTCTTCCATATCCAGCATTAATCGCGTCAAAGCGCATGCTCGGCCAACCGATAATGCCTAGGGCGAAGTAACCTATCAGGTTGCTTATCCCTTGTGTTTTTTATCGGTGAGTACTGCGCTTCGAATAAGGTGACCCTCATTAACAACAAGGCGTCGATTCACAGTGTGGGCATTGATGGAATCGCTGTCTAGGCTAGGCGATAATGAATTAAGCCTGATTGTTCTACAACAGTTTGCTGATACATAGCCTTGAAAAATACCTTTCTTCCCCTTATATCTATTAATGAAGAGCAAGACGCCTCAAGTAGGGTTATGTGTTTGGTTTGTCCTTTCAGGAAAATCACTTCATTACTTATATTATTTATATTGCTTCATTAGAAGGATAGGTATTATGCGCAACGTAGATTTCACTCCTCTTTATCGTTCAGCTATTGGCTTTGATCGTTTATTCAATCAAATGGAAAAAAATGTGAGTAACGCAAATACTGGTTACCCGCCATATAACATTGAGCAACAAGATGATAATCACTACCGTATAACAATGGCTGTTGCAGGTTTTGCTGAAGAACAACTCGATATTACACAGCAACAGAATAAACTGATTGTGCGCGGTATTCGCGAAAGTGAAAAAGAAGAACGCCAATATTTATACCAAGGTATTGCTGAACGTGATTTTGAGCGTAAGTTCCAGCTCGCTGATTATGTCAAAGTTATCGATGCTCAAATGGTGAATGGTTTACTTCATATTGATCTTGAACGTGAGATCCCGAAAGAGCAGCAACCAAGAAAAATTGCAATTAATGGTCATCGTATCGTTGAGGGTGAATAAAGACTAAGTCGGTTTTATTCATAAAAGAAAAGAGTAGTGAAGGTCAGCTTATGCTGACCTTTTTTGTATCTATAGGTTTGGTTTGCAAGCTGACCTGCGATTGCTAAAAGATCTGCTATCAATGTTTCATGTGAAACATAGCGAAAGGGAATCGTTGAACTTTAGTAAAAAGAATAGGCGGTATTTCTATCACTTATTATTCGATTAATTAGCCTTCTGCATACGCCTTGGCAACTTCTTCTGCGATAGCTGCAATGCCTTTTTGCATGTCTTCGTCACTTTGTACATAGTTCATACGTAAACATTCATGGCCATGTTGCCAGTCATCATCTAAGCCAATAAAAAAGTATTCGCCTGGAACAATTAATACTCCACGTGCTTTTAAGCGACGATAGAGTTCCATTGTCGTAATCGGTAACCCTTTAAACCATAACCATAAGAACATCGCGCCTTCGGGTTTATGAATACGAAAACGTGGATCTGTAATCGCGGTTTGTAGCAGTTTTACCGCATCCTGTGATTTTTGTAAGTAAAAAGGTTTGATGACTTTTTCACTTAAAGTCAGTAAATCATTTCTCTCCATCATCTTATTGATGATGGCCGGACCAACGCTCCCTGGCGCTAAACTGAGCACGCCATTCATATTGGTTATTGCTGTGGTGATTTCTTCACTCGCGATTACAATGCCACAGCGAACACCTGGTAACCCTAGTTTTGAAAGGCTCATGCATAGAATGGTATTTTCATTCCAGAAAGGAGTGACATCAGCAAAAATAATATCAGGAAACGGCATGCCGTAAGCGTTATCAATGATCAATGGAATCTTGTGTTCTTGAGCAAGCTGATCTAAATGGTGAATTTCTTCATCGGTGAGTACATTACCGGTTGGGTTTGTTGGGCGAGAGGCGCAAATAACCCCGATACTGCTATCGACTTTTAACTTTTTAAAGTCGATGTGGTATTTGAATTGATCATTTTCCAGTAAGGTAATTTCAGGATGATAAGAAATAAACATATCTTCGCTTAACCCTGAATCGCCATAGCCGATATATTCAGGTGCCAACGGGAGTAAAACTTTCTTCTTGCTGCCGTCTGGGAATTCTCCCGCCAGTAAATTGAAGAGGTTAAAGAACGCACTTTGGCTACCGTTTGTCAGCGCAATATTTTTTGCACTAATATCCCAGCCATACGTGTCACTGAGCAAATCGGCGAGGGCATTGATGAAGGTATTTTTCCCTTGAGGGCCATCATAATTTGTCATTGCCGCTGCGAGTTCACCCGTGCTAACCATCTCTTTGGCTATGTCGTTAAAGTAATCCACCATGAAGGGAATTTGTGCGGGATTACCGCCACCTAACATGATTGCGTCTGGATTTCTTAAACCATCATTCAAGTCATCCATCAATTGGGTGATACCTGAATAACGAGCGAACTTGTCTCCGAATGTAGAAAACTCCATGTGTACTACCGACCTCAGTGTATTGTTCTAATCATTATTTGTTAAATAACTGTATAAGTTGTATTCATATTTCAACATACATGATTGTACTGCAGAGGGAAAGAACAAGAAGCAACCAATGTTCTGGTCTGATGTTTCATGTGAAACAATGGGCTTTATATTATAAGTACCTAGATTTTACTGAATTGCTGGTGGTTGTATTTTACTGTAATGTTGTTTCACGTGAAACACAGGCATAAAAAAACCCCACACCAAAGTGTAGGGTTTGTATTCTTTTGGCGGCGAGTTATTTCTGAACTAAAGAAATATCTGCAACTTTTAAGAATTCGTTACGTAAAAGGTTAAGCATCGTTAGACGATTAACTTTAAGCTTTTCGTCATCTGCCATAACCATTACGTTATCGAAGAATGCGTCTACAGGTTCACGTAGCGTTGCTAGATCAGATAGGGCTTGTTGGTAGTTGCCTTCGGCAAATACTGGTGCAAGCGTTGCAATCATAGCTTCTACTTTTTCAGCTAACGCTTTTTCTGCATCTTCAACCAGTAGTGAGCTATCTACAGCTAATGGCAATTCGCCATCAAATTTAGCCAAGATATTACCAACACGTTTATTGGCTGCGGCTAATGATTCTGCTGCATCTAATGAACGGAAATGGCTAACGGCTTTAACACGCTTATCGAAATCAGCTGGCTGTGTTGGGCGTAATGCTAATACTGCTAGAATTACGTCGACACTATGACCTTCATCTTGATACCAAGCACGGAAGCGACCTAGCATAAAGTCGATAACGTCATCTTCCACGTTAGCATTTGTCAGCTTGTCACCAAACTGAGCGCGTGCCTTCGCGATAAGATCAACTAAGTCTAGGTTGTAACCTTTCTCTACGATGATGCGTAGCACACCGAGTGCTGCACGGCGTAGGGCGAATGGGTCGCTACCTTTTGGTGCTTGACCAATACCGAAGATACCTACTAGCGTATCAATCTTATCTGCCATCGCGACAGCTGCTGAAACACCAGTACTTGGTAACTCGTCACCGGCAAAGCGTGGCATGTACTGTTCATATAACGCTAATGCTACATCTTCAGCTTCACCATCATGGCGAGCGTAATGCATGCCCATCACACCTTGGGTATCGGTAAACTCGAATACCATTGATGTCATTAGGTCACATTTGGCTAATAGGCCAGCGCGTTTAGCATTTGTTACGTCTGCATCGATTTGCTCTGCAATGTAACCAGCAAGCTCAGTAATACGATCGGTCTTATCTTTAATCGTACCAAGTTGCTTTTGGAAGATAGCCGTTTCTAGTTCAGGAAGGCGATCAACCAATGGGCGTTTACGGTCTGTTTTAAAGAAGAATTCAGCATCCGCTAGGCGAGGGCGAACAACCTTTTCATTACCTTCGATGATCTGACGTGGGTCTTTCGACTCAATGTTTGTCACGAAAATAAACTTAGGTATTAGGTTGCCTTCAGCATCGTAAACCGGGAAGTACTTCTGATCACCTTTCATAGTGTAAACCAGTGCTTCAGTCGGTACGTTTAGGAAGTTTTCTTCAAATGATGCTGTTAATACAACAGGCCATTCAACTAAAGATGTGACTTCTTCAACGAGCTCATCTTCAAGATCAGCAATGCCACCCACTTCCAGTGCCGCTTTCTTAGCACCTTCAAGAATGATTGCTTTACGTGCTTCGTAATTTGCCATTACTTTGCCACGTTCTTCAAGAATAGCAGGATACTGATCTGCATTATCAATCGTAAATTCTGCTTCACCCATGAAACGGTGACCACGAATGATGCGTGCTGAGTCAGCACCTAGAATATTGCCTTCGATGAGTTCGTCACCTAACAGCATGGTTAGGGTTTTAACTGGGCGAATAAATTGTATTTCGTTGTTACCCCAGCGCATAGGCTTAGGGATCGGCAATTTAGCCAGTGCTGCTGCTGCAAGACCACTGAGTAGTGCTTGAGCTGGCTTACCTTTCACTTCTTGCTTGTACAGTAACCATTCGCCTTTCTCTGTTTTCAGAGTATCAGCTTGCTCGACAGTAATACCATTACCACGTGCCCAGCCTTGAGCGGCTTTGGTTGGGTTACCTTCTGCATCAAAAGCGGCAGAGATAGCAGGTCCACGTTTTTCAACGACGCTATCAGCTTGACCTGTAGCCAGTGCTGTTACTTTAAGCGCTAAACGACGAGGCGTTGCAAACCATTCGATACCTTGGTGTACAAGCGCTGCAGTTTTTAACTCTGCTTCAAAATTTGATGCAAATGCTTCAGCAAGTGTGCGAAGAGCTTTGGGTGGTAGCTCTTCAGTACCTAATTCGATAAGGAAATTTCTTTCAGTCATGCGACGTCCTTACTTATCTTTTTTGCACATCGGGAAGCCAAGAGCTTCACGAGACGCGTAGTAAGCTTCAGCAACTTGTTTAGTCAGGTTGCGAATACGTAGGATGTAACGTTGGCGCTCGGTAACCGAGATCGCTTTACGCGCATCAAGCAAGTTAAACGCATGACCTGCTTTTAGAATACGTTCGTAGGCAGGAAGAGATAACGGAGTCTCTAGTGCCAATAGTTCCTTACATTCTTTCTCGCACTGGTCGAAGAAAGTGAATAAGAAATCTACGTCAGCGTGTTCAAAGTTATACGTTGATTGCTCAACTTCATTTTGGTGAAAGATATCGCCATAGGTTACTTTACCTAATGGACCATCAGTCCAAACGAGGTCGTAAACTGAGTCAACGTTTTGGATGTACATCGCCAAACGTTCGATACCGTAAGTGATTTCACCTGTTACAGGTTTACACTCAATACCACCAACCTGCTGGAAGTAAGTAAATTGTGTTACTTCCATACCGTTTAGCCAAACTTCCCAGCCAAGACCCCAGGCACCCAGTGTTGGGTTTTCCCAGTTATCTTCAACGAAGCGGATGTCATGTACCTGAGTATCGACACCTAGCACTTCAAGTGAGCCAAGGTATAGTTCCTGAATATTGTCAGGAGATGGTTTTAGCATTACTTGGAACTGGTAGTAGTGCTGTAGGCGGTTTGGGTTTTCACCGTAACGGCCATCAGTAGGACGACGTGATGGTTGTACATATGCTGCTGCAATTGGCTCTGGACCTAAAGCGCGAAGACATGTCATTGGGTGAGAAGTACCAGCACCAACTTCCATGTCTAGAGGTTGAACTATTGTACAACCCTGCTTGCCCCAGTAATCCTGCAGTGCGAGGATCATACCCTGAAAGGTTTTAATATCGTAATTCTGCATTGTGAACTTCGCGAGATTAGTGGATGAAAAGTAATATTCCAGTATACCTCGCATGGCTTTTACCGAGTAGGGTTAGTGAGTGTTTTTTATTCGTCTTTGGTTGTTTTGCAGGACTATTTTTTTAAACATCGATGTGTTTATATCTCCACTGTGTTTTTTTGACATTATCTTGATGTGTAAAAAATCAGTGTTCATTATAATAGAAGCAGTTTCTGGCTCATTATCTTTAAAATAATGAGTGAGTGGTAGTGATTAGACATCGATCATAAATCGAGAGTATGGAGTAAAAAATGGTGAAGACAATGGATTTTTCAGTGGTATCCAATCAAACATTAACAAAGAATAAAGTATCCAATAAGTGGGTACGTACGGCGGTATTTGCAGTGATGACATCTGTTGTTGCTACCGGCTGTACAACGGTAAACCCATACTCGCGTGAAGAGCAAACTGCGAAATCAACCAGTGGGGCACTTATCGGTGCTATTTCTGGTGCTGTTATTGGTGTGGCTTCTTCAAGTAAAAGTGACCGTGGTAAAGGTGCATTAATTGGCGCTGCATCAGGTGCTGCACTTGGTGGTGGTATCGGTTATTACATGGACGTGCAAGAAACCAAATTACGTCAGCAATTAGAATCTACGGGTATTAGCGTTACCCGTGATGGCGATAATATTGTATTAAATATGCCGAACGAAATTACATTTGGCTTTGATCAGTCTGATCTAAGTTCACGCGCTGTTGCCGCGTTAAAGAATGTTGCTCTTGTCGCGAAAGAGTACGACAAGACGCTTATTAATGTTTACGGCTTCACTGATAGCACTGGCTCTGCATCGTATAACCAACGTTTATCGCAGGTTCGCGCAAGTGAAGTGAGTAGTAACTTGATGCGTGGTGGTGTTGCGGCTAATCGTGTTATTACCAGAGGTATGGGTGAAGCAAACCCAATTGCCTCAAATAAAACTGAGCAAGGCCGTGCTGAAAATCGCCGTGTAGAAATCGTGTTAAGCCCAACGTCTTAATCTCGATGCTTATCTGATTGCCAACTGTTAGCTTAACGGTTGGTAATCTTCTTGCCTTAATCTTCTCTTTTATTCTTGTATCCTTTTATCTCTCTCGTTATTATGCCGTTTCCTTTGGGGAGTAGCCTCTCGATCTATCGAGATAATCGTCAACATACTTGAAGCAAAATCTTCATGGTGATTATGACTCACACTAATCCTACTTTAGTGAGTTTGGCGAGACCATTGGTAAACCAGCATGAACCGGGGTGGGGCATGTGCGTTTACCTGTGGTTTTTATAAATATCCTCGCCCCCAAGAGCATGTCGTGAGCGTATTAGCTGTATCCATTACTACTGTTGCCTTAGCTGAAATTGGCGATAAAACCCAACTACTATCTCTACTGTTAGCGAGTCGCTATCGTAAACCTGTACCCATTATTCTGGCTATTTTTCTGGCGACGATTGCTAATCACGCACTGGCTGCTTGGCTTGGTGTCGTCGTTGCCGACTATCTAACGCCTGATGTATTGAAGTGGGTACTTGTCGTGAGTTTTGTGGTGATGGCGGGTTGGATCCTCATTCCCGATAAACTGGATGATGATGAAAATATTTCTAATCGTGGTCCGTTTGTCGCCAGTTTTATTGCTTTTTTTATTGCGGAGATCGGGGACAAAACCCAAGTCGCGACAACCATGTTAGGGGCTAAATACAGTGATGCGTTATTACTTGTCGTACTAGGAACAACGATAGGCATGTTATTAGCGAATGTACCTGTGGTGTTGATTGGTAAATTATCAGCAGATAAAATGCCGCTAGCGTTGATCCGTAAAGTGACAGCAACCTTGTTTACTGGTCTTGCTTTGGCTGCTGCATTTGGTTTGTAATTTCTGATTATGTTTCACGTGAAACGCGGCATTATCATGTTAACTACCAGATAGTATGACTGTTTTGTGAATTGTGATACTGATTGCTATGTGGAAAAAAACGCCATGGTACAGTGATATCACTAGCATGGTGTTTAGTTGGAGGAAGGTATGAACCGGTTTCTCGCTATATCTACACAGAGTCAGTTTTGGTTGTTTAACACTGCACTTATTCTTAATATTTTAGGAATGGTACTAACGGATATGTGGCTACCGATGGTGGTTGGTGCCATTGTGACAACCTACTTATCGGTCGATGCGCTTGTTCGGCTGCGTTATGTGATCCCAATGAAAAAGGAGATCCGTGACTTACGGCATGAATTAGAAAGTGCGCGCAAAGAAGTAAAAGAAAGCTACGAGTAGGCGATGGTAATCAGATTTTTGTGTGTGTCTAGTCCTAAAAAAGGCAGCTCTTAGAGCTGCCTTTTTTAATTTGAACCTTTACGGATTAGAAAACGGTATGGCAGGGTTTCGGTATCGGCGGCAACAAGTGTGTGATCCATAAAGCGACAAAAGCTTGGTATGTCTCTTGTTGTCGATGGGTCATCTGCAAGTATTAGTAATGTCTCGCCTTCTTCCATTTTTCTAACTGTTTTACGTACCATCATTACAGGTTCTGGACAGCGTAATCCTTGTGCTTCCAAGTTATGTGTTGGGTTTTCAAATAATGCTGTCATAACGATTTCATTCCGGCTTCGAAGGCTTGATCATACTTATGGATAAGAATTAATCAATAAGGGTTGGCAAATAAGAATAAATTGTGTAACTTATTTAACAGGTATTTAACATTTCTTCTGAAGGATTAGGAGGTATCAAATGCTGACACAGATTGATCGATTAACTATTTATTGTGTGCTGTGCTTTATAACTTTTTGCTCTCTCGTTTTACGCAGCCCTAATGATATGAGTATTTTTGCGCTTGGTGGTTTAATTGCTGCCGCAGTCGGACTTTGGTTCGAATTAACCAATTCACCAGAACTTGAAGAGGAAGAAGGTTAGCTTTTACCTCTTACACTATACATCTACTACACTCTCCCTAGTTTTCTTGGGCTTCCCCGCTTTTTTGCGGGATTTTTTTTATCTGTCCCTTCATAATCTAATTGTCTTGGTAACAGTACTGTTATCGCTAAGTAAGTGAAGCTTGATATGGAATTAGAAGAAGTCTACCGCCGTGATTTAAATTTATTGGTGGCATTGAAAGTATTACTTGATGAATGCAGTGTCAGCCGGGCAGCTATACGGTTGAACTTGAGTCAATCGGCGATGAGTCGGGTTTTAGGTCGCCTACGTGATTTATTGGCTGATCCGCTATTTACTCGGCAAGGGCAGCATTTGATTCCGACACAACGTGCATTAGAAATAAATGAATCATTAAATGATCCATTGGAAGCACTGCGTATTTTACTTACACCAAGTGACTTTCGACCAGAGTTGTGCGATCAACGGTTTGTTATCGCGACCACCGATTATGCGATGCAGACTATTTTACCTTTTGCCTTACCGCGTATTTATGAAGAAGCCCCAAATATCTCATTGAAGTTTGAGCCGTTGCAGCATGATCATTTACTTACTCAGCTCACAACAGACGGGTGTGATATGGCGATATGCCGCCCAACCAGTATCGATACTTCATTATGTCGAGATCATCTTGGCTTAGTGAGTGTTTTTTGCTTGCTCTCAAGAAACCACCCAATGGCTGATAAAGATCTTACCCTTGATGATTATCTGTCGTTTCCTCATGCAATGATTGCGATAAGCGATGGGGTGAAAGCGTTAATTGATGAAGCATTACGTGGCTACCCAGAGCGGAAAATGGCCTTACGTGCATCGCATTTAGAAGCCGCCCTAGCCATAGTGGATAAGATGCCACTGATCATTACGGTGCCCGCTGATTTAGCGTATTTAGTTGCAGATAAGTATGATGTTGTGGTGAAACCATTACCCTTTGAATTTGAGCCGTTTGATTATTCACTACTGTGGCATCCACGTTGTGAACATTCGGCCTCTCAGGTGTGGTTACGGAATTTGATAAAGGAAGAATGCGGCCGCCTTATTGGTCAGCGCATTCGCGATATGGGACTAGCATGAGTGATCAATGAGGGGCTTGTTATTTTTTATCTTGTCTCGATAAAAAAAGGGCCAGCATAAGCTGGCCAAGGTAGTCTTACTTTTTTCTGATTTGTTGCTTGGCTTTGTCTGAGTAAGCCAGTATTAATTGCGGTACTGTTTACAGTTTAATAACTACACGACCCGTTATCTGACCGTTGGTGATGTCTTCTGCGCACTCGGCTACTTCTTCTAAACTTACTTCGCGACAAGCTTGTTGATAGTAGCTTGCTGGCAATAGTTCAGTCAGCTTCTTCCATGCTTGTTGGCGTTTTTCGAATGGGCAAGATACAGAGTCAACACCTTGTAGTCTTACATTTCGTAGAATGAATGGCATAACAGTTGTAGGCAGGTCAAAACCACCGGCTAGGCCGCACGCAGCAACAGCTCCATTATAGTCCATTTGTGCCAGTACTTTAGTGAGCACTTTGCTGCCTACAGTATCCACTGCACCTGCCCATAATTGCTTTTCTAGCGGGCGGGCTGGTTCTTCAAATTCACTGCGTTCAATAATGCGACTTGCACCCAGCTCTTTTAGCAATGGTCCATTTACTTCGCTTCGACCAGTAACAGCTGCTACTTGATAGCCAAGTTGAGCGAGTAGAGTTACAGCAACAGAGCCCACACCACCACTTGCACCTGTAACGACAACTTCACCCGACTCAGGTGTTACGCCAGCATCAATAAGTGCCTGCACACATAGCATTGATGTTAGGCCAGCAGTACCAATCATCATTGCTTGTTTACCTTCAAGATTTTCAGGTAGTGGCACTAACCAATCTGCCTTAAGGCGTGCTTTTTCTGCCATGCCGCCCCAATGTCCTTCACCAACTCCCCAGCCTGTTAGCACAACAGCGTCACCAACTTGGTAGCGATCATCGCTAGATTCGAGTACTCGACCTGTTAAATCGATACCTGGAACCATTGGGAACTGACGAACAATTCGGCCTTTACCAGTAATTGCTAGACCGTCTTTGTAGTTTAATGAAGAGTAATCTACATCGATTAATACATCACCTTCAGGCAGCTCAGATTCATCGACTTGACGAATGCCTGCAATGGTTTTTTTCTCTTCTTGATCAAGAACAAGTGCCTTAAACATAGGTGTGCTCCGAGTATTAATGAAAGGGGGCGTTGAATATGTGCAGAGTGTAGCTTTGATATAACTATGAATGAAATGAAACATTGTCATTTTATACATGCTTTTTTTGCATAGATTGGTATTTAGAACTCAATAGTGTGTTTTATATTTATAAAAAAAGCCCGTATCGTCACGGGCTTTGTGGATTGATTGCTGTTTATGTTGAGTTACACGCGTTCAAATACGGTCGCGATACCTTGACCTAAACCAATACACATTGTTGCTAAACCAAACTGAACATCATGATGCTCCATCTGATTGATCAATGTTGTTGAAATACGTGAGCCAGAACAGCCAAGAGGGTGACCAAGCGCAATTGCCCCTCCATTTAGGTTCACTTTCTCATCAATTTTGTCGAGTAAGCCTAGATCTTTAGCACAAGGAAGCGACTGCGCCGCAAAGGCTTCATTCAGTTCAACCATGCCAATATCATCAATACTGAGACCTGCTCGTTTTAGGGCTTTTTGAGTTGCAGGAACAGGTCCGTATCCCATGATTGAAGGATCGCAGCCAGCAACTGCCATTGACTTAACGCGTGCGCGAATAGTTAGTCCTAATTCTTTGGCGCGGTGCTCACTCATCACTAACATTGCAGAAGCACCATCCGATAATGCTGATGAAGTACCTGCTGTAACTGTACCGTTAACCGGATCAAAGACAGGTCGTAGGTTAGATAGCCCTTCAACGGTTGTTTCTGGACGAATCACTTCATCATAGTCGTAAAGTTTAAGGACACCACTTTCGTCATGACCTTCGAGTGGTAATATCTCGTTTTTAAAACGACCTTCAATGGTTGCTGCATGTGCGCGCTGATGTGAGCGTGCAGCAAACTCATCTTGCATTTGACGGCTAATACCATGCATACGACCTAGCATTTCAGCTGTTAGCCCCATCATTCCTGCTGCTTTTGCAACAGACTTTGACATCCCAGGGTGGAAATCAACACCGTGGTTCATCGGCACGTGGCCCATGTGTTCTACGCCACCGATGATGCAGGTTTCAGCGTCACCAACCATTATGGCGCGTGTTGCATCATGCAGTGCTTGCATTGATGAACCACATAAACGGTTAACTGTTGTCGCAGCCACTGTGTGTGGAATTCCGGCGAGCAGTGATGCATTACGTGCAACGTTAAAGCCTTGCTCTAATGTTTGCTGAACACAGCCCCAGTAAATATCTTCAATTGAATTGGGATCTAACTGTGGGTTACGACTTATTAACCCTTTCATTAGGTGTGCAGATAAATCTTCAGCACGCACATTTCGAAATGCACCCGCTTTAGAACGTCCCATTGGGGTACGGATACAGTCAACAATTACTACGTTATTCATTTTAAATCCCTCGTCCTTAAGCGTTTACTTGCTGTGTGTAGTAACTTTCACCTTTAGCTGCTTTTTCCCGCAGGCCGGTAGGTACTTCATAGACTGCACCAAGGTGAGCAAACGAATCTGCCATTACGACATATTCAGCTAAGCCTAGTGTGTCGATATAGCGGAATACACCACCACGGAATGGAGGGAAGCCTAAACCATAAACGAGTGCCATATCAGCTTCTGCTGGTGTGGCAATAATGCCTTCCTCTAAACAACGAACAACTTCATTGATCATTGGAATCATCATTCGCGCAATAATTTCATCGCTTGTAAAGGTTGTTGCAGCACCTAAAACAGGGGCAAGTAATTCAGCTACTGCTGGATCAACATTCTTTTTCGGCTTACCTCGGCGATCTACCGAGTAGGCAAAGAAGCCGTTCCCATTTTTCTGACCAAAACGTTGTTGCTCAAACATTACATCAACAGCATCTTTGTAATTTTTACTCATTCGCTCAGGGAAACCTTCAGCCATTACTGCTTGCGCATGGTGGGCGGTATCAATACCAACCACATCGAGCAAGTAAGCGGGGCCCATTGGCCAGCCGAATTGTTTCTCCATCACTTTATCGACTTGGGTAAAGTCAGCACCGTCGCGTAACAGTAAGCTAAAGCCAGCAAAGTATGGGAATAGCACACGGTTTACAAAGAACCCAGGACAGTCATTGACAACAATCGGCGATTTACCCATTTTGGCTGCGTAAGCGACAACGCGTGAAATTGTTTCTTCTGAAGTGTGTTCACCACGGATAATTTCGACGAGAGGCATACGATGAACGGGGTTAAAGAAGTGCATGCCACAGAAATTCTCAGGACGCTTTAGGGATTGTGCCAATAAATTAATAGGGATAGTTGAGGTGTTAGAAGCGATAACCGTTGTATCTGAAACATTGCTTTCAACTTCAGCTAAAACTGCCGCTTTAATTTTTGGATTTTCAACAACCGCTTCTACGACAACATCGGCGTCTTCCGCACCTGCATAATGTAGGCTAGGGGTAATCCCTGATAATACTTTAGCCATCTTAACGCCATCAATTCGACCTCGTTCAAGTTGCTTGTTCAGTAATTTTGCCGCTTCCGCCATGCCTAGATCAAGCGACGGTACAGCGATGTCTTTCATTAATACCGGTACACCTTTTAAGGCTGACTGGTAGGCAATACCACCCCCCATAATTCCAGCACCTAATACAACCCCTTTCTTGGTTGGCTGGCCTTCTTTCGCTGCTTTTTTGGCTTTGCTTTTGATGTACTGATCATTAAGGAAAATCCCAACTAACGATTGGGCGACATCTGTTTTGGCTAACGTGATGAAGTGCTTATTTTCAACGGCCAGTGCTTCATCACGAGACATCCGTGCAGCGGCTTCAATGGTAATAACTGCGGTCATTGGGGCTGGGTAATGTTTTCCCGCCACTTGAGCCACCATTGCTTTTGCCATCGTAAAGCTCATTGTTGCTTCAATTTTATTGAGCGTTAATGGCGCTTTCTTTTGTGCACGACGCTTTTGCCAGTCGAGTTTTCCTGCAATTGCGTCTTTTATCATGGATAACGCGGCATCTTTTAAAGCTGCTGGTGCTACGACGGCATCCACAAGCCCTAGTTTTAGTGCATCTTGGGCTTTTTTGTCTTTCCCTGCAGTGATGATCTCCATCGCAGAATCAGCACCTAAAAGGCGAGGTAAACGAACCGTTCCTCCAAATCCGGGCATAATTCCAAGGCGAGTCTCCGGTAAACCAATACGCGCAGTGGTATCTGCTAAACGGAAATCTGTGGCGAGAACACACTCACAACCACCACCCAGTGCATGCCCATTAATTGCCGATAATGTCGGCACAGGCAGATCTTCCAGCTTATTGAAGATATCGTTGGCACGGGTTAGCCATTGCGATAACTCTTCTGCTGGTTTGGCAAATAAACCGAGAAACTCTGTGATATCGGCACCGACAATAAAGGCATCTTTATCAGATGTAATTAATAAGCCTTTTAAATCGGGTTGTTGATAAAGAGCATTTAATGCTTCGTTAAGGCACTCTAAGGTTTTCAGATCGAATTTATTTACAGCACCTGGAGCGTTGAGATTGAGTTCCGCAATGCCATCATCCAGATAACGAACGGATAGGGTTTCACCTTGGTAAATCATGTTCTATCTCCGTGAATTCTGATTCTATGCCAGATTAGACTTAACTGGTTTGACCTGTTTATAGGTTAAATATTAGTCTGGACTTGTTAAGAAACTATTTCAACACTTATTTAAAACAATTGTTTAACTTTTTGTTGCGCTGTTCGTCACATAATGTTCGGTAGGGGATTTTTTTATTGATAATTAATGAGTTGCTAAAGTTCCTCTACTTTTAGTATGAATTTTATGACTGGTGAAATGTTATGGTTGTGTTACTTGTCGGTGGCTGTATGTATCGGCTCGTTTTAGGTCTTACTAATGTGAGGTGGGTGGTAATTTGTGATGTTGTTACTTCTGACTAATAATAGTTTCATCTATATATAGAGGCGATATTTTCATTCCTGTGCTTTTTTATGTTGTTTCTATGAATTGCCCTGTAGTGGGAAGGCAGATTTGAATTTGTTGTGGTACGTGTTGTGGTATCCTGCGCGATTATTTATCTGATTTTGTTTGTGGCTTTTGAATGGCAGTATTTGAACCCTATTTAGTACCAGCAGCAGACGCTGGTTTTGAAGAAGAGATTAAAAAGAGTCGTTTCATTACGTATCTCGCACATACGCCAAGTATTGAAGCTGCAAAGGCATTTGTTCAACAGATTAAAACTAAGCATAGCGATGCTCGGCATAATTGCTGGGCTTTTGTTGCTGGTCGTCCTTCCGATTCTATGATGTGGGGCTTTAGTGATGACGGTGAACCGTCAGGAACGGCTGGAAAACCAATACTGGCACAATTAACGGGTTGTGGTGTGGGCGAAATAACAGCCGTTGTCACTCGCTATTCTGGCGGTATTAAGCTTGGAACTGGCGGGTTGGTAAAAGCATACGGTGGTGGCGTTCAACAAGCCTTAACTGTGCTGCAAACCAAAGAAAAGATAATAACCTCAGAACTCAGCTTGAGCTGTGAGTATAATCAAGTGTCATTGGTCGAAACGTTGCTGACTGAATATTCGGGAGTACAACTTCATGCCGAGTATGGACATCAAGTTGACATGATATTTGAACTTGATAATCGTGACGTTGAAGCATTCAGTGCCAAGCTTAAGAATCGTAGTGGTGGGCGCATTATCCCAACTTCAGATTTAGACAAATAACCCCATTAAGGATGAGAGCCACTAAAGGCCATGCAATTTCGATCTATAATTAGAATCGTCGGGCTACTGCTCGCGTTATTCAGTGTCACTATGCTTGCTCCAGCTCTGGTAGCGTTTATTTATCGAGATGGTGCAGGCTTCCCATTTGTTGTTACCTTCTTTCTGCTATTTACTGGCGGTGCTTCTTTATGGCTACCGAATAGACATCATCGACGTGAATTGAAAGCACGTGATGGTTTTCTAATTGTGGTGCTGTTCTGGACCGTAATCGGTAGTGCAGGTGCTGTGCCCTTTATATTATCTAAAACGCCTGATCTCTCCATAACTGATTCTTTCTTTGAATCCTTCTCTGCTCTGACGACAACGGGCGCAACCGTGATTGTTGGGTTAGATGATTTACCTAAAGCCGTCCTCTTTTATCGTCAGCTTTTACAATGGTTCGGCGGGATGGGGATTATCGTATTAGCTGTGGCTATTTTACCCGTTTTGGGTATCGGTGGTATGCAGCTTTATCGGGCGGAAATTCCAGGTCCAGTTAAAGATAGCAAGATGACCCCGCGTATTGCTGAAACAGCAAAAGCCCTTTGGTATATCTACCTCGCCTTAACAATCAGTTGTGCTGCCGCATTTTGGATGGCTGGGATGAGTGTTTTTGATGCCATCGCTCATAGCTTTTCGACGGTAGCGATTGGTGGTTTTTCGACTCATGATGCCAGTATGGGGTACTTCAATAGCCCGACCATCAATATGATCACTGTGGTTTTCTTGCTTATTTCTGCGTGTAATTTTTCTCTGCACTTTGCGGCCTTCGCAAATGGTGGTATCCATTTACGAACTTATTGGCGAGATCCTGAGTTTAGAGCTTTCTTCGGAGCTCAATTTATATTGTTTGCGATTTGCTTTGCGATGTTATTACAGCATCACTCTTATGACTCTTATTACGATGCTTTTGATCAGGCGCTATTTCAAACAGTATCGATATCAACAACTGCGGGCTTTACCACGACTGGATTCTCAGATTGGCCCTTGTTTTTGCCTGTTTTGTTATTGTTTTCTTCTTTTGTTGGTGGCTGTGCTGGTTCAACCGGCGGTGGAATGAAAGTAATTCGTATGTTGTTACTTTTCTTGCAAGGTGTGCGTGAACTTAAGCGTCTTATTCACCCCCGTGCTATTTATACAATTAAAGTGGGCAATAAAGCGTTACCTCAACGAGTGGTTGATGCTGTGTGGGGATTCTTTTCTGCTTATGCATTAGTATTTGTTGTCTGCATGTTGGCTTTGATTGCTACCGGAATAGATGAGCTAACGGCATTTTCAGCAGTAGCTGCAACATTGAATAACCTTGGACCTGGCTTAGGCGAGGTTGCGGTACATTTTGGTGATATTAATTCATCGGCTAAGTGGGTGTTAATTATTTCTATGCTATTTGGTCGCTTAGAAGTATTTACCCTGCTGGTTTTATTTACGCCAACCTTCTGGCGAAACTAAGGAGAGACTGTGGAAAAGGTTCTATTTCTTCATTCCAGTAACGATGGTCAAACGATTAAAATTTTCAAACACATTGAAGAACAGCTTGGTAGTGAGTATCAATGTGAGGTTATTGATCTTCATCAGTCTCCCAATATCGATTTCTCTCTTTATGATCGTATATTGATTGGAGCTGCTGTTCGTTATGGTCACCTAAATAAAAAGTTATACCAATTCATTGATCAAAATAGAAAGCAGCTTGATGAATCGAAAGTAGGATTCTTCTGTGTGAACCTTACAGCACGTAAAGAAGGGAAGAATACACCTGAAACCAGTGCGTATATGAAGAAGTTTCTTTTAAAGTCACCATGGGTACCTACATTACAGGCTGTTTTTGCTGGAGCGCTGCGCTATCCACGTTATAACTTGCTAGATCGCACTATGATAAAGCTAATAATGAAGCTTACTGGTGGAGAAACGGATACGTCAAAAGAGGTGGAATATACAGATTGGAACAAAGTGTCTGAGTTTTCCGCTGAATTTAAACGGTTCTAAGCTGGGGGAATAGACGGTTTGATCGCTTTTTGTTCATTATGGCTCTTTTGAGTGGAATTATAGAAATAAGGCTTGCTTCGATCGGTTTACTCCCTATAATGCCGACCTACCGATACGGAAAGCGGCTTCTAATAAGGAGTTAGCAACATAACGGTATTGCGGGAATTTAAAACGAACTGAGTTGAAAATAGTGTTTGACACTTCAGTTTAATTCGATAGAATGACCGTCCACTTCAAGATAAGAGCGAAACGCTTAAAAGCATCACTTTTAGATTGAAGTATTGTTCTTTAACAATTTGACCATGCAATCTGTGTGGGCACTCGTGAAATTTTAAGTCGAAAGATTTATCAATGAACTGAGTGACCTTAATCATCGCAAGATGACACAGTCAATTTATGCTTCATTTC
>NZ_PYMJ01000157.1 GCF_003025615.1 Photobacterium frigidiphilum | reverse complement strand
TGTGTGTTTGTTTTGAGAACTCGTTTTTACCGCTCTTAAAATAAAGAGAGATAAAAACATTTGTAATTGAATCCTAAGATTCAATTTACTAGTCAGCTTTCCAGATTGTTAAAGAACATGTGTTTTTCTATCCCCTAAGAGACAAATAATCCACTTTCTAATGACTTTCAGCGACAGAAATTTGACGCAATAACCTAAGCTACTGAATCAGTATGTCGTAAAAGTATTTAGAAAGTGGTGGGCGATACCGGGCTCGAACCAGTGACCCCCTCCTTGTAAGGGAGGTGCTCTCCCAACTGAGCTAATCGCCCACGATAATTGCTTTTTATTTCCGCTTTAAAAAACAGAAGTAAATTGCTTTCCTTCGTGGAAAGGAAATGGTGGGTCGTGCAGGATTCGAACCTGCGACCAATTGATTAAAAGTCAACTGCTCTACCAACTGAGCTAACGACCCATACTTCTAAAAAGAAGTGGCGTCCCGTAGGGGAGTCGAACCCCTGTTA
>NZ_PYMJ01000156.1 GCF_003025615.1 Photobacterium frigidiphilum | reverse complement strand
TTAAAGCAGACACCTTATTATCAGAACCGGATAAACATCAACTGACTATCAACCCGCAACATGAACAATTAAAAGCCACCGTTCCGCTTAAACAAAGTCAGTTAGAAGCACGCGCTCAGCAATATTTTAATGACGGCATTCCTGTCACCAACACCTTGGCGCAGACCTATTTAGACACGAACCCCAATCGTCCGTTTAAAGACAATGACAGCATTCGCTATCATCCTCGGGTATATTCATCAGAAACACGTTCGACCCACCCGGCCCTTATTGCCAAACTGGAAACACCGGACAATCAAATTAAAGGCATTGCGGTGACGTATTTAAATGACGCCACAGGAGACATTAGCGACCTCAAGATTAATAAACGGGTACTGGGTACAAAATCGGGCAACCATATTCCGATTAATGAAGGCATACAGGCTGATTACAGTATTTTGGCCGTAGGAATTGAAAATGCATTACTGATTAATGACAACAACCCAACCAATACCGACATTATTGCCG
>NZ_PYMJ01000155.1 GCF_003025615.1 Photobacterium frigidiphilum | reverse complement strand
ATTATTTTCTCCTTGAAAGTACCTGTTGGGCAATATTAGGGACATCACCGTCGCGGGCGAGGGTTGCCAGTGCGTCATACAATGAAACGTTGCCGACCAGCACATCAAAGTCGCTGTCTTGGCAGGGTTGTTTGGGCAGGCAAGCACCGGGTTTTATCACGGCAAACGCGGGGACACGTTGGATCCCCAGTTGCTTGAACCACAACGGATTGATGGCCATGCCGCTGTTGATGACCTCATCGTCTTCGCTGTGGATCAGCGATTGAATGGCGGCCACGGTGGCGGGGAACCCTTGGGGTAATACCCCTCGAATAATGATCGGTACTTGTAAATCACTGCTTTGTATCATCAATTGCTTTAAGGCAGTCGGTGGCATGGTCAGAGAAGCAAAAACAATCACGCCTTTTGCGGCACTGTTGGGGTTGTCCCCGATATCGGCCTGTTTCAATATGGGGGACAGGGCGTCGTGTTGGGTCGCCCGCATCTCAGTTTCAAATTCTTTGGCGTTTTGCCACAGCG
>NZ_PYMJ01000154.1 GCF_003025615.1 Photobacterium frigidiphilum | reverse complement strand
ACCATCTTCACTCTTTTAGAGTTGAAGCATCGCAAGATGTAAAATTACCAGATGCGGAAGTGGCGGAATTGGTAGACGCACCAGATTTAGGTTCTGGCGCCGCAAGGTGTGAGAGTTCAAGTCTCTCTTTCCGCACCATTCTCTTTGCGAAGAGAACTGTTCTTAAATGAACAACTGTAGGGCTATCGCCAAGCGGTAAGGCAGCGGCTTTTGATGCCGCCATCCCCTGGTTCGAATCCAGGTAGCCCTGCCACATTTAATTATGTGGCTTGATTACTTCTTTTTAGAAGAAAAATAGTTAAGCGGCATAAATAAATGGCTACGTAGCTCAGTTGGTTAGAGCACATCACTCATAATGATGGGGTCACAGGTTCGAATCCCGTCGTAGCCACCATTTCTCTTCTCTTTTTGAGACGATTTATGGTAAAAGTATAAATACGCGGAAGTGGCGGAATTGGTAGACGCACCAGATTTAGGTTCTGGCGCCGCAAGGTGTGAGAGGTCAAGTCTCTCCTTCCGCACCAT
>NZ_PYMJ01000153.1 GCF_003025615.1 Photobacterium frigidiphilum | reverse complement strand
GGTTAATGCAAAACGAAGCTGGCGAAAGTCGCACTTTGCTGTTGATGAGGGTCACCTCATTCAAGGCGCTGTCCTTACTGATAAAAACACAATGGATGGTCAGGTTGTCGGGGCGTTATGTCAGTCCATCATTACGGATATTGAACACATCACCCAAAGCGGATGAGCAACCTGATAGGTTGCTTCGCCCTTGGCATTATCGGTTGGCAGCGCGTGCGGCAATATGGAAAAAGAAATATCTCAGAAACTGCCATGCAACGTTACAAGAAGATAATAGGTAACACATTACACAGCAGAGAGTTTGAAAATCAATCGAAGGAAATGTTACTCGGTTGTTCTATTTTAAATCGCTTTACTCACATCGAGATACCCAAGAGCTACCGGGTCGCCTAACCGTATCAAAAGACCACATAGCTTTAGTGTTGCAACAAATCCCCTATTGACGAAACAAGCCACAAAGCAATATCATTTAAGTAATTAATTACCCATTTAATATCTTTATATGCTTTTTTAATTTTTCAAGAAAGCTATTAC
>NZ_PYMJ01000152.1 GCF_003025615.1 Photobacterium frigidiphilum | reverse complement strand
TAAGCTTTATGTCTAACCCAATTGTGGTGGTATTAAACATTCTTGCGCTTCTTGCCAGCTTGTTCCATGCACAAACCTTCTTCAGCATGATGCCTCAAGTAGTGCCGATTAAAATTAAAGGCAAAAAACTTGATAAGACGATTATTGTACTAGCTCAGTGGGCTGCAGTTGCTGCAATCTCACTGGTCGTTCTAGTGTTAGTTTAAGGAGAACCACGTGGTAAATTTAAATCCTAAACGTTCTGACGAACCAGTATGGTGGGGTCTGTTTGGTGCTGGTGGTACTTGGTTCGCAATGCTAACACCAGTCACTGTACTTGTTCTTGGTATCATGGTGCCACTAGGCATCCTTGATGCGGATGCGGATGCAATGAGCTATGAGCGAGTATCAGGCTTTGTAACAAGCTTTATTGGCGCTCTATTTACTATCGCGACACTAGCACTACCAATGTGGCATGCAATGCACCGCCTACATCATGGTATGCACGATCTTAAATTCCACACTGGTGTGGTTGGTAAGATCGCTTGTTACGCGA
>NZ_PYMJ01000151.1 GCF_003025615.1 Photobacterium frigidiphilum | reverse complement strand
TCGCAAGCAGGAGTAGTAAGTTATGTTCTCCGTCACCACTCACTACTTCTCGCACAATGACTATCAATTTTTCAGGCCGCCACTTTCCGTCAGACATCATCCTTCAATTGGTTCGGTACTATCTCTCTTACAAATTGAGTTATCGTGAAATTGAAGAAATCTATGCAGAACGAGGTATTAATGTTGATCACTCAACATTGAACCGCTGGGTGATTAAGTATGCACCATTGCTAGAACATCGAGCTCGCAAAAATAAGAAGCCAGTGGCTTCTTCGTGGCGGATGGACGAAACCTATATCAACGTCAAAGGCCAATGGAAATATTACTACCGAGCCGTTGATAAATATGGTGATGTAATTGATTTTCTACTGCGTGATAAGCGAGATGAAAAAGCAGCGAGAGCCTTTTTCCAAAAGGCCATCGGCCAACATGGATTACCTGAAAAAGGTGGTGATTGATGGAAGCCATTCCAACGCATTAGCACTGCACAATATCAACGTTGAGCTTTGGCATAGTGGGCACATGCTGAGCCTTATTGAGGTCCTTTCAAT
>NZ_PYMJ01000150.1 GCF_003025615.1 Photobacterium frigidiphilum | reverse complement strand
CCCATATGCAGGCTCAGGCGACGGGTATCGATATTGGACAGCTAAAGGGGAGCGGGCCACAAGGGGCAATATTGCTAAGGGATCTCCCTTCCCGCACGGAGCAACATGTCGAAAAAACCCGTCCAACAGAGACAGCGCAGCCAGCCTCAAGTATGCGTCAGGCGATCAGCGAAGCGATGACGCGCTCAAAGCAGACGATCCCACACTATTATCTGACCATGGATATCGACCTGACCAACGCCCAGCACTGGCTAGCAGAGCAAAACCAGTCACGGGAGCCAGAGCAAAGATTGCTACTGCCTGCCCTACTAATTTCCGCCATTGCCCGCCTGTTACCACGTTATCCAGCACTAAACGGGACTTTTATCAACGGACGGCTTACCCCCTCCGATACAGTTAATATCGGCAATACCATCAGTCTGCGCCAAGGGGGGCTCGTGGTCCCTGCTATCCTTAATGCCAACACACTGACTGTCGATGAGACAATGGCAGTTCTGCGAGATCTGACCGAGAGGAGTCGCCGCGGTCGTCTGCGTAGCTCTGAAATCAGTGAAGCGACGATTACCGTCACCAGT
>NZ_PYMJ01000015.1 GCF_003025615.1 Photobacterium frigidiphilum | reverse complement strand
TGCCGGTGCGCGCTATGGAATTCATGCCAGGTTCTTTAGGTTGTAAGTTGTTGATTTAACAGAGGTCAGTAGTTCAAAAAATGCATTTTTAGCATTAAAAGCCAAAATCTTTTAGTGCGCATTATGTACCTTATGTTAAATATGGTTTGGGGTAATTTAGTCTAATCATGGTATGGCTTCATCTTGCTCCCCGCTGCTTAACTGAGACCTTTTTTGCTCATCTTGATACATGCTATTTAACAGTAAGGCGTTATTTACCATAAAATAGGTAATTAACACCTTACTTTAAGGTACTGCTGCAAATGGTCAGTTTGCTTGGTACTTCAAGTTCTGTATTCATTACTACGCTACGCGTTATTGCTAGCCTGAAGATATACTTTTGCTAGATATTCGTTCAGCTTCAGGCTTTTTCAATAACAATGAGGCAATCGTTGCCATCGGCTTAGCCGCCGGCAAGTTTAACGGTGTGTCCTTCTTTTTCTAGCGCTGCTTTAATCACTTCACGCTTATCACCTTGAATCTCAATGGTGCCGTCTTTTATAGAGCCACCACAACCACATACTTTTTTAAGTTTAGCTGCCAGCAATTTTAGTTGTGCATCTTCCATATCAAGACCAGTCACAATACAAACACCCTTACCTTTACGGCCTTTAGTTTGGCGCTGGATACGGACAATACCGTCACCAGTTGGACGTTGAGGTTTGACTTTTTCTTCTGGAATGCGACCAGTCTCGGTCGAGAAAACTAAACGGCTGTTATCATTCATTATGTAATAATCCATGAATTTTCAGTTAATTGTGAGTGTGGTATTAAGATTACGCATTCAAGTTGCGTATTACCTTTTATCGCATACTATCAATAAAAGGTAGTTAAACGGAAACTCTAATGATTCGTAACGTGATTTTTGATTTCGGTGCTGTTCTATTTGAATGGAAACCGACCAAAATTGTTCAAACTTACACTGATTCAGTCTTTGAACAAGAGATGCTATTAAATGAAGTACTCTATCATCCTGATTGGGTAGCTCTTGATCGCGGCACAATGCTTATGGCTGAAGTTATTCCTAAATTTGCTGCGCGCACTGGATTTCCTGAAGCTAGAATGGAGGACTTTTTTGAACATATTCAAAACAGTCTTGAGAAAATCAGCTTAACGGAATCTATTTTTTACAAAGTGTTAGATCAAGGTTACTCATTATACTACCTAACCAACATGAGTAATGCTTTCTTTGATACGCTCAATGAACGTCACCCTTTTATTTCCTTTTTTAAAGGAGGCCTAGTGTCAGGTAACGAGTTAGTCATTAAACCAGAAGCTGAAATTTTTGAGTTATTACAAGCACGCTTTGAATTGGATGCCTCTGAGTCACTTTTTATTGATGATAATGAAGAAAACATCAATACCGCTCGCTCTTTAGGTTTTAAAACGATACATTTTAATCAGTCCAGTGATTGTTATAAACAAATCAAAAGTACACTTAACATAAATTGAATGAGTGTAAAGTGTTCTCTACATATTCATTCTTTTAAATACGTTGAACAACAACACTGAATCAATGTCTATTATTCATAGTAATACGAATATTTATAGTTAGGAGACAATGTGAAGAAAGTTCTTTTATCAGCCTTGATTCTATTTTCAACTGCTTCACCTTTTGTAATGGCAGGCAGTAAAGTGTCTAGTGATAAATCTATCGTAGGTCAAGTGGAAACGATTAAAATTCATGAGCTTGGGATGGATTATAAAGCACGAATTGATACGGGTGCTGCCACCACATCGATAAATGCTTATGATATTAAAGTGACCGGTGAAGATAGCAATAGTGATGACATGCGCGATCACCTTGGTGGCATGGTTGAATTTAAAACCAAAAATGAAGATGGTAAAGAAGCGACATATAAAGGGAAAATTATAAAGGTAAGCAAAATTCGTAATGCGCAAGGTGTTGAACGCCGTTATGCCGTTATTATGGATTTAGGGTGGAATGGTCAACATAAAGCCGTTGCGGTTAACTTACGTAATCGCAGTAAGCTTGATTACAAGCTTCTTATCGGTCGTAATTGGCTTGAGGGAAACTACTTAGTTGATGTGGAAAAATTGGATGACGACGATTAATTCCCCTATCCACTCATTATTGAACGGCACGACTCGTTTATAGCGACTCTGTAAAAACGCCCAATTGGGCGTTTTTGCTTACTGAATTTTATTATTAGACGTTATAAATATCTAGCGGTGTTACTTTTGTGCATTGAGTTTGATTATTACCATATCGAGATGCTTCTTGATCTTAACGGCTGGACCTTTCAATAGCTGGCCACGTAAAATTACATACCATTCATTGGGCTTACCACTATCATTGATTAGCTTAAAACCTCTGTAATCTTCTGATTGCTGGGCTGCTGATTCTTTCTGACGAGAGTTAATACCTTCAAAACTGTTTGGTGGTAAAAAGGCTTTCATATCACACCACCAATCGACACTTTTTTTAAGTAACGATAATTGTCCTGATACGGGATGACCATTAATCAATGTCTTCCAACCATCAGGTGCCCCAGTGCTATTTTCTATGATATAGCTACGATGAAACAGGCGTTTTTTCATACCAACTCCTTGGTGGAAACACTTGTGCAATATGGCAAGCTGTAATTATTGAATAATAAACATAATTCAAAATTTTTTTATTTAGATTTGTAATCTATTAAATTATTATTAATGACTATAATCTGTATAGCCTGATTTTGGTTATCAATCAAGTAAATGTTAACTTTGTATGTTTATCTACATTTTTTGCGATATCTGCTAATATAATTAGTAATCAACATAAAGTTATAGTGCACTAGGGAGGTGATGATGAAAGGTATCGTGGCGATAAAAGACACAAGACAACTAAAAAGTAGCCGTTCTGAATTTTCAGTTATTATGGATAGCATTGAGCTTTGGCAATCATTAACGCATCAAAAATACGCTAAAAATACACTCCTCGCTTTTAAAAACGATTGGAATAACTTTATCCTTTACTGCGAAAGTCATAAGCGCACTGTGTTGCCAGCATCTGTCGACACAGTGCATGGATTTATCGAGTTAATGGCAAAAAAGCGAAAACTAGCCAGCCTAAAACGTTACATTGTCACTATTGGTTTGGTACATCGTTGCCATGCCCTACCAGACCCATGTGCTCATACTGAAATTCGCTTAGTGATGAGGAAGCAACGCATTGATAAACATCATGATTATAACAATGCTCGTGCATTTAGAGATGACCATCTACAGCAATTGCTTACTCTATTTGAAACCTCTCCAAAAGTAAAAGATATTCGAGATATGGCAATTTGGTCGGTTGCATTTGAAGCAATGCTAAAACGCAGTGAATTGTCAGATTTGACCGTCGATAAATTAGAGACTGACTCAGAAGGCTTAATCTATATAACATTAGGTGATCGTGTTATCCCGCTCAGCGCTATTGCGTCAAACGCCCTACAGCGCTGGATAACTATCGGCATTATTGATACCGGTTACATTTTTAGACGAATTGATCGCCACAGTAATATAGGTGTTTTACCTTTAGATCATTCTTCAATATATCGCGTATTCCGTAGGGCAAGCGAAGAATTAGGATTGCCAGCCAATGTTATATTTTCAGGCCAGTCACCTCGCGTAGGAGCTGCTAAAGATTTGTCTGATGCGGGATTGTCGATCAGTGAGATACAAAGCCATGGTCGTTGGAAGAGCCCTGCTATGCCTGCTCAATATGTGGGGAATACAGAAAAAAGAGACCAAGAAATGGCAAAGTTTTTAAAAGATAAGCCTTGGGAGAACTGATATTCCTTGTTTAGAGAGTCATGATTGCCATGTGTATCTCTAACTAGGGCTATCGGTCCAATGTTCTTTATAGCCTTGTTGAACATCTATATATACCGTAATTCGTTCAAATAGTTTTTCTAGAGGATGCAAGTCACCAAAGTATCCCGCTTGATTGGCATCAACCCATTCTTTTAAGTTGATGCCTTCCCAACAAATTTCATAACCCGCGTTAATGGCTAGAATTTCAAAAAAGATCCGCTGTACCCTTCCATTACCTTCACGAAATGGGTGGATAACATTAAGCTCGCAGTAATAATGGGAGATACGTTTAATGAAGGCATCGAACGGTAAATTACGCAATAAATTATCATTGTTAAGCTGGATAAAAAGACGTTCTGTTTCACGTTCTATATTATGAACATGGCAAAAACGTGTTTGTCCTTTCGTAATATCGACACTGCGAATTTTACCAGCCCAACGGTACAGATCTTGAAATAAAGTGAAGTGAATTTTACAGAGGTATTGTAGGTTAAATTGCTCGAATTCAGGCTCAAAATGTTCTGCTCGCACTTTTGTGAAATCTCTTTCAGCCAAGGCAAGAGTATCTTCGTCAGTAATCGATAAACGGTTAATCAATACCGATGTATTTGGGTAACAATCGGGATCATGACTAACACCATACTTATCTATCATAATATCGTATCAAACTTTCTATCTGTTCTTTTTCCGATTGAGTACTCTTAGTTTCACGTTTTGTCGGCTCTGTATCAAACCCTTCCAATTGAAGGCTTGCCTTGTAGTTACGTGAAGATAACCGCTTAAATTGTTTACGCATTTGATCTGTTGTTAGCTTTGATTCGGTATTTTCCGTCGTTTCAGCTTTTAGCATATGCGCTTCTTTTTGCATGATCTTCCTTGATGGATATCTACTACGAGTATTACAGGATTAAGAAAAAACGCCAATTAAAAAGCCACTCTGATAATAACCAGAATGGCTTCTAGAACGTAACCACGCATTACGTTTTACTTAGCAGCAGTTTTGATCGCTGTTTCGATAAACCCTGCAAAGCTATGCCCATGATGCTCTAGCATTTTAGGGAACATTGAGATTGGCGTCATACCTGGGAATGTATTAATTTCGTTCAGTAAGATTTCGTCGTCTTCACTCAAGAAGAAATCAATACGAGAAAGATCTTTCAATTTCATCTGGGTAAAAGCTTTACGCGCATATTCGCGAATTAACTCAACTTGTTCATCAGTTAAGTTTTCAGCTTCGACCGTTGTAACTGAATGGCTATCGGTACTGTATTTCTCTTCGTAGCTGTAGAACTTATCTTCAGGACAAGCAACTTCACCAGGCTTGGAGATAACCAGCTCATCACCGTATTGATATGCTGCGATTTCTAATTCACGCGGCTTAATTGTTTTTTCAATCAGCACTTGATTAGAGTAGGTAAACGCATTGTTTACCGCTTCTGCCAGCTCATCTTTATTTGCGACACTGTAACAACCTACCGATGACCCCTGAGAGGCCGCCTTAACAAAGACCTTGCCCCAGTCATCAAATGCTTTCGCCGCTAATTCGTGTGCAGCTGCGTCATTTTCACTTAAGAAGATATAAGGCGTATTCGGTATGTTTAGTGCGTCAAACCACAATTTAGTGGTGATCTTATTAAAACAATTCGTGCTAGATTCAGCATCACAGCCCAAATAAGGCAGGCCTGCCATTTCTAAGAATGATTGTAAATCACCCGTTTCACCAGGGTAACCGTGAACACATGGAATAACGTAATTAATCGGTGTTTTATCGTCGCCAACTTGAAGCGTACGATCGAGATTTAGCTGGCACAATGCATTATTCGCATCAAACCAACCTTCCGTTTTCATTTCAACACGGGTGTAAGACACACCTTCAATGCTTTTTAATTGTTGCTCGATATAATTAGCTGATACGAGAGAAACTTCGTGTTCAGCACTGCCACCGCCGCAGAGTAATAAAACATGGATCGAGCTCATTTTTATCCCTTTTAACACTGTCGGCAAAAATGTATCGACCGACTAAATTAGTTTGTCTGTAATGACGTATGCAGAAAAATGCAAAAAAGCACGCCAACACAATAAATATAACCCCATATTAATAAAAAAAAGCGAACTATTGCACCTTCTCTTACTTCTATTGGTTAAATATCTCAGTTTTACACTTAAAGCCAGCCGATATGACCAACTAAATAGCATTAATCAGCTGTATCGCTACTGTTAATTACTCGAATAACCTTCGCAGGCGTACCACCAACGAGTGTATCAGGCGGAACATCATGTGTAACAACACTACCAGCCGCGACGACTGAACGAGCACCAATGGTGACACCCTGACAGATCGATACATTACCACCAATCCAAACATCATTTTCGACAGTAATTGACTTACACCACGACTCCCATCGTCGACGAGATTCATGATCGAGTGAGTGTGTTGGCGTAAAAAACTGCGTCGATGGGCCAATTAACACATTATCGCCAATATAAATATCGGCATTATCTAGCATCACGATACCAGCATTAAGAAAAGTGCTGCTACCTATATGAATGGTTTTACCAAACTCGCAGCTGAAAGGCATGCGTATTACTGAGTTATCTCCCAAAGAACCGAGTAACAATTTCAATAATGCTTGGTGTTGAGATGAAGGCGACGATCGTAGCTGAATAATCAGTAACTCTGATTGCTGACGCAAAGTATCAATTGAGGCATCGTTACCATCGTATAGCAACCCTGAGCGCATTTTCTCTAATTCATTCATCTTGCTTAATTACCCTATCCAGCCATCATGGTAGCTTCAGATTATGTTGAGAAAAAAGAGAGCTCAAAGGCTCTCTTAATTTAGGATTAATTCAAACGGGAAAGTTTTGGTGTTGCTGATGCTTTAATCTCATCGAGGCTACGAATAAAGGGGCCATAATCTTTAACGTCTTGCGGTAATGCATTAAGAAAACGCTTAGCTTGTGCACGGCTATCAAATTGTCCATACAATAAGGTGTACCACGGTAATCCCTGCAGCTCTTTTTTATTCATCCATACTGGTTGGTTCGACGGAAGCTTATTCATATAAGTCGTGAAATTTTGATTATGACTCAATGCTAGCACTTGAATGGTGTAACCTTGATTAGTTACATTCGCGTACTTATAAACCGTTTTTTTAGGTTTTTCTACTGGCTTTACTGGCTCAGAAATAGCTTCTTCTGTGTATGCAACGGTTGTATCTTCCGTTGTTTTTTCAACTTTTGCTTCTTGCAAATGATCCATCATTGCAATTTGCTCTGCTGAATACACCTCTTCAGACGAAGACGTCGTCAGTTGCATTGTTTCTGAATCTGATGCACAACCCGCTAATACCGTAACTACGGCTAAAACAGCTATTTTTTTCATTACTTCTCTGCCAAAACGATATCTGCTTTTATTTTGCAGCCGTATGGATTACCGATCAAGCCTAAGCTTAAGATAGATCAATAACTATCGGTCATAAGTCACATGAATTAGGTTCAATTAGCCATATAACAGCCGTACAATATTGCACTATTAACAATTTTGGAGTTAACAATGGCAGATCCTCATATTAAGTGCGAATTAGACGGACTTGATAAACTTACCGTTCTACTGTACCGCTGCGCCCTTACCTTTTCTGCAATTATCATGTCTATTGTTGTATGGGAACCTACATTTGCTATTCCAGCCTTGGTTATAGCGGCACTGATTGCATCATCAACTGTACACATTTACGACAAGCGTTTTCGTTGGCTAATTCAAGGCAGTGGCTTATTTGCAGCAGTATGGTTAATTTCAGGCTTATGGCAACCTTTAGCATTAGGGGCGGCGCTGTTTGCATTTAGTGCATTAGCGATTAAAGAATACTTCTGCTTTCAACTAAAAATATTAATGCTAACACCTATTGCGCTTGCGGGCTTTTGGTTCTGCCTCGTGTTCGGACAAGAACATATTAGTATTGCTTTTAGCATGTCTGGTTCAATTTTACTGGCGGTTACAGCTTTCTCTAAATGGCGTATGCCACTGCATTACGATATTGGTGACAAGACGCGTTACCAAGTATAAATACTCTCTTAGCGGTATTTTTCAAGGTAGTTGGCACTCTTTACTTAAAAGATAAACTCAAGGATGCTACGGATAGAAAGTCCTTGGGTTTGATCACAGCCTCCATACATTAGTCAGAAACTCCCCTCGTCATCCGCTAATATACCCAAGCTACCTCAAGATGCTCGTTTCAGCGAGAATTGAGGTAGCTTGGGTATATCATTATGATATTTCAATATAAATTCGGGGTGAGAATATGAACGGATTGGATAAACTGCTTAAGCCAAAATCCATTACCGTTATTGGCGCATCAGATAACCCAAATAGAGCGGGTAACGTTGTTATTCGTAATTTGCTCGCAGGAAGTTTTCATGGACCGATAATGCCCGTTACGCCAAAGTATGATGCCGTTGCCGGCGTGCTTGCTTATCCTACTATTGATAGCCTTCCCCGAATTCCCGATCTCGCGATACTTTGCACCAATGCGCATCGTAATGCCGATATTATTGATCAGCTGGGTAAAAAAGGCGTGAAGTTCGCTATCGTCTTGGCGGCAGGTATGAATACAAGCGTTTCTTCAAAAGGTGAGTCAGAAGAAACAAAAATGTATAACGTCGCCAAGCAACACGGAATGCGTATTGTAGGCCCTAATAGTATGGGGCTAATCTTACCTTGGTTAAACCTGAATGCATCGTTTTCCCCTATTTCAGCCAATAAGGGTAACATTGCATTTATCTCTCAATCTGCTGCAGTTTGCACCACGATTCTTGATTGGGCTAAAAACAAAAGCATTGGTTTTTCTACTTTCCTTTCGCTGGGTGATGCGTGTGATGTTAACTTTGCAGAGTTGCTTGATTACTTATGCAGAGACAGTAAAACCGAAGCAATTTTATTGTACGTCGACTCAATAAAAGATGCTCGTCGCTTTATGTCTGCTGCACGAGCGGCTGCACGAAATCGTCGAATTCTTGTATTAAAAAGTGGCAGAACAGAAGCAGGTAGTGCAGCTGCACACCTACATACTGGCGGTGAAATTGGGCTTGATGCGGTATATGACGCCGCCATTCGACGATCAGGTATGTTACGCGTACACAATACCCACGAGTTATTCGCAGCAGTAGAAACATTAGCGCACTCAGTGCCGTTACGTGGTGAACGACTCGCCATCATCACCAATGGTGGCGGGCCCGCAATTATGGCGGTAGATGCCTTATCTGATCGCGGCGGAAAACTGGCAGTGTTAAGCAATGAAACCATCGAGAAGTTATCAGACGTTTTACCCTCTTGCTGGTCACATGCAAACCCCGTCGATATTATTGGCGACGCTGATGTCACACGGTATGAAAAAGCAGTCAACATATTATTAGACAGCGATGATTTCGATGCGTTATTAATCATGCACTCACCATCCGCTATTGCCCCTGGTAATAAAACCGCGCAACGTTTAACGGAAGTATTAGCCGCTCACCCTCGCACTAAGCGCTTTAATGTACTTACCAATTGGTCGGGTGAGAACGAAGCAGCACAATCGCGAAAAATCTTCACTGAAGCGGGCTTTCCTGCTTATCGCACCCCAGAAAGTGCTATTTCAGCCTTCATGCACTTAGTCGAATACCGACGAAATCAAAAACAATTGATGGAAACACCTATTTCATTTGGTGATACATCGATTGTATCGGGTGAAAACAAGCGTAACCCACGCCACGTTCACGATGTATTGAACCACTTGCTTGCACAAGACATCACCCATTTAGAAACACATGAAGTACGCCCTGTACTTGAAAGCTATGGCTTTAAAACGCTACCAACGTGGATAGCATCTGACCCTGCTGAAGCCGTGCATATTGCAGAACAAATTGGTTACCCCGTTGCTATTAAACTTCGCTCACCAGATATTCGCCATAAATCAGAAGTACACGGTGTATTGTTGCACTTGCGCACTGCCGATGAAGTAGCCAATGGCGCACAAGCTATTTTAGATCGCGTCTCAATGAATTACCCGAGTGCACGTATCGATGGCTTATTAGTACAGCGCATGGCAAGCCGCTCTGGCGCACAGGAATTACGTGTTTCTGTTCACAATGATTCGGTGTTTGGCCCTGTTATTTTAATGGGTGAAGATGCTGCTGCGTGGAATATTCACAAAGATGCCGCTGTTGCGATTCCTCCTTTGAATATGGCGTTAGCCCGCTATATGGTTATCAATGCAATTAAAACGGGCAAAATCAGACAACGCAGTAGCCTTGAACAAATTGATATTCCTGCACTGTGTAATTTATTAGTGAAGATATCGCAGCTAATCATCGATTGCCCTGAAATCGTCGATTTTGATATTCACCCACTGTTAGCATCGGGCACTGATATGACAGTGATTGATGCATCAATGACGTTACATCCATTCAGTGGCGACAAACAAGCACGCTTGGCTATTCGCCCATACCCCAAAGAACACGAAGAATCATTCACCTTAAAAGATGGGCGTAAAATATTATTAAGGCCAATCTTGCCTGAAGACGAACCCAAGCATAAAGATTTCATCTCGCATGTGTCTGTTGACGATTTATATAAGCGCTTCTTTTCCGATGTTGGCGAATTTAATCATGAAGCGTTAGCCAATTTTACCCAAATTGATTACGACAGAGAAATGGCATTCGTCGCCACCAGCCTAATCACCAACGATGAAGGAAAACCAGAAGAAATTATCATTGGTGTTACTCGCGCTTTATCGGATCCTGAAAATGTTGAGTCTGAATTTGCGATCTTAGTAAGATCTGATTTGAAAGGCGTAGGGTTAGGCCGGATCTTAATGGAGAAAATCATCCGTTACTGCACACAGAGTGGTGTTAAAAGAATAACCGGAATGACGATGCCTTCTAACCGAGGCATGATAATGCTCGCCCAAAAGGTTGGTTTTAAAATTGACGTTCAAATGGCTGATGGCGTTGTTGAGATGCTCTTACCATTAGCAACCGATACACCAGAATAGTGATGAAAAAAGCGAGTTAATAACATTAATAATAAGACTCACCGTTATTAACTCGCCTTCTTACTTTGGTATTAACCGCATAATGCTAACGCTGATTGTAGCACTGTAAACTATTATCAAGACGCTGCGTTGAATTAAGTACTAGTTGAGCTGTTTTTTCCAAAGTTTTTCAATTTTTTTAATACACCACACTTTTGCTTTGCCCATTTGATTTCGATTCCATGCAAGCACCATATCAAGCTCGTAAACAGGATCATCACCAATCACTTCCAGCTCACCGCTTTCAAGTGCCGACTGTGCATAACACATAGGTAATGTGCCAATTCCCATACCTGTTTTTAACGCCGCCAACTTATCATTCATCGTACTGACTGTAACAAGAGCTTGTTCTTCTAGAATATTATGCGATAGAGGTGGCATATTACGTGCGGTGTCAGCAACCGCAATCGCAAGATATTGTTTACGAACAGCAGGATCTAACGGGTTCTCTTGTTTATGAATAGGATGATCAGGATGAGCAACCCACAGAGTCGCTAATTTACCTAACGGTTGAATTTTCACTTCAGGAGGTGCAACAGTAGGTGCCGGTGCAATCAATAAATCGGCACGATCTTGCGCTAATGCTTCCCAACAACCTGCAAGAATCTCTTCTTTAAAGCGAATACGGGTTTTGCTTTCTTTCCCCAATTCAGCCACCAGCGGTAGCATACTATTTACGCTCACTAGCCCATCATAAGCAATTGTTAAATCAAGCTCCCATCCATGCGCGAGTGCACTGGCATCTGCAATCATTTCATCGGCAGCTAATAATAATAACCGACCACGTTCAAGCAACAATTGCCCAGCTTTAGTAAAAACAGCTCGGTGTCCTGAACGATCAAAAATAACTAAATCCAGATCTTGTTCAAGCTTTTGAACTTGATAACTTAATGAAGATGGTGCTCTGCCTAATTCTTCTGAGGCTGCAGCAAAGCTTTTCCGACGATCTATCGCATCAAGTACGATCAAAGCTTCAAAAGATAGTAATTTATTCACGACATCTCCAATCTATGAATTGTTTAGCGTATATATGCCACTATTAATTTATAGTAACTAGTGATTATAATTATAAAAATTATCACGCAGTTATAAGCGATTTTAACCAACAAGGATGGTCAGGTACTTGTCTAGACTGATATTACACGTTATAGGCCACTGGTTTTTAAGTCAACGCTTTCAGAAGGACAAACAAGCATAGCAACACTTTCTTGTTAACTGACTATACTTATTCGTTTTTTTACATCATGGATGCTAACCACTATGTATATAAGATCCTCCTTAGCTATCGCATTAAGCTTTTCTTCTCAGTGTATTCGTTCTTGTGTTAAACCTGCGGTTATCCTGTGGCTAGCCAGTTCGTTTTCAGTGCATGCCAATTCCGAACAAGCTTCGACAACGCCAATAACATCTATTCCTACCGTTACATACCAATATCTAGAACCCAATTTAGCGCAAGATAAAAAAGCCATGCAATTAATTAAGCAATCAGATGCGATTAAGATGGTAAGCGACATAAGCCGCCAGCATGTGCAATTTTCACCCAAGCTCACTATTGTTTTCGGTGCAAAGGATGGCCCTCTCTATGATCCTGAAATCCACCAAATTCAGATTCCCTATCAATACATCAATGACGCGATGATACGCTTTACCCAAAACCATTATGCAGAAACAGGCATAGATGAAGTTCAAGCGACACTCGACACTTTAGCGCATACATTACTTCATGAATTAGGCCATGCATTTATCGCAGACAGAGACATTCCTATCTTGGGTAAAGAAGAAGATGCCGTCGATAATTTTGCAACAATAATACTACTCAACTATGTCGACAATGGTGCTGACATTGCAATCAGTTCAGCTGACCTCTTCGCTTTTGAAGATCAAGACATAGACACATTCGATGACCTCGATTTTATCGATGAACATAGTTTAGATATTCAACGTTACTTTCATATGCTGTGCTTAATTTATGGCAGTGATCCTGACGAATATAAAAGTTTGCTATCAGAAATCGATGATGGATCACGACAAGAACGTGAAGATACCTGCATTTATGAATATGAATCAATCTCTCGGAATTGGTTAAGGTATTTAAACTAATCTTGTCATTGAAATTAGGTATCCAGCCGCATTCAAATAATCAATAAAGTGAATATAATTTCAAAATCGCAAGTGTCACCCTCGGTAAATTTCTAACCTTAGCGATAATTTAGTCATTAGAGTGAATAAGCGGAATTTCTATAAGAGTGTGATCTACATAAAAAAATATCTATCCAATGTTGTTAGAGTATTGCCTCTACAAACGAAAAGTAGACTCTATTCAAAGCAAATATTAAGGATAATACGCATGACACCGAAATCTCTGACAGATACTATTTTATCGTTAAAGCAACACACTGCTCAAATCATAGAGATATCGACCCAAAGCAGTGATGATGTAATATCTCATGATATTCGCGAAATGGCGCTAACCGATTTACTCGAGATAGAACACACGATAGAACATATACAAGCATCTCTTAACACGGCAATCAATGCGCTTGATACCGACAATAAATACTTACTCAAAGATGCGTTATTTTCAGCCATGCATGCAATTAACCATCAATCGCCAGTGCGATCTTTTGACAAATACGAAAGCGCCCCCTCTCTTGCTGGATAAATCGTCAGAGTGGTATAAACAAATTTATCGCACAAAAAAGCCCTCACAATCTGAGGGCTTTTTTATTTGAGCAGTTATCTATTTGAATAAAATAACTATTTAAGATATCGCGGTTACATTAACCACTTCCACCAGATGAATATCGCAAGGAAGCCAAATAGATACGTTAAGCCAGCCCAAGACAACACTTTCATCGAACGGCTCATCGATAACTCTTCAGGTAGCTTAGTACGTGTTACCAGCAAATAGTTAACTAAAGCAAAGATTGGTGTGGTCATGAATGCCAGTACCATTGCGAAATCTAACATAGGCATAAGCGCCGATGTGAAGAACAATAAGATCCCCATTGCACTGCCGCCAACAATTAGCATCCAAGCATTGTGGTAACGACGCTGATCAAGTTCTTTCTTCTGAATAAGTAAATTGGCTTCTGCTAATGCACGTGAATAGCCATCGATTACCGTAATAGTACTACCGAAGATACAAAAGAAGGCGATAACAGCAATAAGGTAACGAGACCACTCACCAATCGTTGAGGCATACATACCCACTAGTTGATGCGAGAACCCAATACCTGATGTTTTCAACTCTGCACCATTACCGTTTAATACTAATGCCCCTAAGGCTAAAAATACGATAGCCAATAATGCTGTACCAATGTAGCCCACATTAAAATCAAACAGGGCCGACTTTACCGTTACATTTTGTTCTTTACGTTGGCTCTTCAACCACAAAGACGTTAAACATGAAATTTCAATTGGGGCAGGCATCCATCCCATCATCACAACAAGAAAACCAATAGAGGCAATGGCCCAAGGTGATGGAGCTTCAAAATCAGCAGGTGCAACACTGCCCTTACTTGCCGCCACAATTACCGCACTTACCGTTGCTATAACAAGTACAACCATGATGGTTTTCGACAGTGCATCAAGCGCCTTATAATGCCCTGCAAACAAAATAGCCAAACATGCCACCATCACGACACCCGCTAAAGTGGTTAACGGTAATTCGAATGGTAAAAAATATCCTAATAAGCTCGCACTAAATAGCAGCAAGGCTGCCGTATTCACAATACCTGAAATTAAGTTAAGCCCAGTGAATAACCATAAGTAACCGCGCCCCATTTCACTGTATCCTTGAATAAGGCTATTACCCGTGCCCATCGTATATTGAACACCAGCTCTAAAAAATGGGTATTTAAAAAAGTTAACTAATAGAATTAGCCCCGCCAATTGCCAGCCAAAAATTGCCCCCGCTTTTGTTGATGCAACAAGGTGTGAGCCGCCAACAGCAGCTGTTGCCATCATAATGCCAGGACCAAGGGAATGTATCAGTTGTTTTAACCGGCTACTCGGCACTGAACCAGTTGAAGCTGAAGCGGTATTTTGCATAATCACATCCTGATGATTTTTATAGTTGTTTTATTTATATTTTTTTAGTGCTATCAGGTTATTTCTTAACGCTGATAGCCTTTTTTCTCAGTTTTAAACAAAATTAGCAACCCTTCAAAATAACCCGTAAAGTGAATAAAACCACAAAATAACCAATACCCAGTTATTACCTCTATTTTATGAGTGTGTAACAGATCTGTTATCAGGTATAAATGATAAAAAAAACAATAAAAAAAACCTTTTATTTCAGTACTATTTGAGAAAAGCAGAATTTACATCTAGAAAACTCTCACTCACCTCGGCGACATGCCGACAGTGGAAAATAGTACGACTCATTGGTATAAAACCTCACCCAAGCACTATTCTTGGTTTTCTCTCTTTAATATGTACATTTCTTCTCAAAACATTTTTCTCATAATATAGACGAAAAAAATCCGCCTAATACACGCTTCACGGTTTATGCTTAAAAGACCTTATCAGACAGCTATCTACCTGATACAGATAATAATTATGTCCCGTAATAACACATTCAAATTCATTGGGAAGTGCATAGAAAACAAAACGAATACAGCAAAACACCAAACAACGCATTTATAGGGTGAAGTAATTACTGAAGGATATGACACAAACCGAATCTGACGTTCCATTAAAAACAACGAGTTCAACACCATCAAGAACTCACAAAAAGCGTTACCTACGCTTCATTCTGCTGTTTTTATTAATCAGTCTTTTGCTGCCCAGTATTTTTATTCCACCTTGGCTAGCCACTAAAGGGATAGAGATCATCTCAATTTCAGGCGTAAACTTTAATAATGGTTTAATGATAGAGAAGATCTCTGTGGTGATAAGCCAATATCGATTAAGGTTCACCAATATTTCTGTCGGGCGATTTATTGATAATGAAAGTGCTATATCTGCCGCCTCGTGGCGTTTATTTGCAGAAAAGACAGACATCCGGTTACCCACAGAGCTAGAGGGTACGCTAAATAAGCAAGGGATACGTCTGCAATACATTCACTTATTCGACACCTCACTCAACTTTACCGATTTATCTTCCCCCTATATATTCAGCGCCCATGCTAGACGTATCACAACTGCTGCATTTCATTCTGACGGTACAGAGCTTAGAGCAAAGCAAGCCGTTAACAATGTGGATTTAGTGCTAGCGACACAACCAGACTTCACGATCAGTGGAATGATTCAGCAAGGGGACTTTTCACTCTTTTTTCCTAACCTAAAAACATCACCACATTATCCACTGCAATTTAGTAAATCTAACTTTTCAATTGCTTGGCGTCCTAACAGTACACCGTTATCGATTCACATCGCTAAAATTGAACCAAGGTGGAAAACCATTAACGAAGGATTTAAACAGCACGTTACCAATGCATCGCTAGAAATGGATATCAACCGCCCAACAAAAACCATGATGTTACATGCAGACACGGCCTTACTCGATCAACCTACCCGACTACCTAGCTTTATCGAACAACCTGATAACGAAAACAAAAGCATTCATTTAGGGCAAACCATTGCAAACCTCGCCCAATTGCCCTTTAAAAAGCTAAAAGTGAAGAAGTTTACTTACGGACAACTGATTCTTGATGCCAAGCTCGTGCTTGAAACACCCACACTACAATCAGGAAAAAAATCTAAACTGGCGAGGTTCACTCTAAAAGGTAAAGCACTCGCCCCTAACCCTTACAACCTTAACGTACACATCAAACATTTAAATCAAGACGATGCGTATTTTACTGGCTTGATGTCGGGTCCTAAAGGTAATTCACTTAACTGTAAGGCAAACATTCGCTTTAGCCAGCCATTACCTAAAGACCTAACCTGTACTGCTGATTTTAAAAATACCAAAGATATTACCGAACGATTCAAATTCAACAATATCCCCAGTGCGAAGCTCATTCACCCTATTGTTATTACAGCAAAGCAATTGGAGAGTGATGAGAAAAACGTGGTGATTGATAACAAAGTAATCGATGCAAAGTATCAGATCGACATATCAATGCCAAAATCGTTACCCGTCGAACTCAATCATTATGCTGTATATGTGGCAGGGTTATTTTCCAACAATTTCACGACATTAAATAAACCGCATTCATTCAAAAAAACGAAGACTTCAATGCAAACTGTTGCCAATATCGAACTCATAACAGATGGGCAATTACGTTTAATCGCGCGATACCATCAAGAAAAATTCAAATTAACCTTAATCAATAAGTCGGAAATAATACGCTTAAAAAACAAAAAGACACAATCAGAAATTACACATGTATTCAAAGCATTAACGTGCGAAAGCAAGACACCACAACACACGTTACAATGTCACATAAAGGGGGATGTAAAAGCGAGAATAGCGTTTTTATCTCCCATCGAAAATCTGCATTTAAAGACATTTTCGCTACGTTCAAATCTCGATATGCAGTTAGGCAGTAATACTGCGATCTCTTTTCTTGATACTCAAATAGCAAGCGAGCGATTAGTCTATTCCGGTCATCCTGAGTTTCTGGTTTCTGAGGCCTCTAATGCCCAATTAAGCATTGATAGTCTATTACTCAATTACAACACAGTGAGTGGCTTAACATTAACCCAAGCCAAACCAACAGATGCCTCTTTTTCTGCGAGTTTATATGCAGAAAAAATTATTAATAACGCCCCTATTTCAGAGAAAAAACACCAACAGATTGAGACTAAAAACACACCGATCCCCACTCAAAAATACAGTGGAAAGCTTGAGCTTAGCATCGCTGAATTTCGTTTAAACAAGCCTATTGATAAGCCACTAAAACTACAAAGTAATTATCAAACAACAATAAGCATGAAACAGAATCAGCAGCGTTTACCCCCTTTTTCTAGTCAGGGAAACCTTTCTTTCAATCCTGAAAAGCTAATAATTACTGGTGATTTAACTAATTACAAAATGGCACGTTTAGCCCGTTTTACCGTTAATTCTTATCTGAAACGTCAAAAAACCCAAATAGAGTTACACCGTAATGAAGTCTCCTTTTCATCAACTAACTCTTTGAAAAAACACTTTTTGCCACATTTACCGATTGATTACGATCTTAACCAAGGCTCTGTTGCCTTACAGGCAAATGTTCTTATCGATAAAGGGGTTACCTCTGGAGATATATCACTCTTTGCAAATAGCTTGTCGGGCTACTATAGAGGATTTCATTTTGCGAATGTCGACTCTTCGACCACACTATTATTTACTCCTCAGGGTATTAAATCAAAGTTCCCCATTAGTATTCATGCCGAATTAGTACATTTAGGCGTGCTATTCAGCAATGTTTCTATGGTATTTGAATTAGACACAGCAAAAGAAAAATACCAGTTACACCGTGTATTTGCAGAGGTTTTCGGGGGCAATATTAGTACGCATAATGTATCAATTAATAGCCTGACTACGATTGAAAATATCCCTATCGTGATACATAACCTTCATCTTGAACAAGCCTTGGCACACATCGAGCACGAAGAAGTAGAATTAACGGGTATTTTAGATGGCCAAATACCATTGGCGATTCATGACGGTTTGCCTGTTGTAACGAACGGTAAGTTACACTCTCGATACCCTGGTGGTGTATTACGTTACTTAGAAGGCTCACGTATCGACAAAAATGTAGAGGCAGCAGGAGAAAATAGCATACTAGTCGTTAGTAAGATTCTCAAAAATTATAACTACGACGCGCTTGCTATTGATATAGACTATTCTAAAGAAGGTAAATTAAAAGCAAGTTCACGATTTAAAGGTCGTAATCCTCAGTTTCAAAATGGAAGACCTGTGAATTTAAACCTAAATATTGAAGACGACATTCCAGCATTACTAAAAACGATGAACGCTATTGATTCATCACAATTGGAAGGTCTATTTTTAAAACAGTTGGGTATAGATGAGTAGCAACTTTTTCGCGCAAATATTAAACTAAGGCTAAGAAGGTCACAGCCCCATGGATATACAACTAAAATTTTCGTTCATACTCACGGTTCTTACATTGGTACTAATGCTATCGATGACGACTGGCTGCACGCCAACGGTACAAGTGACAGCGTCTGATAAACCCATCGAGATTAACCTTAATGTTAAGATTGAACACGAGATCAGAATTAAAGTTGATAAAGAAATTGATGATTTATTTAGTGATGATGATGTATTCTGAATGCGCAGGGAGAATGCCATGAAGAATTTACTATTATTTTGTATCGCGATATTCATGAGTGCAAGTGTGTTCGCACTTGACTTACAGCAAGCTAAATCACAAGGCTTAGTGGGTGAAACCAATAAAGGCTATATTGCTGTTGTCACCTCTAGCGCATCTTCTGATGTCAAAAAACTCGTGTCTCAAGTCAATTCACAGCGTAAAAGTCGCTATAAAAAAATCGCGGTATCTCACGGGTTAAGCGAAGTAGAAGTCGGCAAACTTGCCGCAAAAAAAGCACTCGAAAAAACACAAAACGGACATTACTACCAAACACCTTCAGGTAAGTGGAATAAGAAGTGATACCTTACCTTTGTTCGATATAAATTTTACCGTAATCAAGATAAAAAGCTATTTAGAACCATTTAACGACATGTTCAATAATATTGAACCCTAGCATCAAAATATTTAAATCTACGAAATATTTTTCAACACGTATACTGCTCTCACTTTTATTTCCTCATTTTAGTGTAATCAATGCCATCTAATAAGCCTTCTCGTAAACCGTATACTTTTCAGTTCAAAGGGAAAGAATTTCAGGCGTCTGACTCCCTATTTTTTATCATTGCGCTTTTATGCCTGCTGCCTGTTATCAGCTCACCAGTCGCTCTTATCTTAGGCTTTACATTAGCCAGCTTTGGATTTGTTCCAACCAAAGTGAACATAGCCGCAGCCACTAAGAAATTACTCGCTTATTCAATCATCGGTCTTGGCTTTGGTATTCACCTTGATCAAGCAATAGCGGCCAGTACACAAGGTTTTGGTTTAATTGTTGGCTCAATATTTTTCACTCTGATTTTCGGTTGGTTTCTTACCAAGGCGCTACGCTTAGACCAAAAGACCGGACACTTAATTGCTTCAGGTACGGCTATTTGTGGTGGTAGTGCCATTGCTGCAGTCGCACCTGCGATTAATGCTCGAGACGATCAAACCTCTTTAGCATTAGCAACAGTCTTTGTACTGAACTCCATTGCACTGTTCATCTTCCCTGCGATTGGTCATTTACTTGAAATGAGCCAACACGCTTTTGGCACTTGGGCTGCTATTGCTATTCACGATACATCATCTGTGGTGGGTGCTGCGGGCGCTTACGGTGATGAAGCATTACGAACGGCCACAACCATTAAACTGGCACGTGCATTATGGATTGTGCCCATTGCCTTTTTAAGTGCATTACTGTTCAAAGGTGACAATAAGAAAATTGGTATTCCTTACTTTATTTTGTTTTATTGCCTTGCGATTGTATTCGCGCACTTTGTTCCGTCTTTAGAAAGTATTTATAGCCACATATTCGTTGCTTCTAAACGGCTATTAGTTGTGTGCTTATTCTTAATCGGTTCAGGCATTACCATTCAGAAGCTACGCGCAGCAGGGCTGAAGCCACTGTTATTAGGCGTTTTACTCTGGGTGGCTATTGGCGTGGGCTCTTTAAGCTATATCTTACTCAATGTAGCCTAGGGCGTGTTGACGTTTCAAGATTCTGCCTGCTGAGAGCGCTTTTTTCAGATAAAAAGACAGAAATTGCAAAAACAAAACGAGTGCAGCCGCACTCGTTTTTTATGGGGTAATATCGATGTTTTTACTGTTCGTATAATCTGCTTTAAAAACGGGTGTGCTCTCGTTCCCATTATCGCTTTCGTTATTCTGTTTCTTTTGCTGCTTCTTATCTGATGATTTAACAGCTCGAATCCACACTAAGGCTAATAAAACCAAAAAAGCGGTAAGATCTAATAATGCCGTTACTAAGCCTGATGTCATCAAAGACCCAAGTATCAACAATAAAACAACCACGGCACCAATCCATTTATACATAAGTACTATCCTTCTTTTCTGTTCTATCATTATCGTGAAAGATCAGGTAGAAAGAAAAATACCGTTTACCTCTATGACATAAACAAAAGCTATAAGTGGCGAGGTTTTAATATCTGTTTTGATATAAGGCGAATATTAAGACAGACCCTAGCACTTTGCGATAGGCATGTAGCCCTTAAAAATTGAACATCAAATTGATTGAAGCGTATTTATCACATCGATTTGATGCCTAATAACACTTTCGATATGAGTTCACGCAATTAATTTATTGACTGAAACGATACTTCAACTTTAAAGCAATACTATCAACGTCATTAGCATCGATAAAATATCGCGTTACTCCTAGTCCAACCATCCAGTTTTCACTAATCTCTGACTCAATATCAAACCCTAAGTAAGGGTCTATACCATCATCACTCTGTTTAATCGTGCTTCCCTGCACCGCACTGTCACATAAGCAGCTTTCAAAGTCAGTCTTCCAGTACATTCCCCCTACAGTAGCATTTACAGTAAAGGTATCAGCCTGCCAGAAAGAATAACTCACATCAATCCCGACACCACTTACCAGTACAGGGGTTATTTTGGCTACATCCTGATGGCTTTCATCTGCTACCATACTGTCATTAATTGTGGCACTTCCTTTCCCTTGATCTATGTAACGAGCAACCAGCTCCCACTTAGCATTCAGTGAATAGCCGACCCCAATAGACCAAAAAAAATCAGTCCCATCACTATTAGTAACGGAACTGGCTTTCACATCCGATCGTTCATGTGCATTGCTGTACCCAAGATCTGTTTCAATAAACCAATTTGCTTGGCTGTTAAAACTAATAAGCGCAAGTAACCCAAGCCCTATTTTTCGACCATAACGACGGGTTAAGACCAACAATAACAGTAACAAAATTCCCCCTCCACCTACACTACCGCCCGCCGAGTTCTCAATCACACCGGAACGTTTCAAAGTAATCTGCACTTTCACTACCGCCAACGCTTCTAGTCCGCTATCGTCACGAATTCGGTAAGTTATGGCATCAACCCCTTCGTAACCAGCCAGAGGTGTATAAGTCAACGTCTGGTCACTATTGATTATTACTCCTCCTTCCTGAGCTGTTGCTGAGATAACGGTTAGGCTATCACCATCAGGATCAGTGTCGTTACTCAGCACATTAATAATCAATGCGGTTTGATCATCGGTTTCAGCCTGATCATCAACGGCTATAGGTGTCAAACTATTCACGACATTTACCGTTACATTGGCAAAAGCAGTACCGCCATTGTTATCTGTAATGCTATAGCTAACGGTTGCAACACCATAAAATTCATCTTCTGTGGTATAGAACAGTTGATTGTTGCTTATATCTACCGTTCCGAAATCTGCACTAACGTTAACAATATTGACTAAATCACCATCAGCATCACTATCATTACTCAGCACATCAATATGCACACTGCTATTGAGACTGATTGTGGCTGTATCGTTCTGGGCGATTGGCAATGTATTACCACTGGCTCTTACAGCAACACCGCCGGGATCAACAACAGTACCGTTCGCAATACTGTCATCATCATTCGGACCACCATCTTGAATTGTTACTTGAACACACCAATAGCCCTCTGTTAATCCTCGAACCCAAGTATGATCGCCTGGAGGTGGACAATAACCAGACTCTCCCTCACTCGAAGAGAGGTAATTAAACTGATCGATAGTAAAATCAATCCAGCCACTTTCTTTTTTAAACTTTCGATAAACTGCATTGGCCGGTATAGGTAGGCGCTGAGGAAAAACAACCTGATAACTCTGTCCAACTTGAGGTAGCCCATAAGCAATAAAGTCGAAAACCCCACCGATATTTTCTGCTTCCTTATCAGCGCTTAGTTTGGTGGCAATCTCGCTATCTAGCAGCTGAATCCCCCCCGTTTCATTACCTGAAATTGTATTTCCTTTTCGTAAGCATACACCCGGCTCACCTTCAACAAGATAGCGCCCAGATTCTATAGCCTGTTCCTGCATAACGTTACATTCACTGATCGCATCTTGGTAATCTGGAATACCATCCAGATCCGAATCAGAGAAACCTTCCTGATTATCTGGGATCAAATCACCATCAGTATCTTCAGCGCCTAACACCGCTAGCTGTTCGACCACCTCGATATAGATATCTGTCGATACTGATAATGATTCCACTGCATCGTCGGTGACCTTTAAGTTAAGTACATAAATGCCTGAAGTCAGTAATTCTGGAGAGAAAATATATTGTTTAGATTCTGTGCTGGTGTTGACCAACAACGGTTCTTGACTGCTCCATAAATAATCATGACTATCACCCACATTGCTGTCTGTCACTTCCGTGAGAATAGTGACATCCTTATCGCTACTCTCTATAAGCTGTCGTTGCTCAGATTGCTGGGAAACCGATATCGCGACTTTCGGGGCTATGTTCTGCTCAAGAATAGACAATGTATGCGTATTTTTACTGCCTAAATTACTCGTAGATTCAAGGGTGATGGTCAGTGACTCTTGACCTTCATCTTCGAGGTCATCAAAGATAGTGAATTGAATTTCGCCGACTCTGCCGCTTTCAATGACGACACTACCATCGCGAAGATCATGATCGCTATCATCACTACTTCCAGAGACGGTATAAGGGATCACGACAGGATAGCGTGGTGACAAACCATTCAGATAAACATGAACTTTGTGTGATGTGCCTTCTGTCGTATCGCTATTTTTCTCTATTTCCACCAACGGATGGACAGTCACCTTCTGGCTGGCTTCCGCAATATTGCCTTGTGAATCTTCAGTGCGCCAATAGGCGATGTTATTACCTGGCTGGAAGAAAGTTTGGCTATTTACTAATGAGATTGGTAAAGCCTTACCACTGTTGTCATAGGCTTTCGCCACACCAAGGGCCACTTTGGTAAACAATGCGTTAGCATTCAACTCAACATCCTCTGGAGGAGTGATTTGTGGCCCCTGTAATGCGCTGCTTTCTATCGTTAAGCGTACCAGCCCTATATCACTTCCGCCGTTTCCATCTATAACGTTGTATCTTAGTGTCACCGTTCCGTTTTGCTTAGCGCTAAACAATACTCTGTCATTAATAATGGTAACGATCCCCCACGTAGCACTGACCCAGTCGAGTCGCAAGCTATCATTATCAACATCACTATCATTACTCAGTACGTCAAGGGAGTAACTGCCGCTACTATTACCTTCCATCACATAGCTATCATCACTTGTTACTGGAGAATCATTAACAGCAGCAATCGCGAGATCCACAGTGTAGGTTGCGGAAGATGACTTCCCATCCGTTACCTGATAACTAAAGACATCGTTTCCGTAATAATTGACATAAGGAGTATAGATCCAACGTTGCCCATTATCGGTTGACTCTAGTGAGCCATGTTGTGGCTGGGTCATCGTTAATAGGCTCAAGGTAGCACTATCCACATCCTCAAGATTAGGTTCGATTGTGATACTGCTGTCTTCGTTAACGTTCACTGAAAGATTTTCTGCTATTGGTGCATCATTCACGTTACTCACAGTGATACTAAACGTTGGTAAAGCAACACTTTCTTCACCATCAGTGGCACTAATAACAATGTTACTCACAAGACCAACATCATTATTTGTTGGCGTTCCACTTAACGTACCTGTAGAGACATCAAAGTTTGCCCAACTCGGCTTGTTGATAATAGAGAAGCTTAAAGCGTCATTCGTATCAATATCGTCAACTTGTGGTGTGAATGTATAAGTCTCATCTTCATTAACGTGAGTTGATGGAGACCCTGTTATCGTTGGTGCATCATTAACATTCGTGACTGTGATTGCAAAAGCGGGTAATGCAGCCGTTTCTTGCCCATCACTAACACTCATTTCAATATTAAGGTACGTTCCAACATCTGCGTTATTTGCCGTACCGCTCAATACGCCACTAGATTCATCAAACGTCAGCCAAGCGGGTCGATTAGTTATACTGAATGTCAGCGTATCTTCATCAACATCATTCGCTTGAGGGATAAAGCTGTAACTTTCACCCTGAGCAATCTCTGTATTAGGTGTGCCCGATAGCGTAGGTACATCGTTAACCGCCTCTATTGTTATGCTCACTTGTGCACTATTTGATAGTGCATTTTCATTATCGCGGATGGTATAAGTGAAATTGTCACTGCCCTGACTGTTTTCATTCGGCGTGTAAACCAGCGTGCCATCACCATTATTGATTAGCACTCCACTTGTAGGTGCAGAGTCAATAGTGAGAGCTGTCGTATCGAGAGTCCCGTCCACATCACTGTCGTTGGCAATCACGTTTATCGTAATTGCATTATCTTCTGTTGTAATAACACGATCATCGTTTGCAAGTGGCACATCATTCACCTGTTGCACCGTAATCGTCACCTTCGCAGTATTCGACAATTTGCTCAGTTCATCACTCACCTGATAGGTGAAGTTATCTTCTCCACTAAAATTTGTTGCGGGTGTAAAAGAAATAGTCCCATTTCCTGCTACACTCACGCTACCCTGTGAAGGCGGGCTAATAACGCTAACACTGCTGAAATCTAACTGGCCGTCAATATCATTATCATTCCCTAAGACATTAATTGCATGCGTGCTATCTTCAAGCAAAGTCGCAATGTCGTCATTGGCGACAGGGGCATCATTGACACTATTAATTATCACATCAACGGTTACCTCTTCCGACGTCGCATCTTCATTATCTTTCACGATATAAGTAAAACTGTCTGTTCCATGGACGTTAGCTTCTGGGGTATAACTCACGACACCAAGTTCAGACACACCTATAGTGCCCTCTACTGGCTGGCGAACTACCGCAACGGTTGTGATATCCACAAAGCCATCTATATCACTGTCATTAAGCAATACCGCAATCTCTACCATCGTGTCTTCATCGGTGACTGCGTTATCAGCTAGTGCCACAGGTGCATCATTAATACCCGCAATATTAACTCTTACCTCAGCAGAATTAGACAGACGCCCAGTGCTATCCCGTACTGTATAGCTAAATACATCACTTCCCGTGTAATCTATCTCTGGTTCATAGAGGATCTGACCACTTTCTACGGTGGCTACACCATGCAAAGGTTGAATAACCACTATCAATGTGCTGCTATCCATACTGTCACCAGTATCGGAATCCGTGTCGTTTGCTAGAACATCGACGATAATAGGTTCATCTTCATCCGTTGCCGCCACATCGGCAACAGCAACAGGATCATCAGCGACCGCAGTTACGGTGATAGTGACCTTCGCAACTACCGACTGACCTCCATATACATCGTCCACTCGGTAATAAAAAGTATCGATGCCAGAATAATCATCATCAGGCACGTACGTCACCACGCCTGTACCAGTGTTCACGCTAGTGCTACCGTGAGTTGGTTGAGTCGTTACCGTAACGCTCGCGAGGTTTATTTCGCTATCACTGTCACTGTCATTATCCAGCACCGCAATTGCGACACTATTATCTTCTGCAACTGACTGGGTATCATCCGTTAAAATCGGGACATTGTTACCAATGGTAAAATTGTAGGTAGTCGTATCACTGATACCCGCGAAGGTGTTACCCGCCATATCGAGTAACGCATCAGACGAAAAATTGACATAGTAGCTATGTGTGGAGATAAAAGCGGTACTGGGATTAATCGTCACCTGCGCACCATCAATCAAAACATGACTACTGCTTAGACTGATCGTTTCCAGTAAACTAGTTTCAGCTTTATCATATATGCTGAGGCTACCCACTCCTGAAACCATATCTTCATTGAAACCCAACACCAATGACGCATTAATCAATACGTTATTCGCATCATCATCCGGCGTTAAAGACTGAATATAAGGACGTAAGCTATCATATTGAAGGGTAAATTGTTCGGCAGCTAGGCTAGCATTGCCAGATAAGTCGGTGAAAGCACCCGTTGATACCGTTACTGTTACCGCTCCGTCATTTAATGGCGTTAATGTTGCGTTGTAACTCGTACCGCTGCCGCTAAAACTGCTCAAACTTCCACCAACAACCGTGACATCACCCTCAACAAAGTCAGAACTGGCCTCACTTAAGGTGAAGGTCAATGTCGCGATTTCATCGGCTTTCAGGCTCGGTTTATCGCTGCCGATAGTAATGGTTGGCAACAAGGTATCAAGCGAAATACTAAGCTGAGTTGCCGCGGTATTGTCATTACCCGCGCTATCGATAAAGGTAGTTGCGGCCACATCAATGGTCGCTGCCGCGGTGCGATCACTGTCTGGCGAGAAGGTCGCAGAATAGCTGGTGCCGCTGCCCGTAAAGGCACTTAGGCTACCGCCAACTACGCTAATATCACCGTTCGCAAAATCTGAACTGGCTTCGCTTAAGGTGAAGGTCAACGCCGCAGTCTCACCTGCTTTCAGGCTCGGTTTGTCGCTGCCGATAGCAATAGTTGGCAACAAGGTATCAAGCGAAATGCTAAGCTGAGTTGCCGCAGTATTGTCATTACCCGCGCTATCGATGAAACTATTCGCGGCCACATTAATGGTCGCGGCCGCAGTGCGATCACTGTCTGGCGTAAATACTACCGAATAGCTGGTACCGCTGCCCGTAAAGGCACTTAACGAACCGCCAACAACGGTAATGTCACCGTTCGAAAAATCTGAACTGGCTTCGCTTAAAGTGAAGGTCAACGCCGCGGTTTCACCGGCTTTCAAACTCGATTTGTCGCTGCCGATAGTAATAGTTGGCAACAAGGTATCAAGCGAAATACTAAGCTGAGTTGCCGCAGTATTGCCATTACCCGCGCTGTCGATAAAGGTATTCGCGGCCACATCAATCGTCGCTGCCGCGGTGCGATCACTGTCTGGCGTAAAGGTCGCAGAATAGCTGGTGCCGCTGCCCGTAAAGGCACTTAAGCTACCACCAATTACGGTAATATCACCGATCGCAAAATCTGAACTGGCTTCGCTTAAGATGAAGGTCAACGCCGCGGTCTCACCTGCTTTCAGGCTCGGTTTGTCGCTACCGATAGCAATAGTTGGCAACAAGGTATCCAGTGTAAGCGAAAGCTGAGTTGCCGCGGTATTATCGTTACCCGCGCTATCGATAAAGGTATTCGCAGCCACATCAATGGTCGCTGCCGCAGTGCGATCATTATCCGGCGTAAATACTGCCGAATAGCTGGTACCGCTGCCGCTAAAGCTGCTCAAACTACCGCCAACAACCGTGATATCACCGTTCGCAAAATCTGAACTGGCTTCGCTTAAAGTGAAGGTTAATGTCGCGGTCTCATCGGCTTTCAGGCTCGGTTTATCGCTGCCGATAGTGATGGTTGGCAACAAGGTATCAAGCGAAATACTAAGCTGAGTTGCCGCGGTATTGTCATTACCCGCGCTGTCGATAAAGGTAGTCGCGGCCACATCAATGGTCGCGGCCGCAGTGCGATCACTGTCTGGCGTAAATACTACCGAATAACTGGTGCCACTGCCGCTAAAGCCGCTCAAACTTCCGCCCACAACCGTGATGTCACCGTTCGCAAAGTCAGAACTGGCTTCACTTAAGGTGAAGGTCAATGTCGCGGTCTCACCTGCTTTCAGGCTCAGTTTATCGCTGCCGATAGTGATGGTTGGCAATAAGGTATCTAGTGTAAGCGAAAGCTGAGTTGCCGCGGTATTATCGTTGCCTGCGCTGTCGATAAAGGTATTCGCGGCCACATTAATGGTCGCTGCCGCGGTGCGATCACTGTCTGGCGTAAATACTGCCGAATAGCTGGTACCGCTGCCGCTAAAGCTGCTCAAAATTCCGCCAACAACCGTGATATCACCGTTCGCAAAGTCAGAACTGGCTTCGCTTAAAGTGAAGGTCAATGTCGCGGTTTCATCGGCTTTCAGACTCGGTTTATCACTGGTAATGTTGATGGTTGGCAACAAGGTATCCAGTGTAAGCGAAAGCTGAGTTGCCGCGGTATTATCGTTACCCGCGCTGTCGATAAAGGTAGTCGCGGCCACATCAATCGTGGCTGCCGCAGTGCGATCACTGTCTGGCGTGAAGGTCGCAGAATAGCTGGTGCCGCTGCCGCTAAAGCTACTCAAGATTCCGCCAACAACCGTGATATCACCGTTCGCAAAGTCAGAACTGGCTTCACTTAAGGTGAAGGTCAACGCCGCGGTTTCACCTGCTTTCAGGCTCGGTTTGTCGCTGCCGATAGTAATGGTTGGCTCAGTAGTATCAATGGCAATCGCTTTGCTGGCACCAAGACTATTAGCCGTTCCTGGGGAAGGCAAAGTGAGCGTCGCATCATTACCTGCACTGTCTTTAATGGTTCCGCTGTTAAGGCTAAGCGCACTCGTATTTGTATAGTCCAGATCACTGGTGGTATCGCCTGCTTGTACTGTGTATTGGAAAGTTAGCGCTGCACTACCCGAGCCTGATATATAGTTTGCATATCGATCTGTCGTACCAGTATCTAGAAGCAAACGTGGTGTGCCCATCACCGTTACAGCCTCATCAAAGCTCACCGTTACATTAATGGCATCGCCTTCATTGTAATTGCCATTGCCTGTCGTGGCGCTTACAACCGTTACCGCCGAAGCAACACTATCAACAAGTACATTAGCCAGCGAGCCAACCGCGTTGAGAGTTGCGATTAGATCATTTCCCGCTGTATCTTGAATTTCGTTAGTACTCGTACTTAAAGAGGTAACCGAGATACCATCATCGTCATTCAAGCCAGTTTCAACGGTATAAACAAATACCAATGCTTTTGTACCAGAGCCCGATGAGTAAACCGCCGACTTAGTGGTCCCACCTATAATCAATGTCAAACTAGGCGATCCGCTGACGGTCACATTTTCATCGGTATTAACCGTAAAACTGAGAGTGTCGCCAGCAGTATAGGTACTGTTTTCAGGTACTGATATACTGGTTATCAATGGTTGGGTTGTGTCATCATCATCGCTGATCGTGATTGTTTTTTGTTGTATTCCATTTTCCGAAGCACCGCCACCAGAAACGCCAATAATGTCAATAATAATGGTTTCAGTACCTTCCTCATCACCATCGTCAGTTCCGGTAATTCCGGTTGCAGCATTGGCTGTCGTGGTGCCGCCTGTAATGATAATGCTGCTACTTGGCGACGCATAATCCGTACCGCTTGTTGCGGTTCCGGCATAGGTCAAATTGACTGTAACATCTTCATTGGAAGGATGTTCCAGTGTCGCAGTGATACTTGAGGTACCGCTGTTTTCGGCCACAGTATCGCTACCAACCGACAGAGATACCGTGGGTGCGGATTCAGCATCAGTGATGCTGATAGTCTGTTGCTGGGTACCGTCTTCACTACCAACCGAAACAGAAGAGATATCAACAATCACAGTTTCTGCGCTAGCAGCATCATACAAGGTATCTGCCACGCCCATGATCGCAGCTGAGCCAGAGCTACTCCCAGCGGAAATTAGAATAGTGTCTGATTTGGTATAATCCGTACTTACCGTGGCCGTGCCCAAGTAGGCCAAATTGACAGTAATATTTTCCGGCCACTGATTGTTCAAACTATTCGATAGAGAAGCAGTCAAAGTGCTAATACCTCCATCTTCATTGATGGTATTGGTATCTGCCCCCAGTATAACTTTGGGGTAGTTGGCGTAAATGGCATCATTTGCCTGACTAATCCCTGTGGTATAGGCACTGCTCGTATTGCCGCTTGAATCAGCAAGCGTCAGACTTACGGCAATATCAGAGCCAGCAGCCACATCTGTACCACCATCGGTGATAGTGAAAGTTGCAGTGTAAGCAGTGTCGCTAACTTTACTTAAGCTACCTAAGGTATAACCATTAATGGTTCCGCTGATTGCACCGCTGCCAGAAGTATAGTCATCACTGTCACTTGATACTGTAATGGTGGCTGTGACTGTATCGCCCACTTTATGGTCCGTGTTAGGGATAGAGACCGCGCCAATGGTCGGTACAACGTCATCGTTCACTGTCACGGCCAAACTCTTTTCGAAGGTTGTCGTACCATCGTTGGTTTGAATACAAATAGCATAGTTTCCAGGCGACAGCGCAAGTGCCGTTTCCAATGTACTGCCATTAAGTTGGAAGCTTGTATTATTGCCATCATTACCGCTACACGTGCCATTAGAAGCTGTGCCTGAACTTACCAAGGAGTAACTATGGCTATCACTCGCGTCTGTATCTGTTGTGGAAAATGTGCCGACATTTCCCCCTGTAGCGGTTGAACTTTGGCTAATACTGCTTGAACTCAGGCTAATATCCGTCGGTGCTGCATTCACGGATGCGGTAAATTGGCTACTGTTTGCGATAGATAGACCACTCGCACTTGCTTGTAAATTAAAGCTCTCGTTACTACTTCCCAAAGAGGTATAAATAAGCTGCATCCCGGAAAAAGTCGCAACTCCCGAACTGGGCGAAATAGTCACAGTTGAACTACTGCCATCCGTATCACCGGTAACAGACAAGTTTGCAGTACCAGCACCGTTCACTTCAGCTAAAGTAATACCTAAGCTGTAGTCCGTATCCACCGTGCCATCAGCGTTTTTTGCCGAAACAACGGGAACGATAATTAGGGTTTGGCTGGCACCACTTTGTACAGAAAGTGGTGCCGGTTGGGTGTCAAAAACAAGCTGTGTTGCCACTACGTCAGAAGTCACCGTATTGGCATTCACCGTTGACAGATCAGATCCTACACCATCCTCATCATTGGCAGTGAGAGTAAAGCTTTGCTGATCTGCTGTGGCGGTATAGGCGACATCGGTGAAGGTGGCTGTACCACTAATAGCGGCAACATCGACATCACCGGATAAATTCTCTGCATCCGCTTGGGTCAACTTCACTAATTCTGTGAAATCTGAGTCGGTATTTCCCGCGGCATCTTGTGCCGTCACAACGGGTTGTATTGTCAGGGTGCTGCCAGATGTAGAGCCAGCGGGTTGGGTGCTAAATACGAGCTGGGCTGCCGACACTGTTGTTGCCATATCTCCAGTAGATACAGCATTGTTGTTGCCGCTCATTTGGGTTTTATCGCTATCAACCGTTAAATCGGTATCACCATCGATAGAGATTGCGAAAGTCTGGTTGTCGGTGATTCCCGTGTTGTCGTTCCAATAGGCGGCGACGGTACAGGTGGTATTGCCGCCTTCCGCAATTGAAATGCCGGCTGATGTGAAACTGACGACCGAGCCGCTTGGCACGATACCAGATTGGGTTGTACAGCCGGAAAGATTGAACCTAAGTTTTGAAAAGTTAGTCGAGGCGCTGCCCGACAGGTTAAGGTCGATTTGGCTGACATCAAGAGAGAGACCGTCACCATTGCCGCCGTCTGCAATACTAAAATCAAACACATTTGTCGCATTGCCAGACCCCAAGGCTGTTGTGGGAATATCCACAGGCTCGGAGACGTCACCCGCAGCAGTTAATATGCCGCTACTATCGGCGGTTGCGCTGTTAACGTTATCTATGACCAGATTCTGGAAAGTAGCATTAGCAAGTTGTTCTCCTGGGTTATCTGTTGCGATAGTAAATTCAATGCGGGCGACTTGGCGGACTGGAGTAAAAGATCCAAAGATGGAGGTTAACGTAGAGCCGCCGCCGCTGCTTCCGTTACCGTTTGCAATTGTGCTGGTGCCAGACACAGATAGGGTGGTAATAATAGAGCCATCTGCCTTTTTAAATACAACCTGGGTTCCACTATCTAAAGTGTACGCTGTCCCAAATGAATAAATGTTCATTTCAGCCACATCAAAGTGCGTAGCATTGGTGCCATCGGCTTCGAAGATAAATGTTTCTGGCGATGTTACATATGATGGTTCTGGATATGGAATGGGGAAGAGCTCTGGAAGAAGGCTTGTGTCTAGGTTACTACTATAAGTAATTCTGTTGTCATTAAAACCAATAGTTTCCGTAGCGGCAGAAGTATGACTGAAGTGGGTTGCCACAATAACAACCAATAAGGTCAATAATTTGCAAAAACGTGAACTGGACATATCTACTGTATCCTTACAGTTAACCTGACTTCCACCTAAATTAAGTTGCCACTCCAATGCTGATCTTGGCCAGGAACGCTCTCCTGGCCTTTTCATAAGCAATTAGTTACGACTAGGGAAGTAACCTTGAAGCGCAATAATATATTGCATCCCTAAATTGGGCTGCATAATAGGGAAGTGTTGTCCCCCTCCAGTTGCACCAACTGCGACATCACCACCAGTGATGCCGCCCACTCCTGAAATAGCGACATTGACAGCGTCATCAGCCATAGTGGTGTCTGCTGTACTGGAATATCCATTTTTCACCGGAAGATTTGACCTGCCGTCAACGACATTGCCTAATGCCCAGTAATTCCCTGCGGGGCTATCCTGATTGCCTTGTCCGGAAAATGCATTGACTGATGCAGTCGCTGTGGGTGAAGAGCTAGCTCCTACAGTGGTAGGTGTAAACGTTGCATCATGAGAATGGCTAGGCAAGTGCTGAATACCTAGCTCCATTAGTTCGGAACCACGTTGTTGCCCTTGAAATACCTCAGTTAAACCAACTCCTCGTCCGACCCCAATAGGCACACGGCCCCTCATATCCGGCAATGCAAAATTAGTGCGACCATCACCGCCCCATGTGGTACCTAAAATGGCATAGAGGGCTTGATTCTGCGAAATGGCAATTAGTTGCCCTCCACAAAACCCGAAATCCTTCGGCGCGAAATTGCCCCCAAAAAACTTAATTGACCCCATCATTTCTTCCATAACATATTCTCCATTCACTGTTAGTTAAATTGCATGCCTGTTTTTAACCCAAAGACTTGTGAAAAACGGTAACCGTCAAACACACCCTCTGAATTGGCTACAATATCTAGCCGGATAACATCTTCTTTTAGAGCAACAAACACGCCCTGCTCAGGCGAAATATGAATGATGGTGCCAGGCTTGGCGCCATAAGTTGGAGTGGAGACAATAGATGCTTGTAAAAGTTGAGCGTTACTTTCACCTAAGGAAATAATTGCCCCACCATATATTGGATTGCCTGCCCGAACTTGGTTACATAAAGTTTTCGCGGTAACATTTTTCCAATCTATAAAAAGATCTTGTTGAGTAACGCGAGGAGCGCTTTTCGTCGTTCTCTCTAGTTGCTTTTTTCCCGGTGTTTTATCAATGCATAAATCAAGAAAAAAAAGCTGTTCTAATAAAGATGGCGTATGCTGTAGGACTTTCCCCAATAGTGTCTGATGAGTATCATACTTACCAATGTCGATGCTCAGCTGTGCCACAATGTTTCCGCTATCAACTTTTTTAGTCACTCGATGGGCTGTTAGTTTTAGTGTTTTTTCAGCGTTTCTTATCTGCCAATAAATGGGGTGTGGACCGCGATAGTCGGGTAATCCAGCTGCATGCAGGTTGATGGTGCCAAAAGTTGGAAATGTAAAAATGCGTTCAGGGAGAATCGTTCCACAGTTGAAGACAATCAGTAGCTCTGTCTGCCAATTATCAAGATGCTTAACGGTTTCTTCATCATTATTTTCGGCGTAGACAAAGGGAATAGCACTGCCGGTGAGTTGAGCTTCGAATTGAGCCCGTTCTTGTCCTTTCATGCCATAAAGAAGCACTCCGTTTAAGAACCCTTGTTGGCGCAACCAAAGAATCACTGACAGTGTGCCGTAATTCGACGTCGCCAATGCGACTTTGTTTTTGTACATGGATGGCTGGATATGAGTATTGTTCTCCATGCCGCCTCCTAAGCTAAAGTGGGTAAGAAGCCCGGGGTACCACAAAGCTTGTAGTAAAACTTGATGTGGTCACCGCTTTTAACTAACAGATCATCAGGCTCAGGGACTTTAGGTGTGAAGTCGATACATATGGACATATCAGACCGAGGATGGGTAATACCGGAGTCATACTGCTCAATCTTCTCTTCGCCAAATACCGTGACGCTTGCCGTCATCAATAAAATTCGCTGAGCAATATCTACTACACCAGCTGGAATTTTAATTTGTTCACATTCGATAATTTCAAAGCCATCACCCAGAGGCAGCACTGGCATGGTTCTCAGTTTATCAAGCGTGAGTGTGAACACATTGCCGAGTTCAATGCGATCTGCTTGGATTAACAGATTAACTAATGTTGAATGACAGCGGGGTTGCTGTTGCCACTGGTCGTTGTATTCTCGCTGGCCTTTGGCCAGCACCGCCTTGATCGTGACCTGTTCTGGCAGCATCACAGCGTCTTTAGCCATAAATTGGCTGAGGTGACGGGCAAAACTCATATGACCTTCATGGCTTAAACCATGTTGAAAGGCTTCCATCACTAAAATATCAATAGAACAATCCGGCTGATAGTCCATGACATCCATACATAAGATGGCTTTGATGTAATCACGAACAGCCAGATCGTCGACCAGTCGGTTTAGCATTTTCACTGCGCCAGGCTGAATATCGATTAGAGTGATAGTAAGCTGCTCGGCCGTGATTCCTTTGCCAGCACAATAACTCAACAACGGCAGAAGCAAAGGGGCCAAAGGGCCACAAGCGGGGTATACAAGATGTATTTGTTGTGTGGAATTGTTTCCAATACGCATCATAATGGCTTGCTGTAGCCCTCTAATAAACGCTTTAACTCGATATATATCTTTTAGGGTATGAATGGCGTCATCGACTGACATAACCTGGCCAGTAGCATTAATATAGGAGGTATGGCGTTCGCTTTCAGAAAGCGCTAAATCTTTATATATCGCAAGCAGAGCCTCTGAAGCATCCCCAAAAAGATCTACCCATGCTTGATGTTCACTATCTGGCGTATTTAATAACGCCTGTGTTAAATCATTCAAAGACGTTCTCAATGTTGATGCCAGTTCACTGTGAGTCGATGTATTCAAATGTAAAGCAAGCTGCGATCTTAACGACTGGTTAAAAAGTTTCTCCAACGTCGGATCCACTGAACTAATTTTTGTTGCCAACAAAGGCTTTAACTCTTGATATTTTGACATAAGGTTCTATTTCTACATTGATTAAGTTGTTAGTTATTTGCTTACTGTTATCAATAAAAACTCGTGCTTTCTTGTGTATATTTAATTTATGTTTTGTTAAACATGATTTGTATTATTAGTGTTATCAACAAGCTTAATTATTTCCCATTAAATACACATGAGTTACCATTAACTACACCGCAAACGTCCATCTTTGCTTTCTACTTTGGCCACCGACTACCACAATAGGATCTCTACCATCAATACTTCTCACCATTTGCACCGGACTTAATCGCGCTTGACCATACTGGCGCACAAAATGGTTATCAGAGGTGAAGACTTTTATTTGTCGCGCCCCCGAGTCCCACACGTGAATATTGCCCAAGGAATCTATAGTTAATGAACTGGGTCCGTTCAGCTGCTCCGGTTTATCAATTCCAAACTCACCTATTTTTTGGACAAACGCCCCATTGGAACTCAGGTGAGTAATGGCGTGCTGGCTGGTAAACAGCGTAAAAACATCGCTACTTTCACCCACTGCAAAATCTTTTAATATGCCTAATTGATCACTAAATTGGATTTCGAAACGATACTGCAAAGAGACTGAATCATAGACATGAAATGAGGGCTCGTTCTGGTATGAAAGGTACAAGAGATCCTGATATCGACGCGCTATACGCAGCTGACGTGTTAATGTTAGCGTCTCACCTTCAGGTGTTTCAACCGTAAAGGTTGGCGCGGTTATTCCCATTGAAGCAACCTGTTTTTGCGTAATTCGACTGAGGTTACCTTGAGAAGCAATGTCCGTTAGTAAATGATTGTTGGCAAATGCCGGAGCTGATAACCCGGCCATACAGGCCACACTAAAGACAGCAAAACTAGAGCCGATAAAATGACGACGTTGCTGATCTAATTCTACTGGTGATCCTTTTCGCATTATTATTAACCCTCGGTTTTTGCAGTGTCAGTAGTTGATGGTAAAAACGATAAGGTGTAGCCCGGCTCTGAACCTGCGGAATACGCTAGCTTTACAACACACTTGCCAAAGCTAATACGTGCTGATTTCCATTTCAGGTGCCGTTTTACGATCAAACTGCACCTTAGTTCTTAATGAACGGTTAGTTAACTCGCGATATTCAGGTAGATCCAACATATTTCGCAGCCAATCATTTGCCACACAATCAATCACTACATGAATACGGTCAATGCTTCCCCGATGGTAAACAGCATGTTCCTTATCGGCATTGAGATACCACAGCTCACCTTCTGCCATGTGAATCGACTCACCAGCCACAATGAAATCGACGTGGGGATCGGTCTGCAAGCACAGGTGTAAACGAGCTTGTCCTTGAGAAATGCATAGACCATGATCGCGATGCGGTGCAATCGTTGCTCCGGGCCGTAAGCGCATTAACCGAACGGAAAGTACGGGACAGGAAAGCTGTGCGATAAAGGTTGTTAGATCAGGAAATGCCATTAATGTTGAGTAATCGGAAAAATCATCGACCAAGACTGATTCTTCTAAAGAAAATGCTTGTAATATTGGCGATTGTCGGGAGTACTTATCAAGCCCTCGCAAAGGATACACTTGCCACTGACCTAAATAACACGCTTGGTTAACGTGAGACAGCCAAACACTCTCAGGTAAGGCATGGAGAGCCGTCAATATGGACGGCGTTATCTTAAAATCAGTACGGAGCTGATAAGCTTTCCTGTCTAGCATTCATCACCAGGCTGCATATAAAACTATACACATACTAGCTCATGAATATAATAAATCGGCGTTTGAAGGGAATTAATCTCACAAAATATCACCATATGCGACTACGCTCATATATTTAATGCATTACTTCAACTTCTTACATTCTACCCTTCTTGTATTTACCTATAACAATACATACCCATTATTTCTATAATTAACACTTCGCAATCTGAAGTTCATCTAACCGTGTTGTCCAGCGGTTAGAGCGAAAAGCTTGCCGCATATGCCAGTTTGTTGACCCAATAACAGATGCCGGCTTAATACCGTTTTTAAATCGAGCATTCACTTGATCAGTGATTGCCATTAAATCTCGCCGTTTATGTTCATCAAGTGCACTAGTATCAAACATATCCAATTGAAAGCTATCGTTCTTCGCCTCTGTTAGTTCATTAAGAATTACACCAATCTTTTGATATTCATAACCAAGGCGGTAAAGTTGCTTTAACTGCAACAAAGCAAGATCAAGAAACTTGTAAGTGTCTTGGCTGGGGCAGCTTAGTGGCATAGCACTACTTCTATTATGTTGTGGCAGGTTCTTATGCCTATTCGTACGTAAAAACACACCAACAACATTGGCTTGGCTACCTTGCTTACGCAGTTTTTCTCCCGCACGCTGGCAATGAAACGCTAACGCTGCTTTTAATTCATCGAAATTGGAAATACCCGATCCAAAACTTCGGCTTGATAATATTTGTTTACGCGTTTCATCAATGTCTCCAGGCTCAATACAAGCAATGCCTTGCAGTTCCATGACTGTACGCGCTAAACCAACATTCCACAGTCGACGCATATCTGCAGGGGTCTTGTTCGCCAGTTGCAGCGCGTTATCTATGCCTATAGCACGTAACCGTGACGCTGTTTTAGCACCTATCCCCCATATATCTTGTATATCTGTTCGTTCAAGAATCCATTGGCGACGTACATCTGAATCAATTTTAATGACACCTTCCACTCTACATTCAAATTGCTTCGCTGCCTGATTGCCTAGTTTGGCCAATGTCGGCGTTGCACCGATACCCACACGCACTGGCAAACCAATATTCTCGCGAATGGTTTCTCGTATTGTTGATCCGTATTGTTCAAGAGTATCAAGCCTGAAGCCATCTAAACGCACAAAGGCTTCATCAATTGAATATTGCTCTACATGAGGGGAAAAACGGTGTAGTTCTTCTATAAATCGTCGGCTCATATCAGCATACAAGGTGTAGTTAGAACTGCGAACTTGTACACCTAGCTGCCGTGCTTCTCGCTCAATTTTGAACCAAGGTGCGCCACGCTGTATGCCTAATGCTTTCGCTTGCTCAGAAACGGCAACACAACACCCATCGTTATTCGACAATACCACCACGGGTTTATTGACTAATGAGGGATCAAACAGTTGCTCACAAGAACAATAAAAACTCTTTACATCGACCAGTGCCCATACCTGATTTTTATACCCACTAAGGTGACCTGTCATTATGCTTTCAACAAGTCATGTATGTTACGTGTAACCACGCCAAATATTTCAGCATCTTCCGGTATAGGAAAGGCTTTAAATGTTGGATTCTCTGCTTTTAGCCACCATGCATCGTTGTAACGTATTAAGCGTTTACATGTAAATTCATCATAAATACGCACAATCACAATTCGCCCTGCAACGGCCTGCTCTGCCCGATCAACCACCAGCAAATCCCCGTCAAAAATACCGACGCCAATCATCGATTCACCTGATGCCCTTAACAGAAACGTGGCATTCGGATTTCGAATTAAATATTCATCAAGTTCTAATTGTTCTTGATACCCATCGGCTGGTGATGGAAAACCGCATTTCACCGATTCCATAAATATAGGCAGCGTAAGCATAACGTCCTCGTGTACTTCTCTTGTGCTCGTATTACACGGGCAACTGTATATATATACAGTTTAATCTTAACTTCGTATAATAGTCACTTCTTGTGAGCCTTTTTCTCTTCACATGAGTAATATTTCACCTAAGCCATTGGTTCGTTTGTATTGGTTCATTGGTTTTATCTCGATATTATTCGAGATTCTGCTTTATTTTTTTCACCATTGGCCGTTATAAACACTATAAAGATCTGTATGGAGACAATTGATGCGTAATGTAATAATTCTTGTAGCACTACTCTTTCTTTCTGGCTGTGCCACCAACAATGCCTCAAATGATGCATCTCAATGCGTGGGGGTAATGACCACCACCGAAGCGTATGGGCATATGGACCCAGCACGTTTTACCATTCAGATACTCGCAATCAGCGAAGAGCGTGATGTGCGGGGCTATATCAGCGAGATAAAAGGTCAAGATCCTATCTGGGTGAATTGGAAGCGTAGTCGTGGTCAAAACTGGTACGCTGTTATTTACGGTGATTTCGCAACAAAAGATGAAGCGAAAAGTGTGATTGATGGGCTATCTTCTAGCATTCGTCAACAAGGCCCTTTCGTACGCAGTTTTGCCGATGTGCAAAGTGATCAGAAAACAGACGTGTTCCGTATGCGTTAATCGCTGTGGACTAAGCCGTAATATCAGTATTTATAAAAGTAATAACTAATCAAGAGAAGCAGATAAAAAAACGCCAGCTTATAAACTAAGCTGGCGTTTTTATTTAGACCTATATCAAAAATTACTTATTGATTCGCCACTAATAACATTGAATATTCAGCCCAGGCAGAACTGCCATCTCGTCGACTAACAGAGCCATCACCTACACCAAACACAAAGAGATCTTTCGACCAATGCGCTGGGGTTGATGACCATACAGTACTAGCATTCGAATAAATATCTTTACCTATATTAGGAAATGCATATTCATTAATTGCTGGTTGGTAGCATGAAGACTCATGAATACTTTGCAGCTCTTTAATATTAGGTAAACGCCACTCTGTAACCCCACCAAGTTGATATAAATAATGCTTCGTATTGGTATTAATGTTTTTTACTGTTTGAAGGGCTGGTTGCCATGTTTGCAATAAAGGCTCATTAATACAGCTAGTGCCATCCCACTTCATTCCGACTAAACAACGCATCCATGTTAGATCTGTTTTCAGATCTTTCACTGTGCCGTTTTGATTGACTTCAAAACGGCCATCAGGTGCGGTACGGGGTGCCTGAATACAAATTTGAGCTTCTGTGGCCGCTTGTACATAGCTAGAACACGCAGAGACAACTAATAATGCAGCCGTTAATGTCTTATTCATTTTTCTTATCCCTTATTCTGTAACCAAGCGAACCAATAGCGCATTCTCGTAATAACAACCATCTTCATCAATGGCTTTATCGTTCTTACAAAGGTCAATGCCGTAAGTTAGATCCCCAATGGTATCTCCTGCTTGATCAACACTGGTATAAATAAGCGCTTCAGGATCATCTGTTGTGAAACGGGTCGTATTCCAATACCAACCAAGATCATCATTACCACCATTTACATATGGGAAGAAATTCAAGTTCATACCCGTAAATAAATCAGCATCGGGCAGTTTACGCGATTCACTCAGATCCAATAAATCAAACTGTTCGTTAGCTGTTGGTAAACGCCAATCACTTTTACCACATAGCTTGATTGTATTAATGTGGTTAACGTATTGCTCGGTGTTACAAAAATCACTGTTTCCATCTGTGCTGCACGTCGCAAGAGCATGATCGTTTTTGTTAGGCGTATAGTTTGCCGTTTTCAGTTCATAGTCTCTGTCTTTATAGCGGGGGCTTGTAACATCATCGACCTTCACTTCCCACATCAAACCGGTATTAAGATCTTTGACACAATCCCAATTTTCGGCACTTTGTGTAAGCTCGTTACCTTTATTGTCAATTTTGACTAAGTTAAACCCTGATATTCCATTGCTATCAAGACCATAATCGGCATCTTGCCCAGGAAACTCATCACTGGCTTGAGCTTGCATTTCACCATTTACAAAATGTTGAGTAACACCCGTATCATTAGAACCAAAGGCTTTAATGGTGCTGTTTTTAATTTTCTCTTTAACAATTGCCATCGCATCTTTATCATCGGCTGCAAAGGCTTTTACAACATATTCAACTTCAGCTCCGGCTTTCAATAAGCTTGATTTAAACCCTCCGTTTGCATCAAGTTCTTTCATATACTGCACAAAGTTGTCATTAAAATGATTGAGCTTCTGCTTTTCCGTCTCATCAGATAATTCGATCTCAAAAATATTATCTATATCACTGCTGATATGCGTATTAAGGGATTGTTTAACGCTTTTCACTGCATCTGAAAACAGTAACGGGTTTATCGCATCATTCATTTTTGAAAAAACAAGCGATGATACGGCTGAAACCGTAATCACCTTACCTTCTCCAAACTCATTCGATGCAGGGCTTATCAACTTAAAATCATACCCGTTAGATAGCTTCACTGAATTCACGTTACTGCCATAGACCACGACAGGTTTGGTTAATAACGATGAGCTGTCACTTTTTAACGTAAAAGTACCATTGGTAGATTCAATAACAATATCACTGTCATCACACGTCAAATCACTATTAAGATCGACACAGGCCATTATGCCATCACTGAAACCCTCGCTAAGTTTACCTGTTAACGTATACGTTAATTTAGAGTCTGTGCCGCCCGTGGAAATACCATCTAAAACAGAGTCGGAAGATCCATTACAACCGGTTAATGCAATGCTGACAATTGCACCAACGATGGAAAGTTTAAAATTCATTATTTCACCTATTATTACGGAGTGTTTTTTCTTAATTTATTAATGACGACAAGCATAAACAACGACAACCAACCTAGGCTTCCTCCACCCGATCCGCTGCCATTGTCCGTCGCTCCGTTGTTTCCATTGTTATTATTCGTTTCATCAGTTGCTGTTTCTGGTTTGCTATAACCTGAAATATTAGCTATGCCCCAAGAAACCAGCTCGCCACTTTCACCTACGGCGCGATCGGTTACTTTTAACGTCCACGTCCCTTCAAGTGATTCACCTTTCAAGCGATTAACTTCCTGATTAAATCGGGACATCAATTGCTGGTTATATTCACCTTGTTGAATGTTTTCATAAGCGAGCAACGTAATTTCACGATCGCCGACCGGGGGCGTTAACGTGACTTTTAAATCAGACATGCGCTTATGTTTGATATGCAGCGAAACTGAAAAATCGTTATCCAGCACGGCGGTATCAGCTAAGGTCAGTAAATACGATTTAACTCCAATTTTATTCCCCAAGAGCCCCCCTTCTGTAGAGGTTGCATCGCTCAAGGTTGAATTTTCCACTTTTGGAGTGTGAGTCAGTTTGGGTGTACACACGACAAACGGAATGCTGTATTCACCTTGAGTCGGAATTTGCTGGTTATTAAAATCTGTAACCGTTTCAGCATTAAGTGTGAATGCTTCACCACACTGCACACTGTCGGGTACTTTTACTGTGATCGTGGCTTGTTGTTTCTTACTGCTTAAAGCGGTATCAAACGAAAGAACATCATCAGATTGTTCAAAACGCCCTGTAAATGTATGAATGTTTTTACCTGAAAGATTAAACAGATCGAGTGTAACCTTGGTTTTCCCATCTTTAATCATCAAGAACTGTGGCGCATAAAAAGCAACAGCATTCGTTAAAATATTGTGCGCTTTAAACTGCTTAACAAATAAGTCACTGTAATTGCTTTGAGGATAGAGCCGCTCTGCCGCTTTTACGATACTTAGAGCTGCATCTGGCATTGTTACTCCGCCACCTAATGCCGCAATACCTTCCCAAATAATGCGATCGATATGTTCATGTGCGGGCTCACCGTGTTCAGCAATCGCAAGCTTCAATACTTGAAATAAAGGCGTTGACCATAACTGATCGACATTAGAACCATTTCTGACCACATGCGCCGGATACGATACACCAGGTACATAGCGTGCTTCAGCATCATTCAAAATACGCGTACTTGTTTTCGAGGTATTTACCCCATCCCAACTGAATACGATATCAGGTTGAAATGTTTTATTAGTGCGATAGCGAGAAGAAGCCGCCCAATAATCTCCCAGCCCTTCGCCAATCGCCCCAGTATCACCGTCACGCCAACGTTTAACTAAAGAGAAATTAATCATATGACCCAGCTCGTGCAAAATCACATCGGCATCTTCTGCATCGGCAGATACGCCATTGCCAAATACAATCACATTTTGGGCTAAGTACGCAGTTGAATTATCTTTATTGCCAAAGAAAGCATCAAACTGAACAGGTTTTTCACTGACAATATCGAAGCCAAGTTGCTGTAAATACTGCACTGATTTATCAATGTGATAAAACGCCATAGTATCTAAGAACTGGGTATGCTTATTTTCATAATCTTTTATATCTCGTTCTATCGTGAAATCACTTGCCGACGTTATGATCCCTTGCTGGCTAACATCAGCTTCCAAGGTACCATCGCCATCAAGGTCAAAAGCACGTACATCGACAGCCCTAACACGGCTATTTTCTAAATACCGTGTACCAGCCACTTCTGTCACTTCAATATCGGAATACAGTGAATAGGCCGCATTTGATATCACATCGGAATATTCCAATGTTGTATCTTCCAACGCCGTTAGTGGATCAGGATCAAAAACATTAAGTGACGTGGTAACAATTTGTTTTACATTACCCGCCGTAACATGAGGACCATAGGTTTGCTCTGGTGTATCAAGATCAATCGCTCGATTATCTTCTTTCGCTGATTGGCATTCATTTTCGTCTAGAAGGTGCGTGTAAATTTGCATCACTTCTTTGGTGTTTCTATCGACGGTAACAACCACCGAGCTACTACACGCTACAGCGTTAGCAAAGCCTTGATAAAATCGATATTGCGTAGACAACAAACTCGTTGAAACGCTTTCATTCACTAAGCCAGTTAACGTATAACGCTGCGCGAGCAGTTGCTTTGCTTCATCGCTAGACGTTACATAAAAAGGGTCTAACGGAAAATCGATCATACTTGCTAACGGTGCTGAACAGTAAGAGCCTACAATAGGGAGCAAGAGTGCTAAAAGGTGCTTTTTCATTACAACACCCCCTTAGAAGTTATACTTCACGAAGACGTTGAAATTACGTCCCGCTTCAGCATTGTATTTTGATAGCGCATCCGACATGCCACCTACATCTTGGTAACGTACATACTCGCGATCAAAGAGGTTATTAAGGTTGCCACTAATAAATAGATCCGTAATAGGCTCATAACTTAGACCTAAATCAACCGTGCCCCAGCCTGCTGTGGTCACACATTCACCATCAGAACAGGTTGGTACTTTATTCATCGCAGCCGCGAAATTCCAACGCACAAACGCATCAAAATCTTGGCTGTAATGAAGCGCTAAATTACCTTCCCACGGGGTCGATGTTTCAACGTATGCGCCGTTCTCTTCTTCTGCGGTCACTATGCCGACACTACCAGAAGCGGTTACTGTTTCGCTTACTTCAGCGCTCGCACCCATCTCAAAACCGTATGACTTCACTTTGTCGAGATTCACATATTGAATGGTTATACGACCATTATCACTGTTCATACCCGTTCGGTTTGTGCGAATAAAATTATCGAAATCACTGTAGAACACAGCAGCATTGACACTGTAAATACCCATGCGAGATTTCACACCGATCTCAAAGTTGTCGCTGGTTTCAGCTTTCAGATTATAATTCGGTACTATCTCAAATGGCGGTACACCATCATGAGGTACATAGCCATACACTTTGGCATAATTAGGTGAATTGAAGCCGTGGTTATAGCTAAAATACGTCTTCAGCTCATCGGTAAAGTTATAACCTATCGAGAATGACGGTGATATTTCACTTGATGTGGTATCACTAAGTGCGAAGTTATAACCATTGCTGGCTAGTTGATTTTTATCTTTTGGGGTTAACTGGTGAAAATCATATCGAACGCCGAAACCGATATCCCATGCATTCCACATAATGTCATCATGCGCATACATACCAATATTAAATGTATTGGCATCAGCAAAAGGATTCGTTTGGGAAGTAGATGTAGAACCATCGCTAATAACGGCTTTTCCAAGCGTTCTTGAGTGCTCTTTAAAAACAGTATCAACACCCCATACTATATTTTGGTTATCAAGGTGGCGTTGGAATTCTGTTTTCAGTCCCACTTTTTCTTCATCAAACTGACCGTTCTCAAGTAACAGCAATTTGTAATTTATATTTTGAACTAGCTTAGTTTTATATCGTGTTTTGTTATTGTTGCTTTTGGTCGATTGGTAGTAACCCAGTACTTTCGCGTCATCAAATAATACAAAGTCAGCATCGTTATACAAATACGTCGCTTGATATTTATTAGAAGAGGTCACTGTATTTTCGTTAAAATCACCAGACTTATAATTATCATGATCATTACGATCCATTGTATCTTCGTAATAAGAGACTTTGGTTTTAATTTCTTGGTGATCACCAATATAAAAATTACTGGTTAGAGAAAGATCAAATCCGTCAACATCTCGATCATATACTTCACCAGTATAATTCTCAGATTCACTACCCGTCCATTGGCTATAACGTACTAGATGCTCTGAAGAGCCAATGCGCTGTGCAAAGTTTACTGTGCCTTTGATTTTGTCACTTTCACCCACATAATTAGTGCTGACTTCAACTGCTGTATTTTTATGTGGTGTTAAATAATCAGATGCATCTTTGGTCGTTATTACGATTAGGCCACCAAGGGCGCCAGAACCATGAAGAGAAGATCCTGCACCTTTTACGACTTCGAGCTGTTTCGCCGCAGACAGATCAAAACTATTGCGCCCCACTTTGTCACTCAAATCATCAGCACCGTAACCGTCACCCGTTTCAACACCATCTTCAATGATTTTGATACGGTTACCGCGCATACCACGGATCGTGATATTTTGAGGACGCCCCGCACCACCGCTAACACTGACACCGGGAATATTTTTCAAGCTATCATAAAGCTCTGTTGCACCTTCGCGTTCCAGTTCGTCGGATGTAATAACCGTTACGGAGCCATTCACTTCATAAGGCGCTTTTTCAATTTTTTGAGCGGTTACCATTACAACATTTGTTTGAGAAACAGATGTATTTTGTGATGGTGTTGATGACATATCAGCAGCGTGTACATTTCCGCAGAGTGCAGAAACCGCTACAGCAAGCACTGTCTTATTCATGGGTATACTACTTATTATTATTTATTAAGGTTGGTCAGATTGAGCAAAAATGCGTAATCCATCGCTTGTTGGCGTAGTGCCTTAGTGCGGTCTGTACTATGTCCAGACTGCAAATCGGTGACTAACAAATAAGGATTATTTGCTGTCGATAATGCTTTAATACGTGCGGTATATTTCGCTGCTTCCCAGTAAGGTACACGGCTATCAAATAAGCCACTTCGAACCAACAGAGCGGGATAGTCTTGTGCTGAAATATTGTCAAATGGGCTATAAGCACGCATTACATTACGTTCTTCAGGCTTATTCGGGTTTCCCCATTCAGCATATTGTTGGCGAGTTAATGGAATCGATTCATCAGACATACTGCTTAAGACATCAACAAATGGCACCTGCAATGCAGCCCCTTTAAATAAGGTAGGACGCTGGTTGATTGCCGCTGCGACAAGCGTACCGCCGGCACTGCTACCTAGTGCTAAAATGTCTCGGTCCACGACCTTTGCGGATGATGACTCTATACGAAATTGCTTCATGACCTGAGCGACAGCAGTAAAATCTTGAATACTATTAAGTCGGTTTACGCCTTTGCCCGCCTGATACCAATCATCACCTTTAAATCCTCCACCACGAACATGCGCAATGGCATAAACTGCACCGCGATCAACCAATGAAATAATCTGTGGCATAAAATAAGGGCGCATAGTGACGCCATAAGCACCATAACCGTAAAGAAATACGGGGGAATCGTCCGTAAGCATATCTTTGCGGTATACCAGAGATACAGGTACCTCTACACCTTGATGCTTTACACTTATCAATTCTGATACGTAGTTATTTGTACTAAATTGGTTATATACATCAGCATCTGAACTGACTGTTTCACCTGTCTCTATATTAAGCTTTGTCCATGCAGGTGGTTGGCTTAACCCCATGGTACGTACATTAATCGTCTGACTGGCGGGGTTAGTATTGCGAGCCATCCATCCAACGGATGCCGCTTTTGACAGATTATTACTGAATACTTTTTTTCCCTGAAGATCAAAACCTTCCAGTAATGTTATTCCTTGTTTTTTCTCTTCAATCACAATACGCCGATTAGCAAGATACCAACGGGTGAGATCCCCTTTAGGCTGGATAATAGGCGTCCATTCACGTTGCACATCCTGCGCAGTGTAAATTGCAAATTTCCCACCTTGATTGGACTTTATGTAATACTTGCCATCCAGCACATCGACATAATACTCAACACTACTTTTTCGAGGTTTAACTAATCGAAGCGCTGCCTTTGGGTCAATACCTGATTTTTTTTCCGAACGTAATAGGTATTGAACACTCGTATTATGATTATTACTCTGAATAAGAATGCTTTTCGCATCGGATGCGATATAAGCAGAAACTAACCAAGCAGGATTGGTTTCTTGGTATAACGTGACTGACGTGTTTGTCTTAATATTTCGTAATACCGCTTTATATGGTCGATATGTGTTGGCTTCATTTTCAACAACAATCACTTCATTGTCTGATTTCCACACCAAGGTATCAGCATACTCACCCAGAAATTGAGTTTGTATTTCACCTGATGCTATATCGATTATTGAGATAATATAATTATCATCACCTACAGTATTCTCTGCGATTGCAACTAAACGGTTATTGGGACTAACACTCCAATTCCCTAATTTATAATAAGCATGATCATGCGCGCGTTGATTCATATTAATCACAACATCTTCTCGTTGCTGATTTTTACGAACCACTACACCACGTTCCCCTTTATTTAAGGTTTTATAGCGGTACCCATTCATATCTAGCCAAGGCTTTTCTGCTTTATTTCCAGCCATAGCTCCCCATTCATTGAGCAGATTTTTCTGCTTGCTCACCAATGGTTTTAAATAGTGTTCAGATGTCTTATTTTCATTTTTTAAATATGCTAAAACCGTCGTATTTTTACGACTATCATCACGTAACCAGCACATATCACAAAGAGGATTCTGTAGCATCGAAGCTAACAACACAGAACTTAACAACATAATAAACTTATAGAAGCGATTTTTTGCAAATAATACACACCAACACGAATGAGATCAAGAATGATTCTCATTTAAATTAATTAATACCCTTCCACGCATTCACGCTAGCTATGCTTAAGCAATAAAAAACCGTTGCTTATCGAAGCAACGGTTTAAGAAAAATAACAATATAAGTTACAGTGAACGTTTACTGCTTTTTGATGAAATTACAGAACTGTAATCGTTTGCGGGGTTACATTAGCGCTCTTAGTGTGATTATGCGCATCTTCATCATTTTGTTGCTTAATCTGCTGTTCAAAGCGTGTTAGTGATTTAAATAACAATATAACTAACATTAAGCCTGTTGCAGCTAAACCAACGGCAAAACCCGCCCATACACCTTTTACACCCATTAATTTCATGAGTAACCACGCTGCAGGTAAACCAATAAGCCAATAACCGATCACCGTCGAAATCGTTGGCGCTATTACTACTTTCATACCGCGTAGTACACTAATCGCTGTTAGCTGCCATGCATCAACAATAAAACACAACGCAACCATAATCATCACTGCTGGTAAGGCTGTAACTAACTCTTGTGCCATTACATCACCTTCTATACTGAATACTTGTGTTAAAAACTCAGGCCAAATAATCAAGAATAAACCAATGACGGCACTGGTCGCGGTTACAACAAGTAGCCCTTGTTTAGCATACTGCCTTACCATATTAGGTTCACCACGCCCAAAATGCTGACTAACTAAAATAGAGGCTGCTTGTGAAAAACCAAAAGCAATATTCCATGACAAATTCAAACATTGCATCGCTATCTGATGAATGGCTAATGAAACTGCACCCAATGTACCGGCCAATAATGCGCCACCAGAAAACAAGGCATGCTCGAGTAATGTCGCGATCATAATCGGCACACCAATGGCCAATAATGGTTTTATGGTACCCAAACGGTATTCATGTAACTTAGAAAATGGATTAAATTGACGATAACGAGGACGATTAAAGACCCAATGCCCATAAACAGCCATAATAATCAGCGACGCCAACGACGAACCATAGCCTAAACCCGCAATTCCCATATCCATCTTGAATGCGAGAACATAGCTGATAGGAACATTCAAAATAACAGTTGCAACCGACATCACCATTATCGAACGCGTATCACCAAACGCACTGACTAAGCTTCGTAATACTAACAACATTAAGGTGGGTAGCATTGACCATTTTAATGCATTTATGTAATCCATAGCCAAGGCGACAGCTTGTGGATCTTGATCTGCCATTAATAACCAATCTTTAAGCATGACAAAAAATGGCTGAAGTGTAACGGTAAGTAATAAAGATAACAGTATTCCGCCCTTCACTGCGGCTCTAATTTCAGTGTTACCCGCATCAGGTTGTCGTACTCGCTTGCCATACGCGATAGCAATTAAGTTCGCGACACACCCGACTGTACTGCCCGCAATAATAAAGACAAAGGAATAAACCGATGCACCTAATCCGCCACCAGCAATCGCCAGTATGCTCATTTTTGCCATCATCCAGACGTCGGTAAAGACCAGTAATTGCGCAACCAGTTGAGAAATAATAAGAGGTATTGCAAGAGTGAGAAGTTTTTTCATTTATTACCTAATCGAAGTAACTAACCATGCTTATTCATTAAATGGTTATGCATTTACTATTTGAATCCAAGAAACATTATCAGCTTAATGTAAAAAAAGTAGCCTTGCTTTTCAAACGACTTTTATGGCACTTTAGCATTCTAAAAACTCATGCGAAGAAATGGTGACTAATGATTAAAAGACATACGCTACTACCTTCGTCATTAAATGGGCTTCGCGTGTTCGAAGCAGCAGCTAGACACCTCAGTTTTACCATTGCAGCCCAAGAGCTAAATGTAACACAAAGTGCGGTTAGCCGTCAGATACGTTTATTAGAAGAACAGCTTGGTTTTACACTCTTTATTCGTCAGCACCGTGCGTTAATACTGACAGAGGAAGGCAAAGAAATTGCTTTGCTACTGACTCGCCAATTTAGTGAACTAAATAACACCATTCACCAGCTTAAACAGCAGGAAGATAACACCCTAAAATTGAATGTTTCAATGAGCTTTGCGGTACGTTGGTTGATCCCCCGTTTGCATTCCTTTAAAGAACAGAACCCAAACTTAGACATCATTATTTCATCAAATATTGGTAATAACGGTAATTATGGTGATCAACTTAATCTCGATTCAGATGATTACGATATTGCAATTTCAAACTACCAAGATCCCACAACAATCAAACAACCTATCGTATTTTTACGTAAAGAATATTTAGCGCCTGTTTATTCGATGTTATTAGTAAAGGGCGATACGCAACTAACAATCGATGAATTACTGACTTACCCTCGCCTACACCCCACAAAAGATCGTTCTGATTGGCGAGCTTGGTTTGTACAAACGGGTATACAGCAGCCTCTCGGTAAGACGGAACTCACTTTCGATACATTAGACATGGCGCTAACATCTTGCTTATCAGGGCAAGGAGCAACAATTACCGATCTGCTTTTTGTGACGAACGAACTGAAGCAAGGGTTCTTAAAACTGCCCCTTGAAGCAAAAATCATTTATAGCCCATGGAAGTATTATTATTACTGCCGAACAAAAAGTGACAAGGTCACAAACTTTATCAACTGGTTAATCAAGGGATTAGACGAAGAAACTGAGCAGCTACTTAGTCTAATCAACCAGTATAACTGGCACCCAATAGAAAAGTGACCGCGTCACTGAATAGGTGGCGTTTAGATACTTTTTAGTTGGTATTGGCTTTGATAAATGCAATATACAAAAAAGGCGTCACTGTTAATAACAGTTAACGCCTTTCTTTATTACACGTTTCTCCGAGAGAGAAACGGGGTAATTAGTGTCTTTATGCGTCGTCTTTACTTACATCAACGTCACGCTTTTTCTTAGGCTTAAATACATTTTCGCCTACAGCAACGTTATCGTAAAAACGCTTATCAACTTTCTTCTTCGCTTTAGGCGCTGTTGATTTCTTAGCAGCAGATGCTTTTTGATCTGTCGGTTTCTTCTTAATGAACTTTTTCTTCGGTGCAGGTTTAAGACCTTTAAACTTACCCGCTAAACCTTCAAGTACACTGAAAGAAATAGACTGTTGTAAGTAGGCTTCAACACTTTTAAAGCTCTTCCAGTCTTTAGGGCCAACAAGTGAAATTGCGTCACCTTTGTTACCAGCACGACCAGTACGCCCCACACGGTGAACATATTCTTCAGCGTGTTTTGGCATATCAAAGTTGATAACATGCGATACACCATCGATATCTAGACCACGAGAAGCAACATCTGTTGTTACCAAAATCTTATGACATACACGTTCAAACTGACTCATGATGCTGTTACGTTGATTCTGATTTAAGTTACCGCTTAGTGCGACAGCTTTCAGTTTACGTTCATTCAGCTCAGCCGTTAAGCGATCAGTATCTGCGCGGGTTGCCGTAAAGATAATGACCTGATTGTAATCTTCAGTCTCAAGCACTTTATCAAGTAGTGCTTGTTTATGATCTAAGTGATCACACAGGTAGAAACGCTGTGTAATATCAGTATGTTCTTCATTTGAGTTACCAACCGAAAGGCGCTTAGGTGCATTTAGCATCTCTGACGCCATTTCAATCACATCTTCATTGTCCATTGTTGCAGAGAACATTAGAGTTTGACGACGACGGTGGTTAGCCAATTCGTGAATACGGCGTAGCTGAGGTGCAAAACCCAGATCAAGCATACGGTCTGCTTCATCAAGAATTAGCATTTCAAGACCATCAAGGCTTGTACTACGGTGCTCAAGGTGATCAGCAAAACGACCCGGTGTTGCTACAACAAACATTGGGTCTTTACGGAATTCTTTCACTTGATCGTTGAAGTTTTCACCACCAACAATCAGCGCGCCATCATACGGTGTACCCGCATTTAACGTACGTAATTGAGCAAACACTTGTTTTGCTAACTCACGCGTTGGCGTTAAAATAAGTACACGCTGATCGCGACGAGTAAATGGCTTACCACGATACATACGCTGCATAGCAGGCAATAAGAACGCCAGTGTTTTACCAGAGCCTGTTTTCGACGAGGCTAGCACGTCTTTCCCCATAATAGCCACGGGGACGGCTGTTCGCTGAATTTCAGTTGCTCGATCAAACCCAAGGTGTGTCAGTTTCTTAAGAAGGCGTGGGTCTAATCCAAGATCTTTAAAATGCAAAATGATGCTCCGGTAAAAACGCTCTGATTCAGAGTTTACAATCAATAATATCTCGACCTTTATGTGATTAAGTTCACACAAAAGTGAAAAATGTTAGCTGCAGATTATAGCACAGTATTTCTAAGGTACATCTAGACCTCATGATATAAACTGCAATAAAACACGTAGTTTCTGTAATTACACACACAAAACCGCTATTCAATCTGTTATCACAGTTGATATAGCGGCTTAGTTTTTATTCTAAGACTCTTAATGCCATTAACGCATCAATAGACTCGTTATGCGTCAGGGTAACCGTTCGGGTTATTTGACTGCCAACGCCATGTATCTGTCGTCATGTCTTCAACTGAAAGCTTCGCTTCCCAATGAAGTTCTGCTTTTGCTTTCGCTGGATCTGCCCAACATTCTGCAATATCACCAGGACGACGTGGGGCAACCTTATAAGCAACCTCAACGCCAGATGCTTTCGAAAATGCATCAACCATTTGGATTACGCTGCTGCCATTACCAGTACCAAGATTGTAGATATGCAAACCAGCTTCTGAACCTTTGTAGTTCAATGCCGCTAAGTGACCATCAGCCAAATCAACCACGTGAATATAGTCACGCACACCGGTACCATCGACTGTTGGGTAATCATCACCAAACACAGATAAGAACTCACGACGGCCAACTGCAACCTGAGAGATAAACGGCATTAAGTTATTTGGAATACCCTGCGGATCTTCACCCATTGTGCCCGATTTATGAGAGCCAACTGGGTTAAAGTAACGCAGTAGCGTAATGCTCATTTCTGGGTAAGCCAATTGAATATCGGTTAGACATTCTTCAACCATTAACTTACTACGACCATACGGGTTGGTGGCGCTTGTTGGAAAGTTTTCTGTTATTGGCACAGAGGTAGGATCGCCATATACCGTTGCAGAAGAACTGAAGATAAGGCTATTAACACCAGCAGCACGCATTGCTTCAACTAATACCAAGGTACCGTGCACGTTGTTATCATAGTATTCTAAAGGCTTAACAACAGATTCACCTACCGCTTTTAAGCCAGCGAAATGAATAACAGCATCGATTTCATTTTCAGAGAGAACTTTATCTAAAAAGGCACGGTCACGAATATCACCTTGAAAAAACGCAGGCATAACACCCGTTAATGCTTCAATGCGAGCCAATACTGTTTCTTTACTGTTATATAGGTTATCAACGATAACTGGGGTCATTCCTGCTTCAATCATTTGAACACAAGTATGGCTACCGATATAACCCATTCCTCCAGTAACTAAAACACGCATGTTCTCTCCCTAAATTTTGATTGTTAATAAATTTTAAATAACACGCTATTTATAAACGTTTTTTTACAACAAGACATTCAAAAAAACTTTATAGCATGTTATTTAAAACTGACAAGATACGGTTCATATTCTATATGAATATGACTCAGTATATCTAAAAACAAATGCTATAAGAATGATACTAGCAATTATAAAGCCATTTTTTTACATAAAATGACCATTGTTTACGTTTATGTATAATTCGAATATAAAACGTCCATATCAAAATGTTACTATAATGAATAACGTTAAAAACACTGTATAATACACTTTAACCAGTTTATGCCATCACCCAAAAGGAACCTTTGATGCCAAGGCTATTTCGACATGTTATGCTTTTTTTTGTGCTTATATTTACCCTTTCAGGCTGTGAAATTGTTAAATGGAAAGCCACACAAGACGGAGAGTCATTAGTCAATGCTGGTTACTCTGAGCAATTTCTGCCCTTAAAAGAAGGTGGCAGCATGAAGTTCTGGGTCGGCGGTACGGGTAAACCATTATTGTTACTTCATGGCTTTGGTGGCACTGCAATGTCCACATGGAAAAAAGAAATGATGGTGCTAAGCCAAGACTATCAAGTTATCGCACCTGATCTTGCTTGGTTTGGCGATTCTCACAGTAAAGGTCTACCCGATTTAACCACCCAAACAAATGCCATTTGGCAACTTATGGATCATTTAAAAATAGACAAAGTAAATGTCGCTGGCATCTCCTATGGCGGATTTGTAACCTACAACATGATGACCACACCTGAACGCATTGATAAATCGATCATCATTGCCAGCCCTGGTCCGTTATTCTCAGAGAAAGATCTTGACGATTTATGCCTACGCGCAGGTGTTGATAAACCCGAGAATTTATTTGTGCCTCAAAACAGTGATGAAGTAAGGCGATTATTTGACAACGTTTTTTATGAAAAGAAATACATGCCCGACTTCATAGCCGATCAAATTTACACCAGCTACTTCTCGCCTTGGCAAGCAGAAAGAACGTCATTAATTCAAACACTCATCAAAGATAGAGATCGTATTGCAGAATTCCCGCCTAACAATCTACCCAATAGCATGGTGATTTGGGGAGACAGTGATCAAATCTTCCCGCTAAAAAGTGGCATTCAGCTCAGTAGGTATTTGAATGCCCCGATTGTCGTTATTCCTGAGACTGGTCATGGGGTCACGAACGAGCAACCTGAAGTTGTCGTTAAATTGATAAAATCATTCTTGTCTTAAATCAATAGATTACATTTGTTGCTAAAAATAATTAGACATAATCGACATTACTGTTATTCTACAATCGTCAATGCATCACGTTGCGCATTGACGGTTTTTTTGTGTAACAAGGATGTAAGACCGTATTATGGCAACAGTTATAAAAAGCACTCAACTTGAATCCTCCAATTTTGCATACATAGAATTAAGTGAGAAAACCCTTCAAAAACAACTGACTATTCTATTTCCATTTTCAGGCATGATTTGCGCGATCATTGCTTTCACTTATTTTGTCTCTAACGTTCCTGTTAACTTCACCTTTTCTGCCGTTATCGGCATGGTCATTTGTTATACACTTTCAGTCATTAATAAATATAAAATAAACCCCTATTTACTGATTTGGATTTTTATCTTTTCAACAACAGCAGCCTGTGCACTCGGTTTTTACGCAGACAGCTCTCGCCATATCAGCAATACCATTGGTCTGACTATTCCATTATTGTGCTTCTTTGCGTTACAACAGAAATACGCTTGGTGGTATAGCTCATTATTTGGTTGTTTCTACATTGTACTGGGCGTCGCTGAAGTCTCTGATAAACAACTTCAAATAACGGAAGCATTACAAAACATCAGTGCGTATTCTATTGTTTTAATTATGGCTTATTTACTTGCTCGTCATCGTAACGAAGCGATAGCACGAGTAAAACAAACGGCAACCACCGATTTTTTAACTGGCTTACACAATCGTTCTGGGTTATTGCCGATTTATCAAAGTGAATCAGCACGTAGTCAACGTTATTTACGTGATTTCTCTATGCTCGTTCTAGACATTGATGAGTTTAAAGCCGTCAATGACCGCTACGGTTTACATGCTGGCGATCAAGTCTTGATGATGCTCGCCAAATGCTTACGCGAAAATACACGTAAAGGTGATCACCTAGCACGGATCGGTGGTGAAGAGTTTTGTTTACTGCTACCCGAAACTGACATAATAGCCGCTGAAGAGTTCGCATCTCTCTTAAAAGATGAAATTGCCAGCTGGTCTTTAGAGTTAGAGTCGGGCCATAATGTAAGTATTACCGTTAGCATTGGTATTACGCCTATCGAGTTTCAGGAATATAGTTTTGATTACATAAAAGCAGAGAGCGCCCTACATCGTGCAAAAAGCTGGGGACGCAGCCAAATTGCAATTAGCTAGAAGTGGTTCATTCTGATTTTCACTCAATGTTCATGATTTATAAATAAGCTTGGCAGTATCGAAAAGCGATTTCATCAGGTTTATCACCTATAATGAAATCGCTTTTTTTATACTATAAGCCTCTGGTTTATTAAATGTAATGGAGTTGCCTATGTCTACCAAAACGCCTGCCAAAACACTTTACCAATGGAAGTGCTTTTCAATAGAACAAGAACAGCACCAGCTACCTGATGGTCGAAACATTGAATTCACCACCGTAAAACATCCTGGTGCCGTGATCATTGTGCCGATTAATCAATGCGGTGAGCTTGTTTTAGTGCATCAATACCGCCCTGCTATCAAGCAATGGATTCTTGAATTTCCAGCGGGTACGTTAGAAAGCAAAGAAGACATTCTAAATTGCGCGAAAAGAGAGCTCGCAGAAGAAGTAAACCTGAAAGCTGAAAGTTGGCAAAGCCTTGGTGAACTTCTGCCTGTACCAGGGTTTTGTGATGAGGTTCAGTACTTGTTTCTCGCTCAAGGCTTATCAGAAACCGCTGGAGAATTAGATGACGATGAAGTAATTGAAGTCGTCACCATGTCTGTTAATGAGTTTGAACAAAAAGTATTAAACAATGAGATTCAAGATGGCAAAACATTAGCGACCTATCTCAAAATAAAGATGATGGGCATTGTTTAATGTCCCTTTAATAATCTAAGACTCTATAAATTAATCAATGGTCATCATCTTTCGCAGCAAAAAGTGCTGATACTGGTATCAATTTGCATGAAATGTTCAACTTTTATGAGCTTTAATAGACATCTCGGAACTTATCAGTATCATTCCCCTCGATGATCCAATTTCATTCATGTAAATGGTTCATAATAAAGTACGTTATTTGTACACCAAACATGTGAATATGCTTCAATAAGCTTATTCTTGCAAAAAGGTTAGCTCGTGATTAGAGAAAATACATTTACACCAGTCAACAATTGGACCAAGCCTTTCGTTTCTGAAGTTGCAGAGGTTTTAGCATTACTGCGCGAATACGGTTATGAATCAGCTAAGTTAGTTAAACTTACTGGTATTTCTGAGCGCAGATTTTGTGATTGGACTGCTGGCTATAAAAAAGAACCGTACGAGGTTTCATACATTCCATATACTTGCTGGTGTTTTCTTGTTGCTTTAGTAGGCAGACCTAATATAAACAATCGCGGTGATGCACTTTCTGTCGATGTACGTAAAGTACTATCTGCATTTGATAGAAATGCTTTTTTACCTGCAAGTAAATTTGTATCCCCTTCACGTTTACAGCTTAACCGCGTTGTCGGCGAAGGCGTATTCACGGGTTTAACGTTTACTGATTTAGCTGAATCATTCAACTGGAGACTAGACCACTTTGAAGACAACTTAGAAAAGAACAATATTCCTTTTCTAAATTGGTGTCTGATTTTGATGTATCTTGGCTTAGATATTCAAAAAATGATCTTAACAGATCTTGATGAAGAGCTGATCATCGGACAAAGCTAAGCGCCATAGTGTATGAATTGATTCATCTCTAACAGTGCTTAAATACAGATTTAAAACAAAAGGTCTTAGATACTTGTCGTATTCACAGCGACAGTACTAAGACCTTTTTTGTAAGTACAAACACGTGTACGCATCAGCTTAATTATAATTCAACATTTACTAAATGAACGTTCATAAAAAACAACGCCATTCGGTGAATCGCCAGTTGCTTCATTGAACCCATTATTTTCTAATAATTTAATTGATTGAGCATTACCCACATCAACGCCACCAAGTAATTTAGAGACTAATTGAGAACGATTGCACCATTCAATTAGCCCCTCCATAAATTCATTCGCATAACCTTTCCCCCAAAAACGCTCATCAAGAAGATAACCAAGATGTACATTGGAACCAGACTCTTTTGGAGTGAATACATAGAAAAAAATGAAACCAATAATTTGATGACTCTCTGATTGCTGGATGATAAGGAAATGGCTGTTAGTTACCATCTCATTTATCCATTTACTTGCAGATTCAACACACTGAACTGATTGAAACTCTGGAGGAAGAGATTGAGTTACATTTGGTGTTAATATTTTTAAAGCAACACCCGATAGTTCTGCTTCAGAAACAGACTGATTTAAAACACTCAGTACATTACTCACCTTCAGCCGTTCAGTGTCAAAAGAGCACGTTCGAAAGCTATATTCTTGAGTCATACATCACCTTGTTGATTTTTAGACTAGCGTTCCGTTTAACTGAACATACATCAAAGCGGAGCTTGATTCCAATTTCACATATTCCTACAAAATAACTGCATTTTTCAATCATAAATCACAAAATTCTCTTCGAGAATTATCTATATTGCAGTCCAAACTGTGAACTTAAGTGACTAATATAATGAAAAAGACAATTATTGCTTTTACTCTTGGTAGCCTATTAACCCTTTCTTCTGCCTCACTTTTTGCTGCAAATCAAACAGATACTCAACAAAGCATTCAAGCAACTGTCGAATATAGTCAGTTCACAACAAAGCGTCAGGTAGTTGATCAATTGCTCATTGATGCGGCAACAGCATTCAAATCACCCGCTCGTATCTCACATGCTGGCTTTACCGCAAAAATGCCAAGCAACATGGAGATAGTGACTAATCGACTGCTAGAAGCCTACGACTTAGAACCTTATCGTACCGATTTGTTAATTTCTGCCGCGAATGCACAAATCTATAACAAGAACGCTGAACGCGCAATTGAGCTTTTTGAAAAAGTATTAAGTGTTGCACCTGAAGATGTAGATGCACATTCTTACCTTGCTGTGTGGCAGCACTTTACAGGCAACGATACAGAATCAGCAAAACACATGAAGGTGCTGGAATCACTTAATCCAGGACGTGCCGCAGACATGCAACGCATTTTTGATACCGTGAATCGCATAGTGGAAACCCCACTTAAAACCACGTTTGATAAAGCGCAAGACGGCAATACCGCTATCATCACATTGGGCTATGCCCTAAACCCAGATGGCAGCATGCATGACATACTCATTCAACGTTTAGAAATGACATTAGCCTTTGCTAAAGAACAGCCTAAGTCGCTAATCGTACTGACTGGTGGCGTACCAAAAAACCATAAAACTGAAGGTAAGTTAATGGCAGATTGGTTAGTAGAGAAAGGAATAGACCGTAGCCGTATTATTGAAGATAACTATGCACGCAGTACTGTAGAGAACGCTCTATACAGCAGCTATGCCCTAGCCCGTCATGATATTGATCATGCCACTATTATTAGCTCTGCAAGCCACGTACGTCGCGGACAAACATTGTTTGAAATCGCAAGCTGGCAGACTGGCCCTAAAGACATTACGTTTGATACTGTTTCAGCCGCAGACAAACCACTCGACGAATTAAAAGTACCTACAGATGGTGAGCTTCTAGGTATCTACCGCGATGCACTTCGTACTTATGGCATGTGGAGCTACCGTTCATACCCATTAGAGCAACGTTAATTTCGACGTATCTTCTAAAAGAAAAATGTAGTAATACGTAAAATAAAAGCCCGTGCCACATCGCGATAATATAGGATGTTGCACCGGCTTTTTTAGTTCTCTGAATAATGTGCTTTAAGATTCTATCGCACGTTACTTGGCAAACTTATCAGCCCATTCTGGCCACAATTTATCAAGCTTCATGTACTCTTCAAGTGTGTCGGCAACACGATCAATACCTTGCTCGCGTATTAGATCAAAATCAGGTGTTTGCGTGGCTTCTAGCCCCGCCCAAGATAAAATAGCATTACATGCTTCAGTCTGTTCAAAAATACCATGTAGATATGTTCCAAACACTTGATTATCAATACCTAGCTGGCCATCCGGCCCGTCTTGAAGTTGCACTGGCGCATTTGCCTGAATGCCTGCTGTAATACCGGCGTGAATTTCATAACCACGTACAGGTACAGCTGGTTGTTCAGGTAATTGAAGTGTACCAACGGTTTGCTTAAGCTGCTTTTCTGGTGCAAGTATCGTGGATGTTTGTAAATAGCCCAGACCTTGGCTTTCACCCGCCTCCCCCTCAATTCCATCAGGATCGGCAATACTTTCACCCAACATCTGATAACCACCACAAATGCCCATCACTTTGCCCCCTAAGCGCAAATGACGTTCGATCTGCTTATCCCAGCCTTGCTCGCGTAAGAAAGCTAAATCACTCCGCACACTTTTGGTGCCAGGAATAATAATAAGATCAGTAGGAGGAATTTGTTGCCCTTTACCTACGAATTGTAAATTCACTTGCGGGTGCATGCGCAACGGATCAAAATCTGTATGGTTGCTTACCCGTGTTAATACTGGCACAACAACATTGAGCTGCTCATCAGCCGCTTCGACTTGCTGAACATTAATCGCATCTTCCGCTTCTAGCATCAAGCCATGTAAATACGGTAAAACACCCAAGACTGGTTTACCGGTTTTTTCTTCGAGCCAGTCAAGACCAGATTCAAGTAACTTTATATCGCCGCGAAAGCGATTAATAACAAAACCAATCACACGTGCCTGTTCTGATTCAGACAATAATGCCAATGTGCCGTACAAATGCGCAAAAACACCGCCACGATCAATATCTGCAATAATGATGACTGGCACATCTGCCTTTTCTGCAAACCCCATATTCGCGACATCGTTTTCACGTAAATTAATCTCTGCTGGGCTGCCTGCACCTTCAATGATCACAGTTTGGTATTCATCTTGTAAAATACCAAAAGACTCCATGATAGGCCCCATAACTACTTTTTTATAGCCGTTGTAGCCTATCGCATCCATATCTGCGATGGCTTTACCTTGAACGATGATTTGAGCACCGACATCGGTATTGGGTTTCAACAATACAGGGTTCATGTGTACTGTCGGTTCGATACATGCGGCTTGTGCTTGAACTGCTTGTGCACGGCCAATTTCACCACCATCTTTTGTTACTGCACTATTGAGTGCCATATTTTGAGATTTGAATGGCGCTACCTTTATACCTTTTCGCGCAAGTACACGGCATAAACCCGCTGTAAGTACGCTTTTGCCTGCGTCTGATGTTGTACCCTGAACCATTAAATGTCTATTATTCAAAACCTTAAACCCAAGTCAATAATGAAACAACCACGACGTATCTATAACCGTTATATCTCGTGGATATAACACGCTTTGTCATGGGGAATTATTTGGTACACTTTTTGGTACATACTTGGTTTGATACAAGTTGGTACTCATTAGTGGAAAAGTATCATAGCATATGGCCATTAATTACAACTTATACAAAATCTTACTGGCATGGAAGCAGAATGGATCAGCCGTTTAAATTGTCCTTTTATCCTCACTTCTTTTAAGTTCAAAATTTTCCCCAGCACCATATTCTCTGTGCACAGTTCAGATCGTTTAAAGTGAACTTATAATTAATAACAGAGAAAAAAAGACGACAAAAAATATACTTACAAAACAAAATTTTAAATCACTTCGATTGATCCTTCGCCGAAAAGTGGCAGAGCTTCTTCGTGTGAAATGGATAACACTCTATAGTTGGATTCAGCGAGGAAATTTTGACTTACCAGCCTATAAAATAGGTAACCGCTATCACTATTGATTAGAAGATGTGCAAGCGTATATCGATGATTTTAAAGTCAAATAAGCAAGTTTTTTTATATAAAATGCCCTTTTTTCCTAAACGAAAATACAGACTAAAGGGCATTTGAAAACAATTCTAGATACGATATTAACACTTGATATTAATTATGCTTATGCAACTGGGTGTGAAATAGTTAGCTGAGATCACGCTGAAAAGTCTCTGGATGTAAACGAGTTAGTTCATCAATTCTAAATACAATTCTTCGCACCAACAGATATTAACATCACAAAAGCCAATAAATTGCAACGCCCTTTGTGGCCTGAATTGATTTACCTTATTATGAACTTATTCTTCATTCGATTGGAGACGGTAAATTTCAACCTTTAGTGGGCCACCTTCCTTAGGTTCTAGTACGTAATTATTTCCGTATCTTGTTTTCCAATCATTGGCAAATAAATAAAGTTTCCGCTCTTCTGGGTTCAAGTCATTAAGCCCCGATGGAAGCGCCCATGTATTCCTATCACCAATGCAAAATGTACGGTCTTCATCGTTCCAATTCTTACCGATGTTTCCACATAGAAGGAAAAGAGGTTTCCACTCAATTCGGTTATTGTAATTTAAAGGATTCCAATTAGGCCCCCATCCGTGTGGCCCACATTCCAGAAACCAATCTTTCCAACACCCTTCGGCTTTGAAGAAATATTCTACACCCACCTCGATTACTACTTCTGTAGGATTATTTTTGTTTTTTGGATTCACTTCGACGATGTCTACCAAGGTCGCTCCCTTTGGCAAGTACGCCTTAGGTTCTGTTTTATACCAACCAGCCTTTAACCAGCCGATACCGAACAGCGTTAATCCCACCAATTCCGCCCAGAAGGTTGATTCATACAACGAGGTTAATTCTCCAATAATATATACTGTTGGTATACCAAATAACATGAGCAAGCTGATTACAAAATATAATCTGGAGCGTAAGTGTTTTTCTTTGTATTTTGCGCGAAGCGAGAAAAATGACATCAATAAAATAAGACAGATAAAAAAGAGGATTGCAGCAGTATAGTGTATATACTGGGGATGATTAAAAGATATATGCATAATCCAGTTTGGTGCATCGGTGCATTTAACTTTATCTTCGAAACTACAAATTGTTGGAAATAAGGCTACTAAAAGCGCAAAAACACCTGCTGCTTTACTAAGCCAGAATTCAGTATCTCTTCTACATGTACCTGTCCCATTATAAGATGCCAAAGCAAAAGCAACTGCAATCAAGCACCCGACGAAAATATCACGTGAATCTGTCCAATAGGAGACACTAATAGATGACATCTCACTCCAGGAGTATCCTGAAAGCCACAATACGGCCCACGGCATCAGTAAGGCAATCAAGCCTATACCTTTACGCACGGTTTTATGATTGATTATTCGCATTGGTTTTACTTCTGACTGCATCTGAAACCCCTTCGTTGCACACCATGAATTACATATCATCAGTTAGACAACCACACCGTCCCATTTTATATTTCAAACAGGCTGTAAATTATGTGAAATGGGATTCAAACATATCGCATAACGCTAACCTATCGAGATTCAATAATAAAAATCGCCTCCAAGAACCCAGTACAACGGTCTTACTCAGATTATATTTGGCAAATATGAAAGTCGGTCTAAAGGTTGAACATATTCAGCTAGGTCATTTCTCTCACACAAGTTACAATAATTACCCATCAACACTGAGACATTTTATTGCATTCTCTTTTCTCCAGACTTGTTATGGCGACCTCTTACACGTCCGTTTTTTATTGTATATCCACTATTAAATCCAAGGGCTTACATCTATTTTTAAGACAAAATCTGCATAACGTGACTCAATGACCCTAAGTCGCTCACTGACCTCTAAACCTGTCGCTTGTAATGATTCATACTTCAATTTTAGTGAAGTGTATTCAGAGCTTATAGTGCAACATTTTTGTTAATGAATTTTACACCCATCCAGCTATGTAAACCAGCTAGTGCGCCTCCAACTAATGCCATATAATCGGCTTCTATAGTAAACTTTTCAGCCACCATTGCCGCACCGAAAGCAAGAAGAGAACCACCCGCAATTAAGGTCAGATTAGGGATACACAATATACGTAACCATCGATCGTATTTTATTGCTCCTTCGGAGCACTCTAATATGCGTTTGGATATCAATACATTCCTTATGGATTCATTACTCTCTTGATTGTCTCCCGACATAACTTACTTCTCTATTTACTCTATGAGTTTATTGAGGGTTGACCAAACTTGAGCCAAATCGAGAGTATTTCAATTTAAACCAATTCAATAATACACTCATAAAATTGGTTGTTCACCGACTACTCCTAAGGCAGCAAAGAGGTAATTAAGTCAATGGCATCGTCAATAAGTCCAGTGGCCACTACCCATTTTTTGGCATTACGTATATCGTCTTTAAGTTCCTTAATTGCTATTTTTGTTTGTTCTTCAGCACTCTTAATTCTTTCAGTAATAGCCTCAGCATTATCAATCCAGTCTTTCATTTGAGCCTGGATGAGTTTATCTCGAAGCTTGCTCAATTTTTTTCTTCTTTTTTTTAATTTATCAACAAGCTTGTCATTACCCGCATCGATTGCAACAAATCGAGCTTCTTTTATCGCGACCAATAAATCATTAATGTAGGAAATTAAATCTAATCTTGTTTCGGCATTCATGATTACGACCTTTCTATTGAGTGACTAGAGTAGTGGATGCTTTTTTAAGACCATCAACCGCTTCACGCATTGATTTTGCAGCTTCTTCTTTTTTCGTTGCTATCTCTAACAGTGAAGAAGCAATTTCCTCTAGCTCCTTCGCTTTATCTTGCTTGTCGATCACATTAGGATTAGCGTTGGCAGAAATACGAGCTGACACGGCTTGGGCTTGGGCTATAGAGGCATTGTATCTAGCTTTGTTCGCATCATATTCGAGTGCTAATGCCTCAGACTCTATTGGCTCAATTTCCAAGTTGATTAATGTGTTTTTGTTATTATTTCCTAAAGTGTTTGCTAACGATTTCAGCTTTTGCCCTTGTACTATCAACTCAGTTACAGCATCTAAACCGGATGTTTCACTCTCTGCCGCATTGACTAATGATTGATGTGCCAATGGAAAAGCAAGAGCCCCTTTATTTAGCGCTTTCAAGCTTTGTACATGCATATAATAATCCTGGTTCAATTTAATCCATTGGTCAATATAGCTGCCAATGTCAGGGTCACCTTTAGTGTGTTGTATTTGTTCACCAATATGATCAGACAATAGTTCAGAAGACGAATCGTACTCAGAATAACTTGCTTCCAAAATAGTATTAAGGGCTAAAGACAGGTGCTTTGAAAAAGCGACAACATGCTCATGATTGTCTTCAATTATCGAAACTACTCGCTTTTTGCGCTTCTGAGCTAAGTACTCTTTAAAAGCACTAACGACAACCGTAGATACAATGCCAATATTTTCAGCGCTTTGCTCACCAAGCGAACCATCCAAGGCGACTAGCCCTGAAAAAGCATTAGCATTTAACTCTGTTGCCATTACGGTTAATTCTTCTTCTGTCAGCGTTTCTGAAGTAGCTAGCTGATGCAACATGGAGGTATAGCCAACCATTGCAGATGTAAGATCCCACAATGCTACCTTATAGTTTTCATACATTAGATAAGCTGGCAGATTTTCGAACATAAATCTGTTTTCTGATTCTCTTGATTTTAATTTCAAAAGGTGAGACTTTCCAATTTCTTCCATTGAGTCTTCCGTCTCCCTTTTAGAGCGAGATAGTCGCTGAGGAATGAGCACATCCATAGCTTGGTTGGTTCCCTCTCGGAGGGTAAGGGATGATTTTTGAAATGCTTCAAACGGTTTTGGGTTGGGGGCTGATGAACTGCACCCAACCAGCAGGATTGACATCGAAAAAAACGCTACTGCTAGTATCTTTCTAAAAGTAATTAAGTTTAACATTTCAGCATCCTTCGGAAAAAAGCTCCCCATATGAGCACTAAAAAACAGCGTGCTAAAGAACTGAACAAAACAGCAGAGAAGAACGAGTCCTGGACTTACGCTCAGATAGCACTAATTGCATTCAACAATAAAAACTTTATATATCAATCAAATAAAACAAAAAAGACAATAATAACACTAGTCTGAATAATACTGACAATTTAATAATTAACTGCAGTACCTAGCGGTTACTTATAGGTATGAAGTCACTTTATGAGTAGTATTCCATACAGGTGTTCTAAAGACTTTCTATAAGTACTTGTGCTATAGTTGTTATGTATAAGCATTTAAATCAATTCTATAAGGAGTATTAATATGCTAGGTCCATTACCTCCAATCACATAATAGGCAAAGATTTTGTACAATCATTGTTCCATTAGTAATGGTTACTAACAATTTAAATATAGCTTTCGTTTAACATTACTTCATTCATATTTAGGTAATTAACATAATGTTAATTACCTAACATTCGAAATATGTAGTATTGGTAATACTAAATACCTAGCAATAATCATCTAAAATAAAAGGCAATGGTTTAAGTTTATTAAATTGCTCTTCTACCCCATCACATTTTGCTTTTTCCAGGAATTTTTCATCCATATAGAGTTCCTTAACAAGAACTAATAAATCCCCCCCCAAGTTTTTAAAAACTTTAACTGTTTGTTTTTTTCTTTCTGTAGGTAATTCTCCAAACATGTCAGTACCGAGTAATTTATAGTAATTGTAAAACTGCTCGGTCTTCTCTGTTATCTTGGTGAGTAAAATAAGTTGGTCATGCCCAAACTTGTGGCGATGATTCATCATATTCTGATAAATACTTATATTTAACACTACACTCACAACACACCTTGGGTACTTTGACTTACCTATTTCTAGTATTTTCCCAATGGTTTCATTGCTAGTCATTAATTCTACACTTTCTTTTACATAGGTTAGTTCTACAATAAAATCAATAAACGCCTCTTTATGAGATCGCTTGTCACAATAATACGTTTTAACGAATTGATACAATTCTTTAGCAGCATAAACTGCCACTCCAGAAATTACCACTTGTTGAAGCTTATTAATACTTTCGATAACTTCGACTATTTGTCTATCCTCCCCAAACATTATTCCACCAGTTTTTTATAGATGATGATAGGCGAATAAGTTTCTTTCCTAGCTGTAGTAGGCCTGTACCGTCTTGAATATCTATTCACTCAACTAGGGTAAAATCAATTCTGCTGTATCAAACTGTAAACATATTACAGCCTCATAATACAAAAAATTAACAATGGCAAATTTAACTTAACCACTTAAAAATAGCCAGCGAAGGGTTAGGAATGTGGAGCTTGTACAATACCTGTACCTACATCCTCTTCTTCAATATTTGGCTCAAGGGTGTCTGTTGTCCCACTGGCAATAATTTGAGCTATTAGAGAGCGACTTTCAACACTACCATTCATTTTACGCTGACGCTGTGCCCACAAAGCCGCAATACCTGCCACATGAGGTGTTGCCATACTTGTACCGCTCATACTAGTTAGCCCTCCACCGAGTGCAGCAGACACAACACCTACTCCAGGAGCGGAGACATCAACCTGATTATTTGAGAAAGTTGCCTCTTTGAATCCAGTATCCACTTCACCTAACGCTCCCACAGCAATAATTCCTGTTCCAGCAGCAGGAGGTGCCACTGCAATTTCATAATCAGGCCTTTTACTTTCATTGCCTGAAGCAGCAACTATTACGATTCCATCACCAAAAGCACTTTGTGTTTCCACAAACCGTGCTAATTCTGTAAAAAGATTTATGTTTTGACGATATGCTTCCAACGCCATTGATGTGACAGGGTTTATATCGTATCCGTAAGTATTTACCAATAAATCTACGTAGCCAGGGAAATCAATACCCAAAGACATTGAAATAATGTTTGCTCTTTCTGAAATAGCCCACTGTATTGCTTGAGCAATCGTAGCGGACGACCCACCACCGTCACCAAGTACTTTACCAATTACCGCTCGGTTTACACCCTGAGCAACTCCAATCCTTATTCCCTCGACATCACGCCCGAAAATTGTCCCAGCACAATGAGTGCCATGCCCATGAATATCGGCATCTTCCTCAGACGTAAAGTTTCGTTGAACAAGCGAAATACCATTAAATGCAGGATGCGTTGAGTCAATTCCTGTATCTAGAATCGCTACAGTGATGCCTGAGCCATCGTAAGGAGACTCAGAAGCCCGAACAGCTTGAATCCCCCATGTTGAAGAAGACAATATGCCCATATCTATATCTTTTTTTTCAACTGGGTTTATTAATTTTAATGGCATAGGCGGAGCAATAGCGCGAACACGTGGATCTCGGCGTAAATCTCTACGCTCACGAGTTGATAGTTCGGCTTCAATCAACTCTATATCATCAGAAGGTAAGTTAAACGCCTTCTCCTTTATAAAAGAACCAAGGTTATCCATGGTAGGAACCAAAATGTTTTTAGTGCGTAAAATTATACATTTACTCTCACTCATTTTTATCTCCCGAACTCTTGCTAAAGAATCGACATTTAAAATCTGCTTTATATACTATCGCTTAAGTGCAGTATTTTGTTGCATAGGTAACCTCCCATCACATAATTACCACTAAAGTATCTTTAAAATCAGGATAATAACTACAACTCATATTTTCTAATATTAAAACTATAAGGAAATAATCATATCAAATATTAAAGCGACATTTTATAGGTTAGCTTACTCTAACAAAATTGCATGATTATCTAGTCAATAGTTATGTAGATTGTAGTAATTTTGATTCCATATATAATGGAGCGAATTAGTGATATCCGAGATCGTACTGGCGCTCTGTGGAAAAAACATGTTAGTGGTTTTTCTAATTTAGACATTAATGAATTGATTCAGTTAATAAAAAACAGCCTCTGTTGTAGTCTCGAGTGAAGAGTAATACCTATTACATTAATTATATGATCTAATTATTGTACTGTTCATCAACGACACTACAGCTATGGTCGACATATCTTTCATTAGATAGCTTGCTCACAAAACTACAAATGAGCGACTTCGTATTCGCTATCTTGCCATTATGCATTTCCTCAAAAGGAAATCTCGCACTGAGATAGCACAATATCTAAAAGTCCGTAGTCGTAGTGTCAATATTTGGGTGAGTAAGTATCTTAATGCTGAGCTTGGTAGCTTAGTGGAGAAACGCCGCTCTGGAAGACCAATAGCATTAACCGATGCTCAACTCAAACAACTAAAAAGTCATATTAGCCAGGCGGAAAAGTACCCTGATGGTGGCCGATTACATACTATTGATATACAGCGATATATCACCAATCATTTTGATGTCCATTTTAAGATTAGTAATGTATATCGACTCTTGCATCAATTAAACTTTTTCTGGATAACTAGCCGGTCAAAGCACGCAAAACAACCTGAAGAGCATCAAGACGCTTTTAAAAAACTTCCAGCTGGAAACAATCCGTAACATCCAAGGCCATATCTCACTTGAGCAAGTCGATGCTTGGCTTCAGGATGAAGCTCGATTTGGCCAACAAAATACGACAACACGAGTAGGGGCGGAAAAAGGCTCTCTCCCGCGAACCATTAAGCAGCAACAATTTGAATACACTTATCTATTTGGTGCAGTCTGCCCCTCAACAGGACAAACAGAGGCTATCAATGCCCCATGGACGAATAAAGAAGTGATCATCGAGCATCTAGCTCTCATATCAAAAGCGACACCATTAGGAAGACACGCTGTCATAATTATGGATGGTGCAGGTTGGCATACGACAGACACATCGGCTGAATCTTCCAATCTTACAATAATAAAACTTCCACCATACTCGCCAGAGTTAAACCCTATAGAGCAAGTATGGAGCTGGCTGAGGCAGCATAAATTGGCCAATCAAGCTTTCACTGGTTATGACGATATTGTAGATAAATGCAGTCGTGCTTGGTGTGATTTTATAGCACAAGTCGATTTAGTGAAAAACTTATGCTCCAGTGCATGGATAGAATTGGTAAAGTTAATTAATGTAATTGATATAACTATGACTGCCCACTATTTTATAGACCAACCTCAACAAATAATGCATAGGTTACTAAAATTATTGATCATTAAATAATTGATACAATTTAATTTCCCAGGGTGAGATTGTGAACATTTCAAGATGCTCGGCATAAGGGAGCATTAGTGACCATTGACACGCAAGTACACGGCATAAACCCGCTGTAAGTACGCTTTTACCTGCGTCTGATGTTGTTCCCTGAACCATTAATGCTTGTGTGGTTAGTTGCATCTGTTTCTCATTATGTATTCGTTTAATATTTGGGTTTTATTTTCAGCATATATAATGAAAGCGCTCGTTAATACGAGTAGTAAATTGGTACATAATACTAAAAATCTAAAATTGTTGCTGTGTTGGCCATTGGATCTGAGGCCAATCTTTTCCTTGTTTATCGTGAAAAATAGTGACACGGTAACGTGCAGCATAAGGCAGCTGAATGCGGTGTAGATAACTCGCATTTTCTGGCATTTCTAATAAAATACGCATCAGCTGTCGCATTACACCTGAATGCGATACCAGAAGTATTTTTTTACCTTTGTGCTGTTCAACTAAATCTAACCAAGCTTGATGAATCCGTTTGTCGAAATCCACTAATGCTTCGCCACCGTGTGGAGTTTCTAACCAAGGGTTTTGCCAATAGCGAGTTAAGGCTTCATGATGATCTTGCCATAACGTTTTCTGTAATTGCCCGTCCCAGTTGCCAAAATCCATTTCTTTCCAGCAATCGAGCTGATGAAGAGGAACAGAGTGCTGATTGGCAGTTTGTTGGGCAAAATCACTGCATCGCTGCAACGAAGAAGTAACGACCACATCAACACTATCAAGATCAGCAATTGCCGTTGCCATTTGAATTAAACCTGTCGAGGTAATTGGAAAATCAGTATGCCCTCTTAAACAACCATCTCCTTCAGGTAACCCATGACGTAATATATCAATTCGTGTCTGTTGTGTTGTCATGTTCTACATCTCCTTGAGGTGACTTGGGTATAACTACATTGCACTCATTACTGACACAAACTCTGTTGATACTAGAAAGCTAATTTAACGCAGGTCCTTTCAACACTTGAGGTAAGCCTGCAGTTACAAATACAACGCGATCAGCTTGTTTTGCGATGGCTTGATGCAACCAGCCACTCTCGTCAACAAAGCGCCTTGATACTTCACCAAGAGGTACAATGCCTTGTCCTACTTCATTACTGACCAGAATAACACGCCCTTCGGCTTCAACCAGTGCCTTTAAAAAATCTGCCTTTCGATCAGACCAGCCGACGGTCTTATGATGATCGTTATACTCAGGTTGTTCAACTGTGCCAAATAGGCAATTCGTTAGCCAGAGTGTTAAACAATCGATTAATAAACATGTGCCCTTTTTACTGTGGGTACGAATAACCTCAGCTAAACATAATGGCTCTTCTATTACTGGCCATTGATGGGGGCGCTGCTCTTTATGCTGTTGAATTCGAGCCGTCATTTCATCATCACCCGCAGTTGCTGTTGCAACATAGGTAACAGTAAGGCCTGATGATTTTGCAAGCGCCTCAGCAAGGCTACTTTTACCCGACCTAGCACCACCTAATATAAGTTCTATTCCTTGAAAATCATCTTGAATGCTCACGGATTTATTTTCTCATCGCTTAATCACATCAATATGTTATCTGTTTAGCTCAAGAATGTATGCTTTGTTATCAGAGAATACCGTTAATAAATGCCCCTACTTTTTACTTATACCCAAGCTACCTAAGATACAAAAAGTCTGACAGTTAAATGATTTATATAATCTAAATGCTTCACATTAGAAAGAAAATTGTTATCATTTACATCCTTACACTAACACATTGATTACTTATGTTTTTTCCCAACGAATTATTACCTGAAGCAATAACTTGGTTACTGCTTGGTGCTACCGTTATTACCGCATTTATTCAGCCTCGATACTGGCTACATCTTCTTGTTATCACTTTTGCCAGTGCTTTATATTTCGCCAACGTAAATTTCGTGGGTGTATTAGCCATTACCGCTGGGTTAATAGTTTCGGCACTAGCAAAAGAAGCTAAGGGCAAATGGAAAGTAGCATGCCACTGCTTGGTTGTTATGTGGTGTCTAGCCTTGGTATTACATCTTATACCTGGGTTCAATAACCTATTAGTACTTGATAAGGTTATTACAGGCCCCGAAAGTATTCCCTTTACGCTTTATTTGAACTTAGATAATCCGATGATCTTCTTTGGTTTATTACTGTTAGTACCAACTATGTTGGGAAAACGGAACATACTTTCTTCAAAACACATATCAATATTAGCCATTAGCTTCATTTTATTGCCAGTGGTTCCACTCGTGTTAAATCTGGTAAAACCTGAATTATCAGTGCCTAGTTGGTGGTGGGTATTTGCATTAAACAACCTGCTATTCACCTGTGTTGCAGAAGAAGCACTCTTTCGTGGCTACATTCAGCGATTACTGACTCAACGTTTTAACCCCATTATTGGTATTGGGATAGCAAGCCTTTTATTTGGTGCTGCACATTTTTCGGGCGGCCCATTATTCATTGTTGTCGCAAGTTTGGCAGGTCTTCTTTATGGTTTGACCTATTACTGGTCAGGAAAGTTAAGTTACGCGATTGCTATTCACTTTGGTTTTAACATGGTGCATTTATTATTTTTCACCTACCCATTAGCAAATAATATCTAAATAAATGCTTTATGAACGAAATCTGAATAGCAGCCTCACGAATGGTTCAGTTGAAGTGTTGTTTAATAGCAACATCAAAACAAGGAGACGAACTCATGACTAAATTAATTTCTGTAAAAAATACTGTTATCGCAATCGCATCTGCAATGATCTTAGTTCCAACACTCGCTTTTGCAGGCGATCATAATGAACAGAAAGGCGCTGTTATTTCTTACTCAGGCCCGATTGATACGGTAACCGTTGCCGAACTACTCGACAGCACAAGCATGTTTACAGAACGAAATGCAGTTGTTGAAGGTAAGTTGATTAAACAAATTAATGCAGATACATTTATTTTTAGTGATGGTACGAAAGAAATTCAAGTTGAACTAGATGATGATATTCATTTACCACAAGCAATTGATGCAACAACAAGAGTACGCTTGTTTGGTGAATACGAAGGTGGAAATACCCCTGAAATCGAAGTAGACCGTGTACAAGTATTATAACGAACGTATACAAGCAAATTAAAAGTAGCCGTGTAATATCGCATGCACCCAACACGGCTCCGCTTAGCTAATTGAATGAAACGCATCAGGTTACTTATAATCTGATGCGTTTTTCATTCTAAACAGATAACTAAACATTAATACTTCAGGTATTTCTTCATATTTCCCACACTTTTATCACCTAACCCCGGTACTTTAGCTAAATCACTTGCTGATTTAAACTTCCCATTCTTTTTACGGTAATCAACAATTGCTTTCGCTTTCGCATCTCCAATGCCAGGTAGTGAAGCCGCCAGATCTTTCGCAGATGCCGAATTCACATTAACTGCTTTTAAGTTTTTAGTTACTGCACTTTTTTTCTGTGCATCTTCTAATTGACGACTTTCAGTATTGCCGTGCATCTTGGTACTGGTGTTTTGCCTTGAATCATTATTAGCCTGAGCACTGCTCGTTGTCGCTTGCGTGGTAAAAGGTAGTAAAAACAGTAAGGTGATAAATAATGCCCGTATCATTGTTGCTCTCCCAGAAAAAGCCTTCCTCTAATTAAAGACCACTAACCAGAAACGTCCACCTTTCGATAACTTGGGTATATAATCTCGTTATATGCGAATAGCTTGCTAAATAGGGAATGAATGAAAACACTTGAACAATGGTTCACTGAATATGGCGCAAGTCACCAGAACAAAACGAACCAACGCATTCACAAAGTTGCGGTACCGGGCATTTATTTTTCAATTGTAGGGCTAATCTGGTGCTTACCGTCATTCCGGTTTTCTGGCGTAGACATTGAGTGGCTATGGTTAATACTGATGCCTGTTCTTTTCTTCTACTACGGATTATCACGGAAAGTATTTACCATCATGTCTTTGTTTACTCTTGCTTGTGTGATCGGTATAGAGATACTTTTCCAGCTGAACATCAATATATTAAGCCTTAGCTTAGGCCTATTTATTGCTTTGTGGATTTTACAGTTTATTGGGCACAAAATTGAAGGGAAAAAGCCGTCGTTTTTCGAAGATTTACAATTTTTATTAATTGGTCCAGCGTGGGTCTTTGCCTTCTTTATCCCGCTTTCTGATTCGAAATAAGCCTAATTACACCCAATCAGCATAACCAGAATGAAAAACGCAGCGATAACTAGTCGCTGCGCTTGCTTATCTCTTATATGTACTTTAGACGTTTATAGAAAACTAGGCGTGCACATCATTCATAAAGCTTAATAGCTTCTCAGTAACAACCGCTGGCTGTTCTAAGTTACAAATATGACCAGCATCTTGCACAATAAAGAACTGGCTGCCATCAATCGCATCATGCATAAGCTGAGATTCTAGCGGAGGACGTGGCATATCTTGTACACCAACAACAACTAGCGTTGGTAAGGTTAATTGTTCAACATCATCAAACGTATCACGACGACCAAACACCATACGACCAATATTGGTTACATCAACAGCCTGTTGACCTTTGATTGATGATAAGTGCTCTCGGAATTTTGCCACAAGCGCTGGGTTTGCTTGTTCAGCATTACGCGCAAAAAACATTGGCGTAATTACATCTATCATTGGTTCTGGAACATGTTGAACCTGAGCAATAGCATCTAACATTGCGAAATATTTCGCGTGCATCACTTCTGGCTCAAAACCAATAAAGGTATCCATTAATACTAATGACTTGGTACGTTCTGGTGCAATAAGCGCTAATTCTGCCCCCCACATACCACCAACAGACAAACCTATAATTGAGAATGAATCAATCTGAAGGTGATCAAGCAAACATAATACATCGCGGGCATAATCTTGTAAGTTTTGCGTTTTTTGTGGTGCTGCATCTGAGCGACCATGGCTCCATAGATCTGGAACAATACAACGATAATGCTGGCTTAATACCTCTAACTGAGGTGCCCACATTTTGTTATCCCATAAATAGCTATGACCTAAAACGAGAACAGGACCTTCACCTATATCCACATAATGCATGGTTTGGGTGTCAATAGTGAACGTATTCATTGGCTAATCCTTTTTCTTGTCATTTTGTTATTTATTTTAAGCACATACTAGCAGCTCAACAGTAAAAAACTCATCGGCTCTCTAATAAATAAAAACCTAATCTTCAAACATTATTCTGTACAGTACTTACGAATAGCAACGTTAATACCTTGTTGGTAAAGCACCCACGCCATAATGCCAGCAGCAAAGTTGCCCACCATCGCACCGATGAATAAGCCATTTAACCCCAACAGTTGTATTCCAATCCATAGCATCGGTAAGAAGCAGATAAATAGACGTAAACCAGAAATCAATAAAGCACGCATTGGCAATGCAAGTGCATTACAAATCGATACCATCAACATACAAATACCCAATGAGCCTAAACTGATAGGCACCCAAGTCAGATGTATGAGCAACACACTTCTCACTGATTCCTCACTTGTAAGCAGTTCAGCTAAATAAGGTGAAGCAATAAACAATACCGCTGCAACGGCCAACTGCCAGCCCAATAGAAACTTAATACTAATGTTAACCAACGCTTTAATTCGATGAATGTCTTTTTCGCCGAGCATTCGACCGACCATCGGGGGCATCGACATAGTGAGAGCTAACACCACAACAATAGAAAAAAATTCTAACCGCGAGCCTAGTGCCCATGCGGCAACCGTTGCCGCACCAAAACTGGCGACTAATTTTGTCGCAAACATCGAAGACAGAGGTGGTAATAACTGACTTAACATTGCAGGTGCCATTATATTACCCAGCTCTTTTATTGATGCGGGAATATCGAGCCCTTCAAATTGAAAACTCATCCAATGGCGTTTAATGACTAAGGGAAAAACGGCCAGCATTCCGATACCAAATGCGACAATCGTAGCCCATGCAGCCCCGACTAAACCCATATCAAAGGTAAAAATAAACAATGGATCCAGCAGCATATTCAAAATGCTGGTTACCACCATCATGATGCCGGGTAGCATCGTATTGCCATTAGCACGGCACAGGCTGTAAGCAAAATAAAGCATCGCCCCAGTCCAAGAACTGCCTAGCCATACCGGCCAATAAGCATCAATAACAGGGTAAACATTCAAAGGAGCATCAAGCAGGTTTAATACTGGGCCACGAAGTAACCAAATAAGCCAGCAGATGGCAAATACACCAATGCCGCCCGTTATCACAACTAACCCACCAAGTTGTTTGGCTCGTTCTGGTTCATTAGCCCCTAACACCCGAGAAATCAGTGATGTTGTTGCAATACCTAAACCGACTTGAAGACCAATAATCACCATTTGCATCGGTAAGGTAAAACCTTGAGCAGCAAGAGGTAGTACACCGAGCTGACCTATAAACGCACTATCAACAAGCTGAAAACTCAACAACGAGAGTACGCCAAATAGCATTGGCCATGTCATTTTAAATAGCTGACGAGCAAGTTCAGACTGAGAGATTGGCGCTGATGATACCGTTTGTGAATACATGGTTTTATTACTGGGGAAGAATTAGCTGGATAGTTTACGGGGTTTGAAGAGATACCTAAAGAAGAAATAAAAGAGAAACGCCTTCTACTTATCATCAAAATGAGTAAGTAGAAGGAAATAGCAGCGTTATTTAATAGTTGAATTAACGAACAACTAACTTAACGAGATCCGCTGGACGATAGTAAACAGATTTTAACACTTTACCCTGACGAATTATTTTACCATTTAAATCAATATCTTTTGCACATTTAGCAATGATGTAAGCGCCTTTCTGGCTGCCCGTAAGCTCTACACCTTGCGTCGCATAATGTTTTTGGGTATCTGTAAATTCAGATTCATTCCGGCACACTTTGCTCATGTTGCTTGAATGCACTTCATCCCAACATGCTACAAAATCGATCTCTAAACGTTCTGCGACTTGAAGAAGTAAATCAATAAGGTAGCTAATACCAATATTGTCTTCTACTTTCTTTTCGCCAAGATGAACTAAGCGTCCCATTAATACATAAATTGAATCAACAATCGCATCAGCTTGCTCAACCAATGAATCAGCTTCTGCTAATTCAGTTAGCTCTTCAACGGCTAATGATGTGTGCAAGGTATCGCTTTTGTCGCTCATTGTTTCTGGCGATTCAATATCTAAATCGAAAGTACTGCGAAACTCATGAATGTCACGGTAAAGGTGGTCATAAAGTGGTTGTTCAAGTATGGAGAGTTTCATTCAAGGTTCCTTGTTTCAAAGATAAGCGTAGCTGCCATTGCAATAAGACCAATAGGCAATAAAAGCTAGACTGACAATTCAACATCTAACTCGCTAACAAGAAGGGAATACTAATGGAATCTGCCTTCAGATACAAAGCCTATTGGCATAGAAGTACTGCGCTAACGGTCACTTAAATAACAAAGAGCAATAAAAACGGATAGCGTATTTTTCTATCCGTTTATAGTTCATACAATTTGCGCAATTGTCGGTTAACGACGTTTCATATCAAGTAACTGCTTGGCAAACTCGGCAAAACCAAAACCACCAGGTTGACTCATAACGATAGAAGGGTGATGACTCAGCTTATCCCAGCAATGTTGTATATTAGCAACCCCTACTGTTTTGGGTAAAGCTTCAAACATCAGCTGATCATTCATTGAATCACCCACATAACAAGACAGATTCAGTATCTCGTATTTTGATAATCCCTTTTCTGCTAAATATTGTAACGACGTCGCTTTCTTCGAATGCTCGCCATACCACGCATTAATATGAATCGAACTGGCGGTTGCATGTGCGCCTAGCGCATGAATTTTAGCTACCACCTCTTCAATTATCGCATCATCAACACGCGGTCGATTCTGCCCAATATCTATCGCGACTTCGCATAAACGGAATGACTGATCGAGTGTTAAATTAAGATCTGGATAGTCGGCTAAAATCGCGAGAACTTGCTGCTTCAGTTTCGCTTGCTGTTGCTCTATTTCATTCATTGTACGATCGGCACGCAGGGTTAAATAACCATCCAGCTTTTCCATAATGAATGCACCATTTTCACCAAGAACTGCATCAATAGGCCATAGCTGAGCAATATGATCACACCACCCTGCACAAGCACCCGTAACAGCCACCACTTTTATACCGGCTTGCTGTAATTCAGCCAACGCAATCAAGGTTTCTGGCGGTAATTTACCTTGCCATGTTAGTGTGTCATCAACGTCGGTTAATACCCATTCCACATTACTCCAGTCAGGAGTTAATTCGTTTTGTACCGAATTCATTTCATACACCTCTAAGACTTAAATCAAATTCGGCACAAACATCACCAAGCTTTCTGAATAAGTTAAAATCAAGTACGCGTGTAAAACATCACACTCACTATGAATATTGTAATTCATCATGTGAAAATTATAAACTTACAGCGGAAAACAAGAAAACCCTGAACTTTTATTGGATAGCATTATGATTACAGGTCACCGTGGCGCGGCAGCACTCGCGCCAGAAAATACGCTTGCAGGCATTCAAAAAGCAGTCGAATCTGGTATTAAGTGGATCGAAATAGATACGCAGCTTAGTGCGGATAACATTCCTGTCATCATTCACGATAAAACAGTGAAACGTTGCACCAATGGTAAAGGTCGCGTGGGTGACTTAACGCTTGCTGAACTAAAGGTATTAGATGCAGGCAGCTGGTTTTCAAATGAATTCAAGGGCGAAACGATACCAACACTGGAAGAAGCCCTTCTTGCTTGCCAAGAAAATAATTTAAATATGAATCTCGAAATAAAAATTCATAAAGAGCATGAAGTAAAGCCTTTGGTTGAAAAGGTAGTGGAAACGGTTAAACACCTGAACTTTCCGATCGAAAAACTGTTATTTTCAAGCTTTTCAAAAACAGCATTGGCACACTGTCAAGCTTTGTATCCTGAAGTACGACGAGGCTTTATTACAGAGCATAAGCCATTCAATATGCTGGATACGATTAAGCCGCTCGATCTTTATAGCCTTCATATTGATCACCGTATACTCAATGAAAAACAGGCTAAATCGATCAAAGAAATGGGGTTAACATTAATGATTTGGACCTTAAACGACCCAAAGAAAGTCGATAAGTTTACAGCATGGGGTGTTGATAATATCATCACAGATAAACCCAACGTATTTTAGCTAGATATAAAAACACCTACCACTTTAGGGTAAAAGACGTGCTTCTACATTACTTCTAGCACGTCATCAACACCCATTTACGCATCATTACTTTACAAAATCATAATGATGGGAATTATTCAAAATTGCCTATTATATGCACCCACACCTCAATGCTCATATATTTCACCACAATTGAGGTAAATAATAATTCACGAAAAGCCTAAGAGTATTAGGAGCACATAATACATGTCAGTCTACGACACCATCTGCATTATCGCTGCAGTTGCCGTCTTCATCTCGATGTTCAACCACCGTGTGGGGAAGTTTCAAACTACCATCGCTATTACAGGCTGGTCTGTCATCATCTCACTTGCGTTACTGTTTTTAAGTAATATGAATTACATTCCGCTCAATAAAGAACACGAGCTGATTAACATAATTCAAAACATTCAATTTGATGACTTCTTGTTAAAAGGTGTTCTTGGATTTCTACTTTTTGGCGGTGCATTAAATATAAAGTTATCGCACCTTAAAGATCAAAAATTCGAAATTACCATTCTTGCACTTGCCAGTACTCTTTTCTCGACATTTTTCATTGGTACGGTGTTATGGCTACTCTTCTCGTTAGTCGGCATCAACATGGCCTTTATTCATTGTTGTTTATTTGGTGCACTTATTTCACCTACCGACCCAATCGCTGTATTAGCCATTGTCAAAAAGATGAACGCACCACAGCGAATTTCAACTCAAATCGAAGGCGAATCATTATTTAATGATGGTATTGGCTTAGTCATTTTTGTGACTTTATTCGAAGTCGCTTTTAGTGAAAGTACACCAACTGTATCTAGCACAATTGCACTTTTCACTCATGAAGCATTAGGCGGTATCACGTTCGGCTTAGTACTGGGTTTTGTTTTTCACTACTTAATCAAGCATTCACACGACGGAATGATGCGCTTGATCCTCACTATGCTAATTCCAACCAGTGGTTATGTTGTAGGTCAACACTTAGGGGTATCTGCACCGCTTGCTATGGTTGTTTCTGGCATCATGATTGGAAACTGGACACGTAACAGTATTGCTGAAGATGAATCCCACCAACTTAATCATTTATGGGAACTGGTAGATGAAACGCTAAATGCCATTCTGTTCTTGTTAATCGGTTTAATTATGCTGACATTCAGTTTTCATTATATCGATATTGTTGCAGTCGCTATCGCAATTCCACTAGTGCTGTGCAGTCGTTACCTCAGTGTAAAAATAGCTTATTTAGGCTTTAATCGATACCGCACGTATAACCCAGAATCCGTCAAAATTCTTACTTGGGGTGGCTTACGTGGTGGCTTAGCACTAGCGATGGCGATGGCAATTCCATCAGGCATTGCAACAGGGTACAGCCCAGAAATAGATGTTAAAGAAATAATAGTATTAATGACTTATGCCGTGGTTGTATTCTCGATTATTGTTCAAGGCTCAACCATTACCCCTATGATCCACAAAGCGAAAGAACTTGAAAAAACAGGTTACTAAGGAGCAAATATGTACTGGATTCACCATCACCATATGATCATCGCCTTTATTGGCCTGTTAGCTGCTTTCGGCATTGGTTTATTGGGAATATCAAAACAAGGTAAAAGCACGAAGTAAAACAAAAAACCGATACCCGCCAAATTCACCTATTTGGCGGGTATCGGCTTTATTATCTAGAGTCCAATTTAGGTCTCTTCAATAAACTCCATCAAACCCAAACTCCAAGATTCAGCCCTTTCTAATGCAATCGGATACGCAATTATATTATCAACGTGAGTAATTCTTAATCGCGCTATAAAGATTCTCATTACCAATCAAAGTATTTATGTTGGGCGAAAAGTAAACATAACAATCTTTTGCCATTGAAAAACAACAACATTTGGTAAATCTTTTACACCTTTAATACTTTAAAAATGCAGTTTTGGCTAAATAATCAACGATGATAGAAAATTAGTCCCCACAGGCTACAATTAATAATCTATAATACGCGACCAATTTTTTTTGGCTAATGGGTTACATTCATAAGCGTTAAGGCTTATGAATGTAATCGGCATCAGCCGACTGTTTAGGAACAAAGAATGTCATTTGCATCACAAAATTTTTCTCCAGAAATTGTACGCGCACTTACTGAGTGTGGTTACGAGAAGTTAACACCTATTCAAGCACAAGCAATCCCTCACGCACGTCGTGGTTCGGATATCCTTGCCAATGCACAAACAGGTACTGGTAAAACGGCAGCATTCTCTTTGCCGATTATTCAGCAAATCCTTGAAAAGCCAAAATCACGTGGTCGTTTTAATGTTCGTGCACTTATTCTTGCACCAACACGTGAATTAGCCGCTCAAATTGCTCAGAACATTGCTGAATACACGAAATACACCGATCTTAAGACTGCTGCAATTTACGGTGGCACTAAAATGTCATCTCAAGAAAGAACGCTAGAAAAAGGCGTTGATATTCTTGTTGCTACACCCGGTCGTCTAATCGAGCACGTTGATTTAAAAAATGTATCACTGACTAACATTGAATTCCTTGTTTTCGATGAAGCTGACCGTATGCTAGATATGGGCTTCATTACTGACATGCGTAAAGTGATGGGTGAAGTGAATAGCAACCCTCAAATCATGATGTTCTCTGCTACGTCTTCAAAACAAATGAATGCATTGGCAAGCGATATTCTCCGTAAACCTAAGCGCATCATGGTCGATCGCGAGAATACAACGGCTGATACTGTTGCTCACGTTGTTTACCCTGTTGATCAAGAACGCAAGCGTGAGCTACTGTCTGAGCTAATTGGTAAGAAAAATTGGAAACAAGTGCTTGTTTTCGTTAACTACAAAGAAACAGCTAACGAACTTGTAAAAGAACTTAAAAAAGACGGCATCAAAGCTGTTCTTTGTCACGGTGATAAAGCACAAAGTGCTCGTCGTCGTGCACTCGATGAATTCAAAGAAGGTAAAGCACGTGTAATGGTTGCGACTGAAGTTGCGGCTCGTGGTCTTGATATTCAAGCCCTGCCACACGTTGTCAATTTCGACATGCCATTCCTAGCTGAAGATTATGTTCACCGTATTGGTCGTACTGGTCGTGCTGGTCTTAAAGGTCATGCCATCTCTTTCGTTAGTAAAGAAGAAGAATTGACACTGGTTCAAGTTGAACAACTTATTGGTCAACGTATTCACCGTGTGCAACTTCTTGGTTATGAACCAACAAATCGTGATGCTTTCGTTCAGAAAATGAACACAAAAGCAGCATTTAAGGATCGTAAAGGTCGTACAAACAACCCTAGTGAGCAGCAAAGTTCATCAGAGCGTCGTGTACGTCTTCGCCAGGCAATCAAAGGCAAAGCAAAAATTACGACACTTAAAAAGTAATTCGTCATTTAGCCAATGACAAAAGGCGCTGTTATAACTTTCTCATCATCGAAAAAGTTATCAGCGCTTTTTTGTTTATTTAGTTTTAAAACTTATTCCAAGTAAGCCTTTAAGGCTTCCCCCGGTATAGAACTCTGCGTAGATACAGCAAAAGATGCCCACTGTGCTCCCTGCTTCATCGCTTCAGTGATAAAAGCATTATGCAGCAACCCGTTTATGACGCCCGAGGCAAAGGCATCCCCCGCTCCTGTTGTATCGACGACATCAGCTTGCACCGCAGGTATATAAAATTGCTCGTGTGCAGTATAAGCCGTTGCACCATTATCGCCATCAGTAATAATAAAATAACGTAACTGGTTTCCCGCAATCTTTTGTCCATACTCCCAAGCAGATAATAATGTTCTGCCTGCCATATCAGACTTAGACGAAATCAAGATATGACACGGTCTAACGCGTTCATCTTTCGCTAATTGTGCAATGACCAATGTTTCGTTTAATGCCGCCTCTGCCCAACATTCAGCGCCCACGGCTGATGAATTGATGTACAGCGCATCCCATTTTGCAAAATTTGGCGGTTTACCTAATTCAAAGATCGGTCTCTGTGGCCGAATAATGGTTCTTTCACCATCAGGCGTCATAATCAGCAACAATTCAGGTGTTGCTACATCGTTACGCTGTAACAAGTGACAATCTAAACCTTGTAAGCTCGCTTCCGCTAATAACCAATCTGCTGTTTCATCTCGACCTACTTGGCTTACCAGCGCAACGTGATGCCCTGCCCAGACTAAACCTAATCCAGTATTTGCACCACCGCCACCTAAACGTCTTCCACTGTCTTGATAATGGTGTCGTCCACCCATTACTAACGGTTTATCGAGCTGTAAAACACGGTCACAATTTAAGTTTGCAAGCAGCAAAATATTCGGCATAAATTCTCGATCATCCAAAGTCAGTTAGGTATTAACAAGCATCACAATACTTATGAACAAAACAGTTAACGATACTAGTCGTCACTCTAAAAAACACATTCGATTACGTCAGCACGTTCAAAAGACAACTAGCTAGATTAAAGAACCGACGGTTTAACGCTTAAAGTCCAACATATCATACATATTGGTCTAGTTATTGCTTCTTCTATACTTTCAATGTAATGGAGAAGCATCATGAAAAAATATTGCTTAGGGTTCTTACTTATATTATGTGCACAACAACCTGCTTTAGCCGATGTTGAACTGGTGTTTGGTATCTATACTTCAGATAAAGCCACGGCAATGGTTAAGCAGTTTCGCCCAATGCTTAATGTCATTGAAACGAAAATGACAAGCAAATTAGGAGAACCGGTGCAAATTAGGATGCAAATTTCAAAAAATTACCAAGAAGGGTTAAATCACCTTATCGATGGAAAAATTGATTTTGCTCGCTTTGGCCCCGCATCATACATTTTAGCAAAAGAGGCAAACCCGCAAATTACATTGTTAGCGATGGAAAGTAATAATGGTAGTAAAACATTTAATGGCGTAATTTGCGTACACAGCAATAGTACAATTGAATCGGTTAATGACTTAAAAGGTAAAAGCTTCGCGTTTGGTGATGAAAACTCAACCATTGGTCGCTATCTCTCTCAAGCTTACCTCGCTCAACATTCTATTACCTCAAAGCAATTAGAGCATTACAGCTACCTTGGTCGTCATGATAAAGTTGGAACAGCCGTCGCAACAGAACAGTTTGATGCAGGCGCCTTAAAAGAAAATACATTCAAGAAATTGGTTAAAAAAGGCGCGCCATTAAAAGCAATTGCTTACTTTGAAAATGTAACAAAACCCTGGATTGCCAGTGCAACTCTCAATGAAAAGATCACGACGTCCCTGCAAGAGACGTTATTAAGCATTACCGATCCTAATGCGTTAAAAGCAATCAAAAAAGATGGATTTCTCTTAGCTACAGATAGCGATTATAAAAAAATTCGTATGGCTATGGCTAATACTCAATTCTTTAATTAATAGGCACGCTTATGATTTCTCATTTTCGTAAACTGCCTTTATGGCTAAAATATGCGGTAATAATTTCATTTATTACCCTTATCCTTTGCCTTATTTCTGGTGAAATTGTTCGTGTTTATGAAAAAAACTACCTTGAAGAGAAAGTTGAACGTCAACTGCAGCAATATTTTACGGTTTTAACTGCTGCAACCATTGAAGATGTCTTAACAGAAGACATTCCTCATCTTGAAACCATTCTCGAATACGTTACTTCAGATATACCTGACTTAAGCTACGTTGCCATTCACAATGACCAAGATAAAACACTGGCTACTTGGGGAGTAAAGCCCTTAGACAGCAGCACAGAAAGTTCACAGATATATAAAACGATTTCTGTAGAAGGCGAAATATTTGGTTCAATGTCGATTGCAATAAGTAAAAATAATTTCATTAATGATATTGATCATCATGTTGAACAAATGCGGTTTTTCTCTGCAATTTCACTATTACTTCTTGGTGTACTGAGTTATTTCATTTGCCAGTATTTACTGCTATCGCCACTTACAAAAATTAATAACAAATTATTATCACTAAAATGTCTTCAAAAAACACCAAAGGAACCGCTCACTGAGCAATCAGAGCTTGATCGCTTAAACGCATCTGTAGACACTCTTGAAGATGTATTAAAGCAACAAATAGAACGTGAAAAGCAGCTTCAGAAAGCAAAACTAGAAGCAGAAGCAGCTAATAAATCTAAAGTTGAATTCATTGCCACAATGAGCCACGAAATTCGCACTCCTCTGAGTGTCATTTTAGGTGCACTGGAAATTTTAGAAGAAGAGCCCCTTACCCTGTATGGTCAAAAATTTACAGTTAGTGCGCATAATGCAGCCAAAATATTATTAAGCCAGTTAAATGATATTTTGGATTATTCAAAATTAGATTCAGGAAAAGCAATCTTAAACAACACCCGCTTTTCGCCATTTCAAATGGCGCAGTCAATTGTTGCAATCTTTACCGATCAAGCACAACAAAAGGGCATTACATTACAACTAAACTCGGCCCTACTAGCTGATGATTATGTACTAGGTGATGAAGGGAAGTCATCTCAAATACTCACGAACTTACTCGGAAATGCGATTAAATTCACAGATAGTGGATCTATTTCCATTAATCTGAAATCAAGTATTTACAAGGAAAAACAGTCAGTTACCTTTTCCGTTATTGATACCGGCATTGGTATCGACAGCAATAAAGTTCAATCCATATTATCTCCTTTTGTTCAGAGTGATGCTTCATTTTCCCGACGTTATGGCGGAGCTGGAATGGGGCTAGCCATTAGCCAGGCTTTAATCCATTTAATTGGAGGAGAGCTTAAAATTACCAGCGAACTACACCAAGGTTCAACATTTAGCTTTACACTTCAGCTTGAACCTACATCCGCGCCGCTTGAAACAAGCGATAAGCACACGTTGAACAATACCAAACACCAAGCAGCGACTATTTTGCTCGTCGAAGATAGTCCATCTAACCAAATGATAGCTAAAGCAATATTGGCTAAAAACGGCTTCAATGTTGCTACAGCGAATAATGGGAAAGAAGCAGTAGCTGCATTGGAGAACACAAGCTACGATCTCATTTTAATGGATTTGCAAATGCCTGAAATGAATGGTTTTGAAGCTTGTACTTGTATACGTGACCTTCATAACAATAAAAGTGACATACCGATCATTGCGATGACAGCCAATGTTAGCCAACAAGACCAAGTTCAATGCCTATCTGTTGGGATGGATGATTTTCTCACTAAGCCTATTAACAAAATAAAAATGTTAGAGGTGCTACATCATTGGTTGGGACGAAGTCACTCCCATAAAGCCGTCTCTTAAAAAACGCGAGGCTGTTATACCCATTCAAGAAAGAATGAGTTATTAACAAGACTCGCGTTTTTATCTTTTTACGTACCTAACCGCTGTTGATTAAGTTTATATAACGTTGGCTTTAGCTGTAATCTGAATACGGGTTCGTCATTGCTAACGGTATCGCCTGCTCAAATTCAGATAAACGTATTTCATTTTGCGTCATCGAAACCGACGTTTCATCCATCACATTCTCACCAAACTTATAACGGATTTTTTCATTACCCAAACATGTTTGTTGATCGTTCTCTAGACTATTCGCTTGAATCGCTACGTTCTTCTCATGATAAGCGGTGATAACATCTGCACCATATTTCGAATGCAGCATCGATAAAGTTTGGTTGGGTGATAGAACAAGCCCTGTTGCATTATTACCACCAAAACCTTTTGCATTCAAAACAACGGCTTTATAATCTTCACCGCGTTGACCTGCAAAAGCATGCTCAGTCAATATATTCAAATTGGATTGGTGCACATCATCAGCAATATGATCAATAGTTGTAATACCCGGAACCCAACCGTATTGCCACACGCCGAGTGACGCCATTAACTGATCACCAGCAGCAACACTCATTGAGTGCCCAACATACGATTTAATTGCTGTAACAGCCCAATTATCAATATCGAATGTTTTAGCAACTTCGTTCAAAATATGACTTTCAGTTACACGGTTTTGAGGTGTACCTGTACCATGTGCTTGAACAAATGTTTTCTTAACACCGTCTTCGCCTAAAATCGCTTTTGCCAATGCTGTCGCTTTAGCAACGGTGACATAGTTACCTACACCCGGTGCAGAAATAGATTTCTTATTTGCATCAGCATTAATGAATACATCAGCCACTGAACCATAGATATTAACGCCTAATTTCAGCGCTAATTCGTCATCCATCAATACTGCAAACTGTGCCGATTCTGCCATCGTAAAACCAGCGTTAGATGAGAATGGACGACACGCACGACGATTATCAACCACATCACTGTTATCGAGAGCTTTAAGCTGTTCATCTTCAGCCAACGCGCCCATTACGCGGAAGCCTTCCATTATTTCAGTCAAGACTGGCGCTTCTGCATTACCGACAATAGCAATCTTCGATTTACCTTGCTGAATATCATGCATGCCTTGGCGTAGATTATAGAGGAAAGTGGCACACGCCCCCATATTCGTACCCGTTGTACCAATGCTGTTAATCACATAGCCATTAATGAAGTCGGCAGGCATTTCTGCAAACGATAGCGCCATCATTTTAGTACTAACACGACCACCCGTTAATGGCGCTGCTAACATACCCGCAATTGATTGGTCATCGATTTGTGCTAAACCAGAACCTGCATATACAGATACTTCATCAGGTTTTATGTGTGTTAGCACTTCAGACCAGTCTATACCTAACGAATTTAGGGCATCAGATGCACCGTAAACAGTAAGTTTTAGACCACGAGGATGAAAACGAGAGTTATACATTTTACCAGGATCAAACCCAGTAGGAATATTACCGCCACTTGATACAGGGAATGTCACACGATCTTCTAATAACGCATCAAGGCTACCATTAACGGTTACCTTGGCTTTACTACCTTGTAAATCGACTGTCCAGTTATCTGGAATCACATTCGGTAGCTTTGATTTGCGCAGCGTAAATGTAATTTGATCATTCGATTCTGTATGCGTTTCAGCATTCAGGGTCGCTTTATATTGGTATAAAACGTTATCTGGATCGAATGTTTCAACACGGCGTACCAATGTACCTGCTTTAATCGCTTCAATGATTTCTTCATTGATAGGCTCTTCATCAGTAATTAACCCCATACGACGGGCTAAATCTTGCCACGTTGTTTTCATCTCATCATCGGTTAAAACATCAGAAACCATACGTTTATAACTGTGAAAACCAGAAGTACGACCGGCAGCATTAATACCGCCTAAGCCGACGATAAGAGGTAACTTTGTCATTTCGAACCTATATCAAACATTGTTTTAAACAAGATAATATCAACTTGGGCTGGTTAATCACCCTGCATTTATGCCAAAATCACTGCCATTAGCGCCATATTGATATATTGATATCTATTTTGTATAAAAACGGTGAAATTAGCACCGCATAACAAATACTTGGAGGGAAAAATGAAGGTCGGATTTGTTCTCTATAACCGTGCGTTAATAACTGGTGTTTCTTTAGCCGCTGAAATGTTAAGCAGTGCAGCCAGCTTACGAGATAGAAAAACACAGCGTAAATACCCTTTTGAGATTAAATTGATTGCGCCCTCTTTGAATCCACCCAAGCTAGCCGCAGGTATTCGATTACAGCCAGATATTACCTTTGAAGATGAAGACAATTTTGACATCGTGGTTTTACCTCCGATGTGGGGTAATCCTTTTTCTTCCATTAGCCAATCTCCCACGATAACTCCTTGGCTAATAAAACAATATCAGCATGGCGCACAATTAGTAGCGACTGGCACAGGTGTGTGTTGGCTTGCAGAAACAGGGCTATTGGATAACCAAGTCGCGACAACGCATTGGTATTTTTATGAAAAATTTACGTCTCGTTACCCACAAGTAACACTTAACCGCCAAGCTTCGATTACAGCTGCAAATGGGCTTTTTTGTACCGGCAGTATCAACTCCCAATCAGAGATGACTCTATATCTGATTGCAGAAAACTATGGTCAAAAAATCGCTGATACTATCGAAACGCATTATGGGCATGAAATATCGAAAACCAGTCAACAACCCTTCTATCAAATTGGCGGACAGATGCAATTTGATGAATCAATTGCGCTTGCTCAAGACTGGATGAAACGACATCTGGCACAACCAATTACAGCCCAACGCGTTGCACAGGAATGTAAGCTTCCTTTAAGAACCTTCAATCGAAAATTTAAGGACCAAGTGGGTCAATCCCCACATCAATACCTTCAAAAAATCAGAATGGAAGCCGCGCAACATTTATTACGTGATTTTGGTATGTCTGTACAAGATGTCGCAGAGCAAGTGGGATATAAAGACGCTTATCACTTCTCTACGCGTTTTCAACAACAATTTAGCATTACCGCAAGCCAATACCGAAAAATGGTAAAAGCTAAAATTTACAATGCGGAATAATTCTATTTCATGATTGAGCACTGAGAATCTAATATCGGATTATTTGTTACTGTGAAATAAGCATACGTTAAGTATATCTATGATAATTATGTCTATGCTTAGGGTGAAAATGTCAAAATCATAAATACTGCATTTTCTAAATCATCAGCATTAGAGGCGGAATAATACGTATGGGTTTACTCTCTCAGCTTAAAAGTTTAATCGGCATTACTGTTTTTATAGCACCAGGGTTACTGAGTGCGGAAGTGTTACCCACCAGCTCAACCAAGCTAACGGATACTGGTTGCCAACTGAATTTCTTTCACCTAGAGAAAGGTCAAGACGGTAAATTTAAAGAAGGATTAAGGGTATCTCTTGTTACTGATGATATTTATCAGCACCGTTATGTCGCAGTAAAAGCAGACGTCACCCGTCCATTAGGGTTTGAGAACATCAATTATAATCGCGCAGGAAAACCCATAGAAGTATTCAGCGTTAATTGGCGTAAGCAAAAAGAACAATTTACTTATGGACGGCTAATGTTGTTAGCTAGCACCAGTGATCGCCAAGCCTTTGATGACTTAAAAAAGCTGATCACACAAGACAAAGGACACTTTGAATTAGAAGCATCGAAACAGCATTATAGATTTAATGCCAACGCTACCCATTTAGATGACTTTTTAGCATGCGAGAAAAAACGCACTCAGTAGCTTTCTTCTACTTATACCCAAGCTACCTCAAGATGCTCATTCATCACAATTGATAATGCCTTCTAATTTCAACAGAAAGGCTTTGTGCTCTACCCCACCAGCGTAACCTGTTAATTTGCCATTCGCACCAATAACACGGTGACAAGGCACTATAAATACAAAAACGCCAGCGAAGAGATTAATCTTTACGCTGGCGTTTGTATTGTCTGTTCTGCCGTTTTGTATCACTTACGTTACAATTTGCTTTTTACGGTTATGTCTTCACACTCACCATCAATCACATTATGCGACGGTGCTGCTTTATTTAAAGGCGATTCATCGAAAGATCCTTGCTCGGCAACAGAGTTAGCATATGCCATTTTTCGTTGAATAAATGGCTTGGCGATAAATGCCGCCACACCGATAAATAATGCCATTATTGCTGCAAACGACACCGTGAATAGACCAATGACAATAGCAATAAAACCAGCAATAAGATTTCTCATAGTCGTGTCTCTTTCATAATTCAATTTAGGCTAAACCATCACTTGCTGTGAACTTACCTCAGTAAATGCAACTTAGCAAATCACATTAGACCTCTTACCATTATGTTAGATTACTCTATTGAGTATGAATCTAACTTGAACAAAAGTAATATTTTGCAACTGGTTCATGTATGATTTAACGCAAGTTACCTCAATGTCATCATGTTCCGATAATTACAGCAGGCTTTATGATCACATCGCTTTCCATCAATAACTATCGCTCTGTTTTACAATTAACATTACCTTTAGGCCCGCTAAATGTTATTACTGGAGCCAACGGAAGTGGAAAATCAAATCTATATAAAGCTCTGAAATTATTAGCAGATACTGCTAATGGTGGCGTAATAAATACATTAGCTTCTGAAGGCGGATTAGATTCCACCTTTTGGGCTGGTCCCGAAAATATTACCGCAGCAATGCGTCGTGGCGATGTGCCAATAGAAGGAAGTGTACGTACTGAAGTACGGCGCTTACGTTTAGGATTTGCCACCGAAGATTTTGGGTATTCGATCGCACTTGGTTTACCTGAACCATCCAACTCATACTTTTCACTCGATCCTGAAATAAAACGCGAATGTATATGGAGTGGTCCGTTTTATCGTCCAGCCTGTTCATTAGTTGACCGTAAAGGCTCGATGATAAAAGTACGCAACGGACGAAGTTGGCAAGTAGTTGCTCAACACATTCAGCACTTCAACAGTATGTTCGACCACATATCAGATCCTAATGGTGCACCTGAAGTCTTTCACATGCGCGAGCTCATTCGAAGCTGGCGATTTTATGACCATTTCCGTACAGATAAAGACGCACCAGCCCGCAAGCCACAACTAGGAACTCGCACTCCCGTATTACATCACGATGGACATGATTTAGCCGCTGCGCTACAAACCATTATTGAAATTGGTGACGGCGTCACTTTACATAAAACAATTGATGATGCTTTTCCAGGCGCTCGCCTTCGCATTGTCTGTCACGAAGACAGCCGGTTCTCAATTGAATTTCATCAAGAAGGATTACTCCGCCCTTTATCCGGCGCAGAACTCTCTGATGGTACTTTACGTTATTTACTTTGGGTAGCAGCATTGCTAACACCACGCCCACCCAGTTTGATGGTTCTGAATGAGCCTGAAACCAGCTTGCATCCTGATTTATTACCAGCATTGGCCCGTTTGATTTTACATGCTTCAGCACAAACTCAAGTCTGGGTGGTATCACATGCTAGCCGCCTAATTGCAGCCCTAGAAGAACACCCTTCTTGTAATGCCATCAATTTAGATAAACAGCTCGGTGAAACCATTATTCCCGTTCAGGGCTTGCTTGATGCTCCCTCTTGGTATTGGCCTGATAAACACTAGCCTGATTACTTTTTGTCTTCATTTATAGCGTAAAAAAAAAATCCCTCAGTGAATGTATTAATACTCACTGAGGGATAGTTTTTAGTAGAGATCTACCGTGTTACTAAGAAAGATAACAACACTTAATTATGCAACTCGCTATATCGTTGTCGCGTAATTATTTCGAGGAAACTGGTAAGCCAGTACCGCGTTCACCACTACGTTTTTGTACAAAGACAACTGGTGTCCATGCTGGTATTGTTAACTTGGTATCCGCTACTGATGCATCCGTTGCTAATGCTGTCGTATGCTTCTCACTAACCGTGAAACCAGCCTGCTTGATATCAAACGTCTGCTCTGTTGGGGTAGCGTTAATCACAATGACCATCGCATCTAACGTTGGATCCACATCTGCACCTGAAGTGGTACCGTTATCGATACTCATCACAATCAGACCCGCCTCTTGTGCTGCGCCAGTGTTATGGAAATCAACACGCGCATTAACATCTTCACCCGTACCTAACGTGATCAGAGGATAAGATTGACGAAGATTAGCTAGTTCTTGATAAAAGCTCACCATGTCTTTCATATCCTGTGATGTTGGCTTAGCTTTTTCGCCACTGCCTTCGATCACTTTGGTGATGATGTCGTAGTTGCTGCTGTCTTTATCTGCACGTGGCAGACCTTTATTCCAGTTATTGTCCTCTAGCGTGAAATCAACTTTGTTGTACCAATCACCTGAATCGTACGAATCACGCTGCATGGACTTAGAACGTAAAAGCTCTGAACCCATATGCAAGAAAGGTACACCTTGACCTAACATAGCCGTTGATAAAGACACCGTTTGCATTCTTACACGCGTCGCAGATGTTACGTCATACGGGATCTTGTATTGATTGTTATCCCATAAAGTTTGATTATCATGCTTTGATACGTAGTTTTGTACTTCTGATGGATCCTTCGCATAACCCGCAGGTTGACCATTGTAATCAACTTGGTCACCACGCACTTTACTTCCAGTTGAATCAACCATTACGAAAGTTTCAAGGTTTCCAGCCATACCCAAACGCGTCAGATCAGCTAAGTGTAATGCTGTTTCTTTATCAGTTGTTGTAATGTCATTTGGTTGAACAAACGCACCGTTACCAAAACCTTGGTTTTTACGTAACCCATCACCACCATCAAATGGACCACCGCCACGTACGGCATCACGTAAACGGTCAGAGAAGCTACCTATGCCCGTACCACCTAAGTTAGGTTGTGTTGCTTGTACAAAGAGGCTATCGTTTGCGACTTCACCAAAGTTCCAGCCTTCACCATAAAAGTAAGTATTAGGATCGACATTTTTAACGGCTGCCAATGACTCTTGGATTTGTGCTAATGGGTGATGCCCCATCAAGTCAAAACGGAATGAGTCAATCTTGTAATCACGAGACCAAACAACCAATGAATCTTTGATCAACTTACCCATCATCGCGCGTTCCGGCGCGGTATTTGAACAACACGTCGAGTTCTCGACAGAGCCTGTAACCGGATTCAAGCGGTTGTAGTACCAAGGTACAATCTTATCTAGCACTGATGTTTCAGATTCTGGACCTGCCGAGTTCGTATGGTTGTATACCACATCCATAACAACGTTCATGCCAATGTCTGTTTTAATCGACTTTACCATTTCACGCATCTCTAAAATACGTTGTTTACCATCAGGATTCGTCGAGTAAGAACCTTCTGGCACAGTGTAATGCAATGGGTCATAACCCCAATTAAAGCTATCGGTAGCAGACACTAAACGGTTAAGTTCTTGAACCGATGGATTATCTGCCGTGTCGTTACCCTGCTCACGCTCAAGTACTTCAGCAATAGTTAACCCTGATGAACAATCATTCTTAAACGATGACGTTTTCACATCTGAGTTCACATCACATAACTTGCTGAAAGGTTCATCAATATTAGCAACTTGGTTTGGATCTTCATTGATGGTCGCAATATCAAAGATTGGTAATAATTGCAGGTGAGTAACACCGTTCTCTTGTAACGACTTAAGATGACGAACAGGCACAGTGTCGTCTTGAGTAAATGCCTCAAACTTCCCACGAACCGCTTCTGGTGTTGATGTATCTTGAGCAGAGAAATCGCGCACGTGCGATTCGTAAATAACAAACTTTGATGGATTATCTTGTTTGAACGGACGCTCTAATGAGTCCCAACCATCTGGCTTCAATGCTGGATCATCAAGATCTATCACTTGGCTATATTCCGAGTTCGTCGACAAGCTCAGGGAATATGGGTCAGTAACTTCGTATTCTTCAACATCACCCGTTACAGGGTGAACGACTGACACTAAGTAACGGTAGAAGGTACCGCTTGGTGCTTTATCTGTCTTAAGGAACCACACACCAGAGTCTTCATCAAAGTCCATCTGTAAGCGACCTAACTCTTTCTTGTTGGCATCGTATAATACGGTAACAATATTTTGTGCCGACGGTGCCCATACTTGGAATGTCGCTTCACTACCCGCGAGTACTACGCCTAATTCAGCATTACGCGCATACAGTGCAAACATATCATCATAGGCGCCAGCTGGTTGTACTTTGGTACCGCCAAGAACATTGCCGTCTTTATCTACAGCAATCACTGCCATTTCGGCTTTCATTACTGGGCGCATATTAATTGTGCTATCGACACTGAATGCAGGTTTACCAACCAATTGTGGGAATTTCGCAATAGCATCGGCAGACATTGTGCCACTGTCTAATACGATGTAATCATTTTCATACGCGTAAGCATCCCCTTTAGGTTCAATGTCTGCCGCCAAAGATACATATAAACGAACTTCATCTGCCCCTTCTGCGCCATCCCACACTAGCGTATTTTGGTCAACTAAATGCGCAGATGCGTTAGCTATACCAGAAATGGAAACAAATGCACTTTCACGGCTATCAACTGAGGTTCCACTCCCTGCAACAATAGAAGCGGTTCGGTCGGTAATATCATCAAAATTGATTGAACCATCAGCACCAAGCAAATTTTGCTTATTGTTATCTCGTACAATCAAGTTAATACAATTCGTACTACCTGCCGTTAATGGCAACTTCCAATACGGACCATACTGATCGGCACCAACTGGTTTATTGCTTTCATCATCCCACCCTACTAATAGTTCATCATCAGCACGGTCACATTTGTCATTATTCCAAATATGCAGGCTGTAATTTAAATAATCAGCGGCACTTTTAGCCACCGCAGAATCACTTTTTTCAACAAAATAGAGTACAGCCTCGCCATTAGCGGCTTGAATAGGCTCTTCAACAGCACCACCTGCTGGCAGTTTTGCAACTGGGCCATCCGTTGCCGGTAGGTTGATATCAATCGCTGGTGGATTTGTGGTATCAAAATATCCGTTACCAGAATCACCAGAAGAATCTGATGAACTATTACAACCAAAAATGGCAGCAGTAGAAAGCAGAGGGAGCATCAGTTTAGCTATCGTAGACAATTTAAAATTCACGTTTCTTTCCTTGAATAATTCATTCTTATTGGTCTTGGGGAAGATAAGAGTGTTTTATTTTTATGAGCGGAAAGTAAAATAAAACTGTCTATACAAACTGTGATTTCAGACACTTACTGGTAATTTATATAAGTAATTTTATGCTTATTGGCAGATGGTCACAGAATGTAGGTGTACAAATTAACCAACTGTAATGTACAAAATGATAGACACATCAACATTTTAAGTAGAGAACGAAATGGGCCGTTTTTTATACCATGTAAATTATCACTAATGCTTAATAATAACCGTCTGAAATTAAAACAAATAGATCAAAACCCCTTCATGTGTATTTTCAACTGTTACCCTTCACTGCCTAGAGCTTGTATCCATTCTTCGTTTAATCAGATAAAACATAACCATTAGAGAGATATAAATAATCAAAAACCATAAATGTGATAATATTTTGTTATCATTTTTCATTCAACGTTAAAAAATATCATGCTGAATAACCAATGGCTGAATACATTTATTACACTGGTCGATATAAGGCATTTCACTCAAACGTCAGACAAACTATTTATGACGCAGCCTGGTGTTAGCCAGCATATAAAGAAACTAGAAGAGCAAGTGGGCACCCTGCTATTACAACGTATTGGCAAGAAGTTTGAGCTAACTCAAGCAGGTGAAGCGCTTTATAATTTTGGTAGGCTACGCGCAACCGAGGAAGCTGACTTATTGATTTCATTAAAAACTGACGACCCCTATTCAGGTGACTGTCGTTTTGGGTGTTCAGGGTCTATGGCAATGTTTCTCTACCCTAAATTTTTATCAAGGCAAAGCAAGCACCCCGAGCTTCATATCTCTATTGAAGCTGCACCAGACCAACGTATTATCAATGCAGTTTTGAATAACAATATTGATATAGGCATTATCACACAGCATGTTATTTCAACAGAACTCGAACAAGAATCACTCGGACATGACGCCCTTTGTTTAGTTGTACCTCATCAATATAAAAATCAAAAAATGACCTTCGTAGAGCTTAATCAGTTAGGGTTTATTAATCACCCCAATGGTGAACAATATGCCGAACAAGTATTACGTGCGAATTATAAAGATGATTATCAATCGATAAAGCAGATCAGAAAAATCAGTTACATCAACCAACTCAATCAGATTTTACTGCCAGTATCTATGGGGTTGGGCTACACCGTACTGCCTAGAACAACAATCGAACAATTTGAATTACAAGATAGTATTGCCATTTTACCAAGCGATACAATTGTGAATGAAGAACACTTTTTGATTAAGAAAAAGTTTCGACAACTCCCTAAACGTTACCAGTGGTTTATCGATCTGATAAAGAAACAATAATGGTGATTGAATAAAAATAGAAAGCCTCGATAGTATGTCTTTTTATTCCAACAAGCTTTGGTTCTAATAAGCTTTCGTTAAAACTAGACATGCTATCAAGGCTGTTATACTCAAGATATTACGTATTAGTCTTTATCTAATTCAGCAAGTGGTAACCAATCAACATCAACCCCTGCCTGTGTAAACATACCTTGGCTGATTTTAATTTTATCACCCCAACGCGATAAAAAGTCTTCACTCTGCTCAGGGCAATGCACCATTGATATACCCGTTTGGATAATTTTTGCAGCACAATTTGGGCAAGGAAAGTGTGTTACCCAAATTTCACACCCTGACAGATCCCTTTTTGCAAATAGAATTGCATTCTCTTCCGCGTGAAGTGTTTTCAGTAGTTTCATATCACGATCGTCGGTATTTGCACTGTCTGAAATACCGTGTGGGTAGCCGTTAAACCCAACAGAAACAATGCGGTTATGCTCTGTAATTACTGCACCTACCTGCGTAGAAGGGTCTTTACTCCAAGAGCCAACTAACTCTGCCATTTGAAAAAAACGTTGTGCCCATTTTGAAATCATATTCTCTTCCTCTACTGCAAATGCGTTCTATTCATTATTGTGCAAAACTTAACGCGAGGTCTCAACTAACATTCGCTTTTAAGGTTACTTTTCTTATACATTTTATGCGTTAATACTTAATCGAGTTGATTTTGGCCGTGATACGTTCATAAGGCAAGCGCATAAAGTCATTGATAACGTGTAAATATTACAAGCATAAAAAACGACGCTCAATATAGAGCGTCGTATTTAATAAAGAACAATATTATAAAAGCTATATTAAGCCATTATTTTTGCGCTTTAGGCTGAATAATTAACATGATGCCATCAACATCAATAACCTCTACGAGTACACCTGCCTCTAAAGCAACATCTGTTCGTACAAGCCATGTTGTATCACCTAACCTCATTCGCCCAGTACCTGCAGCTAAGGGTTCGTCTAACACAGAAACTTGCCCTATAAGCTGTTCTGAACGTTTATTGAGCGTGCGCCCTTCATCTTCAGCTCGGTCTTTCTTGCTTTGATAACGCCACCATAACCACGTTGTAAATAACGAGAAAACCGCAAACGTTAGCCATTGCAATGGCCAGCTCAGTGGTAGAAACGACAAGAGCAATCCAACAAGAACAGCAGAGACACCCAACCAAAGCAAGTACCCAGCAGTTCCGAGTAATTCAAGTAGTAGCAAGGCTAAACCAAATGCTACCCAATGCCAGAAGTTCATCTGTTCAAGTAGGGCTATCATGCGTTGTTACCCTTCGTGTTATCTGATTTAGATTGACTTAATAATTCTGCAATACCCGCAACAGAACCCATCAAGCCTGTTGCTTCAAGTGGCAGCATTATCACTTTGCCATTCTCAGATTGGCCAATTGCTTTCAATGCGTCGGTATAACCCTGTGCAATAAAGTAATTAATGGCTTTCACGTCACCTTTTGCTATCGCCTCTGATACAACACTTGTTGCTTTTGCTTCCGCTTCTGCTTCACGCTCACGCGCTTCAGCTTTAAGAATAACCGCTTGCTTGTCACCTTCAGCACGTAAAATTTCTGATTGCTTATGCCCTTCAGCTTTAAGGATCTCGGCTTGACGAACACCTTCTGCTGATAGAATATCTGCACGCTTATTACGCTCTGCTTTCATCTGCGCATTCATCGCAGCAATAAGATCAGCAGGTGGCTGCACATCACGAATTTCAATACGTGTAACTTTAACACCCCAAGAATTAGTCGCCAGATCAACAATGGTCAGCAACCGAGTATTGATGGTATCTCGCTGAGATAGCATTTCATCAAGTTCCATCGAACCTAATACTGTACGCATATTGGTAAGCGTTAAGTTACGAATCGCATGTTCTAAATCATTGACTTCATACGCAGCCTTCGCTGCATCAATAACTTGAATAAAACACACAGCATCGATAGTTACACTTGCATTATCACGAGAAATAACTTCTTGTGCTGGAATATCGAGCACTCTTTCCATAACACTGATTTTATTACCAATAGTGTCAACGAATGGCACAATTAAATTCAAACCAGGTTTTAGTGTTTTGGTGTAACGTCCAAAGCGCTCTACTGTCCAATGGCTGCCTTGAGGCACCATCTTTACACCAGAAGCAATGAACGCGATTGCAACAACAATCAGTACACCGATAGTAATTAATGAATCATATGGCATTTACTTATCTCCTTGACAAAAACCGAGGTGGTAAAAGAGGTGTCAGGGGTCTATTGTATATGCCTCACCAAATAGCTCTACTGCTTTATGCTTGATTTTTCAGTGAAATTAAATGATTCAGTGTTTTATTGAATATAACAGGCAAAATTTTACTCGTCTATATAAAATGAAATATCATTCATACAAATTATGATTTTTTGTCTTCATAGCTAATAATTGACAGAACCGAACCACAATTATCCATGAAGGAACATAAACGCCCCACACCGGGTACATCCATCGGGGCAAAAACAGCTTTACCACCCGCCAATTCAACTTGCGACAATGTGGCATCAACATCGTCCACCGTCACATACACTCCCCAATGATTAGGCACATGGCTAGCTTCTTGTGGCTTTGCCATCACCCCACCAACAGGTTGCCCATCAGCTTTTAGTACATAATAGGTTCCAGTAGACATCGGCATTTCTTCGACATCCCAACCAATCACATCTTTATAAAATGCGATTGCTTTTTCTGGTTCATCCACCATCAATTCAGACCAACTGAATGCACCATGTTGTTTAAACTGACTGTTCATTATTCGCTCCTTTATGCATTGCACATGCTAGAAATTAAAAAGATAACTGCATACTGATTACTTATAAAAATAGCTTATTCTGACAAAGCAGCACGATGAATACCCAGCCTATGGTTTTGCACTACCTTGAGGCAACTTAGGAGTAGCGATGTGGATTTCTTGCAATTCATCACAAAGCTCATACACTGCTCATACACTGCTCATACACTGCTCATTATAGGTAGCAGCGTGTTGATTTTGATTACAAAAGAAAAGAAGAAAAAAGGAAGACAAAATGGATGTGACAGAGCAGCTTCCTCTTAACTTACTGTCTCGGTATGCTTTGGATGCGTTTAATAGCAAAAACCGCTTGCAGTACCCTTTAAATGGGCAGCTTGTTTCAAACTTAGAAGCCGTCGTTTTTTACCTGCAAGAAGCGCTTACGGTGTCACCATTAAGCTTTGAACATCACTTCACCTTGGCCAACATGCTCACCTTTAGTGGTGATATACATTCTGCCCTAAAGTCTTACCAGCAGGTTTTGCTAACAACTCAAAACCATCAAGATCAAGTCACGGCTTTAGCCTACCTTACTGTTTGGTTGCACCATCAAAACGACCATCAAAGAGTGACATCTTATCTGAGCCAACTCGAGGCGTTAGATTCGCATCACGCGTTACAAGTAAAAACATTGCTCGCGACATTAGAAGTAATTCTAAGTTACCCAATGGATTGTTTATCTCGATGTGCAGCATCAAAAAAAGCGATTGATAAAATGGCATCTTCTAACCATGCCATTATCGCCTTGGGTTATTTATTGAATGACGACGGATCAATCGCAACACCATTATTAAAGCGATTAACGCTAACGCTATCTCTGGCGAATAAATATCCGAAAGCGCTTATTATCGTTACGGGAGGGTTAGCTAAAGCAGGAAGAACAGAATCTTATGCAATGAAAACGTGGTTAGTTGAACAAGGAATAAGTGAAGATAGAATTATCGAAGAAAATAAAGCGACGAACACCATTGATAATGCCAGATTAAGTTTAGCGTTATTGACTAAATACAACATTCAAACAGCAACACTGGTGAGTGCTTCTATTCATGTTCACCGCTCTCATATTTTATTCGATGTTTTACATTGGCAGGATCGTTTACAAAATAACAATATAACACCAAGCATTAATTTTAATCATGTTGCAGTTAACGACCAACTCTCAATATCTGATTTTCCAGAAGGCAAAGTAAAGCGTGATTGCTATATCGATGCCTTACGCAGTTTTGGGTTACCCGCTTTTAATTGTCCGCCGTTTGTACAAATTTAATCGCCTGCGCCTATGTCCATTCCGTCTTACTTAAAATAGGCAATTTCTTCTGGTGTTAGAAAGCGCCACTTCCCGACCTCAACATCCAATTTAATATTACCAATCTGCTCTCTATGTAACGTAACAACACGATTACCAATTGCAGAAAACATACGTTTGACTTGATGGTACTTACCTTCTGTTATCGTAAGCAACACCTCGTTAGAAGTTACCACATCAAGTTTTGCAGGCAATGTAAGTTGCTTCTCACCTTGTAACTGCACGCCCTGTGCAAACTTCTCGGCGGCATCTTCTGCAATTGGATCTCTCAACTCAACACGGTACGTTTTTTCGCATTGTTTATTTGGTGTAATAATATTAAAAGACCAACGGCCATCATCGGTTATCAATACTAAACCTGTGGTATCTGCATCTAAACGTCCTGCAATATGCAGATCATCTGCTTTTTCTACATCGATGTAGTTAAACAATGATGGGTATACTTCATCAATGTTCGAACAGATAGTGTCCAAGGGTTTATGCATCAAAATATAGCGCGAAGCACGTGCTATTAGCTTTTCCCCATCTAACAGGACATCATTGTTTTCATGAACCTGAGTAGCCTCATTGCTAACGACTTCATTGTTAACGGTGACATGCCCCACATTGATCAACTGAGTCGCTTCAGCTCGGGTTAGATCGGTACTTTTACAAATGAATTTATCAAGACGCATAAAAGGCAACATTAAGACAGCAAACAGAGGTCGCTATTATCCTTATTCATTAATAAAAGACCAGCAAGGATGATTATAAATTTGCAGTATCTGACTATCAATGTCGTGAATGGTCAGGGTGTCAGACAACAATAAAAGTACTTACTGATTCGTCGAACGTCTAATGAGTATGGTTATTTAATTTAGAGCTACAAAATTCCACTCAATTGTGGCTCTAATTCTCTTCTCTAAAAAGTAAAAAACTCCCCAGCACGAAGTACCAGAGAGTTTTACTGTAAACCTAATTATTAATCTAACGACTAACTAACGTGATTAGTTAACTTGGTTAGTCGATACCTGAGGTTTATTAACTTCCGTCAACAGCCCTTTAAACAGGCTCACACTGCCCAACAGAAGAATAATAGTAAACGGCATTGCTGCAATAATGGTGATTGATTGCAGAGCTTGAATAGATTGAGTGCCACCAATCCACAACATAACCATTGCGATAGCACCAGAGATAACAGCCCAAACTACTTTCTGCTTAACGGGTACTTCTAACTTACCACCCGCAGTCATGCCATCAATAACAATAGAACCCGAATCTAATGTTGTCACAAAGAAAACGATAATTAGTGCTACAGCAATAAAGGATAGAATATCCCCGAACGGGTAAGCATCTAGCATATGGAACAAGCTTAGAGAGACATCGGTAATCCCTTGATCTACACCTAATTTCCCAACTTTATCTATTACTTGTTGAATAGCAACGCCACCGAAGATTGACATCCAAGCCGTTGTTACCATTGTAGGAATAAGCATTACACAAAGAAGGAATTCGCGAACGGTGCGTCCTCTAGATATACGAGCTACAAACATACCAAAGAAAGGTGCATACGCAACCCACCACGCCCAATAGAACACAGTCCAACCATGCAACCACGTTGTATCATCACGACCCGAGGTTTGGCTTAACGGAATAATGTTTTTTACATAACCCGTTACAGCGGTTACTAAGGAATCCAATACTGTAGTGAAATTCAAAACAGCAATAAGGCCAAGGAATATAAATGCGATAACCATATTTAGGTTGCTGAGAAACTTAACCCCGCCATCCATACCACGCAGAACAGAAATAATGGCTAAGCCCATAATCAATACGATAATGGACTGTTGAAGGTAGATATTATTTTCCATTCCGAAAACATGGCTGATACCACTAGCCGCCTGTGTGCCCCCTAAACCAAGAGACGTTGCTAGACCAAACAAAGTAACCAATACCGTTAAGATATCAATCACATCACCTGTTTTCCCCCAAACTCGATCGCCTAATAATGGGTAAAACACAGAGCGCATTGAGAGTGGCAACCCTTTATTGTAAACAAAATAGGCAAGGCAAAGTGCTGTCATGCCATAGATAGCCCATGCATGTAAGCCCCAATGGAAGACGGTTGCGCCTAATGCCAGTTCACGCCCTGCCTCTGTAAAAGGTTCTACATTAAGCGGAGTTCCAAACCAGTTAGTAAAGAACGCGGTTGGTTCAGCAACACCCCAAAAAATAAGTCCAATGCCCATACCTGCAGCGAATAACATTGAAATCCAAGAGGCTTTCGAATAATCAGGAGTCGCTCCTTCCCCGCCTAAGCGAATTTTACCTAAAGGTGAAAACGCTATAATAATGGCAAAGATTAATAAGATGTTAGCTCCCCACATAAAGAGGAAGTCAAAATTTGACAATACAGCACCTTTAATGGAATCAATAGCTGCTTTTGCATCTGCTGGCGGTAATGCGAGAAGGGTGACAATGAAGAGAATAGATAAGCCGAGTGAGGCTACGAAAACTGTGTTATGGACATCCATGCCCCATTTACTGATGTTATCTTGACCAACTTGATAATCAGTAGAATCAATACTGTACTTTTTTGATTTAAAACCCATAAATTATGATGTTCACATACCCGAATCAACGAATACAAGGACCAACTCCATATCCAGTTACTACTTGATTGGCTAGCCGCACCATATAAACAAACATGATGAGAATCACCGCTGTAGGTGATTAATGGCTTTTTGCTCAATCCCAAGTGGCGCATTGTAACACAAAATGGCGGTCCTTGATTAGATGCTAGCCAATAGCTTTAGGGCTTCTCTGTCTGCAAAAAAGGAAAAGGCTATGGGGATATTGCGAAACCATGGGCTTCGCAATCAAAAGAACTGACAGAAATATCTTTAATTGTTGCTGGAATCAACGCATTCTGCAACCATCACAAATGGCTCAAATCTATCCGCGCTACTGCTATCTAATCAATGCTTGCAACTCACTTTGGGGCCGTTCTGAGTGACACTGCCCCTGTGATACACAGGCTTCCATTAACACGGATTTGGACAAAACCTTGTCAGCAACTTTGCTAAATTAGCAATACGTGAATTACTCCAAGTATAGAAAAGTCACTTAGCTCAGTGTCTAGTATTGATGATACAGATCACTCATGCGGTCACCCTGCCCGTAACACAATTTCACTCTGCTAAGATTCAGTCAATGAAAAAGTACGATTGTCATTCTGGCTGACAACTAAGTTAACACCGAGCTCTGCTGTGAACCTAGCACATCGTTGTACGTTTCTAGTATGTTTTTCACGGTGCTCAGATAGTTCACCGTAAACAAAAAATGCGGCTATAGCATCATAAGCAGCTCGATGTTTGTCTTTCGCTTTTGAAGCGTCCCAAAACCCATACTGATCTTGAAGAGCATAAGCTAAATCACGGCAATTAATGCCTTCCCGAGCGCTTTGTTCAAAATAAAAGCGAGGGTTATTATCCGTTTTATCTTTAGAACGATGAGTACCAAATATATAGTTTTCTAGTTGATTCACCCCCACTCCGCACTCTTTTGCCCATCGATTCATCCTTAGAACAAAGTCTTCAAAAGCAGCACTGCGAGTTGCCGATCTCAATTTAACTTCGACTCGTGAGATATACTGTTTTGCCAGTTGCTCATTTCCCTCATCAATCAACAATGCGCAGTACGCGAGTTTCGTCCACTTATCAAAAATGGGAGGGATAATATCCAAGCCATCCGCGGCGGCAACGAAAAAAAACAGCTTTGTACAATACGCGTCGCCCAGTCCTTTTAGTTTTCCCTCTCCTTCCATGTAGTTGTACGCTTGAGAAAACTTCTGTTGTTCTAGTAGTTGTTTAACGACGAGCACGATACTTTCTAACCGCTCTGGAGCAACGTTAAGTAATTTGGTTAGGTTATCTCCGGTGACACCTCCCGTAGAAATGCCCCCCCAAATCATCACTGCAAAGAAACCTTTATAGTAATTCTGGTTTTCAAAATATGCCGTAACTTGTTTCCGGCCAATATGACCATCTGGGCTCTCACCTAAGATTTCATTGATAACGTCATACTGGCGATACTTAAAGTAGGCACTGGCAATTTTGAAACTAGGCTGTTGAATTCGTTGTATGTTTTCGAGATTGTTTATTAAAAATGAAGGAGCCATCTTGAACCTTGTTTACTCAATAAGTAATGGGTAGCAGCCGGCCAAATGCCGAAATCGAGCAATAGTCTAAGCTCGCGTTGTTATGCTCGTTTAAGCAACTGATTTAAAGTGTATTTCAAATAGTCAACGACTTCATCCCGAGACTTTTGGCCTTTGAAGTTTTCAATCACTTTATATTTATTCCCAGTCGTATTTTTCCAGTCCGACAGCTCTAACGACAGAAATTCTGGAATATTTTCTGCGTAATCGGTCACGAGAAGTTTTGGCTTTAAGCTCTTTGTGACGATCAAACATAATGTTAAACCATCAAAGTTCACCATAAATCCCACTTCCCCATTTGGAGGGGTTAACGGTGTACCAATATGGTTGGTATCAACGGCGTTGTTGCAAAAAATTCAGCCTAGGCTCAATCGCTTCTTTCCCATCTAACCTAGCGATTTAATGACCAACCACGAATTCAAGTGGAAACACTTTGCTCCTGATATCATCCTTTGGTGCCTTCGGTGGTATGGTTCGACACCAATGAGTTACGCGAACCTCAGTGACATGCTGGCAGAGCGGGGGATTTCGGTTAATCGTTCGACCATTTATCGTTGGTTCATTGAATATGCCCCGACATTACGTAAGAAGTTGCGTCGCCATCAATTCATCCGGACAGACTCTTCGTGGCAGCTCGATGAAACCTACGTCAAAGTGAAGGGAAAATGGCACTACCTTTACCGTGCCATCAATAAGCAAGGCGAGACACTAGATTTCTATTTCTCTCACAAACGTAATAAAGAAGCCGCTTATCAGTTTCTTAGGCGCTGCCTAAGATATTACGACGTAGACAATCAGCCTAAAAAGTTAAATACCAACAAACACTCCTCATACGCCAATGCGATAGCCCGCTTGAAGAAGGAGGGCCGACTGAGAGCGGATGTCGAGCAACGGCAAGTGAAGTATCTCAATAATGGGATCGAGTCCGATCACGCCCCCATCAAGAAACTCGTTGTGGCCACCGGTGGTTTCAAAATACGAAAGCGGGCCTGGTCAACGATCCAGGGATTTGAGTCATTGCGAATGGTAAACAAAGGCCAGTTTGATTTCTGGCTTCGTAATGATGAACGCAAAACCTTAGTGCGGGAGAGATCCGCCTTCATCAATCGTCTCTTCAATGTTGAGGTGGTTTATCAGTAATCATTAAGTCATCACTGGATAAATCTCTGCCCTATCTGATTATTTGCAACGCCCCCATTTAAGCTTCCTTATGCGAAAGGTATACACATAGGCGTGTATACCCCTCTGGTAAAGATCTAATTAGGCTTGAAGCTTGGAGTATTCAGCCAAGGAAACTACTTTGTTTTTACTTAACTCTTGTTTAATCTCCTCCTGATCCATACCTATCGTTATCTCATTTGTGAATAGTTCCATACTTACCTCTAGAGGAGCCGCTTTAGCGACCGCACTCTGCCATTTACTTCCAATATCAGAGATATCACCATTTACCGAATTTAACTCGTCCATGGACAGTTGCCCGCCGTTTGCTATTGTTTTTTCTGCAGCCTGACAACTAGCTAAAGCATTTTTAACGTCCGAGTTTATACTCTCCCACTCTTTCACGATATCAGACAAATGCTCTTTTGCTTCATTAGCAGAGTCAACTAACCCGCTAAACTGGGCCGCTGTTCTTTCAAGTGTAAACCCATCCTTTTCCCGATCTTCTAGTAACTTATGTTTTGCTTCGATAAGATCTTGACAGGCTACCAATTCTATGGAGTCCAAGACGATGTAATAGCCCGTTATCGCCGCAGCTACGGCGAGAAAGGGAGCTGCTGCCCAACCTACAGGACCCGCGGCAATAGAAACAGCAGTTAGTCCTATTACTCCTGCTTCCGCTACCCCTAATCCAACCAGCTCCCAACTTAATTTATTTACTCTATCTTCTAACTCTTTAACTAATTTATTGAGTTCCTTAATTTTATCTTGTTCTACCTCATTCGCGGCTAAAGTTTGCTTCGTTAATGAGTTCAAATCTTGCGTTTGAGTTTCTAAACTACCATTGTAATGGTGAAGCGAATCTACTAATGCAGCAGTCTGCCTCACGATCATTGATATGTTTGTATCAATCATCCCAAGCTGGAATTTCAGTGTACTGAGAACAGAGCTTTGCTGCTCTAGTGTCAAAGGGCCTAATAATTGGCTCGATAGTGTTTTGGCGGATTCTATATCAGGCTCAATAATTGAGTTAGAAGACTTGATCTGTCTGGGGAGGTTAACTAATTTTATTCCAATATTAGAAGTCCAAACGTCTGCACTAGTCTTGGTTCGAAAAAACTGCTCAGTATATAAATCCCAATCTTTAAACACGTCCATTTTTAATAAAGATGGCATCCCCGTTTTGGCCACAGCAAGTGCATACCGGCTGACATTTACAATAGCGTTTTTGTATTCTGTATCGAGCTCTTCGGAAGGTGAGACTTGCTTTATAGCGACAGCTTCATTCATAGTAATTTCCTACTCTTTTCAGGTGAAAAAGAATCATATTCGAACCACTAATGATTCATTCAATATAAAACAATGCGCATATTATTGGCGCGCGTCAAGGCTATATTGAGGATTCTGAATGGTAAAAATCAAAGTAAGAGGCCAAATCGAATAAAAAGCATCAAGATCAAAGCGGCAGTTGCTTATATACATATTCCAGCATGTGATATAAATCACATCCTCCCCTTCAAATATGAATCATTATGCATATACGGGAAGGTAGACCTTTAAAGGCGCTTCATTGAGATCCCTCACCACTTTAAAATTGGTTAAAAAAGTGGCTGACGGAACGTACAAGGAATGTGTAAAAAAACAGATGATATTTAACTATGTTTTTTTAAAAGCATAGCCATATTCACATCAAATGTTCTAATGGAGAATTATATGTCAGAATTAAATACTACGTGTGGTGGATGGTCAACGTTCAGCTCTGAAATGACGGAGCAGGCTCAAGCTGCATTTGAAACTGCTTTATCTGGTCTTATTGGTGTCGATTACAACCCTGTTGCATTTGCTGAACAGGTAGTTGCAGGCATGAACTACCAATTTTTCTGTAATGCAAAAGCAGTGTATCCTATGGCTCCTAATGCAGCGGCAATGATTCATATTTACCAACCTCTGGATGAGAAGGCTCACATTACTAAAATTGATCCTTTAAATTAAAAAAATGCTTCAGTTTAACAAAGTGCCCGACGTTCATCGGCGGGTATTTCATATAGCTCCCAACCACAGTTTTTCCGCCATTAGACATCCGTCTCTACGTATAAAAATTTTTGGTTTCCCTATTGCTGTCCAAGGGGCATTGTTGCAGCACTAAAACTATGTGGTCTTTTGATACGGTTAGGCGACTCGATAGCTATTGGGCATCCCGATGTGAGTAAAGCGATTTAAAATAGAACAACCGATAATGCCAAGAGCAAAGCAACCTATCAGGTTGCTCATCCTCTTAGAGTGATGATCTTCTAATGTTTGGTACACCGCATTGGTATCATACATTTTATCAGCACTTACGTGTTCGACATCCGTAATGATGAACTGACAATCGTGGTAGAGTGGCCTGTTACCAGACCGACCCCACACAGATCCGGACGTGCGGAATTACCGCATCCGGCTCTTCAGTTATATATTCACTCGTGTTAAACACGACCCTAGTACCAGTCAACCAGCAAGAATCTTTTGCTGACTTTTGGCTGCACAATATTGAAATACCCTAGCATCTTTACGACATACTTCGGCTATTGTCCGGCAATCCAAAATAATTCCTAAATCCGACCAGTTTACGTTTTAACTTCGGGAGCAACTCGCTCAGTTTCAATGAGCGTTTCGCTTTGATCCAATGATAATATTCACACAGGGTCGCTTTCTGATTTTTCACGGCGGTACGCCGTCTGAGCGGGTCTGTTGCAAAAAATTTAACCAAGGCTCAGAATCCCTTCTTTTCCCTCTCTAATCTAGCGACTCAATAACCAACCCAGAATTCAAATGGAAACACTTTGCTCCTGAAATCATCCTTTGGTGCCTTCGTTGGTATGGTTCGACACCAATGAGCTACGCGAACCTCAGCGACATGCTGGCAGAGCGGGGGATTTCGGTTAATCGCTCGACCATTTATCGTTGGTTTATTGAATATGCCCCAGTATTACGTAAGAAGCTACGTCGCCATCAATTCATCCGGACAGACTCTTCGTGGCAGCTCGATGAAACCTACGTCAAAGTGAAGGGGAAATGGCACTACCTTTACCGTGCTATCAATAAACAAGACGAGACGCTGGATTTCTATTTCTCTCACAAACGTAATAAAGAAGCCGCTTATCAGTTTCTTAGGCGTTGCCTGAGATATTACGACGTAGACAATCAGCCTAAAACGTTAAACACCGACAAACATTCCTCATACGCCAATGCGATTGCCCGCTTAAAGAAGGAGGGACGACTGCGAGCGGATGTCGAACAGCGACAAGTGAAGTATCTCAATAATGGTATCGAATCTGATCATGCGCCTATTAAGAAGCTTGTTGTCGCCACCGGTGGCTTCAAAATACGAAAACGCGCCTAGTCAACGCTTCAGGGATTTGAGTCATTACGGATGATAAATAAGGGTCAGTTTGACTTATGGTTGCGCAATGATGAACGTAAAACCCTAGTGCGGGAGAGATCCGCCTTTATTAATCGTCTCTTCAATATTGAGGCTGTTTACCGGTAATAATCCCCCATTACTGGATAGTTCTATATTCTCTAATTAATTGCAACAGCCCCCGCCAGCCTATGTCCATGGTAAGGAATATTGAAATTCCTTACCATGAACTCAGTGTTAATGGAATAATTGAGCATTATCTGAGCGCTTCAACAAAGCCACAATGAGTTGTTAATTACGATGATTATTATCAGCCTGCCATTTTTTCCAATCAGGTAAGTTTAGCTTTTTAGCTTTTAACTTTACTTGAATGCCTAATATCAAGCCAGTGGAAAGACCAAAAAATAAAGATGCGATAAATAGAGTACGAATGTCAACAACCTGATACAGCCCAGTGACCAACCACATTCCTCCTCCCCAAAAAATAGTTCCTAATATTGTTTGGAGAATGAAAAGCTTTATTGGGCTCTCAAATAACCTCGGCTTTCCGAAAAGTCCAGTTAACTTATAAAACAGCACTGGATAGGGTTTTATTTCTGACTTACTTGCACCTAGTGAAAGTAAGTATTCACGAGCCTTTTCTTCAGTTTTCATTTCGCACCTATATGAAGTTGTTGTTAGTTTATTTATTTTACATGAGATTGTGGTTTATTTTTTTAAAACCAAGTTCAACAATCCTATCAGCTGATTTAATTGTTTCCGGTCTATGAGCGATTAATAAAACCGGCAAGTTAAGTTTCTTAATTGTCTTACTTATAGCTAATTCATTTTCGATATCGAGGTGACTTGTTGCTTCATCTAAAATAAGAAGTTTAGGCGTTTTGTATAATGCTCTTGCTAATAAGAGCCGTTGTTTTTGCCCTCCAGATATTGAACTTCCCATTTCGCCAACTAGTGTTTGATACCCCATTGGTAAACTTTCGATATACTCATGAATTTCTGCTAATTTTGCGCAGTATTTAACCCTCGATAGATCAGCCTCTGAAGAAAAAAATGTTATATTATCAAATAGGGAGCCTGAAAAAAGCTCATCATCTTGAAGCACTGTCCCTATTTTCTTGCCTATACTACAAAAACTTGGATTACTGCTATTTACACCTAATATTGTTACCTCCCCTTTGTTAGGTTTGTATAATCCTAACAAGAGCTTAACTAACGTTGTCTTTCCGCACCCAGAAGGTCCAATTAGTGCTACAACTTCGTTTTGGTCAACTTTAAAAGATATATTCGAGAGGATTTCATTCTCACCTTTTCCATAACTAAATGATAAATTATCTACATTTAATGCTGGTGAGCTGGATGAAGCGGAATCATCATTTAAGTTTTTAGTATCCAAACTTAGATGTTCAAAACTGAAATCACTCTTTGGCGTAAGTACAATGTCAGCAAGCCTTTCATTATATAGATCTAACATTCTATACTCAAATATCTTATCGATTAGCGAATAGGTACTCATAGAGAATCGTGATTGAAAAGACATAAACGCAACGAGCATACCGATTGTAAACTCACCGGAAATGACTGTTTTAGCACCAAACCATAAAATAGCCGCTGATACTAAACTTCCTATTAAAGTGTTGGCTGTATCATATATCATATACAGCTTATCTTCCTTTAGTTGTTTATTTCGACGAGTGACGTTCAGGTTCATCCACGCAGATTCTCGCCAAGGAAGTGTATTATTAACTCTAAGGCTGACTATGCCACGCATTGTTTCTAAAAAGTGGCTACTTTCTTCGGTATTAGCAACCCAACTATCCTCTTGTGCCTGGCGAATAGTTCCAAACCAAAAGAACCTTAATGCACCATAAATAGTCGCAGACAAAACAGCAATAGCAGATAGCTTTGTATTGTAAAACATCATCATGGTAAACGTACTAATTACCAAGATAGCATCCAATAATGCTTGTAATGTACTTGTAGTCAGCGTGTGTTGAATGGTGTTTATAGAGTCGAATCTTGCGCAAATACCACCCATATTTCTTTTTTCATACCAATCAATTGGAAGCCTAAGTAAATGATGAAAAATATTGGCAGTCCACTGCATGTTAAAATTTACTGACATGGTAATTGTTGCCCACTGACGAACTAAACTTATTACTGTTTGTGATGCAGCCAACAAGAGCATAGCTATGATCACTAATGAAAGTAAATCATCGTCAAGACCTACCAGTACTTCATCAATAACTAATTGATTCATTAGTGGTCCAGCAAGTACGAGTAGTTCCAGAACAAAAGCAAAGAAAAAAATGCGAAATAAGGCAGATTTCAACCCAACAGTTTTGCCTATTAAGCTTGATAATTTTACTTTTTTTCTAAGATCTTTTTTCTCAAAATCATGCGATGGAGTAAGCTCAAGGGCGACCCCCGTAAAATGATTGCTTACCTCTGACATGGGCATACAAACAGCCCCAATTGCAGGGTCATGAATTTCAATTTGATTTCTAGTTACTTTTTTTAGAACAACAAAGTGATTAAGATTCCAATGTAAAATACATGGTAAAGTTAACTGGCATAATTCATTTAACTCTAGGCTTACAGCTCGTCCAGAAAGTTTCAATAATCCAGCACATTCAATCAGTCTGGCAAGTGATATACCGTGCAGTGTCACTCCAAAATTTGTCCTTAAGTGGGCTAAATTTGTTCGGTAACCATGCCAATCTGCAATCATTGCTAAGCAGGCTACACCACATTCAGCTGATTCTGTCTGTCTTATTAGTTCTAGTTTTCGTTTTATCCCCCAATTTAGATTTGAGATATATTGCATATTTATATATTTCCTTTTAATCTCCAAAGTGGTTCAAGTAACCACTCGTATAAATAACGAGTATCAAGATCCACGGCCGCTGAAACAGTCATACCAACAAGAAGCGGTTCTTCTTTTCCATATGCTGTAACACTTTTTTTATCTAAATTGACAATAATTCGATAATAGGTTTCGTTTGGGTTGAGTGATATAGGTACTGTTGAAACCATATCAACAGGAGATAGAGAAGCCCGAGAAACTTTCACAACTTCTCCATGCTGTATGCCAAATTTCTCATATGGGAAGGGGGTAAATCTTAATCCGACATTTTGACCTAAACCAATGAAACCGATAGCTTTACTTGGAGCATAAAGTTCAACTTGTAATTTTGCATCAGTCGGAACAAGTGTTAGCATTACTGTGCTGCTACTTACTTTTTGTCCTAGCTTGGAAAGTACTGCAGCTATTGAACCATCAACCGGTGAATTAATTGTTGTATTTATTCGTGTTAATAATTCTACTTGTTTTTGTCTAAGTTCCTGCTGCTGACCATCAAAATCCAGCTTTATTTTATTTACTTCTAAAGCGATTTCTTTTAGTTCATTCCTAATATCTAACAACTCTCTATCGGTATGTAGCAATGCTAGGCGTTTTTCTTCAATATTTTCATTTGCAATTACCACCTCTATTTGTTTTTGTTGAAAATCCAATTCTGAAACAAAACCCTTCTTGGCTAGAGTTTCAAAACGTTGTTCTGCAAAAGTTTTTAACTTAGATTGGCTTATAGCTAACTGCAATGTAGATCTAGAGCTTTTTCGTTCTAAAATCAATTTAATTTCTTTATCTTTTAATGCATTTAGTTTTAAACTAATTAGTTTTTTTCCTTGTTGGTATTGCTGTTGCGAAATAACAGTTTGCTTCGAAAGTGATTCGGACATCGAGGCTAACATTCCTTTTCCAAATTGATCATATTGCTCTCCACTGATTTGATATAACTTATCACCAGCATAAACATTGTCACCTTCTTTAACAAATGTGTGAATGATTTGGCCATCAGTGTTAGTCGTTATTTTAATGATACCAGTGGATGGCATTACCACCCCTTCTAATTTAACTTTTCGAGTATACTCACCGTGAAAAATGAAAAGAAATATAGCTACAACAATAAAAAAACACAATGAAGTAAATGCTCTTATATTTAAGCTGGCTGGAATTAATATATCACCATTCTTTTGTCCTTGTGATGCAATAAAGTCTTTTCTATATATTTCTTTTTGTGATGGTGTCATGATAAAATTGATTTTACTTGTTGATGAATAAATAATAACAGCCAGTCATTTAGTGTAATGGATTTAAAAACCAACCTCGAATGAGATTGGTTTTGACTTACTAATGACCGCCAAAACAACCGCCAGAGTATGCACCAGCAACACCACCCATAGCTCCCCAACCTGGTCCGCCAGACATGCCCATAATGGTTCCAGCTATTGTGCTCCCAACACAACCAACAGATGGACCGCGCCCACTTAAATCGGAGTTGCTTGTGCGGCCGCCATTATTCGATGCAGCATAAGAGTAGCCGCTATTTCCGCCATGGCCATAACTCGCACTATGCCCATAGCTTCCACTAGGACTGTATCCTGTAGGGTTTCCTTCGCCACCACCATCAACCATTGAAATTTCTTCATCGCTTAAACAAAACATATTTATAATTTTCCATATAAAAGCAGCTGAAACGCGCTGCCCGCATTTATTGAACCTGTTACTTTTATGTTTAGGTAGTTGTTAAATTTCAAATGCTTTTATTCGATTTAATTTACAGCTAACATCAAAACAAGCAATGATACCACCACACAGAATCACATATATCTATTTAATGTAAGAGTCTATATATTCTACAATGTCTTTGTTTTTTATTGATCTTCCGGCTGTTTTCCTTAATGTGTTATTTATTATTTCTTTTTGTGAATACTTGGATTTCCTTAAGGGAAAGTTAATATCACTGGTGGTCTTTATTCCAAATTTACTTGCGGCTTGTTCTATTTCACCCAAAAGGTCTTTATCTGCTCTGCCATCAAAGGTCTTGATGAACTTTCCATTTTTACAAAGCTCTTGTTTTATTGATTGGATGGTATTGAAATTAACACCTTTAAGCCTTAATGCTCTAGATAACTCAATGTTCTCCGTTGTATTCAACTTGTTTATAAAGTTTTCTTTTATATGGTTGAACTTTTCATTATCTATTTTCTCATCACTGTACTTGTTAATGAATAACGTTAAGTGATTTAACCATTTTATAATTAGCAAATGATCGTTCCAAACACCAAACTGTTCGCTCCCAAAAATATGATTTGAGAAATCAGGAAGCGCAGTAATTGTTCCAAAGTCAACAAATCTTCCGTCAACGCACACATTCGAGCTAGTTAATGACCGATGAGGTATACCCTGTATGCGAGAGACTGCAATTTGTTCGGCTAATTTTTCAGTAAATGTAATTAGGACATCATATATAGATTCGTTTTTACTATTACAATCCAATTTAAATAATTTAGGTAAAAATGAAATAGTTTGTCTAACGCGTTCGCAATCATTATCGCGTAACTCTTGATAAGCTACATCAGGGAAAAAAAATGTTGATCTTTCAAAGTGAGCAGGTCTTACGGCGACTTGGCGTATTGCTAAGGCGCATGGTAAGACTTTAGTCTCATTAAGCCCGTAAAAACTTCTTACTGTTGTGTGTGTATTGATTATTGCTAAAGTCCTGACGGCTCCATGAGGAAGGTGCTGATGACACACTTCTCCCCAAATCGCCTCATTGACAGCCTCTGATAAGCAGAGTTTACCATGAGAGTGATGTTCATCTATATTAATAGCAACAAGAGGATTGGCTCCAATTCCCTTTATTTGAAAGTTTCCATTAATACCACATCTTGCACTTCCGCCATTACACACTTCATATCGAGACCCATATCTATCTGCAAGAAATATCTTTTTATCCAAATTATCTATGTTTCTGGTATTTGTGTAACCATCAGAAACATATGCATAATTATCTATAATTTCTTTTCCTGCATTTTTTACAGACATACCTAATTCTTTTACGAGTTTTTTATTGAACCATATTAACTCTGCATTTTTTAATTTATAGGCATCAAATGGAACAAAACTAATATTAGGCAGTTCTTTCTCAAATAAAACAGTGTTATTTATGTTGGGGAATTTATGTGTGCATATATTCATCATTTAAATTTCCTGACTTTTTCAGGTATACCAACTTCGTTTCTTACGCAATAACTAATGGAATCCACATTTTTATTAATTAATTCAGCTATAGTAAAAAGCTTTCTTATGTTGTTTGACGATTTTGTTAAGTCGCAATAGTCAACAATAATAAGGTTACGTCCTTCATTCCATTCAGAAGGTTGTAAAAAAAATCGGTTTGAATTTATGTATCGATGAACTGTATCATTATTTACCCACGCCCAAAAAATAAACCCTGTGCATCTGATATTATCTTGAGTATAAAAGAGTTTATATTGTCCGTGTAATATTGCAGGTTTAACCCAATGTAAAAAAGATTGAATATCTACTTTTTTATACCTGCTATCCCTGGCACATATTTCGACAATATTACCTAGACTCCATGCCACCATGTTATTATTGTGGCAATAAGGGGTACTTGGTGAAATTGTTCTATTTAAAGTATTTAATGACAGCATAAAAATAACTCATTTGATTTCCAAATAATATTATTCACAATCATTTGTATGATCAATCCCTAACACTGTGACTCGTGAACAAAATCACCTTTTGTATGGCATAATCGGTGTTTTTGATATTAAATTTTTCTTATTAGTGAGTTTTTGTTTCAACTCATGCGGGTTACTGAGGGCGGTTTTGGGTTCTGTCGCAAATAATAAATTTTGACGTTTTTTCATTTTTTAGGGCTTGTTGCAAAAAATTCAGTATAGGCTCAAAATTCCTTCTTTCCCATCTAATCTAGCGACTCAATGACCAACCCCGAATTCAAATGGAAACACTTTGCCCCTGAAATCATTCTTTGGTGCCTTCGTTGGTATGGTTCGACCCCAATGAGTTACGCAAACCTCAGTGACATGCTGGTAGAACGAGGGATTTCGGTTAATCGTTCGACTATTTATCGTTGGTTCATTGAATATGCACTGGCATTACGTAAGAAGTTACGTCGCCATCAATTCATCCGGACTGATTCATCGTGACAGCTCGATGAAACCTACGTCAAAGTGAAAGGGAAATGGTACTACCTTTACCGTGCTATCAATAAACAAGGCGTAACGCTGGATTTCTATTTCTCTCACAAACGTAATAAAGAAGCCGCGTATCAGTTTCTTAGGCGCTGCTTGAGATGTTATGACTTAGATAATCAGCCTAAAACGTTAAATACCGACAAGCATTCCTCATACGCCAATGCGATAGCCCGCTTGAAGAAGGAGGGACGACTGCGAGCGGATGTCGAACAGCGACAAGTGAAGTATCTCAAGAATGGTATTGAATCTGATCATGCACCTATTAAGAAGCTTGTTGTCGCCACCGGCGGTTTCAAAATACGAAAGCGAGCCTGGTCAACTATCCAGGGATTCGAATCATTACGGATGTTGAACAAGGGGCAATTTGATTGTTGGTTACGTCATGATGAACGTGAAATCCTTGTGCGGAAGAGATCCGCCTTTATGAATCGTTTATTCAATGTTGAAGTGATTTACTCGTAACTTTAAGCCAATGACTGGCTAGATCTACCTTATCTAATTATTTGCAACATGCCCTTCAAAACAGCCTGTAAAGTAATAACAGTTTTTACCGATTTTGGTACTCTAATTTCTTTCCCTAATGTTCATACACAAATCTTCATTAAGAGTCTGTTTTTATCATTAATAAATAATACCAATTAAAACATAAAAACCAGTCTTCGAAATCAATTAATCGTTACTAGCAATCAATACTAAAACATCAATCAGAAAACAGCGTGCCATTTACGTATGCCATGCCGTCTGTGACGTATAGGTTATGAATTTAGAGTATCTATGTGGCTGTCACCTCAGAATTAATCTCTAACATTTATTAAATAGATAGATGAATAATCGTGTATGTTTTATGACACAAAATAAGAGTGACAGCGTAATAACAAGGGAGTTTCCATTACTGGATAATCATAAATTACCGAACATAGAATTTTTTGAAGAAAGCCAATATCAAAAACGGATTTGGACATAAACGTGCTGTGTACATTTCTAGATTAGCGAATAAATGAATTAGCAGAATTAATGCTAAGTCTCCATTACTGGGCATGTTGAGCAGCCAAATCAGGTGTTATTTAAGTTCACATTACTTATAAGTCGAAGCTCTTCTTTTGAAATGAATGACAGGGAGGGTTCTATTAAAGGGCTAAAATATTGCTAGTTTGCTTACCAATGAAATTAGGCATCCTCGGAAGAAAAGTACAACGCTTCATACTCGTTAATTAAACGTTGAGTTTTATTTATATGTTTACTAATACGTTTGGTTAAAACGTTGGAAATATAAGCATTTAAGTCATCTAAATCATCTAAATCATCTTTTGTATTATTTTTTGAGCGCCAAATCGTAAAATCTTCTTGTAAAAAATCAAACTTATCAAATAGTTGACTTTTAATAAAACTCCTGAAACCATCAAACTCCATGTTATATTCTAAGTCTTTTATCTCTTTGTATTTACTCATGTTTTTAATGCAATATAAACCGATGATATATCGCTAGCATCTTCTCTGGTGGTGGTATCGGGATATCTGAAGTTTCGGTTTGATTTTGGGTTGAAGTGTATTGCTCAATATGGTGTTTTACCAGTTCTTCACAGTAAGCTAAAACCTGTTGTCGATGCTTATTGTTTAGCTTTGCTAACTTGTAGTTGCTGATTAAACGTATTTCATCGTTATTTTTCTCAATTTTAATATCAATTAATTCATACTTCTTATTTGAGGTGACTAGTTTAGGTTTGTCTTGATTAACCTTTTTGGCATTCCGCTGGTTTTTGATTATCTCAGTATGAAATACAAGAATCTCTTCTAGGTTATTCTCCAACCAAAGGTTTTCAATATTAAAGCATTCGTTGAGCTTTGGTGACTTCAAGCATGGCGGCAGGCAATTTTCCCCTGTTTGTATCATCAAGTACTCTACAGTACGTATCGCAATCGGGTATTTATTGGTAAGTGCGTTTTGTGCTTGCTTACTTAAGTCTTCGAAACTGGTTTTTTCAATTACTTGTAAGAAAAAATCATGTTCATCTAAGAAGCGTTGCGTCGCATTCAGACTCTCTAAAGATCCTACCGAGCTTATTAGCTCTGCTAGCTCAGTGTCGTCCTCAGTTTCATAAAGTTTATCCATATGAATAAGCAAGGCACTAAGCAGCTCTTGCTCTAGTGCCATAGGTAATGGATCAAGGAATAAGTCGCCAGCCTCGATGACTCGACTTTCAACGAGGTAGTGCAATACTTCATGTCTAATGACTGCATCCAACTCAATGAGCCATTGGTTAACTAATGGACTATCTAGTCTCTTTTTCGTCATAGTTCTATCCAAATCAAGGAAAATATCGGGGCGTAAAATAGAACCGTATCGTTCCTTGGAACAAGGTTTTTATCAAAGTAAGCTAATTCGTATAGCCGATTGAAGTTAGCTTACGGGATTTAATAAAATCTTTTGTTTCATTAGGTTATTGACTATCTACTTATTACATTAACTATCGTTAAGGAGCGTATTATGGACAATCATGAATACAGAATCAAAGAGCTTGAAAGAAAACTTAGGGGTATGCAGGTTCAAATTGAGAAGACTAAAAGTATTACCCAAAAGCATGAGAGAGCAATACGCGATCTTGAAATCAAAAACGCGGTTAACTCTGGTTTACCACAGAAGAAAGTCGCTGAAATTTATGATTTGAGTGCGGCTAGAGTAAATCGCATCGTGAAAAAAGCGGTTTGAGGCACAATAGAAGTTCGAGAAAAATCTAGGACAGGAACACAAAAAAAAAGAACTAGCGAAAGAGTACACCCTTTCTGCTGGGCGTATAAGTCAAATTACCAAAACACATTTAGAGGGAATCATGAGAACACTCACACAACAGAGCGCATTTCGTAAAGACAGAAACGCTCTAAATCGAGCTAAAAAAGCAGACGTATCTACTGCCGATATAATCAATAAGATGGCTGAAACACACTCTAAACCAAACTCAGCACAAGCTTTTGCTGAAGCAGCTGGAGCTGTTATTCATGTTGAAGCTAACATTAATAAAGAAACTCCTATCCATGATGCTTTTGAAGCCATCCTCGAAGAACGTAGAGCGCTCAATGAAGCTGGTAGCACAACCTAATCCATGCTTTTAATCGTTCACAATATAACCTTTTTTTGGTAGTTAACGCTATATATACAGCCAAATTTCGTCTTTTCTGGGTATATCAGGTAATCTTTCTTAATCACATACAACGCAAAGCTAATACTCACACATTCGGATAACTCTTAGTATTGCAAAGCTGTATTAACAGGACATGAATAAGTATTTAACCTAACGCACAATGGTCGGGTGGACGACACTTGTTGCCAAGTGCCGTCTCCCTAAGAACCCAGCGTGCAACTTTCACTGCACTAGGCTCAAGCCTCCACGAAGACATCGTTTGATGCCCAGCAACTTATAAAGCAGTCG